>JAFQSP010000004.1 GCA_017409475.1 Clostridia bacterium
AAAAATAATCAAGAGATTATTTTCTTAACCGTTCGTGCCTTCTTAAGGTTCAAATCCTTCCATAAAAGAAAAAGAACAACCCTATGAGAGGATTGTTCTTTTAATCGGGATGACAGGATTTGAACCTGCGGCTCCTACGTCCCGAACGTAGTGCCCTACCAAACTGGGCCACATCCCGATGTTAACAATATTAAGGTGTGTGTTTATGGGATAGTGTGTAGTCAAAAATGATTTGAGCACATAACCCATATTTTTTGAAATCTTCAGGCTGAATAGAAGGAACAACCCAAAGACGGTCAAACGGTGTAAGTCATTTTAATGACTGTTCCGATTTTGAGCAAAAGGTCAAAATCGGCGAAATTTTTTTGCTGTTCACAAATGCAACTACAATAATTAAATGAGTTGCAAAAGGATGGGAGAGTATACTGTGTGTCCAAGGAGGACTACCGAACTGGGCCACATCCCGATATGTATAAGATGCTGTGACAAAACAGCTCTAACATTATATAATATTTTTTTGAAATTGTCAAGCATTTTTATGCAAGCTGATATTATTTTTTTGTTATAATGGTGTTTGTGGAAAGTTTTTATTGACACTACATGGATATAATGATAAAATTATTATGTATATTTATGCAAAAAACGTAATTTATATAAAGAAGGGAAAGATGAAAAATGGTAAAAGTTTTTAAAAGCCTTTTGTCAACAATACTGATACTTTCAATGCTGCTTAACATTGTTGCATTTGGTGCGACGGTTGAAAATGAAGAGTTGCTTGCATCATTGAATTGGACAAGCGATTTTGAACAGGGTGAATGGAAAAACGGCGAGGCGGCATTTTCGGTTTCAGGTTTTGAACCCGGAAGTGAGGCTGTTCGTTATTTCAAGATTGAAAACGCAGGAGAGCTTGCATTTTCATACGAAATGAAAATGATTGCATCCGAAATCGGAGAAATGGCAAGTGTGCTTGATGTTTACTATAAAAAAGGCATTTCTTCAAATACCGCGGTTAAGGATATGACAAAAATCGGGACGCTTGCGGAGGTTCTCGGAGGTTTGACGGTTGCGGAGGGAAGCATTGTGCCTGAAGGTGAGTCGGTAAGTACGGCTGACACCAAGGAAACGGTTGTTGCAGTTGCTTTCAAGATGACTGATAATGTTCCAAAGGAATTCATGAATAAAGGAACAGGTGAATTTTCAATTCAGCTTAATCTTACATCTTTTGATGAAGCAAACAAGTTTAAGGTGAAATTTGATAATACAGATAAATATTTGTACCGTGTGGGTAATGCAAACGATGTGGCTTTGAGTTCGCTTTTTGAGACTGTTGACGGTGCTGATGTGGGCAATGTTTCGGTTGTGATTAATTCACTTGATGCAAACACGGATGTTGCGGGTACATATACTGCTAATGCATCGAATTGGGGTTTAGGTACAATTAAGTTTAGCGGAACAGGTCCTGTTGAGGTTACAATTGATGATGACGGATATGCCAATGCACTGTCACTTAAATTGGAGGTTGTTGATGCCACGAATTTTACATCGTATAGCAGTAAAATGGCAGAAACTAACAGCGTTTTTCTGAATGATATTAAAATGTCATCCGGCGGAAGTATTATGCTTGATGGAAAGAGTTTGTACGGTAACGGTTTCACTTTTGATGTAACTGACGGTGCCTATGCAAGTTCGGGATATATTACCGGAAATTACGTTATCAGACTTGATAACTCAATACTTGACAATGTGAAAGTTGAGGGTGCTGTATATACTGAGTATGGTGCAACAAGATTGGATGCATATAACAGGGCGACTGTTTTGGTTTGTAAGGATAGCGTAATTGCCAATAGCTATATTTCCAACTGTGCCGCTCCGGTTCGTGTAAACGGAGGTAATCTTGAAATTGCAAATTCGACCCTCAAAGGGGGAAATTTTGCAAATGTTGATATCAGAGGCGGAAATGTTGTGCTTGATAATGTGACAACTATCAACCAGGTGAACGGAAATGATTTGGCTGCTGACGGAACAGTTGTTGCAGGATTTGGTGTTGTTGTTTACTATGAACAAGTTCCTTCTACAACAACTGTTGAGATTAGAAACGGGATAACACAGTATAACAATCTTTCGAAAAAGCAGGCGAGTGATTACATTAAGGATACCAGTGCTAAACAGCTTACAGACGTAATGTTTGGTTCAAGCTGCTCAAGTATTCAGTATACTGATGCAAACAGTGATGTGTGGGTCAATTGTGGTATTCTTTCAATGACCAGTAATGTTGCCGATGCAAATATTTCGGATATTGATGGATATAGTTCGGCAAATCCGGTGTTTGCGGGTAAGACAGGTTACGTATACTCAAAAGTGCCGGATGCTACAAGTATATCGGTGAGTGTACCTACATATCATTCAACTGCACAAGCAGCCATTGCTCCTTTATACAGTTTTGAATACCCTGAATCCGAAGGTAACAAGAATTATGTTGCTAAGGTTGAAGGTTCAAATGATTATTGTGTGATGACAGATGGCATGGTAACGATTTCTATGGATGCGGGTGATGTGTTCTCTTGGGATACATCAATACTGAATGTTACAAAAGCCGGTAAAGCCCTTGATTATACGGTAACAATGAACGGCACTGATTATACCGGAAAAACAATAGATTTTGATACTGCCGGCAATTATGTTGTAACATATACTTGTTCCGATGAAAATAATTATAGTATGGATTCTGATGGGAATATTATAGTTTACGAAAAGACATACAGAAAATCTGTAAATATTAATGTTGATGTAGTTAAAGCTGCTTGGAAAAATGCCGAAATTATGGTTGATACATCTGAGATAGCTTCCATGTCTGAATACGTGATGACTGGTGACTACGACTATCAATATAAAATGTATTTTTTGGGTTGTGTAACTGTTACTGACTATGATGAGACCGGAAATGCAACGGTTGTGGATTTGGACAGCGGAATATCCTCGTATACTTTTAGTACTTCAACCGGAAGCAACGGAACGATTGAGAATACCGGTATTTTGACGCTTAATTATTCAAATGGGAAAACCTTTAAGGTGAACATCGGAAACTGGAAGGGTAGTGGGCCGAGTGCAAAAACCTGTACAGTAAATATTTCGGATAATAATGTGTATATTATTACAGATGGTGCTTCGAATGCCGCTAACATAGACGTATCTTGGGATGCATCTGCATTTACTTATACCGGAAATAATGGTGCTACTGTTACAAATAATACAACGGCATCGTTTTTGTGGAATGAGCAGACAAAAGGTTATAATAGCAAATCAAGCGGCGGATGTGTAACAGGTGACACGCTTATAACACTGGCTGATGGAAGTGGAAAACGTATTGATCAGTTGACATACGAAGATAACCTTCTTGTATGGAACTTCTTTGAGGGCGAGTATGATGTTGTTCCGCCTGCGATAATATTTAATCATGGCATAAATGACAACGAAATCGTAAAGCTCACATTTGATGATAAATCGGAAATCAAAATAATAATGTCTCACGAGTTCTTTGATGTTGATGCTAACGAGTTTGTTATAGTAAACTCTGGAAATGTTGAAAGCTATATCGGACATAAATTCCTGAAAGCGGATGGTGATGAGTTCAAGGCGGTTGAACTTACAGATTACGAGGTATGGACAGAAAATTGTCCGGCATATGGCGTGATTACTGCGCTTCATTATAATGCAATTACAGGTGGATTCCTCACAACCAACTTTGAAGAACAAGATTGCGGTCTTCATAACTATTTTGAAGTTGGAGAAGATTTGACCTTTGATAGGGAGAAGATGGAAGCTGATATTGAACAGTATGGCCTTTATAAATATGAGGATTTTGCTGATTATCTCACACCTGAGTTTTTTGAAGGCTATAATGTAAAGTATATGAAAGTTGCAGTTGGCAAAGGTCAGTATACATATCAGGGCATGATTGATTTAATTCAGAAATGGCTTGTTGATTCAGATGAAGTTCTTCCCAATGGTCAGGAAAAACAAGTAGCTGAAGAAGATGATACTTCATGGACCCCTGGATATATTCCTTATGAATCCGATATTGAAGCTCTGACGGATGATGAACCACAGGCGATAGAGTATGTTCCTGAAACGAAGACAATCACATTGGCCGGTAACAGTGTTGCGGCGGCAAATTATGCGATTGATGTTTCGGGCGAAGGTCTTGAAGAAGCTGCGGACGGATATTTGGTTAAAGAGGCTGAGTGTGATGTTGTTCTTGCGGCATGTGGCACAGCAACCACGGGATATGCAAAAATTTTGGTTGGCGAGGACGTTTATTACACAAATCAGATTGCAAATGGTGAGAATTTTATTCTTACATTGAAAAATGCTGTGGGCAAGGCGGTGTCGGTTGAAGCGTTCTGGGGTAATTCGGCAAATTATGACGTTGCACAGGATGCATTGATTGAAAGTGGAAAGGTTATTGAGTATACTTATACGGTTGAAATTACGGCTACAAATGCAACAGAGGCGGAAGGCAGTTATGCTGTAACGGAAAATGAAAGTGTGTTCACCCTTACGGCAAACGGAAGTGCAACACCCGGATATGCAAAGATTTCGGTTAATGGTGATGATTATTATACAGAAGCCATTGCAAAGGGTGAGACATTTACATTCACGGTGAATAATGCAAGGGGCAAGATGGTTGCAATTGAGACCTTCTACGGAGAGCCAACAGCAGAGAATCTTATTGCAAGTGGAAGCGAAATTGGTTATGTTGCAGAAGTGACAGCAGAAAATGCAACACTTAACGAAGATGGAAAGTATGTTGTGGATGCAGACGAAGCAACAATTACGGTTACTGCAAGTGGTACCTCAGAGGGTTATGCAAAGATTACGGTGGGTGAAGAAGTTTACTACACCAAGCAGATTGCAAGCGGAGAAAGTTTTGTAATGACCCTGAAGAATGCAAAGGGCAAGATTTTTGATGTTGAAACAATCTGGGCAAAATCGGAAAATGACGGAGTTGCACAGGATGTATTGATTGAAAGTGGAAAGGTGATTGAGTATACTTATACAGTTGAAATCACGGCGACAAATGCAACAGAGGAAGAAAACGGCTATCTTGTGAACGAAAATGAAAGTGTATTCACTCTCAAAGCATCCGGAACGGCAACGATGGGGTATGCGACCATTGCTGTTGACGGAGATGTGTATTATACGCAAAAGATTGTACCCAACGAAGAATTTAAGGTTACTGTTAAGAATGCAAAAGGCAAAACTGTTGGAATTGCATCATTCTACGGAGAATTTGATGATGAGGAAGTTTTGGATGAATATATCCTCGGAAATGAAGATGTGATTGATTGCGGTACATTCTCGATTAAGTCCGTTGAAGGTACAACTGTTGTACTTTCAAATACAACAAAGTATGCATCTGAGACGGTTGATATTTATGTTGCGGTTTACGATTCTCAAAACAGAATGATTGCCGTTAAACAGGAAAGAAATGTTTCGGTTGGCGGAAAGACTGAACATACATTTGATTCAAAATTGGTTATTCCTGAAAACGGATATGCAAAAGTCTTTGTGTGGAGCGGAACAGATGCGTTGAAGCCTGTGTTTGGTGCAAGATAATGTATTAGAAAAGGGGATTCCACTCAGCCGCATAGCGGCTGAGTGGAAAAAATGATTTTGATAAAAGTTGGATTATTCATTGCGGCTTTATGTATACAGTATTATAAAAAAAGGAAAAATGTAAATACCGTACATGAAACATAAGGTTAAAAGACTTGACAAAATCGGGAAAATAAGGTAGAATAATTAAAGTTACTCATGAGGGAGTAGTTTGGCGCATGAAATATTGCGTGGCAAGTCGTCATTCACGACCAACCAAAAACGGTTCGGCTTGTCTTAAATAACAAGACTCATGTACGGTTTTTTCCGTGCATGGTCTTTTTTTTCGAGGAGGATAAAAAATGGAAGTACTTTACGAAAATTTACTGCAAATTAACTGGCAGCAGCTTGTGATGTGGATAATCGGTGCGATTCTGATTTTTCTTGCAATCAAGAAGGAAATGGAACCAACACTTCTTTTGCCCATGGGATTTGGTGCTATTTTGGTTAACCTTCCTAATTCGGGGGCAATTGAGACTCTTGAAACCTTGTTTAGTGCAGGTATTTCAAATGAGCTTTTTCCGTTGATTTTGTTCATCGGTATTGGTGCAATGATTGATTTTGGTCCTTTGCTTTCTAATCCGAAGCTGATGATATTTGGTGCGGCGGCACAGTTTGGAATTTTCTTTACACTTTGCTTTGCATCAATGTTTTTCCCGGACATCAAGGATGCGGCATCAATTGCGATTATCGGTGCGGCTGACGGCCCTACCTCAATTGTTGTTGCTCAGGCTCTTGATTCGAAATATCTTGGGGCTATTATGGTTGCTGCTTATTCATACATGGCACTTGTTCCCATTATTCAGCCGCCTGTGATTAAGCTGCTTACAACAAAAAAAGAACGCAGAATCCGGATGGATTATACCCAAAAGGAAGTTTCAAAAACAACAAAGATTTTGTTCCCCATTGTTATTACTGCCATTGCGGGACTTGTTGCTCCTGATTCGGTTGCTCTGGTTGGATTCCTTATGTTTGGAAACCTTATTCGTGAATGTGGGGTTTTGAATTCACTTTCGGAAACAGCACAGAAGTCTTTGGCAAACATAGTTACCATTTTTCTTGGTATAACCATTTCGCTCAGAATGGAAGCAAGTGAGTTCTTGCAGACTGAAACCCTTTTGATTCTTGGACTTGGACTGATTGCCTTTATTTTTGATACGGCAGGTGGCGTTTTGTTTGCAAAGGTGCTTAACCTTTTCTCCAAAAAGAAAATCAATCCTATGATTGGTGCGGCGGGAATTTCGGCATTTCCTATGTCGGGCCGTGTTGTTCACAAGATGGGACTCAAGGAAGACCCTCAGAACTTTTTGCTTATGCACTCAATTGGGGTTAATGTTTCGGGTCAGATTGCCTCGGTTATTGCAGGCGGTTTGATACTCAACTTCTTTATGTAAGGGAGGAAAAAAAGCATATGAATTTTAATCCAATGGCTTTTGTCGACAATCTCTACTATATGGGAATCGGAATGCTCAGCATTCTCATCGTTATGGGCGCTCTTATTGTTATTACCGTGCTGCTCAACTGGTTCGGTAAAAAGGGTAAAAAGGACGAATAACGGCTTTTTTAACCACACCATAAAGGAGACGGTAAAATGATTAAAGTAACCGTTTGGAACGAATACCACCACGAACAAAATGACCCCGTTGTAAAAAATCTTTATCCCGACGGCATACATGGTCTGCTTGCCTCATTTTTAAAAGAGGATTTTGAGGTAAAAACAGCAACACTTTATGACGCTGAATGCGGACTAAGCGACGAGGTGCTCAAAAACACCGACGTGCTTATCTGGTGGGGTCACGTGCGTCATAATGATGTACCCGACGAAATCGTAGATAGGGTATATAACGCCGTCATTTCGGGTATGGGGCTGATTGCCCTTCACTCGGCTCATCATTCAAAGATATTTAAAAGGCTGATGGGAACGCCCTGTAATCTCGGCTGGCGCGAGGACGGTGACCTGCTTCGCAACTGGATATGCGACCCGAGCCACCCCATCGCAAAGGGACTTGACCGATACTTTGAAGTAGAGCATGAGGAAACCTATTGCGAGCCCTTCTCTATCCCCGAGCCGATGGAAACGGTTTTTATCGGATGGTATGAAGGTGGCGAATGCTTCAGGACAGGTGTTACGTACAAAAGGGGTAACGGAAGGATATTTTACTTTCAGCCGGGGCACGAAACCTATCCCACCTATTATAACAAGGACGTTCAGCTGGTTATCAAAAACGCTGTAAACTGGGCGGCTCCAATGTTGCGAAACAGCAATATTCTTGATTGCCCCCATATTGAAAAAATAGACTGATTTGATGATACAAAAATCCCGATTGCGAATTTTACGCAATCGGGATTTTTTTAATCTACTATCCTGCCGTTTTTGATAACGTATTTAATTTCGAAATCGTCGTTTATAATCACGAGGTCGGCGTCCATTCCCTTGTCAATGCGTCCCTTTTTATCCGCTATGCCGAGTATCCTCGACGGAACGGCAGAAGCGCAATATACCGCATCCTCAAAGGGAATACCGAAGCTCTTTACTGAGCGACGAACACACTCGAAAAGCGAATTTACATTTCCATATAAGGTGCCGTTCGTAAGGGTGCATGTACCGTCATTTATGACAACGCGCTGACCCTGAATTTCGTATTCGCCATCGGGCATTCCGGCCGTGCTGACGTCGTCGCTGATGATACAAATACGTTCCCTGCCGACAAGCTTGTAAACAAGGCGAATTACGCGGCTGTCAATATGCTTTCCGTCGCAGATAAGCTCGACGGTAGCCGAACTGTCGAGTAAAGCTCCAACTGCCCCCGGCTCCCTATGTCCAAGCGGGCTCATCGCGTTAAAAAGATGGGTTGCGTGGGTGGCTCCCTCATTTATTGCGGCGGCAACAGTATCGGCTTGTGCATTTGTATGACCGATTGAGGCGACAATCCCTCTTTCCCGAATTGCCGAAATTCCGTCGAAATTCGCCTTTATTTCAGGAGCAACCGTCATAATTTTTATATTATTCCTCGACCGAGAAATAAACTCGTCAAGCACCCTTTCGTCAAAGGGTAAAAAGTGCTTTTTATCCATTGCGCCATGACGCTCGGGAGAAATAAACGGTCCCTCCATATTTATACCGACGATTTCGGAGCCACTCGTGCCCTTTTCGATAGCCGAGCCGAGCGTTTCGAGAGAATTTCGCATAATTTCGGCATCGGTGGTGAGGGTGGTTGCTGCAAAAGAAGTTACGCCGCATTTTATAAGCTCACTGCAAACCCTTTGAACCTCGGCAGCAGTTGCTCCCGTAAGGTCGATTCCGCCAAAGCCGTGGATATGCACATCAATCAGCCCGGGAATAACCGTCAACCCCGAAATATCGAGGGCTTCACCATCGTCGCCCGAAAAACCAAGCCGTCCGTTTTCGATATACAAATCCATTTCTTCAAGCACAAAATCGCTGTTAAGAATCTTTCCGCCGGTCAAACGCATAAACTCCCGCCACCTTTTTTTACTTAAGAAGGTTTCATCTAACGAAAATTATACTTCCGCAACCGACGAAAAGCAAGAATTTCCGCATTCGTTTTTTGCCATATCACAACGCTTTTTATCGGATTGTATAGTATACTTCATTGTCGTAGGAATATCGATGCTTCCACTGCTCGGATAAAAAGTCCCCGTTATTCTCAATAAATTCGTTCAGCATTTTTTCAGCTCGCATAAAGGGGTAGGAATAACTGCCCAGTCCTTTTATACTGTTCTCATTCCTTTCAATGCTGCATCCCTTGCCGGTCTCGACTATTCTGTATTCATAATTTCCATAGAGCAGAGCATCATAAATCATACTCTCAGCTTCAAAAGACATATCTTTATCTTCGCTTAACTTAATAAGATACGGAATTCCTTCAGGGCCTAAATAATAAAGAGCCCTTGTGTCTATCGTCTCGGTCCATCCGTTTTTGTAAGCGTTATAATTATATTCGCCTATAACCGAATTGATATTAAAACAGCCGAACAAGGTAAGAACAACCGCAAAGGATATCAAAGCCGTTCTAATCACTCTTACCTTCGATATATAAATACGTACAATCAGGCTTATAAATATTATGCCGAGGGCTATCATAAAGCCGCTTGTACCCACCCTCAATTCTGTCATACCAAGAGATTTTATGTATAAAACCATTTTTGAAAGGGCGGTTGATATTATAAGCAGGGTGAAAACGGCAATAAACGTACAAAGCGCTTTTATTCCTGCATGAAGTTTTCCGTCACGCTTTTTGGTGAGAATGAGAACTATAAAAATTATAAGAAAATTCATTGCCGCTATAACCGACATTTCAAAAAATCCTCTTCTGGCATAATCAGAAACACTAAACTCATAATTTTCGGGCAAAAATCCACTAAACGCGCTGAAAAAATATGCCAACTGTGAAAACAAATATGATAAATAACACAAGGAAATAACAGATAAAAATACTCCTACCGTTATCCCTTCCACTCCTGCAAAGTTGCTCTTTTTTCTTTCAGGTAACACCTTCTTTTTAAGACTTAAACCGTAAGAAATAATAAAAATAGAAATCACTGCACCGGCAACTATTTTAAATACGGTTGAGACAATATTACCGAAAAACAGCCCAACCATTCCGCTAAAAGCTTCATCAGAAGAAATTAACAATGGAATAATTACAAACAAAAAGGGTAAGGAAATCAAGCAACCTATAAGAGCTTTGCCGAGCTTTTTGTTTTTATCTCCATCGCCGGAAAATATTGAAGCAACCGAAACAGAAATACCCGGAATCGCAAGCTCATATATAGGATAAAGTATGTTTGTTATCAAATCAAGGTCGCGCTCTTCCTTTTGTTCCGAAATAAGACTCGTAAACCATATAAGAGAAAGTATTGTTACAAATATAAAGCTAAAAAAACGAACCCTGCTGTTTGTTGTAAGCGTAAAGCTTAGACAAACAGCTACCGCAAATATAGCGCAGCATAACGGAAATAATTTTACTTTCGCCTTTCCCGATTTAAAATAGACGGTTAGCATAGTTATTATAAAAATAACGGATAGGGTCATTCCTATTCGAAATCCGCCCCAAATGCCCAATACCGCAGTTATAACCGATATTATAAAGGCAAAAGCCGAAAAAATATAATCCCTTTTAACAAGCTCAAATCTTTCGGGCTTATTATATGGTACATAGACCGTATTAAAACCCGGATTTACAACGTTATTATCATTCATGGCTATTCCTCCGATACATATTTAATTATATCGCCGGGTTGACAATTCAGCTCCCGACAAATACTTTCAAGGGTCGAAAATCTAATTGCTCTTGCCTTTCCTGTTTTGAGCACCGATAAATTTGCCTGAGTTATTCCGATTTTCTCGGCAAGTTGAGCAGAGGTCATTTTATTTATAGCTAACATTACATCAAGATTTATTTCTATCATTTTTTCTTCTCCGTTATATTGTTAAATCATTTTCTTTTTGTATTTCCACTGCCGACTGCATAACATTTTTAAGTACTCTGAGCAACACTCCGACAAACCCGCCTGACAAAGCGACAAGCATAAAAGGCATATAGAAAAAACCACCCACAAAAGTAATGGTCCCTATGGCAAAACAGCTCCACGAAACTCCTCTTAACAATTTCGGGTTTTGTTCAATAAATATATTCCCTGATTTAATATTATTTAACAGTTTTATGAGACGGAAAAAGATTATTCCGCCAAAAACAGCTGAGGGATAAAAACAGGCGGCAAAGGTTGTTTTTAGGTTAATTAAAGCATCGCCGTCCACATCAAAGCCTCTGTATTCGGTCATATATAAGGTGAAAACCCATGGACCTATAAACAAAAGCACCAAAAGCACAGCCGATAAAAACCAACATACAAAAAGAGAAAGGTCCACAGATTTTTTATAATTCCACATAATTATTTCCTCCCGAAAATTTATTTTCCTAAAACGATAGTAACACGATAATTATTGTTTGTCAATAATAAATTTATCGATTATCGATAATAAATTGCCGAAAAACAATATACGCTTGAAACAGCTGATAAAAAGTGATATATTGAAAGTATGCAAGGTTGTAAAAATTAGCCTCCCTCTGACGAGGGCTCCAAGGATAAATTAATCTAAAAAAGGAAAATCACTATGACTAAAATTATGTTCGTCTGCCACGGGAATATTTGCCGTTCGCCGATGGCGGAATTTATATTCAAGGATATGGTTGAGAAAAAGGGGCTATCGGGCGAATTTTTCATTTCCTCATGCGCCACCAGCACCGAGGAAATATATGGCGGAGTAGGAAACCCTGTTTATCCACCTGCTCGAAAGGAGCTTGCAAAGCACGGTCTTTCCTGCGACGGAAAGAGAGCCGTCCAAATAAAGCCCTGCGACTACGATAACTACGATTTGCTGGTTGCGATGGACTCGAATAACGTCCGCAATCTTTTAAGAATGCTCGGCGACGACAAGCAGAATAAAATCAAAAAGCTGATGAGCTTCACAGACCGAGGCGGCGACGTTGCTGACCCCTGGTACACAGGCAATTTTGAGGTTACATACCGCGATATTTTCGATGGATGCAAGGCGCTCCTCGATTATCTGATGAAAAACCCGATTGCGTGACCAAAGCCCGACCACATGGTAAAAAAACAAAAACAAATATTAAAAAGGGACGGAGTGTGTTTTTCTCCGTCCCTTTTTTCATCCTTATTCAATTAAGCGAGGGGTTGTTTTTAACCGAGTTCGTTTCTTTTTAACAAAGGTTTATTTCTTTCGCATTGTGATAATGGCAACAATACCAATAGCTATAGCCGCTACAAGAAGGCAGATTATTACAATCATCAGCACAATGGTTGAACTAATGCCGCTATTGCCGCTTGACGAGGCGGAGTCGGTCGGCTTGGTTAAATCGGTCGGCTGGGTTGAATCGATCGGCTGGGTCGAATCGGTCGGCTCGGTTGCGCTTATATTTTCAGCCAAATCCTGCTCGGATGAAGCCCCCTTGCTCTCATCCTTTTGCAAAGCGGTTGAGGAAGTTTCATTTTTATCCGCCTTTACTGTAACGGGGATAACACTTGAATAGGTAATGCCGCCGCTTGATGTTTTTACCATACATACATAGTATCGAATGCCGACCTTACTTGTATCGCAGGTGATGAAATCGCTGTATTCGCTTTCATCCGTTATCGCCTTTATATCGGCAAGCTTTCCTGTCGAGCTTTCATACCAATGATATGTAAGCTGCTCTCCGTCAGACGCCTTTGCTATACAGCGAATATCGGTCGCTTCACCCTTTTTTGCGGTAACAGCTGCGGGTACAGAAACTTCGGGAGGCTGCGCTTCCGACTCATCAACAACGCAGATGGTTACAACGTCGCTTTTCACTTCATTGTGTCCGTCCTCGATAACGCAATAAAGTTTGGCTCCGTCAAGCTCCTTTTCAATTCCGTCAAAAGCGAAATAGAATGTGTTTTTTTCACGGGAATCACCGTATGTTTCGCCGGCATATACCTCCCAGGGCTGCATTCCATATATACGCTTTGACGTATTATAAGTTTTTCCATTATATTCAAGATACCATGTAGCGCTGAGATTACTTCCATCCGCCTTTACCGAATAAAGAACACAGCTGTATTCGGGGTTGTTGGGATTTTGCGGCTGTAAGGTTATTGTCGGCTGACCTGCCGCATAGGCCGAAAGGGTAATAACCGAAACAAATAAAACGAGAATTAAGCCGATAACAATCTTTTTCATAATAAAGTAATTCCTCCTGCTTTTTCACTATGCCGCTTAATTAAGGCTCGGTTGCCTTGACCGAGGTAAAAAGATATGGTAGAATTAAATAAATCAAAACCATACATAACGAGTTTAAAGGGGAAACAACGGCTTATCTGCGGCTAATAAAACCGATTTGCCCCTCTCTGTTACAATAATTATACGAAAAATTTATACACAGCACCCCACACTTTTTTATTAAAAAGGGTGGGAAAGAATATTTTTTATTATTGACAATATATTTGTTTGAGGTTGCTGGCTTTTTTTAGAAACAGGGTCAGCTTAGGGGGATTTAACAATGAAAAAGATTGCTTTTAATATAGCTGCTGCGCTTGTTGCGGCGATTTTTCTTTGCGGCTGTTCATCCGTCGGAGATAAAGAGGCAAGCCTAACCATAGTTTACGGCGTTGCGGCAATTCTTGCTCTTGTGCTGCTTGCCGGCTACTGCCTTATTGTTCAAAAAAAGGAAAAGTGGCTTGTTTTTCTGTTTTCGTCGGTTTCGGTTGTAAACTTCGGCTATTATTGGCTTTCGGTTTCCTCCTCGGTCAACAGCGCTCTTATGGCAAACCGTCTTTCCTATCTCGGCTCAGTGTTTTTGCCGATGTCTATAATGATGATTATCCTCAAAGTTACAAAGCTCGAATATAAAAAATGGGTTCCGATTTTTCTTTTCATCCTCGGATTTGCTGTTTTTCTCCTTGCGGCAAGCGGCGGAATACTTGACATTTATTATAAGCAGGTTTGGATTGAAAAGGTTGACGGAATTACTATACTCAACAAGGTTTATGGCCCGTTACATTCGGTTTATCTTTTCTACCTCTTTTCTTATTTTAGCGCAATGGTCGGTGCAATCAGCTACGCCATTCATAAAAAGAGGCTTGACTCAACCGTTCATTCAATTATTTTAGCCTTTGCCGTTTTTGTAAATATCGGCGTATGGTTTATCGAGCAGCTTGTCGAAATCGAATTCGAGATTTTATCAATTTCGTATATAATAAGCGAGCTTTTTTTGCTCGGTCTATATATGCTGCTTCAAGAAAGTGAAAGACGAATCACCCTTTCAAAGCAGGTAACGGGTGAACAGCTCAGCCGGCTTATAAAAGAAAGTGAAAAAAGTAACAACGAAGAGCAAACGTTGGAGCTTTCGGACGAATTCAAGGTTCAATGCGACCTTTTTGTTTCGGGGCTGGATTCCCTTACCCAAACCGAAAAGGCGGTTTACAACTACTACGTTGAAGGAAAGAACACCAAAGAAGTTCTCTCAATACTTGATATAAAAGAAAACACCCTAAAATATCATAACAAGAATATTTACAGCAAGCTTGGCGTTTCGTCACGAAAACAGCTTGTCGAAATGTCAAAAATTCTGAAAACTCTTGATAAAACGAATAAAAACGGCTAAATAACATAAAATCGGTATAATACGACTTATCATTTGGAGGCAATATGAGAAAGACGAAAATTGTTTGTACCATCGGACCCGCAAGTGAAACAGAGGAAACACTAATCGGCCTTTGTAAAGCGGGAATGAACGTTGCCCGACTCAACTTTTCACATAACACACACGAAGACCACAAGAGGCGCATCGACCTTATCAAAAAGGTAAGAAGCGACCTCAACCTGCCTATTGCGATAATGCTCGACACAAAGGGCCCCGAATACCGAATCAAGACCTTTGAAAACGGACGGGTTATGCTGAATGACGGCGACAGCTTCACATTTACTACCGAGAACATTATCGGAAACGAAAAAAGAGTTTCGGTCAACTACGAAAAGCTTACAAATGACCTTTCGATAGGCGACACAATACTGCTTAACAACGGATTACTTTCATTCAAGGTCACCGAGGTTAACGGCGCCGATATTCACACAACCGTGGTTTGCGGCGGTGAGCTTTCGGACAGAAAGAGTATGAGCTTTCCCGGAAAGGTCATGAAGCAAAAATATCTCTCTGACCAGGATAAAGAGGACATTCGCTTCGGCATCGAAAACGGGGTTGATTTTATCGCCTGCTCATTCGTTTCGAATAAGCAGGACCTCATTGACGTTCATGATTTTCTCGAAACCCTCGGCGCAAACGAGATTGAGCTGATTGCAAAGATTGAAAATCAATCGGGCTTTGACAATATCGAAGAAATATGCAAGCACTGCGACGGAATAATGGTAGCCAGAGGTGACATGGGCGTAGAAATCGCCTACGAAATGCTCCCCGCAATTCAGAAAAAGCTAATCACAAAATGCCGCATGCTCGGAAAAAGGGTTATCACCGCTACCGAAATGCTCGAATCGATGATTCATAATCCCCGACCGACACGAGCCGAAATTTCCGACGTTGCAAACGCCGTTTATGACGGGACAAGCGCCATCATGCTTTCGGGCGAAACGGCGGCCGGAAAATATCCCGTTCAGGCGGTTGAATCGATGGCAAAAATTGCCGAAACAACCGAACGCAACATTAATTATAAAAAGCGCTTTCATAACGCCGAATTCGAAACACGAAACACTGTTGACGCAATTTCTCACGCTACCTGCGGAATGGCAATCGACATTGATGCCGTTGCTATCGTCGCCTGCTCACTTTCGGGTATGACGGCACGAATGGTTTCGCGATTCCGCTCACCCGTTGATATAATCGGTCTCACCACCGACGAAACAACCTGGCGAAAGCTTGCTCTTTCATGGGGCGTTATCCCCGCAATTTGCGAAAAGTTCAGCTCAACCGACGTACTTTTTTACACCGCAAAGAAAATTGCGGAAAAGGAACTGCACCTTAAACCCAATGACAAAATTGTAATAACCGGCGGCGTTACAACCGGCGAATCGGGCAACACCAATCTTATCAAAATCGAGGTTATCTAACGTGAAGTTAAACGAAGCCGTTTCAAAAAGAATAACCGAGCTTTGCAAACAAAGAAACATGACTCAATATTCGCTTTCTCTTAAAAGCGGAGTTTCTCAATCCACTCTCAGCACCATAATTAACTGCACCTTCCCCAGTGTTAAGCTACGCATTATTTATGAGATTTGTGAGGGCTTTGAGATTACTCTTCGCGAATTCTTTGATTCTCCTCTCTTTGTCAGGGAAAATATTATTGATGATTAACAAATTGCGTATATCATTAAACAAAACGCCACCCTGAAAAGAACGCTACTGTTCTTTTCAGGGTGGCGTTTTATATATTGATATTCCGTACAATTTGCGCTTTTTCTTGTGGCGAATATTGTGACAAAAGACAATTTTTTCAGCAACTTGCAATATTAAATTTAATTTGCTATAATAGTAATTAATAAATAATAAAAGCCCTCGATATAGTGCTTACGCTCATGCAAATCGTTAAGACACTAACCGAGGACAATAGGAAAAAGCAAATCCAAGCTGAAAGGGAAAAATTCTCCAAACAAATTGCGATTTGCAAGATTAGTATATCACTACATCTTAAAAAAATCAAATACATTTTAAAAACACTAAAATTTATAAATTTACAGAGGAGCCCTACATATGATTAAAGAAAGAATTGCAAAAGTACAAGAAAACCTTTACGCAGATTGCGCATTTTTAGTTTTAAACGACACTAACCGCTTTTATTACACCGGTTTTAAGTCAAGTTCGGGAGCCGTTTTAATCACAAAAGAGCATGCTTATTTTTTGACCGATTTCCGCTATATCGAAAGGGCATCATCCTCTATTATCGATTATACCATTATGCTTAGCAATAATCCCGACAACGAGATTAAAAGAATTTGCAAAAGCCACGGAATAAAAAGCCTCTTTATCGAAACATATTCAACTTCAATAAGCAGACTTGCCTCGCTCAGATTAGCTTTAAGCGGAATCGAAATTGTCACCGACGATAAATTCGACCGATTAACCGAAAGCATGCGCGCCATAAAAACAGCAAAAGAGCTCAAACTTATAAAAGAGGCTCAACGCATGACCGACGAAACATTTTTTTATATTGTCGAAAGATTCGAGGCAGGCCGTACCGAGCGCAACATTATGCTTGATATGGAATTTTATATGCGCCGACTCGGCAGCGAAGGTGTTTCCTTCGACTTTATCGTCGTTTCGGGAAAGAATACGTCACTTCCCCACGGAGTTCCAACCGACAAAAAGGTTGAAAAGGGCGATTTTGTCACAATGGATTTCGGCGCAGTTTATAATGGCTATCGCGCAGATATGACAAGAACGGTTGCAATCGGCATGGTTTCCGATAAGCAAAAAGAGGTGTACGAAACCGTATTAAAGGCTCAACGTATGGCCGAAGAAGCAGTTAGACCCGGCGTTGTTTGTAAAGACGTTGACAAAATTGCACGCGATATTATCAATGGCGCGGGATACGAAGGCTGTTTCGGCCACGGACTTGGTCACGGCGTAGGTATCGAAATTCACGAAAATCCATATCTTAACTCCCGTTGCGACACCGTTCTCGAGCCTGGAATGGTTATCACCAACGAACCGGGAATTTATATCGAAAACGAATTCGGTGTACGCATTGAGGATATGCTGTATGTCACCGAGGACGGCTGCGAAAACCTTTCAAAAAGCAAGAAAAGCCTCATAATTATTTGATATTTTACACAAAACAACGGCTTTTTTTCGTCAAAATTAGTCAAATTTGAAATATATTGTTTCTTTTTTAACAAATCTGTGTTATAATTTCTCAAATACAGTATTTTTCCACCTATCACTAAGCAAAAAAACTGTATATTAGCATTTTACCCATTACTAAGGAGATGAAGGTATTGAATTCCAAGCTGGCATTTTATATTGTAAAACGCGTGCTTTTAGCGCTGTTTACAGTATTTCTTGTTATAACCATCACATTTTTTGCAATGAAAGCTATTCCGGGCGGCCCGTTCCTCAGCGAAAAATCGCCCAGCCCCGCAGTTACTGCCCAGCTCGAAGCTAAATACGGACTGGACAAGCCTATTTTAGAGCAGTATGGAACATATCTTTCTGACGTTCTTCATTTTGATTTCGGCCCCTCGATAAAAAATCGAGGACGTACCGTTACCGACCTCATTTTAGAAGGATTTAAGACAAGTGGTATGCTCGGCCTCGAAGCAGCAGGAATCGCTATTCTTATCGGTCTTGCGCTTGGTTCACTTGCCGCCGTATTTCATAATAAATGGATTGACAAGATAATAATGGTCCTCTCGACCGGAAGCGTTGCTATGCCTTCATTTGTTATAGCGACGTTACTACTGCTTGCCTTCTGTGTATGGGTACCAATATTCCCGCCAAACGGCTCAACCTCGGCAGGACTTGTTTTGCCTGTAATCTCACTTAGCCTCTATCCCATGGCATATATTACCCGACTTACCCGTTCGAGCATGCTCGACGTTCTCGGTCAGGACTATATCCGCACCGCAAGAGCAAAGGGCGTTTCACCGATAAAGGTTATTTTCAAGCATTCGTTAAAGAATGCGGTTACTCCGGTTATCACCTACGTAGGTCCTATGATTGCATACATCCTCACAGGAAGCCTCGTAGTAGAGAATATTTTCTCGGTACCCGGTATCGGCAACTATTTCTTTTCAAGCATAATCAACCGTGACTATCCGATGGTTATGGGTACCACCATATTCCTCGCAACCCTCATGGTTATTATGACTCTTTTATCCGACATCGCTTACAAAATTTTCGATCCTCGCGTGGATCTTTCATAAGAAAAGGGGGGTTTTGATATGAAAAAGAAAACAGCTTCTATGCCGAAAAAGAACCCTCTCAGCCTCCAGCTTGATATTTCAAAGTTTGAAAAGGCAAACGACGAGGAAAAATTTTTACAACAAAGAATGAGAGAGAGCACCACCTTCTTTAAGGACGGTATGCGCCGCCTTGCTAAAAACAAGCTGGCTATGACCTGCCTTATCATCGTTGTTTTCATCGTTCTTATAGCTATTTTTGTGCCGATGATTTATCCGTACAGCTACGAGCAGCAGCTTGGAGTTACCGCGGGTCAGAGCGTTGACTCATCATATAACAACCTCAAGCCCTTCGAATACGGCGAAACCGAGCTCAAGCGTATGGAAGAGGGAGAATCCATTTTCCCGCATATTTTCGGTACCGATTCGCACGGCCGTGACTACGCGATACGTGTAATTTACGGTACACGAATTTCGCTTATCGTTGGCTTCTTTGCAAGTATAATCGTTCTCATAATCGGCGCTATTTATGGCGCAATTTCGGGCTACTATGGCGGAAAGGTCGACCTCATCATGATGAGAATAGTCGATATTATCTATTCGCTGCCCGACCTGCTTATGATTATCCTCCTTGCCACAGTATTAAAGCAAACGCTTACCCCCGTAATTGAAGGCACCGGACTCGAAAAGCTCGGTGTTGGTATGATAAGTATCTTTATCGTGTTTGCGCTTCTTTACTGGGTTGGTATGGCTCGTCTTATCCGTGGCCAGATTCTCACTATAAAGCAGCAGGACTATGTTCTCAACGCACGTTCAATCGGCGCAAAGGGCGGTCATATTATCCGCCGTCACATGCTGCCTAACTGTATCAGCGTATTGATTATTTCAACCGCGCTTCAAATTCCGTCGGCAATCTTCACCGAAAGCTATCTTTCCTTCCTCGGACTCGGTGTAAATATGCCAATGCCGAGCTTGGGCTCACTTGCCGCCGAAGCTCGTTCGGGAATTTTCACTTATAGCTACCGTTTGATTATCCCTGCGGTCACCATCTTCCTCATCGTTCTGTCGCTCAACCTTTTAGGCGACGGACTGCGTGACGCATTCGACCCGAAACTCAAGAAATAAGGAGGAGCTTATAATATGGAATTACTCAAAGTTACCAATTTACACACCTCCTTTTTCACTCCCGCCGGAGAGGTAAAGGCGGTAAACGGTATCTCCTTTTCATTAGAAAAAGGTAAGGTTCTCGGAATTGTTGGCGAATCAGGCTCGGGTAAGAGCGTAACCGCCTATTCCATTCTTCAAATTCTTGCAAACCCGGGAAAAATCGTCGACGGCAGCATCTTTTATGCAGGACAAGAGCTTGTCGGCGCTTCAAAAGAGGAAATGCGCAAGATAAGAGGAAACAAAATCAGCATCATTTTCCAGGACCCGATGACAAGCTTAAACCCTGTTTTCACAATAGGAAATCAGCTTATGGAAGCGATTATGCTTCACACAGGCAGAAATAAAGAACAGGCTAAGGAACGCGCCATCGAAATGCTCCGTCTCGTTGGCGTTAACGAGCCCGAAAAGCGCATAAAGCAGTATCCGCACGAATTTTCCGGCGGTATGAGACAGCGCGTTATGATTGCTATGGCTCTCGCCTGCGAACCCGATATTCTTATCGCCGACGAGCCCACAACAGCTCTCGACGTTACCATCCAGGCTCAGATTCTTGACCTTATCCGTGAGCTTCAGGCTCAGCTTGGTATGTCGGTTATCCTCATCACCCACGACCTCGGCGTTGTAGCCGAAATGTGCGACGAGGTTATCGTTATGTACGCCGGCGAGGTTTGCGAAAGAGGAACAGCCGACGAAATCTTCTATAACCCGAAGCATGAGTATACAAAGGGGCTTCTTCGTTCGATTCCTACCGTTTCGGACGACGACCGCCGCCTCGAACCAATCGGCGGTACACCGGTCGACCTTCTCAATATGCCCGACGGTTGCCCCTTCTCTCCTCGTTGCGATAATGCGATGAAGATTTGCCTCGGATACAAGGCAAAGGAAATGAAAATTAACGATAACCATATCGCAAGCTGCTGGCATAACATAAAGGACGCCATTGCAGCAGGCGAAATCACCGAAAAAGAAGTTGAGGAGATGTATAACAATGAATGAGCAAAAAAATCTTCTCGAAGTAAAGAATCTTAAACAGTACTTTGACGTACCGAACGGAATCCTTAAATCACTTAAATTAAAGGCAGTAGACGACGTTTCCTTCACCATAAAAGAGGGTGAAACCCTCGGTCTTGTAGGCGAATCAGGCTGCGGAAAGACCACGGTTGGACGCTCAATTCTCCAGCTTTATAAGCCTACGGCAGGCGAAGTTTGGTTTGACGGCCAGCTTATAAAGAGTAAAAAGTCGATTTCCGACTTCCGCAAGCAGGCTCAGATGGTTTTCCAGGACCCGTATTCATCGCTCGACCCTCGAATGACCGTCAGCGACATTATCGGCGAGCCCCTCGATGTTCACAAGCTCTATTCGAATAAAAAGGAAAGAGCCGAAAAGATAAAGTATTTGATGGACCTCGTCGGTCTTTCATCCGAACACGCTACACGATATGCTCACGAATTTTCGGGCGGTCAAAGACAGCGTATCGGAATTGCGCGTGCTCTTGCAGTTGACCCGAAATTCATCATTTGTGACGAACCGGTTTCTGCTCTCGACGTTTCGATTCAGGCGCAGGTTGTCAACATGTTCGAGGATTTGCAGAAAAAACTCGGACTAACCTATCTCTTTATCGCTCACGACCTTTTGGTCGTAAAGCATATTTCGACAAGAATTGCCGTAATGTATCTCGGTAAATTGATTGAAATTGGCCCCGCAAACGACCTTTATCACAATCCGATTCACCCGTATACAATTTCGCTGCTTTCGGCTGTTCCGGTTCCCGACCCAAACATCGCAAGAGCAAACAAGCGCATTCACCTCGAAGGCGACGTTCCGAGTCCCCTTCATATGCCAAGCGGTTGCCCATTCCGTACCCGTTGCCCGAAAGCAACCGAAAAATGCGCCGAATCAATGCCCGAGCTTAAAGAGGTTCAGCCTGGACGCTTGGTTGCCTGCCACAATCTTTAATAAAAGGATTGGCAAACATTTTTCTACGTAAATTGTACTCGTTACGACGAGTTATAATTAAAATCAAAGGAGGAAAAACCATGAAAAAACTTATGAGTGTATTGCTCGTAGTAGCAATGTTGCTCGGCTGCATGATGTGCTTAAACTCATGTGGCGACAAAACCACCGACGAAAAGGTTATGACCCTTAACGTTGGCGCATACCCCGACACCGTTGACCCTGCACTTAACTCTGCAGTTGACGGCGCTACCTACATCGTTCACGCTTTTGCCGGCCTCGTTGGATACGAGCAGAACGATAATGGCGACTTAGAGTTGGTTCCCCAGTGTGCTACCTCTCTCCCCGAAGGTGTATTACTTGAAGATGGCAAAACCTCTTACACCTACACACTTAAAGACGGCTTAAAGTGGAGCGACGGCACCGACCTCACAGCAGAAGACTTTGTCTATGCTTGGAACCGTGCTGCAAGCCCTGTAACCGCAGCTGACTACGGCTACATGTTCGAAGTTATCGACGGTTATGCCGAAATGAACGAAACTGATGACGATGGCAACCTCGTAAATCCTGACGCTAAGCTCAACGTTACCGCTGATGGAAACAAGATTACCGTAGTTCTCACCGTTGACGTTCCTTACATTCACGAGCTTTGCGCATTCCCTGCTTACATGCCCGTTCGCAAGGATTTAATCGAAAAGCACGGTGAAGCTTGGGCTACCTCAGCCGACACCTATATCGGAAACGGCGCTTACAAGGTTACCGAATTCACCCAGACTCAGATGGTTATGGAAAAGAACGAATATTTCTATAACGCTGATGCAGTTGTTACAGACAAGATCGTTTTCGCATTTAATGACGACGACGTTTCTCTCTTAACCAACTATCAGAACGGAACATACCTCTTCATCGATTCTGTTCCGAATGACGAAATTCAGTCACTCAAAACCGGTGCTTACAAGGATCAGTTCTTTATCGAAGGTCAGCTCGGTACCTACTACATTTCATTCAACGTAAACGATACCGCTCTCAAGGACTTCACACAGGCTGAACAGGCTAAGCTCCGTCAGGCTCTTGGTCTCATCATCGACCGTAACTATATTGCAGAAGAGCTCGGTCAGGCAGGTCAGGTTCCTGCTGCAAGTTTCGTTGCTATGGGTCTCACCGAGCCCGACGGCAGCGAATTCATTTCTAAGAACGGCGTAAATCGCGACGGTAAGGGCTACTTCAGCGTTGACAAGGCTGATTACTCAGCTAACTGCGACGCTGCCCTCGCTCTCTTCAAGGAAGTTGCTGATTCTTCTAAGAAATTCTCTGTAAAGGACAACAAGCTCGTTGGCTTCCCGACCCTCACCTATATCACAAACGAAAACACCTTACATGAATCGATTGCTACCTACTTGCAGACCGCTTGGGGTGCCTACGGCATTACAATCAAGGTTGAGGTTCAGGAATGGGCTACCTTCCTTAACACACGTAAGAATGGCGAATACTCGGTAGCTCGTAACGGTTGGTTAGGCGACTACAACGATCCTATCTCCTTCCTCGATATGTGGATCACCGATTCGGGTAACAACGATACCCAGTTCGGCCGTGGCGAACATGGAAAATATGCTGCTTACAGCTACAACGGTCAGGATAACTTAACTTGGGCTGATTCTTATGACAAGATTATTGCCGAGGTTAAGGGCTCATCCGACGCTGAAAAGCGCTTTGAACTCATGCACAAGGCTGAAGATCTCCTTATGGAAACAGGCGCTATCTGCCCGATTTTCTACTACACAGATATCTATATGTGCAGCGATAAGATTGAAGGATTTTTCTCTTCACCGCTCGGCTTCAAGTACTTCATGTACGCTTCTCTCGCTAAATAATTTAAAGGCGAAGAAAAAGCTAAACTAAACTAATAAGGGCGCGGATGTGACAACAGGTTGCATCCGCGCTTTTTATTATATCTATCGTTATATAACAAAAAAACAGCCGTTTCACCTTTTTATTCGGGTGAAAGGGCTGTTTGATTTAGTTTTTCTATCAGTCGCCAAAACTGATGTTTATTCCGCCGCCATTATCCTTTGAGCCGATTTTAAGATATGGTGTAAGTGTCTGAGCTGTATTGATGATAGGCATCGACTGGATATAAACCTTTCCGGGACCCGTAATTCGTGTGTGGAAAAATCCTTCGCCGCCAAAGAACATATTTTTAACGCCCTTTACGGTTTGAATATCCATTGTGCAGCTTTCACTCATTGCGGCAAGATAGCCTGTATCAACGATTATGCTCTCGCCAACACCGAGCTCATATTCCTTACAATAGCCGTCAATTTCGATAAACACCATTCCATTGCCGCTGATTCTCTGCATAATAAAGCCCTCACCGCCGAAAAAGCCGCTACCGAGCTTCTTTTGGAAATAAACCGAAAGGTCGAGCCCCTTTTCCATAGCGAGGAAACCGCGCTTTTGAACGATAATTCCGTTTCCGTCGGTCACCTGATAGGGAATGATTGAACCGGGGTAACTTGACGCAAAGGCAATCATACCCGAGCCACCCTCGGCGGTATATTCATTCAAAAAAATTGACTCGCCCGAAAAAAGTCGTCCAAAAACCTTTTTAATTCCGCCGCCGGTGTTGGTTTCCATTCGCATATTTGGCGTCATCCAGCTCATTGCTCCGCTTTCGGTGCAAAGCGTCTGTCCCGCCTCTGGATAGCAGATTACGACAGGCAAATTTCCGCCTTCGATTTGATATTTTATCATAAAAAAGCAACTCCTTTTTTTCTATAATTGCAACGAGGTTCCCCTCAAATTTATACTAACATATTCCAAATTTTATTTCAAGAAATAAATATCCACCCGCATATGAACTGCCCCAATTTGTGCGGACAGTACAAAGCCGGTGGTTGTCTATTTTAGTTGTCAAAACCTATCTATAATTCCAAAATCGGCATATTCAAAAATCCTTGCGTCCTTGTCAGGATTAATTGCGATAACGGTGGTACTTCCCTCAATTGCGCAGGTATGATGTATTGCCCCCGAAATTCCAATTGCGATATAAATTTTGGGGCTGACGGTTTTTCCTGTTAAGCCGATTTGTTTGTCATACGGCGTCTTATTCATATCAACAAGCCCTCTTGATGCGCCAATTTCCGCACCAAGCGACTCAGCTAATTCGTAAAGCTTATCAATGCTGTCCGAAACGCCTTTGCCGCCCGAAACAACAATATCAAAGCTCTCGGTTTTTGTTCGCACGGTTGCCATTTGCGGCTTTGTAACGCACTTTATCTTTGCCGTTATGTTTCCACCCTGTGCCGGACGGTGCATTATCAGGTTTTCGCCGTCCGTTTCAAGCATGGTGCAATCGGCGCAAGAATCAACATGCTGTTTACATTTTTCTGACATTATCATTGCTCTTTTCCTCCCTCTGAATTAAAGTCCCAACTTAAACGGATTCATAATTCCGTTGGGGTCAAGTGCCTTTTTAAGTCCCTCAAATACCTGCATAGCAGGACCGTACTGCTCCTTCATGAGACGGCCAAGCTTGATGCCAACGATTTTTTAATAAGAGAGCTGTTTCGGCTTCGTCATAAAGGCGCATTACGGAAGGCTTAAACTTTTGCAAAAGCTCACGTGATGCCTTGAAAGCGCCGCTCATATCCTGGAACAAGAAGCCACGGAAGCGTCTTTCTTCCGGCTGGTCATAAATTCTAATTTGTGCCTTTGTGATAATGCCCAAGGTGCCCTCCGAACCAATAAAAATCTGGTTCAGGTCGGGACCTGCCGCATGCTTTGGATCCGAGCAGGTTTCGATTAAGTCGCCGTTAGGAAGAACAACCTCCATTTTCAGCACCATATCGTCAATTTTACCGTGTTTTGTAGAAACAACGCCGATTCCACGATGAGCCAAGAAGCCGCCGACCATTGAGCAGGTAAGAGAAGAAGGATAATGCATGGTAGCCTTACCAACTTCGTTTGCCGCCCATTCAATATGCTTGTAAATAGCTCCTGTGCCGCATTCGATATACATACCATCGGTATTAACCTCATAAATCTTGTTCATTCTCTTTGTATCGAGGATGATACCGCCGCATACGGGTATAGCACCGCCCTGTGTGCCGCCGCCTGCTCCCCAAGTGGTTACGGAGATTTTATAATAATTAGCGATTTTAACAACCTTAGAAACCTGCTCTGCGTTTTCAGGACAAACAACAAAGTCGGCTTCGGGCATACGACAGCCACGGTCGGCCCACATGCGTGATAACCAGTAATAGTCAACGCTGTGTGTCACCCTGTCAATTGTTCTTGTTGAGCAGTTTTCTTTACCAACCGCGTCTTCAAGCTCGGTCAAAATCATCGCAAACAAAAATTCATTCATTTGATACTGCATTTCGCTTGCTGGGAAGGGTCCGCAATGCCATAAAAGCTCGGCATTTTTTCGGGGTGGCGAACCGTAAACTCGCCAAAGAGCGGTTTTCCCTCGCCAAGAGTTGCGCATTTGAGCAGCGCCATGGTCATTGCGCAGTGCATATCACTCTCGCACGAAATCATATATCCCATCTCGTTAAGAAGTCCGTATAACGCGCAAGGGACTAATCCGTCAAACATAACGGGAGTTGCTGCCCAGCACTCAGCCGAAATAACATCGAGATTAAATTCTTCAAAAAGATGCTTGTATATCATCGCACCGGAGGCGCCTTGAAATCAATACAGGAAACCGAACACTCTCTTTTAACAAAGAAATACTGATTTTTTACATATTGAAAATTGTAAATAAAATTATACAGCCCGAAACAAATTTGTTTCGGGCTGATTCATTGTATAATTATTTTTTATGGTGCTTTTCTGCATTTTACTATTGCTTCGGTGATATCGGTAAGCACAAGCTCACCATTTTGGTTATATGCCTCGATGGTGATTTCGACGAGTCCGTTTTTTTCATTACGCTTTGAAATATTTGTAACGGTTGCTTTTCCCGTCAGCACATCATCGGCAAAAACCGGCTTTATCCATTCGATTTTGGTCGATTTTCCTGCAAGCAGCTCCTCGCCGAAAAAGTCAACCTCCAAATACCTTGCCCACACCGACATAAAAGACATAACGCCCGGCGCAATTAACCTGCCGAAATGTGTCTTTTTCGCATATTCCTCGTCGGTATGAAGGGGTATATTATCATAATCGCGAGCGAAGGAAAGCATCTTTTCCTTTTCAATAACGGCTGGGGCAATGTCCACCGTCATACCTACTTTTACATCATCAAAATACATAAAATCTAACCTCGTTTAAAGGGTTGCAGGTGATATCACTTGCAACCCTTAATCATTTATTTAGAAAGCATAACCTTATCGCTGGTAAACTGACTTCCGCTGGATTTTTCAAACATTTGAAGCAGCTGTTCAATGGTGAGTTTCTTCTTTTCTTCACCCTTAACGTCGACTACAATTTGTCCCTCGTGCATCATTATAAGTCGGTTGCCAACCCTTATTGCATCCGCCATATTGTGAGTAATCATAACGGTTATAAGATTATCCTTGGCAACAATCTCCTGTGTAATATCGAGAACTTTTTTTGCAGTTTTGGGGTCAAGCGCAGCTGTATGCTCATCGAGAAGAAGAAGCTTCGGCTTTTTGAGTGTTGCCATAAGCAAGGTTAACGCCTGACGCTGACCGCCCGAAAGAAGTCCCACCTTTGCGGTTAATCTTTCTTCGAGACCAAGGTCAAGAATTTTAAGCAGCTCCTTGTATTCAGCTCTTTCCTTGGCAGTAATGCCTGCGCGAAGCCATCTTTTCTTTCCTCTGCGAGCCGCAAGAGCAAGATTTTCTTCAATCTGCATATCGGCCGCCGTACCTGTCATTGGATCCTGAAATACCCGTCCCAAATATTTTGCGCGCTTGTATTCGGGCAGCGCGGTAACATCAACGCCATCAATTACAATGCTTCCGCAATCAACGGGATAAACACCGGCAATCATATTAAGCATGGTAGATTTACCTGCGCCGTTACCGCCGATAACGGTGACAAAATCACCCTCGTCGAGATGAAGGTTGATGCCGTTCAGCGCTTTTTTCTCATTAATTGTCCCGGGGTTAAAGGTTTTTTCAACATTAATAATATCAAGCATTTGCCTTTCCCCCTTTCGACCTTCTCATGTGCTTTTCGGTATATTGTCTTTTCCAATAGGGTACGGCAAGGAAGATAGCAACAATTGCCGCCGAAAGCAGTTTCAAAAGATTTGCGTCGAGTCCCATGGTGATAACCGCCTGAATAACGATATAGTAAATAATCGAACCGAATGCAACCGCCAAAAGCTTGAATGCAAAATTCTTAAACAGCTTGCCAAAAAGGGCTTCGCCGATGATAACTGCGGCAAGTCCGATAACGATGGCACCCTGACCCATTTTTACGTCAGCAAATCCTTGATATTGGGCAAGAAAAGCACCCGAAAAGGCGACAAGTCCGTTTGAAAGCATAATTCCGAGCACCTTGTTAAAGTTTGTATTTATGCCTTGCGCACGGCTCATATTCAGATTGCTTCCGGTTGCCCGAATGGCACAGCCCATTTCGGTACCAAAGAACCAGTAAAGAATCGCAATCAGCACAATCAAAACAACGCCTACCGTGATAAGCGGGTTGTGAAAGGCGAGCTCCTTAACCCAGCGAAGAGAAACGAGCAAATCGGTTTGATTTACGTTGACAGACTGGTTTGCCTTTCCCATAATTTTAAGATTGATGGAATAGAGTGAAAGCTGGGTAAGAATCCCTGCCAAAATAGGCGGAATTCCCATAAGCGTATGAAGGAGTCCCGTGATGGCACCCGCAATAAGTCCCGCAATAAATGCAACAAGCATTGCAAGCCACAAATTCCAGCCGTTAAGTATCAGCACAACCGCAACAGCACCTCCCGTTGCAAATGAGCCGTCAACCGTAAGGTCGGCAACATCAAGAATGCGGTAGGTCAGATACACGCCTATCGCCATAATTCCCCATACAAGTCCTTGCGAAATTGAACCGGGAAGGGCATTAAAAAGCTGCATAAATAGTTCCATAAAATTCACCTTTATCAGAGATAATAAAATAGGGAAACAGCCGGAGAGAAATATATCCTCTCCGGCTTAAGTATTATAAATTAGTTTGCTTCAATAGCGGTGTAACCTTCAATCGGTGTAAGTCCAAGTGCTTCGCAATTCTGCTTATTGTACTTGGGCGTCTGCTTTTCGGCATATTCGATAGGCATTGCGGAAATGTCAGCACCGTCTCTGAGAATTTTAGCTGCCATTTTACCGGTGGTGTAGCCAAGGTCGTAATAGCTGATTGAAAGGGTAGCAATACCGCATCCCGAGCAGATACCTTCTTCGCCTGCGATTACAGGAATCTTTTTCGGCTCGCAAATGTTATCAATAATACCTGTGTTTTCTGCGGCAGTGTTATCAGTAGGAACGTAGATTGCATCGCAGGTGTCAGCGGCAGTTGTGCAAATCTGAGCCAAATCATTCGAATCGGTAAAGGGGAAAAGCTCCGCGGCAATGCCCTTCTTTTCGAGCTCGGCCTTTACAACGTCAACCTGATACTGGCTGTTTGCTTCCTTTGAGCAGTAAAGGAGACCGACTTTTTTTGCTTCGGGGCACCATTCGGTAATCATAGCGGCCTGCTTATCAAGAGGAGCAAGGTCGGATGTACCTGAAATATTTCCGCCTACTGTGCCGTTAAAATCGTTAAGTTCGAGCGCTACGCCGTATTCGGTTACCGATGTACCGAGAATCGGAATATCTCCTGTTGCGGCTGCGGCAGCCTGCAAAGCGGGTGTGGCATTCGCCATAATTAAATCAACATTATTTGATACAAACTGGTTGGCAATTGTCGAGCAGGTAGCGGCGTCACCCTGACCGTTCTGAAGGTCAAATTCAACAGCGCCTTCGCCAAGCTCATCAATAAGTGCCTGCTTAAAGCCCTCGGTTGCGGCATCAAGTGCCTCGTGCTCTACGAGCTGAATAATACCGATTTTGTATTTTGTTTCGGTATTACCCTCCGAGCATGAGGTGAAAGAAAACATACAACCTATACAAAGAGTAAGTGCTAAAATAACAGATATTATTTTTTTCATCATAATCTCTCCTTTTATCAAGGCTATTTTGAGCCTTGCAATTTGATTGTTTTTAATATATAATACACATTGTCATTAGTCAAACAAATGATTTAAATATTTACTATCGAAATTTTCGATGATAGGAGGATAAAAAAGTGGAACTGCGAAATTTAATCACCTTTATTCATGTAGCCGAGCTTGGCAGCTTCACAAAGGCCGCTGAGCAGCTCGGATATTCACAGTCGACCGTTTCGTTTCAGATAAAGCAGCTCGAAGAAGAGCTGAATTGCCTTTTATTTGAAAGGATAAATCATACAATAACGCTGACCGAACGCGGTCACAAGCTTATTTCATACGCTCATCAAATTCGCGCTTTGATAGACGATTATAAGGAGGGCCTTGGCGGTGAGCAGGATTTAAAAGGGCATATTCATATTGTTTCTCCCGACTCGGTATGCGAAGAAATGATAAACAGCAATTACATTGATTTTCATAATAAATATCCTTCTGTATCTATTCAGTTTACTACCGGCGACTCGTCAGTAATGCTTGATATGCTCGACCATAATGAAGCCGACGTCATCATAACCCTCGACCAGCATTTATATAATAAGGACTACATTATTGCGAAAGAGGAGCTTTTGTCAATGCATTTTGTCGCAAGCGCAGGCTCAAAATTCGCAGGAATGAAAAATTTATCCATCAAAGATATTATTAGCGAGCCGTTTATCCTAACCGAATACGGTCAAGGATACCGACGCGTTTTTGACAAGGAGCTGGCAAAAAAATCGCTCGAAATTGTCCCCGTTCTCGAAATCGGCAGAACGGATATCATTACGACAATGGTCGCAAGCAGTAATATGATTTCATATTTGCCCGATTTTGTAACAAAGCCGCTGATTGAATCAGGTAAGCTTTGCTACCTCGACGTTAAGGATATAAACATCGAGATATGGAAACAGCTTATTTATCATAAAAACAAATGGATATCAAAAAGCTTAAAGGCATTCATAGACTATGTAAAGGAAAAAGAATTTTCCTCATAACGTAATTTACAAAAAAGGTGTACCTCAAAAGCGAGGTACACCTTTTTTACTGTGTTATTTAGTTTAAAATAATATGCGCTTACGAATTAACCGAATAATCTTTCTTAAATCCGTGTGAGCCAAAAATCTGCCACTGTCCAACGCCAAGCCGTCCCATAATTGCTTTTCTTTCCTCTAAGCACAAGCCCCCATCCGTATCAACCGAGGTCATAAGTATCGGTGCATACTGATTATATTCGGCCTGCTCAGCCGTCAGTCCGTGAGTGTTGATATAGATATCTCCTGTAATTGCGATATGCTTTGAATAGTCAATCAGCACAACCTCGCCGGGTAGATGACCACCCTTGCCCTCATACACCTCAAAATGCAATTCTTCAAAATCAAAGAAACCAATTAGAGTAAGCGGTTCGGTCGGATTTGGCACATCGCTCCAAATCGCCGTTATCTTATCGGGGTTTACGGCCTTGTATGAGGTCAAAATCTTGCAAATATTTATATACGGCTTATGGAGAGGGTTTGACTCCCTGTATCCGTCCCTGCCGTCATATTCGTTTGTAAGACAGTTTGCAGTTTTAGCGCTTGCAAATATCCTGTCGAACATCGGAAGCAGACCGCAATGGTCAACGTCGGCGTGGGTTACAATGATTTTCTTTTCCATCGTATCAAAATCTGGAAGTATTTTTCTAAATACGTCAAGCATTTCATTCTTGTAACAAGCGTATCCGCTATCGACAAACAATACCTTGCCGTTGCTTTTTATTATTATAGTATTACTGCCGCAAGGCGGCTCGATAAGAATTATTTCGGTATTATCCGTTATCTTATGGGTGCTTATGCGGGGATTAAAGCCATCACCCTTTGATGCACCCAGCAGCTCTGCAAACCTGCTGATACTGTCAAATGTGCGATAGGGTGACAATCCTTGCTCGTCAAGTGTCTGCATTGCAAGATTTACGTGCACCAACAGCTCACGGCTTACTTCCTCCGAAAGCTCCATTATTTTAGATAACCCCAAAACATAGGTGTTATAAAAAATGCTGTTATCATAAATCTTTTCGGAGCTGTTGTAATCAATTACGCGAACCTTGCACAGCTTTTCAGCTTCTTTTAAGAATTCTGATATTTTTTCATAATCATCAACATACAAACCCATTTTGAAATATTGATAATCTGTTCCGTTCTCTTGGGAGCTTATGTAAGAAATATTGAAATTGAACTCATTTATAAGCTCAAGTACATTGGTGACGCTTCCCGGAAGGTCACGCAGACAAAACTCTATCAAAACAATGCTTGTTTTATTGACGTTACTTTGCAGATACCCTATTTTTTCGAGCTCGGTGTCGGCTTTTTTCAGTTGCTCCTCGGCACCCTCCGCATCAATAAACAAGGTGTGAGAATCCACCGCTTTGTTATAGCTGACACGTGTAATATTGATTCCCAGTGCCGAAAAGCATTTACTTGCCTTTAAAAAAGCGCCTATATGATTTGGCATAGAAGTTACATACGTCTTTTTCAACTTAGTCACCTCGATTTCAAATTAAGCCGCAAGGAAAATTTGATTCCCTGCGGCTTGAAATCTTACTTGCCCATTTTCTCAATGTCGTTTTTGCGGATTTCTACACGTCTTACCTTACCGCTGATGGTCTTTGGCAGCTCGTCTACAAATTCAACGATTCTCGGATACTTATAAGGAGCAGTATGGGTTTTAACATATTCCTGAATTTCCTTTTTAAGCTCGTCGGTTCCTTCGGTGCCTTTTACAAGAACGATGGTCGCCTTTACAATCTGACCGCGAACTTCATCGGGAACGGGTGTGATTGCACACTCCAATACATAGGGAAGCTCCATGATTACGCTCTCGATTTCGAAAGGTCCGATACGGTAGCCCGACGATTTGATTACGTCGTCGATACGGCCAACATACCAAAGATAGCCCTCTTCGTCCATTGTTGCGGTGTCGCCGGTATGATAATATCCGTCGTGCCAAACCTCGTTTGTCTTTTCTTCATCGAGATAGTAGCCGATAAAGAGGCCGCAGGGCGCTTCACCGTCTTTTACACGGATACAGATTTCACCGGTGTCACCTGTTTTACATTCGTTGCCGTCGGCATCGAGCACAACTACGTCATAAAGGGGGCTCGGTCTGCCCATTGAGCCGATTTTGGGAGTTGAACCCACAAAGTTCGCGATGGAAAGGGTGGTTTCGGTCTGGCCAAAGCCCTCCATGATGGTGAGCCCTGTCGCCTTTTTAAACTGATTAAACACTTCGGGGTTGAGCGCTTCACCTGCGGTAGTTGCGTACTCGATAGAAGACAGGTCATACTTTGACAAATCCTCCTTGATAAAGAAGCGGTACATTGTAGGAGGTGCGCAGAAGGTGGTGATATGATATTTTGCAAACATGGGCAAAATGTCTTCGGAATGGAATCTGTCAAAATCGTAGGTGAATACACCTGCTTCACAGAGCCATTGTCCGTAAAGCTTACCCCAAAGCGCCTTACCCCAGCCGGTATCGGAGATGGTAAAATGCAATCCGTCAGGATTTACGTTATGCCAATGCTTCGCGGTAGGATAATGGCCAAGAGCATATTTATATGAATGGGTTGCGATACGGGGATAGCCGGTGGTACCCGAGGTAAAGAGCATAAGCATCGGGTCGTCACCGCAGGGAGTATCTTCGGTACGGAAATAATGTGTGCTGAAACGCTCCATTTCAACGTTAAAGTCGTTCCAACCGTCCTTCTTTCCGCCAACCAAAACCTTTACCATTTCGGGAAATTCTGCTGCGGCCTTTTCAGCTTCGGCGGATACCTCTCCGTCAGCGGTACAAACGATGGCCTTTACCTTTGCCGCCTTGTATCTATAAGTGAAATCATGCTCTACAAGCTGGTTTGTGGCGGGAATTGCGATTGCGCCGATTTTATGAAGCGCAAGCATACAGAACCAGAACTGATAATGACGCTTGAGAACAAGCATTACTGTATCGCCCTTTTTGATGCCGAGCGATTCAAAGTAGTTAGCGGTTTTTGCCGAATATTTTTTCAAATCACTGAAGGTAAACTTGCGGTCGGATTTGTCATTTGCCACCCACATCATTGCGAGCTTATCGGGATTCTTTTCGGCGATAGCGTCAACGCAGTCGAAGGCGAAGTTGAATTTATCCTCATTCTTGAATTTGATTCCGTTGAATACGCCGTTTTCGTCATAGAATGATTCTACGAAATTGTCGGCAACCGTCGCTGCGGTTTCTTCCTTTTCGACCGTTTTCGAAACGACATAAGGTGCCTCGGGGTATTCCTCGCTAACGCGACCGTCCTGGGGATTAAGAACAACTGCGTGGAATTCGCATCCACCCTCGCTAACGGCAATCATTCCGTGCGGAATGAGACTGTTATAGAATATTGAGTCGCCCTCGTGGAGTACGTCAACGTGATTTCCAACCTGAACCTTAAGAGAGCCCTTTACGATAACGTCAAATTCCTGACCGTTGTGGGAATTGAGCTTCATGGGCGCATTCTGTTCTTCAGGGAGGTAGGGGAACTTAACCAAAAAGGGCTCGGCAAGCTTTTCCTTGAATTTAGGAGCAAGGTTATTATATTCAACGCCGTGCTGCTTTAAAATTTTAAGACCGTCGCCCTTTCTTGTAATAGCGAAGGAGCTTAAAGTTGTACTTGTTCCTTCAAGCAGATCTACAACCTCTACTCCGCAGGCCTTTGCACACTTGTAAATAAAGGTAAAGCTAAAGTCGGTTTCACCCTGCTCCAAAAGCTTATAATCCTCTGCCGATACACCGGTGAGCTTGGCAAGCTGCTCCTGTGTATATCCTTTTGCTTCGCGCAGGTCCTTTATTCTGCCTGCAACCTCTTTCAAACTGTAATCCATTTTCTGTTGTCTCCTTTCAATTCTGACATCTTGGGTAATGGCTACGAATTTGAATAAAACAAAAAACTCGCCTCAAAGATTTTCTTTGAGACGAGTTATTAAACCCGCGGTACCACTCAAATTACGGAAGATTTATTTCCGTCACTTTCCGAGCTCTAACAAGCCCTTTGCCTTTACGCAGCATTACGGAAGGAGTCTACTCGGCAAATGCCTTTTGGTCCTCCGACTCAGAAGGGATGGGTCATTGGAAGGATTCACTATTGCCTCGCACCACACGGCAACTCTCTGAAAAGCTTTATCTTTCCGACCGTCTTCATCATAGTCGTTTTTGTGATATTCAAATTTGTCATAAATTTTAGCACCTTAAAGTACAAAAGTCAAGAGGTTTTTTAAAAAAATTTTTTGACCGCATTTACCTATATATTATTATGACGGCTCTGCGGCAAAAATTCCGATTATTTCGCTTAATCATTATCTGTCATTTTTTACCCTAATTTCAACCGCGGTACCCGTTCCTTGCTCACTTTTCCCACTTCTTACTCACTGTTTCCGTATCGATATTTTAGATTTGCGTGTTTGTCGAAAATCATTAAACTACTTTTACCCTTTAAATATCCCATAAAACTTGATACACTTATCTTTGGCGGTATTGATACCAATAAATATATATGGTCAGGGCAAGCCTCGGCTTCAATGATTTCTGCGCCTTTCCATTCACATAGTTTTCTTATTATTTGTCCTATGTCGGCTTTTACCTTTCCATAGATTACTTGCCTTCTGTACTTGGGTGCAAAAACTATGTGATATTTGCAATTCCATCTTGTATGTGCTAAACTTCTATTGTCATTCATTTTGAATGTCCTCCTTTTGGTGTTCCTTGCAGTTGCCAGACCGCAAGTTTATTATACACCAAAAGGAGTTCTTTTTTCATATTCATCGCTAAAGCTTTTTCGCTCCACCGACATAGTCGGTGGTTGTTATATAAAAAAACACCGAAAACCTTTATATATCAAGGCTTTTCGGTGTTTTCTTTGGCAGGGGCAGAAGGACTCACCCGTTTGCGGTGCCCGAAATTCGCTCATCCTCCCTTTCGTTCGGCGAATTTCGACCGCGGCACCCGCTTTTGCCTCGCTTTTCCCGCTTTTCGCGGCGCTCGCCAACGCGCCCCACGACACGCTCCGCCTGCCGAGTGTTCGATAATCTTTCTCATATAAAAAACAAGCACGGCCGTGGCCGTGCTTGTTTTCTTTGGCAGGGGCAGAAGGACTCGCCCGTTTGCGATGCCCGAAATTCGCTTACCCTCTCTTTCGCTCGGCGAATTTCGACCGCGGCACCCGCTTTCGGCTCGCTTCTTCCGCTTTCGCGGCGCTCGCCAACGCGCCCCACGACACGCTCCGCGTGCCGAGTGTTCGATAATCTTTCTCATATAAAAAACAAGCACGGCCGTTTGCCCGTTGTT
>JAFQSP010000005.1 GCA_017409475.1 Clostridia bacterium
ACTTTTAAAGATGAATTTATTTGTAATTATGATGTTATTAAATATGGCTCTTGTATGATTGATGATGTACTTTTCGATATGCTTGATGATTATAATTTCGATATGTTCTATGATTATAGTTTCGAGAGAATATTTCGAAATCACTTTCATTTCCCGTAAAAAAAGGATTGTGCTGACCGTCCGTTTGAGATTATTTACATTTCGATATCAGGTCAGCACAATCTATAAAAGCAATTTTTGATGCTCCACGGTTTGAGATGATATATGACTTTCATTTGCAAATGAGCAGAAAATTTTCGTACACAAAATTATTTTCGTCAGGAGAGCCCCGAATATTTTATTGACGAAAATAATGCATTTTTTACTATTTTCGTACACAGTTTTTTACGCAAGGCTTGGTCCCTATCCTTGCGTTGAAATATATTTTTGAAGAAAGGAGACGGTTTGCTATGTCAGATTCTAATGATATTACAGTGTTAAACCCGGGGCTGTATAAAAACCTGCTTGCTCAAGTCGAGTCCATCTATAAGCACAGCAATGAACTTAGTTTTAAAACACGAGCACGGTATTTTGAAGCAACAAAAAGGTTCTGTAAGTTCTTAGTTGATAATTTTCGTCTGCAAAATTTCAAGAACGTGGAAGACCGACACTTTAAAGCCTATGTGGAGCATCTGAAAGAAAACAACTCCGCAGCAACTATTCAATCCGATCTGTCAGGCATACGGTATTTTCATAGAAAGTCAGGCAGTAAAAACAGACTTTCAAAAAATGATAAGTTATCATTGCCTAAACGTGCAACGGGTGTTAAAGACCATTCACTATTTGATGAAGAAATTGCGAATATGCGGCGACGGGCTATCCAAACAGGTCGGCAGGATGCGGTAATTGCGATAGACTTTGCAAGTGAATTTGGTTTGCGACTTGAAGAGATCTGTACCCTAAGAGTTGAATACCTTATGTCTGCCTTAAAGACCAGACAGCTCGTTATAAAAGGCAAGGGCGGTCAGATAAGGGCTATCGATTTAAGTGCAAAGCAACGAGGTATTATAACTGATTATTTGAACTATGCAAGGTGTTCAGGTAGATACCCAAGAGATTATTTAATCTCAGGTAGCGAAAAGGGCGGTGTTCAACGAGAAAAGCGTTCATTACAGAATTGGATGAGCTATAACAGAAAATACTTTATGGTAGAAAACCGTGAGGATTTGAGTGAAGACGGTAAAAAGAAAAGAACTGAAACAATCTCTTGGCACAGTCTGAGACACACCTATGCACAACGCACCTATGAAGAAGCGTTGCAAGAGAGACCAAAGAAAGCACGAAAGATTGTAAGTGAAAACTTGGGTCACCATAGGACCGAAGTAACAAGAATTTACTTGGCGGATAAGCCGAAGAAATGATTTATTAATTAAAATTATGAAGGAAGAATTTAAATTGACTACAATATCCTGCTGACGAAAATCTACAGGATTGATATATAGGGACAAAAAATAGGAAGAATGTAATGGCGGTGGCACCTTGTCACCGCCTGTAAGGAGAATTTATATGTTATATGTTTTGAGTAAAGCAAATATAAAAAGTCCATACTACTAGTGAGTAGAAAGGAAAATATATGAAAAAAGATAATAAGCTTAACCTTGAGATTATGACAAGAGAACTTAGGCTACTTTATTATAATGATTATCTTTTTAAGAACGGTGTTATAACAAAGCGTGAGCACGATAAGATGAATCTTGCTATAATCTCAAAATACGGAAAAAGACGTCGAAATGAACTCGGCGAAAGTTCATTAGAAGATCGTCTTTCTTCCGCCCGGCACATTTAATATGTGCCCTTACATAATTAAGCTAATTATTCAAAATAGTATTTCAAATAGTATGCCTATATGATATAATATATAAAAAGTAGTTTCAAATATTTAATAAGGATGTTTTATTAACAAGGGAAGAGTATTATGAATGAAAAACTTTTAGTATATGATGAAACTAAGAAATCTTTTAGGGACTTAGATGTTAGTAATTATAATGATGATTATATTATAGGAACATTGTTTTTTGAAAGAATAGCATTGGAAGAAATAAAAAAGTATTATATTATTTGTGGATATGCTTTAATAGAAAAGGAAACAAATAACATATATCCAATTGATATACATAAAACCAATGTTGTTATGCTTGAAGGAACCTATAATTCCTTACAAGATGAATTAAAAAAAGAATTAATAAAGTATAATCTGCATACTTGTCCCGAAAAAATATGGTCGTATACTTTCTTTATGTGGCAATTTATGTGTGATTTTAGTGTGTTTGATAGAAGCGGTCCTTTGATTAAACTGTGTCACAATATTTTTAGTACAGAAAATAGAATGAGGCAATTAATAGATAATAATATTTCGATTTATGAACCGATATCATATAATGAGTTGTGCGTTTTAACAAAGGAATTAATAAGTATATCAAAGATAAATATATACGAATATGATTATTATGATTCATTTAAATATATGATAGATTCTTTAATTAAAGGGTATCATATAAATTTCAGCGAAAAAGATATAACTAAGGTTAGTTTACAAATATGTCAATTAATAGATGAAAATTGGAAGTGAATATGATGGCAGATTATGGAATAGGTACACCGTATTGGTACGAGTGGGAAGTAGGATTAGTTAAATGTTTAGAAATGATGTTTGACGGTAATATAGAATCTGTAGATTTACAATCGCCTGAATTCCAGTCGATAGACGATGTTGTTGTTAACTATAAAGATAATAGTTCTTTAAATATTCAAGTCAAACATACTGATACAGCTGAGAATTTTACATATTCTACTCTTGTGTCTGGAGATTCTCCGATGTTAAAAAAATGGGCAACTGAGTGGAAAGAAAAGAAAAATAATAATTATATCAAAGAAATTCGGATAGTCACGAATAAACATTGGGGAGTTAATCGTAGAAATCGTAAATGTTCTTTTAAATGTTTTATAGAGAACGTATTGCCTAAATTAAAGGTGGATTACAATTATTCAAGTTCTGATACATCGGAGAATTTAGCAATAAAATGGTTTAAAGATCAAATAGACTTTTTGCAAGATGATGCTTATGAATTCACAAAAATTATAAATTTTTACCAAGAAGTAGAATTAGGAGAATTAGGACTAAAAATTCGAGATTTGGTAAAGGATATCGTTGGTACTGATGCTAAAGAGATTATTGATTTAAAAACTAACGCACTTTTAGCAAAATTAGAAATTTGGGCAACTTCGCAACGAAAACAGCATCATATTCACAGAGAAGACATATACGAAACACTTGGTAGTGCTTCGAAAAGAGTTGCACAATTTGAACTGTATCCGGAAAAACCTATTTTTCCGTCAAGAAAAGATTTTGCGGATAATTTGGTTGAGACCTTAATGAATTGTGATAATAGAATTGTCTTTTTACAAGGACTGCCTGGTTCTGGCAAAACAAATTTTATCAGTTATTTGGCTCAAAAAGAAAATACTATTGTTGATTTTAGATTCTATACATATATTCCTGTAAATAAATCCACATCAACTTTTAGCGATGATGAAGGCTTTTATACGGGTGATTGGTTATGGCATAGTATTCTTACACAATTAAAAACAAAATTCGAAAAAATGGGATTGTTATATGAAATAAAATTCCCCTTAATTTATAGTCATTTAACAGTAACTGAAATGCGAGAGTTGGCGTTAAATTTTTTAAAAATCTATTCAGAAAAAACCAACAAAACCTGTTTTTTGTTTATTGATGGTTTAGATCATGCAGCACGTTCAATAAATAAAAAGAATTCCTTTTTGTACCAATTGCCTCTACCTAATGAAGTCCCCGAAGATGTAAAATTTGTCCTAATTGGACAACCATTAAAAGATAGTTACCCGTCGTGGATAGATAACAATGAAGATATTAGATATATTGATTTACCTGTTATTGAGGAAAGAGATATTGATGTATTATTAAGTAGTAATAATATCATAATAGATAAAATTGATACCACTTCTTTATCTCAAAGTATTATCAGTGTAGTAGGTAATAACGCTCTTAATGTTTTATTTGCTATTTATGAAATTAAATCTTTGGAAAGCCCAACATTTGAAGAAATAGTTAATCTATTAGAAAAAAGATATCTTAATGGACATATTAATAAGTATTATGAGTGGATATTTTCTAATTTAGAAAACAGTCTATTGATAATCAAGATTAAGATGATATTTTCATTTGTTTCTCAGAAAATGTCCATTAAAGATATAGCTGATATTTGTTGTGCCAATATAGATGAAGTGGCTTTTTCATTGAGTAGAATGTATCCGTTAATTGTCAGTGATGAAGATTTATATTATGTATTTCATAATGATGTTAGACTTTATTTGAGAGGTCTAATAAAGTCTAATTCGGATTTTGAAAAATATTCGATAGCAATTAATGAGAGCATATCTGGTAATTCGCATTTGAATAAATATTTGTACGATATTGTTTTCGAACTTTTTTCTAGTCTTGAAGATAAAGAATATTTGATAAAGCTTTTCGATCCTCGTTATATTATAAATTCGGTTAAATATAATTTATCGGTTAATAAATTGATAGATCAATTTAAAACAATTGCTGATTGTTTGGTTGATAAAGGAGATATAACATGCATTGATAGATTAAGTGTGGCTTCTTCTACAATTTTTCAATATATTAACTGTATTCGTTGGAACGCGAAGGAGTCTGTCTATCTTAATAACCCATATAATGATAAAACATTATCAGAAAAGTATATTCTTGATCATAGTAAAAACTTAGCTGATATAGTTAATGATATATATTCTCTTATTTTGCATAAACAAGTCAAAAGGGCGAAAAAAATTTTTGAGGAATATTTATCAGAGTTTTGTTTAAATGATTTTCTTTCTAGAAATGAACCGGTTACGGATAATAAAAATTATTATGAGGAATGTGGATTTATATGTAGAAATTTTATGCAGGAAGTTTTATTAAAGGATAATTCATCTAAACCCACTCGGAAATATGTTGATTTTGTCAAAGGATGGCTTGCTGCAAGTATAAATTTTACTAGTTTGTCAGATATAGATGTGACTTTTACATTTAAATGTTACGCACCTAGAGATTTGTTAGATTTTGTGAAAACTATTTTTCAACAAAAAGAGTTGAGTCAAGAAACAACTGAAAAAATTGTCAAATTGATGTTGAGTGGCAATGAAAAACCTATATCTGTTCTAATAGAAGTGTGTTCAAATGCTTTGTTAAAAGATATAAATTGTAAGGAATTATGTATAAAAATATTGCAACGTAAAGAAGAACTTTTAACGGAGGATGTGCTTGAATTCAATTTATACAAAATTACATATTTTCATATGATGTATTTTTGTATATGTCAGTATATAACCGATTTTGAAGAAATAGAAAATTTACACACATCTATCTTATTGAATAGTCACAATAAACCTGGCGACAGAGGTTATGAACCCGCTAGAGTTCAATTTGAGTGCGCAAAAAAATTGTTTGAATATTTTTATTTTAATTCATCAAAATGTAATAAAAGAGAACTCTTATTTGAAATTGTATATTTTGATAATAATTATGGCACAGGTTCTCTAAGTGATTGTGATGGATTCAAAGTAAGAAAATTTTTATTGAAAGTCCTTTATGCTTCTATTAAAAAGCACAATAATCAATCGACGCTTTCGGAAATTTGTGATGATTTGTTATATGTTTTTACATGTGAAAACGCTAAATATATAAAAGAACTATCACCGATATTTGTTTTAGCAAACGAAAAGGAAAAATATATTCAAGCTGCTGATTATTGGATAGGGCAAAAAGGTAGAGTTTGGAATCTCGATTATACAGATTCTGAATATTATTGTGATAGTATTATAGAAATTTTAGAAAGCTTTGCATTAGCCGACAAAGTAGCCTATGTAAAGAAAATAAAGCAGTTTAAGATTTTTGGGTATGTTGGAAGAAAGGATTATTCCTTAAATGATTTATTGGAATATTATAAAATTTTACCTTTATCTACTGATAAGTTATTGCAACAAGGAATGAGGTTATTAACAGTTTCTGATTTGGCTCAAGAAATAGGCGACAATCGAATTTCAAATTCAATAAATGTTGAGATATTTAATGTTGCTTTTGAATTAGGATATAAGTATATTGATGCACTATTTGAGTTGAAGAATACCCATGACGATTTTCATTATTGGAGAGAATGTCTTTTAGATGTTTTTTTAGATAAATTAGATATATTAGAATTTACTGATTCCGAACTAATGAATATATATTATATTGTTAATTCTTGGATTAATCTAGATATTGAATTGCAAGTAAAACGCGGATATAACAAAATGAATTTTTTAAAAACATTTAATAAGAAAATCGTAGAATTAATAAAGGATGAGAATTTAAGAGATAAAATTAATCAACTTGGAAATTGCGACCCCGAAAAGGAACATGAGTATCAACCTAAAACTACAACATTAGATTTAGGAGGAATTGATACTTTAATTAAGACTATAGGATATAATGAAGAAACAGAAAAAAGCATTTTGGATTTTGCATTTAACAATAATGATAGTCATGTTTCTTTTCTTTCAAAAATAGGAGAAATAATTGCAGACGAGAGCCTTCCATTATTTGTTTCTAATTGTATTGTAGAATATATCGTTCAAAAAAATAAATATGGATTCAGAGGGTTTGGATTAGAGTATTTAATTGAAGAATTCTGCAATTATTTTACGAATAATGACTGGTTGCGTATATATGAAAACATTGTTAAAAAAATTGGGTCTGATGACATTGATATGTTTTATAGCGTCAACGATGATTTAGAAGTGCTATGTAGACATTATATTATGCGAAAACATCCGGAAAGGACTATACAAGTTTTTGAATTAAAGATGGAAATGCATTGGAAATTGTTAACTTGTGGAGATTTGATCAGTCGAGAAGAGTATAAGTTAAATGTTGATTCGAATATTAATTCTATAGAACAATTTAGAAATAAGCAGATAGGTTCTATTGACTTAATTTCCTAAAGTCCCAATAACATATTTAAAAGGAAATATGTTAATTTTATTGCAAAATTTAAGCCTAAATTAAAACCGTAAAACATTCTATAAATAGAAACTGTTTTGCGGTTTTAATATACAAAAAATGTAAAATGGTTGTGTTTTATGAATTAGTTATGCCTATACTACCAACCTAAAGCTATATGTAAACTGCTTTTCGTGGCCGTTTACCCAGCGGTAGTTGCGAGTAAAATTCATATGTCGTACAGGACAGATGTTATTAACCATCTGTCCACCGATAGAGCCGGCCTGACGTGAGGTAAGATCGCCGTTGTAACCCTGCTTGAGATTTACGCCAACCTCAGAAGCAGCTTCCATCTTAAAACGGTCGAGGGCTTCACGAGCCTCAGGAACAACATTCTTTCTGCTTGCCATGTCAAAAAACACTCCTTGTCAAAATATTTTTTGCGTTTGCATTAGTATTTTGACCGACCGAATTGTGTATATTAAAGGTAATTTTTATACAAATTTGATTTATTTTCATAAAAATTGAGCATATTATATTTATGGTATATTTTCATTTATTTTATACATTAAAGCCGTCTTGATTTTCACATAAGCTGATGTTATAATATGACCACATATTTAAATGAAAGGGGGAGCAAAAGGCAAGATGTCAGAAAATAATTCAACCGTTTCGCGAAATAAAAAGGCGTTTCACGATTATTTTGTTATCGAAAGCTTCGAGGCGGGAATTGAGCTTTACGGGACTGAGATAAAGTCGATTAGACGCGGCAATATCAACCTGAAGGATTCGTGGTGCTCAATCGATGACGGCGAGCTTTTTGCCAACGGAATACACGTTTCCCCTTACGAGCAGGGTAATATTTTTAACAAGGACCCGTATCGAAAGAGAAAGCTGCTTATGCACAAGCGCGAGATAATGCGTCTTTTCGGTACGATAAAGCAGCAGGGACTTACCCTTATTCCTCTTTCGGTATATTTCAAGGGCTCACGGTTAAAGGTGCAGATTGGCCTTTGCAAAGGTAAGAAAAATTATGACAAGCGTGCCTGCCTTGCCGAAAAAGCGGTAAACCGCGACACCGAAAGGTATTTAAAGGAACGCAATATGTGATTTTTGTCACAAAATTAGCCGATTTCGAAAAAAGCCGATTTAATGCGGTAATCAGCCGCTTATATATGGGGGCGTAAAGGTTTCGACGGGGATTTTGAGACACGATAAGCGAGTAGTGGTGCGGACCCACTTTAAAAGCCGTAACTTTAAAATTAAACGACAACAATACTGTTGCCTACGCTGCCTAATTAGGCGGCCGTCCGACCTGAGAGCACCGCGGCTCAGCAAGGGCGTCGATTAGCGGTGAACGTGAATCGATGAGCTCCTCGTAATCGGTCATGAATTCAGGGGATACCGAGCGCATAAGCCTGACGGTTGGCGTATGTGCAAGGGAATTTCAGTAAACCGTCTGCACTCGGAGAAGGTCGTGAGGATGAGTTTTCGGACAGGGGTTCAATTCCCCTCGCCTCCACCAACAAAAAGACCACAGTTGTCTACCAGACAAATGTGGTCTTTTTGAATGATGTTTGCCTACGGCAAATGATGTTGGACAAGCCCAATGATGTTCGCTACGCGAATGATGCGTGGCTTCGCCACATTTTATGGCAAACATCGCATCATTGCGAATGAAATGAGTAACATCATTAAGCGAAGCATAACATCATATCGCCGTTAGGCGATGCATCATTGAAAAATCGCAAGTTTTATGATATGATAATTAAATAGGAGGTGATTACTATGAAGGAAAATAAGCTTGCTGAACTTTCTATGGAATTCTCCGTCGATATTATTGAATTGGTAAAATATTTAAAAACTTCTAAGGAATCTATTATCTCTAATCAAATCGGAAGAAGCGGTACATCTATCGGAGCCAACATTCACTAAGCGCAGTATGCACAAGGTAAGAAGGACTTTATTTCAAAACTTGAAATTGCCTTAAAGGAAGCAAGTGAAACGGGTTATTGGCTGGAGCTTTTATACAGAACAAAATATATTGATGAACAGACTTATAAGGTTCTTTCTGCAAAATGCACATCTCTGCGAGTAATGCTGATCGCATCTTGTCGCACTGCAAAGGAGAACGCCAAATGATTACACAAAAAGATGGGTATGTTTTTAATGTTGATACCCAAACTCAAGTCGTGTATTATTTTCATAACAACATCTAATGGCCAGGCAAAACAGTTAAACAAATCCAATTAGTCTATTACATATTTACACTGCTTTTGGTCATTCTTACTCTTACTTGAGTATTGTTTAGTCGTTTTTTTCAAACTCGGCTATTGCTAAGGTGAAATTCTTGTGATATAATTTTACAAATAGATGAGACGGTTTTACATTTTGTCTTAAAATAAGGATTCAATGGCTATATTTTAGCTTATGAATACATATTTATTAAAAAATTAAATTAGAGGAGAGTTTTTTATGGCAAAATTCTGTATGTATTGCGGAAAACCCTTAGAGGAGGGTGTGGCATGTAGCTGTCAGGCGCCTGCCCAGCAGCCCGCTCCGGCACCCGTTCAGCAACCCGTTCAGCAACCTGTTTACCAGCAGCCCGTTCAGGTAGCTCCTGCAAAGCCGTCACCTGTTGGCGAAGCGTTCAAAAACATGTGGCCCTTCATTAAATCATATTTCACAAATCCGAAGGAAGCCATTCTCAACGGAGCAAAAAAGGAAATGATACTTTCAATCATTTTCACCTCTATTTTTGCTATTGTATTTATTATCGCTAAGTTTTTAGATGTTTTGAGTGTCGTAAGTGGCGACGGTTCTAGAATCCCGATTATTCAGCCGCTTTTGGCCGGAATAGTTGACGCAGCTCTTTGGGTAGGATTTTCTACTCTCGTTCTCTTTGTTGTAGCAAAGATTTTTGGAGCAAACGTTGATATTAAGGATGCATTCGTTACCGCCGGATTACAAACGGTAGTACCGGCTGGGCTTATTCTTCTTTCGGGAATATTTGGATTTGCAAGCGCAACATTCGCTTACTATATCTACAATCTTGCTATTATCGTATGGACAATTACCATGGTTTTCGATATTATAAACTATCTTGGCTCGGTTACCGAGGCTGGTAAAAAGTTTATTACAACCCTTGCCGCAATCGGTATTGCAATCGGACTTTTTAATTTTGTATCAGGGAAGCTTGATTCATGGACATATAGCAGTATTCGTCCAAGCTATGTTGATCAGATTATGGACTATGCCGACGGTTTAGGCGATGTTCTCGATGCTTTTGATTTTTAATTAAAATGTAATATAAAACGGTCGCTTTTAAGGGTTGTACTCTAAAGGACAGTAAAAAAAGGAAGCACGAAATTATCGTGCTTCCTTTTAATTTTGTCTTATACCGTAATAAGCAGGGAAAATGTACGGCATTTTCCACTTGTTAGGAGAATCTAAAACCCTTTTAACCTACTCAAAAGTATCTTTTATAAGTTTAATAATTTTATATCGAACCTACCATTTTGCTTGAAATAGCCTAAATTAAATATTTCCCCAGAATGCTTTTTATTCCAAGTCTCTGCAACAGTTTTAAGTTCATCTGCTGTTATAAGCAGTATTTGAGTGTCGTTGTTCAATGAATAATCTACACACTCCTGTATACTTTGTGGTGTGAAATCTGGCGCAACAACCATAAACACAACGACATCTTTATCAGCCGTTTTAATATATCTATCAAACTGCTGTATATGGTCCTTAAGATTTACAGGGGTTTCCTTTGATTTGTTATCCCACATTATATATTTATCTTTAAAAGATAATTTTCCATCTGGATGCTCAGTTCCCGTTAATGTCAATGGTTTGTTCATTAACATTTTTTCAAACATATAGTTTGTAGCATCTTCAAAATAGTGTTCACATTGTAAATCTTTTTCTATAATATTATTTGAGCGCAAGAATTTCAAATCTCTTCTCGCTAGTTCACCATACACAGAAACAAGTTTTTCTCGTGCATCTTCTGTTTTTAATTCTATACGACGCACAGAATCATAATAATTTAAAATTCTGTCAACAAGAGCATTTTTGGTTCCTGATACAACAAGCCCTAAATCACTACACCAACTAGAAAGCACAGAAGCATCTAAGCCATCTCGCGGAGAAAACCCAGCTATCAAATTTGTGGGTTTAATCTTATTTTGAATAATTAGTTTTAATTCTTGTATAGTAGGATTGTTAGAAATTTCAATATTTGCCGTTTCATAATAAGAACTTGCTTTTTTTACTATATCTAACAAATATTGCTTGTTGGTCTTCTTTGCAACATAATCGACCAACTTCTCATATCCATAAGAACGAATCTCAATATTGTAATACTTGCGAATTTCTTTTGCAATGTCATCAGGTATCATATCACACATAATACCATCTGAATTTTTTATGCAAACAAGCAAACCTTTAGATTGTAACAATCTTCTTGCGGCATCAATATCATCAAATGTATGTAATGCATTTTCAAAATTTGGAAATCTAGCGGATTTTGCCTCTAAAATTTGTTGTTCTCTTATGGTAATAGATAAATACTTTCTTAATGTTTCAAGCAAATTCTTTTCATCTACGGAAATATCATCATTAAAAGCCCACGCAGTATCAAGCATGTGTTTGAATAATGCTAAATCTTTAGAAATTTTACCAATATCAAAATTATTGGATTCATCAATTATATTTTTCTCATAGTTAAGAATCGCGGAATCTGTTTCTTTACAAGGCGAAATAAAATCGTCTTGGTCAAGCAAATAGTCGCGCAATAAAATAGGAGCAATTATTCTTACCGCTCTATTGCTGTCAAGTTTTATTTCTTCCAGACGATTAAATATATTTTCATAAGAAGTATATTGTTTTTCAGTTTTAATTAGAAATTCCTTAATCTCATCCAACTCTAATCGCCTATAGTCAGCAACATATGCAGATGCAATTCTCTTGGCTATAGTTATGTTAGGTATTTGTTCAACAAATTTAATAAATTCCATAATTACCCACCTCAAAGTAATTTTAACATAAAAAAGTGATTTTGTCAAAATGCAATTACAAATAAATATGGCGTTGTATCCTTACGGGTACAACGCCTATGCGGCCGTTTTTTATGTTGCAGATTTCTTTAAACGATGATTTCGGCTTTGCTGCCGCCTGTTTTTTCCTTTTTGATTACAATTTGACGGTCGATGCGCTGCTTAAGCTCGCCGACGTGAGAGATAATTCCGACCAATCGGTTGGAATCCGAAAGACGAATGAGCGCATTTATCGCCTGGTCAAGTGAGCGGTCGTCCAGCGAACCGAAGCCTTCATCGATGAACATGGTGTCGAGCCTTACTCCACCTGCCGATGATTGAATTTCATCCGAAAGCCCGAGCGCAAGCGCAAGCGACGCTTTGAACGATTCGCCGCCCGAAAGTGTGTTTACCGCACGTAATGAGCCGTTGTAATGGTCTTTAATATCAAGCTCCAATCCACTCTGAGATTGCTTGTTGTCGGCGATTGACCGTCGCACAAGCTCATATTGTCCGTCGCTCATGGACATAAGGCGTAGATTGGCCCTTCTGATAATACGGTTGAAATAGGTCATTTGAATATACGTTTCGAGGGCTATGCGTTCCTTTCCGCGTACCGAGCCGTTAGCCGCGTCAGAAAGCGCCTTGATTTCTTTCCAGCGGTTTTCAACATCGGAAAGAAGCTCTGCTCGGTGATTTATGTCCTCGCGAGCCGACCTGTTTGCGCTGATTCGCGCGGTGATTTGGTCGCGAAGCTCGTTTGCGGCGTTCTTTTCATTTTTAAGCGCCATCAGCTCGGCATCGAGCGTATCGGTGTCGATTTCGAGCTGAGCCGTGCCGTTTTTGGTGATGGCTTTTACGGTTGCCTTTTTTTCGGTCATGGCTTTGACAAGGTCATCATAGTCAGCTTTTGCGCGGCTATATGCGGCTTCAAGCGCGTCACTTTTTTTATAAAGAGCGGCAATCTCGTTTTCGGCATCCGTCTTTGTATTAAATTCGAGCTCGGTTAAAGCAAGGTTTCTGCGCTCCAAAAGAGCCTTTTTCTCGGCCGAAAGACGAGTCAGCGTTTGCTCGGTAGCCGACAATTCCATCTTTTTGCCGTTTAGCTTATCCTCCTCTTTCGGAAGACATTCTGCGGCTTTTTCTTTTTTCTTCACAAGGGCATAAAGCTCGGATACTCGGCTTTTTGCCGAGTTTAATGCTTCGATATGCTCCTTTTTATATTCGGTAAGGGCGGTTTTCGGGTTATCCGACCGACCTGAAATGAATTCGGCGCTAAGCTCGATTATTTCGTTGCCGAGTGCCTGCGCCTTGCCTTTCAGTTCACCCGAATCGGCGCTTGCGCTTTCCATTTCGGTGCGCAGCCTTTCGCGTTCAGCCTTTGCCGCCTTTACTATGGCTTCGTCAGGTGCGTGTTCGCTGATTTTTGCAGGGGAAGGGTGATTCACCGAGCCGCAAACGGCGCATGGCTCACCTTCATGAAGATTGGCTGCGAGAATGCCTGCTTGTTCGTCCAGCCATGCCGTTTCGAGCCGGTCGGCTTGGGCGCTTTTTGTGATAAAAAGTTGCCGTACCTTGTTATATTTGTCGGTGGCTTTGGTGTAGCTTTCTTTGATTTTGTCATAGTCAATAAGCTTTTCGCCTATGCGGTGGAGCCTTTCGCTGATTTCGTTAAGGCGGGTAAGCTCGTTTTCTTCACCGACCTTTTTTGCCTCAATACCGTCAAGCGACAAGATGAGTTTTTTCGTTTCGGCTATGGTTTTATCAAGTGCGGCGATTTCGTTACTTAGGGTATCACGTGCCGTTTCGTTTGATGTGATTTCGGTCTGCTTGGTTACAATATCCTTGTCAATTTGGTCGATTTGGTCATATTTTTTAAGCCTTTCGGTCAGCTGCTGAATTTTCAGCTTAACCTCCTGGCGTTCGTTCGATTTCGCTTCCTCGATATTAAGAAGGTTCTCGGCTTGCTTCAAAATTGGTTCATAGTCGGTGATGTATTTTTGTGCGGATTCAAGGTCGAGCTTCGCCTTTTTAGCGTCGTTTGCCCGTGATAGCGAAAGGGAAATTTCGTTTATTTTTTTATCATATCTCTCAATCTTTTGGTCGGCTGATTTAAGGGCGGTTTGGTCCTCGACTAAAATTCGGCTGATTAGCATAATCGCCATGTCCGACTGAATAACTTCGCTCGCTTTCAGCTGCTCAAATTCGGAAAGAAATGGGCTGTCTGCGGCAAGCTTTATTCCTTCAACCGTTTGTCTTGTGCCTCGGTTAAGCTCAGAAAGCTCGTTGTTCACGTCACGGAATTTTATTTTCAGCATTTCCTGAAGCTTTCCGTAGCCGTCGGTCTTGAAAATTCGGCGAAATACAGCGCTTCTTTCGGTTGTCCCTGCTAATAACAGGCGTAAAAAGTCGCCCTGAGCAATCATCGCAATTTGTGAAAATTGGTTTCGGTCAACGCCTATTAGCTCGGAAATCGCCCTTGTAACCTCTTTCATTTTGGTCACAACCGAGCCATCGGGACGGATTAAGGTTGCGTCGGCTGTTTGGGTTGTAAAGCCGTCACCCCTCTTTGACGGACGGGTGTATTCGGGATTTCGTTTTACTGTATATATCTGACCTGCATAGTCGAATACAAGCTCGACAAAGGTCGGAGTTTCGTCTGCGGCATATTTACTGCGAAAGGCGTCGGGCTGACGTGACGAGCCGCTTGCTTCACCATAGAGGGCAAAAACGATGGCGTCGAAGATGGTTGTTTTTCCTGCGCCGGTATCGCCTGTAATAAGATAAAGCCCTTTTTCGCCAAGCAAATTCATGTCAAAAACGGTTTTGTCAGCATATGGGCCAAATGCGCTGACGGTCAGCTTTATCGGTCTCATCATTCACCCTCCCATATGTTTTCTATCATTTCTGATACGATTTTTGATTGAGCTTGGTTCATTTTTGCGCCCATTTGAAGCTCATACAGTTCGTCAAAAAGCTCCTGAGGCGACTTTTTTTCAACCCCGTCGGCGCTGTCGATGGAGCTTACTGTTTGAGTGCGCCGATTATCATAATCGAGACGCATTATGTTAGGATAAATGCTTCTCAGCTTGGCAATTGCGTCGGGGATTTCCTCCTCGTCGGTGAGAATTACCCTCAAATAGTCAAATTGGTTGGTGCCCTCATAGTTTTCTCTCAGCGTAAGTTCATCGTAGCTGCCCTTTATTTCGCGCATATCACGAAGGGGAATGAGCTCGATTTCGTTGATGTTTACGCTTCCTTTTTCGCTAATGGTTACGACGGTTACCGATTTTTTATGCGCCGCCTCGCTGAAGGAGTATTTGAGCGGTGTTCCGCAGTAGCGGACTTGGTCGCGACGAATTTTCTGCGGCTTGTGAATATGACCGAGCGCAACATAATCAAATGCGTCAAAAAGCTCGGCATCAACGTTGTCAATTCCGCCTGTCGTAATCTGTTCCGAGTCGCTCGTTATCGCACCTGTGACAAACTGATGCGCTACAAGAACGTTTCTTTCGTCGGTATTTATTTTTGCGGCATCGATAGCCACTTTTACAGCGTCATTGTAGCTGACAATTTCGTTTTCGGGAAAAAATCGGCGAACGGTAGCTGGCTTTATGAATGGCAAAAGCCAAAAGCTTATCTCGCCAAAGCTATCGGTCAGCTTGATACACTCGGGGGCGCCCGAAAAGGTTGATGCAATGTGCACTCCGCTAATTTTCATCAGCCGTGTGCCGAACGAAAGACGCTCGGCCGAATCGTGATTTCCGCTGATTGCAAGGATGGGAATATTGATTTCGGCAAGGTCGGTAAGAAAATCGTCAAAAAGTCGAACACCCTCAACCGACGGTATCGACTTGTCATAAATATCCCCTGCAATGACAACGGCATCGGGCTTTTCATTCTTTGCAATATCGACAATTTGAGAAAGAATGAATCGCTGGTCATCCTGCAACGAAAAGTCGTTTAGCCGCATTCCGATATGTAAATCCGAAAGATGTAAGAATTTCATATTCGCTTTTTTACCATCCTTGCTATTTGATATTTACATTATATCATTTTAATCTTTTCTCTTCAACCGAAAAAATAAAAGCAAAAGACCGCCTGAAAAGACGGTCTTTGTCTGATTTTCACTGCTGAATTGAAACGAAGTAATCGACGATTCCCTGAACGGTATAGTAGGCGTTAAGCTCATTATGCGAATCGGTCTGAATTTTTGCAAAATCCATTGCGTTTGTCATAAATCCATTTTCGGTCAAAACCGATGGGCAGCAGCTCACTCGCGTAACATAAAACGGATAGTAATTATAACGTCGCTCGAAATCAAAGGCTTGAATAGTTCGGTCGTATATTGCCTTTGCGAGAGGCTTTGAATACGGCTGGAAATAGAAGTTTGAGTAGCCGTGAGCCTCGGTTGCAGGTGAGCCGTTTCGGTGTATCGAAATGAAAATATCGGGCTTTATTTTATTGGTTATTTTATATCTTTCCGAAAGGCTGAGATATACATTTGACGTCCGTGTCATAATAACGGTGGCGCCGATATTTTCGAGTTCACGTCTTATCTTTGTCGCGAGGAAAAGATTGAGCACGGCTTCGGTATTTGTGTTGTTTGAGCCAACGGCACCCGGCTCGTTTTTGCCACCGTGACCGGCATCAAGAACGATTACAACTCCATCGAGACGGTATCCGTAATAGGTTGATGCTGCGGTAATTTTTGCGGGATTGAGGAAATAAAATTCGAGCTGATTTTTTTCGTTATATTGAGCAGTCCAGCCATAGAATGCTCCCGCCTTTTTAAGATAAAGGCGCATTACATAGTTGCTTCCGTTCTTTATCCACTCACCCTTTGAAAAAACAGGATGATTGTCTAAAACAATTTTACCCTGAGCCGAAACGGTGTAACAAAATTCGATGTCGATATAGTTAAAGGTGAGACTGTCGACGGTATAATCGGGTCGGTCATTCGGTTTATACGGGTTTTTATAGCTTTGGTTGCCGAGAGTAACGTTAAAGGGCGCCTTCCACTGAGTGTCAAAGGTCATAACGGTGTGTCGGTCAACAATTTCAGTCGATTTGAGGGTAATTGAGTTTGTTTCGGGAAGTGTTGCCTTGAAAATTGCAACGTCGTCGGTGTATACTCGTTTTCCGTAATCGAGCTGTCTGAAAACGGCATTATCGGATGAGGATGAATTATAAAAAACAATGTCATTTTCGTTACAATAATCTACTGTACCTGCGGGTAAATATGCGTTTGTAGGACGTGAACGCTCGTCAATGAGGCTTCCGTCAAAGGTTTCGGCCTGCTGGTTGGTGACCTCTGCAACGTAACGGGTACCTACGCCAACCTGAATTCCGAATCCGCTTTGATAGCTTCCGCCGCTTGAATTAATCACAACGTCATTTTTTGAACGAACGATGATTTTTCCGCCTTCAACCTTTTCCGAAAGGGAACCGCAGGTAGCGTTAAACATGATGCTGCCGAGGTCCTGCGTGGTGTCTTTTGATTCGGGAAGTGAAAATACACCCGTGTAATCATAAAATTCCTGTTTTATCGCTGTGTCATTGGTGGCGGCGCTTATCTGGGCTAATTTTATCGTCTTTCCGTTGAGGGTTGCGGTGATTACCGAGCCGCTTCTGGCCGTGACCGCTACCGAAATTACCGAGCCGCCGTTTAAATACTGGTCGGCATTTGGAGCAACTCTTTTTATAACAATTGACTCGTAGGTGACGGTGAAGGTTCGGGTTTTTCCTTTATGCTTGAAGGTAAAGGTGTTTTTACCCTCTTTCAGCGTGACGTTGAAGGAAAAATAACCTCGTGCAGTTCTCTTTACCGCTGTCGAATTCATTGTAAGCGGGCTCATCGGGTCGGAAGCTCCCGTGAATGAAAGAATTTTGCTATACGTTGTAAACGAGTCGGAATAAACCGAGGTAAAGGAAAGCTCGGTTACTCCCATAAGGTCGTTATCATTGAGATATTTTATAACGTTCTTCGTATTATCTGTTTTATCGTTTACGAGGGATGAAATACTGTCAAAGGCGTAACCGCTTGCACTTAGCGCAGGAGTTGATGCAATCTGGTCGGCAAGCTGGGTGGGTGAATCCCATGTTTCACCCGAACCGACGTTATATGCCGCTAATGTAAAATTGAGTGCAGCCTTTCCGCCGACCATTGTTGCCCACCATTTAGCGATGTTTCCAAATGGAATATCAGCATCCCTTGTTGAATAGGGGATGGAAACAAAAACACAGTCGGCATAACCCTTGTTAAGCCAAAGCACCGTATCGGCATGGCCGTTTGTAAGCGCCTGAAAAACGTCCTTTTTGCATTCGAAGCCGCCCTCCACAGCGCTCTTTGATGCCCAAACGGCATCAGCGACAATACCGTAGACGATTCCCTCGCTTATTTCATTTATCGCTTTTCCTATTCCTTCTATTACCGAGGCGAGTCGGTCGCGTAAATAGGCATCAAAGCCCATTCCGCTGCCCGATTTCATATATGCGGAATAGTCATTTTCGCCGATTTCGGTATAATAATCGTTAATAAGTATTCCGCTGAGGGCATACGAGGTTATAATATGCTCGATTTCGCTCGTTATCTCGGAAATATGGCCATCGTTCGAAATTGCGTAGCGTTCATCCTTATTTGCAAGGAGGCTGTATTCGCCGTAAACTGCAATAGATTTCTTTTCAGCGGCTTTTATAATGTAATCTAAAACATCGGTTTCGCCGCCGTAAATCTTGTTTCCGCTTACGTTCAGCGGTACGATAATGCAGTTGAATCCGTATTTCGAAATCGATGAAACGGCTGAATTGATTTGCTTTTTCCAATCACCGTCGATGCTGAAATCGGTTTCGTTTCGAATATATGTAGCAAGCAGGGTTGCGCTAACCGGGTCGGGATTGCCGCTAATCGGCTGTTTTGGTGTATTTCCCGCGTTAACGGCTATGTACGGTTCCTCGGCAGGAGCGGTTATATACTTTCCCGAAATAACCTCTATAGCATCGTCAAGCCGACCGAAAATGGCAAGCGTTGACGTTGCGATTATTGCCGCCGACAAAAGAGCCGACAGCGTGCAAAGAATTAGTTTGCGCCATTTTGGAAGTGACGAAAACCATTTTATAAAACGTGATTTTTTCTCGTGTTTTGCCATGTTTCTAATTATCTCCAATCAGGTTGAATATCCTGTTTCTTTCCTCTGTGTTCAGTTTGTCATTCGAAAAAAGCGACGAATAGCTGAAAATTACAAAGCCGTCGTATTTATATTCTCTTGAATGGTTTATCATCTTTTCCATCAGGCAGCCGCTTGACCATTCATCCTTTTCGGTGCCGCTTGCGTTACCGATTTTATATGCACCGAGACCGGCATAAAGGGTAACGTCGCTATTATACTTTGTCCATTCCTTAACCAGCTTGTCGTATTGAAACCGCTCCGTGCGATAATTGTATCCGAAATAAAGCTGAGGGATAATGTAATCGACGTATCCGCCTTTTACCCATGCGCCAATGTCGGCATAAAGCTCGTTGTAATTGCGTTCGTTGTTTCCCGCAGGGCTTATGCCGAAGCTGATGCTTTTGTCCTTTTTCTTTATTTCGTTATATACGGTTTTCAGCATTTGGTTGACGTTTTCTCTGCGCCAATCGGCAAGTGAAAGCGGGTTTTTGTTTTTGACTTTGTGACCTAAATAATCAGCCGTGTCGAAGCTTTCATCCGTTGTAGGATAGAAATAATCGTCAAAATGTATTCCGTCAACGTCGTATTTGTTAATGATTTCTTTTACTCCGTCAATAATGAGCTTGTTGGCGTCATCATTTGCCGGATTGAGATAAAGTCCGCCGTCACAACCTACTGCAAAGGTGGAATTGGGATTTTCGGCCATATATTTTCTGACGGGATTTTTTTCGCTGAGGGAATAAGGGTCCTCGGTTGAATACGAAACCCTGTAGGGATTTATCCATGCGTGAATTTCAATGTTTCTTTCTTTACCGGATTTGATTATGTAGTCGAGAGGGTCAAAGCCGGGGGAAATCCCTTGCTCACCCGTTATGTATGACGACCAAGGGAAAAGCTCGGATGAATAAAAGGAATCGCAAAACGCCCTTACGTGAACATAGGCGGTGTTAAATCCCAAATTTTTGATATTATCCATCATGGCGTCAATGTTTTTATAAAAATCGCCTTTAAATGCGTTTCCCATTTCGCTGTAGCTAATCCAAACGCCGCGCAGCTCGTCCTTTTTTGTGTTGAAAAGGTCGTTTGACGACGTGTTGTTTGACGGGGTGCTTTCTGTCAATGTGCCTTTTGATGACGCATCGCTTGATGTGAGCGAATCAATCGGAGCTGAAATATCCGTACTTGCCGTTTTCACTTCCGAGCAGGAGGCAGAAAGTAATATTGATACAATCATAATGAAAATGATAGCTTGCTTCATTTTAATTACACCCCCTATTTTACAACATTATATTATATTTTTATCCCATCTTCAATATGCAAACTTTACTATTGAACAAAAAATAGGGCGATATGTTGACAAAAATCAAAAAATGATTAAAATTGTATGGGTGTGAGTGTTAAATTATACGGTTTTTGACGAGGTTGATTTATGAAAAATTCTATATCTGTACCTGCAACGGTAAAGCAGATTGAAAAACGGATTATGAAATGTAAAAATTGCCTTTCGGTTACCGAATGCAGCATTTATTCGGCTCAAACAGATATAAAAATTATCGGTATAAAGATAAAAAATATTCACAAACACGATTTTGCGGTTTGTCCCGAATGTAAAACTGCATTTTATATTTAATTAAAGGAGAAAAATCTATGCTATCGAGAGAAACGTGGCAGGCTATATGTGATTTTTTGGAGCTTCCTCACATTCGCGCTACTCAAACTTTTTTTATATATATTTTTTATTTCATAATAATCAATATTATTGGCTATTTTGTTATGAAGGTGGACAAGGCGAGAGCTCGCGCAGGAAAAAATCGAATCCCCGAAAATATACTTTTTTCTATTTCTATTCTCGGTGGAAGTCTTGGCACCATTTTGGCTATGAAAAGGTCCCGTCATAAGAAAAAGAAAAAGAGCTTTTCTGTTGGCGTGCCGGTGATGTTGGTTGTTAATGTCATAATGCTTATATTTCTCATATATATGCTTTATATGTCAAAAATATAAAAAGAAAGCGAAGTCGACTTTGACGTGATTCGGCTTCGCTTTTTGTATTGATACGGTTTATTGCACAGATTTACTTTAATAACATCATACCTTTATCGAAAATATATTAATAATAATATCAATATTACAGTAAAATTGTTTTTACAAAAATTTGTGAAAAAATGTAATTTATCTGTTGACATATTGAAAAATTACCTGTATAATACACAGTGTATGAGGGGGATATTATGTAAATCCCTGTATTTCAAAGGAGAGAAAACTTATGAAAAGCTTAAAAACTATTATTTCTTTGCTCGTAGCTTTCTGCTTAATCGCAACTATGTCTGTTGTTGCTTTCGCAGATGACATTTCTTCTGTTGAAGAAACATCTTCTGTTGAAGAAACATCTTCTGTTGAAGAAACATCTTCTGTTGAAGAAACATCTTCTGTTGAAGATACTTCTTCTACCGAAACAGTTCAGGAGAAGCTCGACAACAACAAGATTATAAAGTTTGAAAAGTTCGATGGCGAAATTTTCGACGGCGATACCGATAAAATCGGTACAAACGGACTTCTCTATGCTAACGGCAAGGAAGTTAATACTCTTACATATGCTGAAACACTCGATCTCGGTAAAACATGGCAGGCTTCTGTTACCTTTACAAGAGATAACAAGGATACAGCCGCATCGAAGAATTGCCTTGGCGAAAAGTACGAACTTAACGTAGGCGATGTTTCGCTTAAAATCGGTAACCAGCAGGAAGGCGTTGCCCAGTATATCGCTGAGCTCTGGTACGGCGAAGAAAAAATTGGTTACGTTCAGCTCGATTCTAACTTTAGCGGCACTTACGGCATCCGTTTCACACAGGACGGTACCGAGGTTGGTAAGCTCTATGTAATCAAGGATAACACCACAATGGCATGGAACGTTGTTGATTCAACACTCGTTTCTGTTGACTCTGCTAACGGCGTAGCTTCATACTTTAATGTGAAAAATGCCGATTTCGAAAGCGCTGAAATTTCTGTTGTTGCAGCCGGTAACAACTCAAAGGACAAGACAAACTACGCTTACGGCCTCTGGTTTGCTAAGAAGTTCTATTCAACAACAAGAACCGGTAACGGCAACTTAGGTACAACCGGTACAGCATCCGGTTCAGCCGGTGGAAACAGCGGAAAGACAGGCGACGACAGAATGGTTCTTCCGATCGTAGCTGTTCTCGCAACTCTCCTCGCAGCTGGCGCTTGCGTAGTTATCACAGCAAAGAAATCTTGCAAAGAATAATATAATAGTATAAATAATAAAAGGTCGTGCTGATTACAGAGCGACCTTTTTTAATTGCCTCCCTTGTATAAAGGGAGGTGGTAAAAGTCTCTGATTTTTGACAGAGGGATTGCAAAATGCAAGATAACCCGACCGACAGCCCTTTTTTAAAGCATCTTATTTATAATAAATTTATTATCCAATACACAACACCGTAAATCACACTTGCCATTACGCCATACACGATAACAGATCCTGCGATTTTGAACATGTTCGCACCGACACCGAGCACGTAACCTTCTGCTACTGTCAATATAGGACACAGTGATAATAAGGGGTGGACTGATATTCAACTTGGCAATTAAATGATCCATTAGTATAATGGCAATAACACCAAATGAAAGGGGGTTGTGCATATGAGTGATCTTGGCGATATGATTGATAGCATGTGGGGAGACGCTGATCCAAATGCTACTTCCAGTGGTGGTTGCTTTCCCAAAATAGTTGGCTGGTTAATTTTTATGGCTTTTATGGGTATTTTAATCTATTTTATGAAACAAGGATGACAGTGGTCACCCTTGTTTTTTTATTCTAAATTCCAGTATTTATAATAAATTTATTATCCAATACACAACACCGTAAATCACACTTGCGACTGTGCCGTAAACGATTACAGGACCTGCGATTTTGAACATGTTTGCGCCGACACCGAGGACGTAACCCTCGCTTTTGAATTCGAGAGCAGGGGAGGCTACTGCGTTTGCAAAGCCTGTAATGGGAACAAGGGCGCCTGCGCCGGCAAATTTTCCAATCTTTTCCCAAGCGTGCAGCCCGGTGAGAATTGCCGTAAGCGCAATTATAGTAATCGAAGCGGCGCCTCTTGCGTCCTCCTCAAACATTCCGCCCATTAAATATACATTAAATAAAAACTGACCAAAGGCGCAAATGCTTCCACCTACCAAAAAGGCGCAAACGCAATCACGAAACCAAGGCGACGGCGGAGTTGCCTTTTTTGTCATTTTATCATACTGTTTTTTTGAAACGCTCATAAAAATTACCTCCGTTAACATTTTTATTTTATCCGAAAATGCACGGATTATAAATTTTTATGGGCAATATAAAATCATGATTGAAATTAAAAACATGACAAAGGTTTATCCGTCGGGCGTAAAGGCGCTCGACGACATATCGTTTTCGGTTGCCGACGGTGAGTTTTCGGCAATTGTCGGACGGTCGGGTTCGGGCAAATCTACACTGATGAATATTCTCGGATGCCTTGACACGCCGACCCTTGGCGAGTATTATCTAAATAATGAGAAAATTTGCAGCGTGGGTGATTCCTCACTTGCAAAAATACGAAACAGGTCAATCGGCTTTGTTTTTCAAAGCTATAATCTCATTCCGTCCCTCACCGCCGAGGAAAATGTCCGACTTCCGCTCGCGTATAGAGGGATTTCCGCCGACGAATGCGAAAAAAGGGTGGTATCAGCCCTTGAACGCGTTGGACTTGCCAATTTGGCAAAGCGATTTCCTCGCGAAATGTCGGGCGGTCAGCAGCAACGAATTGCCATCGCACGTGCAGTTGCCGCCGACCCACCGCTTATTCTTGCCGACGAGCCGACAGGAAACCTTGACAGCGGAATCAGGGACGAGATTATGGAGATTTTTCACGAGCTGAATAAAAACGGCCGAACGGTTGTTCTCATTACTCATGATGAGCAGGTGGCGTCAACCGCCCACCGAGTGATAACAATAAATAACGGCAAACTTATTTGCTGAAAGGAAGATAATAATGTATAAGGATTTATTGAAGCTTAAAAGCGGAACGGATATAAGAGGGGTTGCTCTTGAAGGCGAGCCCAACCAGCCGATTCAGCTCACCGACAAAACGGTTTATACCATAATGCGCGCTTTCGCAAAGTGGCTTTCTGAAAAATACGGCAGCGAAAAGCTGACAGTAGCAGTTGGTCGCGACTGTCGACTTTCGGGTGAAAGAATCGAAACCCAGGCGGTAAAAGCCCTCTGCGATTCGGGCTTTTCGGTTATTCGTTGCGGACTTTGTACCACCCCTGCTATGTTTATGACCACGGTACATAAGGGCTGTGAGGCCGCTCTTTCGATTACGGCAAGCCATCATCCGTATAACAGAAACGGACTCAAATTTTTTACAAAAGAGGGAGGGCTTGAAGGTAACGACATCACCGATATTCTCACCCTCGCATTAAATGGCGAAAAAATTGATGGTAGCGGAAGCATTACCGATTGCAACTATCTTGACCAATACGCTGAATATCTCCGCGATATGATTTGCGACCGATTGGGCGCCGAAAAGGGCTCAAAGCCTCTTGCAAACCTCAAATTCGCAGTAGATGCAGGAAACGGTGCCGGCGGCTTTTATGCCGAAAAGGTGCTGTTACCGCTTGGAGCCGACGTTTCGGGAAGCATAAATCTCGAACCAGATGGAAGATTCCCTAATCATATCCCGAATCCTGAAAATGAGTATGCTATGGAATGTGCGTCAAAGGCGACCGTTGCCGCATCGGCCGACCTTGGCATAATTTTCGATACCGACGTTGACCGTGCAGGTGCAGTTGCCCCCGATGGCGAAGAAATCAACCGTAACCGACTGGTTGCCCTTGCATCCGTGCTTGCCTGCGAGGATTATCCTAACGGAACAATCGTTACCGATTCGATTACGTCGAGCGGACTTAAAGTATTTATCGAAAACGAGCTTAACGCAAAGCACTATCGCTATCGCAGAGGGTATAAGAATGTAATCGATAAGGCGGTTGAACTGTGTGAATCGGGAGAAATCGCTCCTCTTGCCATCGAAACAAGCGGTCACGCGGCGTTTAAGAATAACTACTTCCTCGATGACGGCGCATATCTTATTACACGCATTGTAATTAAACTTGCCCAGCTTAAAGCCGAGGGTAAGGAAATTGCCGACCTTATCAGCAGTCTTCGCGAACCGGTTGAGCGCAAGGAAATCCGTTTTAACATCACCGAAAGTGATTTCAGGCCGGTAGGTGAAAGAATTATTGCCGAGCTTGAAGCTCTTGCTGCTGAAAATGAAAATTGGCAGATTGCCGATGACAACCGCGAGGGAATAAGGGTTAGCTGCAAGGATGCTGACGGCTGGTTCCTGCTTCGTCTTTCGGTTCACGATCCCGTAATGCCGATGAACTTTGAAAGTGACAGCATGGGCGGTGTTGAAATGATGATTTCGGCGCTAAAACCCTTTTTCTTGGCTCAAAAGGGCATTGATGCATGCCCGATGAAGTGAAGTATCAAAAAATTGCTTTGGCGTGTGTTTTTTTGAGAAAAAAATATTTTTTCGGCTGATTTCACAAATATTATAAAAATTTTCGTATTATTTTACATTGACTTTATACCTAACAAATGTGTATAATTATGGTGTATATTAGAATAGCAGTATGCTAATATGAGCATATAGTCGATATCTATCGGTAAAAAAATTGTTTACCGGTTTTGTTGGCTGTGTGTTTGTCGGCTTTTTAAAGGATGACAATTCATATCTGTATATATGTTATTGTAAGGCAAATAAAATATCCGTAAAGGAGAAGCGTAAACTATGAAAACATTCAAAAAAGTATTGTCTCTTGTTTCAGCGCTTATGATCGTAGTATCAATGCTTTCTTGCGCATTTACTACCGTATTCGCTGACGAGACACTCGACGCAGAACTTTCAGCTATCACCTATACCGGTGAAATTAGTGAAAAGTTCAATGTTACAGGTGCTAATAACGGCGATTATATCACAGGAGCAAAGCGTACTAACGATGTAACCGCTGTTTCACAGAATTCATTCTACCTGTACGATTTCATCTTCAAGTATTATGCAAACTACAACTATGGCGTAAATGCTGCTAACCATGAGCAGCATTATGCAGCCATCGGTGATTTAAAGTTTGTTATCGATATGGGTGTTACTTCTACCGAATCGATTAAATACAAATTATTCTATGGTGATACCGAACTTGCTACATATGACACAGGTCTTACAGTTGGTAAGGACGATGTTACTAACGCATTAAGCTCAACATGGGATCCTAACCTTAGAGTTGAATTCACTGTTGCCAATGGTAACGTTAAGGTTAACACAAATTACCTTGGCGATATTAATTGGACCCTCGCTGATGCAACAACCTCTACTCAGGTGGCTCTTCCTGAAGGATACGGATTCAGCAATGTTAACATCACTCTTTTCAGTGATGGCGCAGCAAACAGCAACCCATCTGCATGGACATACAATGTTTTCTTGGTAAAGGCTAATGCTCTTACCGGTAATTTCCCCTATGCTACTGTTGATGCTTTAAACGCATATCTCGCTGATGTTGATATAAATGACGAAGCTGCTGTAGCAGAAGCTCAGTTCCTTAGAACACTTGCTTGCACAGGTACATCTGCCGAACTCCAGGCTGCAATTGTAGCTATCGGAGCTAACTCAGGCGTATGTGTACATGACTACAAATCAACAACAACAGCTACTTGTACAGAAGATGGTGTACGTACATACGTTTGCTCACTTTGCGATGATACATACACAGAGGATGAAGCGGCTTTCGGTCACGATGAGTCATCTTCAACCGCAAACTATGTCACAACTACAACATGTAACACATGTGGCGAAATGCTTGAGCGTGTATATACAGGAAAGACCGTTAACTACAAGCTCAATTCGACCAACCTCGATTCAAATGCAGCATTAAAGTTCAGCGCAGTTGAATACTATATTTCTGAGGCAAATAATGATAAGCTTACAATCAGCGAATCATGGGCTGATAAGACCTTCAGCTACACCCTCGATGGTACAGCTGTAACCGGTAATATTAACGAAATGACCTTCGTTCTTAACGAAGAAACAGTTCACACCGTTGATACAACCGCCGGCGCTGATACATATGAGTTCACAGCTGTAGGTAAGTACTTCATCTACGGTACTCTTTCAAATGTAACTGATGAAGCAGGTAATACATATGATGATGTTACTGTTCTCCTCGCTACTGTTACAGTAAGAGAATATGTTTTCGCTGATTACGAAGGTGTTAACAGTAAGATTAATTATGCTAAGAATAGCGATTTAGATAAGGTTGTTATGGGCGATCCTTCAACAAATGCCTTCTATCTTGTGAAGGATGGCGCCGAAGTAACATCACTTTACTATGGCGATACACTCAGCTGTACTCAGTGGTGGCAGGACTACACAAGCTATACTATTACAATTGATGGCGTTAAGTATAAGGGCAAAATTGTAAAGTTCTATTACTTTGATGCATATACAAACGCTCAGATCGGCGGAACAGCTCATCCGTGGAAGGGCGACGCCGCAGCTATGCACGATAATTTAAAGCATATTTCACAGACAGGTATGTGGTATATCAAGGCTGATATGGAAGAACTTAAGTGTGTTGACGACAGCAACGTTACACATGATGATATTTATGGTATTATCATCGGTTCTTTCAAGGTTAAGACATATCAGGGCGATGCTCATATCCACGATTACGTTGGCTCTACTGTAAAAGAACCTACTTGTGACGAAACAGGTTCAATGCACTATACCTGTGATTGCGGTGAAGATGATTACTACACCGAAATTCCTGTTCTTGGACACAAGTATGTAGGCGAAGTTACAACCGCTCCTACCTGCTACTCAACAGGTATCGAAACCTTCACCTGTTCACGTTGTGGCGATAGCTACACAGAGGAACTCGCAATCGTTGATCATGCATACACAGCAGGTTACTGTGATTTCTGTGGCGAAAGAGAAGTTTACACTCCCGACGGCGCAGAATGGGCTATGGATTTCGTTGATGCTGAAGGAAACGCTATCGAAGCTGTTGATACAGTTAACGGCGAATTCTGGATGGTAGTTAGACTTACTAACTATGCTGATCTTATCGGCGAAATGAACTACACAGGTGACCTCGTTACCAGCACATTCGATCGCACAATTGCTTTTGCAACAACACTTATTTCAATGGATAACGCTGAAGTAATTGCTGTTCGCGAAAATAATAAGATTGTTTACGCTACTCCTTACGATTCAGCAACCCTTATCTCAAATTACGATACAACCGACGGATTGCTCAAGGTTATCTTCCAGTCTGACGATAACGCAGGTTGCACCTTCTCGGTTGGAGCTGCTGACCTCGATGCTAATAACGGCGAGCTCTTCAGAATCAAGCTTTCAAGCAAGCTTACCGAAGCAGGCGAATTTGACCTTAAATTCGTTACCGAAACAGCTCTCGTTTCATCATCCGTTGCTCTTGTAAACAAGGCAACTGCCGGCGCATGGGAAACAGGCGTTAACTATACCGCAGAACTCAAAATGGATAAGCGCGGTTATGATACTATCTACACCGTTGCGGTTGAAGAAGCCGAAGTTCACGAGCACAACTATACTGCAGTAACAACTCCTGCTACATGTACAGAAACAGGAAAGACAGTTTACACCTGTGCTGGTTGCGGCGACACTTATGAAGAAGTTATTCCTTCACTCGGTCACAACTATGTTGACGGCACCTGCAGCAACTGTGGCGAAGCTGATCCTGATGCGGTTGTATTACCTGAATTAAAGGTAAAATCTGTATCAATGGTATTACAGAGCAACATTTCGTTGAACTATTTAGTAGAAAAGAGCCTCTTTGCCGATGATGCATACGCTGATCCTTACATGACATTCGTTATCCGCGGAA
>JAFQSP010000006.1 GCA_017409475.1 Clostridia bacterium
AGTGTTTTCTTCAAATTATTTTTCAAGTTATAAAGGAACCTTTGTTTTAAAAACATCATTTGACGCATCTTTTTTTTATGGGTTTATTGGATTAAGCAAAACACAACAAACTGAAACCAACCTAAATCATGAGTATGGCCATGCTGTTCAAGCAGATAATGTGGGTATGTTCAAATATACTTTTAATGTTGCTATTCCATCTTTAACAGCTAATGTGTTGGACAGATATGAAAAGTTACCATATGATTATTATGGTTCTCCTTGGGAACTTGAAGCAGATATGCTCGGTGGGGTTAATAGGACATCTGATAATACGCCTTGGCCGGAAGGAACATATAATTCATATTGGGATTTAATAGAAATGTTCTGGGAGTGAGATATAGGGAGAATTAATATGAAAAAAATTGCATTTGTACTGGAGATTATATTAATGTTATTTTGCTTTGTTTCGTGTAGGCATGCAAAGACATACAACTTGTTGAATCCAATTGATAAAATAGATAGCATTTCAATTGTTACAGTATCATTTAATGAAGACAGTGATATTGTGCAAACAGAAGTGAAAAAAATCGAAGATATACGATCTTTTTTAAATGAACTTAGTAACATAGATTGCTATACTTTTTATGGAGATCCAAGAGGATTAACTAACGAGGGTGAAGAGGATACGGTTATTAAGATCTGTTATAAAAATGGTGAGTATGAGATGATTAATTGGTCTGGACAAGCCAACTATACAATAAAGAGAGGGTTTCGTTTTTATGCAGGGTATAGTATCTTTGATGAGGACCAGTTTGAATTATTGTTAAGTAAATATTTATAAAGTGTAAATTGTAATATTGTCCTGCAAGGACAGCGTATTTCTAAAACGGTTGAAGACGTAACCACCGAGTTTTTCTATGCCGGCGATATTTTAGCAGGTCAAAAAACCGGCGACAATGTCCTAATGTGGATATACGATAACAACGGCGCATACATCGGCTTTACCTATAACGGCGTTGAATATTATTATGTATATAATTTGCAAGGTGACGTTGAAGCAATAATCGATGCATCAAGGTAAGACAGTTTCATAAGCAAGCCAAAATAATGTCAAAACTGCTATTGATTAAATTTTAGTCAATAGCAGTTTTTGTTTTATTTTACGTGGTTTACTTTGTTTGTATTTGTGAATAGAATATCTGCGCGCGTTACATGGCTGGCAGATCAATCATTAGCACACTTGTGCGCTGCCAGTATTGGTTAGTGCTATCCCCGAAAACAAACAACCATCTGTTGTACGGGTGGATATTTATTTTATCTTCCATAAGTTATGCCAAAAATACTCTGTAAATCACAGTTCTTGCAATTTGGCGCGTCGTTGCAAAATTTTCACATTTTGCGTGCGAAAAAAATGTTGAAAATAATGGGTATTATTGGTATAATATAACAGAATTAAAGTGACTTGTCGCACAGGGCGTTCGGAGTAGTCCGATTATACCTGGTTGCTGTTGTCAAGGAGGAATTGCTGTGAAAAAATGTTTACATTTATTTTTTGTTTTGGCAGTTATCTGTTGCATGATTGCTGTCAGCGTACCGACGGTCTGCGCCGAGGAGGATGATTATTACTATTATAAGGTTAAAATTACTACAAAGATTGATGGAGACGAGCTTTTAGAAGATACTAATATCTATTACTCTCTTCATGGTGTCGATGCCAGTTATGAAAATTTTGTTATGTCCGCTTATAGCGTGGATGGAATACGCAATAACCATCGAAATATATGTCTTCAGCCGGGTGTCAGTGAACAAACCAACGAATTGGTTTTTCGTAGCGAGCAGTCGATAATTGGTATCAGATTACTTCAAGAATATTGTGATTTACCGGGCTTGACCTTTGATACAAAACAATATTACCTCGACATTTCCGCTCAGGAGCAACATACCGGAATAGAAAACTGTCTGGAAGCTACTCAGATGTGCATGATTGAAGGGTTTGCCGATGGCGGAGCTATGATATTGTCGGAGCTGAGAAATACCTCATTTACATTAAATTATAAGCAACCTCCGATGTTTTCAGGAGTTGAGGATTACGGCCAATATTTCACCACGCAGAAGGTAGTGGTAAAGGGTAAGAACATGCAATCTATAACGCTCAATGGTGAAGAGGTCGAGATTCAGGGCGAAGAGACGGTCGTCAGCCTGCCCGCAGATAAGAATACAACCTACACCATTACCGCAACAAACGATGCAGCTACCTGTGAACTGACTGTATTTATGTATGAGTTGGAAGAGCTTATGACATATGTGTCAGATATAAATGAAAAGAACGTTAAATCCGAGCATATGGAGGATATCCTGATGACGCTTGACTACGTCGATGCGGTCATAGAGCAGGGAACAAACGCTACTGCTAAAGAAAAAGCCCGTCTTAACGAAATGAAAAAGGAGCTGGAAGGTCTTCTTTCCCGCATCGACGAGGTTAATGCGAGTTTGGATAGCGAAAGCATTAAGCAAACGAAAGACATTACAGCGGATAATGTAAAGCCTGAAGATAAAAAAGCGCTCGATAAAGCGGCGTCTGACATTAAAAAGATGCTAAAAGAATATGACGGAAATTACACCGATGACCAAAAAAAGACGCTTAATGATGACTTGACCCGAATTAAAGATGCGCTCAAGGTCATTTCAAAGCAGTATTCGGGTTCACCAAAAACGGGGGATAACAGCAACATCTCTCTGCTACTTGCGTTGTTTATGTTGAATGGGGTCGCTTTGGTTGCGCTTAAACGTAAAATTGCATAAAAAATCGGCGGATAAGGAGCTTGTTCCTTATCCGCCGTTCACTTTTTATTTATCAAAATATTGCTGTTTAAATTGGTTAGGTGTTATTCCTTTTACAGCCTTAAAGGTATGTATAAAATGACTTGAGGATGAGAAACCGAGACTTAGCGCAACATCGGTAACGCTGATGTTGCTTGATACAAGTAATCGCTGGGCTTCGTTAATACGAACGTGGTTAACGTATTGGTTAAAGCTCATTCCCATCAATTTTTTAAATGAACGAGAGAAATAGCTGTAGCTTATATTACATTCTCTTGCTAAATCGGCCTCGCTTACGTTGGTGCAATTATTCAGTATGTAATTCTGAGCATAGTTGATTGCATATGTAAGGTCGGATGAAACATTATTCGCATGGTTGGGCGATTGCTTTTCCCAAGCTCGAATGATAGCGACAAAAATAGCTGTAATACGGTTTCTCATTTGGAACATAAAACCGAGCGGTTTCTTTTCCCATTCGTTAACCAAACTTTCGATATCGGAACGGAGACTTCCGTGCGGCATAAGCTCGTTAAGCTCGGCGTTTTTAAAAATGCGTTGTCTGTTTCCCGGCGAAATGCAGAAGGGAATGATACATTTTAGCTCTTCAATCGATTGCTTTGAGGTGTAAAGAATAGAGGGCTCGAAACGCACTGCGAAATAGTAGCAAATACCTGCATTATGCTCAATTTTGTGGTATTCGTTAGAATGAATTATAACGAAGGTGTTGGGGCCAATTGTATGTTTCTGATTATTGATCCATAAATCCATTACACCCGTAACAACGTAAATAAATTCTATTTGACTATGAAAATGCAGGGCGCAGCCGAGAGGATCGTCTGCAGTAAGCCATTGCCAAAATGCAGCAAAAGGGTATTCTTGATTTTTTGGATCCTTGAGTTCATCAAATGCATATTTCATAATTATCACCTGATTAAGTAATGTTCTGTTAAGTATATTATAGTACAAAAAAATAGTATTTTAAATCAAAAATTTAATTTTTTTTGATTTTTTGGTGCAATATATAAAAAAATCTGCCTTATATTGTAAAAAAACAACAAAATTAGTGCAAAAAAATGTTAGTATCGAATTGAAAATATTAAAAAATGTATTTTTTTGTTGTAAAAAGTGAAAATGACATGCTGTTTTTAAAACATTTTTACAAAGGAATCATAAAATTTTGTTCCTGATTTTTTGAATATAATAAAAAATCAAGTAAAATAAATGAACAGGTTATTTTGCGCGTCATCGTTTTACTTGAATGAATGCGATTTTTTTGATATAATGCGATATAATATTTACGCTATGTTTCTTTTTGGAGGATAAAAAATGATTTATACGCTTACATTTAATCCTGCGCTCGATTATGTAATAAGAGCCGACCGCTTTTGCATCGGAAAGGAACACCGAACCGATAACGGCAGCTTTTTTTGCGGTGGAAAGGGGATAAATGTTTCTACCGTTTTAAACGAGCTTTCGGTAAAATCGGTTGCATTGGGTTTTGTTGCCGGTTTTACCGGAAAGGAAATCGAAAAGCGTCTTAATGATAGCGGAATCGAAACCGATTTTATTACCCTCAAAAGCGGTTTTTCACGCATAAATGTGAAGTTGCGGTCCGATTCTGAAACCGATATAAATACGGCAGGACCCGAAATTTCCGCCAATGATTTGAATGCCCTTTACGAAAAAATTGAGGGGATAAATGACGGCGATATTCTTGTCGTTTCGGGTAGCGTGCCCGCAAGCTTGCCAAAGACGGTGTACGAGGACATTCTGCTGAAATTGAAGGACAGGGAGGTTCGTTTTGTCGTCGATGCGGCAGGTGATTTTTTGATGAATGCGCTTTGTTGCCGCCCATTTCTCATAAAGCCTAATAATGACGAGCTTGCCGATATTTTCGGGTATGATATTGATACCGTCGAAAAGGCGACCGAATGCGCCCGTGATTTACAGCAAAAAGGTGCCGCAAACGTACTTGTTTCTATGGGCGAAAAGGGTAGCTTATTACTCGACCAAAACGGCGAAACCCATTTTATGCGCTCGTATGGCGGTCATGCCGTAAATACTGTTGGCGCAGGTGATTCGATGGTTGCGGGATTTGTTGCAGGGTATATTAAAACAGGCGATTTCTCCTATGCGTTAAGGCTTGGTACAGCGGCCGGAAGCGCAACTGCGCTTTCTCTCGGTCTCGCCGATAGAAAAAAGATTGACGAAATGCTGGAAATTATTGAAAAAGAGTAATCGCATATGAAAAAAACCGACCGATATTTTCGGTCGGTTTTTAGTTATCTATATTATTTCAAGAATAATTTTTTTGCGTTTTCGCTGAGGATTTTTCGCTTTTCATCATCGGTGAGACCGAGCGACATAAAGGTTTTTATCTCCTCCATCGGCGACCACATGGGGTAATCGGTGCCGTAAAGCACCTTGTCAGCTCCATATTTTCTGATGATGTCTAACGCCGTTTGCTTGTCGATAAAGGGAAACGACGATGAGCAATCGACGTATAAATTATCAAGTCCTGCTAATTTTTCGCTTGCCTCGTTCCATATCGAATATCCGCCGAGATGTGCTCCGATAACAGTCAACCCCGTAAAAATATTGAGCACGGGAACAAGTCGGTTTGGATTCGAGTTATCATATCGGTTGTCACCCGTGTGCATCAGGATGGGTAACCCTTCTTGCTCACAAAGCTCGTAAATTTTAAGACAGCGGTAATCGTCAATCTTAAAATTCTGAATATCGGGGTGGAGCTTTACCCCTTTTAATCCAAGCGAAATGAGGTGTCGCACGTCCTCTTTTATATTATCGCTGTCGGGGTAAAGGGTACCGAGCCCGACAAAAAGGCCATCACCTTTATCTACTTCGTTTGCGATAAATTCGTTGATACTGCCGACCTGCTTTGCGGTAGTTGCTACCGATTGTACGATGTAAAGGTCGGTTCCGCTGATTTCTTTCAGCTCGCGAAGCTGGTCGGTTATGCCGTTTCCGAACGAAACGGTACCGTAAAAATTGTCGGTTCCGGCAACGGCACGGGAGGCAATTTTTTCGGGATAGATATGACAATGTGAGTCGATAACGTAAAAGCCGTCAACCATTTTTTATACTTCTCTCCGTTAAATTTGATAAATACATTATAACCCATTTTTCAATTACTGCAAGAAAAAATTGCACTTAATATTGCAAAAATCATAACAGTTTTGTATAATCAAGTAAATATAGATATATTAAGAGGGATTATTATGCGAATTGTAATAAAGGTAGGCACCTCTACCTTAACTCATCAAAATGGTCATATCAATCTTCGCAGGGTAGAAAAGCTTTGTCGAGTTATCAGCGATTTGAAGAATGAGGGATACGAGATTATCCTTGTTTCGTCGGGTGCAATCGGAATGGGCGTAGGTAAGCTTTCGCTGAACGAAAAGCCGACCGACATTCCCACAAAGCAGGCGGCAGCCGCCGTTGGTCAATGCGAGCTGATGTATATTTATGACAAGCAATTTGCCGAATATAATCATACCATAGCCCAGCTTCTTATCACCCGTTTCGATATTGAAAACGAGGTTAATCATACTAATTTTAAAAACACCGTTTCCCGTTTGTTAGAGTTTGGTGCGTTGCCGATTATTAACGAAAACGATACCGTTTCTACCGAAGAAATTGTTATTGGCGATAATGATACCCTCGGCGCAGTTGTTGCAACCAGCATATCGGCCGATTTGCTTGTAATTTTGTCCGATATCGACGGACTTTATACCACCGATCCGCATACCGACCCGAATGCCGAGCTTATCAGCGTAGTTGACGAGATTACTCCCGAAATTTACGCTCTCGCAAAGGGAAGGGGCACAAAGCTTGCAACCGGCGGAATGAGAACAAAGCTCAACGCAGCTACCATTGCCGCTGAGGATGGTATTTCGACCATTATCGCAAACGGAAGCAATCCCGAAATTCTCTATGATATCGCGGCCGGAAAGGCCGTTGGAACAATATTTAAGGGTAAGGTGAAGGGTGAATGATTACCACCGCTGAAATACTGAAAAATGCAAGGGCGGCAAAGCCTTATATCGCCACCCTTTCAACAGAAAAAAAGAATAGCGCAATAATGACAATGGCCGATTGCCTCGTCGAAGCAACCAACGAAATTCTTGACGCAAACCGACTTGACATCGAGGCGGCAAGGGGGACAGTGTCGGACGTTATGATTGACCGATTGGCGCTTAGCGAGGATAGAATAAAGGGAATGGCCGACGGAATGAAGCAGGTAGCGTCGCTACCCGACCCGGTTGGTCGCGTCCTCGCGTCTCATACCCGATTCGACGGACTTCTTATTGAAAAAACGGCTGTGCCTATGGGCGTTGTCGCAATTATTTACGAAAGTCGCCCGAATGTTACCTCTGATGCCGCCGTTTTAGCCTTTAAGAGCGGCAATGTTTGCGTTTTACGCGGTGGAAAGGAAGCGTTCAGAACCTCCTTTGCCGTTGTGACTGCTCTTCGAAAAGGGCTCGAAAAGGAAGGTTTGCCGAAGGAGCTTATCAGCATTGTCGAGGATACTACTCGTGCAAGCGCAAACGAGCTTATGACGGCGGTCGGCTTTGTTGACCTGCTTATTCCTCGCGGTGGAAAGGGGCTCATCACAGCCTGCACCGAAAATGCAAAGGTCCCTTGTATCGAAACGGGTACAGGAATTTGCACTATATATGTTGACAAGGACGCCGATTTAGAAAAGGCGGTTAATATTATCGAAAATGCAAAAACAAGTCGTCCGTCGGTTTGTAACGCATGCGAAACCTGCCTCGTCGATAGGGAGGTAGCGGCTGAATTTTTACCGATGCTTTATGACCGACTTTGCGTTTCTCGTGGCGAAAAGGGGGTTGCACCTGTTGAACTTCGACTTTGCGCCGAAGCTGGTGAAATTATCGAGGGTGTTGCCGCCGCTGATGCCGATTTTGATACCGAATTCCTTGATTATATCCTTGCCGTAAAGGTGGTCGACGGGGTGAAAGAGGCGGTTTCGCACATCGCCGCCCATTCAACAGGACATAGCGAATCGATTATCACCGAGAATAGTTCTGCCGCAAGCTATTTTACAGCGGCGGTTGACAGCGCGGCTGTATACGTCAATGCATCTACTCGTTTTACCGACGGTGGCGAATTTGGGCTCGGTTGCGAGATGGGAATTTCAACCCAAAAGCTGCACGCAAGAGGTCCGATGGGACTTGACGAGCTTACAACCTATAAGTATATCGTTCGTGGTAACGGCCAGATTAGATAGGAGAAAAAATTATGAAATATACCTTTGGTTTTATCGGAACCGGAAACATGGGCGGTGCGCTTGCCGTTGCCGCAAAAAAAGGTAATGAAGAATTTTCGGCTCTTTTAGCCGATGCTAATAGCGAAAAGGCAACCAAGCTTGCAAGAAAACTTGGTTGCGACAATGGCGATGCTAAGGCGGTTGCTGAAAAATGCAAATACATTTTCCTCGGTGTAAAGCCGCAGATAATGTCACTTGTAATCGACGAAATTGCCCCTGTGCTTAAAGCGCGTGAAGACCGTTTTGTACTCGTTACGATGGCGGCAGGAATCAGCATGTCGAAAATTTCGGATATGCTTGGTGAAGATTGCCCGATAATTCGCATAATGCCTAATGTGGCCGCAGCCGTAGGCGAAGGAATGATTTTATATACCGCAAACGACCTCGTCACCGATGAGGAAAAGGCTGAATTTGTTTCGCTGATGAAATGTGCAGGTCGCTTCGAAATGCTTGACGAGGGGCTTTTTGATGCCGGTTGCGCCCTTTCGGGAAGCGGTCCCGCCTTTGTATTTATGTTTATCGAGGCGCTTGCCGACGGAGCCGTTTCGTGCGGATTGCCGAGAGCGCAGGCTTTATCCCTTGCGGCTCAAACTGTTCTCGGCTCGGCAAAGCTTATGCAGGAAACAGGACGTCATCCCGCTGATTTAAAGGATTCGGTTTGCAGTCCCGCAGGAACTACTATTGCGGGTGTTAGCGCCCTCGAAAATGCCGATTTCAGAGCCGCCGCAATAAAGGCGATAAAGGCCGCTTACAACCGCTCAATCGAGCTTGGCAAGCAGTAAATTCCTGCAATATCGGCTTAAAGCGACAAAATGACTAAAAAAATCGGTCCGTAACGCTTTATTTCATTTATATTTGTTCTTGATTTTATTCGCCTTCGGTGATATGATTTGGTTCGTTTAGAGTATATATTTACGAATCAGATTATATTAAGAAGGCGTAGTTTTTATGGAAATTTATCTTATAAGTATCGCGGTTGCGATGTTGGTCGGTCTTATGCTTACCCGACCGGCGAAGCTTTTTGGACTCCCTGCCGTAACGGGATACCTTGTAGCAGGACTTTTAATAGGTCCGTATATTCTCGGTGCATTGGGAATTGACGGGCTTGGCTTTACTTCAATGGAGCATGTTGAGTCAATGAGCATATTGACTCAAACGGCGCTTGGCTTTATCGCCTTTACTATCGGAAACGAGTTTCGAATTTCCCAGCTCAAAAATATGGGTAAAAAGGCGATTACAATAGGAATCGCTCAGGCGGTTGGAACGACGATAGCCGTTGACGCTATCCTCATAGCCATTCACCTGATGTTCCCGAATGTTCTTTCGCTTCCGTCGGCGATTGTACTCGGCGCAATTGCTTCGGCAACGGCTCCTGCAGCTACTCTGATGGTAGTTCGTCAGTATAAGGCGGAGGGCCCGCTTACACGGCTTTTGATGCTGGTTGTTGCAATCGACGATGCAGTTGGACTTGTGCTGTTTTCGGTTTCATTCGGCGTTGCGTCGGCGATTTCTCACGGTTCGATTAATGTTATCGGCGTTGTTTTAGAGCCGTTAATCGAAATTGTGCTTTCCTTTGTACTCGGTACAACAATGGGCTTTTTGCTTAATTTTGTCGAGCGCTTTTTCCACTCACGAAGCAAGCGAATGGCCGTGTCGGTCGGTTTTGTAATGCTGACGGTCGGCCTTTCGATGATAAAGTTTACCATTGGCGGTATTCATTTCGGCTTTTCGCTTTTACTCGTTTGCATGATGACAGGTACGGTATTTTGCAACATTTGTTCCACCTCGGAGGAACTTATGGGACGAATCGAAACCTGGACGGTGCCGCTGAATATTCTTTTCTTTGTAATTTCGGGTGCTGAGCTTGACCTTAAAATTCTTGCCAACGTAGCCACCCTTGCGGTAGGTGTTGTGTATATTTTCTCGCGCTCACTGGGAAAATATTTTGGCGCAAGATTCAGCTGTCAGCTTACCAATTGTGAAAAGCCGATTACCGATAATTTGGGGATCACGCTTTTGCCGCAGGCAGGTGTTGCGCTCGGAATGGCTATGACGGCGATGACATTGCCGGGTGGAGCATTGGTGAGAAACGTAATATTATTTTCGGTGCTGATTTATGAGCTTGTCGGTCCCGCATTGACAAAGAAAGCGCTTATGCGTGCAGGCGAAATCAATCCCGAAGGAAAAACAAGCGCCCGTATTCACAATACACCAAAGGCATAATTTTTACATAAATAAAATAGCGACCGATTTTTATCCTTTTTTAGCAAGGTGAAAACGAAGTCGCTTTTATTTTTTTGAAAAGGGAATATGCCCACTTGAAATAGCGGATATAATATAGTAGAATATATAAGTATATGTAATTAGGGGTGTGAGGAATGTTTAAACGGGGATTTGATAACGACAAGTATATAAAAATGCAGTCGGAGCATATTCTCGACCGAATTGCACAGTTTGGTGGAAAGCTGTATCTCGAATTTGGCGGAAAGTTATTTGACGATTATCATGCGGCGCGAGTTTTGCCGGGATTTGAGCCCGACAGTAAAATTCGTATGCTCATCGAATTAAAGGAGCAGGCCGAAATTGTTATCGTAATCAATGCCGCCGATATTGAAAAGAATAAGGTACGAGGCGACCTCGGTATCACCTACGACGTCGATGTTCTTCGCCTTATTGATGCTTTCCGTGGCTTTGGCTTATACGTAGGAAGCGTTGTTCTTGCCCGTTACAGCGACCAGCCGGCTGCAATAGCCTTCCAAAAGCGACTTGAAGCCCTTGGAGTAAAGGTTTACCGCCATTATGTAATTGCCGGCTATCCGAGTGACATTTCGCGAATAGTCAGCGATGACGGACTTGGCAAGAATGAATATATCGAAACCTCACGTTCACTTGTAGTTGTCACTGCACCGGGACCCGGAAGCGGAAAAATGGCCACCTGCCTCAGCCAGCTTTATCACGATAATCTTCGCGGAATAAAATCAGGGTACGCAAAGTTCGAGACATTCCCGGTATGGAATTTACCCCTCAGCCACCCCGTAAATATTGCCTACGAAGCGGCAACTGCCGACCTCAATGACGTGAATATGATTGACCCGTACCACCTCGAAGCGTATGGCGCAACGGTGGTTAACTATAATCGCGATGTCGAAATTTTCCCCGTTCTTTCCGCAATGTTTAAGAAGATAAGCGGAACCTGTCCGTATAAGTCACCTACCGATATGGGCGTTAATATGGCGGGTAACTGTATTTTCGATGACGATGCGGTATGCGCAGCGGCAAAGGATGAGATTATTCGCCGATATTATAATGCCCTTTGTGACATTCGAAAGGGAAATATCGAAAGCACCGTTGCGCAAAAAATCGAGCTTCTTATGAATATGGTAGGAATTTCATCCGATGACCGTCCCGTTGTCGCAGCGGCAAACAAAAAAGCCGCCGAAACCGAAGCGCCTGCAGCGGCAATCGAGCTTCCTAACGGAAAAATCGTGACGGGAAAAACGTCGAGCCTTCTTGGCGCAACGGCCGCAATGCTCCTCAACGCGTTAAAGGAACTTGGAGGAATTGACGATTCAATTCACCTTATTTCACGTGAGGTACTCGAACCTGTTCAATCGTTAAAGGTTGACGTCCTCGGCAATCACAATCCGCGACTTCATACCGACGAGTTGCTTGTAGCCCTTTCAATTTGTTCGGTCAGCGACAATAACGCAAAGTATGCGCTCGAACAGGTTAAAAAGCTCGTAAATTGCAACGTTCATTCATCGGTTATACTGTCCCAGGTTGATATGAATATCCTTAAAAAGCTTGGATTACAGGTTACCTGCGAGCCGGTTTATCAAACAAAGAAACTTTTTCACAGATAATAGGGGATAAATCTCTTTTATTAAAAAAGGGGGAACCAAAAAAGTGGAAATAAAGGTTAAAAGGCTAAAAGAAACGGCAAAATTGCCAACATCAGGCTCCGAAAAGGCGGCGGGATACGACCTCTATGCCTGCCTCGATGTCGAAGGTGTAACCGTACAGCCCCACACGACCGAAAAGATTGGTACAGGGCTTGCAATAGCTGTACCTGATGGTTATTTTGGTGCGATTTTTGCTCGAAGCGGCCTTGCGACAAAGCAGGGACTTCGCCCGGCTAATTGTGTTGGCGTATGCGACAGCGACTATCGTGGAGAATATATTATCGCAATTCATAATGATACCGACCAGCCGAAAATAATCGAAAATGGCGACCGTATCGCCCAGCTTGTAATAATGCCGTATCTTTCGGTTTCGTTCAGCGAGGTCGACGAGCTAAGCGAAACGGCACGCGGCGATGGCGGCTTTGGCAGCACAGGTAAGTAAAAACAGCATAAAATACAACCGGCCGAAAAAGGGAAATTAAACACCCTCATCGGTCGGTTTTTTAACGTCGCAAAAAAAGCGGTCAAACTCAGTGGCTTGACCGCTTTTTGTGTAATTCTATCTCTTAATTCTTAAAACAATTCCTTCTTTAAGGTCGCGCTTTCGGTTCCTTTTTCCGAGAATGTAAAAGGGATACAGCGCAAAGAAGTTAATCGGTAACGTAACAATTAAACCCGCAACCTGCGGCCAATAGAACATTCTTTCGGCCTCCATCAGCCAATCGTTTGTCTGGGTATGATTGTTAATCAGGTTGCTAAGCAGGAGACTTGGCTGGTAGCAAAGACCTATAACGGTTGAGAAAACGGCTCCACCACCGCCGATTGAAAAAAGCGGCGGAATGAATACGTATATCAAAATAAGCGCCATTACACGAAGGTATGACCCGTAATAATGAACGTGGTCATAATCGTCAATGTACCCGATGTTTTCGACATATTTAAGCCCAAATGCTATTATAAACGCGACCCATTCGGCAATGTTTATGTATAACCAACAGTGATTAAGCTGATAAACGTCATAGCCAAGATTTATTTTCAAATAAAATGAAAATAAAATGCCGACTATGTTTACGATTCCACTGTAAAGTAAAAACGAAAATGTACCGCGCAGGGCAAGCTTATACTTGTTGCCAACGTACCCAATCATAATGAAATAATTATTCTACGTCGCTTGTACAGTGAGCGCACTTAACGGCGTCGATTGCGATTTCGCTTTTACAGAAGGGACATACCTTGGTTGTAGGAGCAGCAGGAGCTTCCTCTTCCTTTTTCTTTCCAAGGTCGGAAATTTTGTTAATGGTCTTAACAAGAAGGAAGATTATGAATGCCATAATCAAAAAGTTGATAACAGCGGTGATGAATGCGCCGTAGTTAAGCATTACGGCTTCGCTTGTAACCTCGCCGGTTGCCTTGTCAACAACGGCCTCTTTAAGAGTTATTGCATATTTTGTGAAATCGGTACCACCAATGAGACCGAGCAGCGGCGAAATAAGGTCGTTAACAAGCGAGTTTACGATTGCCTGAAAAGCACCGCCGATGATAACGCCGACTGCAAGGTCGATTACGTTACCGCGCATAATGAACTTTTTAAATTCTGCGAAAAATCCAGTTTTTTTCATTTTTGTTTTACCCCTCATTTAATTTATTTTTTTAAGGCATTACATAAAGCAGTATGCAAACATATTGCAGTATGCTGCCTAAAAGTACAAATAGGTGAAAAATCGAATGCATATATCTCATTTTATGACCGACGCCGTAAAGTACAGCGCCAATTGTATATGCGATACCACCTGCAAGCAGCCACCAAAAGCCGATTGGAAGCGCGGCGACAATTGTTTTTCCCGTGAAAACTATGCACCAACCCATAGCAAGATAGCAAATCATGGAAAATTTTGAATACTGGCGAAGGTCGATTGCGTTAAAGGTTATTCCTATCGCGGCGAAGCCCCACTGAACGCCGAAAATTACCCAGCCGAGTGCGGCATTATGCTTACAAATTGTAGAAAGCACAATTGGCGTATATGTTCCCGCTATAAGCAAAAAGATTGAGCAGTGGTCGATAATTTGCATAACCTTTTTACCCGTTGAGTTTTTATCATTCGGCTTTAATCCGTGATAAATGCTCGACATTGTGTAAAGGGTTATCATCGAAGCGCCATAAATTGAGCCACCGACGATTCCGCTAATATTTCCGTTAACGGCGGCTACGATAACGCAGCTAATCAGCGCAATAACGCCAAAAGCACCGCCGACAATATGCGAAACCATGTTAAAAATTTCTTCACCCCGAGTATAGTCGGGAAGAAGTCGATTATTAAGTTTAGTCCTTGCCATAATTACATCTCCTAAAAAAGTATTATATCACCTCGCCGCCAATAAATCAATAATAATAGTTATGTAATAATGTATGAGACTTGTTGAAATTGGAAAATCGGTGTGATATAATAAATAGGTTTTATTGAAAAAGAGAGAAGTGGATATTTTTGAAACAGCAGAATTTGAGAAACATTGCAATTATTGCCCACGTTGACCATGGAAAGACGACCATTGTCGATAAATTGCTTAAACAGGCGGGTACCTTTCGCCAAAACGAGCACGTCGAAGATAGAGTAATGGATTCGGGCGATATCGAACGCGAAAGAGGCATTACAATTTTATCAAAAAATACAAGCCTTTATTACAACGATGTAAAAATAAATATAGTTGATACTCCCGGACATGCCGATTTCGGCGGCGAGGTTGAGCGCATTCTTCAAATGGTTGACGCGGTTTTACTTCTCGTTGACGCGTTCGAGGGCTGTATGCCGCAGACCCGCTTTGTTCTCAAAAAGGCGCTGTCTCTTGGTAAAAAGCCGATTGTCGTAATTAATAAAATCGATAGACCGATGGCTCGACCCGACGAGGTAATTGACGAGGTAATCGACCTCTTCATCGACCTGAATGCCAATGATGACCAGCTCGAATTCCCCGTAATCTATGCATCGGCACGCGACGGCTACGCTTCCCTTGACCCGACCGTGCGCGAAGGGGATATGCGTCCCCTGCTCGACGCCATTATCGAACACGCGCCTGCACCCGAGGGCGATACCGAAGCAGGACTTCAAATTCTCTTTTCTAATATCGATTCGGACGAATACGTCGGACGAATCGGCGTAGGAAGGGTAGAACGCGGAACTGTAAAATCGGGTCAAATTGTTACAATGTGTCACACCGACGGCACTGTGACGAATAACGTTCGCATCGGCAAGCTTTATCAGTTCGAAGGACTCGGCAAAAAGGAATGCGAAACGGCATCTGTCGGCGACCTTATAGCAGTTGCCGGCATTACGAATATCAATATCGGAGAAACTGCCTGTTCCCCCGAATGTGTCGAGCCGTTACCGTTTGTAAAGATTGATGAGCCGACCATTTCGATGAATTTTATGGTTAATAATTCGCCATTTGCAGGTAAGGAAGGCAAGTTTGTCACCTCGCGAAATATTCGTGACCGCCTTTTTAAAGAGGTCGAAACCAATATCTCAATGAGGGTGGAGGAAACCGATTCAGCCGACACGTTTAAGGTGTCGGGACGCGGTGAGTTGCACCTTTCCATTCTTATCGAAACAATGCGACGTCAGGGCTACGAATTCCAGGTATCGCGACCAAAGGTAATCTACACCTATTCGGATGACGGACGCCTTTTGGAGCCGATGGAGCTGCTTATGATTGAGGTGCCCGAAAGCTATGTAGGCGCTGTAATCGAGCGTCTTGGCGCCCGAAAGGCCGAAATGATAAATATGGGAACACGCGACGGCGGCTCGACTCATATCGAGTTTAGAATTCCGTCAAGGTCGCTCATGGGCTACCGTACCCAGTTCCTCACCGACACCAACGGAAACGGAATTATGAACCACGTTTTTGACGGATACGAGGAGTACAAGGGTGACATTCCGGAACGTCAAAACGGCTCAATAGTCGTTCACGAGGATGGCGAAACCAATTCCTACGGCCTTTTCTCAGCCCAGGACAGAGGACGCCTTTTCGTTGGGCCCGGCGTTCCCGTTTATGAGGGAATGATTGTCGGCGAAAATGCACGTGGCGAGGACATTGTATGCAACGTGTGTAAGAAAAAACACGTTACAAATATGCGTGCAGCAGGCTCTGACGAGGCGCTTCGCCTTGTTCCGCCGAGCCCGCTCAGCCTCGAGCAGTCGCTCGAATTTATAAAGGATGACGAGCTTGTTGAGGTAACTCCCGAGTCCATCCGTCTCCGCAAGGTTATTCTTTCAAAGGAACAGAGAATGAAGCTCGCAAGTAAAAATAAATAAAAAGGTTTACGAAGGGACAAAATTCGTGAAATATATTATTCTTGATTTGGAATGGAACAGCGCGTATAGCGTGAAGGAATCCCGTTTCATCAACGAAATTATTGAAATAGGCGCGGTAAAATTGGATGAGCAGCTGAATGAGATAGGTCGATTTCAGCAGCTCATTCGCTCACAACTTAATAAAAAGCTATCCTCTCGAACAAAAAATCTTACCCATATCACAAATGAGGACATGCTCAGTGGCGTCCCGTTTAAAAAGGCACTTGCCGACTATACCGATTGGGCCGGGGAGGACACGCTGACGATGACCTGGTCGAATACCGACCTATATGTAATTCGCGAGAATTTGAAGCTGTTTTTGAACAAGAATCGTATGGACTTTATCGAAAAGTATGCCGATTTGCAGAAATTTGTTCAGTCAAAACTTGGTATCACGGGAAATCAGATTGCGCTTATGTCGGCGGTTGAACAGATGGGACTTAACCCTGAAAAGTATCAGGCTCACCGAGCGCTTGGTGATGTTATCGCCTGTGCTGACTTGTTTAGGCTCACATTTGATGAAAAGGAGCTGAAGAAGTACATTGTCGATACCACAGCTAAGGAATATTACGAGCGTCTCGATTTTAAATCCTACTACATCAGCGACTTGAATCATCCCGAGGTTGATAAGGAAAAGATGAAGTTTGATTGTGATATTTGCGGAAATCCGATGAAGCGAATAAGCAAATGGAAATTCGTAAATAATGCGTTTAGAGCTAATTTTAAATGCTGTCACTGCGAAAATGTTTTTTCGGGAAGGGTAAGATTTAAAAAAACATATGACAAGGTAATAGTAAAGCAAAATTTTGTAAAACCGCAGCAAAAAACAGAGGACAAAACAGAACAAAAAATTGAACAAAAAAGCACCGACTGATAGCGATAGTCGGTGTTTTTTTGTGGCAAAAAGCAGAAAAAACGGAAAAATTTATTGATTATGTTACTCTTGATTTGTATAGAAATTTGTCAGTATTAACAATATAATTCATGTTGATATTGTCAAATTGCTAAAACAAATTAAGCTTTATTGTGTTTAATTCACAAATTCAGCCGTTCAGCTTTATCAAAAACAAATATAAACTAACGCAGTTCAATTTATACAGTCAAAAAAACAAATAATTACAACAAAAAAATGATAGAGCGTGAAAATGGCGTGTGATATAATAAAAATGTAAAAAATTCATTAAAGTTCGAAAAAACTTTGTGAAATTAGGAGGAAAATCAATGAAAACCGCTTTATTTAGAGCAATTTCAGCTGTACTTTCGGTTATCATGCTGGTATCAATGATGTCGTGCCTTTTCGGTATTACAGTTTCAGCTGCCGAAGTAGAAAAGGACAGCGGAAATATGCCGACCTACATTTTTGACACTGCATATTGGGAGACCAATTATAAGGAATATTCAAAGGCGCTTCCTGATGGTTCAACCCGTTTCAATTATCTTGTGCATGGTGATTTGGGCACGACCCTTATGAACGAAGCCATCGAATTTGACGTAAAGTCACCTAATGATTGGGCGGTTGGACTCAGATGCGATTCGTTGTTCACCGATGGATACAGAGTGGGTTATAACGGACAGCATCTTTTTATAGCCAGAATTAGTGATACATCTACAATTCTTGCTACCTCAGTTTGTGATGCTACCTACACCGACCTTTACAATCCGTCTCAGTGGCACCGTGTGAAAATTACATTCGAGGATACCAACAATTACACATCGATTGAGGTTGAAATCGATGACAAGCCGGTTCCTTTTGTAGATAATGCTATATACAGCACCTCGAATATTAACGTTCTTGAATCCGTTTTGACCGATAGAAAGACACTCGGTGGCAAGTTCTATGACTTTGACCCGATTCGTCGCGAACTCAATACATATATCGAAATCAATCCCGAAAAGATTGCACAGACAGCGATGACAGCCGCTATCAATCCGAGAGGTGTTATGTATCTGCGCTCGGTTGATGCCGATCTCACTAACGCTACCGACCCGTATAGAATTACCTTTATCGGTGACTCTATTACACACGGCGTTGCAGTTAAGCATAACCAGACATTATCTCACGAGGTAAATGAGTTGCTCGGCTATAACTATGACTGTTATAATGCCGGCGTTTCAGGTACCATGGCTTACGTAGGAATTGGTCGTAATCAGACCTACGTTTATCAGAATCAGTTTGTCGCAGCAAAGGGAAATCGAGCTGACCTTGTAGTTGTTATGCTCGGAACAAACGATTCAAGATGCATAATGGACAGCGATGAGGTTATGTTTACCGGTGACGAGCTCGAATCATGGCACCAGAGATGGTTAACTGAGTACAGTGACCTCGTTGATGCTGTTAATTACGAGGGTACACAGCTCGTATTTGTTACACCGCCCTGGCTTTGTATTCAGAACTGGACCGACGAAACCATCAGAAAGATGGGCGAATGGGTAAGAGAATTGGCTGATATGTATGATAACGCAGTTCTCTTTGACATGTACGCAGTAACCGAGAATAAACCTGAATGGCTCGATGACAAGCTTCATCCGAACGCAACCGGATACGAAAATATGGCATCGGCGTTTACCACTTGGCTGGTTAACGAATCGGGCATCAGCTTGAATAAAACTGCCGCCAGAACAATTGATATTTCCCCTGTTGATAATTCCGATTACAAGGAAGCACATTCCGCTGTAATCAACAACTATTCGGGAACATTTAATAAAAATAATTTCAATATCATTTCGTCAAGCTATGACGTTGAGCTTGGTGATAATTACATTCAGGCTATGGATAGCGATGTTGCAGCTATAATGGGCGCAATCAGTAATGATAAGTATAGCTTGGGCTCAAAGTGGTCTGTCACATTCCAGTATAAGCAGCCCTCCACACCCAGCAAGACTATTGACCCCGCAACAACTAATTGGGTAGCAGGACAGTATCGCTATTCAAATATGACCATCGGCAATATCGAGCTCAAAATGTATCATTTCAAGAATAGCAATACATCAAATTATACCAGCGGATACCGTGTTTTATACAATAATATAGATGTTATCGATCCTGTAGCGGCAAACAACTTCCTCGCTGACGCAACCTACAAGGTTGAATATTTGCGCGGAGAGTTGAAGATTACTCGCACAAATGATAATTTTACCATTTGCAACGTTGATTTGAAGGATTTAGACAATCCCGTTGCTGCTGATTATCGCTTTGATAATCTTAGATTGGCAATGACCATGTACGAATCCGAGGCTTATTGCCGTTGGGATACTTTGATTGTCGAATCGAGCGACCCCGTTGTTGGTAATTACGACATCACCCCTACCGAAAACGGTCATATCGAGGTTGATGGAGTTATTCTCGATTCAGAAAATAAGCTTTACATCGGCGAAAACGTTGTACTTAAAGCTGTTTGTGACACCGAAGGATACATGTTCTCAAAATGGGTTGACGGTAATGGAAACAAGCTTTCTACCGACACTGAATACCCGCTTTCTATCACTGAAGATGAGATTGTTATCAAAGCCGTGTTTGAAAAATTCTGTGCTTATGCTGATATGAATATTAGCGCGCAAGCAGGCGGAAAGTATTATATTGATGGCGCGGCTTATGATTATAATAAGGATTATCTTGTTGGCGAGGAAGTAACCCTTTCAGCCGAGGCGAATAGCGGATACGAATTTGGCTACTGGCTCGATTCATTCGGAAATATTGCATCGGATAAGGCATCATTTAAGGTAACACTTACATTAAACACCGAATATACCGCAGTATTCTTTACCACAGGTGCAACCAATGCGACAATAGTATTTGTCGGACGTGGCGGAGTTATCACCGGCACACAGACTGTTGCAGTAGGAAGTTCGTTAACCCTTCCTAAAATGCCTAATAGCTATGGCTACACCTCATTGTACTGGGATGTTAACGGCGCAACTATGGATGCAGGCGATACATTTACCGTTCAGCAGAGCTTGGTTATCAAGGCTGTATATTCAAGGGATGAAGCTCAGTATACCGTTTCGGTCGAAGGTGGAACAATTGATGGACGTCAGTCAAAAACCTTTGCTTATAATACAAAGGTTACAGTTGCCTTTGATAATTCGCTTCTCGGCGATGACGAGGCTTTCCTCGGTTGGCATAATGCTGCATCGACTAATGATAGTTCAATAATCAGCTACGAGCAGGTATATACCTTCTATGTAGGTGCTGATGTAAACCTCGTTGCCGTAATTGCAAAGTCATACGCAGATGCTAAGCCGGTTACAGACGTTACTGATGTTACCTTAATCGAAAACGGTAAAAAGGCAACATTCCTTACCGAGCGTACAGTTCCTACCGGCTATACGGTTGTTAAATCAGGCGTAATCTATACCGCTGATGAAACAAAGGCCGAATCGCTTACAGTTGATAATGTTGGCGATAAGATTTATACAAAGACAGCTGCATCAACATTGCCTAACGGTCAGTTGAGACTTACGCTTTCGGCAAAGAACGGCTCAGCAATCACAGTATACGTTGTTTCGTACCTTACCTATCTTGATAACGTAGGAAATGAATATACAATTTACTCCGACGTATTCAGTGCAACAACCGTTGCCGCTTCATAAGTCGAGCGAAGACCAATCCTCTAAATAACTAAAACAAATCACGCTATGCATTGTAGAAATGTTCTTAGCGAACATTTCTACAGCTCTATTCGCCTGACGGCGAGTTGTATTGCTGCGCAGTGATATTCGGCTTTCAGCCGAGTGATATTTGCTTCGCAAGTTTATGGGCGAATAGAATATCACTGAAGCCGCAAGGCTTTAATATCACTTTCTTTTGAAATATTTCGCCATAGGCGAGGGATTTTCAAAAGAAAATATCACGCTGACTTTGGTCAGCATATCACTCAACAGACAAAAAGAAAGAGAAGACTCGTAATATACGAATCTTCTCTTTTCTGTTGTTAATGGGTTTGAGCTACTGCGCAAGTGCATTTGTACATACAAATGCGATGCTGGTTCTAACTTAATATATTATTGATTGCTAAAATAAAAAACTTCGCTAACAGCGTTATGCATTTCGCATAGCGTGATTTTTTAGCTATTTAAATTATTTAGAATAGTTGATGGTTTTATCCTTTTCGATATCATCAAAGGTTATGTTCATTTTCCGGGGATTTGTGTTATATCCGACAACGCCTAAAGGATGATATCCTCCGTTAATATAATTTTCGCAGGCCAAGCGGATAGCCGGCTTATTGCACGAAGGGTCATTGATGCTGATTGCGACAATATATGATTTGCCTGAAAGGCTTTCCGGTACTTTGGTAGATAGCTTGAAGGTATGGCTTTCGGCAGGAATGGAATATTCCTCTTTTGCAACATTATATTCGTCACCGGGATAAATTTTAGATATTTCGGCATCAAAGCGCGTGCTGTAAACGGGCTTTAACGTTTCGGTATCCAAAAGGGAAAGGGTCAAATCCCAATCGTAATAAAATGGAGCCGAGCCATCGTTTCTGATTGCAATTTCGGCATTTAAGCTGTTATCTGCTCCTATTTTTTCGGTATGTCCGAATTTTTCGATTATAAAGCGATATCCGAACGCCTTTTGAATTTCGGCAGCTCCTTCGGCGGCTGCTTTGTCGTTCTTATCGTATTGACATACCCAGCCTAATCCTGTTGCATGGAGTTTTTTTATCCACTGAATGAGCCAGTCACGATGAGCCTTATCCGAAACGGTATCGGTAGGATTATCTCCGGGTTGGGTTCTGTAATTGCCCCAGTCGTATGCAGTTTCGCCGCCGACTATGTTAGTTTTCCAGAAATCACCGCGTTCCAGTATGGGATCTACTTCATATAATGCGTCCATATGCCCAAAGGAATCCCAATAAACGCCAAAATCATAGTCCTTAAAATTAGATGCATATCTAATTTGCACCTTTTTATTCTTAAAGCTTTCGGTAAAAGCGTCACCTAAAACCTTTTGAGCTTCTTCCGTAATGTTTTCGGGCAAACCAAGCTTGTTTCCGTACAGGTGCTGTTCTCCCCAGAAACCGTACATTCCCATTTCGATATAAGCAATGCGAGGGTCATTGTCCCAAGCTTCGCCCATTTTTTTAATCAGATTGACCGCTCTGTCATAGAATTCCTGACTTGTAAAATCGTATTTTACCATATCTTCAGGCCAGTATTCGTCATTATTTACTCGGTCTGCACCCGGCCATACCAAATATACTCGCGGAATAATACGAATATTTCTTTCGGGCATATCGCCCCATTTTTCGTTGGTGTAGTCTATAATTTCCTGAACGGTGGAATCGGCATTTTTTTCAATTGCATTCCACGGTACATAATCGCGTATGGTTGTAATATATCCGTCGGTTTGGTCCATAAAGCCGCCTCTGAATCCGCACATCGGATTCGAAAAAGCGTCCTCGTATTCATTCGGTTCTATAAAAATCATGTTGGTTACACCCGCTTTTTCACAGGATGAAAAGGAAAGGGTCAATGCAATGATTGCAATTAAAGCCGTGATTTTGATAAAATAATGTTTCATATGATTCTACCTTGCATTTTATAGTTTGGTTAAAATTTCACTTCGGAATTTAGTTGTTGAGCAAAAATTCGCCGTTGAAATTTAAATATCTTATGTATTTTACAAAATTCTGATATCAATGTCAAGTTGAGATAAAATATATCCGGGTATTTATTTCCAAAAATGACAAAAAATCGATTCCGCTTTTAAAAAGCGAAATCGATTTTTTTGCTTTAAATGAGATTACATGCGCCCGATATGGTGGCGTTTGAACAGCAGATGTGCTATAAAAACAGCGTAGAATATTTTTATTCCTCCATTTGCTTTCCGAGAAAGGTTGCGGCAACCTGTGCCAGCTTGACGTCGGTATCGTCGGGAATATAGCTGTCGTCGGGGAGAATGAGGGCAATCGAGCCGCAAATATCGCCTGCGCTGATGATTGGCATGACAATTGCTGCCTTGTAGTCAACCCCTTCGAGAGGACTGACCGATTTCATATCGGCTGCGGTGCGGATAAAGGGACGTCTTGCGTCAACAATGTCCTCGTATTCGGGGGTAAGTCGGCGTTCGAGCACCTCTTTTTTCGAAATTGCTCCGGCGGCGATACAATGGTCGCGGTCGCAGATGATAACCGACATTGGTGTTGATTTGATAAGCGATTCGGTGTAAAGCGCCGCAAAGTTTGACAGCTCACCAATCGGCGAATATTTTTTAAAAATAACTTCACCATCCGCATCGGTATAAATTTCCAACGGGTCTCCCTCACGGATACGCATAGTTCTTCTAATTTCTTTCGGAATAACAACACGACCCAAATCGTCAATTCTTCTCACAATACCTGTTGCTTTCATATATAAATTCTCCTTTAATTTCAAATCGTGTTGTTATTATTTGTGATAAAAGGGAATTTATACTGAGAGATTTACTTTTGAAATGAAATGTGATATAATAAATTAAAGGCGGTGATTTTGTGAAACACTTTTTACCCGAAGAAGAACTAATTGAATATGTAAAGCCTTATTTGAAAGCAAAAGGGTTTAAGAAAAAGAATAAAACTTGGACAAAAGATATCGGTGACTTTACAATTTATTTTTATGTGCAAGGCAGTTGTTTTTCAAAAGAAACATATTATATAAGACCAAGTATTCGTATCAATGCGCTTCCCTTTCCCATTGTGCGCAATTTTGCCCTAATGGGTATTTCGTTTTTTGCACTGGGAGGGAAAGTATGTTTGGTGTTGTGATATTTGTATTGTTTTCGGTGTTTGGAGGTGCGGGGTGGTATCTCGCGCGCAGAACATACCGAGGCTTTTCTGCACTTTTCCCGAAGGTGCGGTTTTGGCCTTTTTTGGTCGGCATCGTTACGCTCGTTTTGCTTTTGGTGCTTGGATTTGCGCGTTCGTTTTTGCCGTTTCCCGCAGAATTAAAGCATATTTTTGGCATCATCGGAAGCTATTGTATGGGAATTATACTGTATTTTCTGCTGTTTACGTTGGTTGCCGACGTTATATTTATCGTCCCTCGACTTTTAAAACTGTCCTTTACGGTACACCGCTTTTTTAGGGGATTTGTTACCGTGGGTGTGCTGACTTTAACGTTGATTACCTGTGTGGGTGGATTTATCAACGCCCGAAGAATAGATCACGTATCCTATGAGGTCGAGCTTGACGGAGGATGCGATATTTCGGATATGAACATAGTGATGATCAGTGATCTTCATTTAGGCGCTGTTGGTTCTGAGGGACGGCTTGAGAAGATAGTTGACGAAATCAATTCGCTTAAGCCTGACGTGGTGTGCATTGTGGGTGATTTTTTTGATACAGATTTCTCGGCTGTCAAGGACCCCGATGCCGCTGTTGAGACACTTTTAAAATTACAGCCCACATACGGCACCTACGCTTGCTTTGGAAACCACGATGGCGGAGAGAGCAACGGTCAAATGGTGGAATTTTTGGAAAGAGCCAATATTTGCTTGCTTCGTGAATCCTATACGGTAATAGACGAACGCCTTGTGCTGATAGGTCGACTTGACGGCTCGCCCATCGGAGATTACAGTGAAGGGAAAAGAGGAAAACTGTCCGAGTTTTTTGTTCGAAATGATGCGGAAATGCCCGTAATCGTAATGGATCACAACCCCGCAAGAATTGATGAGTACACCACTGAGGCAGATCTAATACTCTGCGGTCATACTCACAAAGGTCAGGTATTTCCCGGTGGAATACTTACCGACTTAATGTATACCGTGGACTACGGGTATTACAGAAAGGACACTCAAAGCCCTCACGTGATAGTTTCTTCGGGCATTGGTTGGTGGGGACCGCCTATGCGGGTTGGAACAAATAGCGAGATAGTTTCCGTGAGATTTTCTTGCGGTGACAGGTAACGGGATTAAGAGAATTTTAGGCATCTAAACAGAGAAACGGAAGAAACGAAATGCAAAAAACATATTTTTTTGCCGGAATATCCATATTTTTCTGGTCTACTATTGCGGCTGTTTCAAAGCTTTTGCTAAACACCCTTAACAGCTATCAAATACTCATGTTCAGCTCGCTTTTTGCCGCACTGGGGTTGTTTGTTGTTAATCTTTGGAGTGTAAAAGATTCGTTGCACTCGGCTATATATGTTTATAATACATCGGATTTTTCTTTGACAAATAGAATTAATATAGATGACAAAATGATGGTTCACCATATTGAATTTGATAAAAACACAAATTTGTATTATGTTTTAGGTTTTGTTCGCGGTGATGACGGAGTTTTACAAAACGGTTTTGTTGCTAAATTTGAAAATCAACAAATAAATAACATGTTTCTTCTTTCTGAAGATGAGTTTGATTTTTTCCGTTCTTATAAATCATTAGAAATGCACGGCTTTACCGAAAAGAAACATCGGTGGACATATATTGATTATGAACTTCAAGACCTTAAATCTATGAATCATACACTTGCAAAACTATATGCACAAAAGAAAGCAGAGTGATTTCACTCCGCTATATCTTTATATCTTTCCACCACACTATGTACCGCCATACAAAACCTGTCGAATGGTGTCAATGTTGTCAGCAACGGGTCGCCTTCGCGAATTCTCATTGTTCTTCTAATCTCTTTCGGGATAACAACACGACCAAGGTCGTCGATTCTTCTAACAATTCCTGTTGCTTTCATATATTTTACTCCTTTTCTCTACTCTAAAAATGTGCCAAAAGCCCAGTATTTATGCGGGTTTTCTGGATTTATTGATTTGCTCAAATCAAGCCTCGTCCCACCCAAAAGCACGACTCTGCCAAGGTCCTTAGATGGGACGAGTTGTAGCTTTTTTGTTCTTTGTTAGTATCACACTTTTTGTAGAAATTATGAGTAGAATTTCCAATTGTTTTTTATATTTTAAATCAAAACATCAAAGAAGCGATGACTTGTGATTGTCATCGCCCCTCAAGTTATATAATGTTAAAACAAACCATTTGGATTATAATATGAAACAACGTTGATTATGCTATGAGCATCAAACTAAGGACAATACTTTCTGATTATATTCGCAATCATCTTAATTGGGCAGCGTTAGAACAGCAGTACTTTCAATACATGATATCGCATGAAATAATCAAATACTCAAAAGCATACACATTTTTAATAAACAAAGTAAGTGCAGATTCTTCTCGATTGAGGGCTGTTTGATCTGCATGTTTTTCATACCGTAGATTTGCAACTGCATAGGTATATCTGTTTCCTTCTACATCAGTAAATATTACAGTATCACCAACCGAGATTTCACGGTAAAAATCGTATTGTCCTTTTTGGGTTGTTGCGCCGATTTGCAAAGCACCGTTGTAAATACTACCATCGAATCTGCGAGGGTATTTTGTAAGGTTCCCCCAATCGGCACCAACTGGTAATGCTGACTCATATCGCGGCATTTCTATTATGCCAACAAAATCTGCTCCATCAACAGAAAGAACGGACATAGAATTATCCCTACGTTCCTCCGGAACTGCACCTTGAGGTTCCGGAATTAGAGTGCGGAGCGTCTCAACATAAGTTTCTGATTTTTGTATCGAAGAATTTATATTCCATTGCCAGAAAAATAAAGCTAATATACCGATAACCAGTAAAGAAATACCCGCTAAAACACAAATCTTTGAAATAAATGATTTATTTGTTTTCTTCATGAGCGTTTCTCTTTCCTATGATACCTAAAATAATCAACATGCTTCCCGAAATGATCATAAGTATCACATATAGCATAATGTTAGAAGTATCACCGGTTTGCGGAGCATCAAATGGCTCGTCGGGATTTTTCGGTGTATACGTATTAGTCAAAACGAAGGAATTGCCACGTTTTTCGAGCGTCATAGTATAACCTGACGGAGTATTTCGCTCTATTACCGTCCACTTAGCACCATCGTCTTTTGCTGTCCAACTGCATGACCAGTTATCATCCTGTGAGAGTTCTACCTTTTGGTAGCTTTCTCCGTCTTTAAATATCTCAACCTCAATACTCTTTGGACGGTTATTTCTTCCTTCATCGCCTTTCCAAAGCTTTAGAACTTTTAGTTCTATTTCATCATCGATTGGCGGAATCAACTCCGATTTAGAAGCAACCGTAACTTGATACTCCCAAACACCTTCCGTGTTAAGACCCGGCAAAGCAACCAACGCAGAATCAAAGAAACAAGTTATGTCTTCCTGCGTTACAGTGCCAACAACCGCAAGATATAAGCCGGGTTTTAAATCTTCAAAACAAACTATTCCTTCCGAATCGGTTTTTGCGATAGCATCGGCTGCAATATTTTCTGCAACAATATGTGCCTCAAGCGTGGAACGGATTACATCCCATTCACCATTAGTCCTGACACCATTTAAGATAAGCGCTGATTTCTCAAAGGAAGAAGTTAGTTTATACTGAAAATCAGAGGATACGTCGGCAACCTTATACACCTTTAATGATACATCCTCAAAGGCTGTTCCATCACAAGTGTAAGAGAGCGTCAATGTACATTCTGCGTTCACATTGATTGGTTCAGACGCATCGGTTGTGGAGGTCGCCATTGCATAACACGGCGTTAACCAAAAGCAAAGACATAATAAAATGATGGTTACTGCCATTCTTCTTTTAGCCATTCATCTTCCTCCTTTGAAATAAGGGGTTTACTTCCCTTATCTCGATATTTTATCATCAAAACAATCAATAAAATCAATAGAATCGGTGCTGCTACAACGGGAGTTGCTACAAGTGAATCAATAGGGTATGCGTTGGATGTAACATGTAATACCGGAGCCGCATTTTCAATACGGGTTCCTCTAACTAACAATCTGTGGGAATTGATGCCGTAGGGAGTGCAAGTAAGTAGCGTGCATAAATCTTCTCCCTCCACAATTTGAACATCGCTTGTTTCATTTGGCAGAACAACCTTGATTTGATCCACCTGATAGGTAACGGTTCGGTTCAGAACGGTAATGGTGAACGTATCACCAACCTCCATTTTATCGAGCTCGGTAAATAGCTTAGCATGTGGAAGTCCGCGATGTGCCGATAGAACACAATGTGTATTCGCACCGCCAACTGGTAAAGAAGTTCCCTCTAAATGACCGCAAGCTACGTTTAGCACTTCAGCAGAAATTCCGTGGTACAACGGCAGTTCAACACCAAGTTTTGGAATGGATATATAACCCATAATGCCTATTCCGCTTACATCAAGAATATCGTTATATCCTTTAAGTTTATGGTAATCGGTTAAAGGAAAATTGAGTTCATTAAGCTGAGCGTTATAATTTTCGGCTTCTTCAAAAAAAGAGTCATAATCCTCTGGTTGTAAGGAGTCTAAAATCTCTCGGTAATTTTCAACCGCTTTGGTTTGCGTTTTGGAATTCCAATACTGACTTACGGAGGGATAAAGCAGCCCACAGACGCCTATGAATAGCATCAGAACTAATAGAATTCCTATTTTGTTTTTCTTCATAAGTATCTGTCCACCGCCTTAAGTGAAAGTAGCGGCGGATGGCGGAAAACCATCCGCCGCTAAACTCAACAATAAATACTATAAATGTAACTTTGTATCTTAGTCTTCGTATACAGACATCTTCTTACGAGTAATCATAAATACAGCAGCCAAGATCACGAAGATAGATCCACCAAGAATGAGCCACATCGTGCCCATTGCACCGGTTTCAGGAAGGATAGTACCAGTGTTGTTTACGATATCTTTGGTGATTGAACCGGTATCCACAACGCCGGTACCCATCTGACCTGCATCCAAAGAAGTAAGTGTGGGATTACCGTCGGTTTCGCTATGTACTGCAGAAATAGAGAAAACGACATCTGCCATCTTGTTATAGCCTTCGGGAACGGTAGATTCTTCCAACTTATAATCGCCGTCATCAAGACCTGTCCAAGTAAATGTGGTCATATCTGCACCCTTTAACTCCGTACCGATTGCTACGTAATTACCGGCAAGGTTCTTCTTGTAAAGAGTAAAACCTGCACCTTTCAAAGCGTGGTTATGGCTATCTACCTTGTTAACGATCAGTTGATAGGTGAAAACCGTTACCTTGTCAGTCCCAGTTTTACCGGTACCATCGCCGTAAGGATTGTTAGAGAACTCAAGATATACTTGGTTGGGGTTACCTGCACTGCCGATTACAGCATTTTCGTTAAGGGTTGCATCATAGCAAACAACGAATGCGGTATCTTTAGTAACGCCATCAATGGCAAAAACATTCTCGCAGGTAACATCAAATGTACAACCATCGGTAGGATTGGTGTTTACGGTGAAGTTTGCAGTGACGTCCTTAGTATAATCATTCACATCAGTATCAACGTTTGCTTTATATAAAGTATCGTACATGTAAACCTTAAAAGAATCGTTATTAAGAGTTAAACCTGCAGAAAGAGTATCGTGGAATACGATTTTGTAGGTCTCATAATTAGGAGAGTTGCTGGGAAGAGTAGCAGTCAACTTAAAGGGTACGGCATCTCCGATATCGTGGTCAGCTGAATCGTGCCAAGCGTTGTCAGTAATGCTGTCGTCCTCACTATCGTCTATATCCTTTACCTTCTTTTCAACAGTAGGAAGTGCAGTTTTAGGAGTAATGGTAAGAGCGTCCTGACCTTTGGTATCTACCATAACCAAGGAATTAGCTTCGTTACCGGTAAGATTTGTTACATCAGCGAACATCCAATAACCTTGCGCGATAGTATCATTAGTACCGGTCAAGTTTGTTGCATCTGCTGCAATAGAAGCATCTTTGATTGCACGATAGAGACGGTCTGCCACCTGACGCATGGTTTGATATACATCACCGTTATCACTGGTCTGATTAGACAAATACTTCAAAATCTGGTCATCGGTAATACCTGCTTCAGTAGCGGGTTTTCCACCTTCAGTCCAGAGGTAGTTGCCACCGTTATCGAAAACTTCTTTTTGGAGAATTGCACGGTATTTTTCGTTTACAGTGTATGCATAGTTGTAGCAATCACTTGTGTGTGCACCGTCGTGCGCAGTGTGATGGTCGCCTGTCTTTAAGCTGGTAGTCAAATCAAGCAGTTGATAACCATCATATTTTCTGCCTGCTTCGCCATTGATGGTAAGAGTTGTGTCCTCTGCCGCAAATACGGGAACACTAATTGCTAAGATCATTACAATTGCTAAGAAAATAGATACTAATTTTTTCATAATAGTCTTTCCTTTCAGATAAATATTTTTGTTTGTTGATTCATCTCCGGCGCGTTTTCCGCAGAGACAAGGGAAGCTAACCTACGCCCCTCCTTTCTCGCTTGCGCCTTCGAATGAATCTATATACAAGCGGTGTGACGATAAATAGCACACTCACAAGTATCAAGGGATAAACACCGAGACCGCCGGTTGCGGGCAGATCGTAATCCATTAATTGGTTTGTCGCATTTACCTTTCCAATCTGCTCAAAAGGTATTCGTGTAGCATCGATTCCCGCTAAAACCTCATTACAGGTCTCACACCAATCTCCCGTATCATCACAGAAGCAGAACCAGTACTTTGTATCATCTAATTGATATCCGAGCGGTGCTTTCAGTTCTTGCATATAGTAAAGCACGTGCTCGCGCAAGATGATACCTTCAATGATATTGGTCTGGAACAACAATTGTCCCTTATCATCTGTTACTTCAGTGGTGATTAAACCACCGTTTGCATTGTATAGTCCGAATGTTGCACCGCCAAGCGGTTCACCTGTTAAGGCTGATGTTTTAAACATCTCAACCTTATAACTCTTTGCCGCAATATTGATATCGGCATAGACCTTTTCGACGGTGTTATCGGTAATATCTTCACCCCAAAGGGTGATAGTGGCTGAGTTGGTATATTTAATACCACCCGTTACAACTTTTGGAAGCACCAGCGTTGCATCATAATCCAATGTGTACATCACCGGTTGCGGTCGTAGAATTGTGATATCCAACACGTGAACCTCTTTGCCGCTTTGATCCGTTTGATTTCCGGTGCCATCGTAGGCGACCGTGTAATCCACACCGTGTTGCAAAGTGGCAACGTTTCCTGTGGCATCTTCCGCTGTAATAACAAGCGAACCACTGATATACGCCAATGTATCGGTCATAACATCATGAATCTTTAACGGTGAGCCATCGGTTAGCACCAGTTTGGCTTCGTTTATGGTAACCTTATAATTTGCAGTGTAACCATCAAAGTCATGTGTTAATTCCTTTTTGAAAAGACCGGGGATTGGTACGATTGCTTCCGATCTGGATACCGAAGCGCCACCAACTGCACCATCCGGAATGTAGAACAATTCGGCAATGTTCTGGAGCTGATAACCATGACCTCCATAGTTTTCCACAACAGACAAATCCTTTGTCTTGTAAATGAAAGTGAAGGTCACATTTTCGGTCGCTGTCCAGCATTGACAGAATCCGTTAGTTGCATAAGTACCATCATCTTTTTGGTACCAATACTCACCGCAACCATTTTCCCAGTGACAGGTGTCTTGTGTACACGTACAGCGTGTCAAAAGATTAAACTCTCTGCCGTGGTTAATGCCGTTTTCTGTTGCAGACCATCCGTTGTCCCATGCAAACATATCATTTGCAGTTGCATCCTGAACACGAGGAACTTCGAATGTAGTACCATTGTAGGTTGCCATAACCGTTGCCAGATGGGCATCATTTTCAATAAGCCCAACGGCTTGTCCACTGCTATCCAGTAGTTTCATGTTGTCCATGATGTACCAGTGATAGTCGGCACGGTTTTCTTCCTGTCTGCCCGGCACGGTTGCTTTGAATTCCCAAAGGAAGCCACCACCGTCGGCATCCGATGTGAAATATCCGTTCTTTACGATTTCACCGTATGCCTCGCTGTGAGTGAAATTCACCCAGGAATATCCGTATGCGCCATCAATGGTGGCATCATTCTCGTAGCCAAAGGTACCCGCCGTATTTTCGGGATTCGGCGTTGAAGAATAGTTGATGTAATAGTACCAGCCCTCGTTCCCAAGTTCGATCTCACCGCACCACTCACAAGTAGCAGTTTTGGGCATTTTATATGTCCATCCTGTCTCTGTCCAGATAAGATGCGGGTCATCAGCGGTAACCTGCCAGCTGTGCCAATTTCCATCAGGGCTTGATGCACCAAATGAAAGTCCTGCAGCAATATCCGATTCGGTAAATCGGTGTGTTTTACTCCACTGACCGTCTATAATATGGTCTGTGAGTATACTGCCGGGAATTTGTGAATCCTTGTTACCAATAATTTCAATTCCCCAATAGATTTTGTTGGGGTCAGTTCCGTTACTTCCCGGTATTCCGCCTTGGTTACCCCACTTGTTCACATATGTAGGATTGGATTGAGGCGGTGGTTTTTCTACCGTAACTGTAATTTTACCATCAAAATCAATGGGGTCTTCCTGCTCAGGGAAATGGATTCCCAAAGTAGCACTGATGGTAATATCGGTACGGCTGTTCATATGCTCATTAAACACGAGGGTTATGAGTCCTGTATCGGTTACCACCCAACTACCTACATTTGTACCGTCGGTTAGGATAAAGGTTCCTTCACCGCCATCAACCATCAA
>JAFQSP010000007.1 GCA_017409475.1 Clostridia bacterium
CTACTGTTTAAAAAGTACATACTCTCAAATAAAATCTTATTTGGGTCCGTCTCTCGTTGTTTAATTTTCAAGGTCCTTTTGCTACCCGCTTTTTTCGGGCGCCTGATTATAATACCACAGCGCTCCCCCATTGTCAACACTAAATTTCATATTTTTTTCGGTTTATTTAATTTGTCATTTTTTTCGACAATATCGAAAACTTTTTTAACAAATTGCTTAAAAAACATTGATACGTTTGCTGAAATCGATGTTAAAAGGGGTATTTATTATAGTATATAAATATATACTTATCAAAATATACTATATTTATACAGCTGACTTACTTTCGCCATTTAAATATTTTCTTAATCGCATTAAGATTGCCTTTTCGCGCCGTGATATCTGAACCTGAGTCATTCCGAGTTGTTTTGCCGTTTGAGACTGTGTTTTTTCACCAAAATATCGAAGTTCAATTATACGTCTATCTTTTTCGTCAAGAATAGACACAGCCGCGTCAACCATAACTCGATTATATATGCTATCCCGCTCATCAAAAGCGATGTCAAACTCCGATTGTTCCTCCGAATCGGTTGCCGTCAAGGAAACGGGTACAGTTCCGGCACAAATTGCTTCTGCAATCTGTTCTGCCTCCACTCCCATTTCTTCGGCAAGCTCGGCTACGGTTGGCTCTCGGCCTATTTTTAACGAGAGGCGATTCCTTTCTCTTGAAACGCGCAGAGACAGTTCTTTTAACGAACGGCTAACCTTTACGGCGCCGCCATCACGAAAGATTCTCTTTATTTCGCCGAGAATTGCAGGAACGGCATAGGTTGAAAAACAGAGCCCACGTTCCTCCTCGAATCGGTCGGCAGCTTTTATCAGCCCGATACAACCAGCCTGATATAAATCGTCGTATTCAACTCCTCGACCGACAAATCGGTGACAACAGGAATGAACAAGTCCTAAATTCTCGGTGATTAAATCGTTGCGCTCAGCCATTGGCTCGCGTCCTGTATGAAAGTTGCTTTGTTAAAATTACTGTAGTGCCCTTGCCAAGCTTGGAGCGAACATTCAGCTTGTCCATAAACGAGCCCATTACGGCAAAGCCGAGCCCTGCTCTTTCGCCGCCCGCTGTGGTATAAAGCGGCTCCATCGCTTTTTTCACGTCATCTATGCCGCAGCCACGGTCACGAACGGTAATTTTTACAAGTCGGTTTTCGAATATTCTGACGGTTATGTATACAGTGTCGATGCGTTCGCTATAAGCGTGCACAATACAGTTTGTCACCGCTTCGGACACGGCCGTTTTGATATCATTGATTTCCTCGATGGTGGGGTCAAGTTGGGCAATAAATGATGCCACCGCCACCCTCGCAAACGCTTCATTTGATGAGCATGAAAGCAAATTTATCTTTACCTCATTTATCGGTTTCATTTTTATATCCTCCTCTGTCGATTACGGCAAGCCGTTCAAGCCCTGAAAGCCGCATTACCTTATATATTTGGGGAGACGTGTTTGTGATATGGAGTTCGGCGCCGATTTCGCTCGTTTTTTTATACCGTCCCATCACAAGTCCGATTCCCGACGAATCCATAAATGTCAAATCACGAAAATCAATTATCACGAGTGTCGGTCGGTTAACGTCAATCGCCTTGTCAATTTCCTCGCGTATAGATGCCGCTGCGTGATGGTCGAGTTCACCATCAAGTCGTGCGGTCACAACCTCTCCCGTTACGTCGATATTTACAGGCATTTTTTACACTTCCTTTTTTTAAATGGGTATAAAAATACCCGTTACCTTAATATATAAGGAAACGGGTATTTATTTATAGAAAAGCTTGTCGGCTGATTCTGTATTTATTTGTAAAATTTGATAAGCTTAGGTCGAATTGCCGACGCAAGATAAAGTGAACCGCATACAATAACAGGTCTGTCCCCTGCTATCGAACGTGAAAGGGCTATTGCTTGGCTATACGAACCGGCAACGGTGACCGATGAACAATATTTCGATGCGACCTTTTTAAGCTCGGATGCGGTCATTGTACGTGGGTTTGGCACCTTAACAGCGATTATATCGGAGAAACAAGGTGCAAGAATACCGAGGGTTTCGTCAACATCCTTGTCAGCAAGCATTCCCATTATGGCTACAACCTTTTTATCACCGAAAATGTCCCTCAATGCTGACGAAAGTGCCTTTGCTCCATTTGGATTATGTGCGCCGTCAAGCAAGACAACGGGATTGTCGCAAATTAGCTCCATTCGGGCGGCAAAAGAAGTCTTTTCAATACCGCTGACGATATTTTCGGAAGAAATACCGATTTTAAAAGCCGCTTCGATGGCTGTTATCGCATTAAGCCGCTGATGAGCGCCGATAAGGCGGAGATTAAACTCGATTCCCTTATAGTTCACCCTACTGCCGAAAATAGCCTTATCCTCGGCAATAAAATCGATTGAGGGAACAACAAGCTCACTACCATTAAGCTGAGCTGTGTTTTTAATTGTATATGATACTTCTTCATACTGGTCGGGGTACATAACTATCGGCGTACCTTTTTTGATAATTCCGCATTTTTCAGCTGCAATTTGCGACACTGTGTCACCAAGAACAGCGGTATGGTCGAGGTCGATTCGTGTAATGACCGAAACCTCGGGTGACTCGATTATATTAGTAGCGTCGAGGCGACCGCCCATACCAACTTCGAGCACAGCAAAATCGCAACCTTTTTCCTTAAAATAGATAAAGGCGGCGCAGGTGATTAACTCAAACTCGGTAACGCAAAGGCCTTCGCTGTCAACCCTTTTGACGAACGGCGCTAAAAATGTTATTATCCTCGCAAAATCGGCCTTTGAAATCATTTCGCCGTTTATTTGAATTCGTTCGCGAAAATCGATTACGTAAGGTGATATGTAAAGACCTGTTTTTTTATTCGACTCGATTAAAATATTACTGAGCATTGTGCTGATGGAGCCTTTTCCGTTTGTCCCTGCGATATGGATAAAGCGCATATCCCGCTGTGGATTATCACACAGCTCGGTTATGCGCCTGATGCTATCCAAACCGGGACGGCTGCCGAATTTCTGCCTTGAATGCACGAAGCTCAGCGCTTCCCTATAATTCATTGTAACGCTTTCAGCCTTTCTTCGACCATTGATAGCTTTTCTTTATACACTTCTAAATTCTTTCTCTGCTCAGCGACAACCTTTTCGGGTGCCTTGCTGACAAAGCCGGGGTTATTCAGTTTGTTTTCGACAAACTGGATATCCTTCAATACCGCTTCTCTTTCCTTGTTGAGACGGGCTCTTTCGGCCTCGAAATCGATAAGGTCGCCAAGCGGCATATAAATCTTTGCATCGTCGGTGATGATTGTAACTGCCGACGGGTCAACGTTAGCCACGTTTATCTCGACCTCGGATGCATAAGCAAGACGCTTAAAGAACACTGCACCTGTTTCAAATGTATCGCTGTAGGCACTTTCGATGATAACCTTTGCTTTTCGTGACGGAGGTACGTTCATCTCGTTACGGCGAACACGAATGGCACGAATACCCTTTACAATTCGCTCAAACTCAGCTTCATCGGCGGTAAAATCGAGTTCCTTGCTGTATTCAGGCCACTTTGAAACCATTATGCTATCGCCCTCATGAGGAAGTGACTGCCAAATTTCCTCGGTAATAAAGGGCATAAAGGGATGAAGAAGTTGCAACATTCCCGTCATTACATAAACGAGAACGGCACGAGCTGTATCGGCTGCCTCTTCGTCATCGGAATTGAGGCGAACCTTTGAAAGCTCGATATACCAGTCGCAGAAGATATCCCAAATGAAATCGTAAAGCTTCTGAACGGCTACACCGATTTCGAACTTGTCGAGATTTTCGGTTACGTCCTTAACTAAATTATTATACTTTGATAATACCCACTTATCCTCCAATGAAAGCTCGTCGGGTAAATAGGGTGCCTTTTGATCCTCAGGAAGATTCATGAGGATAAAGCGTGATGCGTTCCAAAGCTTGTTGGCAAAGTTGCGCGATGATTCAACCTTTTCGGGAATATAACGCATATCATTACCGGGACTGTTACCTGTTGCAAGAGAGAAACGAAGCGCATCGGCACCGTACTTTTCAATCTCGAGGAGGGGGTCAACGCCGTTTCCAAGCGATTTTGACATTTTTCTTCCCTGGGCATCGCGGACAATACCGTGAATAAGAACGGTATCAAAGGGAACTTCGCCGGTATATTCGAGGGCTGAGAAAATCATTCGTGCAACCCAGAAGAAGATGATATCGTATCCTGTAACAAGTGTATTTGTAGGATAGAAATATTTTAAATCCTCGGTGCTTTCGGGCCAGCCAAGAGTCGAGAAGGGCCAAAGCGCAGACGAGAACCAGGTATCAAGGGTATCCTCATCTCTATCAAGATGGATGCAGCCGCACTTTGGACAAACGGTAGGCTCTTCCTTCGCTACTATGGTTTCGCCGCAATCGGCACAGTACCATGCAGGAATACGATGTCCCCACCAAAGCTGACGTGAAATACACCAGTCCTTGATATTTTCCATCCAGTTATAATAAATCTTATCAAAACGTTCGGGAATGAACTTAACCTCGCCGTCGCGTACAGCCTTTATTGCCGGCTTTGCGAGGGGTTCCATTTTTACAAACCACTGCTTTGATACACGGGGTTCAACTGTAGTATGGCAACGGTAGCAAGCACCGACGTTATGAGAATAGTCCTCAACCTTTATAAGTGCACCTTCGGCTTCAAGGTCGGCAACAATTGCCTTTCTTGCCTCGTATCTATCCATTCCGGCATACTTGGGATATTCGTCGGTAATCTTTGCATCGTCGGTCATTACATTGATAACCGGCAGATTGTGGCGCAATCCTACCTCAAAGTCATTCGGGTCGTGAGCAGGTGTAATTTTTACAACGCCGGTACCGAAATCCATTTCAACATAATCATCGGCAATAACAGGGATTTCGCGGTTAACAAGCGGTAATGTAACAGTTTTACCTACAACGTCCTTATATCTTTCGTCATTCGGGTTTACGGCAAGGGCTGTATCGCCGAGCAAGGTTTCGGGACGTGTTGTTGCGATATTCATATATCCGCTTCCGTCGGTGAAGGGATAACGAACGTGCCAAAAATGTCCAGCCTGGTCCTCGTATTCAACCTCAGCCTCGGAAATTGAGGTAAGGCAGGTCGGACACCAGTTGATAATCTTTTCTCCACGATAGATGAGTCCCTTTTCATAAAGGCGAACAAAAACTTCGTTTACAGCCTTATTACATCCTTCGTCGAGGGTAAACCTTTCTCTATCCCAGTCGCATGATGAACCGAGCTTTTTAAGCTGCTCGACAATTCTTCCGCCATAGGTACGTTTCCAGTCCCAAGCTCGCTCAAGGAATTTTTCTCTTCCGAGGTCTTCCTTCTTTAAGCCTTCCTCGGCCATAGCTGCAACAATCTTTGCCTCGGTGGCAATTGAAGCGTGGTCGGTGCCCGGAAGCCAAAGGGTTGCCCTTCCCTGCATTCTTCTGAAACGGATAAGAATATCCTGAAGGGTATTGTCAAGGGCATGCCCCATGTGAAGCTGACCGGTGATATTGGGTGGGGGTATTACGATGGTGTAGGGTTCCTTTTCGGGATCGATTTCCGCATGGAAAAATCCACCGTCTACCCAAAATTTATAAAGTCGGTCCTCTACCGATTTGGGATCGTATGTTTTTGCTAATTCTCTGCTCATGTAAATCCTCCTCGCAGATTCCATATAAATAATATTCTATCTATTTATTCAATTTTTGTCAAATATTTTATTATACTTCTGCATATTCTTTAATTAGAGTTAAAAAAGCAGCTAAAGCAGTACCAATAATGGTACAGCGCCTTTGCTAAACTATAATCAATGAAAAAACAAATCAGGAGGAAATAAAATGACAAACGCTCAAATTTTACAGACAGCTTTTGAAGGACTTATGATTATACTGCTTATTATTGGATTTATATTCGAGGACAAACTTATTGCCTTTGAAGAAAGACTTATTAATCGACATAAGCAAAAGAAACACAAGTCGGCAGAAGGTAAGATTATCAAATTCGTTCCCTATGCAGAAAACACCAACATCGCAAAATAATAAAAAACAAGCGTGAAATCTATCACGCTTGTTTTTTATTATCACATATACTGCAAAATATTTTTCACATGGACAAATTTAATAACGTCTTTTTTATCCTTTAAAAGTCCCGTTAAAATCTTATCAACCTGAACAAATTCGTATCCTGTAAAATTGGACGCAGAAAGGTCAATTAAAAAATACATGGGAGCATTAGAAATCGGCTCGACCTTTGAAATCCAGTTTTCAAATCCCTCAACGTCGGTGAAGCTTATTGAAGCGGTAATATTACTTTCGGTTTCGGGAGTAACCAGTCCGTCCATCATATCGTTAAAGCTATTCAACGTATATATTTTTTGGCCGTCGCTGATTACGTCTATACCGCACATTTTAAGAAAATACTCGTTAATTTTTCTGAACTTATATGCAGTAGACGGCTCCATTAAACTTAAATTTGCCATACCACAGCCCAAATCGGCAGAAACGAGCATATCGTTGGTTGTACAATTTTGTCTGAACCACTTTGCAATAGGTGGCGCAATTTCATAAAGAACGGGGTAAAATTCGACCGAAATTGCCGAGCTTGCACTCTTATGACTCCAGACGGTATATGCTGTTCGCTGAACATCCGACAGCGATTCTACATTATAATGAATTGAAGCATAAATCATATTTTTATTCAGCTTTTTATCTTCATATTTGATTTTATTGCTGTTATATCCGATTGATGCAGAGGCCAAAAGGGTTGTATTTGTAAAATTACCTGCGTTTATAATTCCAAATCCGTTTGTACTGAAATTATTGACAAGCGCTGTACTCAAATTTCGGTCGGTAAAGACGTAAGAAATCTCGTACCAATCGGGACGACCGATAAGATACGACAACATTTCGGTTTCCCATTCCTCAGAAAAATCGAAATCGATAACAAGCGCCTTTATCGCATAAAGATAATCGGCAAAGGCAGTTCCCTTTCCGGCAAAGCCGAGAAAACGTATAGACGATTCAGGTAGGCAATTTTCAAAAATATAATCATACGCTTCCCTTTTGGTATTAAACTGATTTCGAATATCTATAAGCGGCTTGTTCGCAAGAACAGAATCAACAAGCGAAACCGAATTTTCGGTAACGACGAGATACTCCGACTGAATCGCCACATTATGCGCAACGGTATATTCATAAGGAGTGTTATCCGAATAAACAATCGCACCCTTTATATATTTTGAAAAGCGCTTTATCGCATCGGCAGGGGTTGTCCTCTTAAAATAAAAACCGTATTCGGTTGAGCAGTATTCGAGCCAAAATTCATCAGAAGCGCTTCCGCTATTAAGATAAATTGCACCGCCCAAGTTTCGTGCAACCAGCCCTTGAAGTGAACGCAAGGTTTCTACAGTATCAGCATCGAGCTCCGAAACATCGATAAGGCAAATATCAGAAACCTCGGCAGTACTGTAAAACACGTTTTCTATCGTCATTTTATTAAGTGAAACATCGCTACGTGAAACCATTCCTTCGTAACGCTCATCAATTTCGGACGAAGTAACCTCGCTTGATAATTCATCAGATGAAATAAGCTCGGATAAATCAGAATCCTCACCGAATGAATTAGACGGTTCGGCACACGAAGTAAACGATATTAAAAGGCAAATTGATGCCAAAACCGAAACGATTCTTTTCATAAATTATAGCGTCTCCTTATCATAGGCTGACAATATAATACCACATTAGTTTAAATTTATCAACTTTTGATATGATTTGGCTGTTTTAATACATATTACGGCTTGTAAAAATCATAAAAAATGATATAATAAATCAAAAAATGTAAGGAGAATTACTTATGACATACACATATACTACAAAGGGCGTCTGCGCCAAAAGCATTACAATCGAGACTGAAGATAATATTGTTAAAGAGGTAAAATTCCTCGGTGGCTGTAACGGGAACACATCAGGAATTTCGAAGCTCGTCATCGGAATGGAAATTGACGAGGTTATAAAAAGGCTCGAAAATATCCGTTGTGGATTCAAAACAACCTCATGTCCCGACCAGCTTGCAAAAGCTCTAAAGGAAATAAAAGAAAAAGCATAAAAAAATCCGATGCATATTAGTATGCATCGGATTTTTTACTACCAGACAAAGGGATTAGCAGCAGTCATTGTTGCAACCGCAGCCGCATCCGCAGCCGGAAGTAGTATTTGTGCCGAAGCCGTTTCCGCAGCAAGCAAAAATAAGGATAAGGATAATTATCCAAGTGCAGCAGCCGCCACCAAATAAACCGTTATTACACATAATCGTTCTATCCCCCTTTCGTCCGTACAGCTTTTTGCTGTACCAACCTTCACCATCATTCTATGTTATTTTCGTTTTTTGGTTACAAGGGTTGAGCCGGCTTTCGCATAAAATTTCTTTCACCCGACTAAAATATAATAAACAACGTGAGGAAAGGATTTTTTATGTTTAAATTCAACGGTTTTACGGCAAAGGCAAACATTGCGCTCAATCTTGCCATTGATTCGGCGCAAAATCTTGGCCACACATATGTTGGCAGTGAGCATCTGATTATCGGTATTCTTCGAGAAGGTGGCGGTATATCGGCCAGCATTTTAAAGGAAAAGGGCGTCACCGCCGAGCAAATCGAAAAATTATTGGAGCAGACAGTTGGCATTGGCGGCAGGACACTTTTGACGCCCGACAGGTTTACACCAAGGGCCAAAAAGATTATCGAGCTATCCATTACCACAGCAAGACAGATGGGAAACACCTTTGTGGGTACCGAGCATATTCTCATCAGCATTTTAAATGAAAACGACAACTATGCAGTGAAATTTCTTGCATCATCGGGAATTGATACCGAAAAACTGCTAAACGACCTTGTAAAAATTTCGCAATCGTCATCGGGCAATTTCCCGTCTCAAGAAAGGGACAGCGAAAAGAGTAAAACTCCGCTGATTGACCAATTCGGCACCGACCTTACAAAAAAGGCAAAGGCAGGGCTCCTCGACCCCGTTATCTCGCGTGAAGAGGAGATTGACCGACTGATTCAAATTCTGCTAAGACGAAGCAAAAACAACCCCTGCTTAATCGGTGAAGCAGGGGTTGGAAAAACGGCCGTTGCCGAAGGACTTGCACTTAAAATCGCTGAAAATGACGTTCCCGAAATTCTCAAAGATAAGCGAATTATATCGGTCGACCTTACCTCAATGGTTGCAGGAACTAAATACCGTGGCGACTTTGAGGAAAGGATAAAAAATACCGTCAACGAGGTAAAAAAAGACGGGAATATTATCTTGTTTATTGACGAAATTCACACCATTGTCGGCGCAGGCTCGGCTGAAGGGTCAACCGATGCCGCCAATATGCTGAAGCCCGCTCTATCGCGAGGAGAAATTCAGGTTATCGGCGCCACTACCCTCAGCGAATATCGAAAATATATTGAAAAGGATGCTGCACTTGAAAGGCGGTTTCAGCCGCTAAGCTTAAACGAGCCGAGCAAAGAGGCAACAGTAAAAATTATAAAAGGACTGCGCGACAAATACGAGGCGCACCATAAGGTGAGGATTGAGGACGAAGCAATAATTGCCGCAGTTGAGCTGTCAAAAAGATATATTTCCGACCGATTTTTACCCGACAAGGCAATTGACCTTATTGACGAAACAGCCGCAAGAGTTAGACTTAGGTCGATAACCGCGCCAATTGATTTAAAGACAATCGAGGATGAAATTAAATATATTTCTGACGAAAAATTAACAGCTGTAAAATCGCAAAATTTTGAGGAAGCCGCAAGGCTCAGAGACAAGGAAATTGAAAAGCAAAACGAGCTTAATCTTCTCAAAAACACATGGCACGAAAACCGTGAACACAGCTCAGGTACCGTTCTATCAACCGATATTGCAGAAACGGTGGCACAGTGGACAAAAATACCGATTAACAGATTAACCGAAGAGGAAGGGCAGCGTCTTTTAAAGCTCGAGGGCGAGCTTAAAAAGCGAGTAGTCGGTCAGGACAAAGCCGTTTCGGCTGTGGCGAGGGCTGTAAGACGCGGCAGGTCGGGAATAAGCGACCCGAAAAGGCCGATTGGCTCATTCATTTTCCTCGGTCCGACAGGGGTTGGAAAAACCGAATTATGCCGAGCTCTTGCCGAAGCTATATTCGGCTCAGAAAGCATGATTATTAAGCTCGATATGTCGGAATATATGGAAAAGCAATCGGTGTCAAAGCTTATCGGCTCACCTCCCGGATACGTCGGCTATGACGAGGCTGGACAGCTCACCGAAAAAATCCGCCGAAAGCCCTATTCGGTCATTCTCTTTGACGAAATTGAAAAGGCGCACCCCGACGTTTTCAACCTTTTATTACAAATTCTCGACGATGGCATTCTCACCGATTCGCAAGGCAGGCAGGTATCCTTCAAAAATACAATTATTATCATGACCTCAAATATCGGCGCAAGAAGCATTACCGAAAAAAGAGCCTTCGGTTTTGGCGAGCATGACCCGTCGGGATTCATAAAATCGGCCGTAACCGATGAGCTGAAAAGGACATTTAGTCCCGAATTTTTAAACCGAGTAGATGATATAATTATATTCGAAACGCTCAAAAACGAGGACATGACAAAAATTGCAGAAAAGATGCTTCTGTCACTAAAAAATCGGTTATCGTCACTTGGAATTACCGCCGAATTTGACCAAAGTATTACCGACCACCTCGTTGAAAAAGGTTTCGATAAATCATATGGGGCAAGACCGCTCAACCGCCTTTTACAAAAAAGCGTTGAGGACGATTTGAGCGAGATGATTTTATTGGGTGAAATTAAAAAAGGTGATAATATTTTATGCCGAATTATTGACGAAAAGCTGAAAGTAGAAAAGCAGTCTGTGTAAAACACACAGACTGCTTTTATTATTCTTATTCGTTAAGAAAATCCTCGACAACATCATAAAGATGTATAGGCGAAAGTTCGAGTCGGTTACATTTATCAACCAAGTCATTTATTTCCGCTTCGTTGGTTGATATGTCCTCAATTGAAACCGATTCACAGGATATGCCGAATGTAACTGCGGTTTTACCCTCAATTTCGATGACTTTACTAATAAGACTGTACAAGGTTAAACCGCCTCCGAAAAAACTCACTAATAGATATTTTTACACAAGCGGATAACCATTTCAATACAACTTTGGTTGTATTTTTTAAAGTCCGATTACCGAAATTTTTTCGTCCTCGATGATAGTCTTTATCTTTGTAATTCTATCGTCCTGACGTTCAACGAGCATTTCGGCTATCTTATCCTCGACATCCTTGCGAACAAGACGGCGTAAGTCACGCGCTCCACGAATCGAATTTTCGTGTGCCCTTTTTGCAAGATTTTCGCAAACGGCATTATCAAAGGTAAAGTCAATTCCCTTTTCGGCAAGTACGGGTGAAAGTTCGCCCAGCATAAGCGCCGCAATACTTTCATAATCGGTGACAGAAAGCTGATTAAATACAATTATTTCGTCAATTCGGCCGATAAATTCCGGGCGCAAAAACTCCTCAAGCGCCTTCATAACCTTTTCTTTATTAAGGTCCATGCTGGTCTTTCCAAATCCGAGTGAGCCGCCCTTTTTCTCGCTTCCCGCATTCGAGGTCATAACGATTATTGTATTCTCGAAATTGACCGTTCTTCCCTGGGCGTCGGTGATTCGTCCCTCGTCAAGCACCTGTAAAAGTATATTCAATACGTCAGGATGCGCCTTTTCAATTTCGTCAAAGAGAATGACCGAATATGGCTTTCGGCGAATTTTTTCGGTGAGCTGTCCCGCCTCGTCATAGCCGACGTATCCTGGAGGAGCTCCGATAAGTCGCGACACCGAATGCTTTTCCATATATTCCGACATATCGAGGCGGATAAGCGACTCGGGTGTATCGAAAAGTTCGGCCGCAAGCTGACGGACAAGCTCGGTTTTTCCTACTCCTGTCGGACCGACAAAAATGAATGATGCAGGTCTTCTTCTCGGACTTATTTGAACTCGTGAGCGTCGTACTGCCGCAGCAATTTCCTTTATCGCATCGTCCTGACCGATAATTTTCGATTTCAGCGTTTCTTCTAGTGATGAAAGCTTTTTAAGTCCCGATTCCTTTACCTTTGCGGCAGGAATTCCCGTCCAAAGCTCGATTACCGCAGCCAAATCATCATCGGTCACGGCATTATCCAAGGCATCCTTTTCGTAGGATTTGCTTTCATCCTCAAGCTTTGCAATTTCAGAACGAACATTTGCAAGCGCCTCGAAATCGATATTTTCGGCATCGGAGGTAAGCTCACCCTCTTTTTCCTTTAATGCGGTGAGTTTCTTTTGCGCCTTTAATAAGCTATCGGCCGCCTTATTACGAAGGGATGCGGCAGCGCAGGCTTCATCAAGAAGGTCAATCGCCTTATCGGGTAAAAAGCGCTCATTTATATAGCGTTCGGAAAGTATAACTGCGTTCGAAATCATTACATCCGAAAGGGTTACACCGTGGAAGCCCTCGTAATAATCCTTTACGCCCTTTAGCATTGTGATTGTATCGGAAATTGACGGCTCCTCAACCGTTACCGGCTGAAAACGTCGCTCAAGAGCAGCATCCTTTTCGATATATTTTCTATATTCCTTAAATGTGGTTGCTCCGATGACCTGAATTTCGCCTCTCGATAATGCCGGTTTGAGCATATTGGCGGCGTTCATTGTTCCTTCGCTGTCACCTGTGCTGACCATGTTATGAACCTCGTCGATAAAGAGGATAATGTTTCCGTCAGCCTTTACCTCGTCGATAAGTCCCTTTACCCTTGCTTCAAACTGACCTCTAAACTGGGTTCCTGCGACAAGCGCAGTGAGGTCCAAAAGATGAATTTCCTTATCGAGCAAACGAGCAGGAACATTACCCGAAACAATGCGAAGGGCAAGCCCCTCGGCAATTGCGGTTTTTCCTACACCCGGCTCACCGATAAGGCAGGGGTTATTTTTTGTTCTTCGGGAAAGAATTTGGATAACCCTTTCGAGCTCACGGTCACGTCCGATTATACGGTCAATTTCACCAAGAGACGCTCTTGAATTAAGATTGGTGCAATACGCGCCAATCATTTTTCTCTTTTTCTTATCCTTTTTTGCCTTTTTATCGGTATTCTTGTCAGTCTTTTCGTCAGCTTGGTCGGTATTTTTATCGCCGAGAATATTATTCATAAACGGAAAAGGCATAGCCCCACCGGGCTCAAACGAATCCTCGCCATCCTCTATTTCATCAGGATTCATAAGCTCATTCATGTTGCTCATGAGCTCATTGGTCATGTTTTCGATATCCTCTTCAGAAAGGTTCATACCCTTCATCATTCCTTCAAGAGGATTAAAGCCCATTTCCTTTGCGCATTGGAGACATAGCCATTCATCATGCTGTTTGTCTCCCTCTTTTTTTATTATTCTGACCACAGCGGGTCTCTTTTTACATTTTGAACAAACTTGGTACATTAAAAATTATCACCGTTTCTCCGTATGGAATTGATAATACTTTGCTTCATACGGAAAGCAAGAAAAGAATTTATTTATCCTGTTTAAAGAATATATTGAGATAGCTTAAAAATGCAAAGAAAACAAATGCGATTGCAACAGACGAGAGGAATACAATAACAATATCGGGCATAAATCCACCAAAATAGTCACTGATTATTACAAGCACCATAAGTGCGTAAAGTACCACCGTTGCAAGCTTTCCCCACCAGCGAGCATAAGGCGTTTCAGCATCTACGTCATTAAGTATTACAAGGGTACCTATGAGCATAAACAATTCCTTAATTACGATTATTATAACAAGGGGGATAAGAACGGTATGCTTAGTGCAAAGGCAGAATACAACCGATGCCTGTGTCAGCTTATCGGCTATCGGGTCGAGTATTTTACCCACATCGGAAATCATATTAAAACGACGTGCAATAAATCCGTCAACAACATCGGTTAATCCCGAAACCATTACCAAGCCCATTACAATTAACAAATTATATTCGATTGTTGTGTCGAAATAATACCATACTATAAATGGAATTAAGCATATTCTTATCATTGACAGAATATTTGGAATCGTAAATATCGGTTTCATTTATTTTTCTCCTTTATTTTATTAACGGGTTAAAAGAATTTAAAATTCTGAAAATATAAGTACCTTCGGTCATTTCCTCGGTTATCGAAAACAGTCCGCGGTCACTCGTTGATAAATAAAATCCTATTACCCACGTAATAAGTACTGCGAAGATAACTCCCTTCGGTATGCCGATTATTCCACCGAGGAATCCATTAAGCGTACCGAGGTATTTCCCTGAAAATATTTTATTAAGAATTCGGGCAATTATCTTTACGGTAATTAGGCCGAGTATGAAAAGAATTATCATTGAAAGGGTCTGGATAATTCCTGTTACAATCGGCTTTGCTACCGTGTCGACAACTATCTCCGACGGGCTTCTCTTTGACATCGAGAGCTCCTTTGCTATTTCGCCTGTGTTTTCCACTGAGCCTTTCGAATCGGCCATTTTAACAATAAAGTCAGGCATGGCTTCGGTCGCCTCGTTAATCATTTCGGCAACCGAGGTAAAAGCCTTTGAATCAAGCTTTTCGTCAACACTTGAAACGAGGCTCGGTCGAACAAAATTTCCGTAAATCAAATCAGAAACTGCCCACGAAAGAACAACGCTTAAAATAAGTGCTGCAAAGCAGCCGACAAAACCAATAACGGTTTTCACAAAGCCCTGCTTTGAGGATAAAACGATAAAAAATGCCACTACTGCTAAAATGAGAATATCAAGTACAATCGAAATATTCATCAATCATCTTCCCCATATTCGTAATAGTCCAATTTCATATCGGCCAAAATTGCCGTTCCATCTCGGTATGAAATGATTTTTATTCCCTCATAGCCTACAATTTTATCCTTTGTCTCTTTTCCGCTTTTGTCATATATAACAAGCGAGTTTCCAAAAAGGGCTGAAATTCCGTCACCGCAAAGACTTATATTATCACAGTTTCCCGTTACTGTAACTGCGAGCTTTTCGTCAAGCTCGTTGTTAAAAAGGGTTATTTGCGTCTTTTGAACATTGTTTGACGGGCTGTTTGAAACAAGAATTTGACGGTCGTCCTCGAATTTAACATGCTTTAAATAATTGACCGTTTTTTCGACCTTTTCTTTCCCCTCGAAATCGAAGCTACTGATAAAATCGGTTCCAACTGCTACCACTCGGTCACCTACTGTTTGAAGGGTGACTATCGGCGTTGAGTCAAACTCTATTCTATCAATTTCGGTAATTTTATTGTCAGAAATATCGAGCAAATAAACAATTGATTTAAAATTACCCGATGACGATGTTACCGCCGACACAGCCGCTGTATCACCAAAACGGCTAAGAGCAACAGCAGTAAGCCTTTCGGTCGATGCCCATGCGGAGAATTCGGTAAATGCCTCGTTTGAAACAACAAACTGTGATGCCGATTTTGTTCCTTCGGTTATGATTCCTACCCTTCCGCTGTCTGACAGTGTTGCGGTGGTTATCTTTTCTGCAAGCGATTTATTCGCTATGTTTGTATTAAGTGTATCGACGCGAAGCTTTACGCCGCCACGGTCATAAATGAGTGAACGCGAATCGGAAACATAAAGCTCTGGATTTGAATAGCCGTGCTGAATCGACTGGACCTGTTTTCCCGACTTATTATATACATATGCTCGTGTATCGGTAAGTACAAATACGGTATTATCCCTCGTTTTTATATCGACCGTTGCCGAGCCGCCAACTTCGGTGGGCATTCCGCTTCCCTTTCCCCAAAGGGTAAAGTTATTTTGCACAAGTTCAAAAAGATTGGCCGGTGTTGCTACTGCCGCAATAAATATCGAAAAAACAGTAACAAGCGCAACCGCAATGAATATGAGCGTCTTTTTTCGCTCTTTAAGTCTCTTTAATTTTCCACCGATAATTACGCGCAAATCAGCATTTTCGGTCGGTGTTGAGTCTAATTTTTTATTAACACCCCTGCTTATTTTTATATCACGATGTGCAGGTTCATTTGACTTATTTTCGATTAAAATATCGCTGCTTTTTTTCGGTGACATAGGAATATCTTCTATATCAAAGCCAACGTCTCTATTAGTTTTTTGGTTAGGTCTGCGTCTTACAGGGCTTTTTAATTTATTTTCATTTAATTCGTCTTTTATGCTTGGTTTTTGAGTCTTAATTTTATCAACCTTTTTGCGCTGATATTCCATCTATCTGTCACCCACCTTTCTATTATCCGTAATATACTTCATTGAGATACAATCCGCTCGGTGATGCGGTTTTTCCCGCTCTGCTTCTATCCCCCGATTTAATTATATCCACGATTTCGTCAACCTTTATTTTTCCCTCGTTGACATAGAGTAAGGTTCCAACCATTATGCGAACCATGTTGTATAAAAATCCGTCGGAGGTAACCGAAAACTCGACCATATCACCATTTCGTCTTACCTCAGCACTCTTAACGTGACGCACGGTGTCCTTTACCGATGAGCCGGATGAACAAAATGCCGAAAAATCATATTTTCCAACAAATTTTTTCGCCGCCTTATTCATAAGCTCAACATCCAATTTATTCTTCACATGCAAAGAATAGCCCTCGTAAAATGGGTTTCTATACGGGCTTGAGTAAATTTTATAAACATAATTTTTTCCCACCGCGCTGTATCTTGCATGAAAATCATTATCCACCGTTTTACAATCAAAAACGGCAATATCATTAGGCAAATGGGCATTAAGCGCCGCAATTAAACGGTCGTCAGAGATGCTTTTTTCTATATCGAGATGGCAACAGAACATATTCGCGTGAACGCCGGCATCAGTACGGCTGCAACCGGTGATATTCGGTCTAATGCCCAAAACATCCTCTGCCGCATTCTGTAACACGGTCTGAACCGAAGTAGCATTATTTTGCACCTGCCAGCCGTGGTATGCACCACCATCGTAACGCAATTTTAACATTACCCGTCTCAAAAAAAGCACCTCCCGTAATCAATTTTTTATGCCCGATTAAATTATGGGAAAGGTATTAAGAACAATTACTGCCGAAAGTAATAAAACGGCAAAAAACAGTATCAACCAGTCTCTAAACACGAGATGGAGCTGCTTTAACTTAGTACGTCCCTTTCCGCCATTATAGCAACGGCATTCCATCGCTTCAGCAAGGTCGGTTGCTCGACGCACCGACGAGCTGAGAAGCGGTACCATTATAGGAATCAGTGCCTTTGCCCTTTTTAAAAGTCCACCCGATTCCATGTCGGCACCACGTGCCTTTTGAGCTGACATAATCTTGTCCGTTTCTTCGACAAGGGTTGGGATAAATCGAAGCGCAATCGACATCATCATGGCAAAAATGTGAACTGCGCCGCCAAGACCGATAAATTTAAGCGGTAATAAAAGCCGCTCAATAGCATCGGTAAGCTCGCTCGGTGAGGTTGTATAGGTGAGAGCCGAGCTGATAATCAAAAGTAAAAGTATACGAATAGCAATAAATACAGCCCTCTCAATTCCCTCGGCATAAATCGAAATAAACTTCCATTTAAAAAGAGGGGCACCCTCGCCGGTTGAATAAAATATATTCAGTATAGCGGTGAAAAATAAAATCATCCAAATAGCTTTTAAGGTTTTTAGATACATTCTAAACGGAATTTTTGTAAGCAAAACCGAAAAAATCGTAAAAGCACCGCAAATTAGGAGTGCAGTAAAGTTACCCGCCATAAAAAGCGTAACGATTAACAGTAATGTCACGAGAATTTTTATTCTCGGGTCGGCTTGGTGAATAACCGATTTTGCGGGAAAATACTGACCGATTGTGATATTGTTAAGCATTCGGCTCACCGCCTTTCAAAAGGCGCAAAAGTGCATCCTTTGCATCAGTGACGTTTAAAATTCCGTCGGGCAAATTAACCCCTTTTTCACGAAGAGCTGAAACAATTTTCATAATGCTCGGAACGGCAAGTCCCATTTTTTCAAGTTCTTTTCCGTGGGAAAAGACCTCGTCCGTTTTTCCAAACATAACAAGACGACCGCCATTCATAACAAGCACGTTGTCGGCTACCCTTGCAACGTCCTCCATCGAATGAGAAACGAGTAAAACAACGGCATTTTCGCTTCTCTGATACTCGACGATACAGTCGAGCAGCATATCTCTTCCCTTCGGGTCGAGTCCCGCTGTCGGCTCGTCTAAAATAAGAACCCTCGGCTTCATCGCAAGTACACCTGCGATTGCGGCTCGTCTCTTTTCTCCGCCCGAAAGCTCGAACGGCGATTTTTTCAGCAATTCGTCGGTCAGGCCGACCTTTTTCGCCGCCCAGACAACACGTTGCTGAATTTCATCCTCGTCAAGCCCTATATTTCGCGGACCAAAGGCAATATCCTTTTCTACCGTTTCTTCAAAAAGCTGATATTCGGGATACTGAAAAACAAGCCCCACCTTAAACCTTACGCTGCGAATTTCCTTTTCATTCGCCCAAATGTCAACATCGTCAACAAAAACGTGACCGGGTTCGGTCTTGATAAGTCCGTTCAGGTGCTGGATGAGGGTCGATTTTCCCGAACCTGTGTGACCGATTATGGCGGTAAGTCCGGGTGAATTTATTTCAAAATTAACGTCGGTGATTGCCGCTATGCGAAAAGGTGTTCCCTCGCCATAGATATAGGTCAATCCCTCTACCTTGAGAATAGACAATTATTTTTCCTCCAAGTTAAGCGCCTTCATAAGCGCATTTACACATCCGTCAACATCGATTATATCGGTTTCAATGTCGATTCCGTCGTCCTTTAAAAGTCCGACGAGTTCGGTCGGCTGAGGTACGTCAAGACCAACCTCTTTTAACTCCTTTATATGACCGAAAACCTCGACAGGAGTTCCGTCGAGTATGAATTTTCCGCTGTCCATAACTACCACTCGGTCGGCAATCGCCGCCTCGTCCATAAAATGAGTTATAAGAACAACCGTCATTCCTTTTTCTTTGTTAAGCCGTTTTACCGTTTCGATAACTTCGCGGCGGCCCTTTGGGTCGAGCATGGCCGTCGGTTCGTCAAGAACGATACATTCGGGCTGCATAGCAAGTATTCCTGCAATGGCTATTCGCTGCTTTTGACCGCCCGAAAGCTTAAATGGTGCATGATTACGGTATTCGTACATGTCAACCGCCTTTAACGCCTCATCCACCCTTTTTCTAATTTCCTTTGGTTCGACGCCAAGATTCTCGGGGCCAAAAGCAACGTCCTCCTCGACAATTGATGCAACAATCTGATTATCGGGATTCTGAAAAACGATTCCAACCATTTTTCTTATATCAAATTCATGTTTTTGGTCGATGGTGTTCATTCCGTTAACGGTCACTGTACCGCTCGACGGATGCTCAAGCGCGTTAAACAGCTTTGCCATTGTTGATTTTCCCGAGCCGTTATGTCCAAGCACCGCCGTAAACGAACCTCTTTCGATACCGAGCGAGATTCCGTTTAAAACGGTTACGGGATTATCATTATCGTCGGAATAATCAAAAACGACATTATTCAGTTCGATTATATTATCCAAAATCGATTCTTCCTTTTAATCTTCATTAAGCCAAGCGGCTGTGTTTCCGCAAGGGAGAACAAGTCCGCTTTCGGTAACGGGTAGCCCAATTTCGTCACAGGTGACAGAGCCGCCTCTTCCCTTTGCTATTACCGAAGCAAGCATATATTTCATTACACTCGGAGACAGTCCGGTTGTATAGGAATTGAGCAGGAAAAAGAGAGGTTCATCGGTAAGAATTTGGTTACAAATAGAAAGCAAATCCCAAAGCTGTTCCTCAATTTTCCATACTTCGCCGCCGGGGCCTCGTCCGTAAGACGGCGGGTCCATAACTATTCCGTCATATTTGTTTCCGCGACGAATTTCGCGCAATACAAACTTTTTACAATCGTCGACAAGCCAACGAATCGGCTTATCGGCAAGGCGACTTGCAACTGCGTTATCCTTTGCCCAAAGAACCATTCCCTTTGACGCGTCAACATGGGCTACGCAGGCTCCCGCCGCTGCGCAGGCAAGAGTAGCCGCGCCCGTATAGCCGAAAAGATTAAGCACCTTTACTTCCTTACCCCTTCTGACTCGGCGGTCAATCATCTCGCTCATTAAATCCCAGTTAACAGCCTGCTCGGGAAAAAGTCCCGTATGCTTAAAGCCCATCGGCTTTAAATTAAACTGCAAATCGCGATATTTTACCGTCCATACGTCAGGTACATTCTTATACCTTTCCCACGAGCCGCCGCCCGACGACGAGCGGTGATAACGCGCGTGGGCATTATTCCAAAGCGGATTTACCCTTTCGGTATTCCAGATAATTTGCGGGTCCGGGCGAATGAGAATTATATCCTTCCAGCGTTCGAGCTTTTCTCCGCACGAGGTGTCGATAAGCTCGTAATCGTCAAATCCTTTGACTTCTCTCAAAACTTTTCCGTCCTTTATGCTTTAATTTTACCGTTAAGACGGTCGGCAATTACGTTAGAAATGGCAATTGCCTTTTCTTCGATAACCGAAATTTCCTTTCCTTCGAGCATAACTCGAACAAGAGGCTCGGTTCCCGATGCACGAACAAGCACGCGACCGTTATCTCCAAGCTCGACCTCGGTATCGAAAATAATCTTTTTAATATCCTCATCTTCGAAAAGCATATCCTTCTTATCATTATCAATAACAATATTTTTGAGCACCTGAGGATATACTGTCATAACCTTTGCAAGCTCGCTAAACGGCTTTCCTGCGCGTTTTACTGCGGCAAGGAACTGAACGGCTGTAAGCTGTCCGTCGCCGGTAGTAGCAAGATTATAGAATATAACGTGGCCCGACTGCTCTCCGCCGATTGCAAGGTCATTTTCCTTCATGCATTCGAGAACGTAACGGTCGCCAACCTTTGTCTTTTCGGCGATAAGCCCGTTTTCTTCTGCAAAGCGGAAAAATCCGAGATTCGACATTACGGTAACAACGGCTTTATTATCCTTTAAAAGTCCTCTTGCCTTTAAATCGAGGGCACAAATGGCAATTATCTTATCTCCGTCAATCAATTCGCCATTTTCGTCAACGGCAAGGCAACGGTCGGCATCGCCGTCAAAGGCAAATCCGCCATCCATTCCATTTTCGCGAACATATTTTTGCAAATTCTCCATATGAGTTGAGCCGCAGCCGTCATTAATATTAACCCCGTCGGGAGTATCGGACATAACGTGAACTTCGGCCCCGAGCATGGTGAAAAGAACCTTTGCTGTTACGGAAGATGAGCCGTTAGCGCAATCAAGCGCAATCTTCATTCCGTCGAAGCGTAAATCGGTGGTAGAAATTACATATTCAACATAATCAGCGTGGGCATCCTCGGCATGAGAAACGCGACCTACGTCACCATGGGTAGGTGCGGGATGACCGATATCGGTACGGGTGACGATATTCTCAATTTTATCCTCGATTTCGTCGGGGAGCTTATATCCGTCGGCGCTGAAAAGCTTAATTCCGTTATATTCGCAAGGATTGTGCGATGCCGAAATCATAATTCCTGCATCACAACCGTATTTTTGAACGAGATAGGCAACTGCGGGAGTAGGCACTACTCCTACTAAAACCGCATCTGCGCCAACCGAGCAAAGTCCTGCGGCGAGAGCCGATTCAAACATATTACCTGATGCTCTTGTATCCATGCCGATTAATACCTTCGGTCTCTTTGCTTCTTCGGCTAAAACCATAGCGGTAGCTCTTCCGATTCCCATTGCGAGTTCAACGGTAAGCTCGGTATTAGCAACGCCTCTTACTCCATCAGTTCCAAACATTCTTGCCATAAATAATTCCTCCAATTAAATTATAAAAAATTGTGAGCATTTCGCTGATTTTAAAATAAAGATTGCTGTCCCTGCTGTTCAATTCCGAGATGGTCGTAGGCAAGCGCTGTTACACAGCGACCTCTTGGTGTTCGTGACAGAAATCCGATTTGCATTAAATAGGGCTCGTAAACGTCTTCGATTGTGACGGCCTCTTCGCCAAGTGCCGCCGCCAAGGTTTCGACTCCAACGGGACCGCCACCGTAGAAATTGATAATTGTTGATAACATTCGGCGGTCAAAATCGTCAAGTCCAAGCTCGTCGATTCGGAGCTGTTCAAGGGCGTATCTCGCCACCTCTTCATCAACCTTGCCGTCACGTAAAACCTGGGCAAAATCGCGCGTTCTTTTTAAAAGGCGGTTGGCTATTCGAGGTGTCCCTCGCGACCTTGAGGCAATTTCGAGGGCACCATCACGGTCGATGGGCACCTGAAGCACACCTGCCGAGCGCACAACTATATCGCCCAGCTGCTCGGGTGTATAAAGCTCTAATCGAAGCTGAACGCCGAATCGATCACGAAGCGGTGCCGCCAGCTGACCCGACCTTGTCGTTGCGCCGACGAGGGTAAAATGCGGCAAATCGAGTCGAATCGAATGCTTCGCCTGGGCAGGACCGACCATAATATCAATGGCAAAATCCTCCATCGCGGGATAAAGCACCTCGGCAACCGTCTTTGGCAAACGGTGAATTTCGTCGATAAAGAGAACATCACCTTCGTCAAGAGAGGTCATCAGCGCCGCAAGGTCACATGGACGCTCGATTGCGGGGCCAGAGGTTATTTTTAAATTTACGCCCATTTCGTTGGCAATAATTCCTGCAAGTGTAGTTTTTCCAAGTCCCGGTGGTCCGTAAATGAGGCAATGGTCAAGCGTTTCGCCGCGCATTTTTGCCGCATTCATATAGACCGAAAGATTTTCCTTTGCTATGTCCTGACCGATGTATTGGTCAAGCGTTTTCGGGCGGAGTGAAAGCTCGATTTCAGAATCAGCTTCGGCATATTCGGGTGCCGTCCACCTGTTTTTTGTTTCGTTTTCCGACAAGCTTTTTCCTCCTCCGTTTAGAATTTTGACAAAGCTTTAAGGGCTGATTTTATAAGCTCCTCGACCGAAAGCTGACTATCAAGGCGCCCTACCGCAAGTGAAGCTTCACTTTGCGAATAGCCGAGTGAAACGAGTGCGGCTACTGCATCAGCAGCATTCTGCGACGCCGAAACTGCTCCAACAGCCGCTACCTCGCCGATAAGGTCATCGTCACCTGCTATTGAGCCAACCTTGTCCTTTAATTCGAGGATTATTCGCTGCGCCAATTTGGTACCGACTCCCGACGCTCTTGTAAGGCTCTTTGCGTCGCCGCTTGCAATTATTACACGCAATTTATTCGGCTCAAATTCGGACAAAATAGCCATCGCGTTCTTCGGTCCGACACCGCTGACCGACGTAATAAGCTTAAACACGTCCAGCTCGTCGATACTATAAAAGCCGAAAAGGTCCAGCGCATCCTCTCGTACATTGAGATAGGTGTAAACTGTAACGGTATTATCCCTTTGCGGCATGTGCTGCAGCGTATTCATTGATACAGCACAACGAAAAGCAACTCCGTTACATTCAACAGCTATTGACGAAGAATCGGCATAAACCAATCGGCCTGTTATTGAATATAGCATTTTATCATTCACCCTCGTACCAAAAAATATCGGTAAAATCACCGAAAGTATTTTCCAACAAAATATTATAGCACGATAGGTAAACAATATCAATATTTAATTATATATTTATAATTATATTATTAACAAAATTTTAAATTTATTTTTTACCCTTAATCAAAGGTGAAATCCGCTTATAAATGAGGAAGGTAAGCGCTGAGTCCACTATTCCGCGCATAAGGGTAAACGGAAGATTGAAAACAATAAGACACATTAAAAGTCCGTCAACGCTCGGAAGAATATCCTGATACATGCCGATAATTACGTCAAGCGGAAAGCCCATTTTGATATAAAGCGGATATGTTACAAAATAGTTGATTGGCAAACCCAGTGCAGCCATTGCAACCGAGCCGGTGAGACTGCCGATTAAGGCGCCAAGTCGATTTTTCTTAAATTTATAAATGAATCCCGCAGGCACAACAAAGGCAACGCCAAGTAAGAAGTTACTCAGCTCACCTACTCCGGCTGTTGTTGTTGAAAAAACATTCACAACATTCTTAATTAGGCAAACGGCGGCGCCGCTTAACGGTCCCATACTGAAAGCGGCAACAAGCGCAGGCATTTCGGAGAGGTCCATTTTTATAAAACCAGGCATAAAAGGCACGCTGAAACTAAAAAACATAAGCACAGACGCTGCTGCGCCCAAAAGCGCCGTCATAACGATGCTTCTCGTATTCACCTTGAATGAAAAAAATTTTTTGATTGATAAAAAAAACATTTTGATTTTGGTTGACATAATACATTTCTCCTGTTGGTTTATTTGTATAATAAAAAAATACCCGCATCCTTTTTTAAATAAAAGGGCGCGAGCACTTGAATTTTTAATAAAAAGTACATGGTGATTTTTATGTAACTTTTTCTAAAAAAACATGAGTCTTCTTTCATCCGGACTATACCGTCGGCTTTGGATTTTCACCAAATCGGCTGTGAAAAATCACAGTTCGCGGGCTACGGCTTTATTCATCAATAATGATGCAAAAGCCTTACCGCCGGTGAGGAATTTCGCCTCGCCCCGAAGACGATTATTAAAATTTTACTAATGATTTTGCGTTATTGTTGGCTTATTTCGAAAGCTCTCTTTCGAGCCAGATTGCACCGATATCCATAGCGTTGTAAAGACCGGTTTTTTCGCTCTTTTTTACAATTCTTTCCTTAGGGCGCTTATCAGGGTCGGTATCCATAAGCTGAACCGAAACCTTATCAGCCACTTCCATATCACCCTCTTTTTTGGTTGACATAATCTGTAACATTACAACATATTTTTCGGCCATGTCACCGTAATAAATAACATTGTCCTTACGAACAAGAGGACGACCCTTATATGTTAAAAATTCGCCTTTTTTAGCCATTTTTTCATTTCTCCTTAAACATATTCCCTTATATGATACCACAATTAAACCCACAAGTAAAGTAATTTTATTTTTCATACGGCAAAAATATTTTTGAAAACGCATTATTATTGTTGACCGAGGGAAACATTTACAATATAATATTATATGATTATTTATCATGGAGGTTAATAATGATAGATTATAAAAATCCTAAATATACTTCTACCGAGCGTGCAAACGCCCTTCTTTCCCTCATGACCAACGAGGAAAAGGTAGGTCAGATGATGCAGCTCGCATATAAATTCATGACACGTGAAGAAGCTCTCGAATGGGCAAAAAAAGGTCTCGGCTCTTATCTTCACGTTCTCGGCGACAACGCTGACGAATTGCAAAGAACGGCCATAAACGAAACCCGACTCGGTATTCCCATCATCTTCGGTATCGACTGTATTCACGGTCACGCACTCAACGAATACGCCACCGTTTTCCCGACACAGCTCGCTATGGCTCAGTCATTTAACCGCGAAGCAATGCGCAAATGCGGACGTGTTTCGGCTACCGAGGTTCGTTGTGATTCGCTTCATTGGACCTTCTCCCCTGTTTTCTGTATCGGACGTGATACACGCTGGGGACGCATTAACGAAACCTTTGGCGAGGACCCCTATTTAATCGGTGAGCTTGGTGCCGCAATCGTTGACGGATATCAGAATAATTTCGTTGATAACAGCTGTATCATGGCCTGCGCAAAGCATTACATAGCTTACGGCGAATCAGTTGGCGGACGCGACGCCTATGACAGCATGGTTAGCGAAAGAATGATTAGAGAAACCTTCCTTCCGCCTTTTCAAAAGGCAGCAAAGGCAGGATGTAAAACATACATGACGGGTTATCAGTCGGTTGATGGCGTTCCGATGAATTCCAACCGCCGACTTTTACGCGAGGTGCTTAAAGAAGAGGTTGGCGTTGACGGATTCATCATCACCGATTGGGCAAACGTACGTTCGCTGATTGATAATCAAAAGGTTTGCGATAATTTCGAGGATGCGTCGCGAGTTTCGATTGATGCAGGTAACGATATGATTATGCAGACCGAGGAATTTTATAACGCTACCCTCAAGCTTATCGAAAACGGTCAGGTTGATATGAAGCATATTGACGATTCTGTTTTCCGCATTCTGAAAGCGAAATTTGATATGGGACTCTTTGAGCATCCGTTTGAAAAACCCGACCGCAGTAAAATATGCTGTGACGAGCACGTCGAAGTTGATTTAGAGGTCACAAGACAGTCGATGACACTCCTCAAAAATGACGGAGTTCTCCCAATTAACACCAAAAAGGTTCGCAAAATTGCCGTTATCGGCCCGAACGCCGACGACCTTGAAGCTCAGTACGGCGACTGGTCCTGCGGCGCCGCAAACGGACACAGAAAGCCCGCAACCTCAATGCTCAAAGGCATTAAGAAACGCGCCAAAAAGGACGGCATCGAAGTTATTTATAAAAAAGGTTGCGACATCGAAAAGCCTGGCAAACGCGGATTTGACGCTGCGATAAAAGCCGCTAAAGAAAGCGACCTCATAATCGCAGTTATGGGCGACTATATCGAGCTCAACGGCGAATATAAATCAAGAGCTACCCTCGACCTTCCCGGTGAGCAAACAGAACTTCTCAAGGAGCTTAAAAAGACAAAGAAGCCGGTAGTTCTCGTAATGGTTAACGGAAAGCCCCTTTGCATCAACTGGGAAGCCGAAAACATGAACGCCATTCTCGAAACCTTTAACAGCGGTATGGTTGGCGGAACGGTTGCCGCCGAAATCCTTTTTGGCGACGTCAACCCGAGCGGAAAGCTCCCCATTTCATTCCCGAGAACAGCAGGTCAGGTGCCCGTTTATTACAATTATCTGCCCGGTTGGCATGGCGATAATAAGTATAAAGATATTGCGGAAGGACCGCTTTACCCATTCGGCTTCGGTTTAAGCTATACAACCTTTGAATACAGCGACCTTTCTGTTTCTAAAACCGAGTTTACCGAGGCTGACAGCGAAATTACAGTTACAGCAAAGGTTAAAAACACCGGCAAGGTAAAGGGAACTGAAATTGCACAGATGTACATTCACGATGTTGTAGGTACGGTAATGCGACCTGTATTAGAGCTCAAAGGATTCGAGAGAGTTGAGCTTGACGTCGGTGAAGAAAAAGCCGTTTCATTCACACTTCCTATCGAAGAATTAAAGGTTGTTGAACAAAATCTTGAAAAAGTGCTTGAAAAGGGTGACTTTGAGATTATGGTTGGCGGAAGCTCAGTTAATCTTCCCCTCATGATAACCATTAAAGCAATATAACATAAAAAGGATTGCAGTATGTTAACTGCAATCCTTTTTTATATGATTATTTATTCTTTATCAAATCAAAAAGCTCGTTTATACGGTCGCTTTTTCCGCAGAGATGAAGCCAACCGAAAAGCGCTTCGAGACCCGTAGCCATGTTATATTCCATAGGTGTTGCTCCTTTTGGAAAATGGTCGACGTGAGCGTTTTTTCCCCTCTTGTAAACCGCCTTTTCCTCGTCGGTAAGATGGTCGAAAATGAATTCAGCCGCCTTTGCCTGAGCGGAGGCGTTGACCATTTTTATCGATTCATTATGCAATTTTTTTGACTGACGGTTGGCGGTGGTTACGATACTTTCTCGAACAAGAATTTCGTAAACGGCATCGCCCATAAACGCAAGCGTGAGAGGGCTCAGCTGATTGGGGTTGGTCATTTCGGGCATTTTTCAGTTTAGCTCCTTTTTAATTTCAAAAAATTTAGGGAACGTAATCAAATTCGACATCGTAAATGCTGACGGTGTCGCCTTCTTGAACTCCTGCCTTTACCAAAGCGGCCAAAATTCCGCTCATTTTAAGCACACGTTCAAAGTATTGAAGCGAATCGTATTCGTTGGGGTTGATGGTTTCCATTACCTTAAGCAGCCAAGGCGCCTCGACAATGAAAACTCCGTCCTCCTTGCGAATTGAAAAATCGCGTTCGGTCTTTTTTGAATAATCGGGTTCGGGCTCGGGTTCAGATTCGTAAACCTTTATTGGCGGCAGCTTCGCAAGCTCGGCGGCTACATAGTTGATAAGCTCGTCTGTACCCTCGGCAATCGGCGCCATAATCGGAAAGAATGGTATACCCTTTTTATCGAAATATTCCTTTAATTCGGCAATTTTGTCCTCGTCGGTGAGGTCGCATTTATTAGCGGCGACAATCTGCGGCCGAGTGGCAAGCTCCTCGTCAAAAACGGCAAGCTCACGATTAATTTTTTCAAAATCATCAATAGGGTCGCGTCCTTCACTTCCCGATGCATCGATTACGTGAACCAGCAAACGACAACGGTCAACATGACGCAAAAACTCGTGACCAAGTCCTATACCCTCTCCCGCGCCCTCGATAAGTCCGGGAATATCGGCCATTACAAACGAATTTTCCTCGTCCATTCGAACAACACCTAAAACGGGTGTGAGGGTTGTAAAATGATAATTCGCAATCTTCGGCTTTGCCATTGACACAACCGAAATTAATGTTGACTTTCCGACATTCGGGAAGCCGATTAGACCTACGTCGGCAAGCAATTTCAGTTCAAGGCGAATTTCGTATTCCTCACCCGGCGCTCCCGCCTTTGCAAATCGGGGTGTTTGACGCGTAGAGGTGGCGAAATGGATATTGCCAAAGCCGCCCTTTCCGCCCTTTGCCAATACAAAGGTCTCCTTATCGGACATATCAACGATAAGTCGATTTGTCGCATTATCGTAAACAACCGTTCCACGAGGCACCTTAATAGTAAGATTGGGTGCCCATTTTCCATAGCAACGGCCACCACTTCCCTTTTGTCCGTTTTCGGCAAAATATTTACGCTTGTATCTGAAATCGGCAAGGGTTGAAAGGTTGTCGTCAACCTCTAATATAATGTCGCCGCCCTTTCCGCCGTCGCCGCCATCAGGTCCGCCCGATGCAACGTATTTTTCGCGGTGAAAGGTAACGGCTCCGTCGCCGCCGTTTCCGGCCTTTACGAATATTGTCGCAATATCTGCAAACATATTGTTTCTCCTTTAAAAGAAAAGTCTCGGACATAGTATGCCCGAGACTTTTTAAGGTCATAAAATAAAATTACTGTTCTACTGCGTAAACGCTGACTCTCTTGCGTCCGCCGCTGTATGTCTCGAACTTAACCTTGCCATCAATTTTGGCAAAAAGGGTGTCGTCGGAGCCACGTCCAACATTATTACCCGGATGGAAATGGGTACCACGCTGACGAACAAGAATGTTGCCAGCGAGAACAGTTTGACCGTCGGCACGCTTTACGCCGAGGCGCTTTGACTCGGAGTCACGACCGTTCTTTGTTGAACCCATACCTTTTTTATGAGCGAATAACTGAATGTTGATCTTAAGCATTGTGTTGCACCTCCATGTTAACTGCAATGTAATCGTGGTATTGCTCGGCAAGCCCTTCTAAATGGAGCTTTAACCCCTGCAATACATTCTGTGATGACTGGTAAGGCTTTGCTAATTTTAAACTCATTTTTCCGTCGCTGACGTCAATATCCGCCTTGTTTCCGATTATCTCGGTGACGGTGTTTGCCGCCATATAGGCCGCGCTCGAAATTGCGGAACAAATTATTCGTCCCTCTTCGGTGTCATTGTCGGCTGTATGACCGACCAATAAAAAGCCGATTATACATTCATTTTCGAAATAAAAAGTAGCCTTTGTCATTTCTTTTTTACTTTTCTACTTATGCGTTGATAGCTTCGATCTGTACCTTTGTATACGGCTGTCTATGACCGAGCTTACGAGCGCTCTTCTTCGGCTTGTAGGTGAAGACTGTGATCTTCTTTCCCTTACCGTTCTTGAGCACCTTACCTGTTACGGTGCAACCCTCGATGTAGGGAGCTCCTGCCTTTAATCCGTTGTCATCATTAACTGCGACAACCTTATCAAAGGTAACAGTTTCATCTTCGTTGACATCCAGCTTTTCGATGTAGATAACATCTCCGTTTTCTACCTTGTACTGTTTGCCTCCGGTAACGATAATTGCGTACATTTCTTTGGCACCTGCCTTAATTATAGTCTCGCTATTTAGGGGCGGAGTAAACTCACTTTTTCATAAAAGCCCGTAATATGCGGCTTTAACAGAATAACACAACCAAAACCCAATGTCAAGCAAAAATTATTGAAGATTTCGCATAATAATGTATAATATAATCATATAAGGGATATTTTTACCGATATGTTAACAGTTTATTTATATTTTTCGCCATAAAAACGTAAAATAACTGCAGTACAATAATATACGTAAACTACAAAAAAAGGATGGTTTAAAATATATGAGCAGAAAAATTATCGTTGCTGATGATGAGCCGGCTTTAAGAGAACTGGTTGCCGATTATTTTGAGGCCGAGGGATACGAGGTTTTACAGGCAGATGACGGTGACGTTGCTATTTCACTTTTAGAAAAAAATTCAGATACCGATGCGATAATTATGGACGTTATGATGCCCGAGCTTGACGGCTGGTCAGCGACGAAAAAAATACGCGAATTTTCATCCGTACCGATTCTCATGCTTACGGCACGAAGCCAGGAATTTGACCAACTTATGGGCTTCGAATCGGGGGCTGACGATTATGTGACAAAGCCGTTTTCACTTGCCGTGCTCGAAAAGCGAATTGACGCACTCATAAAGCGGTCAAATGGCAACGTAAAATTTGATTCAGGCCTTGTAATCAATCCCGAAGCATACACCGCAACCATTGATTCAAAATCGCTTGACCTCACCGTAAAGGAGTTTGAGCTGCTCAAAATACTAAAAGAAAATGCAGGTCGCGTTTTTACCCGCGACCAACTGCTCGACTTGATTTGGGGCTATGATTATGACGGCGACATCAGAACGGTTGACTCGCACATAGCTCGGCTCAGGGTTAAGCTCGGCGAATACGGAAACGAACATCTAAAAACAATTTACGGAGTTGGATACAAGCTTGATAAATAATGAAAAAATTAAAAATCATAAAATTTGGCGACGTCTTTTTGCCAACATATTTATTGTTCTTTCAATTATAACGCTGATAAACATTTTCGGCAACACCTACATTTTGCCGAAATATTTTGAATGGCGTGAAAAGAATATTTTAGTTAAATGCGCAAAAGCGGTAGAAAGTACCCCTCTTGATAACAAAATGGCTGCCGCCGAAATCTTTCAAAATCTCGAAAACGAACACAACGTTATTATCGGAATTTATCACAACGAAAACCTCATTTATTCAACAATAAAGCGTAATATGTTTGGCAGCAGACCCGGTGTAACAGGCTTTGATATGCTTGTCGGCAACTTTCATTACGCAAAATACGTTACCGAAGCAAGCGAATACAAAAACGGCAAGTACTTCACCCTTTCCCTGCCGAATTCGACCACCGACTATCTCGTTTATTCACGAAATTTCAATGGTCGCTATACGGTTAACGTTATCGTTCAGGAGAATTTAATAAAGCAATCGTCAAGCATTGCGGGCGAATTCATTATCATCGTTTCATCGCTCGGACTTTTAACCGCGCTTTTATGGTCGGTTGTATTTTCAAAAAGGTTTTCGCGACCGATTTCTGACATGAACAAAATTGCCGTTAAAATGGCGGGGCTCGATTTCAGCCAAAAGTTGCTAATTGAATCGGATGACGAAATCGGTCAGCTTGCGTGCTCGATAAACGACCTTTCGGTTGCGCTCGACAATGCGCTCGGTCAGCTTAATGAACAAAATCGTCAGCTGCAAAACGAAATCGAGCTTGAAAGGCGAATTGATAAGATGCGAAAGGGCTTTATAGCCAACGTTTCGCATGAGCTGAAAACGCCGATTTCAATAATTCAGGGATATGCCGAGGCTCTCGACAGCAAAATGGCCGAAAACCCCGAAAAACGTAAGAAATATTCCGCGGTAATTCGAAATGAAACCGAAAAGATGAATCACCTTGTTATAAAGCTACTCGAATTATCAAAGCTTGAAGGCGGTTTTATGCCCGATTACAAAATATACGACCTCGTTTCTTACTGCGAAACATTCCTTAATTCTTTTAGCCAAGCCGCTGAAAAAAGAAATGTTTCAATATTGCTTGATGCACCGAGCACCGCTATGATAAACGCTGACGAAATAATGATTGGAAATGCGATTCAGAACTATGTTTCGAACGCAATCAGCCACGTAAACGAGGGCGGAAAAATCAACGTTCGCATAGCTGAATCACCCAACGATAACCAAAAAATCAGGCTTTCGGTATTCAACACGGGTTCTTCGGTAAAGCCCTCACATATGGAAAAAATATGGACAAGCTTCTGGCGTGCCGACAAATCCCACAATCGTACAGAAAACCGATTTGGACTCGGTCTTTCGATTGTCAGGGCTATCATTCTCGCCCACAATAACAGCTTCGGTGTTTATAATATCGAGGATGGGGTTTGCTTCTGGTTCGAGCTTGATAAGGCTTATTTAACCCCCATTCCCCAGCTCCCCGAAAAAATTCAAGATTCAGAAAATTAAGAGAAATCAACCTCCTTTGTCAACATGCATTTTGATTGCATATAATGGGACGGAGGAGGTTGATTTTTTGGTCATCATATATATCGCAAAGCCGGGAGACACTCTCTATACTATTTCGCGACGTTACGGGCTTCCCGTCGAGGTGCTTGCCCGATTTAACCGAATAAAAGAACCAGACAAGCTGAGTATCGGACAGCAAATCAGAATCCCCGTTGGCCCTACACCGAACTATTATACTGTCCGTTCGGGAGACACCCTTTTTATTCTCGCCAATCGTTTCGGCACAACGGTAGAAAAGCTCGCCGAAATAAACGAAATTGCCGACCCGTCAATGATTTATCCCGGTCAAAGACTTAGAATAAGATAAAACAATAATCAGCATTTGATAAGCTCTCGATTGTGAACCTTGATTAATTCACAAGGTTGACAATCGAGAGCGGTTTTATTATACTAAAAAGCAAATGAAAGATAAAAGGCGGAAATAAAATTGACGACAAAAGAGAGGGTTTTTGAACTCATAAAAATCGAGGATGGAAGGGCTATTTCGGGCGAAAATATCGCAAAAGCACTTGGTATTAGCCGAGCTGCCGTTTGGAAGGCGATAAACGCGCTTCGAAAGGATGGATACAGTATTTCCGCCGTTACAAACAAAGGGTATTCATTGAGCGGCGATTACATCTTAAAGAGCGAAATAGAGGCTCATCTGAATGATAAAAATGCTTTCTCGATAACCGTTTTAAAAAAGGTTGATTCGACCAACACATATCTCAAAAATGCTGCCGAAAAGGGAGAAATAGACGGCTCGGTTATTATTGCCGAAACCCAAACGGCAGGCAAAGGGCGGCTTGGTAGGCATTTTTATTCCGAAAAAGGCGGACTATATATGAGCATTCTCGTTCGTCCCAATATGCCAACCGAAAGGTCGCTTTTTATCACTACAGGTACGGCAGTTGCCGTTTCACGAGCAATTGAAAAGATATGCGAAAAAAACGTCGGTATAAAATGGGTGAACGATATTTTCCTTAACGGTAAAAAGGTCTGTGGCATTCTCGCCGAGGGCGCATCCGACTTTGAAACAGGGCGGCTTCAATACGCTGTTGTCGGAATAGGCATAAACGTTACCGAGCCAAAGGGTAAATTCAACAAGGAAATTGCGGATATTGCTACGGCAATTTATGATAAAGACGAGCCGTACGGAATAAAAAATCGACTTGCAGCCGAGATACTAAATCAGTTTAGCGAGATTATGAATGCGCCCGACGACAAGACGGTAATTGACGAATATCGAGCAAGGTCAATTATAATCGGCAAAGAGGTTAACATAATCGAAAACGGCGAGTTAAAAACAGTAACCGTAGCCGATATTGATGACACTGCCGCAATTATTCTCAAAACCGATGATGGAAATATAATAAAAAAGACATCCGGCGAAATAAGTATTAAGGTGAAATGATATAATGAAAATCAGAGAAATCACTTTAACAGCAATATTTTCCGCCGTATTATGTTTGCTATCAATTATTACATTGCCTATTGGTGCTGTACCCGTTTCGTTGGCGACTTTCGGCATAATGATTATAGGTTCTTTTTTAAATCCAAAATGTGCAATTGTGTCGGTTTTAGTTTACATAATATTAGGTGGTGTAGGGCTACCGATTTTCTCATCATTCGGTTCAGGTTTAGGTGTAATTTTCGGTGCCACGGGCGGGTATATTTTGGCATATCTGATAATGGCGGCAATCATTTCGATAACAGCCGATAAAAATAAGAAGCACCGAAAAACGATGCTTCTCTTTTCGTATTTTATTTCGCTTATTGTATGCTATTCGCTGGGCTCGGTATGGTATAGAGCAGTTACACAAACACCTTTTAAAAATGCGCTTACGGTAGCAGTTTTACCCTTTATCGTTCCCGATTTAATAAAGATATTTTTAGCCATTATCACAGTATCAGCTGCTGAAAAATCGGTATTCAAAAGGTCGGTTTCAGCACATCATAAAAACAGCGGAGTCGATAAATAGCGGTCGCCCGTATCGGCGAGGAGAACTACTATTCGCTTGTTTTCATTTTCGGGTCGAAGAGCAATTTCTGTCGCCGCAAAGAGTGCTGCTCCCGACGAAATTCCAACCAAGACGCCCTCCGATTTTGCGAGATTTTTTGCCGCCTCAAAGGCCTCTTCGGTCGAGACGGTAATTACTTCATCATAAATATCAGTATCAAGCGTTTTTGGTACGAAATTGGCTCCTATTCCCTGTAATCCGTGCGGTCCTGAAATTCCCTTTGACAAAAGGGGCGAATCGCTCGGTTCAACAGCAATAACCTTAATATCGGGGTTCTTTGATTTAAGATATTTTCCCGTACCACTAATTGTTCCGCCTGTACCAACCCCTGCGACAAAAATATCAATTTCGCCATCAGTATCATTCCATATTTCAGGTCCCGTTGAATCAAAATGCGCTTCGGGATTTGCCGGATTTTCAAACTGACCGGCAATTATCGAATCAGGAATTTCTTTAAGAAGCTCCTCTGCCCTATTTATTGCACCGGTCATTCCAAGCTTTCCATCGGTGAGTACAAGCTCGGCTCCATACGCCTTTATTAAATTTCGGCGTTCCTCCGACATTGAATCGGGCATAACGATTATAACGCGATATCCCTTTGATACAGCGATTGCGGCAAGACCAATTCCGGTGTTTCCCGAGGTTGGTTCGATAATGGTTGAGCCGGGCTTTAATCTTCCCTTCTTTTCCGCATCGTCTATAATATTCTTTGCCACCCTATCCTTTACCGAACCTGCAGGATTGAAAAATTCAAGCTTTGCAAGAATATTCGTCTTTACACCAATGAGCTCAGAAAATCTTTTTAATTCCAAAAGAGGAGTGTTGCCGACAAGCTCGGCAACCGAATTGTAAATTTTCATTTCATTCCTCCAACAAACAAATTAAATATATTACATTTTAACACAAGCCCATTTTCAAATCAAGCACATAAAAAAACTCGGGCCGCCAAAGTATATTCTTTGACGGCCCTTTTTTTGATTAAAAAGGATTAGAAATTATTCTGCTTGTTGTCCTTTTTCTGCTGATTATTCTGCTGGTTGTTCTGCTTGTTATCCTTTTTCTGCTGGTTGTTCTGCTGATTATTCTGCTTATTATCCATTATTAATTCACCTCTTTCGTGGAATTGTTATTATATTTTCCGATAATTTTCATTATATGTATATGCCTAATTTGCTAATTTTTTCAAAAAGTTAAACCGACAAGGTCTTCATAATAAAAAATCACAATAACAGCTATTGAATAGTTAAATCATTTGTGATAAAATATTTTGAATAGTTTAAATAAAGGTGTGAAAATAAATGTCAGGACATTCAAAATGGAATAATATTAAAAGAAAAAAGGAAAAGACCGACGCCGCAAAAGCATCGGTATTCACTCGAATAGGGAGAGAGCTTGCCGTTGCAGTTAAAGAAGGCGGTCCCGACCCCGCAAGCAACTCAAAGCTTCGTGACGTTATCGCAAAGGCAAAAGCAAACAACGTTCCAAACGATAATATTGACCGCATGCTTAAAAAAGCTGCCGGCGAAACCGATAAGGAATACGAAGAAATCGTTTATGAGGGCTACGGTCCGAATGGCGTTGCCGTTGTAGTCGAAACACTTACCGACAACCGCAACCGTACTGCAGGAAACGTTCGCCATTATTTTGATAAAAACGGCGGCAACCTCGGTCAAAACGGCTCGGTTATGTTTATGTTTGAACGCAAGGGAATTATTATCATGAACGCAGAGGACCTTGACGAAGACGCCGTTATGATGGATGCTCTCGATTCGGGCGCTGACGATTTTAATGCTGACGGCGATATTTTCGAAATCACCACCGACCCTAACGATGTTATCAAGGTTGCAACCGCACTTCAGGAAAAAGGTTACTCCTTCGAATCGGCAGAGGCGGCTTACATACCCGCCACCACAACCGTACTCGAGGATGAGGAGCATTTATTTAAAATGAACCGTATGCTCGACATGATGGAAGAGGATGACGATATTCAGCACGTTTGGCATTCCTGGGCACAAGGTGAATAAGAAATAACTATATTAAAAAAGCAGACCGCACGGTCTGCTTTTTTATTTAATCATTCACCTATTAAGATTAAACAGGCGGTTTGTGTTTTCGCGAGTGGCGGCAAAAATTTCAGCACGGGATACGCCCTTTATCTCGGCGATTTTTTCGGCGGTAAAGGTAATCATCGAGGAATTGCAACGCTTTGACCTAAAGGGTACGGGCGCAAGATAAGGGCAATCGGTTTCGATAAGCAATCGGTCGAGGGGTATTTCCTCCATACATTCGACCGCCTTTCGCGCGTTTTTAAATGTAACAACACCGGTCATTCCGATATACATACCGAGCTTCAGAATCTCTTTCATCATCTCTACGCTGCCTGAATAACAATGGACAACTCCCTTTGGTCGATACTTCTTTAAGATTACGAGAGTGTCGGCATGGGCATCGCGGTCATGAACAATTATGGGCAAATTATGCTTTTGCGCCAATTTGATTTGGCGGATGAAAACGGCGTGCTGAATCTCTTTCGGTGCGCCGTCATCATAATGATAATCAAGCCCGATTTCGCCAACGGCGACCACCTTTTTATTACCGAGCATGGCTTCCAGCTCATCAAATTTGTCATCCGAAACATCGGCGGCAAACTCAGGATGAATTCCCACCGCCTGATATAAAAAGGGGTATTTTTCGGCCAATTTGAGCCCTTTTTTGCATAATTCAAAGCTGCTACCATTATTAATTATTCCGCACACGCCGTATCTTTCCAAATCGGCAAAAAGGTCGCCTCGGTCACCGTCAAACGAATCATCGTCATAATGTGCGTGGGAATCAAAAATTCGTTCGTCAGCGGTAAGCTCGGGTATTTCAAATGAATCAATAATCATTGTTTTTTCCTCATTTTATATATACATACGGCACTGTGCATAGAATTAAAACACAGTGCCGCTTGTTTTATTTTTTTATCTGATTTTTGAGCCGGGCTCTACTCCGTCGAGGAATACAACCTTTACTCCGTCGGCGGTATCAGCGGCAAGAATCATTCCCTGACTCTCGACTCCGCAGAGTACAGCGGGTTTAAGATTAGCTACTACGATGACCGTCCTTCCGATAAGGTCGTCGGGAGTATAATAGTTGGCAATTCCCGAAGCAACCGTTCTCGGCTTTCCTGTGCCATCGTTAAGAGTAAGTTTAAGCAATTTTTTCGCCTTTTTGATGGGTTCACATGCGGTTATCTTTGCGGCGCGAAGCTCAACCTTTGCGAAATCGTCAATGCTGATTTCGGGCAAGGTGATAAGGTTTTCCTCAGCCTTTGCTGCGGCGGCCTTTTTTGCCTCGATTTCGGCATGGATTTCTTCGAGCATTTTTTCGGCATCGATGCGTGAGAAAAGAGGCTTAGCTTCGCCAACCTTTGTTCCTGCCTTTATTCCGCCGAAATCAGCAACCGAATCATAGCTTCGCTCATCGCAATTCATTTGGGCTAAAATTTCGTCAGCAGTAGAGGGCATAAAGGGTGAAAGAAGAACGGCAATTACTCGAATACTCTCTAAAAGATTGTACAACACTGTACCGAGTCGAGCCTTCTTTTCCTCGTCCTTTGCGAGTGCCCAAGGAGCAGTTTCGTCAATATATTTATTTGAGCGACGTGCAAGATTCATTACCGCTTCAACAGCGTCAGCCATTCGGTATTCGGAAATGTACTTTTCAACCTCCAAAACAGCCTTTTTAACAGCATTTTTAAGATCGTCATCAACCTCTTCGGTCACGTTGGACGGCTGAATTACGCCGTCAAAATACTTATTCTGCATTGCTATTGTGCGGTTAACAAGATTTCCGAGGGTATTGGCAAGGTCGGAATTAAATCTTTCGATAATTGTTTCGTAGGTAATGGCTCCGTCGGCGGCATGAGGCATTTCTGAAAGGAGATAATATCTCACCGCATCAACGCCAAAGCGGGCACAAAGCTCGTCGGCATAGATAACGTTTCCGCGTGACTTTGACATTTTATCCTCGCCAAAAAGGAGCCACGGATGACCGTAAACCTGCTTCGGTAAAGGTTCGCCGAGAGCCATAAGCATAATCGGCCAATAAATTGTATGGAAACGGACAATATCCTTTCCGATAATGTGAACGTCAGCAGGCCAATATTTTTTATACATTTCGGACGAGCCGTCGGGGTCGTAGCCGATACCTGTGATATAGTTAGAAAGGGCATCAATCCATACATATACAACGTGCTCGGGGTCGAAATCAACAGGAATTCCCCACTTGAACGAATTACGAGAAACGCAAAGGTCCTGTAATCCCGGCTTTATGAAATTATTAAGCATTTCTTTTTTTCTTGCCTCGGGATAGATGAAATGCTCATTTTCCTCAATAAACTTTTCTAACTGGGTCTGGTACTTTGAAAGGCGAAGGAAATATGCTTCTTCCTTTTCGGCGTGAACGTCACGGCCGCAGTCGGGACATTTTCCGTCAACCAGCTGGCTCGGTGTCCAGAAGGATTCACAAGGTGTACAATAAAGTCCCTCATATTCCGATTTATAAATATCGCCCTGCTCATATAGCTTTTTAAATATCTTCTGAACAGTCTTTTCGTGGTCGGAATCGGTAGTTCTGATAAATTTATCGTAGGTAGTGTTGAGCAAATCGCAAATTTCGCGAATTTCACCCGCTACCTTATCAACGTATTCCTTCGGTGTTACACCTGCCGCATTGGCATATTCCTCGATTTTTTGTCCATGTTCATCGGTACCCGTCATAAAATAAACGTCAAAGCCCTGCATACGCTTATATCTTGCGATTGCATCGGTCATTACGATTTCGTACGAATTACCGATATGCGGCTTTCGTGACGTATAGGCTATTGCGGTAGTTATATAGAATTTTTCACCCATTGATATTCCTCCGAGCTAAATTAACTTAATATACAATCCATTATACCATTAACCGCCAAAAATTCAAGGTTTTTGCGACTTAAAATATCTTTCGATCGCTTTATCAGCCTCTTTTTTATCCAAATTAACGGCTTTGAGGGTAAGAGGGCGCTGTGAACGGACGGTCACCGCCATTCTCACTACACCGTATTTTCGCTCAAAAGGTCCCTCCGAAATCTTAATCATACAGGCTTTATCCCTTTTTACACGTAGCTTTTTAAGGGTAAGTCGGCGATATGAATCCATTACAACACCGTCATAAAAGCTGACACCGCCATTCCTTTGATAATCCACCCTCACCGATAAAAAATAGATGGTAACAAGCTGAATAAAGCTAATTATAAGCAAAATCATTCCGCTGAAAATACGGAATATATTTATCAAGTAAATTTCGATTATAATGCTCAAAATCAGTATAGCAAGGGGTAAAATAACAGCTCTTTTCATTGTTCGCTTTGGGCAAGAAAGGTCGTAATTCTCCTTTACCGAAATGTCAAAAACACGAAGCTGAAAATTATTAGCCTCGCTTAATTTTACAGCGGGTAAAACAACCTCGCTCTCCCCCCTTTTTTTGCCGTAACCTGCCGACGAAACACCAACCCAGCAAAAGCGCAAAAACCGCATAATAGGCGGCACAATTATTATAATGGCATTGATATACTCCCTTGCAATTTCGGTAGTATGATGGGAAATAAAGCCGTGCTTTATGGTAATTTTTCCCCGCGAATCGTACAGCTTAAAGGGGGTATATTTGATAAACGAAAGGATAAACGAAACGGCAAAGCCGCTGACAAAAATAACCGCAATTATGGTTGCCGCAGGCGGCACAATCCGACCCAGCAGCGCTGATGCAAGGCTTAGTGTATCGCGCAAATCATTATTTATCTGACGGCCGAGAATTTCGCCCATTCGCTTTATCGCAGGGGCTAAAATGATAAGCCCTGTCAAAGCCGACGCATTCGCAATTGCCATTATTGCCGCCATTCCGATTCTCGACCTATAACGAATTTCGCCCATCTTTTCGGCACCGACAACCGATAAAAGCAACCGCACATTTTTAAAGCTGAGGTATATCTCGAAATCGGCCTTTTCTCCCCTTCCCGAATCGGTATCAAGCCGAGCTGAAACGGCACCAAAGAGAAAAAGCACAGGTCCCTTTATAACCGACAAAACCGACACCTTCGAAAGCGGAATTACGGCATGGCGCCGAACAAAAACGCCAAAATCGACTATCACGCAATCGGTATGGACGTTAATTGTAAACGAAAGCCATCTCAGTAACGAAATCAAAATTATAAGCGCTGATAAAACAAGCTCGGTTATAACAAGATTTGACAGTACACCGGTTGCACCGTAATTAAAAAGGCTTCGTATAAGAGGCAAAAGCAGAATATAAATATACCGGCGGGTAAACTTAAATATCATCAAAGGATGGGTTTTTATTCTCTTTTCCTCGCTCATTTTTCACTCTCTCCCGACAATAGCATTGTTAATTTAAGCGCCTCATTTCGAGAAAGTCCAGGCACCGTCAGCTTAGCTCTTGCGGCATGAACCCTCACCGAATAAAGTCCAAAAATGCGGTCGGCAATATTCTGAGTTCGGTCGAAATAAATCATACGTGGACATGGCAAAATATACTTTCGTTTAATAAAAACGCCACGTCTTATAATAAGCGCTGTTTCGGATATTTCGACAAGATATGAGCGATAATATCGGGGAATATAAAAAAAGGCAATAAAGGCGGCAGACAAGGTCGATACCGCCATTATTGCTACACAAATATAAAAGGAATATACAGAAAGAATACCGCAGATAAAGGCATCAACCGACAACACAGCGCAAAGCCAAAGCCTGTATAATGAAATCAGTTGCCTTGATACCGCGATATTCATTAGGTTAATCCTCGCCCTTCTTCTTTACAGCGTCCCAATACGCCTTAAACGCTTGCTCATTTTTATTATCTCCATAGATATAGTATGCCGCATTTTTAATTTCATTCGGCAAATACTGCTGTTTATAGTAATGATTTGGGTAGGAATGAGGATAAACATAACCATTTGCGTGACCGAGCTTTTGCGCTCCTGAGTAGTGACCGTCGCGTAAATTATCGGGAATCGCTCCCGTCTTTCCGGCGCGAATGTCAGCCAGTGCGGCATCAATCGCACAAATGGCACTATTCGATTTTGGCGCTGTGGAAACGAGGATAACCGCGTTTGCAAGAGGGATTCGTGCTTCGGGTAGTCCGACCTGAAAAGCCGAATCAATACACGCCTTTACAATCGGGATAATTTGCGGATAAGCAAGTCCGACATCTTCGGAAGCGCAAACGATTAAGCGACGGCAGGCTCCTGCAAGGTCGCCTGCTTCAAGAAGTCGCGCAAGATAATGAAGGGCTGCATCGGGGTCTGAGCCTCGCATCGACTTTTGAAAGGCGGAGAAAATATCGTAATGTGCATCTCCGTCACGGTCATATCGCATGGCGCTTTTTTGAGAAAGCTGGGTCGCAATTTCGGCTGTTATTATCGGATTTTCGTCATTCGAAACACATAAAGCACACAGCTCGACGGCATTAAGCGATTTTCTTACATCGCCGCCGCAACCCGAAGCAATCACGCTAACCGCTTCATCCTCGATTGCAATATTCTTGCCGCTTTCGTTGCTTAAGAAATCGACGGCTCGTCTAACGGCCAGCTCAATATCCTTTATGTCAACCGGCTTAAATTCGAAAACGGTTGAACGGGACAAAATCGCATTGTAAATATAGAAATACGGATTTTCGGTAGTTGATGCGATTAGAATAATATTTCCATTCTCGATATGTTCAAGCAAGCTCTGCTGCTGACGTTTATTAAAATACTGAATCTCGTCGAGATAAAGGAGAATTCCGTCGAGCGCAGAAAATGTGCCAATTTCACCGATTATGTCGCGAATATCCTTTGTCGAAGCGGTTGTACAGTTAAGAATATGCAGTTTTCGATTGGTTTTATTGGCGATGATTCGGGCAAGGGTGGTTTTTCCCACGCCTGAGGGTCCGTAAAAAATCAAATTTGGAACGTTTCCGCTTTCAATAATTCGACGAAGCGCCTTTCCGTTATCGACAAGATGATGCTGACCTACGATTTCGTCAAGTGATGACGGACGTATGCGGTCGGCAAGCGGTGACGACATATATCCACCTCCATTTTTTGTACTTATCTTATGTATTTTACTATACTTTTTTTAATTTGTAAAGGCAGGCAATTTACACCCGAATTAAAGAGCAAAAAAAATCATATAATTACATATATAAATGCGGGGTGTGAGGTAGTTTGTTTTGTGTTCTTTTGGTCGAAGAGGGAAAAAGACGACGTGGCAGCGCAACCTATCGCAAGCCAAAGAAAAGATATGTAAAATACGGCAGCTTTGGGTACGAAATTATAAGCACAAGGGCAAAAAGAAACAGACTGAATTATGATAAAATAAGTCGCGCTATTAACGGCAGAGCAACGATAAAACAGGTTGACATAAATATAACCGAAAACGGTTCATTCTCCCTCTTTGATGCAACAAGGTACAAGCAGCATATCGAAATTAAAACGATACTTTCAATTTTAACAAAAGCGGCTGAATATAAGCGGTGGATTCCGATTGCATTTATTGATATGAATTGCCGTTTTTGCGGCTGCTTGGAGCTGCTGATGAACATTTCGGGAGAGGTTTACATAATTACTAATGAAATCGAGCAATATAACGAGTATGCAAGCGAATATTTTTCACTTTTCGGCGTAGCACCGATAGTAACAAACGGCTCCGATATTCAATCAAAATGCAGCGTGATTTTTTCCCCTGAGGGAATTGGTATTTTACCTCTTGATAAGGTGGTTTTTGCCCCTCAAAATGAGTTTTATCACATCGACGGCGACTGCCTTTCAATGATTAGCGGCTGCCCCGAAAAAATCGACAAAATCGAATTTGCGGGGGCACTTTTTGAAATGTGCAAAATCGAGCGATTGGGGGATATAAAAGCCGATTATATGAAACGAAACGGAATAAAAGAAGACATTAAATCCATTGTTGAGAGGATATGTCTTGACATAAGTTAATTTTTTTATTATAATTTAAAACATTGTGGGATTATATTTCATATTATGCGTATAATTTTTTAAGTGTTGCGGTAATATTCTGTGCACAAGCTGCTACACTTTTTTAATGCCGGCACAGCGGAGAAACGGAAGCGAAAACGCCATGTCAAAAACCATTACACTCACCGCAGAAGGTCTCAAAAAAATCGAAAAAGAGCTTGAACTTCTTACCACAGTTACTCGAAAAGAGGTAGCCGAAAAGATTAAAATCGCTCGTTCATTCGGTGACCTTTCGGAAAACAGCGAATATGACGAAGCTAAAAACGAGCAGGCTCGCGTCGAAGCAAGAATCAGCGAGCTCGAATCCATGCTCAAAAACTATACCCTTATCGACGAATCGAACATCGACAGCACAAAGGTTAATCTCGGCTCGAAGGTTCGTCTTCTCGACAAGGAATTAAAAGAAGAAATAACCTATACCATCGTTGGAAAGGCAGAAGCTGACCCGATGAACGGCACCATTTCAAATGACTCACCCGTTGGAAAGGCGCTCATCGGCAAAAAGGTAGGTCAAACTGCTACCGCCGAAACTCCTGCCGGAGAGCTTAAATTTAAAATTCTCGAGATCTCTAAATAATTAAGCTTTTACGACGGGTTGAGATATACCCGTCTTTTTTCAGTATAAAGGAAGTGCATGATAAAATGGAAGAAATCAAGGACACAAATGTAACCGAACAGGAGCTTGGAGAGGTTCTCCGAGTTCGTCGCGAAAAGCTCTCAAACCTTAGAGTAGACGGCAACGACCCCTTTGTTAAGACAAAATACGAATACACCAATTACACCGACGAGATAAAGGCTGACTTCGACAGCTTTAACGAAAAAACCGTTAAAATTGCAGGTCGAATCATGAGCCGCCGTATCATGGGAAAGGCCAGCTTCTTTAACATTCAGGACAGCAAGGGAAATATTCAGGCATACATTCGCCGTGACGATATCGGCGAGGATAACTATGCCGCTTTTAAAAAGTGGGACATCGGCGATATTGTCGGCGTAGAGGGCTTCATTTTCCTTACAAAAACGGGTGAAATTTCGATTCACACCCAATCGATTGAGCTTCTTGCAAAGTCGCTTCTTCCCCTCCCTGAAAAATTCCACGGACTTCGCGATAACGACCTTCGTTACCGTCAAAGATACGTTGACCTTATCGTAAACCCCGAGGTTAGAGACGTTTTTGAAAAGCGCTCACGAATTCTCAAGGAAATTCGCCGTTTCCTCGATGACAAGGGCTTTACCGAGGTTGACACTCCTATTCTTGTGCCGCTCGAAATCGGCGCTTCCGCACGTCCGTTTAAGACGCATCACAATACTCTTGATATGGACATGTATCTCCGAATCGAAACCGAGCTTTACTTAAAGCGCCTCATCGTTGGCGGAATGCATCGCGTATATGAAGTTGGCCGTATCTTCCGAAACGAAGGAATGGACACAAAGCACAACCCCGAATTTACTACAATCGAGCTTTATCAGGCATTCACCGACTATCAGGGCATGATGGACCTTGTTGAAGAAATGAATAAAATGCTCGCAGAAAAAATCTGTGGCAGCCTCAAAATCACATATCAGGGCAAGGAAATTGATATGGGCAACTGGGAGCGCTTGACAATGGTCGAAGCGGTTAAGAAATATTCCGGCTGTGACTATTACGATTGGGCCGACGATGCCGCTGCACGCGAATGTGCTAAGAAAATGCACGTTGAAGTACCCGCAAACGCTACAAAGGGTACCGTTCTTGCCGAGCTGTTTGATGCATATGTTGAAGAAAAGCTCATTCAGCCGACCTTCATCTACGATTATCCGGTTGAAAACAGCCCTCTTGCAAAGCGCAAGCCCAATGACCCCGCATTCACAGAGAGATTCGAATATTTCATCAACGCTACCGAATTCGGTAACGCTTTCAGCGAACTTAACGACCCGATTGACCAGAAGGAACGCTTTGAGCGTCAGGTTGCCGCTAAAAAGGCAGAGGAACCCGAAAGCAAGGCAGAGGTCGATTACGATTACATTACCGCGCTCGAATACGGTATGCCTCCTACGGGCGGTCTCGGCTTCGGTATCGACCGACTCGTAATGCTTCTCACCGACAGCGCATCAATTCGCGACGTTCTCCTCTTCCCCACAATGAAGCCCCTAGACTAAGAAAAACCGCATAAATACTGTGTTTTTCGAGGTTTTGAACCGCTAAAATCGTAAGCCATAAGCCAAACTTAAGCCAATGCATGTTTTTGTGCAAAAAATGACGGTTTTAAGTGGGCAAGGCAAGAGCAAAAGTTCCAAAAATCTTTAAGCCATTTACACTTGAAACCGAGTGTAAATGGCTTATTTTTTGGAGGATACTCTATGAAAGTTAGGCTATTTGGCTTTGCCAGTTTAACAGCGATCAATATGTACGTTACCTACTCCTTGTGGGATACTCTTTTAATCAGCACACTGCCTGTGTGCTTAATGCTGCTATCTGTTTTTTGTAGCGGCTTGTTTTTAGTTAATGTGAAATCAAGGTTTCAGAGAGTTATTACATATGTCTTGGCAGTTGTGATCGTGGGGATAGGTTTATACTTTGCAGTTTACTATCGCCGCCCTCTTGGCTTTCTTGCAGTATTTTCGTCAGCAATGGTAATCATCAAAAACTTTATTTGTGGACCAAGTTCCAAAGAGAAACTCTTGACTAAAATTATCGGCACGATATTGCTTGTTGCGATTGCTCTGACAATTGTATTTACGGGACTGACATTTTCGTACACAAACAAATCCCTTGCTAACGGCACCGGTGTTCTGTGGGATGCTAACCACGAAAAACAGTTTGACGAAATCTGCTCAGGAGCCTTAACGGATGAAGAAAAAGCGAAAGTAACCTACGCTTGGATTCTAAATAATATCACATACGATTATAACTGCAATCCTTTTTATCAATATTCTGACCTCGATAAAACTTTGCAGACGAAAAAAGGTATCTGCTATGATATTGCGAACCTCTTTACTGCCATCTGTCGCAGTCAAAATATCCCTTGCTATTCTGTAGATGGTTACCGCAAGGACGATTATCAATACAAACATACTTGGAATCGTGTCTGTATAGATGGTGCGTGGTACAATGTGGACATTACCGCGGATCTAACGAACTCTATATCTTACGGGTTTTATAAAATCAATTCTTATGACTCTTCCGAAGAAGAGTTTAACATTACGAGAATATACTAACGAAAAACACTCTGCTGTTACGGCAGAGTGTTTTTTGTTTACTTACGTGTAGGTTTTACATTTGATGCAGGAGTGATATTACCGTCAATAGCACCGTTGGCATCTTCAAAAGCTCTAATATTATCCCTTATTAAAACAAGTACCTGACTGTTAACACTTCTGCCTTCATAATCGGCAATGTATGCGATTTTATTCAACATTTCTTCTTCAATTCTAATAGAAACACTCTTGATAGCCATAAATTCACCTCATAATAAATATATTGTATATTTATTTTAGATGTATTATGTGTTACAATGTTAGAAATAGATATATGGTATATCCATTATATTTTGGAGAGAAGATTATGAAATCAATTACCTGCTGTTTTTTCGGTCATAGAACGATAAATGAAACCGAAGAGTTAAAATTGAAACTTAATGAAATTATCGAGAAACTGATTGTGGACGAAAAAGTAGATACATTTCTTTTCGGGAGCAAGAGCCGCTTTAATAGCCTGTGCCTTGAAGTTGTGACAAAAATAAAAGAAAAGCACCCGCACATAAAACGAATCTATGTACGGGCGGAGTATCCATATATCAGTGAGCACTATAAAAATTATCTGCTTGAAAGCTACGAGGATACATATTATCCTGAAAATATCATTGGCTCAGGTCGAGCCGCTTATGTCGAACGCAACTATGAAATGATAGATAAAAGCCACTATTGCATCGTTTACTACGACGAAGCAAATGCTCCAACTACTAGAAAAAGCGGCACAAAGATCGCACTTGACTATGCCCTTAAAAAGCAAAAGTACATCATTATGTTGCCCACCGAAATAACAAATATGTAGAAATACGCAAAATTGTTCGATGTAATATTGACTTGCAAGTAGGGATATGCTATAATGAGAGCGTAAAAATGCGTAAATACGCAAAATTATTCGATGAGGTATGCGCTATGATTGAAAGAAAAAAGTATCTCGAAAAATTAATCAGCAAAAAGGAGAACGGCTTGGTTAAGGTTATTACCGGTATCAGAAGATGCGGAAAATCTTATTTGCTGTTCAATATATATAAGGACTATTTGAAGTCAATCGGAGTAGAAGACGAGTGTATTATCTGCCTTGCTCTTGATGATGACGAGAACATTAAGTATCGTAATCCCCTTGAACTCGGCAAACATATCCGCAGCTTGACTGCCGATGAGAGCAAAACTTATTACGTTTTCCTTGACGAGATTCAAAAGGTTGTTACCATTCAGAATCCGTACATCGAAGGCGTTGAGGATAAGATCGGTTTTGTGGATGTTGTGCTTGGTCTTATGAAGCACGATAATATTGACGTGTATGTAACCGGCAGTAACTCTAAAATGCTGTCCTCCGATATCCTCACCGAGTTCCGTGGACGTGGTGATGAGATCCGAGTGAATCCGCTTTCCTTTGCGGAGTTTTATAATGCTTTCGAGGGAGAAAAGCGCAATGCATGGCAGGAGTATTACACCTATGGCGGTCTTCCTCTGGTAATGACCAAAAAGAGTCACGAAGAAAAAGCGAAATACCTGCAATCTCTGTTCGATGCAATCTATATCAGCGACATTATGGATAGAAACAAGCTTGTGTACGAAAAATCGGTGCTTGATGATATTCTTAACATAGTTTCGTCTTCGGTTGGCTCACTTACTAATGCGAACAAGATTACCAACACCTTTAAGAGTGCAAAGCAGATGAATATCGGTGCGCCTACCGTTAACAGATATCTTGACTATTTCATTGATGCGTTCCTTCTCTACAAAGCCGAACGCTATGACGTTAAGGGAAGAAAGTATATCGGCTCGCCGCTTAAATACTATTTTAGTGATGTGGGACTTCGCAATGCGCGACTTAATTTCCGTCAGCAAGAAGAGAATCACATTATGGAAAACATTATTTATAACGAGCTTTGCGGCCGCGATTTCAGCGTGGACGTCGGCGTGGTTGAGTATTGCTATAAGGATGCGGAAAAGAAGAGCAAACGCACTCA
>JAFQSP010000001.1 GCA_017409475.1 Clostridia bacterium
AAGTCAATATACATTTTCGAGAATTTTGCGTATTTCTACACTTTGCAAAATTGCTACCGTGTTTTGCTTGCTGTCTACGTACAGGTTGCGATGAAAAAACATTTCTTCTTTGTCTACTGCGGATCAAATTTTGATATAGAAAGAAAAAACAACCACCAGTGTTGAGAAAATTCAACGACTGCGAGGTTGTTTTTTTGACCACAGTTTATCCCACTTCCAGGACTGGAACACACGGATATAAAGGAGATAAAAGCATCAAAGAGGATATGATTTTGAGCAGAAAGGGTTAGGAATAACCGGAAATGTATATAAAGTAGGGTTTTCCTATCATTTGGGATGTCGATGCCGCAGGTTCGATCCCTGTCACTCGGACCATATCGAATGTTCATAACGGACATGACCGTTATGAACATTCTTTTTTGTGCACATTAGTGTTTAGAGCAGGTTTAGCCTGCTCTTTTTTGTTATGCTGGCAAAGCTTTTGGTATATACGAAACCGCCACACCTTGTCTTGTATCCTTGGTTAAAGGCCTTGTGAAGGCACTTTCAGGGATTTCTATATAACCTACGAATCGGTAGAATATCACAATTCGTTGGGTTTTGTATTTTCCTTCGCCTTCGGTTTCGTGAACTTCAATATGGTCAATTAGTTCCCGAATTAGCGGTGCCGTGATGGTTTTCATCTCCATAAATCGCTGAATTGCCGATATAAACATATCTTTATGAAAAACCTTCTTGTCCAATTCGTTGAGTCTCATTTTGAGATTTAAGATTTTCTTTTTGAGTTCGGCTTTCACATTTTCGTATTTGTGGGATAGTTCCATAAAGAATGAATCTGTGACTTTACCCGACACATTGTCCTCATATAGCCGTTCATAAAGCACATCAATTTTATTGATTCTTGCTTGGCTTTGCTCTATCGTGGACTTGGTGTGTTTCTGCTCGGTCAACATATCCTTATTAGTTTTATCGGCAAGGAGCTGAGCAAATCCATCTTGGTCATAGCGTAAGAAATCCGCAAGCAGTTGTAGCTCATAGGTTACTACTTTCTCAATCGCATCGGCTCTCACATAGTGTCTTGTTTGGCAGGTGCCTCTGTAATCCTTAACGTAATTAGAACAACTGAAATAATGAATATCTTTATTCTTGGTGTTGATATGAAACCAAAGTTTGCTTTGCAGTCTGCACAATATAGCAAATCGGCAAACATATTCTTGGGAATTTCTTTAGACTTTGGCGCTCTGCGTTTGGTAGTAGTTGTTAGTTTCTGAACTTGTTCAAAAGTTTCACGATCAATAATTGGTTCGTGAACATCCTTAAAGACCATCCAATCCTCTTTTGGCTTGGGTATGCGTTTCTTTTTCTTAAAGGAGATGGAATAGCTTTTAAAGTTAATAACGTCACCGCAGTATTCTTGTTGTGAAAGAATCTTTGCAATACTTGTTTTACACCACTTATAAGGATTGGGTTGCTTTATCTTGCCACCTCGTGGAAGTCCTTTGGATTGCCAATAGGCCATTGGAATTAACACCTGCCTTTCTTGTAAAATTCTTGCAATAGTTTCATTGCCTTTGCCGCATCTTTGTCGAGGGAATAAATTAAGGCAGGAACTTCTGAAAGTCCTGCCTTTTTCGCTGCGAATATTCTTCTGTGTCCGGATATTATTTCATAATTCTCAGTACCTTCAATTGGTCGAACCACAACGGGATTAATGACACCACTTTTTCGAATACTCTCGGTGAGCGCCACCATATCCCAATCGTCTACCACCCTATACGGATGGCCTTTAAATTCTTTTAAGTTCTCAATTTTTAAATTAGTAATTTCTTTATTCAGTTACATTCTACTTGTTATATTCATAAAATCACCTTTTATTATACAGCTTGCCCGAAAAATTTCGGCTAAATCATAACCCAATTTCGAGCCCTACGGGACAATGGTCACTGCCCATTATTTCGGTAAAAATACGGCTATCCTTTACCTTGTCCATGATTCGCTCGGATACAACGAAATAGTCGATTCGCCACCCGACGTTCTTTTCACGAGCGTGATACATATAGCTCCACCAGGAATACTCCACCTTTTCGGGATAGAGCGTGCGGAAGGTGTCGCAAAAACCGCTTTGGAGCAGTTCGGTAAATTTGCCCCTTTCCTCGTCCGAAAAGCCTGCGCTGAAATGGTTTGTTTTCGGGTTTTTGAGGTCGATTTCCTCGTGGGCAACGTTAAGGTCGCCGCAGTAGATTACCGGTTTTTTCTCGTCAAGCGACTTGATATAATTCCTCAGTGAATCCTCCCATTTCATTCGGTAGTCAAGTCGGGCAAGCTCACGCTGAGCGTTCGGTGTATAAACGCACAAAAGGTAAAAATCATCATATTCGAGGGTGATTGCTCGACCTTCACGGTCATGCTCCTCAATGCCGAGCCCGTACTTTACCGAAATCGGCTCATGTTTTGCAAAAATGGCGGTACCCGAATATCCCTTTTTCTCGGCGCTGTACCAGTATTGATGATAGCCCTCCGCTTCAAAAGAAGCTTGTTCAGGTTGCATTTTCGTCTCTTGAATACAGAAAAAGTCGGCATCCGTATCTTTAAAAAATTGCTCAAATCCCTTGTTTAAGCAGGCGCGAAATCCGTTTACGTTCCATGATATGAGTTTCATAAATTTTGTCCTTTCACCATTCGTTCAATGAGGATATTTCCGTTCTGTTTCAGCCATTTTCGCCGCTCTTTATAGTCGGGGAGAATGCTCTCGACCTCTTTCCAAAAGCGGTGCGAATGATTCATTTCTTTTATGTGACAAAGCTCGTGCACGATGACGTAGTCGATAATTTCCTCCGGCATCAGCATTATCAGGCAGTTGAAATTAAGGTTGCCCTTTGCAGTGCAGCTGCCGTATCGCGTTTTTTGATTTCTGATTGTAATTTTTCCGTATTTTACGCCCATTTCATCGGCAAAAAAGCGTACCTTTTTCTCAATAATCGGCTTTGCGGTGGCTTTAAGCGAGTCAATTTCGTCACTCGTTATCGGTGTAAGCGAGTTTAGTCTTTCGGTGCGATTTGCTATTCTTTTCTGCGCCTTTTCGATCCATTCTTTTCGCTCTTCGATTATTTTGTTTATCTTCTTTTCACTCATAAAAAATGGCGCACGAATGGTGACCGTTCCGTCTCTTTCAACCGTAATGGAACAGCTTTTTCTGAATGACTTTATGATGGTATATTTTTTATTTTTACCCATTCGTTACACATCCATTCTACCATTCAATTATATCATATCCTGCAATTCAAGTAAACAAATAAAAAAAGCCGCAATAAAGCGGCTTTTTTATTATTTCATTTTATTTATATGTTCCACAATTTTTACAGAAAGAATCATGTTTGTTGTTTTTTGTTTTGCAGTTTTTACATGTCCAGCATTCAGTTTGATTTACAGGTGTTAAAGGACCTTTGAGTTGTTCGGGATTATCTTTGTCAATGAATTTCATTCCGCAATTCCAGCAAACATCGGTTTTGTTGCTTTTTTTGCATTCAGGACAAATCCAGATATTTGGGTCATTGTAACTAGGATGGGTTTCTTTTTTATCCGTTTTATCTTTATTAGGATCAGTAAAACTTGCTGCGCATTTAAAGCATACTGTTCTTCCGCTCGGTTGTTCAAAGCCGCACTCTGAACAAATAATCGTGTTTGCGTCTTTAACAGTATATGTTGAGCTTTTTTGAGAATTGTCATCTTGTTTGGGTTTGTTTGTTTTGCTCGGTTGCGATTCTTTTTCCTTTTTATTTTCTGCTTTGTTATTTGAATTACTTTCGGGTTGCACATAAACGTTTTTTGGCGGATTTGCCGCAGTGTAAAGTGCTACGTTTGCAGTGATTCTCGTATGCTGAACTATGCTTGCAAGGGAAGCAATCAGTAATGCGATTATATGATATGTACAGTATTCGATAAAACAATATAAAAGCCAGTCAAATATCCCCTCAACAACAACTTCGAATACAGATTTGATTTCTATTCCGTGTTCTGCGGCGGCTGTTTTTATTTCGTTCATATCAATATTTAATTCTTTGAGTAATTGTGAAGCTTGAATACCGTTGGAAATAATTGAAATTGTTCCTATAATTGCTAAAAATATACAAATCCGAAATCCCCAAGATTCTACTCTCTCACACCAATCCCAAAGGTTGTTTGTTACATCGTCAGTTTTGCAACAGTCTCTAAGATCGTTCGGGATTTTTTTGTCTGCATTCCCTGAAAACATGTTTGTCATTTTTTAACTCCTCCATAAAATAAAAAAGTGCGCAGCCGAAGCCACGCACTGAAAAACGCATCGCTCCGATTGCTGCGACACAATTCCGACACACAGTACAAGTATGCAAGAAAGAGCATGCATTTTTACCAAAATAAAAATACACACTTATACTGTGTCCAAAAATATTGAATTGTGTCGCACAATTATTATATCATATAATTTTTATAAATACAATAATCATTAAAATTATTTATAAAACAAAGCGGAGTGGGAAATCCACTCCGCTTTTGCTATATTCTAATTTATTTTACCTCTATCAAATCTTAAACAACAATTCCCCGTATGTCGGATAGGGCCAGTATTTTTCGCCAACGAGGGTTTCGAGCTCGTCGGCAACCCTTCTTGCCTCGTTCATTTTCATGAGGATAACGTCCTTTACATAAACGGCGTTTTCGAGCGCGTTCGAGGTGGGGGTAGCCGAATGAACGGCGGTGTCAAGCTCGGATGTGCGGTTGCAAAGCTCCTCTGCAAGCGCGGTCAAACGGGCGATAATCCTTTCCTCAAACTTGGTCGAAAGGGCAGGGGAAATGGTCTTTTTATTAGCGGCGCTATCTGCCAAATCCTTTATGTAGGAAGCAACTGCGGGGATAATTTCCTTATACAGCATATCGAGTGCGGTGAGCGCCTCTATGCGAATGACCTTCGCGTACTGTTCGAGATAGATTTCATACCTCGAATGGAGCTCAATCTCGGAAAATACCTTGTGCGTGGTGAATAAATCAATCGACTTTTTGCTAATCAGATGGGGCATACAGTCGACGGTGGTTTTAAAGTTTTTGAGTCCTCTTCTTTCGGCTTCATCCTGCCATTCCTTCGAATAGCCGTCACCGTTGAAAATGATTCGCTTATGCTCCTTAATTGTGCGTTTAATCAGCTTCGAAACTGCCGCGCCAAAATCTTCTGCGTTCTCAAGCTCGTCGGCAAATTGCCTTAATGCTTCGGCAATAATCGTGTTAAGCACGATGTTCGGATTTGCAACCGAGGCAGACGAGCCGAGCATACGGAATTCAAATTTATTTCCCGTAAATGCGAATGGCGACGTTCTGTTTCGGTCGGTGTTATCCTTCGGGAAGTGGGGAAGTACGTTTACGCCGATTTCCATATCGCCGAGCTTTGCGTTTTTATACGGTGTGCCGCTTTCGATTGAGTCGAGAATGGCGGTCAGCTCGTCACCGAGGAAAATCGAAACGATTGCCGGCGGTGCTTCGTCTCCGCCAAGTCGAAGGTCGTTGTTAGCCGACGCAATCGAAATTCGCATAAGCTCCTGATAATCGTCAACCGCCTTTATCGATGCGGCGAGGAAAAGAAGAAACTGTGCGTTTTCAGACGGAGTTTTTCCAGGGTCGAGCAGATTTTTTCCATTATCGGTCGAAAGCGCCCAGTTATTATGCTTACCGCTTCCGTTAATTCCCGCAAAGGGCTTTTCGTGCAGGAGACAGACCAGATTATGCTTTGCGGCAACCTTTTTCATGGTCTCCATGGTAAGCTGGTTGTGGTCGGTTGCGATGTTTGTTGTTGTATAAATGGGTGCAAACTCGTGTTGCGCAGGGGCAACCTCGTTATGCTCGGTTTTCGCCAATACTCCGAGCTTCCACAGCTCGTCATCAAGCTCGGCCATAAATGCCTGAACTCGCGGTTTTATTGCGCCAAAATAGTGGTCATCAAGGTCCTGACCTTTTGGCGGCTTTGCGCCAAAGAGGGTACGTCCCGTGTACATAAGGTCGCGGCGTTTTTCGCAACGCTCCTTATCGATAAGGAAGTATTCCTGTTCGGGTCCAACGGTAGGGATTACTCGCTTAACCTTTGTGTTTCCGAAAAGACGTAGTATGCGCAGAGCTTGGGTATTGAGCGCATCAATCGAACGTAAAAGTGGTGTCTTTTTATCCAGAGCTACTCCCGTATAGGCGCAGAATGCCGTAGGAATACAAAGTACCTTATCCTTTATAAACGCATAGGATGTCGGGTCCCAGTTTGTATATCCACGAGCCTCAAATGTGGCTCTGATACCGCCGTTAGGGAAACTCGAAGCGTCGGGTTCGCCCTTTATAAGCTCCTTGCCCGAAAATTCCATAATAATTCCTTCACCCGATGGCGAAACGAAGCTGTCGTGCTTTTCGGCAGTAATACCTGTCATCGGCTGGAACCAATGGGTAAAGTGGGTAGCCCCCTTTTCGATGGCCCAGTCCTTCATCGCGTTTGCAACAACGTTTGCGTCCTCAAGTGAAAGGGGGGTGTTATTGTGAATTGATTTTTTTACAGAGTCGTAGGTTTCGCTCGGCAACCTTTCTTTCATAGCCGCGTCGCCAAAAACCATACAACCGAATATTTCAGGAATATTTGTCATATTGCCCTCCCGAGAAAAAACGGAGAAAATCCGCCATTATTTAAGTAATTTTTTAATATGCTTTCTGTATTTCGCCCAATAAAGCGCCGCAATTCGCGAAATACATATATCGTAAAGAATAAAGAAAACGTTGCCGATTGCGAGTGTTATCCACGCAAAAAGCATTTTATTAAAGCCGAGTGCCGCAAGCGAAAACACCGAAATCAGTATTCCGTAGCTTAAAATCATAGCCGCATTAAATATCGCGAATTTTGCTATATATTCAATCGGACGTACCCTAATTTTTTCGAGCAAAGATTTTATAATCGGATAGTAGCCGAAAAACAGCGTGAATATTATTCCGGACTCGCTTATGCCGAGAATGAAGGTCAATGCCGCTGATACAAAATATGCGGCGAATGCCCATTTTACGCCTATTTCTATTAAGATAATGACGCCGATTAGCCCTGCGATAGCAGGCATTGCTTGCGATGCGACCTGAAAGATATTGCCGCATATAACAAGTATCACGCTTAATGCCGCCATTATCGAGCAAAATGCTATTTTTTTACTCTTTTTCATAGCTTATCTGCAGCAGTTGCAAAGGCAGTTGAGACACATGAGCCCTTGGCAAATATCACACGGTGTACAGCCCTGCATATCGGCACCTGTGCGATAGGGGTTTGAACCGCTTCGTTGCATATTGATGTGATTAAGTGCCGCTCTGTATTCAGGGTTTGACGGATTCATTCTATATGCCGTAGCGAAGTTGGTGTACGCGTTATCAAACCAGCCGCGCTTGTACTGTACGCTTCCGTTAAGATAGTACCATTCAGCGCTTCTTTCGTTTATCGAAACGGCATCGAGCATTGTTTGTGCCTTTTCAAGCTCGTTTCGCTGGATGTAAATACGAATTTCGCTAAAGCTTTGATTCTGATATGCTGAGTAGCCGCCGGTGTCGCCCGAGGAACTGCCGCCACCCTTTCTTTCGTTCATGATTGAATCGTATGCCTCGTTAATTTCCTTCATCTTTTCGTCAGCAAGGTCGCTGAGCGGATTGTCGGCATAGTTGTCGGGATGATATTTTTTGGCAAGCTCTCTGTATGCCGCCTTAATTTTTTCGTCGCTGTCGTTTCTTGATACGCCAAGTATTTCGTATGGATTTTTCATTTTTTTGTTTCCTTTCCGCCGTTAACTGCTTTTTCTCCGGTTTCGATAAGTCCTATATAAATAATATTTCTCAGAATTCCGCCAAACCGCTTGATTTCGAGCAGCTCAAGCGCGTTTCCTGCCTCTGCCGCGCAAACATTCATTGTCATAACGGCCGATTCAACCGAGCTACTTTTGAGTGGGTTAAAATTACCCGATTTAATATCTTCGTCGAGGTCCTCAACCGCGTCGATAAGATAAATCCACTTTCCGATGCAATATCCTATCTGACCAAGAATGCGACTTTGTACCTCATTATTTGTACAAAGAGAAAACAGTCTTTTCATCGCTGCTGCTGTTGGCTCAGCCGCCTCGTCCATTCCGACAATTCCTTTTTTTTCTACCTTAATTTGATAGTTTACCATATTTAGCATGGTCTTTGCAATATCGGGAAATAATTTAACGGACTTTTCATATTTTCGTGAAAATATTGCCTTAAATATCCTGTACCCGAATTTTTTCAGCCCCTTGCTGTCCTCTATATTGTCAATGATTTTTGCATAAACGCTTGATACAGCCGCAGCGGAAACAAGGTCGAAAATATCATCCTTTTCGGATATGTAAACGCATTTTTTAAATGGGTTATAAACGCACCCCTTTCGTTTATACTGGGGGTCGGTTTCATCTATAGCGAGCTTTAATATTGCAAGAAAGGTGAAATCGTAGCTGAGTGTCATTCTTGCTATATGGCCGTATTTTTTGCCCATCCTTTTGCAAAGGGTGCAGTAGGCGGCTTTATAGGTTTCGTATTCGCAAACTTTAAGCTGGTCTTTAAATGGCTTTACGCATCCAAACATTTTTTTATTCAAGCCGCCTTTCTCTTTTTCATTAAAGCATTTTTTTAAGGTAGGCTCCCGTAAATGAGCCTTCGGTTTCGGCAACCTCTTTGGGTGTACCGGTGGCGACAATTTTGCCGCCGTGTTTTCCACCGCCCGGACCGAGGTCAATTATGTGGTCGGCGGTTTTTATCATATCAAGGTTATGCTCGATAACGACTACCGTATTACCCTTGTCGGCAAGTCGAGAAAGCACGTTTATCAGTTGATGAACGTCGGCTGTATGAAGCCCCGTTGTCGGCTCGTCAAGGACGTAAATCGTCTTTCCCGTCGACGTTTTTGCAAGCTCGGTTGCGAGTTTCACTCGTTGCGCCTCACCGCCCGAAAGTGTGGTTGCAGGCTGACCGAGCTTTACATAGCCGAGACCAACGTCAAACAGCGTTTTCAGCTTTCTGTATATCTTTTTGTGGTTTTCAAAGAAAGTCATTGCCTCTTCAATTGTCATATCGAGAATATCGTGAATGTTCTTTCCCTTGAATTTTACTTCCAGCGTTTCTCGATTGTATCTTTTGCCCTTGCATACCTCACACGGCACGTAAATATCGGGTAAAAAGTGCATTTCTATCTTTAAAATTCCGTCTCCGTCACAGGCGTCACAGCGTCCACCCTTCACGTTGAAGCTGAATCGGTTTGCTCCGTAGCCCCTGATTTTCGCGTCGGCGGTTTGAGCAAAAAGCTCACGAATATCGCCGAAAACACCTGTATAAGTGGCAGGATTTGAACGCGGCGTTCTTCCGATAGGTGACTGGTCAATGTCGATAATCTTGTCGAGATGTTCTATGCCGATTATATCGTCGTGGTCACCGGCAAAGGTCTTTGCTCGGTTGAGCTCGTTTGCCAGCCGTTTATATAGAATTTCGTTAATAAGCGACGATTTTCCCGAACCCGAAACTCCCGTTATACAAACGAATTTACCAAGCGGAATTTCGACATCGATGTTACAAAGGTTATTTTGTCTAGCACCTTTAATTATCAGTGAATTTCCGTTTCCGTCACGGAGCTTTTTCGGTAGCGGAATGCTTCTTCGTCCCGAAAGATAGGCTCCCGTAATCGAATTTTCGCATTTTTTGATATCCTCTACGTCGCCCGTACAAACAATTTCGCCGCCGTGAATACCTGCACCGGGTCCAACGTCAACTATAAAGTCGGCGGCATTCATGGTATCCTCATCATGCTCAACGACAATAACTGTGTTGCCGATGTCCCTTAAATGCTTGAGTGTAGCAATCAGCTTTTCGTTGTCCCTTTGATGAAGTCCGATGCTCGGCTCGTCGAGAATATACATGACACCCATCAGCGATGAACCGATTTGTGTTGCCAAGCGAATTCGCTGACTTTCGCCGCCTGAAAGGGTAGCCGACGTTCTTGCAAGGGTGAGGTAATCGAGCCCCACGCTGTTCAAAAAGCCGAGCCGTTCTTTAATTTCCTTTAAAATACCCTTTGCGATAAGCTCGTCTCTTTCGCTGAGCCTTAAATTGTTAATAAAATCGAGCGCTTCGTCAATGTTCATCAGACAAACGTCGTTAATATTCTTATCCCCAACGGTAACGGCAAGAGCGATTGGATTAAGTCGTGAACCGTGACATTCTGGGCATTCGCAGGCATTCATAACGCTTTCGATTTCGGCTCTCGAATATTCGCTTGACGAGGTGGTGTATCTGCGCTCTAAATTGTTGATAACGCCTTCAAATGCCGCGTTGTAATAACCGCCGCCGTAATCGGTTGTTCTTTCCATTTTCAGCTTTTTGTCGCCTGTTCCGTATAAAAGCGCGTTTTGCCCCTCTTTGCTGATTTCCTTGAATGGTGTGTCGAGGGTAAAGCCGTATTCCTTCGCAATTGCTGAAAAATACATATTCGCAATCGAATTATCCTTGCCTACTGAATTCCAGCCACTTGCGTGAATTGCTCCTTGATTGAGGGATAGGCTTTTATCGGGGACTACGAGGTTTTTATCCACGTGTAAAAAGGTACCCAGCCCCGAACATTTTTGACACGCACCAAACGGGTTGTTGAATGAAAACATTCGCGGAGAAAGCTCCTCAATGCTGATATTGTGCTCGGGACAGGCATAATTCTGCGAAAAGGTCAGCTCCTCGCCACCGATAACGTCTATAATGATGATTCCGCCCGAAAGCTTTGCCGCCGTTTCAATCGAGTCGGCAAGCCGAGAGTTCATTTCGGGCTTGATTACAAGTCTGTCTATGACAATTTCGATATTGTGCTTTTTGTTTTTGTCCATCTTAATCTGTTCGGTCAGCTCGTACATAATTCCGTCCACACGAACACGGACAAATCCGCTTTTTTTAGCGTTTTCAAGCTCTTTTACATATTCGCCCTTGCGACCTCTGACGATGGGGGAAAGTACCTGAAATTTTGTCCCCTCGTGGAGAGCCATAATGCTGTCAACGATTTGGTCAACCGTCTGATGAGCAATTTCGCGGTTACAAATCGGGCAGTGGGGCACACCCACTCTTGCAAAGAGAAGACGTAAATAGTCGTATATTTCCGTAACCGTTCCAACGGTTGAACGGGGGTTTTTCGAGGTTGTTTTTTGGTCAATCGAGATAGCGGGAGAAAGCCCGTCAATCGAATCAACGTCGGGCTTTTCCATTTGACCGAGAAACATTCTCGCGTATGATGAAAGCGATTCTACATATCGCCGTTGTCCTTCTGCATAAAGGGTATCAAAGGCAAGTGACGATTTTCCCGAACCCGAAAGTCCCGTGAAAACCACCAACTTATCACGCGGTATTTCTAAATCTACGTTTTTCAAGTTATGCTCTCTTGCGCCCTTTATGGTAATTTTATCAATCGGCATTTTTTCACCTTTTGTAAATTAATTATTTTCCCTTGCGAAGCTGTTCAATTCGGTCGCGTAAATATGCCGCATGCTCGAATTCAAGCAGCTTTGCAGCGTTTTTCATTTCTCTTGTCAGCCGTGCAACAAGCTCCTCTCTTTCCTTGTGAGAGAGCTTTTTGCCTGATTTTTCGTCGGTCGGCTTGCTCGAAATTTCGATAACGTCGCGAATATCCTTTTTAATCGTTTTCGGCACTATGCCGTTTTCAATATTGTATCTTGTTTGAATTTCACGGCGACGGTTGGTTTCGTTAATCGCCCTTTCCATCGACGGAGTGACCGAATCGGCGTACATGATAACCTCACCCTCGGAGTTTCGCGAAGCTCGTCCGATGGTCTGAATAAGCGACGTTTCGGAGCGGAGGAAGCCCTCTTTATCTGCGTCAAGTATGCAAACGAGCGAAACCTCGGGTATGTCGAGCCCTTCTCGCAGGAGGTTGATTCCGACCAAAACGTCGAATTCGCCAGTTCTCAAATCGCGTATAATCTCCATTCTTTCCATGGTATCAATATCGTGGTGCATATATCTTACCTTGATACCCGTCTGCTCGATATAATCGGTCAGGTCCTCTGCCATTTTCTTTGTCAGCGTGGTGACGAGTGTTCGCTCACCCTTGCTGATTCGCTTGTTAATTTCGCTTACAAGGTCGTCAATCTGACCGTCGGTCGACCTAACCGAAATCAGCGGGTCGACCAGTCCTGTCGGGCGAATAACCTGCTCAACAAATTGGCTCGAATGCTCCTTTTCGAATTCGCCTGGAGTAGCCGAAACGTAAATTGCCTGATTAATATGCGAATAAAATTCGTCAAAGTTTAGCGGTCGGTTATCGTATGCCGACGGCAGACGGAAACCGAATTCTACAAGGTTTTCCTTTCTTGCTCTGTCACCGCCAAACATTCCTCTAACCTGCGGTAAAGTAACATGCGACTCGTCGACAAAGAGTAAAAAGTCATCGGGGAAATAATCGAGCAAGGTGAACGGGGTGCACCCCGCAGGGCGTCCCGATAATACCCTTGAATAATTTTCGATACCCTTGCACATTCCGATTTCACGCAGCATTTCGATGTCATATTCGGTGCGTTGCTTAATTCGTTGCGCCTCAATCAGCTTTCCGCTTTTCTTAAACCATTCGGTGCGATCAATCATTTCGTCATATATATTTTGAAGAGCGACTGCCATTTTATCCGCAGGGACGATGTAATGTGACGCGGGATAAACTGCCGCGTGTGACAGTACCGCCTTGATTTCGCCTGTAAGCGCGACAAATTCGCTCACTCGTTCAATTTCGTCACCGAAAAATTCTACCCTCAGCGCAATTTCGGAATTGTACGCGGGGAAAATCTCGACAACGTCGCCTCTTACACGAAATGTGTTTCGCACAAAGCTGATGTCATTTCGGTCGTATTGCAGGTCAACCAGACGACGAAGCAGCTTATCACGTGACATTTCGAGCCCGGGACGTAGTGAAATAATCATATTTCGGTAATCAATCGGGTTTCCGAGCGAATAAATGCAGCTGACACTTGCCACGATGATAACGTCCCGTCTTTCTGAAAGAGAAGCGGTTGCGGCATGACGGAGCTTGTCAATTTCATCATTTATAGCCGAGTCTTTTTCGATATATGTGTCGGTGCCGGGAAGATATGCCTCCGGCTGATAGTAGTCGTAGTAGGATACAAAATATTCCACCGCGTTTTCGGGAAAGAATTCTCTAAACTCGGAACACAACTGCGCAGCCAACGTCTTATTATGAGCGAGAACAAGAGTAGGGCGATTTACTTTTTCAATAATATTCGCCATCGTGAAGGTTTTTCCCGAACCGGTAACGCCGAGAAGTGTCTGTTCTCTTTTGCCGTCGATAACCCCTTTCGAAAGGCGGTCAATCGCTTGCGGCTGGTCACCCGTCGGCTTAAATTTTGAATGTAAAATAAATTTATCCACCTGTGTCCTCACTCCTTTCACTATGATTATTATGAACCTGTTTAGTGCTTAAATTACGCGCGTTTTGAAAGTTTTTCGAGGGTTTGCTTGATGATATCAAGCGCTTGTTTTGAGTCGGTGATTTCTTTTACCGCCGTCTCAATAGGACAAGCGCCCTCACCCGACCGATTTATGATATACGGAACCACGTCGTCATAAAACGCATCAATTCCATTTGTCTGCAAAATGTCCATTGCATCCTTGCTCATCAGCTTCGCCCAAACGGCCTTTACTCCAAGCAAAACGTACAGGTGAGCCGCACCTGCACCAACCACCTTATCGGCGGCATAATAGCCCGCGGAATCGAAATTGCTTTCTAAAAAATCAATCAGCGGCTTAACTCCGCGTAGGGTTGAGTGATACGCTTTTCCGTTTGAATAAAGCACACAAGTATAATCGTTTTCTATGAGAATTTTTTTGGCTGTTAAAATATCTTTGTTCATATGTCAAAATGCTTTGTATTTACAAAATACGGCACGACCAAAAGCTGCAAAATATATCCCGGAATTGCTAATATAATACCGCTTAAAGCTGCGGTGGCAGTTATGGTAATATCGCTGATAAAACAGCTCAAAATCAATGTAGCCGCTATTCGCAAAACTCGGCTTACAACCTGAATGATTAAAAGCTTAGAAAAAACATTTATTTTCGTTTTAGAAAGCAATCCGGCAAAAAAGCCGAAACATATAAGCTCTATGATTATCAGCGGCAACATTGAAGCGGTGGGCATACCGCTTATAGCGTAGCTGACAATCGGAGACGAAACGCCTGCAATTACGCCGACGATTGCATTGGTCTTAATAGCTAAAATCAGTACGGGTAAATACATTGGCAAGAACATTTGACCGAACTTGCCACCCATTCCTGCAAATACACCGAAAGCGTGAAAAATCTGTGGTAATGCAACCGCACATAGCGTTGCTACGCTGATTGCTAAAAGGTATCTTAATGCCAGGTTTATATTTTTGTTAATTGATTTTTCCATTTTAGATACCTCTTAAATTTTAGATATTTTTTCGAGTTCCTGCTTAATATCAATGCTTTGAGGACAAACCTTTTCGCATTTTCCGCATTTTAAACAATCGCTTGCGGTAGGCTTGTCTTTTGGGAACTCATCTTTAGCCTCTTGTGCAGTTGTTTTTGCGGCCAACATCTTATTATAACCGGAAAAAAGCTGTGGAATGGGTATGTTTCTAGGACAAACATCGGTACAATAGCTGCAACCCGTGCAAGGAACTTGAATTACTTTTCGAATGATTTCGCGTACTCGGTCGGTCGCTGTATATTCTTTTTCTCTAAACGGGACAAAATCGGTAAAGGTATTTATATTATCCTGCATCATATCCATATTACCCATTCCCGAAAGAACCATAAACACTTCGGGGAAGCTTGCAGCATAACGCAAGGCATATGAAGCATAACTGCCACCGTTTAGTTGGTCAAAAACCTTTTTTGCTTCTTCGGGAAGGTTTACGAGATATCCTCCTCTGACAGGCTCCATAACTATAACCTTTTTGCCGTGCTTTACGGCAACGTCGTAGCATTTTTTGCTTTGCACAGAGGGGTCATCGTAATCGAGATAATTTATCTGCAACTGAACAGCTTCAATATCGGGCTGTTCGGTGAGTATCATGTCGAGAATATCCGCTGTATCGTGAAATGACATTGCTATATGCTTAATTTTGCCTTGCTCTTTTAATTTTTTTGCTATTTCAAAGCTGTTGCATTTTTTATGCTTTGGATACGAATTTCTTGTAAGACAGTGGAATAAGTAAATGTCAAAATACTCTACTCCGCATATTTTCAGCTGCTTTTCGAAAAGGGGAATAATGTCTTCTTCTTTTTCAAAAAACCAGTCGGACAATTTATCTGCAAGTACATAATCTTCGCGGTTATATCTTGCAACCAAACAGTCGCGTATGGCTGTTTCGCTTTTTCCGTCGATATATCCGTGAGCGGTATCAAAATAATTGAATCCGGAGGCAATAAAAGCATCTATCATGCGGTTGAATTCTTGATAATCGACCTTGTCATCCGTCATTTTTAATCGCATGCATCCAAAGCCAAGTTTTCCTTTAATCTTGTTAAAACTCATGCCGTTTGTTCCTTCCCAATTCTGCAGTAATAAAAAAGAATGTCGTAGCTATATTAGATAATATTCTATTTATTATATCATATATCAAGGTCAATGTAAACAAAAAACATTGCTGTTTTGCAATCAATAAGTTTACATATTAATTTGATGTTTTGTTACAAAAATTAATTGCTGTTTTTTGCAAAATTTTTAAACCGTAAATTCATCTTTTTAAAATAAAACAGCAGGCGCTTGATTTTAAATTTGTCGCGATTAAAAAAACAGGCACGGTTGTTTCTAAGTTAAAACGATGTTTACCAATTGATTATTAATTTGTTTTTTTAGCCTTGGAAAGTAAAATAATCTCAGTAAAATAAAGGAGGAAAATCATAAAAATGTCAAATTTTTGACCTATTATTATCTTTGGTGAAAATGTGTTGAAATCTTCACATTTATATTGTATAATATAGGAGCATATTATGATATCGGTGAAACTTGGTTAAAAATCAGATAGATAAATTCGCACAGATTAAGAAAAAGAGGGTTTAAAAAATGAAAAAAGCAGAGAAGCGCATATTACTTTCAACACCTACTATGCATGCCGAAGAGATGGGTTATATCACCGAGGCATTTGAAAAGAATTGGATAGCTCCGCTTGGATTTAATTGCGACGGACTTGAAAAAGAAATTGCAGAATATGTTTGTAACGGCACCAACGAGATGTATACCCTCGCACTCGTATCGGGTACTGCCGCCTTGCATCTTGCCGTTAAGTTGGCTGGAGTAAAGCCGGGTGATGTAGTTCTTTGCTCGGATATGACCTTTTCGGCAACGGTAAACCCGATTGTTTACGAGGGAGGAGTCCCCGTATTCGTTGATAGCGAAAGAGAAACATGGAATTTGGATCCTGTTGCCCTCGAAAAAGCATTCGAAAAATATCCGAATGCGAAGGCGGTTATGCTTGCTCATTTGTACGGTACCCCGTCTAAAATGAACGAAATTATCGCCGTTTGTAAAAAGTACGGGGCAGTTCTTATCGAGGATGCAGCCGAAGCATTATCCTCTACATATTTCGGAAAAAAATGCGGTACCTTTGGCGAATATAACGTAATTAGCTTCAACGGAAATAAGATTATTACAACCTCAGGCGGCGGAATGCTTTTGACAAACAGCCGCGAAGCGAGAGAAAAGGCGTTCTTCTGGTCAACCCAGTCGAGAGAGAAGACAGTCTGGTACGAGCATAAGGAAATCGGTTACAACTATCGAATGAGTAACGTTCTCGCAGGAATTGGAAGAGGTCAGCTCAAGCATTTAGAGGAGCATCGTGATTTAAAGGAAAAAATTTATCAGCGATATAAAGAAGGGTTCAAGGATTTACCTGTAAAAATGAACCCATACCTCGATGGGACAAGACCTAATTTCTGGCTGTCCTGCTTTACCATCGACGAAGGTATCGGCATAAGCCCAATGAACATTTTACAAAAGCTGAATGAAGCAAATATCGAATCTCGACCGATATGGAAGCCTATGCATATGCAACCCGTATTTGAAAAAGAGGATTTCATAAAGGATGAGGAAAAGGCAATAAACGAGGATATTTTCAAAAGAGGTCTCTGCTTGCCGTCGGATATAAAAATGACAAAGGACGAGCAGGAACTTGTTATTGAGGTTGTAAAATCCTGCTTTCAAAAATAATTTAGGGGCTTACGCTGTATGTATAGAAAATTTTTCAAAAGGATAATGGATTTTTGTCTTTCACTTTTGGCGTTAATCGTTTTGTCACCTGTTTTGTTGATATTAACGATTATCGGTTTGTTTGCGATGGGCGGAAATCCGTTTTTCGCACAATCACGACCCGGAAAAAAGGATAAAAACGGTGAAGAAAAGATTTTTAAACTAATCAAATTTCGCACCATGAACAACAAAAAAGATGCAGACGGTAATCTTTTACCCGACGAGGACCGCCTTACAGGCTACGGAAGGTTTCTACGTGCAACCTCGCTTGATGAGCTTATGGAGCTTGTCAATATCTTAAAGGGTGATATGTCAATCGTTGGACCGAGGCCTTTGCTTGTCAGCTATCTGCCTCTTTACAGCGAGGAGCAACGTCGCCGCCACGATGTGTTGCCGGGACTTACGGGACTCGCTCAGGTAAGCGGCCGAAATGCAATTTCATGGGACGAAAAATTCGTACTCGACATTGAATATGTGAAGGATATAACCTTTATCGGCGACGTAAAAATTATACTTAGAACGGTCAAAAAGGTTCTTGTAAAAGAGGGAATCCAGTCCGAAACCTCAGCAACAATGGAAGTTTTCACAGGCTCAGAAAATATAACCGACGAAAAGGAAGTAGTTAATTCATGAAGCAGTTGCTCATAATCGGCGCAGGTGGCTACGGTGGAGTAGTTTACGATATCGCAAAGCTTAACGGATACGAAAATGTTGCCTTTCTTGACGATTTTCCGAAGGATAAGGTTGTAGGAAAAATATCCGATTTCGAAAAATTTAAGGACGATGCCGAGTTCGTTCTCGCAATTGGCGATAATACCCTTCGCGAAAAATTCTATAATATGCTCACCGAAAACGGAGCAAAGGTGATTTCCCTTGCTCATCCCAGCGCAATTGTTGCCGAAAGCGCCTTTGTCGATAACGGAACCGTAATAATGGCTGGGGCAATAATTAACCCGAATGCAAGGGTCGGACGAGCGGTAATAGTAAATACCTGTTGTTCTATTGACCACGATTCGATTGTCGAGGATTTTACTCACATTTCTGTTGGAGCGCGAATTTGCGGCACGGTACATGTTGGAAGCCGCACATTTGTCGGCGCAGGAGCAACCATTATCAATAATATCAGCGTTTGCGCTAACTGTATGATTGGCGCAGGTGCCGTGGTGGTAAAGAATATTTCGGCACCCGATACCTATGTCGGTACACCCGCCGGACGTAAGTTTAAAACGGTCATATCCGACATGAATTCAAAGCCGATTCATCACAAGTAAAATGGTTTTTTTATTCGGTTGGTTTAGACGCGATTTAGCTGAAAAAAAGTACGATAAAGTTACCGCGAGGTGTTTATGAAAAAGGTCTGTTTTATTACTACGGTGTCTCTTACCCTTCGAACCTTCTTTCTTCCTCAAATGGAATATATAAAAGAGAAACATAAGGATTGGGAGATATACTGTATATGTGATAGTGATGATACGGTAGGTCAGCTTGGCGACAGCGTAACCTATATCCCGGTTAAGATTACTCGGGGAGCAAGTCTTTCGGGCATTAGCTCGGTAATTGCACTTTTAAAGGTTTTCAAAAAGTACAAGTTTGATATGATTGTGTATTCCACTCCTAACGCTGCTTTTTACTCATCTATTGCGGGCAAGATAGCAGGAATAAAAAAACGTCTTTATTGCCAATGGGGAATAAGATATGTGGGCTTTTCGGGCAAGGCGAGAAAGATTTTTAAGGCTATAGAAAAGATTACTTGCAAGCTTTCTACTCATGTAAATGCGGTAAGCGTTATGAATCGTCAGTTTGCAATTGACGAAAAGCTTTATCATGAAAAAAAGGCGGTAGTAGTTGGAAACGGCGGCACAATCGGCGTTGATTTAAGCGATTTTCAGCTTTCGGAATATGATGAAATGAGAAGCAAGGTCCGCACCGAGCTTAACGTCACCGACCAAACGCTTTTCGGCTTTGTGGGCCGAATTTGCAAGGACAAGGGGTCAAAGGAACTGCTCGAAGCGGTAAAAATGTTTAACGATGCCGATAGGATAAAGCTTGTTTGTGTCGGCGGTGATGAGCTGAATTCGGGTGACATTCCCGAATCTCTTTTAGAATGGGCAAAGGGAAGTGACCGAATTATTTTCACCGGCGAGGTTTCGCCCGATATAATAAAGGGATATTACGCTGCTTTTGACGTGCTTGTTCACCCAACCTATCGCGAGGGCTTTGGAATGGTTTTACAGGAAGCAGGAGCTATGCGTTGCCCGATTATTACAACCGAAATTCCAGGAGCAAGCGAGGTAATGGACAACGGAAGCTCATGCTTGCTCATTCCGGTAAAGGATAGCAAGGCGCTTTTTGATGCGATGAAAAAGATTTCATCGGATAAAGCCCTTTGCGAAGAAATGGGAAATAATGCCCGTCTTAAAGTAGAAGAATGCTACGAAAGAAATTTAATGCTAAATAACCAGTTAGAAAGATACGAAAGTCTATTGGAGGCATAAAGTATGTTAAAATTGATGCTTTTGACCGGTGACCCAACCTTTGCAAAGAGGGCACAGGACTGCGGAGTTGACCGAATATTTCTTGACCTCGAATATATCAACAAGGCCGACCGTCAAAAAGGACGCAACACCTTTATAACCCAGAACACAGTAGAGGATATACCTGCGCTGAGAGAGGTTATTGACAAATCCGAGCTTTTGGTACGCGTTAACCCAATCAACCCCTCATCAAAGGCAGAGATTGACGCCGTTTGCAATTCGGGTGCCGATATAATTATGCTTCCGATGGTTTACGATGCCGACGATGTAAAGCGCTTTGTAGAGCTTGTCGGCGGAAGGGCAAAGACGGTGCCCATGATTGAAACGGCCCAGTCGTTTGTCCGTCTTGACGATATTCTCGACGTTGATGGAGTGGACGAGCTGTTTGTCGGTCTCAACGATTTGCACATCAGTATGGAACTTAACTTTATGTTCGAGATACTCAGCGGCGGTCTTATTGACTATATGTCGCAAAAGATTTTGTCTAAGAATATCCCGTTTGGTTTCGGCGGAATGGCAAAAATCGGTGAAGGAATGCTTCCCGCTGAGCGCATTTTGGCCGAGCATTACCGACTTGGCTCGTCGAGTGTTATTCTTTCGCGTACCTTCCGTAACGAGAGGGATGCCGAAGGAAAGCCGATACTTGACCTTAAAAAAGAGATTCAAAAAATTCGTGATTACGAAGAAAAAATTACTTCGTGGACCGATACCGATTTTGCATCCAATAGAGAGGAAGTTAAGAATTGCGTCAACGCCATTCTTAACAGAATGTAAAATGCTTGTTTTAACCGATAAAAAACTTAATGAAACCGAGTTTTCAAAAGATGTAAAAGTGATAAAGCTAAATAGCTGCGCCGAGCTCAAAAACTATAGTGGCTCTGCCGATGTTGTCGCTTTATGCGGAAGTCGGGCTATGGCGATTACTGCCGAAAAGATGGATTTTCCGTCAATGAAGCTTGTTCAGCTTACGAGCGCAGGATTTGATGGCGTACCCTTGGCCGAATATGCAAAACGGGGTATCCCTGTTTGTAATGCCGGTTCGGTTTACAGCGCACCGATGGCCGAAACAATTGTTTTTGGAATGCTCCAATTTGCAAAAAGGTATCGCAAGAATCCAAATAATCGTCGTTTCAAGCTGCTTAGAAAATATAGCTTGATAACCGAGCTTGCTGATAAAAAGGTGCTTATCATGGGCGCAGGAAATATCGGTACAGCCGTTGCCGACAGATTAAAAGGTTTTTCCATGCATATTGACGGATACGATATTTTCGATGTAAAAAAACCGCAGTATGAAAAAATGCTTCATACACGCGATGAACTTATAAATGATATCGGTAATTACGACTATATCGTTTGCACACTTCCTGACAACAATGACACACGCGGCTTTTTTGATAAAGAAATTTTTGGGTCAATGAATATAAATGCCGTGATAATTAATGTAGGACGACGTGCCGTATTTAACGAAAACGATTTTTATACTGCGCTGAAAAATAAGGTAATCGGTGGTGCAGTGCTTGACATGTTTGAAAAGGTTCCGAACCCGATTACAAATAAATTCAGACGCTTGTCAAATACGGTTATATTACCGGGAGTTGCGGCAATTTCTCAGGAGCTTAATGTGCGGCTTTGCGATTTAATGACCGAAAATGTAAAGGCGGCAATCGAGGGTCAACCGTTATCTTTTATAGTAAATTCTGTGAAATAAAAAATACGGAGTGAAATGAATGTATTTTAGTATCATTGTACCCGTTTACAATGTTGAAAAATATTTAAGTGAATGTATAGATAGCGTTTTGCGCCAAACATTTACCGATTATGAGCTTATTTTGGTTGATGACGGCTCAAAGGATGAAAGCGGTAAAATATGTGACCAATACGCTGAAAAGGATAACAGGATAAAGGTAATTCATAAGGGAAACGGCGGTCAATCATCGGCAAGAAACCGTGGCGTACAGCAGTCATCGGGGGAATACATTGTTTTTCTCGACAGTGACGATTTTATAAGTGAAGATACTTTTTTACAGGATATAAAGGAAACTTCAGCGGAAACCGACGTTATCGTTTATAGATATAAAAAATATTTCGAGGATGGAAGGGAAGAGGAGGTAGCTGTACCTTCTGTTACCTCTACGGAAAAGAATGAATTTTTACGTCAGCTTGTAATAGGAGATGCGTTTTTCTGTTCCTGCTGGTCAAAGAGTGTAAAGGCATCCTTGTTAAAGGAAAACAGCATTCTTTTTGACGAATCATTACGCTGTGAAGATATGGATTGGTACTATTCTGTTGTACAAGTAGCTCAAACCTTTGCATTTATTGATAAACCGTTTGTAAGCTACCGCCAGCGTGAAAATTCGGTTACATCATCGTTTAATAAAAAGAGCATTACCGACTATATCATTACAATAGATAAATGGTATTCAAATTTTAAGAGTATAGATGATGAACATTTTAGAATTACAATGCTTTCATCTCTGGCAAAGTTGTATTGTAATTTAATTATTTCATATTCACGAAATTCTAAATTGTTAAAAGAGGAAAAGAAACAAATTTTTTCTTTTAAACCGTTACTGAAATACAATTTAAATCCACGCACCCGAATAATAGGTAAATGTTCAAAAATATTTGGGCTCAACATAACCTGTAAACTGCTTAAAATAATAGATAAAATCAGGTGATTGAATGAAACTGCCAAAGGTTTTGGTTATCGGTATAAACTCGTGGCGAGATAATACCGGAATAAATACGTTAATAAATTTTTTTAAAGACTGGGATAAGGAAAATCTTGCCCATTTATATACAAAATCGAATTTGCCAAAGACTGAAATTTGCGATACGTTTTTTCGAATTTCGGAAAATTCGGTTATAAAAAGTGTACTTAAAAGAAGTATAAAAACCGGTATGATTGTCGAAAACGAGACGGTTATATCCGATGAAGATAAAAAAGCAGCAGAAGAAGAAAAGAAGAGATACGCAAGTAAGGGTAAATCAAGCTTAATTTTAAGCATTTGCCGTGAACTTGTTTGGAAATTCGGTAAATGGAAAACAAAAGAACTTGATGAATTCATCGAAAATTATGATGCCGACATCCTTTTTCTGCCCATTTATCCTACAATATATATGTGCCGAATTCAGAAATATATAATAAAAAAAACCGGTAAACCGGCCGTAACCTATCTTGCCGACGATAATTATACCTACAAGTCGGTGTCAAAAAATCCGCTTTCTCTCTTACATCGATTCTTTTTGAGACGGTATGTAAAATATATTGTGCAAGAGAGCAAGCAGCTCATGGTCATCGCACCTAAGCAAAAGGAAGAATATGACAAAGCCTTTGATAAAGATAGCGTGGTTTTAACCAAGGGAATTGATTTTTCCGACCTTAAATTTGAACCGAAGCAGGTATCTAATCCAATAAAAATGGTTTATACGGGTAAATTGATTATCGGACGTGACAGGTCGCTTTCATTGATAGCCGATGCTCTCGGCGAAATAAATAAAAACGGAACCCGTCTCGAACTTGATATATATACCACTGAAACCCTTTCAAAAAAACAGCAGTCGGCACTCAACCGAAATGGCTGCAGTGTAAAAGGTGCTCTTTCATTAGACGAGGTTCAGGCGGTTCAAAAGGCGGCGGATATTCTCGTTTTTGTCGAAGGTCTTGAAAATAGGTATAAAAATATTGCTCGACTTTCATTCTCGACAAAAATTACCGATTATCTTAAAAGTGGAAAGTGCATTTTTGCCATCGGTGATAAGGAGATAGCACCGATTGATTATTTTAATCGATACGATTCGGCTATTACGGCATCAAGCTGTGACGAGGTATACAAAAAGCTTGTTGAAATCATTGACAATCCCGAAATTATTAATTTGTACGGTGAAAAGGCTTTCAATTGCGGAAAAGAAAATCACGATATATTAGAAACGGATAAATTGCTGAAAAGCACGATTGCAGAAATTTTTAAGGAGGATAAATAATGCAAACTGCAACAATAGGAATTAAGCAAAAAAAGAACTATTTTGCGCTTGATATAGTAAAGTTTTTTTGTGCTGTGCTAATAATTGCTGCTCATTTCAGTACCGAAAGATGTAATTTTTCAGGACTTGTTGATTATGCGTTTTCCTTGTATATTTTTGCCGTTCCATTCTTTTTTACATGTAGCGGATTTTTGTTTTTTAACAATCTGAACAAGTATGAGTCAAAGGAAGAAAAATTTGCATATTTTAAAAAATATCAAAAGCGTCTATGGATAATGTACGGATGCTGGTCATTGGTATATTTTACTTATGTTGTGTATTACTGGATTAAAAAAGGGGTTTTCGGTATTCCTCAGTTTTTAAAATACCTTCATATGGCGGTAACCATTCAAACATATTCGACTATTTGGTTTTTGCCTGCCCTTGCAATAGGAATTGCAGTGACTTATTATTTAGTGAACAGGTTTTCTAAAAAGACGATTTTATTAATTGTATCGTTTTTATATTTGTTTAGTATGCTTGGGGCGTCTTACAATTTTGTATTAGAAGGAACCTTTTTAGAGGGTTTTTTCGATTTATATCTTTTAGTTTTCAAATCCAGCAGAAACGGACTTTTTAATGCAGTTCCATTTATTTTTATGGGTTATCTTTGCACTCAAGAAACTAAAAGCGAAGAAACAAAATTAGCCGTCAAAGATATTTTATTATCGATACTGTTTATTGCTTTAACAATAGTTGAATGTGTAATTTTGAAATTTAAGTTTGACGTTAGCGGCGGCGACGTAGTTTTGTTTCTTGTGCCAAGTTCTTATTATGTCGTTAAGTTGTGCGTTTCAATTCAGTTAAAGGAAAATAAAATTTGGCTTTGGATGAGAAATTTGAGCCTTCTTATGTTCTTATCACAGCGTCTTTTCTTAACTATATTAATCGACGAGGTTCCGATATTTAAAAATTTTGTTACTTGGAACGGTTATTTTGGATTAATTGTAATATTAACGCTTATAATTGCTTTTTCTTATTGCTTTATAAAACTTAGTAAAAGGATAAAGCTTCTTAAATATTTCATGTAGGTGATAAAAAGTGCGGGTTTTACAGGTCAATGCCGTTTACGGTATTGGTAGTACTGGAGTTATAGTTGAGGATATACATAGGCTTTCAATCGAAAAGGGGATTGAGTCCTATGCAGCTTATTCTACAACTAATAAGAGTGAAGTGCCAAACGGATATAAAATTGGCAATAATTCAGGAAAGAAAATTCACGCATTATTTAGTAGAATAAATGGTAAGCAGGCGTATTTTTCGAGATATTCAACTCGTAAATTCCTACAATATATTGATAAAATAAAACCCGACATAGTTCATCTTCATAATCTTCACAGCAACTACATTAACCTAAACATGCTTCTTAAATATTTAGCAAAAAAGGATATAAAAACGGTAATAACTCTGCATGATTGCTGGTTTTATACCGGCGGCTGTTTTCATTACACATCAGCCGACTGCTATAAGTGGTTGGGCGGCTGTGGCGATTGCCCTAAAAAAACGGCTGATACACCGGCCTATCTTTTTGACCGGTCAAATAAGATTTTGGCCGATAGAAAAAAATATTTCAGCGCTATTAAGAATCTTACAGTAACCGGTGTATCACAATGGATATTGAATGAGTCAAAACGCGGGATTTTTCATAAAAACAACGGTGTTGTTATTTATAACGGCGTTGATACCGAGCTTTTTTGCCCAACCGATTCGGATTTAAGAAAGAAATATGATTCGGATGATAAATTTGTCATTCTCGCGCCTGCTAATAAAATGCTGAATCCAGCTAATAAAAAGGTTTTTAAAGAGGTTGTAGAGTCGCTTGACGATAAGGCTGTGATATGGCTTTTTGCCTGCCCAAAGGAAAGGCAAAACAATCTTCCCGATAAGGTTGTCCCGATTGATTATGTCACCGAAAGAAAAGAGTTGATTAAGCTTTATTCAGCAGCTGATGTTATGCTTAATCCAACACGTGAGGAATCACTTTCGCTGCTTAATGTTGAATGCTTGTCTTGCGGAACGCCTGTAATTACCTTTAAAAATACGGGTGTTAAGGAAACGGTTGATAATATTTCTAGCTTTAGCGTTGAAAATGATGATACTAAAGCAATTTTAGAGAAATTAAGTGAAATAAAAATAAAAGGAAAGTCTTATTATTCGGCTGACTGTCAAAAGCATGTTGCCGAAAAATTTGAAAAGAATGAAAATTATAATAGGTATATAGAATTATATACCAAGCTTTGTAACTGATTTTATCAAGGGGATAAAAATGCAAGAAAATAAACTGATAGAGAAAAAGGGAATGGGTCCGTTTGAGATTTTGCTCATAGCATTCTTTACGGCATACAGTATTCTTCCATCATTTGGAGCAAGCTTTCCGTTTGTGGTTGTTCTAATGGTAACTCTCGGATATTGTCTGTGTATAGCGCTTTTCGAAAGAAAGGCAAGCTCAATGGTTTCCCGTTTTTTGATAATGATTACGGTATTGGTTTTGGCATACGTATTTACCTGTAATACATATACCATTGCGTCAAGTGCATCAAATCGAGAATTAAAGATATTTATATCTAAAATGAATAACTATTTAATGATGTTTTTTCCGTTACTGATGTTTTATCGTTTAAAGGAACATGCAGGCGAGCGTAATAAAAAGTTCCTTTTATATTTGGCATATGCTTTGGTAGCATACGTTTTTGTAAAAACTCTTACCGAAATGATTGCGAATCCCGGAATTACACGCCATTGGTCAGAGTTTGCGGAAATTTCCGAATCAAATATAGGAAGTTATTCTTTTGTTTATTCGATACCATATATTGCAGTAATTTTCGGTATGTTTTTATTATATGCAAGGTCTTCTCTTGCAAAGATAATTTTCTTTGGATGTATTATCGTGTGCTTTTATTTTTTGCTTCTTGCCCAGTATACGTTAGCCCTTCTCATAACCATTATTGGTTTAGTATTATTGTTCGTTCAGGTTTACGACTCGGTATCTATAAAGGCGCTAATCGTTTGTTTGGTAATAGCTTTTTTTGTATTAGCTCCATATATATTCAACTGGCTTGCTGATAACGTGCCTTCTGAATCAATGTCAATTCGTTTAAGAGAAATCGGTGATTTCTTTAGTTCCGGTGATGCTTCGAGTGAAAACCTTGGCGGTCGAATGACCCTGTATATTGCAGCGTTTAAGGATTTTTTAAGAAGCCCTCTTTATGGACATGAGGTTTTGGGTTATGATCCACATTCAACGTTCTTAAACATTTTGTCCGATACCGGGTTATTAGGATTTATACCGTTTATATATGTATTTACCGGTTGCAATAAGGTGTCGAAATTGCTACTCGGTGAAAGCGCAAAGTTGTTTACGCCGATATTTTTTATGCTGGTAGCTATGGGTCTTACTAATCCGATACATTCAGCACGGCAAATTTCGCTTGCGGTATGGTTTATTGTTCCGCTTACAATCGATTTGTATATAAATAAAAGAGAGGTTGAATAAAATGAAAGAGTGGAAGGTTGACGTACCGGTTCTTTTAATATTTTTTGCACGCAGTGACACCTTTGAGAAGGTGTTTGAAGCGGTAAGAGAAGCTCGACCCAGCACACTTCTTTTGTGGCAGGACGGACCTCGCGAAAACAGACCTGACGATATTGAAAATATAAATAAATGCCGACGAATTGCCGAAAACATTGATTGGGACTGTACCGTATATAAAATGTACAACGAAAAGAACATTGGTTGCGATCCGTCAATTTTTTACGCATATAATTGGGCATTTACCCATGTTGATAGGTGCATATTTCTCGAAGATGATCAGGTGCCTTGCCAGTCATATTTTCGCTTCTGCAAGGAATTGCTTGATAGGTATGAAAACGATACAAGAATAAGCCATATTTGCGGATACAATTATACCGAAATAGCTCCTGATTGTGATGCTGATTATTTGTTTGCTACATCGGGAAGCGGAGCATGGGCAACATGGAAAAGGGTTGCTGATATGTGGGATGGCAAATACAGGTTTTTGGATGATAAGCTTGCAACTGATAATGTAAAGGTTCAGTATGGAGCACTTGCAGATATATCTCTCAGCTGCGCCGAACGTCATCGGAAGACGGGTAAGGAGTTTTGGGAAAGCATAGTAGGATGTAATTGTCTTTATAACAATATGCTGTCAATTATTCCGAAAAAGAATTTGGTATCAAATATGGGATTGACTCACGATTCGGTACATAGCAACACTAATAAAAAGTACTTGCCAAAGGTTACAAGCAACCTTTTTGAAATGAAGACTTATGAGTTGGAATTTCCGATGAAACACCCGGATTATGTTATTGAAAATAAGGCGTACAGAAAAAAGGTTAATGTAATTATGGGTACAGGTCATCCGTTGAGAGTAAAGTGGAGACAGCTGGTTCATTCTTTTAAAAAAATATTTATTAAATAGAGGAAATTATTGTGAGTAAATATACTGTGTGCGGCTATGATATGGAGCTGCTTCATGAAAGAATGCTCGAAATAGCAGTTGAAGTAGATAGAATTTGCAGGGAGCAAGGGTTACGCTGTTCACTTTACGGCGGCTCGGTTATCGGCGCCGTAAGACATAATGGTTTTATTCCCTGGGACCATGACATTGATATGGCTATGCCGCGCAAGGATTACGATAAATTTGTTAAATATATGCTGAAAAATCCTAATGAAAAGATTTTTTTCAGCAATTACAAGTCGGAAAAACGCTATCCGAATAACTGGGGTAAAGTGCGACTTAAAGGCACCGTATTTTTAGAAAAGGAATTGGCACCAATTACCGAGCTTGAAAAGGGCATTTTTATCGACCTTCATCCAATTGATAATATTATTCCTTGCTTTTTAAAGTTTCAAACACGGCTTGCGCTTTTCTGGTCCTGCGTCGGAAAGGTAAAGAGCGGAATATATGCGGGCAGCGAAAAAAAGGCAGTTGCATACAAGCTGTTTTCGTGGCTGCCGTATAGCGTTATAAATGCTCTGAGAGCCGTAGCTATGAAGATGTTCAAGCATTTTCCGACAAAGAATGTGTACAAGGTTGCTCATCCTAATAATGGAATTTATCCGATAAAACGCGAAACCTTTGAAAAGCTTATCGAGCACGATTTCGAGGATAAAAAATTCTATATTCCCGAAAATTACGATGAATTTTTGCGTAAAAGATACGGCGATTATATGCAAATTCCTCCCGAATCGGAAGTATATGAATGCTGTACATCAATTGTGGAGTGTAAACTTTAAGTTATTATAAATTTGGAGAAAACAATGGGGAAACAGGTAAATCAGCTTAAAGCGGGAGCTATTATTTCCTATGTTCAGATGGCGTTGAATATTATAATAGGAATAGTATATACCCCTGTAATGCTGAGAATTTTGGGAAAAGGTGAATACGGACTGTATAGTACGGTTGCGTCAACCATTTCGACATTGAGTATATTAAGTTTGGGGCTCAATTCAGGATATATCAGATATTTTTCAAAGTATAAGAAAAATAATGATATGACATCAATTTATAAGTTAAATGGTCTTTTTGTATCTATTTTTACCGTAATAGGAATAGTAATGATTCTTTGCGGAGCGTTTCTGACAGCTAATCTTAATCTTATATTTGACACAGGGCTTACTGAAAAAGAGTATGCAATCGCAAGAATACTTATGATTTTGCTTACGATTAGCTTGGCGACCTCTTTTTTGGCGGGAGTTTTTGCACATATCATTTCTGCTAATGAACGATTTGTTTTTTTAAAGGGCTTAGGAATGATAAAAATGGTTGCGGGACCGCTTTTGACGTTGCCGTTGCTTCTTTTGGGTTATGGCTCTATCGGAATGGTTTCAGCCTCACTTTTCATTTCACTTGTGACAGACTCTATATATTTTTATTATGTAGTAAAGGTATTAAAGTATAAGTTTTATTTTCGTAATTTTGAAAAGGGAATATTTAAAAGCCTTTTCGTTTTTACTGGATTTATTGCCCTTAATCTTATTGCCGAGCAAATCAACCATAATTTAGATAAGGTTTTAATAACCCGTTATCTCGGTGCCGAGTTTACTGCGGTTTATGCTGTTGGCTATACTCTTTATACATACTATACGAGCTTTGCGACTGCAATTTCGGGAGTGTTTACTCCACGCGTGCACAATATAGTTAATGCAACCGATAATGATGAAAAAGAAAGAACGAACAAAATAACCGAGCTGTTTGTTCGAGTAGGAAGGATTCAGTACATAATTCTTGCGCTTTTAACGCTGGGCATAATCTTTTTTGGCTACGAATTTATAACGATTTGGGCAGGAAAAGGATATGATGATGCATATTTTGTTGTTGTGCTGCTTGTCATAGCGTCGATATTTCCAAATACACAGACAATAGGAATGTATATTCAACGCGCCCTTAATACTCATAAATTCAGAGGCGTAATGTACGTCATAATAGCTTTTATTAATATTGTTTTGACGATATTGTTAATCCCTCCGTTTGGTATTATTGGTGCAACCGTAGGAACCATGATTTCCCAAATAGTCGGAAACATTATTATCATGAATACCTATTATCATAAAAAATGTAACATCAATATTTTTGATTATTGGAAAAATATGATATCAATGTCAAAGGGACTTATTCTTCCGATTGCATTTGGAATAGTTATAAAAATGTATTTTGACGTAAGCACAATTCCAATGATGATTTTGGGAATAGCAGTTTTTTCGTGCATATATGCCGTATCAATGTGGCTGTTTGCACTTAATAAATATGAAAAAAACCTATTTTTAAGCCCCATTAAAAAGATTATCAAAAAAAATAATCACGGAGAAGAAACTTATGATTCGTAAAATTTCAGACAAGATAAAGCTACCTGAATCGCTAAGAATACCTTTTTTTGGCGGGTTGTGGTACAGAATAATGCTTGCGGCAGAAAACAGAAGCATAGTTAAAGAAAAAATACCGACAAATCCGCTGAATACAGAAAAAAGGGATATAAAAATCACCGCGTCGCTTACAAGCTACCCCGCGCGAATGGATTATATTCATCTTGCAATAAAGTCGATTATGCTCCAATCGGTGAAGCCCGACCGAATTATTCTTTGGCTTGCCGAGGAGCAGTTTCCGGATAAAAAGCTTCCTGACAAGGTGACAGAGCTTCAAAAATACGGACTCGAAATTTGCTGGATTAATGATCTTTACGGACATAAAAAGTATTTTTACCCGGTTAAAAACCAGGAGGATAACGAGGTTGTAATTACCTTTGACGATGATATAATATATCCGATAGATTGTATAAAGCGACTCATAAAGGTTCACAAAAAGCATCCAACCTGTCTTGTTTGTGAAAGGGGACAGACTATTTGTAATTACAAAAATGGCGAAATCGTAGCCAATCCGGGCAGTTGGAAGGTGCTTTCGTCAATGGGAGTGAAAAAGCCTACATATAGTATGAATCCGTCACCGGGAGGCGGTTGCTTAATACCAAAAGGTGCTTTTCACGTTGACGCAGGTGATGAGGAAAAAATTAGAAAGCTCGCGTACAAAAATGATGACCTGTGGTATATGTTTATGTGCGCCGCAAACAAAACACGAATGATAAAAACACGAAAATATCATCGTATTTTTTCGGTTGTAACCGGTTCTCAGGGAGAACAAATGGCTAACGCAAATGTTGTCGGAAACGTTAATGCTACCGTTACGGATGGGCTGAAAAAGGCCTATCCTGACGCATGGAAACGAATTATTACCGATAAAGATATATAAGGAGAAGATAAAAATGGGACTTTTTACAAATAAAACACTTATGATTACAGGTGGTACAGGCTCGTTTGGAAACGCTGTACTCAACCGCTTTTTAAAGACCGATATAGGCGAAATTCGTATTTTTTCACGCGATGAAAAGAAGCAGGACGATATGCGCCACGAGTTCCAGGTAAAATATCCTGAGGTATCTGATAAAATCAAGTTCTTTATCGGTGATGTGCGAGATATTTCGAGCGTAAAGAATGCTATTCACGGCGTTGACTATATTTTCCATGCCGCAGCGTTAAAGCAGGTACCATCATGCGAATTTTTTCCGATGGAAGCGGTTCGCACCAACGTAATCGGCACCGATAACGTTCTTACCGCCGCAATTGAAGAAGGAGTAAAATCTGTTATCTGCCTTTCTACCGACAAGGCGGCATATCCTGTAAACGCCATGGGTATTTCAAAGGCTCTCGAAGAGCGCGTATCTGTAGCAAAATCGAGAACCACCGAAAAAACAAAGATTTGCTGCACACGTTACGGTAACGTAATGTGTAGTCGCGGCTCTGTAATTCCGCTCTGGATTGACCAGATTAAGCAGGGCAACCCGATTACAATTACCGAGCCCTCAATGACCCGATTTATTATGTCGCTTGACGAGGCGGTTGACCTTGTACTGTTCGCGTTTGAACACGGCGTTTCTGGCGATATTCTTGTTCAAAAGGCCCCTGCTTGCACAATCGGCGTTTTAGCCGAAGCAGTTAAGGAGCTTTTCGATAGCAAGAGTGATGTTCGTATTATCGGAATGCGTCATGGCGAAAAAATGTACGAAACCTTGCTTACTAATGAGGAATGTATTAATGCTATTGATATGGGTGATTTTTACCGTGTGCCCTGCGATAAGCGCGACCTTAATTATGACAAGTATTTTAATGACGGCAATATTGACCGCAACTCTCTTTCGGAGTTTGACTCGAATAATACTGAGCTCCTCACTGTTGAGCAGGTAAAGGAAAAATTGCTTAACATTGATTATATCCGTGATGAATTAGCAAAAAAGGAAGGCAACAATTAAGTGCTTGATTCAAAGATTGAAATGATAATTGCGCTTGTTCGTAGCGCATTAAAGGACGAAAAACACGATTTTGATAGCGATTTTGACTATGATTATATTTTAAAAATGGCAAAAGAGCATCAAATGTATAGTTTGCTGTTTACAGGCGCGGTGAACCTCGGCGCTGATAAAAAGGTGCCTCAGATGAGAGCGCTTTTTGACCGTGTTTGCAAATCAATTATGATAAGCGACCGTCAGCTTCATCAAGTGGATAGGATAATGAAAGCATTTGAGGACAAAGGAATTGACCATCTTGCTCTCAAAGGAATTATATTAAAATCTATGTATCCCGAGGCGCATATGCGCCTTATGGGCGATGCCGACATACTTATTCGTCTCGACCAGATTGACGAATGCGATAGAGTTATGGCGGAGCTCGGCTTTGAAAAAGGACCCGAAAGCGATCATGAGTTGATTTACACACACAAGGATTTGTTTGTCGAGCTTCACAAGCGTACTATACCTTCGTACAATAGGGATTACTATGCATATTTTGGTGACGGATGGGAAAAGGCGAAGAAGTGCGATTCGACTGAATATCGGTATACATATAATCCCGAGGATGAGTTTATTTTCATTTTCACCCATTTTGCAAAGCATTATCGAGATGCGGGAATAGGTTTCCGTCATTTATGCGACCTTTGGGTTTATTTAAATAATAAGCCGAATTTAAATGATGAATATATGAAAACAGAGCTTCAAAAGTTGTGCCTTTATGATTTTTATTTAAATATCTGCGATACTTTGGAATATTGCTTTGAGGGCGGAAAGCTTACCGATAAAGCCGAATTTATACTTAACAATATATTCAGCAGCGGAGCTTACGGAACGAGAGAAGCAGGTCGTCTTTCGGATGCGGTAAAAATGTCAAAGGGAAAAACGGTTAGAGGCGCTTGGATAAAAAAGATTATAAAAATCGCCTGCCCACCGTATAAAACGATGACAGAAAGATATTCTGTTCTTAAAAAAGTTCCCGTTTTGCTTCCGATTTTTTGGATTGTAAACTGGTTTGAGATTCTACTTTTCAGACGAAAGAATATAAAGAAAAGAACTGATGAAATTCGTAGTTTGTCGGTAGATAAGATAGAAAATTATCAGCAAGGATTAAATTTTGTAGGACTCGATTTTAATTTTGAGGAGTAATTATGAAAATATTAGTTACCGGCGCAGACGGCTTTGTGGGACGCAATTTGGTCGAAGCGCTAAAATGCATCAAGGACGGAAAGGATAGGACAAGGCCTAATTTAATAATTGACGAAATTTATTGCTACGATGTCGATTCAACCGATGCCGAGCTTGACTTTGCTTGCAAAAGTGCCGATTTCGTTTTCAATCTTGCCGGAGTTAATCGTCCTCAATCAAATGACGAGTTCATGAAAGGGAATTTTGGCTTTGCCGAAACTCTTTTAAATAGGTTGAAGGCGTATGATAATAAATGCCCGATTATGCTTTCGTCGTCGGTGCAGGCTACCCTTATCGGTCGCTACGACGGTGAATACGGCCGAAGCAAAAAGGCAGGGGAGGACCTCTTTTTTGACTATGCCGACCAAACGGGCGCAAAGGTGCTGGTTTATCGCTTTCCAAATCTTTTCGGAAAGTGGTGCAGACCTAATTATAATAGTGCTGTTGCAACCTTTTGCCACAATATTGCCAATGATTTGCCTATAACGGTGAATGACCGTAATATTTCGCTCGAACTCGTATATATTGATGATTTGGTTTACGAAATGCTCGATTGCTTAGAGGGCAATGAGCATGGTTGCGAATTTGACGGAGTGAGCGCAGTGCCTTCTGCGCAAGGGAAATTCTGCATGGTCCCTGTGTCGCATAAGGTGACACTTGGTCAAATTGTCGACCTCCTCGACGAATTTAAGAAACAGCCGTTGACACTTATCATCCCCGAAATTCCAAACGGCTCATTTGAAAAAAAGTTGTATTCAACCTATCTTTCATATTTGCCGAAGGAAAAGGTCAGCTTTCCGCTTAAAATGAATGTTGACGAGCGCGGCTCCTTCACCGAGCTGATAAAAACGCTTAATTGCGGACAAATCAGCGTCAATATTTCAAAGCCGTCAATTACAAAGGGACAGCATTGGCATAATACAAAGTGGGAGTTTTTCATTGTCGTTTCAGGCAAGGGACTTATCCAGCAACGAAAGGTTGGAACCGACGAGGTGCTGAATTTCGAGGTTTCAGGCGAAAAAATCGAGGCGGTTCATATGCTCCCGGGATATACACATAACATAATCAATCTTTCAGATACCGATGACCTTGTTACTGTCATGTGGGCTAATGAACAGTTTGACAGTAAAAGACCGGATACATTTTTTGAGGTGGTTGAATAATGAATAAAAAAATTGATGCAAAATTCAAAGACAACGGAAAATTAAAGCTTCTCATTATCGTAGGAACGCGACCCGAAATTATCCGTCTTGCCGCAGTTATAAACAAGGCAAGGGTTTATTTTGACACGATTTTAGCCCATACAGGTCAGAACTATGACTACAATCTCAACGGAATATTCTTTAAGGATTTAAAGATTGATGAACCCGACGTTTATCTTGATGCTGTTGGAAACGACCTTGGCGAAACGATGGGTAATATAATTGCAAAATCATATCAGCTTATGGCCGAAATAAAGCCCGATGCTGTTTTGGTTCTCGGCGATACTAATTCTTGTCTCAGCGTTATTGGCGCAAAGAGATTGCATATCCCGATTTTTCACATGGAAGCGGGCAATCGTTGCAAGGATGAATGCTTACCCGAGGAAACCAACCGCCGTATAGTTGACATTATTTCGGACGTCAATTTGGCATACAGCGAACATGCGCGAAAATATCTGCACGAGTGTGGCTTGCCGAAGGAAAGGGTGTATGTAACGGGTTCACCCATGGCCGAGGTTTTGCACAATAACCTTGCCGAAATTGAGGCATCCAATGTTCACGAAAGACTTGGACTTGAAAAAGGCAAATATATTCTCCTTTCGGCTCACCGAGAGGAAAACATTGACACCGAAAAGAATTTTATTTCGCTTTTCACCGCGATTAACAAAATGGCGGAAAAATACGATATGCCTATTCTTTATTCCTGCCATCCGCGTTCAAAAAAGCGCCTCGAAGCCAGCGGATTCCAGCTTGACAAACGAGTTATTCAGAATCAGCCTCTCGGCTTCCACGATTACAATTGTTTACAGATGAATGCTTTTGCCGTTGTCAGCGATAGCGGTACTCTCCCTGAGGAAAGCTCATTCTTCACAAGCATAGGAAAACCGTTTCCGGCTGTTTGCATCAGGACCTCAACCGAGCGCCCCGAAGCATTGGACAAGGCCTGCTTTGTCCTTGCGGGAATTGACGAAAAATCGCTTTTACAGGCGGTTGATACAGCCGTTACCGCTAACGAAAACGGCGACTATGGAATTCCCGTGCCCGATTATATCGATGAAAACGTATCAACAAAGGTATTAAAACTTATTCAGTCGTATACCGGTGTTGTGGATAAAATGGTTTGGCGCAAATAAGATAAAAAAAGGGATGACGAATTTTTCGTCATCCCTTTTTTATCTTTTTTATTAAATACCGCAAATATCTTTAATAACCTCACCTGCGATAATAAGTCCCGCAACGCTCGGTACGAATGAAATGCTTGCGGGTATCGGTCGCGAATTTTCCCCTTCGTTGACCAAATTTGGAGTAATAGCATCCTCTTTTGAATAAACGGTTTTAAGGTGCTTTATTCCTCTAAGCCCAAGCTGCTTTCGCATAATTCTGGCAAGTGGGCAAACGCTCGTTTTCGAAATATCGGCTACCTCAAATTTTGTGGGGTCAAGCTTGTTACCCGTACCCATCGAGCTGATAATTGGAATATTTTTTTCTTTCGCAAGTACGATAAGAGTAATTTTTGCCTTTACGCTGTCGATGGCATCGACAATGTAATCAATCCCCGAAAAATCAATTTCGCTCATGGTTTCTTCGTCGAAAAAGATGGGGTGAACGTTCACCTTTGCGTCGGGATTGATTTCGTGGATTCGTTTTTTTGCCACCTCGACCTTTTTCATGCCAATCGTGTTAATGGTAGCGATAAGCTGGCGGTTGATGTTGCTTTCGTTCACCGTGTCGGCGTCAATAAGTGTAAGCTGACCTACACCTGCACGAGCTAATGCCTCGGTCGTGTATGAGCCCACTCCGCCGATGCCGAAAACGGCAACGTGACTGTCTTTCAGTCGGTCTAAATTTTCTTTTCCAATAAGCATTTCGGTCCTAATAAATTTTTCGTCAGCCAATTTTTTCACCGCCTTACGATTTATTTTACACTACCGAATTTGCCCTGTCAATCATGGGATTTTTGCGCAGCCTTTTTGCCGAAAATATAGGATGCTATTGCTCCAAAAACCGATAGCGCCAGTGCTATAAAAAACGATGTATTGATTACGTAAATCTTCGGTATTATAGCAGCAATCGAGCTTCCGAGCAGACCGAATAGTATAAACGAAATTTCGCCGTGATACATACAAAACAGCCATTTTACCGTATTTAAAAGTAATGCTACCGCTATTACAAAGCCTAAAACGGTAGGGATTATTATGGCAAATTTGAATTCGGTGACGGATGCAAGCAGGGGCTTATAGAATCCAAGCGCCATGAGTACAGCCGATGCGCTGATTCCCGGTATAATTGTCCCGACTCCGATTATAATTCCGCATATTGCCGCAATAAATGGCGTAATTTTATCACCAAAATCCCCACTAATGAGCTGATAACCAAAAATGGAAATCAGCATAGTGCCAATAAAAATGAGTGGGTAATATCCTTTGTATCCTTGTGCGGTTGCTGCCGAATATACCGATGGAAAGGTGCCGACCATAACTCCTGCAAAAAGAAATCGCATGAAAAATTCATATTTATCGAATAAAAAGTTCAGCCCAAGCAAAAAAGCGCCTATACCTATTATTCCGCCTATAGCAAGCGGTACCAAAAAGTGAAGTTCACTCACCGCCTTTTTACGAAAATCGGTTAATATTTCGACAATTTTTTCATATATACCAAAGGCGATTGCCATTGAGCCGCCACTCACTCCGGGAGCTACCGAGCCAACTCCGATTATCAAACCCATCGCAAAGTAGTTAATAAAAGACAAAAATATCACCTCAAATAATTATAATGTGATAATTTGGCATATATTCTCTTTAAATATGTTGAAAAACAGATAAATTTTTGGTATGATATCATTAAATTTGTGTTTAGGTGGTAGCTAATATGTCAGAAAATATTATTGGCAGATACGATTTGAATAATTTAGAGCCTCAGCCGATTCCCGAACTGGCAACATTTTCGCGTAAAATTGCGGCAGAAGGCTCTGTTTTGTTAAAGAATGAGAATGAAATTTTACCTTTTAAGAAGGGCGAAAGAGTTTCTGTTTTCGGACGCATTCAATTTAATTATTATAAGAGTGGTACAGGTTCGGGCGGCATGGTAAATTCACCATACGTAACTAATATCATTGACGGCCTCAGAAACAACGGTCAGGTATCGGTTAACGAAAGGTTGACATCGGTTTATGCCGCTTGGATTGAGGAAAATCCCTTTGACAAGGGCGCCGGCTGGGCTCAGGAGCCTTGGTGCCAGAAGGAAATGCCGCTTGATGACGAAATTGTTGCCGACGCAGCCGCAAATTCCGATATTGCGCTTATAATTATCGGACGAACAGCAGGCGAGGACCACGACAATTTTGCCGGAGAGGGAAGCTATTTCCTTACCGAAATCGAGCTCGATATGGTAAAGAAGGTTTCAGCGGCATTCGATAGAGTTGTTGTGCTTCTTAACGTTGGAAACGTTATCGACGTTAACTTTGTTGACGAGAATAATATTGACGGCTTGATTTACGTATGGCAGGGTGGTATGGAAGGCGGAAACGCCGCAGCCGATATCCTTTGCGGTAACGTAACCCCGTCGGGAAAGCTTGCCGACACAATTGTACATAATATTAATCAGTATCCCTCAACGGCCAATTTTGGCGACAGGGTCGAGAATAAGTATGTCGAGGATATTTATGTCGGCTACCGCTATTTCGAAACGGTGGCAAAGGGTGAGGTAAAATATCCTTTCGGCTTCGGTCTTTCGTATACCACATTTAACGTAAAAACCGACGAAGTTTCTGCCGAAAACGGCGAAATCACCGCCAAAGTTACCGTTACCAATACGGGCGTGTTTAACGGAAAAGAGGTTATCCAGCTTTATTACGAAGCCCCTCAGGGAAAGCTGGGAAAGCCACTTCGTCAGCTTATCGCATTTAAGAAAACAAAGGAACTTGCACCGAACGAAAGTGAACAGCTGACAATTTCCTTTAAGGCGGAAAGGATGGCTTCATACGATGATAGCGGTGTTACCGGATATAGAGCATCGTATGTCCTCGAAGAAGGCGAGTATAAGCTTTATGTAGGCAATTCGGTACGCGATGCCAAATACGCTTATTCCTACAATGTCGATGCTACAGTGGCAACTGAGGTTTGTAAGTCTTCACTCATGCCTACGGTCGAGTTTAACCGCATGAAACCGAGCGTAAACGCACTTGGTAACTACGAAATGGCATATGAGCCGGTTCCCACACGTGACTATGACCTTGAAGAAAGAATGGTTGCGGCAAGACCTGCTGATATCGAATACACAGGTGACAAGGGCTTAAAGCTCATGGACGTAAAGACCGGAAAATGTACCCTCGACGAGTTTGTTGCCCAGCTGACTAATAATGATTTAAAGGTTCTCGTTTATGGCGAAGGAATGTCGAGCCCGAAGGTAACTCCGGGAACAGGCTGTGCATTCGGCGGACTTACCCCCGAGCTAAAGGCGTTCGGAATTCCGATTGCCTGTGGTACCGATGGCCCAAGCGGACTCCGTCTTGATAGCGGCGCAAAGGCATCGGCTATGCCTAACGGAACCCTGCTTGCCTGCTCGTTCGATACCGAACTTGTCGAAGAAATGTTCGTTTACGAGGGCATCGAGCTTCAAGGATACGAGGTTGACTGTTTGCTTGGACCGGGAATAAACATTCACCGTCATCCCTTGAATGGTCGAAACTTTGAATATTTCTCCGAAGACCCGCTTCTTACGGGTAAAATGGCGGCGGCTATCTGCCGAGGAATTGAAAAAACGGGTAACACTGCCGTAATCAAGCATTTTATTGCCAATAGTCAGGAAACCTGCCGCCATTCATCTAATTCGATTATTTCCGAACGTGCCGTACGCGAAATTTATGCAAAGGCGTTTGAAATCGCGGTAAAGGAGAGCAACGTGCTTTCAATTATGACGTCATATAATCCTATGAACGGCATTTGGTCGGCAAGCAACTTCGACCTTAATACCCAGCTTCTTCGCAACGAATGGGGTTACAAGGGCTTTGTCATGACCGACTGGTGGGCAATGATGAATCACGACGGAGGCGTTCAGTCAAAGGAAAATATCTGTGCAATGCTTCGTGCCCAGAATGATATTTACATGGTTACGGGCGACGCCCAGACGGCTCCCGATAATCTCCACGAATCACTCGAAGACGGTAGCCTCACCCTTGGCGAATTACAGCGCAGTGCAAAGACAATGCTCCGCTTCCTTATGAATAGCCGCTCGTTTGAAAGATTTATTAAAACGGGCGGAATTGACCTCGAAAGCTTGATGCTTACCGATGAGGGAAAGACACCTTTTATGACCCTCGACAGCGTTTCAAAGACCGAGGAATATTCCTTCACTACGGCTGAAAAGGGACATTACATCGTTTCGGCTGTATTAAAGTCTGACGCTCAGTCACTGGCTCAGATGACTGTACGCGTATTCGTTGATGGACAGTGCAAGCTGACATTGGCTGTCAATGGTTCGGCAGGTAAGGAATTTAAGTTTGTTCGCGAAATTTGGGTGAACGAAGGTGACCATAAAGTAACCTTCAAGTATGATGAAGAAATGGTTCAGGTCGTTTCATTCGGAATATTTAAATAATTGATTTATCGGGCTGTTTTTACTCTAAAACAGCCCGATTTAAGCAACGGAGGCAACAAAAATGCGAAGAATAAGCGCATTTACCTTGATTTTAGGCGGTGCTGCAGCCTGTCTTTGCGGCTATTTTAATGATAATATTGTTTATTATGCCTTTGGCGCCGTTTTTGCTATTGTTGGGACAATCGACCTTGCCGCAGCCGCTTTTGGCTCAAAAGGGCGTTTTAAAATGAAATTTAGCGCAACAGTAGAAAGTGAACTCCAAAAAATTGATGAAATGAGCGGCTTGGAATTTGAACAGTATGCTGCCGACCTGCTTGAAACGGTAGGCTTTGACGATGTTGAGCTGACAAGCTCCTCACACGACCAGGGCGCTGATATAATAATGATGCGTGACGGTGTGCGCTTTGCCGTTCAGTGTAAGGTGTATTCAACCCGACTATCTAACACACCTGTTCAGGAAATAACCGCCGCAAGAGAGTATTACGGTTGTCACGTCGGCATAGTTATAACTAATAGCTATTTTACCGATTCGGCAGTTGACCTTGCCGCCGCTAATCGAATTTTATTGTGGGATAGAGCATATCTTGCAAGGTTGATTGACGAAAATATGTGATGCTTTTCACATAGCGATAATAAATTGAATAAAATCTGTTACCTTTTGCTTGACACTTTGCTTATCGATGAGTATAATATATTGGTAGCTCGCTGGTGTGGCGAAATCGGCAGACGCAAGGGACTTAAAATCCCTCGGTGGCAACACCGTACCGGTTCAAGTCCGGTCACCAGCACCAAAAATCCCGAATGCGTAAGCGTTCGGGATTTTACTTTTTCACTATTCACTTTTCACTCTTCACTAAAATACATTCGGGATTTTTGGGAAGTAAAAGGTAATAGTGAATAGTGAAGAAGTATTGCTCCTCCGCCGCTTTTATGCTATAATACACTTAAAGGTCGGTGATGATATGAAAAAAATCAGCCAAGGAAAATTCGAACTTTTTACTACAAAGACAGATGCAATAGATAAGTTTATGCAAATGCAAGGCATTTGTAGGGAAGAATTAAGCAGTGAAAATCTCATAGAGTTTTATTGCTCTAAAAAAGGCAAAATTGACATCACTAACCCGCCGAAAAAACATATTGAACACACAAACTCTACCAATCTTTATGCAGAGATTATAGAAGAAGATGGTAAAACATATGTTACATATTTTACTGTGTATAGCCATTTCAATAATGTTTTAAAATTTACATCTCTTATTATATTAATAGCAATGGCTATCATTGCTATTGTATTAGCTGTGGCTAATGTAGATAAAACAATTTCTCCTATTGTTTTAGTTTTCTGTTTACTATTTTTTGTTTTTCAATTATTTAATAGCGCAAAAGAACAAAATAATTCCCCAAAAGATTCTCAAATCATGATAAAAGAACTTCAAAAAAGAGTCGAAGCAATAAACCTATGGGATAAATAAAGAAAATCCTCGGTTTTCACCCAGTTCTTTTTCGGAGACGAATGACAAAAAGAAAAGTCACACATCGTGTGGCTTTTTCTTTTTGTACTTTTCACTATTCTCTAAATATATGTGTGACTTTTCCGGATAAAAGATAAGAGAGAATAGATAAAAGAAAAGGTGTGGCTTCACCACGAATTATAAACGCTTTATATTAATTTTGATACAATTAATAAAAGGGTATATTATTTTAATAGAATTTTATCGCATACAAAAAAATCCGTTCTCTATTGAGAACGGATTTTTCTATATTACTAATTCACTGCTTAGCGAGCGTTTTCACATCTGCAACAGCCAGCCACCAAGCAAGCGGTGGTGGATAAAATCAGAGAAAGGAAGAAAATAAGCAGTCCCACCAAAATAGCACCAATAATGCTGGTGGCGACAAAGGTGATTGCTAACAGAATTACCGAAACAAGCGCTGTACCAAGAATGCCTGCAAGCACTGCAGTTAATGCGCAACCTCTGCACCGACAGCAACGAGCCGATTGATTACAACCGGTGGTGGCAAGTAAAATGGCGAGATATACTACCGCAACACCAAGCGCAACCCAAAGGAATGCAGGAGTTACTGTAATTACCGCGGTGATGCGTAAAAAGGCGGCAATTACGCCGAGAATTGCGCTTGCAATGACAGCCAAGCCGGTACAACTTGTTCTGCTTTCACAACAAAAGATGGCCATTATTTTTCACCTCCTCACACCCATATTATGAAAGACAAGCAGAAAGGTGAGTAGCGGAATAAAACTTTCACAATTAGGTAGAGTCGCATTTTCATTTAGTTGGCTTGCACCCTTACTGCTGATATGGTATAATTTACCTAAGGCGGTGGTGGTATGAAAAAAATACTGTCAATTATAGTTTTAGCGGTGATTATATTTTGTGTATCCGGCTGTGAAAAGAAAAAGGAGCCTTTTCCCCAAATAACAGAAGGAGAATTTCCCTTTGTCTTGGAATACGAAATAGGTGGTCAAAGATATTTAATTGAAGATACTGTTGTATGCAAATTTTCCGGTCACGATCTTTCCAATCCTTTTCCTTTTTTTGATTATTCACGCACCTGGGATTCAAAATTAAAAAGCGGAAACGAAGATAAAAGAGTTCTTATAGAATTTGATGCAAACACAGAATCACAGTTTGTTAAAGATAGAATTAACATAGATTCAAGGGCCATTTTATATTATGGCAGCGGCGGATATTATCTCGGCGATCCCGATGAAGCCGAAAGAGGACCATGCATTAGATATGTTGAACATTATAGAATTTCGGAAAATGGTAGTAGCGTCGAATCTGTAAAATTAAGCTTTAATCAACTCGATAAGTTTTTTGGTATCAAGATTATAAGATTTGAGTTCAGTGAGCCGATAAAAAACATATTTAAGTAAAAAAATTACGGTTTAACCGACATGAAAAATCACCTCTTTGCTTTTGCAAAGAGGTGATTTTAATATCTAAACATTCTATTTATGCGGCGTTAGCTTGATTTGAGCTTTCGGATAATTTTAATCCTTCGATTTGAGGAAGAGCGCCTAAATATTCCTTAACGGTAGTCATTCCTTCGCCAACGATTTTCTGCGTTCTGTCATATGATTTTCTGGCGTTAGCCTCGCTTGTGTTAGAAAGGTCAAATGCTGCTTTCCAATCTTCTTTTTCTATGTCAAGCGGAATTATTTGATAAACCTTTTTACCTATCGAGCTTGAATAAAACATATTAACCCATGTCGGCAAAAGGTCGCATCCTTCAAGTCTTACCGTGCCGTCGTTATATTTCGCGAAGGTAAACTGGAACAAAACGCCATCCTCGGTGTGACCGGTTTTGAGGTTCATTCTTTCTTTTCGCTGGTTTGAAACGGCGTTTCCGACCGAGTAGATACAAACCGTCTTATGCTCGGAATCGGTTTCACTCGTCAATAATTCGACGGGCTGAATAACGTGCGGGTGTCCGCCAACGATAACGTCAATTCCAAAGTTGCATAATTTTTGCGCTATTTGGTTCTGATACTTGTTTTCGGTTGTTTGGTATTCGTTACCCCAGTGGATATAAAGAACGGTGCTTTCGGCTCCGGCCTGTTTCATTTCGGCGATTTGCTGCTCAATCTTTTCATAAAATGCATCTAATTCGCCGTAACTGAATGCGTTGACCAAATTTTTCGCTTCATCCTTCAAAGGAATACCGTTTAAAGCAACCTTGCCAACCTCATTGTTGGTTTCGTAGGTGTAGCAAATCATTCCTATTTTAATGCCGTTAACGTCAACCACCTTATATCTTTTTTCGGTTTCGTCCTTTACCGTGCCAATGTGGTCAATACCATTTTCGTCAACGACATCGAGAGTACGAAGCATACCCTGCAACCACGTATCATACGAGTGATTGTTAGCTGTGAGCAGCATATCAAATCCGGCGGATTTGGTAGCCTTAATTATTTCGTCGGGGCAGTTGAATCGCGGATAACCGGTATATTTGTATCCGTCCTGATTGCCTCGAAGGGTTGTTTCGAGGTTTGCGACTGCGTAATCGGCTTTTGATGCATATTCGCCGAAATATTTATAAATAAGGTCAAAATTATACCCATCGCTGAATTTAGAATTTGTGATAATGGGCTCGTGCATCAAAAGGTCGCCCGTAACAGCCACAGTAGCGGTTGAAAGCTTTTCTATTTTGGGCTCTTCTTCGGGTTTAGATACTGCGTTTTTATCCGAAGCGTTGCCGGTTAAACCGCCGCTTCCGTTATCAAAAAATGTTTCAATAACAGCTACTGATGATAACAAAATAGTTAATGTAATCATAGCTGATAATATTATTAATAATGAACGTCTTAAACCTTGCTGGGATTTAGATTGTTTTTTAAACTTTGACGACATAATTAAACTCCCTTTTTATTACTCTTTTTTTGATTTTATCACAAATTATTTTCTTTTTCAACATGCTGCAATACAAAATTACGTTTTTGCGTTGGGTATGTATTGCGTAAATTGTTAATAAAAAAGTTTATTATAAGAGAGCGTTTATCATTATAAAAAAACGAGCCGTTACTCGTCACGGCTCGTTTTTTTGCTGGTTAATATGCTGTTTTAATACTATGTTAATATATTGCGATAGGGAACGGTCATCATACTCGGCTTTTTCTTTTAATTTTATTAAAAGATCATTATCAATGGTAATGCTGATTTTTTCTTTTAACGGTCGCAATACAATCACCTCAAATTAATTATAAAAAAAATCCTAAATAATATTGACAAGTAAGATAAAGTAGGATAAAATAATACGACATAAAACCCTAAATTTTGACAAAAAAAGTAAATAATTACCTCTTTATAATTTGCTGTTAATTTGTTTTTTAGGATAGGAGCGTGGTTTAATGCTAAATTTTATTTTTGGAGTTATTGTCGGTAGTAGTGCCTCCTTTTTAATTTTTTCAGTGTTTAGTATTAATAGGATTGAAGAAACCTGTGAAAAATTTGATGACGATTTAAAAAACAAGGGAAGTCATGATGAATAACATAAACCCCGGTATAATTTTTATAATGGCAATAGTAGTCCTTTTGATATTATTTGTAATAATAACCGGAATAATTCAATTTTATAACGAATTTGTGGCCGAGCTGGAATATCTTAATAGCGAAATTGAAAGAACGGACGGAGAGGAAAGGGCATACTGGTCATTCAGAAGGCGAAGATTATGGCTTTCACTCCTTCCTTTTGTAAAATACTAAATTATACACGCCAAATGATTTTTTATAATCAATATTCATTGAATGCCAATGCTGATTATGGTATAATTAAATGGTACAATAATAATTTTTCAGTAGGTGTAAAATGAATATTATTTTATGTATTGATGATAAAAACGGCATGCTTTTTAACCGCCGACGTCAGAGCAGGGATAGTGTTTTATGCGAAAGGGTGCTTGCTCATTCGTCAAAATCGAATCTATGGATAAATGAATATTCGTCATCGCTTTTTTCTCCCGATAATGTTAAAATTGATGAAAACTTTCTCGAAAAAGCGGGGGACGGCGATTATTGCTTTATTGAAAATGTTGATTTTCAGCCTTTTCTCGTTAAAGCGGAAAGAATAATCATCTATCGTTGGAACAGGGTTTATCCCTCGGATAAAAAATTTGATGATACCATTTTAGCTTCACGAAGCCTTATAAAATCAACCGATTTTAAAGGCTCATCACATGAAAAAATTACTGAGGAGATTTACGAATGACAAGGTTAAAATTATTTAGGTTGCTTGCCGCGATTATATTTATGGTCGCGTTGTTTACCTCCTGCAATGATGAAACAACGTTGTCATTTTCGTCATCGTTTGTAGCGATTTCACAGGTGTCAGAGGGTCAGGTTTCAGACGTAGATAGCGCATATGAATCTATATCCGAGTCTGCTGCTGAATCGGGTCGCGAAATCAACAATATAACCACGATTAACGGAATCCCAAAATTCGACGGTCAAAACGCCTATATTGCGATAAATAATAACATACCCGAATTTACTGCCGCCGACCTCGTCACAACCTCGTACGAGAGCTATTCACCCCTTGATAAATTGGGAAGATGCGGCGTTGCAAAGTCATGTATAGGTCGGGATATAATGCCAACTGAAGAGCGGGGTAGTATTGGCTCGGTTAAGCCAACCGGCTGGGTAACATCAAAGTACGACATTGTTGACGGAAAATATCTTTACAACCGATGCCACCTAATAGGTTTTCAGCTTACTGGTGAAAATGCCAACGAAAGAAATCTAATTACAGGTACGCGTTATCTCAATATCGAGGGGATGTTGCCCTTTGAGAATATGATTGCCGATTATGTAAAAGAAACGGGGAACCACGTTATCTATCGTGTAACGCCGATTTTCAGCGGCAATAATCTTTTATGTAATGGCGTTCAAATGGAGGCAATTTCGGTCGAGGATAATGGTGACGGAATATGCTTTAACGTTTATGCATATAACGTGCAACCCGGGATAAAGATTGATTACTCAACCGGCGAAAATTGGCTTGATAAAAGCGCAACTACCTCATCAAACAGTGACGAAAGTGAAGTTGAATACGTTTTAAATACAAGTTCTAAAAAAATCCACCGACCAACCTGCAGCAGCGTAAAGGATATAAAAACTGAGAATAAATCGGTGTCCAATGAATCAAAAGAAAGTCTTATAGATAAGGGATATTCGACCTGCAAATCCTGTAATCCTTAAAAAAACAAGACGCTCTTATATAAGAGCGTCTTGTTTTTTTGCTTTATGCCTTTGTGTCGCAATAGATACAGCGATAAACGCCTTTTTCCCTGTCGGTGAGACGGAAAATGTGGTGAATATCCTGTTCGGTTGAGGTGATGCAACGCGGATTTTTACAATGGAGAATATCGGTGAGCTGTTCGGGAAGGTCAATGTGCTTCTTTTCGGCAACCTTTCCGTCACGAACGATACAAACAGTGATATTAGGGCTGATGAAACCGAGTACGTCAAAATTGATTTCGATGTCGCAGTCTATTTTTATAATATCCTTTTTGCCCATTTTATTGCTCGGTACATTTTTGAGAATTGCGACGGTGCAATCGAGATTGTCAAGATTGAGCATATCATAAATCTGCATTGCTTTGCCGCAGGTGATATGGTCAATTACTATTCCGTTTTTAATCGAGTCAACTCTCATTATTCCACCTCCAAAAGCTTTAGGATAAGCGCCATTCGGATAAATTTTCCGTACTTTGCCTGTCTAAAATAGCTTGCACGCTTGTCACTGTCAACTGCGGTCGAAATTTCGTTTACTCTCGGCAGCGGATGCATAACAATCATGTTTTCTTTCGCGTTTTTGAGCTTTTCAGGGGTGAGAATATAACTGTCTTTTAGGCGGAGATAGTCCTCCTCGTTAAAGAAGCGCTCACGCTGAACTCGTGTCATATACAGAATATCAAGTTTACTCATAGCGTCATCGAGAGAGGTTGTCTGCTCGTAAGGGATGCCGTTTGCTTTAATGTGAGCATCCTTGACATAGCTCGGCAGCTCCAATTCCTTGGGCGAAATGAGGATGAATTTGATACCGCTGTATCGGGAAAGGGCGGCAATCAGCGAGTGAACCGTTCGACCGAATTTTAGGTCGCCGCAAAGTCCTACCGTAAGATTGTCGAGACGTCCCATCTCACGCTTTATGGTGAGCAGGTCGGTGAGCGTCTGGGTCGGGTGATTGTGACCGCCGTCACCCGCGTTGATAATCGGAACGTCGCTCTTCATCGACGCAACAAGGGGAGCGCCCTCTTTTGGATGGCGCATAGCGATAATGTCGGCATATCCGCCAACAACCGCAATCGTGTCCGAAACGCTTTCACCCTTTGCCGATGAACTCGAATTAGCTTCTGAAAAGCCGAGTACGTTTCCGCCAAGCTCCATCATAGCCGCTTCAAAGGATAATCTCGTTCTTGTTGACGGCTCAAAAAAGAGGGTAGCAAGCTTTTTATATCGGCATTTTTCACGATAATTTTCGGGATTTTCGATAATATCGTTTGCTGTGTCGATAAGTTGCTCTATTTCCTCCGTGGAAAGATCCAATATGTCTATCAGATTTTTCATTATTTTCCTCCGTTTATCCATCCTTCGTCTGACGGATTATTACGGAAAGCAATCAAGCGGCTGACGTCTTCTGGCTTGATATAGCTTTCCTCAGCTGCGATTTCTGCGATTGTGTCAAAGTTTGTGAGACTAACGTTTTTAACATTTGCTTCGGCAAGACGGTCGATACCTTTCTTCATGCCATAGGTGAATATGCTTACGATACCGAGAACCTCGGCACCTGCTTCACGAAGAACATTTACTACCTCGATAACGCTTCCGCCTGTTGAAATGAGGTCTTCAACTACAACTACCTTCTGACCCTTTTCGAGCTTGCCTTCAATCTGGTTTCCGCGGCCGTGGTCCTTGGCTCCCGAGCGAACATAACCCATCGGCATATCGAGAATATGAGCAGTGATAGCTGCGTGAGCGATACCCGCTGTCGATGTACCCATAAGCACTTCTGCGTCGGGGTATTCACGCTTGATTGTTTCTGCAAGTGCATTTTCAACGTCGTTTCTTACCTTCGGTGCGGTGAGGGTGAGACGGTTGTCGCAATAAACGGGGCTCTTAATTCCGCTTGCCCAAGTGAACGGTTCGTCGGGACGGAAAAATACTGCCTTAATCGAGAGAAGATCCTTCGCAATAAGCTTTTCTGTATTATTCATATCAATTTTCCTTTCAGTCAACAAATTCGCTTACACAGCGTTCGTATGCGGCAACAGGATCGGCTGCTGCGGTGATGGGACGGCCAACAACAATGTAATCTGAGCCAATTTCTTTGGCTTTTGCGGGGGTGGTAACTCGTACCTGGTCGCCAATATCTCCGTCGGCAAAGCGTACACCGGGAGTTACGGTAACAAATTCGTTTCCGCAAACCTCGTGAACCTTTTCAGCTTCAAGCGGTGAGCAAACAACGCCGTCAAGTCCTGCAACCTTTGCGCATTTTGCATAGTGCATAACAACCTTGTCAAGCGGCTGGTCGATGAGAAGGTCGCTCTTCATTCTTTCCTCGCTTGTCGATGTGAGCTGGGTAACAGCGATGAGCATCGGACGGCTTCCGTCCTCACGAGTAAGTCCTTCGATAGCGGCCTCCATCATAGCGACAGTACCTGATGCGTGAAGATTACACATATCAACGTCGAGACGTGACAAAACGCTCATCGACTTTTTAACGGTGTTGGGAATATCGTGAAGCTTTAAATCGAGAAAAATCTTGTGTCCTCTTGCCTTAATTTCGCGGACAATGTCGGGACCTTCGGCATAATAAAGCTCCATACCGATTTTTACAAATGGCTTTTTACCGCCGAATTTGTCTAAAAATTCGAGAACCTCTTTTTTACCTGCAAAGTCGCAGGCTACGATAACATCCTTACCCATTAGTGTGCGCCTCCTATTATTTCACTTAATGAATTTATACTGTACTTTGCCATTTCTTCGGGCAATTTTTCGATAATTTCTTTGCAAACAAAGGGGTTAACAAGGTTTGCGGCACCGATTTGAACTGCGGTGGCACCTGCAAGCATCATTTCAATAACGTCCTTTGCCGTCGCAACGCCACCCATTCCAATAATCGGAATTTTTACCGCATCGTAAACCTGATAAACCATCCTCAGGGCTACGGGGAGAATTGCGCTTCCCGAAAAACCGCCCATTTTATTTGCGATAATCGGCTTTTTTGTTTTAAGGTCGATTCTCATACCGAGCAAAGTGTTTATCATGCTGATTCCGTCAGCGCCTGCGTCCTCACACGCCTTTGCAATTTCGACAATGTCGGTAACGTTGGGGCTGAGCTTGATATAAAGGGGTTTTGTTGTAACCGCCTTAACCCTCTTTGTAACCTCTGCGGCCATTTTCGGGTCGGTGCCGAAGCTCATTCCACCGTTATGCACATTCGGACAGCTGATATTAACCTCTAAAAGTCCGACCTGCTCCTGAGAGTCGAGCATTTGGCAGGTTTCGGCATATTCTTCGAGCGAAAATCCGCCCACGTTTGCAATAACCTTTTTCGAAAAGCATTCCTTGAGCTTTGGAAGCTCCTCGCTGATAACCTTTTCAACGCCGGGATTCTGAAGTCCTACGCTGTTAATCATTCCTGCAGGACATTCGGCAATTCTCGGTGTGGGGTTGCCGAATCTTGCTTCGCGTGTAGTACCCTTAAATGAGAAGGAGCCGAGGCAGTTTATGTCGAAAAGCTCTGCGTATTCATAGCCGTAGCCGAATGTACCGCTTGCGGGAATAATCGGGTTATCGAGTATCAGTCCGCTAAGCGAAACCGATGTATCTACCATATAATCTCCTCCTTTATAAGCACGGGACCGTCCTTGCAAATTCGCTTGTTGCCATACTTTGTCTTACATGAGCAGCCCATACAAGCACCGAATCCGCAGCCCATTCTTTCCTCAAAGCTGAGCTGACCCGATGTTTTACTCACGTTGTAAATAGCCTTTAACATCGGCTCGGGACCGCAGGTGTAAAAGTAGCTGTAATTAAGGTCAGCCATAGCGTCGGTGACAAAGCCCTTTATACCATAGCTGCCGTCAGCCGTTGTAACAAAAACGTCAGCACCGAGCGCCTTAAACTCATTTTCATAAAAAACGTCGTCGGCGCTGTTAAAGCCGAGGATTACAGTCGGCTTTTTACCTTCTGCAACCAATTTTTTGCAAAGGTTGTAAAGGGGAGGTACGCCAACGCCACCTCCGAGTAAAAGCGGCGTTTCTCCCGAAAGGGAGGTATCGTATCCGTTGCCGAGCCCGGTGAGAATATCGAGCTCGGTTCCGTTTTCATACTTACTCATTGCCGCGGTACCCTCACCGACGGTTTTGTAAATGAGGGTAAGCTCATTTTTATCATAATCACATACCGAAATCGGTCGGCGGAGATAAAATCCGTCGAGCTTGATGTTTACAAATTGACCCGAAGCGGTAATATCGTCGGTGTTACCCGAAAGGACCATTTTAAAAACATCTTTTGCGATTTTTTCCTGTGATTTTATCACAAAAATTTCTTGTTTCATTGTAATCTTCCTTATGCGTCGATTGTCGAAATGCAGAGTGTAGTTTCTTCCAAAACGTCGAGAAGAATTGCAACCGTGTCGAGTGAAGTAAAGATATTCACATTGTTTTCTGTTGCAAGACGGCGAATCTGTCTTCCGTCGTCAGCCGTTGTTTTCGAGTGGCTGATATCGCTTGTATTGATGATATATGCGATGTGTCCCTGACGGATTGCCTGCGGAATTTCTTCGCTGCCTTCGCTGATTTTTTCAAGAACGTGTGTGCGAATTCCGTTAGCTTTGAGGAATTCGGCCGTGCCACGTGTAGCCTCGATGTTAAATCCAAGGTTATAGAAGCGTCGAATAAGCGGAAGCGCTTCGTCCTTATCCTTGTTCGAAACGGTGACAAAAACTGTACCGTAATTTTGAAGCTTCATACCCGATGCTTGAAGCGCCTTGTACATAGCACGATAGAATTTATCATCATAGCCGATTGCTTCACCGGTTGATTTCATTTCGGGTGAAAGATAGGCGTCAAGGCCTCGAATCTTATTGAAGGAGAATACCGGAACCTTTACGTACCAGCGCTTTTTCTCTTCGGGATAGATGTCGAATATGCCCTGTTCTTTAAGGCTCTTGCCCAGAATTACTTCGGTTGCAATATCGGCGAGGCTGTAACCTGTCGCTTTAGAAAGGAAGGGAACGGTTCTTGATGAGCGGGGATTAACTTCGATAATGAATACGTTGTCATCCTTGTCAACGATGAACTGAATGTTGTAAAGTCCAACAATGCCAATGCCTAAACCGAGCTTTTTAGCATATTGAAGAATGGTACCCTTTACCTTGTCAGAAATGCTGAATGTCGGGTAAACACTGATTGAGTCACCGCTGTGGATACCTGTTCTTTCAACAAGCTCCATTATACCGGGGACGAATACGTTTCTGCCGTCGCAAATAGCGTCAACCTCAACCTCTTTACCTACGATGTACTTGTCAACAAGAACGGGCTTGTCCTCGTCGATTTCAACCGCTGTTTTGAGATAGTGGCGAAGCTGTTCTTCTGTTCCGACTATCTGCATTGCTCTGCCACCGAGAACGAAGCTCGGTCTTACTAAAACTGGGTAACCGATTTCGGCAGCGGCCTTTACGCCGTCCTCAATTGCGGTTACTGCCTTGCCTTGCGGCTGAGGAATGTTAAGTTCTTTAAGTATTTTTTCAAATGCATCTCTGTTTTCGGCTCTTTCGATAGCGTCACAGTCGGTACCGATAATTTTAACTCCGCGTTTTGCAAGCGGTTCAGCAAGATTGATTGCCGTTTGACCGCCGAGAGATGCAATAACGCCTTCGGGCTTTTCCATTTCGATAATGTTCATAACATCTTCGGTTGTGAGCGGCTCGAAATAGAGCTTATCGGCTGTTGTATAGTCGGTCGAAACGGTTTCGGGGTTGTTGTTTACGATAATTGCTTCGTAGCCCGAATTTTTGATTGTCGAAACGGCGTGAACGGTTGAATAGTCGAATTCAACACCCTGACCGATACGGATAGGACCGGCGCCAAGAACAACAATCTTCTTTTTATCCGAAATGATGGTATCGTTTTTCTCTTTATATGTTGAGTAGAAATAGGGGATATATGCGTTTGTGTGGCAGGTGTCAACCATCTTATACACAGGCATAATTCCATTATCTTTACGAAGATTGAATACTGTAATTTCGTCAACCTTCCAAAGCTGCGAAATGAACTTGTCGCCAAAGCCCATTTCCTTAGCTTTTTTAAGTGTTTCAACGTCAAGTGGATTAGCCTTAACCACCGTTTCAAAGTCAACAATTCGCTTAATTGCTTCGAGGAAGTATGAGGTGATTGCGGTAATTTCGTGAAGCTCGTCTACGCTCATTCCGTTGCGAAGAAGCTGTGCAACGGCAAAAATGCTGTCGTCACGGAATTGCTTAATATATTCAACCATTTCGTCATTCGGCATCTTATCAAACTTAGCCATGTGAAGATGGCATACGCCGATTTCGAGCGAACGAACCGATTTGAGCATACATTCTTCGAGGGTTGAGCCGATGCCCATAACCTCACCGGTAGCCTTCATTTGAGTACCGAGCGTATTTGTAGCCGAGGCGAATTTATCAAACGGGAAACGCGGGAATTTAGCTACAACATAGTCGAGTCTCGGCTCAAATGCAGCTGTTGTGTTAGCTATAGCGATTTCGTCAAGCGACATGCCTACCGCAATTTTTGCTGTAACCTTTGCAATTGGGTATCCGCTTGCCTTTGATGCGAGGGCTGATGAGCGTGAAACTCGCGGATTTACCTCGATGAGATAGTATTCGGAGGAATCAGGATTGAGCGCAAACTGAACGTTGCAACCACCCTCGATTTTAAGCTCGCGAATAATTTTGATTGCGCTGTCGTTAAGCATTTTGAGGTCGTGGTCGTTAAGTGTCATAATCGGAGCAACAACTATTGAGTCGCCGGTATGAACGCCGACAGGGTCAATGTTTTCCATGCCGCAGATGGTGATAGCCTTGTCATTTGAGTCGCGCATAACCTCGAATTCGATTTCCTTATATCCCTTAACGCTCTTTTCAATAAGCACCTGGTGAACAGGCGAAAGCTTAAATGCGTTTGTACCGATTTCGATAAGCTCGTCTTCGTTATAAGCAAAGCCGCCACCTGTACCGCCGAGTGTGAATGCAGGACGGAGTACAACGGGGTAGCCGATTCTTTCGGCCGCTTCCTTTGCTTCGTCGAGTGAATAGGTGATTTCGGAGGGGATAACAGGCTCACCAATCGACTGGCAAAGCTCCTTGAACATTTCGCGGTCCTCAGCGCGTTCGATACTTTCGCTCGAAGTACCGAGAAGCTGAACGCCGCATTCCTTTAAAACTCCCTTCTTTTCAAGTTGCATGGCGAGGTTGAGTCCTGTCTGACCGCCGATTCCGGGTACGATAGCATCCGGACGCTCGTGACGAAGAATCTTTGCTATGTATTCGAGTGTAAGCGGCTCCATATATACCTTGTCGGCAATTGTGGTGTCGGTCATGATTGTTGCAGGGTTCGAGTTTACGAGTACAACCTCGTAGCCTTCCTCTCTTAATGCTAAGCAGGCCTGAGTGCCGGCATAGTCAAATTCGGCAGCCTGACCGATAACTATAGGACCTGAGCCTATGATTAAAATTTTCTTTAAATCTGTGCGTTTTGCCATTGTTTTTTCCTCCAAAATGTTTGCAATTTATCTAAAAACTTTATTTATCAAAGATTTTCAACAAGCGATTTATCTATAAAGGCGATTTTGCCGCCTTTGATGGTTAACAAGCATTTACCCATAACCTCACGTTTATCAAAGGGTGTGCTTCGCCCCATTGACAAAAATTCGTCGGGATTTACTGTGTATTTTTCGCTTAAATCCCATACGCAGAAGTCGTTGTCATTTATCGGCAACCCGAATCTCTTTCTCGGGTTAATGCTCATCAGTTCAATCAGTTTTTCGAGTGGAATAATTCCCGTCAATACAAGATCTGTATAAAGCACCGAAAAGGCTGTTTCAAGTCCGACAACGCCCATTAAGCTTGATTTAAGCCCTTTTGATTTTTCTTCAGCGCTGTGAGGTGCGTGGTCGGTGGCAATCATATCAATTGTACCGTCGATTATGCCCTCAATCAACGCATTTCGGTCGGCCTTTGTCCTTATCGGCGGGTTCATTTTAAATCGTCCGTCATCCTCTAACATACTATCGTCAAAAACGAGGTAGTGGGGAGCCGTTTCGCAGGTGATGTTAACCCCATCAGCCTTAGCCTTTCGAATAAGGTCAACGCTTTCCTTGGTTGAAATGTGGCAAACGTGATATTTACATCCCGTTTTCTTTACAAGCTCGATGTCGCGCTTTATCTGGCCCCATTCGCTCTCGCTGCAAATTCCTTTGTGACCGTTTTTTGCCGCGTATTCACCGTCATGGATGTATCCGCCATTCAGAAGCTTGTTTATTTCACAATGGGCGACAATCGGTTTTCCGAGCTCCTTTGCCTTAATCATGGCGGCTTTCATCATTTCGTCCGATTGAACTCCGCGTCCATCATCGGAAAAACCGATTACAAAATCAGCTATATTTTTCATATCCGAAAGTGATTCACCCATTTGCCCTTTTGTGATTGAGCCGTAGGGATGAACGCCGATAACCGCGTCTTTTTTTATCGCATCGAGCTGAATATCGAGATTGTTCATGCTGTCGGGTACCGGCTTTAAGTTCGGCATACTGCAAATTTCGGTATATCCGCCGTGAGCAGCGGCAAGTGTACCGGTTTTTACCGTTTCTTTATAAATAAAACCCGGCTCGCGAAGATGTACGTGGACATCAACAAAGCCGGTAAAGACAGAGCAGGTATCAAGTTTATTAAAAAAAGCGGCATTTTCACCGACAGAATATCCGTCAGCTGAAAGTGCTGCTTTTATAATTGCAATTTTTTCGTTTGAAAGTGAAAAACTCATGTTAGCTCCTTTTGTATAAATAATGCCTGCCGCAAATTTACGGCAGGCAAAATATACAGTGAAAGATATATGCGTGTGCGGCCACTCGCATATACGGTAAACTCTATTTTTTCTTGCCGATATCTCTGTATCGAATTAAAGAAATTATTTCTATTATAATACCACCTTGCACCTTTAATGTCAAGCACAATAAGTAATATTTATAATATTATTTATAGTATTTTACTGCTGATTCAAAGAGCTTCATGTCATAGTTGCCTTCAACGTTTTTGTAAAGGCCGTTTCCGATACGCTCCGAGTGACCCATTTTACCGATAACTCTTCCATCCGGTGAGAGAATACCCTCAATTGCCCACATTGAGTTGTTGGGGTTAAAGTGGATGTCATCGGTTGCCTTTCCGTCGAGGTCAACGTACTGGGTTGCGATTTGTCCGTTGGCAGCGAGCGTTGCGAGTGTCTTTTCATCGGCGATGAAGCGACCTTCACCGTGAGAAATCGGCACGTTATAAATGTCGCCTACCTTTGTACCGGTGAGCCAGGGGGAATTGTTTGAAGCAACGCGGGTTGCGACAATTCGTGACTGGTGACGTCCGATTGTGTTAAAGGTAAGGGTGGGACAGTTTTCGTCGGTGTCGATAATCTTTCCATAGGGGACAAGACCGAGCTTAACAAGCGCCTGGAATCCGTTACAAATACCGCACATAAGTCCGTCACGCTTTTCGAGAAGGTTGGTTACCTCCTCCTTGATGACACCGTTGCGGAAGAATGCGGTAATAAACTTACCTGAGCCGTCGGGCTCGTCACCGCCGGAGAATCCACCTGGGATAAAGATAATCTGCGACTGCTTAACCTTGTCGGCGAATTGCTCAACGCTGCGTGCAATTCCGTCGGCAGTAAGGTTGTTGATAACGAATATTTCGGCTTCTGCACCGGCGTCGGTGACAGCCTTTGCCGAATCGTATTCACAGTTTGTACCCGGGAAAACAGGGATAAGTACGCGAGGCTTTGCAACCTTAATAGCGGGGGCTGAAACCTTACCGTCGGTGTAAGAAATTGTAGCAATTTCCTTATTTTCGCTCGGCAGGTTGCAGCTGTAAACGCTTTCGAGCTTGTCCTCGTATACCTTTTGAAGCTCGTCGAGCGAAATAGCCTCATTTCCGAGCGAAATTACGCCGTCATCGGTAACGTAGCCGAGGGTAGCGTCCATATAATCGTCGCTGTTAACTTCGAGTACGAATGAGCAGTAATCGTAATCGAAAATATCGTCGAGTTTTGTACCGTTTTCGTACTTGAATCCGAGCTTGTTACCGATACACATCTTAAAGATAGCCTCTGCGATACCGCCCATACAGGGAGTGTAGCAGGCAACCGCTTTTTTGTCACGCATGAGTGTTGTAACGGTTGTAAAGAGGTTAAGGAGCGATTCGGTAATCGGTAATCCGTTTTTGTCAAGTTCGGGACGGAGTACGATAACTCTGTTGCCGGCCTTTTTGAATTCGGGGGATACGATATTCTGAATCTTATCGGTTGTGACGGCAAAGGAAACAAGTGTAGGCGGAACGTCTAATTTTTCAAACGAGCCGCTCATTGAGTCCTTTCCGCCGATTGCGCCGATGCCAAGCTCCTTCTGCGCCTTGAATGCGCCGAGAAGAGCTGCAAGCGGCTTGCCCCAGCGATGAGCATCCTTGTTCGGACGTTCAAAGTATTCCTGGAAGGTGAGATAAACGTCCTCAAACTTTGCGCCGGTAGCGACAAGCTTACATACCGATTCCAAAACGGCGGTATATGCGCCGTGATAGGGGCTCTTTTCAGTGATAAAGGGGTTGTATCCCCAGGCCATCAGTGAGCAATCGTCGGTATGAGCCTTTTCCATCGAAATTTTCTGAACCATCGCCTGAATAGGTGTCTGCTGATACTTTCCGCCGAAGGGCATGAGTACGGTTCCTGCGCCGATGGTCGAGTCAAAGCGCTCGGAAAGTCCGCGCTTTGAGCAAATATTGAGGTCGTCAACAAGCTTTTTGTACTCGCTTGTAAAGTTGCTTCCAACCTCTCTCTTATATTCCTGCGGCTTTGTAACCGCGATGTCAATGTGCTTTTGAGCGCCGTTTGAGTTAAGGAATTCGCGGCTGAGGTCGACAATCTGCTTTCCGTTCCATGTCATTGTAAGACGTGGGTCAGCCTTAACAGTGGCTACTACGGTTGCTTCGAGGTTTTCGCTGTTTGCCAGCTCGATAAAGCGGTCAACATCCTCTTTTGCAACAACAACAGCCATTCTTTCCTGCGATTCGCTGATTGCAAGCTCGGTGCCGTCGAGTCCGTCATACTTTTTCGGTACGGCGTTGAGGTCGATATTCAGTCCGTCGGCAAGCTCGCCGATAGCAACCGAAACACCGCCTGCACCAAAGTCGTTGCAACGCTTAATCATGCGGCTTGCTTCATAGTTTCTGAAAAGGCGCTGTAACTTGCGTTCTTCGGGAGCGTTACCCTTCTGAACTTCTGCGCCACAGCTTTCGAGTGACTGTAATGTATGCGATTTTGACGAGCCTGTAGCACCGCCGCAGCCATCGCGTCCTGTACGACCGCCGAGGAGAATTACAACGTCGCTGTCTTCGGGACGTTCACGGCGAACGTTCTTTTCGGGAGCGGCAGCAATAACTGCACCGATTTCCATTCTTTTTGCGGCATAGCCGTCGTGATAAATTTCGTCAACGATACCGGTAGCAAGACCAATCTGGTTTCCGTATGAGGAATAGCCGGCAGCAGCGGTAGTAACAATTTTGCGCTGGGGAAGCTTACCTTCCATGGTTTCGCTTACGGGCTTAAGCGGGTCGGCGGCGCCGGTAACACGCATAGCACCGTAAACGTAGCTTCGTCCCGAAAGGGGGTCGCGGATAGCGCCGCCTATACAGGTAGCGGCACCGCCAAAGGGCTCGATTTCGGTCGGGTGATTGTGTGTTTCGTTCTTGAAAAGGAGGAGCCACGGCTCTTTTTTACCGTCGGCTTCAACCTCGATTTTAACTGTACAAGCGTTGATTTCTTCCGATTCGTCGAGCTTGTCGAGCTTTCCGATGCTTCGGAGGTATTTTGCGGCCAAAGTACCGATATCCATGAGGTTAATCGGCTTTGTGCGACCGAGCTGTTTTCTTGTTTCGATATAGTCGTCATATGCCTCTTGAAGCAGCTTATCCTCAAAGGAAACGCTGTCAATGGTGGTGAGGAAGGTGGTATGACGGCAGTGGTCCGACCAATATGTATCAATCATGCGGATTTCGGTGATGGTCGGGTCGCGCTGTTCGCTGATAAAGTAATTCTGACAAAAGGCGATATCGTCCTCATCCATAGCAAGACCGTAATTCTTGACAAAATCGGCGAGTTCACTCTTTGTCAGCTTGCAGAAGCCATCGAGTGTCTCTACCGAGTCGGGAATTTCGTACTCGGCCTGTAATGTTTCAAAGGTGTCAAGTGTTGCCTGACGTGATTCAACGGGGTTAATTACATACTTTTTAATTTCGGCAATTTCGGTTTCGCTGATTTTTCCGTAAAGCATATAAACCTTTGCCGTGCGAACGGTCGGACGTTCACCCTGCGAGATAATTTGAATACACTGAGCGGCTGAATCGGCTCTCTGGTCAAACTGACCGGGTAAGAACTCAACGGCAAAAACTACGTCACCGTCAAGGTCAATTTCGTCGCTGATAATGTCGAGCTGGGGTTCGGAAAATACGGTGCCTTTTGCGTAATCAAACAGCTCCTTGTCAATATTTTCGACGTCGTAGCGGTTGATTATGCGAAGGTCGGAAACTCCGTTAATCTGAAGAAGTCCTCTAATATCGGCAAGAAGGGCAGCTGCTTCATTAGCAAGCTCCTTTTTCTTTTCGACGTATATGCGATAAACCATTTATTTTTCCTCCTTTGCCGCGAGGGCTCTCTTTCCAATATCGTTTCTGTAATATGCGTTGGCAAAATTTATGCTCTTTGCAACCGAATATGCCTTTTTGATAGCATTTTCGAGGTTGTCACCCACAGAAACTGCGCCCAGTACGCGACCACCTGCCGTAAGCAGCTTTCCGTTTTCGGTTTTTGCTCCTGCGATATAAATTTCGCCGTCAACATTTTCGGGAAGGGTAATTTCGAATCCCGATTCATATTTTTGCGGATAGCCGTCGGATGCCATAACAACACAGCATGCCGACTTGTCCGAGAATTTAACCATTTCGTTTGTGAGGGTGCCGTTGGTTGTTGCTACCATGATTTCAAAAAGGTCGCTTTCGAGCAGGGGAAGAACAACCTGAGTTTCAGGGTCGCCAAAGCGGCAGTTGTACTCAATTACCTTCGGTCCCTTTTCGGTCAGCATAAGTCCAAAATAGAGACAACCCTTGAAGATTCTACCTTCCTTTTCCATGGCGCGAATGGTCGGCAAAAAGATTGTTTCCATGCAAATATCGGCAATTTTGTCGGTATAGTAGGGGTTGGGTGCAATTGTGCCCATACCGCCGGTGTTGAGTCCTTCGTCGTTGTCCTTTGCGCGTTTGTGGTCCATTGACGAAATCATTGGTACAACCGTCTTTCCATCGGTGAACGAAAGCACCGAAACCTCGGGACCGGTAAGGAATTCCTCGATGACAATGTTGTTTCCGCTGTTGCCGAAAACCTTGTCCTCCATGATTGACTTAACTGCCGAAACGGCTTCATCCCTTGTGGTTGCGATGATAACGCCCTTTCCAAGAGCAAGACCATCCGCCTTAATAACGGTGGGGATGGGAGCTGTTTCGAGATATTTAATCGCATCGTCAGCGTTGTCAAATACTTCGTATTCGGCGGTAGGAATGCCGTATTTTTTCATCAAATTTTTTGAAAAAACCTTGCTTCCTTCGATTATTGCCGCGTCGGCATTAGGACCGAAGCAGGGCACGCCTATTTTACCGAGAGCGTCAACCGCACCGAGTACAAGCGGGTCATCGGGAGCAACAACTGCATAGTCGATTCCGTTTTCCTTTGCGAAATTTACGATACCGTCAATGTCCTTTGCGCCGATATTGACACAGGTTGCGTCGAGAGAGATGCCGCCGTTTCCGGGTAAGGCAAAAATCTCGGTAACCTTGTCACTTTCCTTTAATTTTTTTATGATAGCGTGTTCACGGCCACCGCCGCCAACAACTATTATTTTCATATCAAAAACACCCTTAAATTATATTGTATTAGTGGTGGAAGAGTCGCATTCCGGTAAATGCCATAACCATACCGTACTTGTTACAGGTTTCGATAACCTGGTCATCTCTTATTGAGCCACCCGGTTCAGCAATATAGCTTACGCCGCTCTTAAATGCTCTTTCGATATTGTCGCCAAAGGGGAAGAATGCGTCAGAGCCGAGAGCAACACCGGTGATCTTGCTGAGATATTCGCGAGCTTCTTCATCGGTAAGGGGTTCGGGCTTTGTTGTGAAGTATTTTTCCCAGTTTCCATCGGCGCAAACGTCCTCTTCATTCTTGTTGATATAGCCGTCGATAACGTTATCTCTGTCGGGACGTCTGATATCGCTGCGGAAGGGGAGGTTAAGCACCTTTTCGTGCTGACGGAGGAACCAAGTGTCAGCCTTTGAGCCTGCGAGACGGGTGCAGTGAATACGTGACTGCTGACCGGCACCAACGCCGATAGCCTGACCGTCAACGGCATAGCATACCGAGTTTGACTGGGTGTATTTTAATGTAATAAGAGCGATGATAAGGTCGCGCTTAGCTTCGTCGGTGAAGCTTTTGTTATCGGTAACGATGTTTTCGAGGAGGGCTTCGTTGATTTCGAAGTTGTTTCTACCCTGTTCGAAGGTGATACCGAATACCTGCTTACGTTCGATAACCTCGGGAACATAGTTCGGGTCGATTTCGATGATGTTGTAGTTACCGTTTCTCTTTGATTTGAGGATTTCGAGAGCTTCGGGCTCGTATCCGGGAGCGATAACACCGTCCGAAACCTCGCGCTTGATGAGGTTAGCGGTTGTAACGTCGCAAACATCGGAAAGAGCAACAAAGTCGCCGAATGAGCACATACGGTCGGTGCCTCTTGCTCTTGCATAAGCGCAGGCAAGGGGAGAATCGTCGAGCTCGGGAACGTCGTCAACGAAGCAGGCTTTTTTAAGTGTGTCGTTAAGCTTTATACCAACAGCGGCAGAGGTCGGGCTAACGTGCTTGAATGAAGCGGCGGCAGGAAGACCGAGTGCCTTTTTGATTTCGCTTACGAGCTGCCAAGCGTTGAATGCGTCCATAAAGTTGATATATCCGGGCTTGCCACAGAGGATTGTAATGGGCAATTCGCCGTTTTCCATATAAATTCTGGAGGGCTTCTGGTTAGGGTTACAGCCGTATTTGAGTTCGAGTTCTGTCATTGTTTTTTCTCTCCTTATACGTTCTTGTTAACTATTCTTGTTTCGTATTCGCCGGTTGCCAAATCAATATATCTGACAAAAAGTGAAACCTTGTTATCCTCGTTGAGATTTGTCCAAAGGATATCGGTTAATGTATCAATATCTGTATCGGGGAGCTCAAGTGTTTTTGGCTCTCCCTCAAAGCTGGGAAGAGGATTTCCGTCGCACTTGTAGGTATGGATGAATTTCGCCTTTCCGGCAATCGGATTTGAGTATGCATAGGTATATCTCTGGCAGGAGGAATCGTCTCCGTCAGCCGATTTGAGAATTGACATAGCATAGTTCATGTCGCCGTTTTCGAGGTGGATGATACCCGAAATACGCGGTGTGAAGTTGGGCTTATCGTCCTCAAATTCACGGGTGCGAAGCGCCTGTTCAAAGGTCATCTGCTTGTCCATGAGGTCATAGATTGTATCGGTCTGGTCACCATTGGTAACAATTGTTTTGTTACCCAAAACGCGTACCGGAGCATAAATAATGAGATGGGGGTCAACCATTTTTGATTCGTCAAATGCCTGAGTTCTGATACCTTCGCCGTCCTCTACAAATACGCGGTTGCGGCTGTTTTCACTGCGACCCATGATAAAATATGCGGTTACAGCCTTCTTTCCGTCTGCGCTTTTTCCGATGATAATTCCTCTGCCGTGATAGGCGAGGGAATTAAGCTCGTTTTCAAGTGTCTTAATTTCCATACCAAAAAGCCTCCAATTTATTTAATATATGTTCTATTATTTTCTACAATAATTTTACCGTCACAAAGGAGCTGAACGGCTTTCGGCAGAATTTTCCATTCTGCCTCCTGCATAATGCGGAGCTGAAGCGTTTCGGGCGTGTCGTCGTCGAGCACCTCAACCGCCTTTTGTAAAATAATTGGTCCTGCGTCACATTCGGCAGTTACAAAATGAACGGTAGCGCCCGAAACCTTTACGCCCTTTTTAAGTGCCTCCTCGTGAACGTGAAGCCCGTAATATCCCTTTCCGCAGAAGGAGGGGATAAGCGCAGGATGAACGTTAACCATCCTGTTCTCAAATGCGTCACAAACGTTTTCGTCGAGAATGGTCATGAATCCCGCATATACCACAATGTCGGCTTTTTCCTCAATCAAGGCATCACGCATAGCGATACTGTATGAGGCAATATTGTCATAATTCTTGCGAACGAGTATGCGGGTTTTTATTCCGTTTTCTGCCGCACGGGTGAGTGCATAAGCATCCTCTTTTGACGAGATTACACAGCTGATTTTACCGCAGCCGAGTCCTCCTCGTTTTTCGGCATCGATCAGCGCCTGCAAATTCGTTCCGCCGCCCGAAACGAGCACTACAATATTTTTAGTATTATTCAATGATAACACCCTCATCACCTTCGATAACCGAGCCGATAACATACGCATCCTCGCCGTTTGCTTTAAGCACTTCGAGAGCCTTATCGACGTCGTTTTTATCTACTACAATGCTCATTCCAACGCCCATATTATAGGTGTTGAACATATCACGCTCAGAAATGCCGCCAATCTTCTGAATAAGCTCGAAGATGGGAAGAATTTTAAGCGAAGCCTTGTCGACCTTTACCGAGTAGCCCTTTGGCAAGCTTCTCGGAATATTTTCGTAAAAACCGCCACCGGTGATATGAGAAATGGCGTGAACCTTTACCTCGTCGATAAGCGCGAGAACCGATTTAACGTAAATTCGGGTCGGGGTGAGGAGGGTCTCGCCGATAGTTTTTCCGCCAAGCTCGTCCTTGTATGCCGAAAGGTCACAGTTTTCTATATCAAAAACCTTGCGAACGAGTGAAAATCCGTTTGAGTGAACACCTGATGAAGCAAGGGCGATTACAACGTCACCCGCTTTAACTGAATTGTTGTCGAGAATGTTCTTTTTATCAACAATACCTACTGCAAAGCCTGCGAGGTCATAGTCGTTAATCGGCATCATTCCGGGATGCTCGGCAGTTTCGCCGCCGATAAGCGCCGCACCCGACTGAACGCAGCCCTCACAAACACCGCTGACGATGGATGCAATTTTTTCGGGAATATTCTTTCCACAAGCGATATAGTCGAGAAAGAAAAGCGGCTTTGCTCCACAGCAGATTATGTCGTTGACACACATTGCAACGGCGTCGATACCGATTGTATCGTGCTTGTCCATGAGTATTGCGAGCTTAACCTTTGTTCCGCAGCCGTCTGTGCCGCTGACCAAAACAGGCTCTTCCATTCCGGTCGGCAAGCCGAAACAGCCGCCGAATCCGCCAACGTCGTCAATACAGCCAGCGTTTCTTGTTCTTGCGATGTGCTGCTTCATCAGCTCAACCGATTTGTATCCTGCGGTAATGTCAACACCCGCAGCAGCGTATGCTTCTGATTTAGAATTGTTATGCATAATTTATTCCTTTCCGTTCCAGCAGTATGTGCAAAGCTCGTCTTCGCTGAGACCTATTGCCTTAATTACGCCCTCTAACGACTGGAATTCCAACGATGCAAAGTTGAGGTTTTCGCATATTTTTTTACGAAGTGCCTTTCCACGTTCTGTTTGGCCGTTTGAATATTCTTCTATGTGGTTGAATCCCTCTTCACCTTCGAGCTCCATAATAACGCGACGGGCAATAAGCTCCATATCGTTTGTTGAACGCGAAAAGTTGAGGAATTTACAGCTATACATAATTGGCGGACAGGCCGAACGCATGTGAACCGCCTTTGCCCCGTTTTCGTAAAGAAAATCTACCGTTTCTTTAAGCTGGGTTCCGCGAACAATAGAATCGTCGACGAAAAGTAAATTTTTATCAACGATAAAGTCGTGTACGGGAATTTGCTTCATTTTTGCTACCTTTTTACGCTCAGCCTGAGTGTTTGGGGTGAAGCTTCGTGACCAGGTAGGAGTGTATTTGATAAAGGCGCGTGAATATTTTTTACCGCTTTCGTTAGCGTAGCCGATAGCGTGAGGAATTCCTGAATCGGGAACGCCTACAACGTAGTCAACGTCAAGCGCGAGCCCATTCTCTCTGTCAGATGCCGCCATAATTTCGCCGTTGTGGCAGCGCATTGCCTCAACGTTTACACCCTCATAGGTTGAGGTGGGGTAGCCATAGTAGCTCCAAAGAAATGCGCAAACACGCTTTTTCTTTTGCGGTTCGGCAAGCTGTCTAATTCCGTCGGGATTGATTTTTACAATTTCGCCGGGGCCAAGCTCCATTTCGTCGGTGTAACCGAGCTTCTGGTATGCAAATGACTCAAAGGTAACTGCATATCCGTCCTTGCCCTTGCCGATTAGAATCGGGATTCGTCCGAGCTTATCACGAGCGGCAATAATTGCGCCTTTGCTCGTGAGAATGAGTATGGACATTGTTCCGTCGATAAGCGACTGGGCGTGCTTAATTCCGTTGGCGAAGGTATCCTTTTGGTTAACGAGCGCCGCAACAAGCTCGGTAGTGTTAACTCTGCCGCCCGTCATAGCGTCAAAGTAACCACCCGTTTGAGCGAGGCATCTGTCGATAAGCTCGTCGGCATTGTTAATCATACCGATTGTGCATATTGCGTATGTGCCGAACTTTGAGCGTATGAGCATTGGCTGCGGGTCGGTGTCGCTTATGCAACCGATGGCAGAGGTACCCTTCATTTCGCTGAATATCTTCTCGAATTTCGTTCTGAATGGTGAATTTTCGATATTGTGAATTTTTCGCTGTAATCCGATTTCGCTATCGTAAGCAGCGAGACCGCCCCGACGTGTTCCAAGATGCGAATGATAGTCAACACCAAAGAAAACGTCCATCATACAGTCTTTTTTTGAGGTGATTCCAAAAAAACCGCCCATAATGAACCTACCTTATCTTTAAAAAAAACGTAATTTTTATGCAAAAAAGAGCTTTGAAAGAGTCATCGGGTCGATGTATTCGCCGTCCTTGTAAACGCGCATGTTACCCGAAGCGATTTCGTCAATAAGCATTACGTCACCGTTAGGAGCGTAGCCAAATTCGAACTTAATGTCATAGAGGTCGAGACCCTTTTCTTTAAGGTCGTCGGCAACGATTTTTGTAATCTTCTGGGTCATGTCCTTGATATCGTCATACTGCTTGTCGGTCATAACGCCGAGAGCAACGAGAGCGTCCTTGATTACGAGGGGATCGCCCTTTGCGTCGTTCTTGAATGTCATTTCGACGTAAGCGGGGAGGTCGGCACCTTCCTCGATATAGTCGCCGTAACGACGGATGAAGCTACCTACTGCTTTGTAGCGGCAAATTACTTCGAGACCGTGACCGAATACCTTTGCGGGAAGGACCTCCATTGTGGTATCGTCGAGGTTTGCGCTTACAAAGTGGGTTGTAATGCCGGCGGCATTAATTTTTTCAAAGAAATAGATAGACATGCGAAGGTTTACGTCGCCAACGCCGTCGATTGTAAGACCAACTGAATTTTCGCCCGGATCGAATACGCCGTCTTTACCGGTGCAGTCGTCCTTGAATTTGAGGAGGCAATTTCCGTTTTCGAGAGCGAAAACGTCCTTTGTTTTACCTGTGTAGATGAGTTTCTTTTCCATGATGAGTTTCTCCTTTTATGATTAAAGTTTTTCTAATATGTTTTTATCTTTTTCGAGAACGGCTGCGCTGTCGTCCGCACGCTTTTTGTCAAGCTTAGCGGCAAGCTCGTCATCGTTTATTGCGAGCATTTCGATACATAAGAGGGCTGCGTTTGCGGCTCCGTTGATGGCGACTGTGGCAACCGGAATACCTGTCGGCATCTGAACGGTAGAAAGAAGAGCGTCCATTCCGCCGAGATTACCCGAAATAACGGGGATACCTACAACGGGAAGTGTTGTGTTAGCGGCAATAGCTCCTGCAAGGTGTGCGGCCATTCCTGCTGCGGCAATAATTGCGCCAAAGCCGTTTTTACGAGCGGACTTTGTGAATTCGGCGGCTTCGACAGGTGTACGGTGGGCTGAAAAAACGTGAACCTCGTATGGCACGTCGAAAGCTTCGAGCATGTCGGTCGCTTTTTTTACAACGGGGAGGTCACTGTCGCTTCCCATGATAACAGCAATCTTTTTCATATCAAAATACTCCTTTTCTGGTGAATGTGTGTGAATATAAAAGGGCGCACTTACACATCTGTTGTAAGTACGCCCAGACGGTCGGCAAAAAATACAATTTCTCTGTTTCATTGTGGTGCTCCACATTATCCGTCAGTCGCAGAGGAATTTAAATTATAATAAACAATAAATTAGTTAAAAAAATAACATATAAATAGTATCATAATCGGCGAATTTTGTCAATGTTTGAAGGGGGTTAAAAACGGATATTTACATTTTGACAATAATCTCGGTTTTGTTTAAATGATTTTTGTGCAGAGTGAGAATAAAATATTCAAAAAACTGTCAGTTGAACCCATAAATATAAGCTTATAGTTACCGATTAAACTCAAATTTAAGCAGATGGTTTTAATCCCAACGAACATGTGATTTTTGACGGTGTTGACAATAATCGACCGATCTGTTATAATGATGCACAATTATTGGTAGAGGCGCGTATAGCTATCAGTAGCCGCAGTTAAAATTTTATGGCTCGCAGGTCATTGGCGGTAAAAGGAGCATACGCCGAAGTAAAAGGCTAATGCGAAGTGGCTTTTTGCTGGTTTTGCGGAATAATATCCGTACGACTGTCGCCGTTTATGGCGGAGGGCTATCCGATTTTTATCACTAAATAATCAGGATAAAAAAATTGGGCAGCCGTTTTAGTTCATTAACGGCTGCTTTTTTGGTAAAAAATTACCATTTAATGAGGTTTAGAAAAAAGGGAGAAAAGAAAACAATGTTACACGATAACCTGTCAATCAACCAACTCGGACACCTTACCTTTGCGGGAGTGGATACCGTCGATATGGCTAAAAAGTACGGTACACCTCTAATGCTGATTGACGAAAACCGCATCAGACAGAGGGTAAGAACCTATGTTGGTGCTATGAAAAAATATTTTGGCGAGGATGCCGCGCCTCTTTATGCAAGTAAGGCGCTTTGTTTCAAGGGGATTTATAAAATTGTTGCCGAAGAGGGAATGTCGGTTGACATCGTTTCGCCCGGCGAGCTTTATACAGCGGCACAGGCAGGTTTTCCGCTTAAAAAGGCATATTTCCACGGAAATAACAAGACCGATGAAGATATAGCATACGGAATGGATTTGGGTATTGGCTATTTTATCTCCGACGGTTACGAAGAGATTGACAGTATTGATCGAATTGCCGGCGAAAAGGGGATAAAGCAGCGTGTTCTACTTCGCCTTACACCCGGTATCGACCCCCACACTAATGCTAAGATTTCGACAGGAAAGGTCGATTGTAAATTCGGCACACCTATCGAAACAGGTCAGGCTGAAAAGTATATAGCCTACACTCTTACAAAGCAGAATATCGAGCTTATGGGATTTCATTGTCATATCGGCTCACAGGTGTTTGACACCGAGCCCTTCTGCGATGCCGCAGATATAATGATTAAGTATATTGCCCATATCGAAAAGGCGCTCGGCTACCACGCATCAATTCTTAATTTGGGCGGTGGTATCGGTGTACGCTATGTCGAAAGTGACCCGTATATCGATATTGACGAAAACCTGCGCCTCGTTTCTGAGCATATCAAAATGCGTTGTGAGGAATTTGGTGTAAAAATGCCGACTATTCTCATGGAGCCGGGAAGAAGTACTGTTGCCGATTCGGGAATGACACTTTATACCGTCGGCACGGTAAAGAGCATCAATGATTACAAGAGCTATGTTTCGGTTGACGGTGGAATGACCGATAACCCGAGATATACCCTCTATGGTTCAAAATACACGATGATGGTCGCAAATAAGGCAAATCAACCCGCTGATTTTAAGTGCACTATCGGCGGAAGATGTTGCGAAAGCGGCGACCTTCTTGCTGAGGATATTTATATTCAAAAGCCGCAGCGAAACGACCTCCTCGCAGTTTTTGTTACAGGAGCATATAACTACTCAATGGCGTCGAACTATAACCGCATCGGAAGACCGCCTATTGTTATCATAAAGGATGGCGCTGACCGACTTGCTGTTCGTCGCGAAACCTTTGAGGATATGGTTTTGCGCGAGCTTGACTAATTACCGTAGCCGCTTTTAATAGATAAGTACCTTTTTTACTAAAATCGCATAGAATATTATCGTCACTTGATAATCGGAGCGGTGATATAATGCGAATGTTCAACTGGTTTGTTACGGAAAAGGGAATTTCCATACTTATCCTTGTAGCTGCCGTAATTTTCACTTATGCGTTAATAAAGATAAAGAGGCTGCTTTTTAGCCGCCTTTTTAAAAAGAAAACTGATAAATAAAAAATGCGACTGCTTTTGTAGCCGCATTTTTTTGTATATTAATTATTCTTCGTCAATCTTTGATTCTTCGATAACCTTTTGAGCGATGTTGGCGGGTACGTCCTCGTATCTTTCAAAATCAAGAGTAAACTTTGAGCGTCCCTGGGTAATAGATCTCATCGATGTAGCGAAGTCGGCCATTTCAGCCATCGGAACCTCGGCTACAACCTCGCTGTTTTGATTTCCTGCGGGATTCATGCCGAGAACTCGACCTCTGCGCTTGTTGATGTCGCCGATAACGTCACCCATCGTATCGTCGGGAACGGTAACCTTTAAGGTGCCAATCGGTTCAAGAAGCACAGGGCTTGCCTGAGGCAGTCCGGCCTTGTATGCGAGGTTAGCCGCCATCTTAAAGGACATTTCCGACGAGTCAACGGGATGGTACGAGCCGTCAACGAGTGTGGCTTTAAGTCCTACAACGGGGTATCCGGCAAGTACGCCCTTCAAGGCGCTGTCACGAATTCCTTTTTCAACAGCGGGGAAGAAGTTCTTCGGTACCGAGCCACCGAATACCTTTTCCTCGAATATGATATCTGTTCCCTCGCATGGCTCAAATTCCATCCAAACATCACCGAATTGACCGTGACCGCCCGATTGTTTCTTATGCTTTCCTTGTACCTTAACCTTTTTACGAATGGTTTCGCGATAGGCGATACGAGGAGCCTGAAGCTTGATTTCGGTCTGAAATTTGTTTTTCAGCTTGGTGGCGATAACGTCGAGGTGTTGCTCACCGAGTCCCGAAAGAATCATCTCGCCTGTTTCTTTATCCAGCTTGTATGTAATTGTCGGGTCTTCTTCCATCAGTCGAGAAAAACCGGAAGCAATCTTTTCTTCGTCACCCTTCTTAGCCGCATAAACAGCCATCGAAAGAACGGGAGCAGGGAACTTAGGCGGTGCCAAAACAAGCTTTTTATCAGCGGCGCAGAGTGTGTCACCCGTTACAACGTCGCCGAGCTTTGCAACTGCGCCGATGTCACCGGCGCAAATTGCGTCGCAGTCAACCTGCTTTCCGCCTTTGAGCATGATAACCTTGTTGATGCGGATTTCCTCGTCGTTACGAGCGTTAATAATCTTTGCCGAGGGGGAAATTTTACCCGAAACAACCTTGAATATCGAAAGCTTACCGATGAATGGGTCGGCAACCGTTTTGAATACAATGGCTGCGGCAGGACCTGAGGGGTCGCATTTAAGCTCAACTGCGTTATCGATCGAATCGGTTGCCGTTTCGCTTCTTTCGTCAGCTGTGGGCAGTACCATTGCCATCGCTTTAAGTGATGCGCTGACGCCCTGACCGTCGATTCCCGCACCTGCAAATACGGGGTGAAGGTCGCCCGACATGATTCCGGCCTTGAGCCCCTTGATAATATCATCGGGGGTAAGCTCTTCGCCGCTAAAATATTTATCCATAAGCTCCTCATCCTGCGAAGCAATTTCTTCATAAAGGAGTTCAAACATATGGTTTACGTCGTCATTGTTGGGCAGGTCAATTTTTGTTTCGTTAATGCCGTCGTACGAATAGGCGGTTTTGTCAATAAGATTGACGTAGCCGACGAGGTTTTCGCCCTCGTAGCTGGGTACAACAACGGGACAAATTTTTGAGCCGTATTTACCAACCAGCATGGACATAATTTTATAAAAATGAGCTCTCGGTGAATCGAGCTTGCTTACAAAAAAGGCTCTCGGAATATTATTTTCGGTTGCGAGGTCGTATGCGATTTCGCTACCGACATTAAGTCCCGATTTACCCGATAAAACGATTAGTGCGGTGTCGGCGGCACGGATAGCTTCGTGCATACCTGCTGCAAAGTCAAAAAGACCGGGAGAATCAATAATATTCAGTTTTTTACCGCCGAATTCCGTTGAAACAATGGCGGTTGAAAGCGAGATTTTACGCTTTCTTTCCTCGGCGTCATAATCTGTGAATGCCGTGGAATCATTGACCTTTCCAAGTCGCTCGGTCTCTTTACAAAGATAAAGTATAGCCTCGGCGACGCTGGTTTTACCGCAGCTGCCGTGACCGACAAGAGCAATGTTGATGATGTCCGATGGATTGTACTGTTTCATAACCTTCTATCTCCCTTGATGCTGCGTATTTTTCGCAGCTAAATTAGTGTGATGAAAATACTTGATTTTCAAATTAGATATTAATAATATAATTATTATGACCTATGTTGTTAATATAGCACAATAGACAAAGAGTTTCAATAGCTGTTAATAAATTTTGTACAACAATAACTATACAAAGCGGATAATATTGTTACAATTACTGAAAATCTGAAAGCTTGTCTTGGATTTTAACGTGATAAAGGGCTAAACTGTACAAATTATAACCAAAAAATCATCAAAATAAAAATGACCGATACCAAAAAAAGGTATCGGTCATTAAACCTTAATTTTTTTAGAAAAATCAGTCGCAGGTATAGGGAAGCAATGCAACTGTACGTGCACGCTTGATAGCTACGGTAAGAGCGCGCTGATGACGAGCGCAGGTGCCGGTAGTTCTTCTCGAAAGGATCTTTCCTCTCTCTGAAATATACTTGCGAAGTCTTGCAATATCCTTGTAGTCGATAGCTTCAACCTTATCAACACAGAATGCGCAAACCTTTTTGCGACCTTTTCTCATGCCGCGATTCGGCTTTTCGGTTCTTTCCATGAGATTTTACCTCCTTTAAATTGATGAGATAATGGGCAAAAAACCCGTAAATTTAAATAATTAGAAGGGCAAATCGTCGTCGCCGCCATCGAGCTCGGTGAAATCACCGGCATCGGCGTTCGAGTATGACGGAGCTGCCTCGGTGCCACGGCCAAAGCCGGCACCATTTTCGTTCTTTGAGCCACAGAAATGAGCCTGACTGACTTGAATTTCCCAAGCTGTACGCTTGTTTCCGTCACGGTCGTCATAGCGACGCGACTGCATACTGCCTTCGATAGCAATCATTTGACCCTTTGCGAAATATTTAGAAATAAATTCCGCAGTACCTCTCCAAGCAACACAGTTGAAGAAGTCGGCCTGACGGTCGCTACCGTTGCTGTATGAACGGTTAACAGCGACAGAGAACGAGGTAACCGAAATATCATTCGGAGTTTTGCGAAGTTCGGGGTTATCGGTCAGACGACCCATAATGATAATATTGTTCATTATTTGTTATCTCCTTACTTCTTAATAATCATTGAGCGAAGTACGCCGTCGGTGATGTTTGTGATACGGTCGAGCTCAGCAGGGAAATCAGCTTCGCTTTCGAAGTTAACAAGAACATAGTAACCTTCAGCTTCGTCGTCGATGAGGTATGCAAGCTTACGCTTTCCCCATTCGTCAACGTTCTCAACAGTAGCGTTTTCGGCAATGAGGTTCTTGAATTTTTCTACCAATGCGTTGGTAGCTTCTTCACCCTGGCTTACCGAAAAGATCAATACTACTTCGTATGAGCTTTTCATCTTTTAAGCACCTCCTTATGGACTTTTGGCCCCTTTTATTTTAACAAAAGGAGCAAGGAAGCTAACAGACATTTTGTCATTAGCACCGCTTATTATACCATATTGCGCCGTTAAGTCAAGCCTTTTTCGACATAAAAAGCTTGCATTGTGTAGAAAATAGTACTTTAATTAGTAAATCTTTTATGTTATAATATATAAAATATGCAAAATTTTAACTTCGTTTTTGAAAGGACGTTTGTAAAAAATGAATTTTGTAAAACTGTTCAATAGAAATTATTCCAAGCGTGAGCTTAAACATATTTATCCTATTTTAGATAGGGTTACTGCTCTCGAAGCCGAAATGGCCGAGCTTACCGACGAGCAGCTGAGAGATAAAACTGCCGAGTTTAAGGAAAGATATTCATCGGGTGAATCGCTCGACAGCATGTTGCCCGAAGCGTTTGCCGTTTGCCGTGAGGCTGCTTGGCGTGTTCTTGGAATGAAGCATTATCCGGTACAAATAATCGGCGGAATAATTCTTCATCAGGGACGAATCAGTGAAATGAAAACCGGTGAGGGAAAAACCCTTGTTGCAACCCTTCCTGCATATCTCAATGCTCTTACGGGTGAGGGTGTTCACATCGTTACGGTAAACGATTATCTCGCACGACGTGACTCCGAATGGATGGGAAAGGTATACCGCTTTTTAGGGCTCAGCGTCGGACTTATCGTTCATAATATGAACAACGCCGAGCGAAGAGCTGCCTATGCCGCTGACATTACTTACGCAACAAATAATGAGCTCGGATTCGATTATCTTCGCGATAATATGGTAATCGAAAAGACCGAAAAGGTACAGCGTGGTCATAAATTTGCCATCGTCGACGAGGTTGACTCAATTCTCATTGACGAGGCACGTACACCGCTTATCATTTCGGGAAAGGGCGATTCGTCGAGCGACCTCTATATCCAGGCCAATCGATTCGCAAAATCGCTCAAAATGGTAAAGGTACGCGAAACCGATTCGAAGCAGGATTTTGACGAGCTTTATGACGGCGATTACGTAGTTGACGAAAAGGCGAAAAGCTGTGTTTTGACAAAAAGCGGCACAAAGAAAGCAGAAAGCTATTTTAATTTAGAGAACCTGTCAGACCCAGATAATATGACCGTTTCGCATCATATAAACCAGGCGATAAAGGCTAATGCCATTATGCACCGTGACATTGATTATGTCGTAAAGGATGGCGAGGTTATTATCGTTGACGAGTTTACGGGTCGTCTTATGTACGGCCGTCGTTATAACGAGGGACTTCATCAGGCGATTGAAGCTAAGGAAGGTGTAAAGGTGGCCGACGAATCAAAAACACTCGCTACAATCACGTTCCAGAATTTCTTCCGTCTTTACGGAAAGCTTTCGGGAATGACCGGTACGGCTATGACCGAGGAATCGGAATTCCGCGAAATTTACAGTCTCGACGTTATCGAAATTCCTACCAATAAGCCCCTTGCCAGAAATGACCTTTCCGACGTGATTTATAAGACCGAGAAGGCAAAATTCAATGCCGTAATCGAAAAGATTATTGAGTGCCATAAAAAAGGTCAGCCGGTTCTTGTTGGTACAATTTCAATCGAAAAGTCCGAAATTCTCAGTAAAATGCTTGGTCATCACGGAGTAAAGCATAACGTTCTTAATGCTAAGTATCATGAAAAAGAGGCTGAGATTATTGCTCAGGCGGGTAAAAAGGGCGCCGTTACAATTGCTACCAATATGGCGGGACGCGGAACTGATATTATGCTCGGAGGTAATGCCGAATATTTAGCAAAGGCTGAAATGCGAAAGAATGGCTTATCAGAGGAGCTTATCAGCGAAGCTACCGCATACGGCGAAACCGACAATGCCGAAATTTTAGCCGCAAGAAAGAATTTTGCCGAGCTTTATGATAAATTCAAGGCGGCAATTGCCCCCGAAGCCGAGGAGGTAAAGGCGGCAGGCGGTCTCTGTATCCTCGGTACCGAGCGTCATGAGTCGCGCCGAATTGATAACCAGCTTCGTGGACGTTCGGGACGACAGGGTGACCCCGGCGAAACTCGTTTTTACATTTCGCTCGAAGATGACCTTATGCGTCTTTTCGGCGGTGACCGTATTTATGCTATGATGGAAACGCTTCGTGTTGACGAAAATATGCCCCTCGAAATGCCCATTTTATCGCGTTCAATCGAGTCAGCGCAGGGAAAGGTAGAATACCGCAACTTCTCGGCACGAAAGAATGTACTTGAATTTGACGATGTTATGAATAAACAGCGTGAGCAAATTTATGGTCAGCGTAATTCTGTTCTTGACGGAGATGACATCAGTGAGCAGATTAAGAAGATGATTGTAGGTAGCATTAATGATGCGATTGACCTTTATATTACCGACGATGTTGCTGATGAGTGGGATTTCGACGGACTTCGCAATCATTTTATGCCTTGGCTTACTACAGCTGACGATTTTAACTATTCAAATACCGAGCTTGATGCACTTGACCGCGAGGATATACGCGAGCTTATGCATGACCGCGCAATGAAATTATACGCAACACGCGAGGAAATGTTCGGCTCCGAAATGATGAGAAAAATCGAGCGTTTCTGTCTTCTCCGTACCCTTGATACAAACTGGATGGATCATATCGACGCTATGGATGAGCTTCGTCGAGGAATTTATCTTCGCGCATACGGTCAGCATGACCCTGTTGTTGAATACCGTAACGAAGGTTATGACATGTTTAATGCCATGATTGATACCATTCGTGAAAATACCGCAAAAATGGTACTCGCCGCTAATTTCAGGGTTGAGCAGGAGGTTAAAAACGAGCGTGTAGCTACCGAAACCTCTGCATCTTCAGGCGACGAAAAGGCGGCAAAAACTCCGTCAAACAACCGTGGATATTCAAAGAATGGACTTTGTCCCTGCGGTAGCGGCAAAAAGTATAAGCGTTGCTGCGGCAAGGATAAGGACTGATAATTTCTTTTATCAGAGAAAAAAATAACGAAAAGAACAGCTAACCTATTTATAAGCAAAAAAACAACGAAAAGGAAGAGTCGAGTGAAAATTACAGAAAAGACGGTGGATAAAATATCTGATCTCGCAAAGCTCAGCTTTGATATGAAGGAAAAGGATGAGCTTATCATTGGATTAAACGGAATGATGAGCTTTGTCACGACTCTTGAAAATTTTGATTCAAGTGAGGAAAGAGTTGCTGATTTTTCATTCAACCCGACCTGCCCACTTGCCGATGATGTAGCGACACCGTCGCTGAAAAGGGAGGATGTGCTTTCCTCAGCGCCTCTTTGCGATGGTAGCGCCTTTATCGTACCGAAAACGGTTGAGGAGGGTTGATTTAAAATGGATATACTCAATCTTTCAGCCCTCGAAATGTCAGCACTTATTGATAAAAAGGAGATTTTACCCTCCGAAATAGTGTGCGAGACCTTTAAGAAAATTGACACCTTTGATAAAAAATATAATGCCTTTATTACCACCCTTTACGATAGTGCAATCGACGAGGCGAAAAAGGCCGACGCACGAGCAATTTCGGGCAAAAGGCTGTCGGTTTTTGACGGAATACCCGTTGCCATAAAGGATAATATCTGTACAAAAGGGGTAAAGACTACCTGCGGCTCAAAAATGCTCGAAAATTATATCGCGCCATATGATGCTACTGCAATTACCCATTTAAAAAATGCCGGAATGATTATGGCGGGAAAGACGAATATGGACGAATTCGGTATGGGTTCGTGCAGTGATACGTCTTATTTCGGCGCAGTTCATAATCCTTTCGATATTATTAAATCGGCCGGTGGCTCATCCGGAGGCTCAGCGGCAGCGGTTGCTTCACGAATGGTGCCGTTTGCGCTTGGCTCGGATACCGGCGGTTCTGTACGTCAGCCGGCTGCGATGTGCGGCGTTTCAGGAATAAAATCGACCTATGGCGCAGTTTCGCGCTATGGGCTTGTCGCTTATTCAAGCTCGTTTGACCAAATTGGAGTTATCTCAAATAATATTGCCGACGGTGCCGAGCTTATGAATATTATTTCAGGGAATGATACCCTCGACAGCACCTATGTCGGCTTAAAGGATGGATTCACCCATTTGCTGTCATCCTCAGTTAAAGACAAGGTGATTGGAATACCGAAGGAATACCTTGACGGAAACATTGACGGCGAGGTTAATGAGGCGTTTTTAAATGCCGTTAACGTGATGAAACAGCTCGGCTGTCGGGTGGAATATTTTTCGCTTGATATATTAAAATATGTTGTACCCTGCTATTACATTATCTCAAATGCCGAAGCGAGTACAAATCTTTCCCGTTTTGACGGTGTAAAATATGGTTATAGGGCTCCTGATTTTTCCGATATAAACGATATGATAAAAAAATCGCGCAGCAGCGGCTTTGGCGCCGAGGTGAAAAAGAGAATTATGCTCGGCACCTTTGCAATTACAAGTGAAAACTACGAAAGATATTATAAAAAAGCTATGGAAATCAGGGCGAATTTGTCATCAAGCTTCGACCGATTATTTGAGCGTTACGATGCCATAATGTGTCCCACCTCGCCAACTGCGGCTAGACCTCTCGGTATAAGAGAAACCGATAATACACGAATGTATCTTTCAGATATTTATACCGTTTCGGCTAATATTGCGGGATTGCCTGCGCTTTCGGTACCCTGCGGCTTTACTGATGAAGGGCTTCCCGTCGGTGTTCAGTTTATGGGTCGGCGCTTTTGTGATGCAAAGATGCTATCTTTTGCCACTGAGTATCAGCGCGTAACCGATTGGCACAAGCGGCTACCAAAGGAGGCGTTTTAAAGAAATGTACCAAGCAGTAATTGGTGTTGAGGTGCATTTTGAGCTCTCAACCGAAACGAAGCTTTTCTGCCGATGCAAAAATTCATTCGGCGAGGATGAAAACACGCTGTGCTGTCCTGTTTGCCTTGGACTTCCGGGTGCTATACCGGTTATAAATAAAAGGGCGGTTGAATATGCTTTAAAGGCGGGACTTGCTCTTGGTTGCAGGGTGAACAGCCCCAACCGATTTGACAGAAAAAGCTATTTTTACCCCGATATGCCCAATGAGTATCAAACAACCCAGGCGTTTATACCGATTTGTGTTAACGGTTGCGTTGAATTTGAGGTCGATGGCAAGATAAAAAGCGTCGGTATCCACGAAATTCATTTGGAGGACGATGCGGGTAAACTTATTCATTCCGACGGTGGAACACGAATTGACTATAATCGAGCAGGTGTACCTCTTATCGAAATAGTGACCGAGCCTGGGCTTTATTCTGCCGATGAGACGGTTGCCTTTTTGGAGGAACTGCGGCTTCGAATGAGCTATCTTGGTATTTCCGATTGCAAAATGCAGGAAGGCTCGATGAGGGTTGACGTGAATTTATCGGTGCATAAGCCTGATGAACCGCTCGGTACACGTACCGAGATAAAGAATTTGAATTCATTTCGTGCGGTCGCAAACGCAATAAAAAATGAAACCGAACGTCAAATTAAGGTCATCGAAAATGGGGGCGTAATTGAGCAGGAAACTCGCCGTTTTGACGATACAAAGGGCGTTTCAACCGTAATGAGAAGCAAGGAAACTCGCGAGGATTACCGCTTTTTTCCTGAGCCGAATTTACCACCGATGTATATTCCCGTTAACAAAATTGACGAAACTCGTTCTAATCTTCCCGAGTTTGCAGGAGATAGGCAAAGACGCCTTTGTGCCGATTACGGAATTTCATTAGCCGATGCAAAGATTATCACGTCAGATAGGCTTATTGCCGATTATTTTGAGGCGGTGGCCTCACTTTGTGACCAACGTGAAGCGGCAAACCGTATCGTCCGTGATATTTTACAAAAACAGAATGAGACAAAAATTCATGTTACTCAGTCTTGTTTGACGGCCGAAAAATTAGCCGAGATAATAGGCATTTTTATGAGCGGAAGAATATCCAGGCGAACATCACGACAACTTACCGACGTCGCTTTTTGCGAGCCGATTGATATAATCGAATATGTCGAGAAAAAGGGCCTTTTCCAAATTGTTGACGAACAGGTGATTTCGGCAGCGATTGAATCAATTCTTTGTGAAAACAGCTCGGTAGTTGACGATTATAAAAACGGAAAAACAGCCGCCTTTTCTTATCTTGTCGGCGAAACGATGAAACGGCTTAAAGGCCAAGCTTCTCCCGAAATTGTCAATAAAATGCTTGGTTTAATGTTAAAAAGTAATAAAAATTTATAAAATCGACAAAAAAACCTTGTATCTTTTAAATTTATGTTGTAAATTATATTTGTGAGGTGAGTGAAAGTGCTGGATAAGACTATACAATTTTCGCTTGGAGATGAACGCGAAAGAGAAATCAGAAAGACTCTGATTTTAGTTTATAACGCGCTGAAGGAAAAAGGATATAACCCAATTAATCAGATTGTTGGATATTTATTGTCGGAGGACCCGACATATATCACGACATATCATAACGCGCGTACACTTATTCGCCGCCTTGATCGAGATGAAATGCTTCAAATTTTAGTCAAGGAATATTTAAGTGACTGATTATTATTAAAAAAGTACAGCCTGTTGCAATTGTTTTGCAACAGGCTGTTTTCTTGTGTCTGTTTTTATTCAATTACGTCAAAAAGCTGTTTAAAATCATCGCTGATTTCGCCATTGAATTCTTCGTCAATTACTTCGTTGGCGTATTCGTCATTATTGAAACCGTCGTCGATATATTCATCATCGTACGGGAAATTACCGTTTTCGTTATAATAATTATCGTCGTTTCTCTTGTGCTTGTTTAAATAAAGACAGAGTAGAACGATTAAAATGATTAAAAGAATTATAATAATGCCCGCTTCGATTACAGCAATTTTGAACAGTGTTTCGTTGTCCTCTTTGAGATTTTCTAACCAGCTTTTTTGTTCGGGTTCGGAAGATGAAACCGACTCGGGTTCGGGCTCGAAGGAAAAAAATTCGATTTTTCCGCTTTCTTGGTCATATTGGAAAAATCCTGTTTTTCCATCCGTGTCGGTGGCATATATGAGCGTTTCACCTTTTTCATTCATCCAAATGTCGGTCATTACACCGCCGATTTCTTTTTTGCTGGGGAAAAAGTCGGTAGGTACGGGAGCTGTTCTGTCGCGTTCGGTGAGAATATAGCTTTTATCCTCGTATTCGATGGCTTGGAATTCTAAATAGCTACTCATATCTTCGTCATAAATCACAAAGTCTTTATTCTGACTTTCGTCAGCAGCATATACGAGAATTGTTCCGCCAATGCTTTTGAGCGCGGCAATATTCTTACCGTTTAATGAGTATTCAATCGCCTCGAATCCTGCGGGAATCTTAGTTTCAACATGCCATTCGGTTAAAACGGTATATGCGTTTTCGCCGATGGTGAATTCGTTGCTTATTTCGCTCGAAATCGCTTCTTCTGATGATGTAGCGGTGGAGGAGGTCGGCTTTGAGCTTGCGGTGCTGCTTTCGGTACGTGTTATGGTGATGGTATATGTCTTTTTTGTAACGCCATCCTCAGCGGTAACAACTACCGAACGTGTATTTTTGCCGACCTTCATGTCTTTTGAACCGAAATATTCGGTTTTTGCCTTTGAATGAGTGGGTACAGCATTGATGGTATATGTTTTAATGTTGTTTGGAATGGTAACCGAATATGATGTGACATTTGACGAAAATTTAGGATTAAGATTTCCATATGAGCCGGAAAGCGATTTAAGGGTAGCAACGGTTGAAAGCGCTTCGCTGCTTTTAACGGTTACCGATTTCGAGGTGGAAGCAGATGCGCCTTGCTCGGTTTCGAGGTCGAGTACGGTGCCCGATACGCTGAGGGAAGAGCTGCCGGCCGCCTTACATTTAAAGCTCATGGAAAATGAAAGCGACTTTCCGCTTCCGTCGCCGGTGTTAATCATTTTAACCTTGCTTCCGCTGAAAAGATTAGTGTTACCGTCACCGGTCGAAAATTCAAGTACCGATGAATTGAAGCTAAGATAGCCTTCGACAGCGCCGATTGGGTTGGGACTGTTGGTAAAGGTTACCTTTACCGTAAGAGTTTCGCCTATTGAAAGGGAAGACTTGTTTATCGAAATGGAAGCGCTCGCACTTGCAGATGAAGGTATCATGATAAATTGAAGCATTATTATTAATGAGAATAATATTGCCGTGATTTTTTTAATTGTTTTCATAAAACACCCTTCTTATTGTTTAATTTCGCCTGTTCCAAGTAAATATTTTTTCTCACGAAGAAGGTCAAAAATATCCACCGAGTTATCTCGTGTTGCGTCACAGGCTTCAAGCAGTGGCCCGGTTAAAATTTGTTTTCCGAGCAGGTGCTTTTGAATTCGGAGAAGGTCAAGAATTGTAATGTCGCCATCACCGTTATTGTCGCCGTAAACAACAATTTCGTGTGAACCGGTTTCAATGCCGGTATCGTTATATACTTTCAGCAAATGACCCGTTCCTATATTTCCGGAGGTGATTTCCTTTGCATTTAAATCAATGATTTTGAAACTGCCGTTTTTTATGCTGATATTTTTCTTGAAATCGGCTACAGAGGTCAGAGGAGTTATTCCGCTTATTTTTTCTCCGAATTTGTAATCGGTTTTAATCGTTGGAACCTGAGCTGATGTTTTCAGTGTAATGGTTATGTTGTATGTTCGCTTAACCCCGCTTGGCGCTGTTACTGTGATTGTTGCCGTGTTTTCGCCGCCTTTTATGCTAAAATCGCCTGTTCCCGAAACCTTGGCATCGGCATCTGCGGTTTTTGCATTTATTTTAACGGACGAAACTGTGTTTGATTGAATTATAAGCGAATAATTGTAAGAGTATCGGTTAAACGATGGTGTGATGGTATAACCTGATACCGACAACGAATTCAACAAATTATTATTGTTGAGACTGCTTGTAGGCTTTGGTTGCGGTGTATCGGGCATATTTTTATATACAGGAATATAAAATACGAGAGCCGATTGCATTACTTCGTCGGTGTATGACGTCATCATTCTTCCCGCTTCGTTAGAGGGAGCAAAGACGTTTGTCATATATTGGTGGTCATAATATCCGTTGCCACCGTCGGTTACATCAAATTTTTGAAGATACAGAGTATCCTGCTCTTTGGCAATGTAACTGGAAGCAATAATCTTTGCACCGCCGACAAGTGCTTTGTACGGAGTGTTCCAGCCTTTTTGCTTAGCTTTCTTGGCGCCGTTTACATACATTCCTGCCGAATCAGTATCGTATGCGCCTATATTAAAATAGTTATAATAGCCTTTGTATCCCGAAACGGTTCCGTGAGCAAGAGGATTTCCTTTTGAACCCTGCTCCTGCTTTAATCGAGAAGCAAGATGATATGCGCTGACATTTGATTCAATAGCGGCAGCCATAATAGCCTCAGCAAACGAATCAAATTCATCATCGGGGTATCCGTTAGCCATAAAGGTGCCCTTGATAATGTTATTGATGCCTGCTATTGTGTGATTTGAAACATAGTTCAGTTTTTCAAACTGGAATATGTATTTACTGTCGAGAAAGTTTCGCGGGTCCATAGCCCAACGAACTATCTGGTCAGATGCCGCAACCCAATTTCCGTCGAGTCCGTACCATGTGCCTTTATCCCAGTTGTAAGCATCTTCTTCAAAGGATTTTTGTTCTGCAGGGCTGCTTGAAGGGACAAGATTGTATCCAACCTGCGTTTCATTTTTGATAACAGTGTTCCAGTCGGGGACGATGTTTTGAGCAACAAATACCCATTCGGGATATTCAGCGTGAAGGGCTCTCAGGCTGTTTTTATAGCTTTCGGGGAATCCCTGAAGAGTGAGATATTCTTCGAATGAGTTGTCGGATAGAATCAGATTAATATATTTAGCTGAAACGTATCCGTTTATGCTGCCAAACTGAATTTTGTACCATTTGACACCTTCGTTTTCGACCGTGTCAATAATGGTTACGGTTTCGTTATTATATAGCTTTCCTACCGAGGCCGCGTCGGAAGAAGGCTCTTCTCTTACATTAAGATAAGAGTCAACCTTAACAATACCTTTTTGAGTAGAAGCTGAAACGTTAACAGGAACTATGACAGTAGAAACAATAATAGCAATAAGTATCATTGAGAGTATTATTCTTAGCCGTTTAGTCATTGTTTTCCTCCTTTTTCATCATAATTCACCCTTTTATTATACTATATTTACACATATAAGTCAAACCGACAAATTATAGTTAAATAAAGCTACAAAAATCTCCGTTTGTTTATTTTGCTTCGAGTGAATCTGCGAATTTTTTCAGTAGCTTTTCGCTGTTTTCCTTTGCAGCTAAAGCTTTTTTACTGTTACCCGAATCGGTACCTTCTGTCAACCTTTTATAAAGCATCATATCTTCGGTAACAAAGCCGTCGAGCGTAAGGTCGATAAATTTATCAAATTCGGTTCCGTGCAGCTTGAGCGCCATCGAATTTTTTTCATTAAAGTTTTCGTCGGTGTCAAAGATATTTCCGTTTTGGGTGAGGTAGTTATAAAAGTAATCGTCTGCAATAATAAGTATAGATTCGCCCATCTGGAGCTCGCTTAAAAGGGTTGTCATATTGGCTGAATAATGGTTTTCGTCGCTACCCTTTGTGCAGTCCATAATGTGAACTGTAATCTCACCGTCGCCGTTTGTATCCTCTGCAAATTGCTCAAAATACATCTCCACAGAGGCTCTTACGTCGCTTGAAAGATACTTGTTGGCGCAGAGAAGTATTTTATAATCCGGCTCAACCTTTGATATGCACTGTGAAAGTCCGAAAATAATAACAAATCCGAAGAAAGCAGTGCATAAAATTCCCGGCTTATTATGATACCATTGATTTTCGACCCATTTGTATGCCTTGTAAAGCTTAGGGTGCTTTTGCTCGTCTATATTGATTTTAAAAAGGTTTTTTATCCCCATTTTTTCACCGCCTGGAATAATTACATATATTACTATTATCCTTTATTTTAAGCCATTTTTCAACAATAATTTATATTTTGATGTAGATTAACTAATAAAAAGCCCTTTTTTCATCTCGAAAAAGGGCTTTTCTGCTTTACGGTATGAAATTTTCAAAAATCGAGGAGCTTCCGTGCTTTTCAACCTCGTCGAATTCCTTCATATCTCTGATTGTCCATATGTAAGTAGCCGTGCCGAATATTGATTTAAGTACCTTCAGTACAAACAGCTTTTTGTAATTCCACTTATCATATGCGATAAAATGCGGTCTTGTTATTAGGTTGGAAAACAAATTTCTGTATAAGAAGTTTAGAAATTTATTTTTAGTGATATTACCCGTTGCAAGCTGACCACGTGCTATATTTTTTCTATTCTTTTTGAGCCACATGAGCACCCTCGGGTCAAATGACTCGATTAAATAATCACCCTCGTATTTGTCCAAAAGCTTGAAGCAATTCTCGCAAAGCTCGGCGTAGTTTTTGCCGTCGGTTTTGAGCTCGATGAGAAGGGGAACCCTGCCGTCGACAAGCTCGAGCACGTCGGATAAAAACGGCACCGGCTCATTCGAACCTAATAATGCAACCTTTTTCAGCTCGTCGGTAGTCATTTCGGTAACAAGAGCGCCCTTGCCTGCGGTTCTTTTTAGCGAGGTGTCATGCATAACTACAATGTTCTTATCTTTAGTCAAATGCACGTCAAATTCAAAGCCGAAGCCTGATTTTACAGCTTCGCCAAAGGCAGAAAGGCTGTTTTCGGGTATACCTTTTTGAATATCGTGGAGTCCCCTGTGAGCAAAGTTCGTTTTTCTATGCTTTTCGACCGTTCTGTTCTTTTTTATCGCGGGTAAAAGCATATACAGAGCGACTGCCAAAAGCACTAATGCTGTGATTAAAATCACAACGCCCAAATTAGCAAAAAAGTATACGTATTCCATTTTATCGTTACCTCTTTTTATGTAAAATATTTTGCGCGGCTTTTTGTTGTCGTTATTTATAAATATTATCGTGGTAAGTACAAAGTCAATTAACTGTCGGTATTGTTTGAGCTGTAAATAAAATATTTTCTTGCAAAGAAATTCCAAATAAAAACGATAACCGTAGCGGCAATTTTTCCTATCAAATAGTATTTGTCGGAGGGGATAACGGAGCCGAAAATCGCGTATTCGCTAATATACGAGTCGAATAAATATATGATACCCGTGTTGAGTAAAAGACCGATTACGGCGATGACCGAAAAAATGATAAATTCGGCGGTTTTACTTTTAACCCTTGCCTTTTTAAATACCCAAAACGAGCTCAAAACAAAGTTAATACCAAGCCCGATTATGAATGCTGCAACGGATGAAAAAATCTTATTAAATTCAAAAAATTCGACCATCAGTGCAAGCGCGGCCATATCAACGACTGTTGCCACTCCGCCAACAAAAACCGAGCGAAAAAACTGAATAAAGGTACTATCCGTCTTATCCACAAAAATTCGGTTTATTATATCCTTAATTCTCAAACGAAACCCTCTTTTAAAATTAGTTTACATTATTGTATCACATATGAAACAAAAAATCTATTTATATTTAATTATCTTCTTAAAATTAAATGGATAACTATTCCTTGATTATTATAAATATATGTGATAAAATAACAGTGCTACACATCTGAATATGCATATCGCTAGGGGAATACTATTGGTAAAAATGTATTCTCTCTCCCTGGCTTTGTGCAGATGTGTAGCAACATTGAGGGAAGCATTTTTCGGTGCGTCTCTTAATGGGGCGCACTTTTTTATTTTAAGGGAGGATAAAAAGAAAATGTACGATAATATTGGTCGGAAAATTAAAGGTTTAGCAAGCGGTTTTTTTATTTCTTTGGCTGTAATTGGGGTTGTCATCGGTATTATTATGATTCTGGCTTTTGAGGGGGCAATGGTTATTATCGGTTTGCTCATGTTGATTTTTGTTCCGATTTTGTCGTTGGTATTATCATGGTTGATTTACGGTTTTGGCGAGCTTATTGAGAATCAATGCGCGACAATGGCGATTTTAGAGGATATTAGAGACGGTATTAGCGAAAAAACGACCGAAACTAATTGTTTGGCGGAAGAAATTAAATTTTACAAGTATGACAATTCATCCACCAGCTTTTGTAAAAATTGCAATACCGAACAGCCTGACAATCGAACGGTTTGCTGGAAATGCGGCAGGTATATTATTAAATAAAAAAAGCACCGTGACGTTTTTATACGCCACGGTGCTTTTTTATATGTTCACTGTTTTACTGGTCGAGATTGATTATAAAGCGGAAGGATACTCGACGTGAAGCCGATTTATTAACCTTACCTGATACATCGTATATCGGCTTGCTGTTAGAGAGACCGATTGCCTCCAATGATGTAGCCAATTTGCTTGTATCTACGCCGTTTTCTGACGAAACACAGTAGTCTTTAACATTGTTTGCGCGTTCTTTTGATAAGGGTAAACCGCTTTCGTATGTACTGCCTTTAACAGGAGCAGTATGACCTTCTATCATAGTTTTAGAGATAAAGCCGTCATATTTTTCTGAATAAATGACAGAGGTGTAAACCTTTAAGAATCTGCTGATAAATTCCTTGCCGTTTTCGGTAAGTACAGCCGAATCTCCGCCGAAAAGCACCGAGGAATCAAGTGCAAGCTCACCGGTTTCCTCGTTTACCGAAACGGTGATGCCTTCTTTTCTGAATGCTGCAATAAGGTCGGCAAGAAGGTCTTCCTTCTTTTCAACAAGGTCTTCAAGCTCATCGTCTTCGATTTCTACATCCTCTTCGACAAAGTCCTTAATAATCGCACTGTATGGGTTCCATTTAAACAGTTTCTTGTACTCTTGACCGCCTACATTTGAATAATCATAGGACAAAATGAAATCGTTAAAGTTTACAAAGGTTTTTTCAACGGTAGCAGCCGAGTCTAAAACAGTACCTGTACCTTTAAATGTATATACATTGCGCGATTCGTCGAAGGTGTATTTTCCGCATACTGCATCCTTTTGGCTTGTGGATTCGCTCCAACCCTCGTAAGAAACCTTTATCTGACCGTCATCGGTGAATTCCTGAACGGTGAATCCGTAATAGCCGGGAACTTTATACTTGCCTTTCGGTTTTTCTTTCGAGAAGGTAATTTGCTTTCCGTTATATTTGAGGGTTTTCTTATTGAAAATAGCGCAAATTACTGTTTCCTTGTTTTCCGGAGTTACTTCGTAAAAAATGCCCGGATATTCTTCTTCAGAAATGTCTTGAGCAAGCTCTCCGTAATAATAGAACTCGATGTCGGAAGCATCATCGTCAATTCCCAAATCCAAGGTGGTGTATTTCCATTCACCTGCAAAATTGACCTCTTCAATTGCTACAGTTTCGAATTCAAAACCGCAGTTGCCACCCTTATCGGAAATGAGGTGAAGCTTATTCAGGGTTGAGGGGAGAGAAATCTTTTTAATGCTTCTGCATTCGCTGAATGCAAATTTACCAAGCTCGTTAAAGCCCTCGGGTAATGACACTTCGGTAATTAAAGTACATCCCGAAAATGCCCACTGACCGATTGATTTTAAGGTTGACGGGAACTTAATGCTTTCGAGACTTTCGCAATTATAAAATGCGTTTTCGTCAATGGTTTCGAGCCCTTCGTTAAGCTCAACCTTTTTCAGCTGACGAGCTCTTGCAAAAGCGTTTTTGTCAATGGTTTTTATTGTTTCAGGCAAAACTACCTTTGTTACGTTTTCAGCTGTGTAATTGATGGTGTCGGCGGCTACGCTTGTAACCGTTTCTTCACCGTTTTTATCAGGAACGTAAATTTCGGTGTCGAGGCAGGTGCCAACGCCAATCCAAGCGCAGGTTCCGTCTCCGTTTGATTTAAATTCGAGCCCTTCGCTGTAAGAAGGGGACACCGAGCCAAAGGCAAATATTCCGATTACTACCGCAATTACTGCTACGGCGGCAATTGCGATTATGGGTAAAAGCTTCTTATTTTTTGGCTGCTTTTGTGTAGCGACAGGCTGATTTTTAGCCATGACCGGTTGAACGGGAGCGGTCTCTTGAACGGGAGCGGTCTCTTGAACGGGAGCGGCCTCTTGAACGGGAACAGCCTCCTGAACGGGAACAGCCTCCTGAACGGGAACAGCCTCCTGAACGGGTGCCGCCTGCTGAACGGGTGCCTCTTGCTGAACGGGTGCCTCTTGCTGAACGGGTGCCTCTTGCTGAACGGGAGCGGCTACCGGAATGTTTTGAGCGGCTCCGCAGTTGATACAGAATTTTGCGTTTTCGTCGATTTTGTTGCCACAGTTTTGACAGAACATGAAAACAACTCCTAATAAAATTATTTAAAATGTGTTTGTTGAATCATAAATTGAATAATAAAATTTCATCTGCAAGAAAATCTAAATTTCCATAAAACTTTGGTAATACGTTTATCATGTTAAAAGCACAAGGATGTTTATGTTTTTTTATTTCTTAACAAATCCTTGTCCTAATAAGGTGGTTTCAGTGGCAGACATAGAAATATAGGTATTTGTTTTTAAAATACCTGCGGTGTACAGTTCGTTGTACTGAGCAGCTTGATCTACGTTGGAATATGTAAATTTAATGGTTAAATAGTTTGTTCCCATTGTGTGTTCAACCTTGCAGCATGACAAAGCTTCGAATTTTGCATATTCTTCTTTCATAGTGTTTAGTAATTGAGTTTTTTTATCTTCTGCAAGTCCTATAACAGGGATGTATACTGTTTCAACCCACTGCTTTACTACGTCGTTTTTATATCCGTAATCAGAGCAGCAAATTATATTACCTGCCTGCTTGGATGCGAAACTTGCCGTTTCCATGCCAAAAAATGTATTAAAATGTACAATATATGTATCATTAAAAATTGCATCATAAGCAGAACTGGATGCACTTACAGTGGCTTCACTACTGCTTTCATTGCTGATTTCAGAAGATTGCTGAGACGGTATGTATTGGCTGCTGGTGTATCCGGTGTAGTTATTTTCATTTGAATCGGATTTAAATGAAGGAGCAATAACAAATTTACCAATAATACCACCGAGTAATACAATTGCTATTGCTATTATGATGCCTACTGCTTTATTGCTTTTTTGTGGTTGAGAATTTGTTACAGGTGCTTGTGCTGCCTGCTGAACAGGTGCTGTCTGCTGAACAGGTGCTGTCTGCTGAACAGGTGCTGTCTGCTGAACAGGTGCTGTCTGCTGAACAGGTGCTGTCTGCTGAACGGGTGCTGCCTGCTGAACGGGTGCCGCCTGATGAACGGGTGCTGTCTGCTGAACGGGTGCTGTCTGCTGAACGGGTGCCGCCTGCTGAACGGGTGCTGAGTTTACATCGTCGATTGTTGCTTGCTTTGCACCGCATTTATTGCAAAACTTGCTGGTGTCTGAAATTTGATTGCCGCAATTTGAACAGAACATGAAAACAACTCCTAATAATATTATTTTATATACGCTGGTTAAATTATACATTCAATATTATAAAATTTCAAGTGTTGAAAATATATGTATTAAGCTTTGATAGTTGAAAGAATTGTATATTAGCTCTATTAATAAAAAACGCCCTGCAACCTCTCGGTCGTAGGGCGTTTAATCTTATTCGGCTAATGGTTTCATCGTTGGGATTTCATTTGTAAAACTCACGTAACCCTACAAAAGTCTTCAAAGCCCCAGTAAATAAGCCACTTTCCAAACTTTTTAAAAATATAAATCTCCGTAAGGCTACATACATTATGTTCCATTTGGCTTAACTTTTGGCGTATTGGCTTACGGATGCCTCGGAATTGGATGCTGCAAGCTTGCCCTTTTGGAAATAGGCATCCAGTCCTGCAAACTCATCTTTTCTGAGGTCTTTGGTCACATCGGCATAAATTCCGAGTGTTGTCGAAACATCGGCATGGCCTAAAGCATCTTGAATCACCTTGATGTTAACACCCGCTTCACACATTCGCGTAGTAAAGGTATGACGAAGGGTGTGGCAACTGAAATGCGGTAACAGCACCTCGGGATTTTCGCTTTTTTCAAACTGCGCGTCATTGCAATCACGTATGATGCGGCGGATCGCTTTATTGAGCGTTCCCAAGTGCTGAGTATCGCCGTATCTGTTGACGAAAATAAAATCGGTATATCCGTCAACCGACGCCTTACAGCTTATGCCTGTTTCTTTTTGATTTTCCCGTTCCTCTAAGAACGCTTCCTTGACAAAGCCAAGCATCGGAACGACACGCTCACCGGCTTTGGTCTTTGGCGTGTTCACATTGAAGCTGCAACCCTTTTGCGGTCCGTGGCTATAGTAAACGAGGGTATGGTTCACATCAATGAGCCCTTCGTCCAAATCGATATCACACCAACGAAGACCTGTTGCTTCCCCAACGCGAAGACCGGTGCCTAACATTACTGCAAAGATCGGATACCAGTGGCGATAGCGCGCTGTGTTCCTCAGGTAGTCCAAAAACAACTCCTGCTCAGCAACCGTCAGCGCCTTCCGCTTTTCCGTTTGGAAGCAGTGGGCTTGCTTTAGTTCCTTCAAAACTCTCTCCGAAGGGTTACTTCTGATGTACCCGTCGTCAACCGCCAAATCAAATACCTGATGCAGCACGGTATGGATGCTATCAATAGTGGAAGCCTGTAAACCTCTTTCATCTGCCAAGTAATTGTAAAACCGCTTAACGTCCGATTTCTTTACTTGGGATATTTTAAGCTTCCCAAACTTAGGTCGAACAAAGGTGTTAAACATATACTTGTAGTTTTGGAAGGTGTTATCCTTCAGCCCTCGCTTAATATGACACCAGAGATCAAAAAGCTCGTTGATGGTCGTATTTCGCTTTTCGGCCTTTATGCCGTCCGAAATATCGCGGTCAACTTCCTTCTCTTTCTCGCGTAGTTCTTCAAGCGTTTTGCCGTAGATAACGTGACGCTTTCCAAATTGATCGGTCCACCGATAGTCATAGCTACCGTTCGGTCGTTGCCATTCTCCTTTGCGGAGAACGATTCTATCTTTGTCTTTTCTTTTTGTTGATTGTCTTGCCATAAGTGCTCCTTTCTCGGGTTGGCAAGAGCAAAGTTCCAACATATTTATTATACCACAACCTTGCTCTTAACACAACCCTTTTGGCTTAAATTGAGTACGCTTTTTCGAGATACTCGTCGAATTTCTTTCTTTTAATCAGTCGCTTACCGCCAATCCACAGAACAAATTCACATCGGTCGTCGTTCGTGAGCTTTCGGATGCGATTTATACCTACGCCTGAATAAGCGGCTGCCTCTTCAAGCGTTAAACAGCTTTTCTGCCAAATTGGAATCTCTTTCATCGGCACACCTCCTCGTGCGATATTTACCTCCTTCCTTGCCGGAGGCAGGCATACTAAAATCAAACATTTAAACTTCTCCTTCATAATTTTTAAGAGCCTCGATCTGCCGTCATCAGATTTCGACCTTTAGAATTTTCGTTCAGAGAATCGAATAGGGGTTTCTAATCTCTGTACGAAAATCTCTGCTGAAAATATAAAAAACATAAATTTCGACTTTCAAGAAAAGATTAACGAAATTTATTTTTGCTGATTGCGCTGCCGTATTTCTTGCATCCTTCTTTCATATTCTTCGGCAGCTCTCTGCTCTTCTTGCTCGGATTCCAGCCATTCAATTTCATCTGCTTGACGAAACTTAATCTGCTTTCGAATCAGTTCTTTGATAACGATAGTTCTTTTTCTGCTCGGCAAAGCACTAACATATTCAATGTTCTGCTTGCCTTTGATAGCAAGCCGCAAGTCGAGATATCCGTTTTCTTTTCCAAACGGATCATAGCCAAAAGCAAAAATTACACGACCGCCGATGCGCTCCGCCTTGATTACGGCATTGATGAAATTACCAAAAGATTTCGGTGGCAGAAAATTTCGCAAATAAACCAAATCCTCGTCGCCTTCTTTTAGAATTAAATGAACATTCATCTCGTTCACCTCCTTTTGTGTAAAACTTAAAATAGGTTTTATGCTCAGTTCAAGAAAACATTAAACCGTCCGTCTCGGTTATGTATCTTGACCTTGACACAGAAAATATGCTCAAGGTGTTTATCTCATTTCAAGAAAAGATTAACAAAGAAAAAACTGCCGCAAGCAAAATGCTCACAGCAGTTCTCTTTTATTGGAATTATTTTTTAATGAGTGTCATTTTAAAATGACGATGACACTCATTTCGATATGACCGATGACTCTCGTTTTGAAATCGCCTTTCAGATTCATTGAAGATTAATTTTAGATTTATTAGAGGACGCTCATTTTGAAATGATTGAGACACTTTCATTTCGAGATGATTAGATGGACTTTCATTTTGAAATGAGGGATGGATTTTCCCTTCGATATGACAATAGATTTCTAACCCTCTTGTCAACCTCAAAATGATAGTAATTTTCTTGTCATTTTAAAACGAGTTTTTGCAAAGAAAATCATCTCGAAAGTATTGTCATTTTCACGCAAAAACACTCTCGAAATTCTTATCATTTCAAAAAGAAAATCAATCTCTAAAGATTTATAATATTGAGCATTTTTAAGCGAAAAAACATTAAAATGCGTTTACGATTTAAAAAGTGCTAAATTTATACCCATTTGATGTTATATGGGTATAAAAATAAACGATTATTGGATTTAATCAATAATTACACTTTAAGGGGGACACTATGATTCATAAACGTCTTTTGTACCCATATAGGCAGTATTGCCCCATGTTTCGCCCCATGTTTGTAGGCACCCCATATTCTACCCCATAATTTTTTACCCCATAAATCACCCCATACATGACTCTGATTTTAACCCCATGTTCTACCCCATACTTCATTCTTGATTCCACCCCACGTTTCGCCCCACGTTTTAACTTCGCATCTTGCCCCAAGTTATGCCCCATATTTTTTGTTACCCCATCTTTTAGCCCCTATCTATAATACCCCAACAATCACCCCATGTTTTAAACCACCCCATATTCTACCCCATACTTTTTATACCCCACATTTTACCCCGTGTTTTTAAATTGACTTTTTTCTCCCACAAAACAAAAATAAGGCGAGGTGTTACCCTCGCCTAACAATATTCAACACATAGATTTTCTTGTTCGAGAACCTTTATAAAATGCTCAACCTACTAGTTATTCCAAAACCATACGATGGAAAAGGTCTTTTATACACTGCTTTATACAACTCGTTTATTGTTTCTAAAACAGACGCCATAGCATTTTCGACCTGTTTTTCTGTTAATGCTATGTATTCCTTGGGGTGAACTAATTTATTGCGGAAATCTATACTTTGTTTTAATTGATTAAACCATTCGCATGTAGATGGTATTTCTTTACCGGAAAATTTACAGATTAAAAATTCAATTTTCTCTATTAAACGTGACATTTTTAATCTGTTTCCAAGTTTATAATGACCATTTTCAAAAACAATTTCTTTTTCCAACAGCAAAGATTGCTCTATAAGTTCATACTTATTGTTATATGGTTCTATTAAAATTTCTGCAGTAATAGAATTCACACACGCTTCAAGAGAACTCATTACCAACAAGAGGCTCGCATGTAAATATGCATCCTTTGAATCTTGTTCAGTTGAAGATTTTGCTTTTTCAAAAAACGATTTTGCTTCTTCAAAAAGCTGTATAACAAAATTATCAAAATCCATATTTACACCTTTTTCGCCGCTTCCTCTGCTTCAATCATTGCCAATTTCGCATAATATTTTGCTACAGCAGCAGTAGTGAGTTCTTTAGTAATACCCGAACCCTTTTCAGCTTGGAAGAAGAAAAGTTCAGCAAGTCTTCCTCTATCCTTTACATCAGTACGTGTACCTAAGCCGCGGTAATTTTCGGGATCTGTTTTATGTTTGGCTTTTGCAAGAACTTTCGCATTTAGTGGATCACACTTTGTTTCTTCACTTAAAGAATAGTGCCTGCCAAGTCGCACTTTATTGCTTTGTAAAACACCCGATATATAAGCCCAAGCAGAAAGAACCGCATAGCTCACCGCTTTATCAGCAAAATCACTATTTTGAGTTTTACCGCCCTTATTGTAAAACTCTCTTTGTTTTTTTATTAATTTTGCGAATTGTTTTCCGGCTTCTTTTAATTCTTCATCATCCCACATATCGGCGTTGCGAATTTTCAATTGTTCCCAATCTTCATCAATGCCGCCGGTCCTTGCTAAAACAGGAATGGTTTTTTCCTTAGGGAATGCAGTTGTATTAATTAATTTACCTGCAAAATAATTCATGATAAATGAGCGAGCAGCACGAACGGTTATTTTTCCTCCTCGTTGTTTCCGATCAGCAAAATCTTCACCGGCATTCAGCAATCCTACTTGCTGACACCAAGTTCTCAATTGAGGTCCTTTTACAGTTTCTAACATTCTGTCAAGCAAATCAGAAGAAACTGCAATGTTTGTATTAGAAATCAGTTGGACATCCAATCTTTGTTCTGTGTTTAAACCAAAATAAATTTTCAAACCATGTAACTGATTCACACCAGCTTCTTTTGCTTCTGATATAGCTATGAAACGATGTTGACCACCAATTATTTTTAAAGGATGTTCTTCATCAAAAGTAGTGATATATTCAGCAACGATGTTGCTAAATGACCGTTTTTGTTTGGCGTCTTCCTTCATTTGTAAAAATGCAGTATTATCTTCAACCACATCTCTGTTTGCTCGGTATTCTGACTGATTTTCAGAATCAAGAGGACTATCTATAGTTCCCAAAGATATAATATTTTCGGCATAGATATGGCACTCGCAGTATAGCGCTTTTGTTCGTAAGTCCTCAAAAATACAAAGAGTTTCTTCTACTGGTGAAAACTTGTCGCAGAATTCTTCAATACTTTTTTTAATTTCATCCTTAACTTGATCAGGTTTGCTACAGCAATACTGTATATTCATTAATTAACTACCTTCTTTCAATTTTATTATATACAAGCAATATACATTTGATTAAATATTTTTGGAAACAACTTCCTTGGTTGCATTGATTTTTGCATCGCTGTACTTAACCACATCTTTAATAACCAGTTTTTGAACGGCAGATACTAACATTTCCATATATGCATAGTCGGGATTTCCGTTCTTTTCCGGCAACATAATATCAAGGGCATCGGCATCC
>JAFQSP010000008.1 GCA_017409475.1 Clostridia bacterium
GACTGCCCCGGACACGCTGACTATGTTAAAAACATGATCACCGGTGATGCTCAGATGGACGGCGCTATCCTCGTAATCGCTTCTACCGATGGCCCGATGGCTCAGACCAAGGAGCACCTTCTCCTTGCTCGTCAGGTAGGCGTTCCCTACATTGTAGTATTCATGAACAAGGTTGACCAGGTTGACGACCCCGAACTTCTCGAGCTCGTTGAAATGGAAATCCGTGAAACACTTGACAAGTACGAATTCCCGGGCGACGACACACCCATCATCAAGGGTTCTGCTCTTAAGGCTCTCGAAGCTCCGAACGATGCTTCTGACGCAGCTTATGCTCCTATTCAGGAACTCATGGACGCTGTTGACAGCTACATTCCTACTCCTGACCGCAAGGCTGACCTCCCGTTCCTTATGCCTATCGAGGATACTATGACCATTTCCGGTCGTGGTACTGTTGTTACCGGCCGTGTAGAACGTGGTGTTCTTAACGCAGGTGACGAAGTTGAAATCATCGGTCTTACAGAAGAACGCCGCAAGGTTGTTGTTACTTCTATGGAAATGTTCCGCAAGACTCTTGATTACTGTGAAGCTGGCGATAACGTTGGTGCACTCCTCCGTGGTGTTGCTCGTGACGAAATCGAACGTGGACAGGTTCTTTGTAAGCCGGGTTCAATCAATCCGCACACCAAGTTCCATGGTCAGGTTTACATCCTCAGCAAGGAAGAAGGCGGCCGTCATACTCCGTTCTTCAACAACTACCGTCCTCAGTTCTACTTCCGTACAACTGACGTTACCGGCGTAATTTCTCTTCCGGAAGGCACAGAAATGTGCATGCCTGGCGATAACGTAGAGATGGACGTTGAGCTCATCACTCCTATTGCTATCGAAGAAGGTCTCCGTTTTGCTATCCGCGAAGGTGGACGTACCGTTGGTTCAGGCGTTGTTACAAAGGTTAACGGCTAATTTTAATTAGTAGTTTCTTTTAATAACAAATAATGTAGCCCTTTGTTGCTTACGGCAACAAAGGGCTATTTTTATGTTTGCTGTTAAATGTGACTGTTTATATGTTTGCTGTACGAGCTCAATTTTTCAGTTTTAGCACATTTTTTGATTGACAATGTTATTCTCGCATAAATCACAAAACAACAAATTTACCGCCGTTTAATCAGCAATAACCGTAATTTTGGTAACAAAAAAAGGCTCGAAAATCTTTCGAGCCTTTTTTGTATCTAAAATCTAAATTACTTGCAAGCCTCTTCGATAGCAACTGCAACTGCAACAGTAGCACCAACCATCGGGTTGTTACCCATACCGATAAGACCCATCATCTCAACGTGAGCAGGAACAGAAGATGAACCTGCAAACTGAGCGTCAGAGTGCATACGGCCCATTGTATCGGTCATACCGTAGGAAGAGGGGCCAGCTGCCATGTTGTCGGGATGGAGGGTACGTCCTGTACCGCCGCCCGAAGCAACTGAGAAATACTTAACGCCGTTTTCGTTGCACCATTTCTTATATGTGCCTGCAACGGGGTGCTGGAAACGGGTCGGGTTGGTTGAGTTACCGGTGATAGAAACGCCAACGTTTTCAAGCTGCATGATAGCAACGCCTTCCGGAACGTTGTCAGCGCCGTAGCATCTAACGTTTGCACGGGGACCGTTTGAATAAGCGGTTTCGCCAACAACCTTAACTGTTTCGGTGTAGGGATCAAACTCGGTCTTTACGTATGTAAAGCCGTTGATTCTCGAAATGATGAAAGCAGCGTCCTTGCCAAGTCCATTGAGGATAACCTGGAGCGGCTTTGTTCTAACCTTGTTAGCGTTGAGCGCAATCTTGATAGCGCCTTCGGCAGCAGCGAATGATTCGTGACCTGCGAGGAAGCAGAAACAAGATGTTTCGTCGCTGAGAAGCATAGCGCCGAGATTTCCGTGGCCGAGACCAACCTTTCTGTTTTCGGCAACAGAGCCGGGGATACAAAAGGCCTGGAGACCGATACCGATAGCGGCAGCGGCGTCAGAAGCCTTTGTGCAGCCCTTCTTGATTGCGATAGCAGCGCCTACTGTGTAAGCCCATTTAGCGTTTTCGAAGCAAATCGGCTGTGTTTCCTGAACGATGGTATAGGGGTCGATGCCCTTCTCGTCACAGATTGTCTTACATTCATCGATTGATGAAATGCCATATTCTTTAAGCACGTCGAGGATTTTCGCCTCGCGTCTTTCGTAACCTTCAAATTGTGCCATTTCGTAATACCTCCCTAATTATTCTTTACGAGGGTCAATGTACTTAACAGCGTCAGCAAAACGTCCGTATGTACCCTTTGACTGTTCGTAAGCGTCGTTCGGTTCGATGCCCTTCTTGATAAGGTCGGTCATCTTACCGAGGGAAACAAATTCGTAGCCGATAACCTGGTTGTCAGCGTCGAGAGCCACACGTGTGCAGTAGCCCTCGGTCATTTCAAGGTAACGAACACCCTTTGCCTTTGTTCCGTACATGGTACCAACCATTGAACGGAAGCCTTTACCGAGGTCTTCCATACCTGCGCCGATTACCAAGCCGTCCTCAGAGAAAGCGGACTGTGAACGTCCGTAAACGATCTGGAGGAAAAGCTCTCTCATAGCGGTATTGATAGCATCGCAAACGAGGTCGGTGTTGAGTGCTTCGAGGACGGTCTTTCCGGGAAGAATTTCAGCAGCCATAGCAGCCGAGTGGGTCATACCCGAACAACCGACGGTCTCAACAAGAGCCTCTTCGATAATGCCGTTTTTAACGTTGAGTGAAAGCTTGCAGGCGCCCTGCTGGGGAGCGCACCAACCTACACCGTGAGTATAGGCTGAAATGTCCTTGATTTCCTTTGCTTGAACCCATCTTCCTTCTTCGGGAATGGGAGCAGGACCATGGTCCGGGCCTTTTGCAACAGGACACATGTGTTGAACTTCGAGTGAATAATTCATCTTGTTACTCCTTTCAATATTAACCGAAACTTGAATTAAAGTCTCGACAAAATTTGCTAAATAACATTATACCTTTAAAGTCCGCTTAATTCAAGCAAAATTCGTAAATTTATAAGGAATTATGAACTTGTGACTTATAAACTTGCAACTTTTAAGCATTATGCCGTAAATTGAGTGAAAAAACATACTGTTTAATAAAAAAATTATATAATTCTATTTGCAAAATGAAAAATATGTAATATAATCTCAATATAGACATAAAGTAAGTATGAAAAGGGGATAGAAATATGTCAATTTTAGTAACAGGCGGTGCAGGCTATATAGGTAGTCATGCTTGCGTTGAGCTTCTCAATGCGGGATACGAGGTTGTCGTAGTTGACAATCTCTACAATTCAAAGGAGGAGTCGCTGAGCCGTGTTCAAAAAATCACGGGAAAAAGTCTCAAATTCTATGAATGTGATATTCGCGATGCGGAAGGGCTCGAAAAGGTATTTACCGAAAATAAAATTGAATGTGTAATTCATTTTGCGGGATTAAAGGCGGTTGGCGAATCGTGCAAAATTCCGCTTGAATACTATGATAATAATATCGGCGGTACTGTAATTCTTTGTCAGGTAATGGCTAAAATGGGGGTTAAAAAGCTTGTTTTCTCCTCATCAGCCACAGTTTACGGCGACTCGCCGATTCCTTATCGCGAGGATATGCACGTTGGCCATTGTACCAATCCGTATGGCAGAACAAAGTACATGATTGAAGAAATTTTGCGGGACCTTTACGCTTCCGATAACGAATGGAGCATTGCTCTTCTTCGCTATTTCAATCCCATCGGCGCTCACGAATCGGGACTTATCGGCGAGGACCCGAACGGAATACCGAACAACCTTTTACCCTACATATCACAGGTCGCAATCGGAAAGCTTGCTTGCCTTTCTGTTTTCGGCGACGATTACAATACTCCTGACGGAACAGGTGTGCGCGATTATATTCACGTAACCGACCTCGCAATCGGTCACGTAAAGGCGGTTAAATATCTCGAATCAAGAACCGGCATTGATGCAATCAACCTCGGCGCAGGAAGAGGCTACAGCGTTCTCGAATTGGTAAAGGCGTTTGAAAAGGCCTGCGGTCACGAAATTGCGTACAAAATTGCACCAAGACGTCCCGGCGACCTCGATGTTTCTTACGCCGACCCGCAGAAAGCTAAGGATTTACTCGGCTTTGAGACACAGCTTGACGTTGACAAAATGTGCGAGGATACTTGGCGTTGGCAGTCGAATAATCCCAACGGCTACGACGCATAAATTTTAAAAAATAAAAATGCTTTCCTAAAAAAAGGAAGGCATTTTTTTATATCTTTGCGGCATAATAAGCTTCGGTGATAGAATGAATAGGGAAAAGAAACGCGGTAAAAAATTAGACACCGAAATGTCGGTAACGGCCATTTTAGGTCAGCCCGAAACGCCTTTTGATTTAGTAAATAAATACGGCACCTACGAAATTCAGCCGACCAATGATTCGGGTAACGAATTTCCCACAATTTCGCAAGGGCTGCCCAAGGATTTGAAGTAGACCGCAATCGGCGGAATGAGCCGCCGATACATAAAAAAAGCGTAAAACTCTAATTTAGAGTTTTACGCTTTTTTATCTGTTAATGAGATAATCTGCGTTCATTTTTGCGCTAAGCATTTCGTCATCGGAGTTGTCCTGCTCGGTGATAATATGGTCGATACCAACCTTTTTACAAACCGAAACAATCCGTTTCACGTCGATAACATTTCCGTTTTCAAATTCGGTAGTGATTCGCTCATTCATTGACTTTATTTGTTTAAGGTGAATGAGCTTTATTCGGTCGGCATATCTGCTGATGATGTCGCAGCTGTCACCGCCGCCAAAATTACACCAGCCTGTATCCAGCTCGAAAAAAACTTTTGCTGATGTGCCTTCGATTAGCTGTTCTAATATGCTTTTTTCGCCGTCGAGCGTTTTCATCTCGCCGTCGTGATTGTGAAAGTGAAATTCGATGCCTTCACGGCTCAGCATGTCGGCATATCGATTAAATTTATCGCAAACGGTCTTAACGCCATCAATACTTTCGGGCGTCTTTATCCAAGCAAGCACAGCACGTTTGCAACCGAGCGCTTTGAGTATATCTACCGTTTCATCAAATTTTTCATCCGTCAGGTCATTTTCGCCGATATGAGCCGAATAAATTTCAAGCTCTAATTGGTCGCAAATTGTCTTATATTCGCAAGGAGATAAACAACCAAGACCTGCTGCTTCAACGCCGTTGTAGCCCATTTTAGCCACTGATTCAAGCGCTTTTTGAGAATTGGCTTCAAAGCTTTCTCTCAGCGAAAACATTTGAATACCGAATTTATCCGTAATCATTTTCTATCCCTTGTATTTGATGATTTCAGCGCTTTTGATTACAACGTCATTTACCGGCTTAGCTGAATTTCCATCAACTTCAACAGCGGCAATTGCGTCAACAATGTCCATGCCCTCATAAACCTGACCGAAAACGGTATGACCGCCGGTTGCCCTCCAGGCGCCGTCAAGGTGAATGTTTCCGCCTAAGCTTTCATAAATGTCCCAAACCTCATCGGGAACAAATTTTGAGTTAGGAGCAAGGTTAGCGTCAATAAATTCTTTTACGTTGGGATACTGTGCGGTGAATTGTTCGCCATAATACTGAACGTATTGGTCATAATAGCTCTCGAGGCTTTTCTTTGTCGTTTCGTAATCATAGTCCTCGCGCTTAATGTTTTCTGAGGCCTGATTTATAAAGAATTGGCTTCCGTTGGTATCAACTCCCGAGTTAGCCATAGCGAGTGAACCGCGAATGTTAAAAAGCTTTTCACAAAATTCATCCTCAAACGGTTCGCCCCAAACTGATTCGCCTCCTGTACCGTTCCCATCGGGGTCACCGCCCTGAATCATAAAATCCTTTATAACGCGGTGAAAAATGAGTCCGTCATAATATCCGTTTTTGATGTGGGTTTTAAAGTTTTCTACCGCCTTCGGAGCGCCCTCGGGGAAAAGACGGATATAAATATCGCCCATATTGGTGTGCAAAACGGCAACCTCTTCGTCCTTTTCGGGCATTTCGGTCTGGAATCCGTATTCCTTGTCGGCATAAGCGTTATTGAGCTCGTTTCTACCCATCGTAGAGTCACTTGTGCCGGTTTTGGACGAATTGTCTGCGGTAGTAGTTGCATCTTTTTTTTCGCAGGAAATTAACGAGAACATCATGATTATAGCCAAAATAAGAGCGATAATTCTAATCTTTTTCATTTTCAAATTCCTCCATTAAAGGATTGTTTTATAAAACAGAAACTTCAATTTCTATAATCTTAACATCGTCAAGCGGCTTATCTCTTCCGTCAACGGCTACCGATGCGATATTGTTTACAATATCCATGCCGTCATAAACTTGGCCGAAAACGGTGTGATGATAGTCGAGCCAGGGGGTACCGCCAACCTGCTTGTAAGCGGTAACACAATCGGCAGGATAGCTTTCGCTAAGCTCGCTCATCTGCTCAATCATGCTTTCGGGAGCGGTTGACGCGTGAACGATAAAGAACTGACTTCCGTTGGTGCAGGGACCTGCATTAGCCATTGAGAGAGCGCCGCAAAGATTGTGCAGCTCGGGAGTAAATTCGTCCTCAAAGCTTCGGCCCCAAATAGATTCGCCGCCCATACCTGTACCCGTCGGGTCACCGCCCTGAATCATAAAGTCCTTTATAACGCGGTGAAAGATAATTCCGTTGTAATATCCGTTTTTAGCGTGTGTGATGAAGTTCTCTACCGCTTTTGGAGCGTGTTCGGGAAAAAATTTTACCTTAATATCGCCGAGATTGGTCTTAATAACGGCAACTGTATCGTTTTTTACGGGTGCTGAGAGCTGATTCATGGTTACTTAAAACTCCTTTATTATTTCTTTTTGAATAAGCTTGTAATAAGCTTTACCGCTTCGCAAATGAAAAGCGGAGCTATCGAAAGCAATGATACTGTGATAATTTGGGCTGAACCAAGAGTAGAAAGCCCGAAAATTGCGCTTATCGGGGTCAAAATAACAATAAGCATCAGTATTGCTGAAACGGCAACAGCGCCAAACATCCACTTGTTTCTGAATAAGCCGATTTTGAACAGTGAGTTATTTGAGCGTGCGTTGAATGAGTGAACGAGCTGCGAAAACGCAAGGGTAAGGAATGCCATGGTTTTAGCGGTTTCGATATTAACGCTTTTACCGAGAGCGAACGCAACAAGGGTAAGTATTCCAATCATAATACCCTGGTAAAGTGCGCCAAAGCCAAGTCCGTTAGCGAATAAGCTTTCATCCTTTTTACGAGGACTGCGCTGCATAATATCCTTTTCAACCGGTTCAACTCCAAGCGCAAGAGCAGGGAGACCATCGGTGACAAGATTTACCCATAAAAGCTGAATTGCACTAAGCGGTGAAACGTGCCAAATTAACATGCTTGCGAATACGGCAATAATTTCGCCGAGATTGCAGGAAAGAAGAAACTGTACCGATTTTTTAATATTTGCATAAATGCCTCGACCTTCTTCAACGGCGGCTACGATTGTAGCGAAGTTGTCATCGGTGAGCGTCATGTCGGCGGCTCCCTTTGCAACGTCGGTACCTGTGATTCCCATAGCGCAGCCGATGTCGGCGGCTTTAAGCGCGGGAGCATCGTTTACTCCGTCGCCCGTCATGGCAACGATGTGACCTTTTTTCTGCCAAGCGGTGACAATACGAATTTTATCCTCGGGTGAAACTCGACCGTAAACCGAGTACTCCTCAACGCATTCAAACAGCTCGTCGTCGGTCATTTGAGCCAGTTTATCTCCGGTAATAATTCCGGTTTCCTTGTCGGTGATAAGCCCGATTTGTTCACCAATAGCGGCAGCAGTAGCGGCGTTATCACCAGTAATCATTACGGTACGAATACCGGCCGATTTGCATTTTTCTATTGCCGAAACGGCTTCGGGTCTCGGCGGGTCAATCATGCCGAGAAGACCGATGAATGTGAGGTCGTTTTCAAGCTCTTCGCTTGTCGGATTGGTGGTCAGCTCCACGTTATCAATCTTTTTAATTGCAACCGCAAGTACACGTAACGCCTGTGCGCTCATTGCAATATTTGCCTTTATACCGTTTTCAACCCCTTCGCCAACGCAGCGGGGAAGAAGAATATCGGGCGCACCCTTTACGATAGCAAAGGTTTCGCCATCAATAATATTAACCGTCGTCATCAGCTTTCTGTCGCTGTCGAAGGGGATTGAGTTAAGCCGGGGATAGAAGTTTGTTATTTCAGCAGAGGTTTGACCTACATATTTTTCACAAGCGTCGATAATGGCGATTTCGGTCGGGTCGCCAATGCTGACCTTTTCGCCGTTTTCTTCATGAACGTCAGCGTCGCAGCAGATGGTACCGAGCCTAATCAGCTCAGCCGAAGCCTCACCGATTTCAATGCCTTCCTTTGAAATATTGGTGAAACCGCTTCTGTCAAAAAGCGCAACCATTGTCATTTTATTTTGGGTGAGGGTGCCTGTCTTATCCGAGCAAATGACCGATGCGCTTCCAAGCGTTTCAACAGCAGGCAAATTGCGGATAATTGCGTTGCGCTTTATCATTCGCTGAACGCCAAGTGCGAGAACGATTGTAACAATGGCGGGTAATCCCTCCGGAATTGCGGCAACAGCAAGTGAAACAGCCGTCATGAATACGCCTACAAAGCTGTCGAGGAGTGATAGCTCGGGATTTCTGTATATGAGGCCGATTACGAAAATAACGGCACAAATCACGAGGGCAACCGTGCCAAGCGTTTTTCCAAGCTCGGCCATTTTCTTTTGAAGCGGGGTAATGGTGTTTCCACCTTCGAGCATATCGGCGATTTTACCAACTTCGGTGAACATACCCGTACCGGTTACAACGGCAATTCCGTTTCCGTAAGCCACCGAGCAGCCGGAGAATACCATGTTTGAGCGGTCACCGATTGCAGTAATGTCGGTGAGGACTGCGTCGGCATATTTTTCGCTGCTGACGCTTTCGCCCGTAAGTGCCGACTCCTCGCATCTAAGCATGGTTGAGGAAATAAGTCGGGCATCGGCAGGGATAAAGTCGCCTGCTTCAAGGCAAATTACGTCACCGGGCACGATTTCGTCGGCACGGATAATCGACTGAACGCCGTTTCTGATAACCTTTGCCGACGGTGCTGCCATGTTTTTGAGGGCTTCAAGAGCGTTTTCTGCCTTGTTTTCCTGAATAACGCCGAGAAGCGCGTTAAATACAACTATTGCAACAATTATAATTGGCTCAATCCAGTTGTTTTCATGCGACAGAAGGGTGGTCAAAAGCGAGATTGCCGCCGCGATTAAAAGAATTATTATCATGTAATCTTTGAACTGGTCAAAAAATCTTTGAGCCATTGTTTTTTTCTTTTTCTGATTAAGCTGATTTTTGCCGTATTTTTCGAGCCTTCTTTGAGCATCTTCTGATGTAAGGCCGAGTTTTTCGTCGGTACCAAGCTCATTGATAAGGTCGTTTAGCTCTGCGCTATGCCAAATCATTAAATATTCCTCCCGAAATATAAGTAAAAATTTACGCATTATAATTTTACACCATATTTCCAAAAATATCAAATAAAATATGGAAAATAATCGTCTCTAATTTTAAAAAAGCTACCGCATTTTTAAAAATCAAAAATACGGTAGCTTTTTTATCATAGTATTAAGTCGGTGAAATATAGTGTTAAACACGCGTAATATTCTTAATTAGCGTATTTGTTGCCGATTTTTTCTCCGTTTTTAAGTGGTGTGAGGCAGTTGATAAGGTCGGTTACGAGTGTACGACTGACAAGAGCGGTACCCTTTCCGTTTAGCCTGAAAATACAGCGACGAACATTCTTTTCGTAAGGATAAATCGAGATTTGGTCGGCTTCTTTTCCTTCGGTTGTATATGTGAGCCTGAAGCTGATTATACTGTCACCGCCGGGATTATATGATTCGTCGGCATTTTCGAGGGCTGACAAATAGAGCAATCTTGTATAGTAGTAACAGAATTCATCCTCATCAATTTCTTTTCCTTCGTTGGTGGTGACGGTAAAGAGTGCGGCATTTTCTTCATCGTGGTCGAGGATGAATTTTGTATCCTTGCCATCAATAGTAACCGTTAAGCTGTCGACATATTTAACGTATTCGATAAACAGCTTTTCGAAATAAATATCTTTTGCCTTCATTTCAATAAATTCGTTGCTGTACGAATCAAGCCTATAAATAATATCCTTGCTTATCATAGTTTTTCCGCCGTCAACCGAGTATGAAACAATATAGGCATAGTAGCCGTTCTCGTCCTTATCACCTATTTTGATGTTGAGGAGATTGTTTCCTGCTTTGATGTTATAGGTAACATACGGGTTATCGAGTCCGTATTCCTTGAGGTCGCTCTTATTATAATTGAGGACGTAAGCGCCACTGTTATAAACCCCGCTTGTGAGGGTCAAAATGCTGTTAACGCTTTCGTCGTTGGCTGCCTGGTCATCCGGCTCCTCAATCATATAGCTTAGCAGTGAAAGCTCATCTGACGGACAAACAATTTTAATTTGTTTTTTATGCAATCTTCCGCTAATGTAAATATGGTCGAACGAGATAAGACTTCCTTCCTCAAAATAGGGGTCCTCATCACTTTCAGCGGCAAATGCAGGCGCACTAATCAAATTTACGCAGCTTTCGAGGCTGTTTCCTACACAGTTGATAACCGAAGTGTCGATGAGATAGGCGTAGCCTTCGAGTTCATCAATGTTACCGTCGCCGTTAAGCATAATATATCTACCCGATTTGTCGGGTGAAACATCGCCGACAGTAACCTTGTATTCGGTGTTATCGGTGAGCGAAACGGTGAGGTTGGCATACGGTGATAAAAAGCCGTATTCGTCATTTTCTTCTTTGCCTTCGGAATTACTGCTCGGCTCAATCACTGTTTTTGTGTCAATTTTAAACTTTTTGAGCGCGGTGATTTCGGTTACTGCGCTGACCATGTATTCGGGGGTACTGAAATCAATATTTTCGTATCCCTTTACAAGCCATTTGTACGCGTCGCTTCCGTCCTCTGCCTTTATTTTTTCGGGCAAAACGGTAAATTTCGAGTTTTCATTCTCGATGGTAACCTTGCTTATTTTATCCTTTTCGATATTCATTACCGAAAAGGAAGTTGCCTTTGATTCGGTTGATGAAGTGCCCGCAGTAGTGTCATTATCCTGCGGAATAATAAACATAACGACCACAAGTACAATCGCGGTCAAAAGAGCAAGTGAGCCAATCGAAATGAGCCCCTTTTTGATGGGGGAAAGACGGCCTTTTTTCTTCTTTTCCTCCGAGGCGCAGAAAACGGTCGAATTCTCAAAAAGGGCTTCGTCAACCTCGATTTTGTCGCGCTTAAAGCCGCGTTTTTCGCTTGTTTCATTTTCTGCGTCGGTTATTATTTTGTTTTCGTTATCCATTACAGGTGTCTCCTTCTGACACAAATAACGATGCATGCGAGGAGAATTGCAAGCGGAATAATTCCTACAAATATGATGTACATGAAGGTCGCTGTGTTTCCGCTTACCTCAAATGTGTCATAGCTCAGTGTTCTCGGGTCAAATGAAATTGTTTCACCCTTAATATCGTACATGTGGTTTACTGCCGAAAGAATGGCTTTGAGGTTTCCTACCGAGGCTTCGGTGTTAAAGCCGGAGTTAATATATTGCATACCGGCAATAACCATAACACGTGAATAGCTTGGATTGTATTCCTCGTCATAGCCTACGTCGGAACCGATACCAATAGCGGCAAACGGGCCCTTTTCCTCTGCTATTTCGGGAGCCCACTTGTCGTCAGCGTCTACCGGATAAACTACTGCCGACTCGGGCAAGGAAATGACCGTTTCGGTCTTTCTCTTTTCGTCTTCGTCAAAGCTCACGCTGATAGCGGTGTATGCTTCGGCGATATACATATAATCTGTGTCGCCCAGTCCGCCTAAATATTCCGATTCTTCGGCTGTACCCATTATAATTGTCGGTGAGTAATAGTATGTGCTGTCATCTGTAGCAAAGGCAAAGCCGTTATGCACCTTAAAGCCCCACTCACCGATGAATGCGGTGAGGTTGGGTACATTTTCTCCCTGCGTTGTCGCATCGGGGATATAAATGATATTCTTGCCTCTTTCTCCCTCTAAATCGAGGAATTCGTCAAGCTTTTTGAGCTCGTTTTCGGAATAGTCCATTGTCGGAGCCGCGATTATAACAAGGTCGGTGTTTTCGGGAATGTTCTTTGTAACGAGGCTGTCAATTTCTGTAAACGAATAGTTGTTAGCCTCCATAACGTTTTGAAGAGCGTCAACCGTCTGACCGCCGTTGGCAGTTATAATTGCAACCTCAAACGTTTTATCCGAGGTGACGGCATAAATCGATGAGGTAACAGCGGTTTCTACCTTTGATTCGTGTAAAATATAGGAATAGCCATAGTAATAATATTGATAAAATTCCTGACTTTGCTGTGTGCTTTCAATGGTATAGAGGTCGAATGCGTCAAGGTGACGGTAGTGCTTAATGTTTTTACCGTCAAGCTCAAATTCACATTCAATAAGAATGTCACCCGTCGAGAAGGTTTCTGATGGATACTTTGACGAATAGGCTGAAAATTCAGGGCTTTGCGGGTCAATGTATTGAACGCTAACCTTATCGCTTCTCATTTCGTACTCTTTAAGCAAAAGCTCGGTCTGCTGAAAGAATGAGCCGCTTGAAATATCAAATATTCCGTTGGAGGAAATAAGACTTGAATATGTTCCGTCGCTGTATTCCTTTTTATCGGCGCAAACGGTAACGGTAACGTCGCGTGAAATTTTTTCAATATATGCGAGGTTTTCTTCGCTTACCGAATAGTCCTTATCTTCTGTAAGGTCGAGTGTAAGGGGATATGCCTCGGCAAGAGCTGATGCAGCAACGTTAAGGCCGATAATAACGGCAACGAATACCGCCGAAATAACAAGCGCATATGCTCCGTGCTTTACCGATTTTTTCTTGCTCGGCTTTACGTAAGCGGCGGCTTGCGCCTGATTTGAAACGCGCTGAATGTCGCATTTTACACAGAAGTTGTTGAGGTCGGTGTTTCGTGTGTTACAAAGGGGACATTTCCATTCGCCCTTGTGGTCGAGCGAAACGATAACAGTACCCTTTTTACGCGAATCGTGAATTTTAGTAAATTTAGTTGCACTGAATACCGAGCCTACCGCCGAAACAAGTGTAATGAGTGTGAAAACGATGGCAAAAACGAGGGTCGATGTATTCGGGTTGTTGCTGTTAGTTATAAACTGATTAGCCGCCGACCAGCCGAATATAATGGTCGACGCGAATGTGAGCAGGGTAACGAGAGCATAGCCCTGTTCCTTTGAGCCGCCGGCCCATCTGCGTTTTTCGATAATTCTAACCGTGAGGAAGAGGAATATCGCCGTAAAGCTGATGAAATAGGCAACGTCGGTATAGCTGAAAAGTCCGCTGATGAACGAATTGTATCGTGTTCCGAATGCGATAAAATTGAATGCTTTATATAGCAGGTCGATGCTTTCGACAAGAGAAGCTATGGTTTCCATCATCATGATAACGAGGGTTGCGGCAAGGCTTCCCATAGCGGCGACCATTTGGTTTTCGGTCAGGGCAGAAATGAATAAACCGAGCGAAATAAGTGCCGCGGAGAAAAGCATTGTACCAAGTAAGCAGCTTAAATAGCTGACCCAGTTTACGCTTATCATAACCGAGAAAATAAACTGATATATGAATGTAATAACGTTAACCAGACCGATTACAGCCAGCGCGGCAAAGAATTTGCCCATAACGATATGGGTAATCTTTATCGGTGCGGTGAAAAGCGCCTGGTCGGTTTTTGCGCGTTTTTCCTCGCTAAAAAGTCGCATTGTAAGCACGGGAATGAGGAAAAAGCTGAAATTAGACATGTATGAGAATATGCTTTCAATCTGAGCATATCCAGAGCGGAACATATAGCCGAAAAGGGCGCCTCCGAGTAATAAATAAAGGAGAACGACAATGTAGCCGAGAGGGGAGGTGAAATATGATTTAAATTCGCGCTTAAATATAGCTGACATGATTATTTATCCTCCTTTTCGGTTTTGTTTTCGTCGGGATGGTCAAATTGCTCGATGACCTCTCCCATAATTTCGTTTACTACGTTTATAGCCGCGGTGTTATCGGCTTTTTCATCCTCAGCGGCTGTTGCAGGCTGAGTAATATTTTCAATTTGAGTTACGTCGGCTGTACCGTCGACCAGCTTCATAAACACTTCTTCGAGCGTAAGCTCGTTTGGCTTTAACATAAGCAGCGGCCAGTTGCGGTCGGCAAGACGTGAAAAGAGCTCACCGCGAATATCATTGTTTCCTGCAACGTCAATTTTGAATTCGAACGAGCCAAGCTCACTTTTGCCAAGGAGGGTAACGTCGCTTACTCCGGGGATGGTCTTAATGAGCTGTAATACGTTTTTGTCGGGGCCTTTTACCCTTGTGATTAGGGAATTATCCTCGCATAATACTTTCGAAAGGTTGTCCATCTTGTCATCGGCAATGATTCTACCCTTGTTGATGATGATAACCCTTTCGCAAACCGCCTGAATTTCGGAAAGAATGTGTGACGAAAGGATAACAGTATGGTTTTTTCCGAGATATGTAATGAGCTTGCGAATTTCGATAATCTGCTTTGGGTCAAGACCAACAGTCGGCTCGTCGAGAATAAGCACGTCGGGGTTGCCGATAAGCGCCTGGGCGATACCTACACGCTGTTGATAGCCCTTTGAAAGATGCTTAATGATTCGATGACGAACGTCGTGAATTCTTACCAAGCGGCAAATTTCGTCAAGGTGAGGCTTTTTCGGTAATTTCGACTTTTTAAGGTCGAACATAAAGCTGAGATATTCGTTTACCGTCATATCGGGGTAAAGGGGCGGATGCTCAGGAAGATAACCGATGTGACACTTAGCCTCGTCGGGATTTTCGAGAACGTCGTAGCCCGAAATTGATACACTTCCCGTAGTAGCCGAAAGGTAACCCGTGAGAATATTCATGGTTGTCGATTTACCTGCGCCGTTAGGACCGAGAAAACCGAGAACCTCTCCGTCTTTTATAGTGAAGCTGATGTTATCTACTGCAAGCTGATTGCCGTAGCGCTTCGAGAGATTTTTAATCTCAATCATATTTATACCTCCAATTAAACTTTAAGCAGAGTATAATTGCCATAATAGAATATTTATACCTGAATTTTAACAAGTTGTGGTGATAAAAGTGTTAATATTCAATGAACTATCCCACCAAATTAATATTATACTATAACTTCGTAAATAAATAAACAGTTTTTTTATTTATTTGTTGACTAAAAAGTGGATTTGTTATAAAATTATCTTAATATTTTTTTGGAGTTGATATAAAATGGCAGAAATTAAAGCATTTAAGGCGCTCCGCTTTACCCAAAAGGCAGGAGAAATAGCCGAGCTTTGCTGTCCTCCTTATGACATTATTTCCGAGGAGCAGCGACTTGAATTTTTAAAGAAAAACGAGCATAACATCATCCGTCTCGAATTGCCGAAGGGTGACGACCCGTATAAAGAGGCGGCCGACGTGCTTGCCGATTGGGAAGAGAATGGAATTATTGCTTGCGATGATAAGGAAGGAATCTACGTTTACGAGGAAAAATTCAGCGTAGAGGGCGTAAATTATTCCTTCAAGGGTATCGTTTGCCGAGTAAAGATTGAGGAGTTTTCAAAGGGTGTTGTCCTCCCTCATGAAGAAACCTTGTCAAAGGCAAAGCAGGATAGATTCAATCTTTTCAAGGCTACCCGTTGCAATTTTTCACAGATTTATTCACTTTATAAGGATGAAAAGGGCGAAACAGCCGAGCTCATCAATAGTTTGTCAAGCGGTACACCTGACCAGAGCTTTACCGATTCCGACGGCGTAACCCATTCACTTTGGGCAATTTATGACGAGAATGCTCTTGCCACCCTCACAGCCCAGTTTGCCGATAGAAAGTTATATATTGCCGACGGTCACCACCGCTATGAAACCTCGCTTAATATGCGAAATCACCTTCGCGAAACCGAAAATGCCGAAATCGGAGCAGCTTCGGACTATTGCATGATGACACTTGTTGACCTCGACGATGACGGACTTGTCGTATTCCCGACACATCGAATTGTACGCGACCTCGACAGCTTCAATGCCGATGAAGTAATCGCAAACTGTGCCGACTATTTCGACATTACTCTTCTCGCTAACGAGAGCGAAATAAAGCCCTTCCTCGATATGAAATATGCCGATGGAAAGAAGGCTGTTGTCATGTACAGCGGCGATAAGATTGCCCTCATGACACTTAAATCAATGCAGCCGCTTTGCGATATGTACCCAAATGCAAGTGAAGCATTACGCGGACTTGACGTAACCGTATTGCATAGCCTTATTTTAGAAAGAATTATGAAGATTGATAAGGAAAACATGGCTAATCAAATCAATCTTACTTACACCCGCGACCAAGCGGAAGCTATCGAATGGGTGAACACAAATAAGGCAAATTGTTGCTTTATCATGAATCCTACACGAGTTAGCGAAATTAGCGCAGTTGCTACTGCAGGCGAAAAAATGCCGCAAAAGTCAACCTATTTCTATCCCAAGCTTATCACGGGTCTTGTAATGAATAAATTCGGCGAAATGAAATAAGAATTGAATAGTAAAAAACGCTGTGAAACGTTTGGTTTCACAGCGCTTTTTTTATCGATTGTTTATAATGTTTTTATAAAGTGATAAATCAGTCGATTTTTATCTCTTTTTCTTCATAGTTGCCCATTAAAGTGAATTCGTCAAGCTCCTCACTGAGCGAATTTATCGTGCAAAGGGTGTCCTTGCTAATCAGCTTTCCGATAAGGTCAACGTAGAAAAGATATTCAAAATTATGATTTTTAATCGGTCTTGATTCGATTTTTGACATATTGAGACCTGCCGCGGCAAATCGTGAAAACACCGAATATAAAGCACCAGGCTTATGCGGAATACTGAAAACGATGCTGATTTTATCGGCGTTTTCGCTTGTATAGAATTTGTTAGATACCGAAACGAATCGCGTAACGTTGCAGTCGGATGAGGCGATATTTTGCGCCAGTATTTTCATACCGAATTCGTTTGCAGCGGCTGTCGAGCCGATTGCACCTATCTGTTTGTTATTCATTTCAGCCGCTTTTTTGACGCCAATTGCGGTGTTAAGACAGCCGATGGGCTCGATGTCTTTTTTATCAAGAAACTCGGCGCATTGACGAAGCGCCTGTTCATGAGAAAGAGCCTGCTTAATGTCGCTGATTTCGGCATCTTTTGTGCCAATCAGGTTGTGAGAAATTCTCGCATCAACCGCATTTGCAATATAGAATTTTCTCTCAATCAAAAGGTCATACACCTCATGCACCGAGCCGGCCCACGAATTTTCGACCGGGACAACGCCGATTTCGGCGTCACCTCTTTCAACCGCGTCAAAAACGTCGCTAAATCTTTCGCAAAAGATGATTTCAGCGTTTTTATAAAGCTGTTTTGCTGTAACGTATGAGTAGGCACCCTTAACGCCCTGACAGGCGACCTTTTTAATGCTGTCGGGGTCGAGCGGTTCCGCTTTTATTCCGAGTTCTGAGTTCACGAGAGGGTATTGAAGCGCACGGCTTTGCTCCATAATGGTCGAGTAAATAAGCCGTGCCGCATGTCCGTATTCACCGCCGAGATTGTCTACTTTATCGAGTATTGTCTTTTCTCTTTCGGCATCGAACACCTTTTTGCCGTTATTGATTTTATACTCGGCAACCGAAAGGGAAAGATTCATTCTCTTTTTTATCAGCTCAACAATATCCTTGTCAATTTTATCTATATCGACTCTAATTTCGTCCAAGTTCATATAATTCCGTTACCTTTCAAAATATCGCAAATTACAAAGCAGACAAGGTTTTCGATAGCCGCAAGTCCTCTTACTACAACACAGGGGTCATGTCTGCCCTTTATAGAAAGGGTTTCGGTCTCCATTGTAGTTAAATTGAGGGTTTCCTGAGTCTTTGAAATTGACGGTGTCGGCTTTAAAACCGCCCTGAAAATAATCGGCATTCCGCTCGAAAGACCGCCTAAAATGCCACCGTTATTATTGCTTACGGTAGCGATTTTTCCGTCAATGCTTATGTATCGGTCGTTGGCTTCGCTTCCAAGCATTTTATCAAAGCCAAATCCTGCGCCGAATTCGATTCCCTTTACGGCAGGAACGCCAAAAAGCGCCTCGCTGATTCGACCTTCTATCGAGCCGAACATAGTGTCACCGCAACCGGCAGGAAGACCTACTACTGCGATTTCAACAGTGCCGCCAATCGAGTTTCCGTCCATTCGAGCGGCCTCGATTTTTTCACGCATTTTATCCTCAGCCGCCTTGTCAACGGTCGGAAACGCAAGTTTGTTCAGTCCATTCAGTTGCTCGGCATCAACGTTCACGGGGTCAAAGGCGGTGTCGCCAACTCCGCCGATTGAATATACATGACCGCCAACGGTGATACCGCGCTTTTCGAGAATTTGACGGCATACGGCGCCTGCAAATGTCATCGGGGCGGTAAGTCGTCCCGAAAAATGCCCGGAGCCGCTTAAATCATTGTTTCCGTCAAAGCGAATCGATGCGGGATAGTCGGCGTGCGACGGTCTTGGCATGGCCTCAAATTCGCTGTAATCGCTCGACCGAGTATTAGTATTGTATATAACTGAACAAAGAGGCGCACCCGTAGTTGCCGAGCCCTTTATTCCTGATAAAATTTGGGGAATGTCATCCTCTTTTCTTGGTGTTGCGGTTTTATCCTTGCCGGGAGCCCGTCTTGCCATCTGTTCGGCAATTTTATCAAGGTCGAGTTCAATTCCCGCAGGTAATCCGTCGATAACTGCACCAATCGCCTTTCCGTGACTTTCGCCGAATATTTGAAGCGAAATATATTTACCTATATTAGATGACATTAACAGCACCTCCGATGCTCATAAAATCTTCAAAAAATTTGGGATATGATTTATTTACCGCTTCTGCGCATGAAATTGTACTTTTGTTTTCGGCATATGCGGCGGCAATACTGAAAGCCATAACAATTCGGTGGTCGGCAAATCCGTCGATGTTTCCGCCCTTTAATCGTTCGCCGTCGATGACGAGAAAATCTCTTCCTTCGACAACGCTTATTCCGTTCATGACCAGCCCTCTTGCAATGGCAGAAAGGCGGTCACTTTCTTTTATTCTCAGTCGGTAAGCGTTATTTATGGTTGACCTGCCGTTACATTCGCCCAAAACGGCGGCAATCGGAGGTATAATATCGGGAATTTGAGACGCGTCGATGGTTACGGGTAAAAGCTCACCCTTTTCGGCGCAAAGAACGCCATCCTTCCATTCGATTTTTGCACCGATTTCCTTAAATATTCTTTCGCATTCGCGGTCACCCTGTAACGAGTTTTTATTTAGTCCGTGTATTCTTATTTCGCCGCCAAGAGCCGCAGCCGCAAGAAAAAATGCCGCCTGCGACCAATCTCCCTCAACCGTAATGTCGGTAGCTGTGAGGGTTGACGGGTGGATTAAATATCCGCATTCGGTCTTTTCAATTTTTGCGCCAAATTGTGAAAGTGTATCTACCGTCATATCAACGTATCCCGCCGATTCGAGAGGTGAGGATATAATGATTTCCGCCTCTTTACCTATGTATGCGAGGGCAAAAAGAAGCCCCGTGATATACTGTGAGCTGACCGAGCCGCCGATTACAAATCGACCTTCGCCGAGTTTACCGCTTATTTCGAGCGGCAGATTTACGTTTGAGGTGTAGTGGCAGTTGATGTTATGCTCACCAAGAAGATTTGTAATCGCGGAAAGCGGTCTTTCTATAAGTCGACCGTGTCCTTCGAATACTGCGCTAACGCCGAGAGCTGCCGCAATCGGAATAAAAAATCTAAGCGTCGAGCCGGATTCGCCGCAATCAATTACGGCGCTTTTTTTCGGCTCGGTTATTCCCATGATAATGTAATCGTCACCGTCGGTTTCGACGGTAGCACCGAGCGCTTTTATTGCGCCGAGGGTTGCAAGAATATCGTCAGAAAGCGAAACACCTTTAATTCGGCTCTTTCCTTTTGCGAGAGCGGCGCAAATGATTGCGCGGTGAGACGCGCTTTTTGACGAGGGAACGGTTACGTCGCCCGAAAGTCGCTTTGGCGTAATTATCGCATTCACTTTTACTCAGCTCCCTTTAAAAAGTCTCCGAATTTGTCACACTCGGTTTTGTAAATATACCCCTCGCCAATATCCTTGATTAGAATGATATTGAGGCTGTCAGAGCGTCTCTTTTTATCATTCATTGCGGCATTGGCTATAATCTCTTTTTCATAATCGGTTTCGGTCGGCATACCGTATTTTTCAAGTAGTTTTTCTATTTTCTCAGCGACACCAACCTTTGTCAGTCCTTTTGCTTCGGCGGCTTTTGAAAGCGCAACCATACCTACGCCAACCGCCATTCCGTGAGAGAGACCGCTGAAATTATCCAGCTTTTCAATCGCGTGACCTACCGTGTGACCAAAGTTGAGGAGCATTCTTTCATTCCGCTCCATAAAATCAGTCTCAACAATATCCGCCTTAATTTTCACACATTCGTAAATAATTTCGTCAATGTCGGCGTATTTTTCTCCGCTTTCGAGCTTTTCAAAAAGTCCTTTTGAGCGAATACAACCATATTTAATAATTTCGCCCATACCGTCGGCCATATATTTTTCATCAAGGGTTGACAGGGTATCGGGGTCGATAAGCACAAGCGAGGGATGATGAAACGCCCCGACAAGATTTTTGCCAACTTTAAGGTCGCAGCCCGTCTTTCCGCCGACCGATGAATCAACCTGCGCAAGTAATGATGTCGGTATCTGCACAAAGCTGATTGAGCGCAGATAAATTGCCGCCGCAAAGCCGCACATATCGCCGCAAACACCGCCACCGAGCGCAACGGCAATATCCGAACGGGTAAGTCCGCATTCGGCAAAAAACTCGACCATTTTCATTACCGTTTCTATGGTTTTATTCTCTTCTCCGTGAGGAAAAATGAAGCTAAACACCTTGAAACCGGCTCCTTCAAGCGAAGCTGTAACAGCGTCAAGATAGTGCTTTGCCACGTTGTCGTCGGTTACAATGGCGGCGGTATTGGCCTTTGAAATCTTCTTAATCTCTTCGCCACAGCTGTTTATAATTCCTCTTTTGATTAAAATATTGTATTTATTAAGTACGTTTATGCTTTTCATTATGTTTTCTCTTTCAGTTCACGTGATTTTATCATCATTCGGCTGAGAGCGCCCTTGTCCTCGTTTTTGATTGCCGTTTTGAATGCCGAAAGATTTTTTATCAGCTCGTCAATTTCGTCGCAAAGATGGTCGGCGTTGTCGATAAAAAGCTCCGACCACATAACGTCGTTTATGAATGCAACCCTCGTAACGTCGAGGAATGAGCCGGCCGAAAATCCCTTGTGTGAAAGGGCAAGCGGGTCGGAAATATAGCTGCAAGCAAGCACGTGGGGAAGCTGGGAGGTAAAGGCAATCATTTTATCGTGCCTTTCGGGGGTGCAAACTGTACAGCGGATGAATCCGATTTGCTCGGCGATATTTTGAAGTAGCTTCGCCGCCTCGCTATCAGGTTCATCGGTTGTGATAATGAGACTTGCCCCTTTATAAAGGTCGGCGTCGCTGTAATCAAAGCCGCTGTGTTCCTTTCCTGCCATGGGGTGAGCACCGATAAAGGTGAATTTGCCATCGAATACCTTGTCCGAAAGTTGACTGTAAATGGCTCTCTTAACGCCGCAGCTATCGGCGACAACAGCACCCTCTTTGAAGAGGTCAACATTATTATTTATAAAATCGGCGGCAGCCTTTGGATAAAGCGAAACGATTACAAGGTCGGCGTTTTTAATATCGTCATTATCGGCTACCTTGTCAATTGCGCCGTGAGAAAGGGCATATTTAATTACGGTTTCGTCAGCGTCAATGCCAATTACGCGGTTATCTGTATATCGCTTAATTGCCTTTGCGTATGAGCCGCCGATAAGACCGAGCCCGACAATTAAAATGTTCATTTTGCCTTTTCTCCTTTTATGTAATATTTAATGATATTATCCGCAATTTCCCTTGCCGAAACGTCACCGCATACGGTAATCGTAAAGTCGCAATTTTTATTATAAATCGGGTTTCGTTTATCAAAAAGTGCCTTTGTTTCATCGTTCAAAAGGGGGCGCCGACTATCATTGCCGATTCTTTTCAGTATGGTTTCGAGGTCAACATCGATAAAGATAACCTTACCGTTTTTTGAAAGCACCTCTTTGTTTCGGTCAAAGGTGAGAGCACCGCCGCCCGTTGCGATAATTTTGTTATCCTCGCGCGAAAGCTCGGCGCAAATTTCGTGTTCCTTATCTCTAAAATAAGCTTCGCCTTCGGTGTCAAAAATTTCTCTTATTTTTCGGCCTTCTCTTTCTTCAATGACCTTGTCGGTGTCGATAAAATCGAGGTTTAATCTTCGCGCAATAATTTTGCCTATGGTGGTTTTTCCGCAGCCCATAAATCCGCTGAGAATTATGTTCATGCTTCGTCACCGCCCTTGAAAACAACACTTAACTCACTCGAAGCATCCTTTATAATTCGGTCGATTTGGCGGTCGTCGAATTTAGCGTCGTACCATATTTCGTGCGCTTTTGCCGCTTGCAGTACCAGCATTGACATTCCGCCATCGGATTTTATTCCGTTTTTTCTCGCCAGTCGCAAAAATTCGGTTTCTTCGGGATTGTATATGAGGTCATAAACAGCTTTACAGCGGCAAATTTGCTCCTCGGTAAGTACTGATTTTTCGGTGTTTGGGTACATTCCAACGGGTGTAGCGTTTACAGCAAGGTCGTATTCGCCGCTAATTTCGTCATAGCTTATGATTTCAATTTCGATTTCGCTGAAATGAGTATGTATTTCGTCGCAAAGAGCCTTTGCCTTGTCCTCACTACCTTTTCTGATTCCAAAGGTCATTTTGCATCCCTTTTCAGCGGCGGCAAAGGCAACCGCACGCGAAGCACCGCCGATTCCACATATCAAAACATTTCCCGAAAGGCTGATGTTTGCGCGCGAAAGAGCGGTCATAAAGCCGTATTTATCGGTATTGTAGCCGGTCGCTTTTTCGCCGATAGCAACGGTGTTAACCGCGCCGCAAAGCTCGGCTGATTTATCAAGCTCGTCAAGCAGCGGTATTATTGCCTGTTTGTGAGGTATTGTGACGTTAAAACCGTTAAGAAGCGAAAGATTACCAAATTCTTCTTTTAATTCTTCGGGGGCTATGTCGGATTTTGTATATTCGGCATTTACTCCGCTTATTTGAAATAAACGTCCGTGAATAAAAGGTGACATGGTGTGACCGATGGGATGACCTATAACCGAATATTTTTTGTTACTCATTTTTCGACCGCCTCCTTAAACTTAAAAATCAAAAAAATTATCAAAACCTATTGACAAAGGGCTAATACTTAAATATTATTTATTAAGACATTTCATTATAATATCATATTTATTTTGAGATGTAAACAAATTGACGCAACTTTTTTGTTAAGGAGAGTATTTATGGTATTCGAAAAGGTTAGAGATATTCTTTGTGATCAGCTCGATCTTGAGCAGGATGAAGTCACCATGACATCAAATATTGTCGAAAATCTTGGCGCAGACAGTCTTGATATGGTTGACCTTGTTATGTCTATCGAGGATGAATTCGAGCTCGAAGTAGCCGACGAAGATATTGAAGGAATTAAAACAGTTGGCGATATCGTTCGCTATATTGAAGAGAATAAATAATTTTATCGATACATACGACACACCATTTTTATTTAATCAAGCCGTTTTAAGGGAAAAAAGCCTTTAAGACGGTTTTGGTGTATTTTTGGAGTTAATATGAAGCTTGAATTTGGCGTTTTTCCATACGGAAAGAAAAAGGCTTTGACCATGAGCTATGATGACGGTCCCATCTACGACCGTCAATTAGTAGAAATCTTTAACAAATACGGTATAAAGGGTACGTTTCATCTTAATAGCGGACGTAATTCGGCTGACGGTTGGAGCCTTTCGGCTGAGGAGTGTATCGAGCTTTTTTCGGGACACGAAATTTCCTGTCACGCAAAAAATCATCCGAATATGACCGAGCTCACAGACGAGGAAAACGTGAACGAAATTTTGGCCGACCGCCTTATGTACGAGAATCGTTGCGGCTATGTTATCCGCGGAATGTCCTATCCATACGGCTGGTTTAACGATGATGTAATCGGCAGCTGTAAAAAAGCGGGAATGGTCTATGCCCGAACGGTTCATTCAACTGAAGCTTTTGATTTCCCGACCGATTTTATGAAGTGGCATCCAACAGCCCATCATAATAACGAGCGTCTTTTTGAGCTTCTTGACGAGTTTTTAAATGCCCCTGAGGAAAAGGCAAGGCTTATGTATATTTGGGGCCACAGTTACGAATTTGACCGCGATAATAATTGGAATGTAATCGAAGAATTTTGTAAAAAAGCGGGAAATAGAGACGATGTTTTTTATGCCACGAATATTGAAATTTACGATTATTTTACCTGTATGAATAAAATGAATGTAAGTGCCGACGGCACGGTAATAAACAATCCCACAGCGACTGAAATTTGGTTTTATGCCGACGATGAGCTCATGTCGGTAAAACCAGGCGAAACGATTAGATTAGGAGAGAGAAAATAATGGCTGAAAAGAAAATGGTCGAAGCTATAACCTCAATGGATGTCGACTTTGCCCAGTGGTACACCGACATTGTAAAAAAGGCTGAGCTTATCGAATATACCAGCGTAAAGGGATGTATGGTTATACGTCCTTACGGTTACGCAATTTGGGAGAATATACAGCGTATTCTTGACGGAATGTTTAAGGTAACAGGACACGAAAACGTATGTATGCCGATGTTCATTCCCGAAAGCCTTTTACAGAAAGAAAAGGACCATGTTGAAGGATTTGCGCCAGAAGTAGCTTGGGTTACTCACGGCGGAAAGGATGAGCTTGAAGAAAAGCTTTGTGTCCGTCCTACGTCTGAAACTCTTTTCTGCGAGCATTATGCTAATATAATTCAGTCTTGGCGCGATTTGCCGAAGCTTTATAACCAGTGGGTAAGCGTTGTCCGCTGGGAAAAAACAACACGTCCTTTCCTTCGTTCACGCGAGTTTTTGTGGCAGGAAGGTCATACAATTCATGCAACAGCTGAGGAAGCAGTAACCGAAACCGAAAAGATGCTTAACGTATATGCCGATTTCTGCGAGCGTTATCTTGCTATGCCTGTTATAAAGGGAAAGAAGACCGAATCGGATAAGTTTGCAGGAGCTGAGGCGACCTACGCAATCGAGGCTCTTATGCATGACGGAAAGGCGCTTCAGGCTGGTACATCGCATTATTTCGGCGACGGTTTCGCAAAAGCGTTTGACATCACCTATGCTGATAAGGAGAATAAGCGAGTTCATCCGCATCAGACCTCTTGGGGAGTTACAACCCGTCTTATCGGTGCAGTAATCATGACCCACGGTGACGATAACGGACTTGTTTTACCTCCCGATATTGCACCTGTTCAGGCGGTAATTATCCCCGTTGCATCGCATAAGCCCGGTGTTATCGAAAAGGCAACCGAGCTTAAAGAAATGCTTGCAAAGAACTATCGTGTTAAACTCGACGACAGCGATAACAGTCCCGGTTGGAAATTTGCGGAGTATGAGATGAAGGGTGTACCCCTCCGTATCGAAATCGGCCCCCGCGATATCGAAAATAATCAGTGCGTTGTTGCTATGCGTGTCGGTGGCGAAAAGGTTGCAGTTTCTCTTGACGAAATCAATCTTGTTGTCGGTCAAAAGCTCGAAGAAATTCGTGCTTTAATGTATAAAAAAGCCCTCGAAAACCGCGAGAACAAGACCTATTGTTGCAAGACGATGGACGAAATCAAGGATACTCTTGCCGAAAAGGGCGACGGCTTTGTTATGGCTATGTGGTGCGGCGATGAAGAATGCGAGGATAAGGTGAAGGAAATTACCGGTGTCGGCTCGCGTTGCATCCCGTTTGACCAGAAAAATATTGATGATAAGTGTGTCTGCTGCGGAAAACCTGCAACCTGCATGGTTTGCTGGGGTAAGGCGTATTAAAATGAAACGGCTTTTATCGTTTGTCTGCTGCTTGCTGATTTTGATGGCTGCGCCTTCTACAATCAAAGCATCCGCTACCCAAGAGGTGAGCGGTACGGCTTCGGCTCCTGAAGTTAGCCAAGCTATGCCGTCAGAAACACCGTCAGAGCCGTCAATTCCCGAAAGCGAAATTCCGAGTGAAGCTCCGACCTCGTCGGAGGAAGCTTCATCGGAGACTGTTTCATCCGAAGAGTCGAGCGAACCCGAATCTGTGTCATCTGACAATGTGAGTTCGTCTCGACCGACCGTTAACTCAAATGCTGTATCACGTCAGGAAGATGTCGATTCGACTGTCGAAAATCAGGGTAAGGATGAAAATAGGGGAGCGGCGATACTCATTTTTTGCTATATAATTGCTGTGCTTATCGGCGTTTGTCTTGTGGTTTTGATTTTTGCGAATGTTTATATTCCTATTTCACGTAAGAAAAAGGAACTTGAACGGTTTGATGAAGAAAAATAACCGATTTATCTTACATTATATATTGGCGTATATTGAAGCTATATTTGAAAGCGCAACTAAGATGATTTATGAACAAAACTCCGAGCTTAATTTAAGTTCGGAGTTTTTTATACATTATGCTGATTTTATTATTAAATGGAAGCTGTTCCAACTTAAAAAAATACCTATTGATCTTCAAAAACACAAAAATACCCCTAAAATTTCGTTATTTTGCACAAATTAAACTTGACAACTTGTCATTACTTATTAAAAAGGTAGAAAATGCAATAAAACAAGGAAAAAAATAAAAAAATCTTGCAAATAAAGGCTTGGTATGATATTATATTCAGGCACGCGTCTGAAAATATGCGTACAGATATGCGATGATGCGGGAGGTGGCCGACCTCTGAGTTGGGAAATTTCCGCGGAGTATGTCCGATTTTAAACCGGGCGATTAAAAAAACTTCACTGTTGAATTCGCTATTCCGGATTTGTTGGTCAAAAGCTATGGTATTCCAGAGGTACTTGACCGCCTATGGACAAGTCCGGTTTTAAAACGGAAAGGGTTGAAACACCCGGAACGGTGTAAAGAAGTTTTAGAATCCTGCCCACCTATCAAATAAGGAGGCGAAATTCAAATGGCAAAGGAAAAAATCAGAATCAGACTGAAGAGCTACGATCACAAGCTTATCGATCAGTCAGCGGAAAAGATTGTTGAAACCGCAAAGCGCACCGGCGCAAGAGTTTCGGGACCTGTACCGCTCCCCACTGACAGAGAGATCGTTACAATTCTCCGTGCTGTCCATAAATATAAGGATAGCCGCGAACAGTTTGAAACACGCACACACAAAAGGCTTATCGACATTCTCAGACCTTCAAACAAGACCGTTGAAGCTCTGATGAGTCTTGAGCTCCCTGCCGGCGTTGAAATCGAGATTAAGCTTTAATCGATTTTTCGCGGGTAAGGTCATGTTGGCGAAATGCCAACCAATAACCTATTAAGGAGGAAATAAAAGATGAAAAAAGGAATCATTGGAAAAAAGCTTGGCATGACCCAGGTTTTTGACCAGAACGGCAACGTTATCCCTGTTACCGTAATCGAAGCAGGTCCTTGTCTCGTAACATTCAAGAAGACTGCTGAAAACGACGGCTACGATGCTGTTCAGCTCGGTTACGGCGAAATCAAAGCTAACAAGGTAACCAAACCGCTCAAAGGACATTTTGACAAGAACGATGTTGCTCCCAAGCGCGTACTCAAAGAGTTTAGACTCGATGATACATCAGCTCTCAACATCGGCGATCTTGTAAAAGCTGACGTATTTGCCGAAGGCGAATCGGTTGACGTAGTTGGCCGCAGCAAAGGTAAGGGCTACGCAGGCGTAATTAAGCGCCACGGCTTCCACAGACTTAAGATGTCTCACGGTACCGGTCCTGTAGCACGTCACGGCGGCTCATTGGGCGCTTGCTCAACCCCGTCAAGAGTTTACAAGAACAAAAAGATGGCAGGCCACATGGGCGCTGTCCGTGTCACAGTCCAGAATCTGGCTGTTGTCAAGGTTGACGCAGAAAAGAATATCCTCGCAGTTAAGGGTGCAATCCCCGGACCTAAGGGCGGATATGTATTTGTCTCTGACAGCGTCAAGACGAAGTAAGAAAGGAGAGTTGACTAATGCCTAATCTTAATATTGTAGATATGACCGGCAAAAAGGTCGGCGATATCGAACTTGCCGACGGCGTTTTCGGCATCGAGCCCAATACAGCCGTTATGCACATGGCTGTTGTTAGCTATTTAGCTAATCAGCGTCAGGGTACACAGTCTACTCTGACACGTTCTGAGGTTTCCGGCGGCGGCAGAAAGCCTTGGCGCCAGAAAGGAACCGGTCACGCAAGACAGGGCTCTATCAGAGCTCCTCAGTGGTACCATGGCGGTATCGCCCTCGGACCCAAGCCCCGTGACTACGGCTTCACCCTCAACAAGAAGGAACGCAAGCTTGCTATCAAGTCTGCTCTGTCCAGCAAGGTCGTTGATAACGCTGTTATCATACTCGACTCAATGGCAGTTGATTCTTTCAAGACAAAGGTTGTTGTTAATTGCCTCAGCGCTATCGGTGCAGGTAAGAAGACACTTATTGTTCTCCCTGAAATGAACAAGTTCGCTATCAAGAGCGCAGCTAACATCCCGGGAACAAAGACCGCACAGGTTAACACAATTAACACATACGACATCCTCAACGCTGACACAGTAGTTATCGTTAAGGACGCCATTAAGAAGATCGAGGAGGTGTATGCATAATGAAACTCGCATCTGAAATCATTATTGCTCCGGTAATCACCGAAAAGAGCATGGCAGGCAGTGACATGAAGAAATACACCTTCAAGGTTGCCAAAGACGCTACCAAGATTGATATTGCAAACGCAGTTGCTGAGCTTTTCAAGGTAAAGGTAGCAAAGGTTAACACAATTAACGTACGCGGACACTTCCGCCGTTATGGCCGTTTCGAAGGCAAAACTGCTTCATGGAAAAAGGCTGTTGTTACCCTCACCGCAGATTCAAAGCCGATCGAGTTCTTCGAAGGCATGATGTAATTTCTTACATTATATAGTTAGAAATTATCAATAATCGCAATGTATGGGGAGAAAGGCAATCCCCGCTAAGCTATTATTTAAGGAGTGAAAACCGAAATGCCAATTAAACATTATAAACCGACTACTCCCGGTAGACGTGGAATGACGGTTATGGATTATTCCGGTCTTTCAAAGGTTGCTCCTGAAAAAAGCCTTCTTGCTCCACTCGACAAAAAGGCTGGACGCAACAGCTACGGTAGAATCACAGTAAGACACCGTGGCGGCGGCAACCGTAGAAAGTATCGTATAATTGATTTCAAGCGCAACAAGTTTGATATTGCTGCAACAGTTGTTACTCTCGAGTACGATCCTAACCGCAGCGCTTTCATCGCTCTTGTTGAATATGAGGACGGCGAAAAGAGATACATTATCGCTCCCGTTGGCCTCAAGGTCGGAGACAAGGTAATCAGCAGCACAACCGCTGATATTAAGCCGGGCAACGCACTTCCGCTTGCTAACATTCCGACTGGTACCTTTATTCACAACGTTGAGCTTTATCCCGGAAAGGGCGCACAGCTTGCCCGTTCAGCAGGAAACCAGGCTCAGCTTATGGCAAAAGAGGGCGGCAAAGCCCTTCTCAGACTCCCGTCAGGCGAACTTCGCTATGTACCGGTAAACTGTATGGCTTCAATCGGTCAGGTTTCAAATCCTGAACACGAGAACGTTAACTACGGTAAAGCCGGACGCAAGCGCCACATGGGATGGAGACCTACCGTTCGTGGTTCTGTAATGAACCCCTGCGACCACCCGCACGGTGGTGGTGAAGGTAAGTCACCGATTGGACGTCCGGGCCCTGTTACCCCGTGGGGTAAACCGACACTCGGATACAAGACCCGCAAAAAGCACAAGGCTTCCGATAAGTTTATTGCGAAGCGACGTACTAAATAGTAGAGAGAGGAGCTAAGAATTATGGGAAGAAGCGTTAAAAAAGGACCATACGTACAGCCTGTACTTTTAAAGAGAGTACTTCAGATGAACGAAGCTGGCGAAAAGCGCGTTCTCAAAACATGGAGCCGCTCGTCTACTATTTTCCCTGACTTTGTAGGTCACACATTTGCAGTACACGACGGCCGCAAGCATGTTCCGGTATATGTTACCGAAGACATGGTAGGTCATAAGCTCGGTGAATTTGCTCCGACAAGAACCTTCAAGGGTCACGCCGGATCAAAGACATCAGGCAAGTAATAACACCAGCCGAAAGGAGAGTTAACTATGGAATCAAGAGCTACGGTAAAATTTATCCGCATCTCACCCCGCAAGGTTCAGATTGTATTGGATTTAATCCGCAATCAGCCTGCAGAAAAGGCCATGGCTATTCTCAAGCACACACCCAAGGCTGCGTGTGAACCGCTTGAGAAGCTGCTTAAATCAGCTATGGCAAACGCCGAAAACAATCACAACATGGACGTTTCAAAGCTTTATGTTGCTGAATGTTTGGCTTGCCCCGGACCGATTCTTAAGAGAATCCGTCCCCGTGCACATGGACGTGCATACCACATTTACAAGAGAACTTCACATGTGACCCTGGTACTTAGGGAAGCAGAGTAATTGAGGAGGATTTAACATGGGACAGAAAGTTCATCCACACGGACTCCGTGTCGGCGTGATTAAAAACTGGGATTCTCGTTGGTTCGTGAAGGACGGCCAGTTTGGCGACACTCTTGTTGAGGATTACAACATCCGCAAGACCCTTAAGAAGCAGCTTTTTGCCGCTGGTGTTTCAAAGATTGAAATCGAGCGCGACGCTGCAAACAAGGTAAGACTTCACATCCACTGCGCAAAGCCCGGTATGATTATCGGCCGTAACGGTGCAGAAATTGACAAGCTCAAGGCTCAGTGTGAGCAGATGCTTGGTAAGTCTGTTAACATCAACATTGTTGAGATTAAGAACCCTGACGTAAATGCTCAGCTCGTTGCTGAAAATATCGCTGCTCAGCTCGAAAAGCGTATATCTTTCCGCCGCGCTATGAAGCAGTGCATGGGACGCGCTATGCGTCTTGGCGCTATGGGTATAAAGACTCAGGTATCAGGACGTCTCGGCGGTGCAGAAATCGCCCGTAGCGAGACATATCATGAAGGAACCATTCCGCTTCAGACAATCCGTGCCGACATCGACTACGGTTTTGCAGAAGCAAGCACAACCTACGGCCGTCTCGGCGTAAAGGTTTGGATCTATTCCGGCGAGGTTCTTCATGACAATCGTAAGACCCGCAAGGAAGGAGGAGCCCGCTAATGTTAATGCCTAAGAGAGTTAAGTACCGCAGAGTACAGAGAGGTCGTTTGACCGGTAAGGCTATGCGTGGTAACTTCGTTTCTAATGGTGAATTTGGCTTACAGGCTCTTGAACCGGCTTGGATTACCGCTAATCAAATCGAAGCAGCTCGTATTGCTATGACCCGTTACATCAAGCGTGGCGGTCAGGTTTGGATTAAGGTATTCCCGGATAAGCCTATCACAGAAAAGCCTGCTGAAACCCGAATGGGTTCAGGTAAAGGTTCACCTGAATATTGGGTAGCAGTTGTAAAGCCCGGTCGAGTAATGTTCGAAATTGCGGGCGTTTCAAAGGAAGTAGCACAGGAAGCTATGCGACTTGCTGCTAACAAGCTGCCTATCAAATGCAAATTTATTACAAAAGAGGATGGTGAGCAGTAATGAAGGCAAAAGAGTTCAGAGAACTGACTGAGGTTGAACTTCAAGAGAAGTTAAAGAACCTTAAAGAAGAGCTGTTCCACCTGCGTTTTCAGAATGCTGTAAACCAGCTCGAAAATCCGATGAGAATCAAGGCTGTTAAAAAGGACATCGCACGCGTACTCACCGTACTTCGCGAATACCAGAACAGCGCTAATTCTTGAGAAAGGGAGGCTAAACCATGAGTGAAAGAAATCTTAGAAAAACTCGCGTTGGCCGTGTAGTCAGCGACAAGATGGATAAAACAGTTGTTGTTGCTATTGAGGACAATGTTAAGCATCCCCTTTACAACAAGATTGTTAAAAAGACGGTTAAGTTCAAGGCTCATGATGAAGAAAACACATGCAGCGTTGGCGACCGCGTTATGATTATGGAGACCAGACCGCTGTCCAAGGATAAGAGATGGCGTGTTGTCGAAATCATTACCAAAGCGAAGTAAGTTTTACAATCTAAAATACTACTGCGCAATTATTAAGGAGGAATATCTGTGGTACAACAGCAGAGTTACCTTAAGGTTGCCGACAACACAGGTGCAAAGGAGCTTATGTGCATTCGTGTACTCGGCGGATCTGGAAAAAGGTATGCCAATATTGGCGACGTCGTTGTAGCCTCTGTAAAGAAGGCTGCACCCGGCGGCACAGTTAAAAAAGGCGATGTTGTAAAGGCCGTTATCGTAAGATCGGCACATGGCGTTCGCCGTGCTGACGGCACATATATCAGATTTGATGAAAATGCTGCCGTTATCATTAGAGATGACAAAAACCCGAGAGGTACCCGTATTTTTGGACCGGTAGCTCGTGAGCTTCGTGAAAAGGACTATGTAAAGATCCTTTCACTCGCTCCCGAAGTACTCTAAGAGAGGAGAATTTTGATGAGCAAGATGAATATTAAAGTCGGCGATACTGTCAAAATTCTTACCGGTGACGACAAGGACCGCAACCAGACCGGTAAGGTTCTCGAAGTCAGCCCGACAGAGGGTAAGGTAATTGTTGAAAAACACAATATCGTCACAAAACACGTAAAACCGCGCAAGGCCGGTGATCCTTCGGGCATCATCCAGGCAGAAGGCGCAATTTATGCCTGCAAGGTTCAGCTTGTTTGCCCCAAGTGCAAGCAGCAGACCCGCGTAGGCCGTAAGACAGTTGATGGTAAAAAAGTTCGCGTTTGCGCTAAGTGCAAAGCAGAGTTTTAAGTTAGGAGGAACATGACAATGGCAAGACTTAAGGAAAAATATAAAGCCGAAGTTGCGCCTGCAATGATGAAGAAATTCAGCTACAAGAGCGTCATGCAGATTCCGAAGCTTGAAAAGGTTATCATCAATGTAGGTTGCGGTGCAGAAGCACGCGAAAATTCAAAGGTGCTTGACGCCGTATGTAACGATTTGGCACAAATCACAGGACAGAAGGCAATCGTTTGCAACGCAAAGAAATCGGTTGCTAACTTCAAGGTTCGTGAAGGAATGCCTATCGGCGCCAAGGTTACACTCCGCGGTGAAAAGATGTGGGAGTTTGTTGACCGTTTGTTCTCTGCAGCTCTTCCGAGAGTTAGAGACTTCAAGGGCATCAACCCCAACTCATTTGACGGACGCGGAAACTACTCGATGGGCGTTAAGGAACAGCTTATTTTCCCTGAAATCGAGTATGATAAGATTGACAAGGTTCGTGGTATGGACATTTGCTTCGTGACCACAGCCAATAAAGACGAAGAGGCCTTCGAGCTGCTCAGCTTGCTTGGCGCTCCGTTTGCGAAATAAGGAGGAGGGACTGTAATGGCAAAGACAGCTATGAAAATTAAGCAGACAAGAACTGCTAAATTCTCAACAAGAGCATACAACAGATGTAAAATTTGCGGCAGACCTCATGCTTACCTTCGCAAGTATGGAATTTGTCGTATCTGCTTCCGTGAGCTCGCTTATAAGGGCGAGATCCCGGGCGTAAAGAAATCAAGCTGGTAAGGAGGTTAATGACATGCAGATTACTGATACAATCGCTGATATGCTTACTCGAATCCGTAACGCAAATTCAGCAAAGCACGAGTCAGTTGATATTCCTGCGTCAAACATGAAGAAGGCAATTGCTCAGATTCTTGTTGACGAGGGTTACATCAAGGGCTTCACGGTTACAGAGGACGGCAAGCAGGGCATGATTCACGTCACCCTCAAGTACGGTCCGAACAAATCTCAGGTCATTACCGGCCTGCGTAGGGTATCAAAGCCCGGTTTGAGAATATACACAAACGTAGAGGATATGCCCAAGGTCATGCGTGGCCTCGGAATTGCAATTCTCTCCACCTCCAAGGGTGTAATGACAGATAAGCAGGCTCGCGCTAACAATGTTGGCGGCGAAGTTCTCGCTTTCGTCTGGTAAGGAGGTGCCGAAATGTCACGTATAGGAAAGAATCCGATTACAATTCCCGCAGGAGTTGACGTAAAGCTTGACGGTAACGTAATTACCGTTAAGGGTGCAAAAGGCACACTTACCCAGAAAATCCGTCAGGAAATCACAGTAAAAATCGAGGGTAACGAAATCGTTGTTGCTCGTATCAACGATGAAAAGACTGCTCGTTCACTTCACGGTCTTACCCGTACACTTATTGCCAACATGGTAGAAGGTGTATCAAACGGCTTTACAAAGACACTCGAAGTTAACGGTATCGGCTACCGTGCTCAGAAGCAGGGCAGCAACCTCGTAATGAACCTTGGTTTCTCCCATCAGGTTATCATGCCTGAAATCGAAGGCATATCAATTGATGTTCCTAATCCGAACCTCGTCGTTGTTTCCGGTCCTGACAAGCAGGTTGTTGGTCAATTTGCTGCAGAGATCCGCGAAAAGCGTCCGCCCGAACCTTACAAGGGCAAGGGTATTCGCTATCAGGGCGAATATGTTAGACGCAAAGAAGGCAAGGCCGGTAAGGGCGCTAAGAAATAAAAGGAGTGAATTGAAATGGTTAATAAGCCAAGTCGCAATAAGGCGAGACTTCACCGCCACGTTCGCGTTCGCGGTAAGATTTGCGGCACACCTGAGTGTCCGCGCCTTGATGTTTTCCGCTCCAACGCAAATATTTACGCCCAGATCATCGATGATGTAAACGGTGTTACTTTGGTTGCCGCTTCCTCTAACGAAAAGGATTTCGGTTATGGCGGAAACAAAGAGGCAGCCTTCAAGGTTGGAGAATTATTGGCAGAACGTGCCGCAGCAAAAGGTATCAAAGACGTAGTCTTTGACCGTGGCGGCTATATTTATCACGGCCGCGTCAAAGAGCTGGCCGAAGGTGCCCGTAAGGGCGGCCTCAATTTTTAAGAGGGAGGAATAACTTTGGCTACAAATTTTGATGCTTCAACAATGGAGCTTCAGGAACGCATGGTTGCACTCAACCGCGTATCCAAAACCGTAAAGGGCGGACGTATCATGAAGTTCACCGCACTTATGGTTGTCGGCGATGGCAACGGTCACGTTGGCTTCGGTCTCGGCAAAGCTCGTGAAGTTCCCGATGCAATCCGCAAGGGCATCGAGGACGCAAAGAAGAACATGATTGAGGTTTCCTTAAAGGGTACAACTATTCCTCATGAAATTATGGGTGAGTTCGATGCAGGTCGCGTTCTCTTAAAGCCTGCTGCACCTGGTACCGGTGTTATTGCCGGCGGCGCAGTTCGTGCAGTAATCGAGAGCGTTGGCATCAAGGACATCAGAACAAAGGCCCTTCGTTCTAACAATCCTTGCAATGTAGTAAGAGCTACAATTGACGGTCTTTCCAAGCTTCGCAATGTCGAAGAGGTTGCTGCTATCCGTGGCAAGTCCGTTAAGGAAATCTTAGGTTAAGGGGGATTATGAACAATGTCACCTAGAGCTAAGAAGGTTGCAAGCCTTAAAGTAAAACTTGTAAAGAGCCTTATCGGTTCAAAGAAGGATCAGATTGCTACTGCTGAAGCACTCGGACTGCACAAAATCGGCGACGAAAGAGTACAGCCTGACAATGCAGCAACACAGGGCAAGATCCGCAAAATAAGCCACCTCGTCGAGGTTACCGAAGCATAAATTAGGGAGGTGTCATATAAATGAAACTGCATGAACTTACAGCTGTTCCGGGCTCAACCTTTGAGCGCAAGCGCATTGGTAGAGGTCACGGTTCAGGTCAGGGTAAGACAGCCGGTAAGGGACATAAGGGCCAGAAGGCTCGTTCCGGCGGCAGTATCCGACCCGGTTTCGAAGGCGGCCAGATGCCGCTCCAGAGACGTGTTCCTAAGAGAGGATTTAATAACATTTTTGCAAAGAAGATCGTTGCTATCAATGTATCTGATTTAGCAAAATTCGAAAATGGTGCCACAGTTGATACCGAGGCTTTAATCGCCAGCGGACTTATTAAAAAGGCATACGATGGCGTAAAGATTCTCGGCAATGGCGAACTTAACATTAAGCTTACCGTCAAGGCTGCAGCTTTTTCGGAAACTGCTAAGAGTAAAATCGAAGCAGCAGGCGGAAAGGCTGAGGTGGTATAATGTTTCAGGTTCTTAAAAACTCGTGGAGAGTAACAGAAATCCGTAAAAAGATTCTTTATACCATCATGATTATCGCAATATTCCGTATCGGATCGGTAATTCCTGTTCCGTTTATCGATATTGCAGCGCTCAAGGCAGGAATGCAGAATGTCGTTTCAGGCGAGGGCATTGGCTCTTTCCTCAGCTATATCAACATTCTTACCGGTGGCGGTTTGGAGTACGGCGCTATCTTCGCAATGAGCGTTACTCCATACATCAACGCATCAATTATTATGCAGCTTTTAAGTGTTGCAATTCCTGCCCTTGAAAGAATTTCAAAGGAAGGCGAAGAAGGCAGAAAGAAAATCGCAAAAATCACACGATTTGTTACTGTTATCCTCGGTCTTATTCAGGGAACTGCATACTTCATTTACTTGCATGCAAGCGGATACGTTGACCGCGGCTACAACTTGGCAGAAGATATCTTTGCCGGTGTTGTAATCGTTCTCTGCTTTACAGCAGGTTCAGCCATTATGATGTGGCTTGGTGAGCGTATCGACGAGAAGGGTGTCGGCAACGGCATTTCAATTCTCCTCTTTGCCGGTATTCTTTCACGTGCAAAGTCTGCTGCTGCGATCTTATACAATTTCTGGCAATCAGGCGATTTCTTCGCTTTCTTTGCAACAATTATTGTATTCCTCGCAATCATCGTCTTTATCGTATTCATGACCGGTGCAGAGCGTAGAATTCCCGTTCAGTACGCAAAGCGCGTAGTTGGCCGCAAGATGTACGGTGGAAACAGCTCACATATTCCGATTAAGGTAAATATGTCGGGCGTTATGCCTATCATCTTTGCAAGCTCATTCCTTTCAATCCCGACAATGATTCTTTCATTCATGGGAACCGATATGAAGACTGTTCAAGGCTTCTGGTATCAGTTACTTTCACTCTTCAGCTATCGTGGAGTGTTCTATGCGTTTCTTTATCTCGCAATGATTATTGGATTTGCTTACTTCTATGTTCAGATTCAGTACAATCCTGTCGAGATTGCTAACAATTTAAAGAAAAACGGCGGTTCAGTTCCCGGAATCCGTTCCGGAAAACCGACAGTTGAATTTCTTAAGAGAATTTTGTCAAGAGTAACATTAATTGGCGCTCTCTTCCTTGGAGTACTCGCTGTATTACCTATCGTAATCGGCTTCTTCAATTCGAGCATGACGTCAATTTCGCTCGGCGGTACTTCGGTACTCATCGTAGTAGGCGTTGCGCTTGATACAGTTCAGTCGCTTGAATCACAGGTAATGATGCGTCATTACAAGGGCTTGTTTGATTGATTTCGGAGGTAAAATTATGAACCTTATTCTTTTAGGCGCGCCCGGTGCCGGTAAAGGCACCCAAGCAGAAATTATTTGTGAAAAGCTTTCGATTCCCGCCATTTCGACCGGCAACATCATCCGTGAAGCCCTCAAGAATGGCACAGAAATGGGACTCAAAGCAAAAGCATATATGGATGAAGGAAAGCTCGTTCCTGATGATGTCGTAATCGGCATCATCAGAGAGCGTCTCAGCGAGGACGATTGCCAGAATGGCTTTATCCTCGATGGCTTCCCCCGCACAATTCCGCAGGCCGAGGCTCTTGACCAGATGGGAATCGTAATCGACCGCGTAATTTCAATCGAGGTTCCGGATGATAAGATTGCCGCCCGTATGGCAGGTCGTCGTGTTTGCTTAAAGTGCGGTGCGTCATATCACACTGAATATAAAAAGCCTGCTAAGGAAGGCATTTGCAATGCCTGCGGCAGTGAGCTCGTTCAGCGTAAGGATGACGCTCCCGAAACGGTACTCGAAAGACTTCATGTATATCATGAACAGACCGAGCCGTTAAAGGGGTATTACGAAAAAGCCGGAAAGCTCCGCCTTGTTGAAGGACAAGAAGAGGTAAAGGATACAACAGCCCTTACCCTCGCCGCCCTCAATGACTAATCGAGCTTTCGTGGCAAGAAACGGTGGTTAAGCATGATAGTGCTCAAAACAGCTCGTGAGCTAAAGCTTATGAGAGAAGCAGGACGTATATCGGCCGGAGCACTCCGCGTTGCGGGGAAAGCAGTTGAGCCGGGAGTATCTACTCGCGAAATTGATAAATTGGCTTACGATTATATAATAAGCCAAGGGGCTAAACCCAATTTTCTCAATTACAACGGTTATCCCGCAACGGCATGCATTTCCATAAATGACGAGGTAATTCACTGCATACCGTCAAAGGACCGAATCATCAAGGCAGGCGACATCGTAAGTATCGATCTTGGAGCAGCCTTTGAAGGATATAACGGCGACAATGCTGCTACTTTTGCTTGCGGAGATGTTTCCGACGAAGCAAAGCGGCTGATGAAGGCCACTGAGGAAAGCCTTTATGAAGGAATCCGAATGGCCATACACGGCAACAGAGTCGGCGATATATCAAATGCGATTCAACAGTATGTCGAGGCGCGCGGTTACTCGGTGGTCCGAGATTTCGTCGGCCATGGCGTAGGCGCGAGCCTACATGAAGCGCCTGAAGTACCGAATTTCGGAAGATCCGGCAGGGGAATAAGACTCGTGTCGGGCATGACCCTCGCTATTGAACCGATGATAAACGTGGGAACTCCTGATGTAAAGCAAATGCCTGATGGCTGGACGATAAAGACAGCCGACGGAAAGCTGTCAGCTCATTTCGAGCACAGTATAGCAATTACTCCCGAGGGACCGGTCATTTTGACCATCCCCGATTGATTTGGATGGTAGTTGACAATGAAGAGAGGACAAATAGTTTTTGTCACCGCTGGTAAGGAAAAAGGGCAGTTTATGATTGTTCTTTCGGCCGATGAAAATACGGCAATGCTTACCGACGGACGTCATCGTCCATGCGACCGACCGAAGAAAAAGAGCAAAAAACACATCAGCGAAACAAAAACAATTGTATCAGAGGAAGATTTAGCGGCAAACAGCAGAATAAAGTCTATACTACGCAACTTTACTGCTTAAATTTAGGGAGGTATCCTATAGTGTCCAAACAGGATATGATAGAGATTGAAGGTACAGTGGTAGAAGCTTTACCTAACGCAACATTCAAGGTAGAGTTACCAAACGGACATCAGATTTTAACCCACATTTCCGGAAAAATGAGAATTAACTTTATTCGAATCTTACCGGGAGATAAGGTAACAGTCGAGATGTCGCCTTACGATTTGACAAAAGGACGTATAACATATCGTTCAAAGTCATAATCAGTAAAAACTGAAAAAACAGCACATACATTATACTGCCGAATGAAACGGCACATAATTTAGGAGGTAATACAAATGAAAGTCAGACCTTCTGTCAAAAAGATTTGCGAAAAGTGCAAGATAATTAGGCGCAAGGGACGCATCATGGTTATCTGTGAAAATCCCAAGCACAAACAGCGTCAGGGCTAATTGACGCTAGCCAAATTACGGAGGTGCATTGAACACATGGCACGAATTGCTGGTGTTGACCTGCCAAGAGAAAAGCGGGTCGAAATTGGATTAACCTATATTTACGGTATTGGCCGTAAAACTGCTAACGATATCCTTACTGCTACCGGTGTAAACCCGGATACACGCGTAAAGGATCTCACCGAAGATGACGTAGCAAAGCTTCGTGATTATATCGAAAAGAACATCGCTGTTGAAGGTGACCTTCGCAGAGCTATCGCTTTCGATATCAAGCGTCTTGTAGAAATCGGATGCTATCGCGGCTTGCGTCATCGTAAGGGACTTCCTGTTCGTGGTCAGAGGTCAAAGACCAACGCACGTACAAGAAAAGGCCCGAAGAAGACAATCGCTAACAAGAAGAAGTAATATAGGAGGAAGATAGTTATGGCACAGGCTAAAAAAGCTACAACTACTCGCAGACGCCGCGAGAAGAAGAACATTGAAAAAGGCGCAGTCCATATTCAATCAACCTTCAATAATACCATTGTTACGATCACCGACGTTCAGGGAAATGCTATTTCATGGGCATCTGCCGGTGAACTCGGATTCCGCGGTTCAAGAAAATCAACTCCGTTTGCTGCCCAGTCGGTTGCTGAAACAGCTGCAAAGGCTGCAATGGATCACGGTCTTAAAACCGTTGAAGTATTCGTAAAGGGACCGGGTGCCGGTCGTGAAGCTGCCATCCGTGCGCTTCAGACTGTAGGTCTCGAAGTAACTCTTATCAAAGACGTTACTCCCATCCCGCACAATGGTTGCCGTCCGCCTAAGAGAAGACGCGTATAATTTTTGGAGGTGTAACTAAATGGCTAGATATACCGGATCGGTATGTAAACTCTGTCGTCGTGAGGGAGAAAAGCTCTTCCTTAAAGGCGAAAGATGCTACTCTGATAAATGCTCTGTAAGCCGTAGAAATTATGTTCCCGGCCAGCATGGTAAGGGCAGAAAGAAGACATCTGAATATGGTCTTCAGCTTCGTATGAAGCAGAAAGCAAGACGCTACTACGGCATTCTTGAAGGTCAGTTCCATCATTATTTCGAGATGGCTGAGCGCAAGCAGGGTGTTACTGGTGAAAACCTTCTCCGTATCCTCGAAAGCCGTCTTGACAACGTAGTATATAGACTCGGTTGGGCAAGCTCCAGAGCCGAAGCTCGTCAGCTCGTTGTACACGGTCACTTCATGGTAAACGGTAAAAAGGTTGATATTCCTTCGTATCTTCTCAGAGCCGGCGAAGTAGTTGCTGTATCTGCAAAGAGCAAGGAAAGCACAAAGGTTAAGGCTGTTCTTGAAGCAAATTCAGGACGTCCCGTACCTGCATGGCTTGACCTCAATCGTGAAGCCTTAGAAGCAAAGGTTGTTAACCTTCCCGCAAGAGAAGAGATTGACACACCGGTTGAAGAACAGCTTATCGTAGAATTCTATTCTAAGTAATCTGATTCTTTTGATGAATAAGTTTCAAATTTTATTATTTAGGAGGGTTTTGAATGATTGAGATTGAGAAGCCCAATATTACAGTAGAATGCCCCGAGGATTCCTCATTCGGAAGATTCGTAATCGAACCTCTCGAACGCGGATACGGCCGTACTCTTGGCAATAGTCTCAGAAGAGTACTTCTTTCCTCGCTTCCGGGCGTTGCTGTAACGTCTGTAAAAATTGACGGAGTGGTACACGAATTTTCGACAGTGCCCGGAGTAAAAGAAGATGTTACAGAAATCGTTCTTAACATCAAAGGCATTAACGCAAAGCTTCATTGCGACGGAGAAAAGAAGGTTTTCATCGACGCTGAAGGTCCTTGCGTAGTTACTGCAGGCTCAATTTTGGCCGACGCAGAGGTCGAAATTCTTAATCCCGATTTGCATATTGCAACCGTTGGTGCAGGCGGAAAGCTTAATATGGAACTCACCATGGATAAAGGTCGTGGCTATATTCCTGCTGAACAGAATAAGCAGAGCCAGACTGTAATCGGTGTAATTCCTGTTGACTCTATTTATACACCTGTATTGAAGGTAAACTACACAGTAGAAAACACTCGTGTAGGTCAGTTTACTGATTTTGATAAATTGATTTTCGAGGTTACTACCGACGGTACACTTACCGCTCAGGAGGCAGTATCTCTCGGTGCCAAGGTGCTCACTGAACATCTCAACCTCTTCGTTGACCTTTCAGGTGATGTCTTTGATGGCGACATCATAGTTGAAAAGGACGACAAGGGCGTTTCAAAGATTCTTGAGATGACCATTGAGGAACTTGATCTTTCAGTACGTAGCTTCAACTGCTTGAAGCGTGCAAGTATAAATACTGTTCAGGATCTCACCGAAAAGACAGAGGACGAAATGATGAAGGTTCGTAACCTTGGACGTAAGTCACTTGACGAGGTTATCAACAAGCTTGCATCACTCGGATTCAGTCTTCGTTCAGAGGACGAATAATCGTCCCGTATACTCTCGTCGAAATAATCGACGACAATTTGTTCAAGGAGTTGATTTTTGATGCCAGGTACAAGAAAACTCGGAAGAACCAGCGATCACAGAAAAGCTATGCTTCGCGCAATGGTTACCTATTTGCTTGAAAACGGCCGTATTGAAACAACCGTTACTCGTGCAAAAGAGGTTCGCTCAATGACCGAGAAGTATATAACTTTGGCTAAGGATAACAGCCTCCACTCAAAGCGTCAGGCTATGGCGTTTATCACAAAGGAATCTGTTGTCAAAAAGCTGTATGATGAGATTGCTCCCAACTATTCAGCTAAAAACGGCGGTTACACTCGCATCGTAAAAACCGGTCCTCGCCGTGGCGATGCCGCAGAAATGGCAATCATCGAATTAGTCTGATAAAAGGAACTCCAGTTTCAGTAATAAAAAATGCTGTCCGATAATAATCGGGCAGCTTTTTTATTGCTTTTAGAATAATTAAAATTGTTACGGAACAGTTCCTTTTACTAATTTTTTATCCTTATTATAAAAAAACAGCTTCAAAAAACAGTTGAAATTCAGTTTGAAAGGTTGTATTATAACAAATGTGATTCCATCTAAGGAGGATAACACATGATATTGACAATTGACATCGGTAATACCAACATTACCCTTGGCGTTTTTAATGGGGACGATCTCGTTTTTACCTCGCGCCTTGCAACCGATACCCGAAGAACCGAGGATCAGTACGCTCTCGAGCTCAGAAACATCTTTGTTCTTCACGAGTGCAGCAAGAGCGAAATAGAGGGCGCAATTATAAGCTCGGTTGTTCCGCATGTTGGCGCTTTGATGAGCCGCGCGGTCGAAATTCTTTTCGGCTATGCGCCGATGATGCTTTGCCCGGGAATAAAAACCGGACTTAATATTAAAATTGATAATCCTGCTCAGCTTGGCGCCGACCTTGCCGCAGGTGCAGTCGCTGCGATGACAAAATACTCGCTTCCATGCATCATTTTCGATTTAGGAACGGCTACAACCGTGAGCGTTGTTGATAGGGAAGGCGGTTTCCTTGGCGGAGCAATAGCAGCCGGTCCGTCAACTACTCTCGAAGCATTAGCTACAAAAACGGCCCAGCTTCCGTTTATTGATATCGAGGCTCCAAAATCGGTCATCGGCTCGAATACTGTTGACTGTATGAAATCGGGAATTGTATTTGGTACAGCCTCGATGCTCGAAGGAATGGCATCGCGAATTGAAAAAATTCTCGGTGAAGAAGCAACCCTCATTGCAACAGGCGGTCTGGCAGGCACAATCGTGTCAAAATGCGAAAGAAAGATTATTCTTGATGACAACCTTCTTCTCGACGGCTTGCGCATCATTTATAATAAAAATAAGAACTGCATCCGTTAACGGAGCAGTATCGGAGGTTTTAAGAAATGAAAAAAGAAAAAACAAACAAAGAAGAAAAAGCAACTAAGAAAGATAAGAAAAAGCTGACACGCAAGCAACTTATCTTCCTAATAATCACAGCGTTATTCATCGCTATTATTATGTTGATGGATTTTTCACCACTCGGCTATATTTATGCCGCAGGTTTGACGATAACGCTGATGCCGATTCCCGTTGTAGCCGGAGCAATTTCTCTTGGCCCCGTAGGTGGGATGATACTCGGCTTTGTTTTTGGATTAACCAGCTTTTTGCAATGTTTTGGAATTGGCTATGTTATCGACCCATCAGCCGGAACATTATTCCAAGCAAGTCAATTTGGTACAATAATTACTTGCTTTGTTCCTCGAATTTTAATGGGACTTTGCGTTTCATTGTTGTTCAAGGCGCTTATGAGATTCAACGCAACAAAAAAGGTCGCATATCCTGTTGCCGCAGTTTCGGGCGCGGTTTTCAATACAGCGTTCTTTTTGACTTCGTATATAGTTATGTTTAAAAATACTGTTTTAGCAGAAAAAAGTGTTATGTCGATTATTATTCCTGTTTTAACCCTTAATACATTGATTGAAATTTGTGTTACACTTGTAATCGGTGGTTCAATCGCAATAGCAGTTGACCGAGTAGTAAAAAAAGCATTAAAAACAACGAAATAATTACCACAAAAAAAGCCTCCCGGATTCCAGGAGGCTTTTTAGCATTCTTATAAGCTGTATATGTATTGGGCAATTCCGTTTTCTTCACAGTTTCCTATTACAATGTCGGCATTTTCCTTAACGTTATCGGGTGCGTTTTTCATCGCAACTCCAATATCAGCCGCCTTCATCAGTGGAATATCATTTTCATAGTCTCCAATGCCGATAACGGTCTGTATTTTGACGTTATATACCTCTTCAATGATTTCCTTTACCTTGCTAATAAAACGGTCTTTTCCGCCTGTTTTACTGAATATTTCAAGCCCTGTTGGCCATGCACGAACAACAGTACATCTTTTTCCGTATTTGCCTAAAAGATAGTTCTGCAACTCAAGGGTATCTTCGGGCTTGTCAAAGTCGATAACGAACTTACTTACCTCGCGACCTTCAAGCGTGTCCATAACCATTTCTTCGGTATAATCGCTGATTTTAAACCACTTGGTATTTTCTCTGAATTCAAACCGCAGATTGTTTCCCTTATCAGCGTGATGAAAGGCGTCCAGAACAATATCGTAATCATCAGTACTTAAAAAGTCGGTATCAATCAGCTTATCATCGGTCATGTCATAAAGCATGGTTCCGTTAGCGAGAATGAGGGGAACGTGAGGCTTTATAATTCCCTCATATCTTTCGCGAATGAAGTCGGAGCGTCTACCCGTAGCAACGGTGAAAAAACCTCCGTTATTTTGAAAATATTCGACCGCTTTTTTATTTTCATCAGAAATTCCGTTGTAACCCGAAAAAGTTCCGTCGTGGTCGGAGCAAATCAAAATTCCGTCAAATTTCATAATACATACCTTCCAGCGTTTGATAATAAAAAATCTCCTGATTATATAATATAGTCAGGAGATTCGTTTGATTGGTATTATCTAAATAAATTAGACTGCACGTTCAACCTTACCTGAACGAAGGCAACGGGTGCAGGCATAAACTCTGCAAGGTGTACCGTTTACGATAGCCTTAACACGTTTAACATTGGGCTTCCATGTTCTGTTTGAACGTCTGTGTGAGTGGGAAACCTTAATACCGAACTGAATTTGCTTGCTGCAGAACTCGCATTTTGCCATGGTCTGCACCTCCTTTTAGAATTAGGATAATCTGACCGAATAATAATATCACAAATTGCGTATAATTGCAAGTCTTTTTTTTATTTTTATTATTTTATTGAATATTCTGTCGAAAAAGTCTTTTTTGCTATATTATTTGCACATAAAAGCGGTTGGTTGAAAAAAATATTTTCAGTGATATAATGGTTTTAGGTGATATTTTTGAATAAAATGGTTTTTACCATTCTCGACCATGAGGACGGAATGGAACTCAAAAATTGGTTTAGATTAAAGGGAATATCGACGCGAAGCGTCACACGGCTCAAATATTACGGCAGCATTTTGCTTAATGGAAAAAACGTCACCGTGCGCGAAAAAATTGCGACAGGAGACGTAATTGAACTTCACTTTGCCGATGATGAAAAGTCGGCAACACCCGAGGCATTACCACTGAGCATTTTGTACGAGGACAGCAGCGTTTTGGTACTCGACAAGCCGCCTCAAATGCCAACCCACCCGTCAAAAAAACTGCAATTGGGTACACTCGCAAACGCCTTTGCCTATTATATAGAAAGCAAGGGCAAACCCCATTCCTTCCGACCAATCAATCGACTCGACCGAGGCACGTCGGGGCTTGTTGTTGCCGCGCTTGACCCTCTTTCAGCAGGTAAGCTGTCGGGAAGGGTGGATAAGCGGTATATTTGCGTTTGCAGGGGCGAAATTGTCGAGAGTGGCACCATTGACGCGCCGATAGCTCTCGAAAAGGATAGCAAGATAAAGCGTTGTGTCAGCCCTGACGGTCAGCATGCCGTCACTCATTTTAGGCGCCTTTTTACCAATGGTCTTATTTCGGTCGCAGAGGTGTGGCTCGAAACTGGACGTACTCATCAAATCAGGGTTCATTTCTCGAATATGGGAAATGCGCTTGTCGGTGATACCTTGTACGGCGAAGCGGATGATATAATTGACCGTCAGGCGCTTCATTGTATCAGCGTCAGCTTTGTCCATCCCATTACGAACGAAATTATAAGCGTAAGAGGGGAGTTACCACCCGACATTATTCACCTGCTTGAAGAAAACAATGTAACTGAATTTTATAAATAACAAAAAATCCCGAAATGCGTCAGCATTTCGGGATTTTTTACTAGTTCAATGTTAAATTATTTAATAACTCTAACTCTGATAACGCCATCAATTGCCTTAATACCTTCGATAGCGGCATCGTCGATTGCTTCGACGTCGAGGATGGTGTAAGCAAAGTCTTTTCTCGATTGGTTGTTGAGCTTTTCAATATTGATATTGCAAGCCGAAACAGCAGACGAAATCTGAGCAATCATGTTCGGGATGTTGTTGTGAATAATGCAAACACGAACTGTGGTAGAGCGGGGAACAACAACGTTCGGCATGTTAACCGAGTTAACAATGTTACCGTTTTCGAGATATTCCCTAATCTCGTTAGCGGCCATAACAGCGCAGTTTTCTTCGCTTTCGGGTGTCGAAGCGCCAAGGTGGGGGATAGCTATAACACCGTCAACACCGATAATATCGTCGCTCGGGAAATCGGTTACGTATGCGGCAACCTTTCCGTTTGCGAGAGCGTCGATGATAGCAGCGCTGTCAACGAGGTCGCCACGAGCAAAGTTAAGAATTCTAACTCCGTCCTTCATGGTTGCGATTGAGTCATTGTTAATGAAGCCCTTTGTATCGGGGGTAAGCGGAACATGAACGGTAATGTAATCACATTCTTTAAAAATTTCGTTCATATCAGCTGCATGCTTAATGCTTCTCGAAAGCTTCCAAGCGGCGTCAACCGAAAGATAGGGGTCGTAGCCGTAAACCTCCATACCGAGAGCCGATGCAGCATTTGCAACGAGGATACCGATAGCGCCAAGACCGATAACACCGAGCTTTTTGCCCATGATTTCGGGACCGGCAAAAGCACCCTTGCCCTTTTCAACCATTTTGCCAACTTCAGCGCCGTTACCTTTGAGTGTCTTTGCCCACTCGATAGCGGGAAGAACCTTACGGCTGCACATGAGGAGACCGGCAAGAACGAGCTCCTTTACTGCGTTTGCGTTTGCGCCGGGGGTGTTGAAAACAACGATACCTTGTTCAGCGCATTTGTCGCAGGGAATATTGTTAACGCCTGCGCCTGCACGAGCGATTGCGAGGAGAGATTCCGGCATTTCCATTTCGTGCATTGATGCCGAACGAACAAGTATAGCGTCGGGTGCGTCAATTTCATCAGCGCAGTTGTAGTTAGCGTTAAAACGGTCGAGACCGTTCTTTGAAATTTTATTGAGAGTTTTAATCTGATACATGATAATTATCTCCTAAACAAATTACTTATTAGCGGCTTCGAATGCCTTCATAAAGTCAACAAGCTTTTCTACGCCTTCGACGGGCATAGCGTTGTAGATGGAGGCTCTCATACCGCCAACCGAACGGTGACCCTTGAGGTTAACGAATCCGGCAGCAGTAGCTTCTTTAACGAATTTAGCGTCGAGTTCATCATTTCCTGTAACGAAGGGAACATTCATGAGTGAACGGTCCTCAGCAACGACTGTGCCTCTGAACATTTCGCTTGAATCGAGGAAATCGTAGAGAAGCTTCGCCTTCTTTTCGTTGATTTCCTTCATCTTTTCAAGACCGCCGATGTCATTCTTGATCCATTCAAGAACAAGCTTTGCAATATAGATGCAGTAGCAGGGCGGTGTATTGAACATTGAACCGTTTTCGGAATGTGTCTGATAGTTGAGCATTGTCGGGGTGATGTCCATAGCGTTTCCGATAAGGTCCTCACGAATGATTACGATTGTAACACCGGCAGGAGCCATGTTCTTCTGAGCGCCGGCATAAAGCATACCGAACTTTGAAACGTCGATCGGCTCAGAAAGAATGCAGCTTGAAATATCACCGATAAGGGGAACGTCACCGGTTTCGGGGAGAGTGTTCCATTTTGTACCGTAAATTGTGTTGTTAACACAAATGTGGAAAAAGTCGGCGTTGGGTGTAAATGTAGCCTTGTCAAGCTTCGGAATGTAAGAGAATGTCTTGTCCTCGGATGAAGCGACAACGTTAGCTGTACCGTAACGAGCAGCTTCCTTATAAGCCTTTTTAGCCCACTGGCCTGTAACAACAAAGTCAGCCTTGTTATTCTTGTTCATAAGATTGAACGGAATCATAGCAAACTGGGTAGAAGCGCCACCCTGTAAGAAAAGAACCTTGTAGTTATCGGGAATGTTCATAACCTCTCTGAGAAGAGCTTCGGTCTCGTCAAAGATAGCCTGATAGGTCTTTGAGCGGTGAGACATTTCCATAACCGACTGGCCTGAACCCTTATAATCTAGCATTTCTTCTGCTGCTGTTTTAAGAACCTTTTCAGGGAGCATAGAAGGGCCTGCGCTAAAATTGTAAACTCTTGACATAATAAATTTCCTCCTGAATAAATAAAAAAATAACTAAATTAACAATATGTGATACATTATATTCTAATGCCATTCAAAAGTCAATAGGTTTGTTAAATAGTTAACGAAGAATTTGTAAAATTTTCGCAAAAATTAAAAAAGATTGATATTTTTTTAACAAACTAATTAAATGTGGACAATTTTTATATTAAATGATATAATTTTATCGAACATTTTTTTGATAAAAGGGGTAGTATGATAATGGATAAAAGCGTACAAGCCGTAATGGATAAGCGAATTGAAAAGGTGATTTCAAATCTCGAAAAGCGTAATATGAAGGGTTATCATGTTCGAACAAAGGACGAACTTTATGATTTGTTATTCGAGCTTGTACCTAACGGGGCTACGGTTACTAACGGTGGCTCAATGACCCTCGAAGGACTTGGAGCTTTTGATTGGCTTCGTGGACGCGATGACATTACTTATTATGATAGAGAGAACGGCGACCGACGTAAATGTATGGTTGCCGCATACGATTGCGACGTTTATTTAACGGGGACAAATGCAATAACCGAAGATGGTGAGCTTTATAACGTTGACGGAAACGGAAACCGTGTTTCAGCTATGATTTACGGACCGAAAAGTGTTGTCGTAGTTATCGGTACGAATAAAATTGTTGCCGATATTGATGCCGCAATAACCCGAGTGAAAAAGATTGCCGCTCCTGCAAATACAGTTCGTCTTTCCTGCGATACCCCTTGCGTAAAAACGGGTGAGTGTATGAATTGTAATTCACCTGCACGAATTTGCTGCAATTTTGTAGTTATGTCTAATCAGCGCGTGAAGGATAGAATTAAGATAATAATCATGGACGAAACGCTCGGATATTAAGAAGTGATTTCGATTTCATATGGATATAAAAAAAGCAACCGAATTTTCGGTTGCTTTTTTGGTGTTTGTGTCGGCATCGCCCTATCTTCCCGTGGCGTCACCACCAAAGTATTTTCGGCACTGATGAGCTTAACTGCTGTGTTCGGGATGGGAACAGGTGTACCCTCATCGCCAAAGACACCGACTGTCAACAGGCACTATATTATCATATATGCTTGTCATTTGTCAAGCATTATTTAATAAAAAAATATAAAAATTATCTTATCGGAGATTTTACTGAATCGGGGTGAAGGGCTGATGCCATAATTTCAACTCCGAGAGCAAAATTTTCTCCGTATCGTTCAAAATAAAGGGGACTAAATGCCGTAATATTACCCTTTTTTACTGCATCAATTTTTGATAATACCTTATCATTTTTAATATCCTCTACCATATCGGCGGGGCAAAAGATATGCTCGGGATTTTTCTTTACAATTTCGGCATAATCGATGCTGTAACTGTTACCTGCAATATTTTTTCCGCCTGCAATCGTCAGCATTTCGTCATAAAGCGTATCTTTTGGTGCCGCAACAGCGTCGCTCAAAAGTATAATAGCGTTTACAGCCTTTTCGTCCTTTGTTTTTGATTTAACGGTGTCTATTCTTTCGCTGATTCGCTCAAAGGTGTTTTTAGCGTTTGCACTACCCGTCGAATAACCGCTGAAAATTGATGCTACCGATTCGTAAAGCTTTTCTATATCCGCATATTTTTCAACCGCAGGATATATCATAACCGATTTTCCCGATTCGGTGATTTTATTTTTTGCATCGTCAGAAAGGTTTTTGTCGGCGATAATTATTTCGGCGTTTGATTTTATAATTTTATCGATTTCGGGTAATGCACTGCTTCCAAAAGTATCAAGCCCTCTATCATTGTCGCAGTTATCTGAAACGCCGATTAGCTGAGCATCTGAGCCGAGAGCAGTTATAATATCTGTAACGGCAGGGGAAAGGCAAATAATATGTTGCGGACAGCTTTCGATTTCAACTCCCCAAACGGTTATAGGATAATCCGCACCCGTGATTTTATTCATTGTATTATCTTTACACGCTGTGAATGAAAAAGTCATCATAGCGGTGATAATAAAAATAATAAGCTTACGCATAAAAAACCGTCCTTAATTCATTTTCGTAAAAATACCGATAACCTTGTGCTTTTTACCTTCGTCGTCGTAGCCTTCGATTCTAACGCCGTTTCCGCTCATAAGAAGGCTTGCACGTACGCTTTCGACGGTGCAGCGGAAGGTTTCGCTGCCGTCTGAAATAATTGTAACATAATCGTCGGCGGTGAAATTAACACAGCCCGATTTTGCAATTACCTTTTCGTCGCCGTTATCGTTAAGCTCGGTAACTACGGCGAATCGCTTTGAGCTGATTTCCCGTATAACCCATATTGAATCGGGGTCCATTTTATGCCGAGAATCAACGTTTTTATTTTTCTTTTTCCAAAACATTTTAAAGGCTACCTCGTTTTTTAGTTATCGTTGTTTTTCTGTTCCTTTTTACGAAGAGATTTTTTAAGCTTTTCTTTTCCGTTTGGATTGTTAACATAGTCGTCAATGGCTTTTTCCCAGTCGGCTGAGGTCATAATTCCATTTTCTAAGTTCTTATTCTGCTCATAAATTGACTGTAAAATATCGTCATATTTCTTGTTTATGGCTCTTTTTTCCTTAATGATAACATAGGTTATATGAATTAATCCGATTAATGAAAGGGTTGACGCGCCGAAATACATTAAAAAGTATTTAAGCGGGCTGTGATAAAATTCAAAGCTTGTTTTTCCGAGAATAAAAAACGTTGTCATCGGGACAATAGCCGCAAGCGATATGATAAATGAATAAAGATAGCATTTATCCTTACCGAATTTATATGCTGTAATTATCATCGCAATTCCAAGTAATACTACTGCAATTATTGACATGTTGCGGAATTGAGTAACCTTTCCAACGTCGATTCCGGGGTTGATTTCAAGGCTAAGATTAAGCCCGAAAAAGTTGATAAGATATATAATGGTATTTATAACCGTTCCAACATAGAACAAGATATGGTCTAATTTATAGAATATGCCGGGGCGTCTTTTAAAAGGCGATACCGTTTCGCTCAGCCCTTTGATAGCAAGCTCTTCTGCCTTTAAATAAAGTTTTTCGTTCTGAACTGATGATTTTTTATTCATTTTTACAATCCTTTCAAAAAGGTATATATTTTAATGATATCACAAACCCTCATTTTTGTAAATCAAAAGAATTGGTAATAACTAAAAAAAGCAGAGGAATTTCCTCTGCTTTTTTTAAAACTTTATTATTTTTTTGACCAGGTTGACGGTGAAAGGGAAATAAGTAGCGGGAAAATTTCGAGTCGACCGAGCAACATGGCAAATGAAAGAACAATTTTTGAAATATCGGAATATTCAGCGAAGTTCATTGACGGACCGACAAGGCTAAATCCGGGACCTACATTGTTGATACAGGTAACTGCAGCCGAAAAATTGGTTTCAAAATTAAACGGCTCAAAGCTTAAAACAACAAAGGTCGCAAGTGTTCCGACAATATAAATCGCAAAATAGACGCCAACATTTCTCAGTATCGGGTCGTCAATTTGTCTGCCGTCCATTTTTACTACATTTACCGAGCGTGGATGAAGCATCTTGTGCAATTCCGAGCGCATCATTTTAAATAGAATAAGTACGCGCGATATTTTAAGTCCACCTGCGGTTGAACCCGCACATCCGCCGAGGAATAAAAGAATAAAGATGATTCCCTTTGACAATGATGGCCAAAGGTCAAAGTCGGCTGTTGCATATCCAGTAGTTGTAACGACTGAGGATACCTGAAACGCCGCATAACGAAGTGCATCAAAGAATCCACCGAATCGTGATAAAATATTTGCGGTAATAATTCCAGTGCTTACGGTTATAACGCCGATATAAACCCAAAGTTCGAGATTTTTGAATATCGAGCGGAAATTTCGCAACAAGAGGAAATAATAAAGGTTAAAGTTGATTCCAAACAGAAGCATGAATACCGTAATAACCCATTGACAGTAGGGGCTGTATCCGCCAATACTGTCGGCCTTTATACCAAAGCCGCCTGTGCCCGCTGTGCCGAATGAATGAACAACGCTTTCAAAAAGGCTCATTCCGCCAAAAAGGAGGAATATCGTTTCGATTACCGTCATCGCAATATAGATTAAATAAAGTATCTTTGCAGTATCCTTTGCCTTTGGTACCAGCTTGCCAACTATCGGTCCTGCCATTTCGGCACGGATAAGATGAATCGACCTGTCGCTGAATTTTGGCATTATTGCGAGAACAAATACGAGAACTCCCATGCCGCCAATCCAGTGGGTAAAGCTGCGCCAGAAAAGAATGCCCTTGCTGAGCGCCTCGACGTTGCGTACAATCGACGAACCGGTGGTTGTGAACCCGCTTATTGTTTCAAAAACGGCATCAATAAATGAGGGGATTTCTCCGCTGATTACAAAGGGAGCTGCGCCTATTAACGACATTGCTATCCAAGCCAGCGATACGATAACAAAACCCTCTTTTGCGTAAAAAACGCGTGTTTTCGGTCGGGATAAAATGGTCATCAAAAAACCGAATCCAAGCGCAATTCCAATTGAGATTAAAAAGGCAAGGTAACTCGATTCGCGATAAATAAGCGAAACAATAAGCGGTAGCGCCATCAGCGCCGCCTCAACCTTTAACATCTGGCCTATTAAATAAAAAACCATTCTACGATTCATAATATTTAAACCAAGCCTTTACAGAAGAATGTCCGAAATATCGTTAAGCTTATAGCCGGAAGTAATGATTACCACCTTGTCTTCCGGTAAAATCATATCATTACCGGAGGGGATAATAATCTTTCTTCCTCTCATGATTCCGGCTATGAGTGTATTCGGCTTTAGCTTCATATCTTTAAGCGGAATTTCGGTAACAGCGCTTTGGGCGGCGATGTTAAATTCAAGAGCTTCCGCCTTTGCATCCATAATCTGATAAAGGGTTTCAACGTTGCTTCCAAGCGAGTTTTCGAGCGCTCTTGCATATCTGACCAGAATGTCCGAAATAATGTTTTTCGGCGAAATGGTACAGTCAAGACCTATTTTTTCAGCCAAATACATGAATTCGTCGCGGTTCACCTTTGAAATAACCTTAGGTACATTTTGAGCAGCGGCATAGAAGGAAATAAGAATATTTTCTTCATCCATACCTGTCAGCGAAATAAAGGCATCCATGGAGCTGAGCCCCTCTTCGTTAAGAAGCTCCTGACCGGCGCCGTCACCGTTAATAATAATGGCATTCGGCAAGGTTTCGGAAAGTTCCAGACAACGCTTGTGGTCCTTTTCAACGATTTTTACTGTGTTTCCTATACCCATCAGCATTTTTGAAAGATAGTATGCCGTGCGGCTGCCGCCAAGAATCATGATATTGCGTGCCTGCTTTTGCATAACTCCGAGCATTTTCAGGAAGCGCAGAATTTCGCTTGTAGTAGCGGTGATGCCGATTTTATCCCCGCTTTTTAGTACAAAGCTGCCGTCGGGAATAAACACCTCGTTGTCACGCTGAACAACGCAAACGAGAAGCTGTACGTCATATTTTTTTCTCAATTCGATGAGACTTATTCCGTCAAGCACCGATTCTTGTCTTAATTTCAGCTCAATCATTTCAAAATCGCGACGTGAAAATGTTTCAATTTTAGCGGCTGAGGGCAATTTGAGAATGTTAAAAAGCTCCTGAGCGGCAAGCAAGTCGGGGTTAATAGCCATTGAAAGTCCAAGCTGCTTTTTAATAAATCCAAGATTTTGGTCATTATATTCAGGGTTTCTTATTCTTGCAATCGTGTGCTTTGCGCCCATTCGTCTTGCAAGAAAGCAGCTGAGCATATTAAATTCGTCCGAGCCGGTAACGGCGACAAAAAGCTCAGCCTTTTCGACCCCTGCCTCGCTTAAAGTGTCACAGTCGTTTCCATTTCCGCAAATACCGATCGCGTCATATAAATTAGTGATTTCGTTAATTGTTTCCGGGTTGCTGTCGAGCGCAACTACGTTATGTCCCTCTGCGACGAGACTGGCTAATATCGTTTTGCCGATTTTTCCGCAACCTACAACTATAATGTTCATAAAAAAATAACCTCGTATCGTTTTTATGTTCTTTTGAATAATAAATTATACTCATTATACTACACTTATTAATATATTTCCATATATTTTTAAAATTTCACTTGAATAAGAAAAAACCGACCTTGTCAAAAGGTCGGTTTTTTCTTAATCTAATGTCACATTAATTTTTGTCGTGCCGAGATTTTCGCTTGTTGCGTATAGTGTGAATTTCTTGCAATCCGCATTAGGCAATACGGCTATCGCAATCTTTCCTGCATACATTTTTCGGTCGGGAAGGGTGACCTTATTGTGGTCGCAGTTGCCGCTTCCGGTGCCGATAATTTTCGCGCCCTCGGTGACCTTGAATTTGACGAATTCGCTTGCGGTAGGAACGATTTTTCCGTCTTCGTCAATACATTCACAGGTGAATATGGCCATATCCTTGCCGCCGGCTTTAATTTCGTTTTTGAGGGTAAGTGTGAGCTTATTCGGCTCCTTTGTGGTCGCTACCGTATGAGTAGCTGCCTCTTTGCCATCCTTGTAGCCGATTGCCGTAAGTTCACCCTTTTCAAAGGGAACAAGCCACTCGCCGTGACCGTATTTTTCGATTGCTTTTTTGCCGAGTGAACGTCCGTTCAATATAAGCTCAATTTCGTCACAGTTGGTATATACCGGTACATCAATTTCCTCACCCTCAAGTCCAAAGTGATTCCAATGAGGAACAATATGAATCATTGGCTCATTCGTCCAGTGTGACTTATTCTGATAAAATGCACCTTTTGGCTGTAAGAATAGGTCGAGTGCACCCGATTTTGAGCAGATAAAGGGCCATACAGCCTCACCTCTATGCTCAACGGCTGCCCATTGATAGCCGCCGATGACATAGTCCTTTGACATGAGTTCCTTCCAAGTGAACTCTCTGCCCTTGAACCATGAGTTTGTGTTGCGGTCCTTGTCTTTTATATAACCGTCGGCGCATGAGTCATAATGCCAGCCGCGAGTTGTTCCCGTAGCGCAGCATTCCGAGGCTAAAATCGCCTTATCGGAATATTTTTCGTGCACCTTGTCGTAGCTTTCGAGGTTATAGTTAATGCCGATAATGTCACAGTATTCGAATATTGTTGATTGCTCAGGGGAAACCGATTGAGCCGCAGTAATAAAGCGGTATTTATCAAGCTTTCTGATGTGAGCATAAAGGGCGCGGTGAATGCGCTTTCCAATATCTGTTATGTGAAAATGCTCCTCGTTACCCGTTGACCAGAAAAATACGCTCGGTCTGTTTCTGTCGCGCAAAACGAGCGCTTCAAGCTGCTGGGTTCCTTCGTCCGAGCTTTCAAACCAGCGAGCCTCGTTCATTACAATAAAGCCCATTTCATCAAGGGCGTCCATTGTAGCGGCTGATTGCTGATAATGCGCTGTACGGTAGCCGTTAGCACCCATTTTCTTAATCTGTTCAATCTTATATTTTGCTACATTATCGGGCACAGCAATTCCTACCAAACCATAATCTTGATGGCAGCAAACGCCCTTTATAATAGTCTTTTTGCCGTTGATGTAAAGTCCGTTATCAATAATTTCAGCCGTGCGGAAACCGATTCTCGTCTCGTTTTTGTCGATTTCTTCTCCGTCAACGGAAAGGGAGGTTTCAACTGTATAGAGATTTGGACTTTCAGTGTCCCAAAGCAGCGGATTCGTCACCCTTGCCGAATAGGAGAGAGTGCTTTTCGACCTCGACTCAACTGTGCCAACGGTTTCGGCTTGTCCAATCACTTCGCTGTCTTTTGAAATAATCTTGCTTATCGCCTTTACCTCTTTATCATCATATCCGTCGTTTCTGACGGTGGTTTCGAGGTCAATTTGCCATTCGTTGTCGCTTAATCTTCTGCTCGGAGCATAAACACCGTAAAGGTCGATTGAAATCGGCTCGGTTATAACGAGGTGTACGTTGCGATAAATTCCCGCACCCTGATACCACCAACCCTCAAAGTCGGCACCTTCAACGTATATTGCAAGCACGTTCCATCTATCGAAATAAACATAGTCCGAAACGTCAACCTCAAAGCTGTTGTAGCTCGAAAAATTATGCTTTATGAGACAGCCGTTAATATAAAGGGTTGCCTTTCCCGCAATTCCCTCAAAGAAAAAGGTGATTCGCTTTCCTTCAAATTCCTTGTCAAGCCGGAACCCCTTGCGATACCAGCCGTTATCATAGTTAAAGTAGCCGGTAGCGTTGTTGCCCGATTTTTCGTCGGGATTCTGGTCGATTATGTAGTCGTGAGGTAGATTAACCCATTCCCAACCCTCACTTTTAATTTCTTTGTCGCCGAAGCTGTATCCGTCGGGCTCGGCATAATACTGGTGAGAAGCAGGACCGATAAGCTTTCTCGTTGTTTTTGATTGAGAATATACCGGTCCCTTTGAGGTCGGGTAGGGAACTTCAATATCGCCTTTATGAAATTTCCATCCTGAATTTAAAAGGATATCTTTACGCATAATACACCTCTAAAAGAGTTATGATTTTAATATATCGAGAATTTCTTTTGCGCTGTCGATTACCAAATCGGGCTTAACGTCCGAACTGACAAGCGTCTGTCTGTCGCATTCGCCGCTCATTACCAGAATGGACAAAGCACCTGCGGCAATTCCGCTTTTAATATCGGTATAAATTCTGTCGCCGATAACCGCCGTTTCTGCCTTATCGACGCCGTATTTTTTCATCGCGATAAGCGGCATTTCGGGTTGCGGCTTGCCTATTACAATGGGTCGCATTTTGGTCGCGTTGTAAATCATTTCACATACCGAGCCGCAATCGGGCACACTGCCGTATTCGGTCGGGCAAACGAGGTCGGGATTGGTCGCGATATATCCAACATTTTTGGTCAAAAGGATTTTGCACACGTCTTCGAGCTTTTTGAAGTTAAGCTCGGTATCGAATCCCATAACGATACAGTCGGTGTCCTCGATGCTTTCGGTGATGGTGAATCCCTCACCGCAAAGCTCCTTTTTAAGCGACTGAGTGCCGCAAACGTAAAGGCGATCGTTGGGTCGATTTTCCTTTAAATAAAGGGCGGTTGCCTGCGACGAGGTGATAAAATCCTCTCTATCAGCGTCGATGCCGAGCCCCTTTAACTTTTTCACGTAATCGTCCACGCTCTTTGACGAGTTGTTGGTCATGAATAAATATCTGCTACCGCTTTCTCTTATTCTTTCGAGCAATTCTTTTGTAAAATCGAATAGTCGGTTGCCGATATAAAGCGTCCCGTCCATGTCGAAAAGAAAGAGACGAATATTTTTAACAGCGTCAATATTCTTCATCATTTTATCTCCTACCGAAAGGAAATTTTATACACTGATAGCATAACAGTATTTGTCGCTGTTTTTCAAGTGTTTTTTCTTTAAATTGTCAGTAATTTATCTAATATATAAAATAAATGCTTTTATTATCCAATTTTTATGATATACTTATATTTGTAAAAAATCAACTGCGAAAAAAGAGGTTGGTAAATTAAATGTTTAAACTGCTTCGGTTTATGAAGGGGTATAAGAAGGAAAGTATTCTCGGTCCCTTTTTTAAAATGCTCGAGGTTGTATTCGAGCTTATGGTGCCTCTTATTGTTGCCAATATCGTCGATATCGGTATAAAAGGGAATAATAACACCGCCTATATTTTTAAAATGAGTTTGCTGCTTGTCCTTTTCGGGCTTATTGGACTGACGAGTACGCTTGCGGCTCAGTATTTTGCGGCAAAGGCGGCTGTCGGCTTTGCGTCAAAGGTGCGCTTTGCCCTCTTTGAGCATATCGGACGTTTGTCCTATACCGAGCTCGATTCGGTTGGTACGTCGACGCTTATTACCCGAATGACCAGCGATATAAATCAGGTTCAGCAGGGGATAAATCTTACTCTGCGTCTATTTTTGCGTTCGCCCTTTATCGTTTTTGGTGCCTTGATAATGGCATTTACCGTCGATGCAAAGGCGGCATTATGGTTTGTTATAGTAATTCCGGTATTATCGATTGTCGTTTTCGGTATAATGCTTGTTTCAATCCCGCTTTATAAAAAAGTGCAGGGAGGTCTTGACCGTGTTGTTGGTCTAACCCGTTCAGGACTTTCGGGCGCAAGGGTTGTACGAGCTTTTTGTACCGAAAATCGTGAAACCCAAGAGTTTGAAGACCGCAATAACAATCTCGCCGAAACGCAGAAGTTCGTCGGCAGAATCTCTGCGCTTATGAATCCGCTTACCTATGTGATAATCAATCTTGCGGTAATTGCCCTCATTTATACTGGAGCCATTCGCGTAGAAGCGGGAGTAATAACTCAGGGAGCAGTTATCGCACTCTATAACTATATGTCGCAGATTTTGGTTGAGCTTATTAAGCTTGCCAACCTCATTATAAATATAACAAAATCGGTCGCAAGCGGTAATAGAATACAGTCGGTTTTTGAAATCGAGAGCAGCCAAACCGAGTCGGGAAATGCCGTTGTTTTAGCCGATGCAGGCGCTATCGAGTTTAAAAACGTATCGATGAAATATAAAGGTGCGGCGGAAAACTCGTTACAGAACATAAGCTTTTCGGTGAAAAAGGGCGAAACTGTGGGAATAATCGGCGGCACAGGCTCGGGGAAAAGCACGCTTGTGAATATGATTCCTCGCTTTTACGATTCGAGCGAGGGTGAGCTGCATATCGGCGGCGTTAATGTTAAGGATTGGGATACCGAAGCGCTGCGCGAAAAAATCGCCGTTGTTCCGCAAAAGGCGGTACTTTTCAAGGGTACCATCCGCGAAAATCTATTGTGGGGCAGCGAAAATGCCACCGATGATGATATTTATTTCGCGCTCGAAACAGCTCAGGCACTCGACGTTGTAATGAAAAAGGAAGATAAACTTGACCATTTGATTGAGCAGTCGGGACGCAATCTTTCGGGCGGTCAGCGTCAGCGCCTTACCATCGCACGAGCCCTTGTCAAAAAGCCACAGATTTTAATTCTCGACGATAGCTCGTCGGCCCTTGATTATGCCACCGATTCCGCTTTGCGAAAGGCAATCGCCGAATCAACCGAGGGAATGACGGTGTTTATCGTTTCTCAGCGCGCCTCGTCGGTAATGAATGCGGATAAAATAATCGTTCTTGACGACGGCGAAGCTGTTGGCATAGGTACCCACGAGGAGCTGCTTGCCACCTGCGATATTTATAACGAAATTTATCATTCCCAGTTCAAAAAGGGGGTGGAGAAATGAGTAAGTCATCTAAAAAAGGCGTGTTTTCGAAAATAATGCGTTACATCGGCCGATACAAATATCTTCTTGCCTTATCTGTACTTTTTGCGGCCGTATCAGCGGTTTTAACCCTTCTTGTTCCTGTTTTTATCGGTGATGCAATCGACCTTATTGTGTCAAAGGGAAAGGTCGATTTTGCGGGTATTGGCGCAATTTTATTAAAAATCAGTGTAATCATTTCTGTCACCGCTATTCTTCAATGGCTGATGAATATTTTTAATAACCGAATCACCTTTAACGTGGTTCGCGATATTCGCAACGAAGCTTTTAGAAAGACACAGGTTTTACCCCTTTCGTATATCGATACCCATCCTTACGGTGAAACGGTCAGCCGAATTATTGCCGACGTTGACCAGTTTGCCGACGGACTGCTTATGGGACTTACTCAGTTATTTACAGGTGTAATTACGATTTTGGGAACGCTTGTTTTCATGCTCCTCATTGATGTCAGAATTACCCTCGTTGTTGTGCTGCTCACTCCGATTTCAATGCTGGTTGCGAAGTTTATTACAACTCGCACCTATTCCATGTTTAAAAAGCAGTCGGAAATCAGGGGAGAGCAAACTGCCTTTATTGAGGAAATGATAGACAATCAAAAGGTTGTAAAGGCATTTTCTCACGAGGATGAAAATCTCGAAAAATTCGGTAAAATAAATGACCAGCTCGAAAAATGTACTCTCAAAGCCACATTCTTTTCTTCGCTTACAAATCCGGGTACGCGATTTGTCAATAGCCTCGTTTACGCAGGGGTTGCGCTTGTAGGTGCGCTTTTGGCGGCGAATGGAGCAATTACAGTCGGCGCATTAACCTGCTTTTTAAGCTACGCTAACCAGTATGCAAAGCCGTTTAACGAAATTTCGGGAGTTATAACCGAATTTAATAACGCCCTCGTTTGCGCAAACCGAGTATTCGAGCTTATCGAGCAACAGCCCGAAACTCTCGATGATGCTGGCGCAACCGAGCTTGAAAATGTATGCGGAAAGGTTGACCTCGAAAGCGTTTATTTTTCATACACCCCTGACCAGAAGCTTATCGAAAACCTCAATCTTAACGTAAAGCCGGGTATGCGCGTTGCCATAGTCGGACCGACAGGCTGCGGAAAGACCACGCTTATAAATCTTCTTATGCGCTTTTACGATGTTACGGGCGGCGAAATTTCGGTAGACGGAAAGCCGATTCTTTCCCTTACGCGAAAGAGCCTTCGTAAAAATTACGGCATGGTGCTTCAGGAAACCTGGCTTAGCGAAGGGACCATTCGCGATAATATTGCCTTTGGAAAGCCCGATGCGACCGATGAAGAAATTATTTTAGCGGCAAAGGCGGCACACGCTCACAGCTTCATAAAACGCCTCGAAAAAGGCTACGATACCGTTCTCGGTGAGGGCGGCGGAAATCTTTCCCAGGGACAAAAGCAGCTTTTATGTATAGCAAGGGTGATGCTTTGCCTGCCACCGATGCTCATTCTTGACGAGGCAACTTCGTCGATAGACACCCGTACCGAGCAGCGAATTCAAAAGGCGTTTTCCACCATGATGGAGGGAAGAACAAGCTTTATAGTTGCCCACCGACTTTCGACCATAATGGAGGCGGATATTATCCTCGTTATGAAGGACGGTAATATAATCGAGCAGGGAAGCCATGACGAGCTTATCGAAAAGAATGGTTTTTATGCAAAAATGTACGAAAGTCAGTTTATATAACCACAAAATTGTCATATAATTATTCTATCCCGATGAATAAAGCGGAGGTGCTTTATGCAAATTAAAATCAGCGAACTCAATAATCTTACAAAAAACTCACTTTCGGAATTTATTAAAAGCGGGGATAAGGAATATTACGATAATATAATGAGAATAGCTGCCGAAATTCGCGATAATGCAAATGAGCGTCCGATTATACTCATTTCGGGACCGTCGGGTAGCGGAAAAACAACCACCGCAAAAATTCTCGAAAGTATACTTGATAATTGGGGATATAGCACCCATACCTTGCCTATGGACGATTATTTTTCGTCACTTACCCCTGAGCAAAGAAAGCTTGCCGACGAGCATAAGCTTGACCTTGAATCGCCCGATAGAGTTGATTCCGAGTTTTTAAATGCTCAGCTTGATGCTATTTCAAAGGGGATACCCGTCAGATTGCCGAAATTTGACTTTTCGACTAATCAAAGATATCTTACCGACGAAGTTCTCGAACGAAAGGAAAACGAGCTTGTAATTCTCGAAGGTATACACGCACTCAATCCATCAGTAGTAACCTTTGACGATAGCCATACTACCCGCATTTATATCAGCGTCAGAACCCGTCTTTCCTTTGATGACGATAGCCTGCTTCACCCTGAAAAAATTCGTTTAATGCGCCGTATGCTTCGTGACAAAATCTATCGCGGAAGAAAAATTGACCATACGCTTAGAATGTTTGACAGCGTTCAGCGTGGCGAAAATAATTTCATTATGCCATTTAAGCATAGAGCAACCCACGATATAGATACCTTTATAAAGTACGAGGTGGGAGTTTATAAGAATTTACTCCTCGATGAATTAAAGCAGCTTCCGTCGGATGAAAAAACAGAGAATATGATAGCGGCATTAACGGCCATCGAGCCGATTTCACTCGACTACGTGCCAAAGGAATCGCTTATCCGCGAATTTATCGGAAACGGTCAATTCGCATATTAAAAAATACAGCTTAATATTCAATCATAAAAAAACGCCAAAAACGGAAATTCCGCTTCTGGCGTTTTTTGTTTATTCTTTTACAAGCACCTTTACAATCTCGCCTACATACATTCTGTGAAAATCGTTGTCATACCATTTGAGGCATTCTTTGTCAATAAATCCGTCTTCTTTAAGGTCGCTTGTATATAGCTTTTTGCATACAACCGTGAGCCTTGCCTCGTCAAAGGTAACTGTGTCGTTAATGAAAACAGGGGTGAGCCCTGCTGCGGCGGTTTTGTCGATATCGCGGCCGCTCTTTTTACCGCAAATGGCGTGAATGTCCTTTTTATCTCCGTAGAATGAGAGGGTGAAAAGGTCATTCTTTTCGATAAATTCGTATGTGTACCTCTGCGGTCTGATAACCGTAACGGCAACGTCCTTGCCCCACATTTCGCCCATTCCGCCCCAGCTGGCGGTCATCATGTTATATCCCGTTTCATCTCCCGCTGCTACAAGCATCCACTCGTCGGCTATGAGCTTTATGATATTATCCTTTATTTCTTTTGCCTTTATTTCTTTCATAAATAAATCAACTCCCTTTATGCTACTGATATTATCATATTTAAACCGCGTTTACAAGTACATTATGCGGCGTTTTCGATAATTGCTACCATAACGGTGATGTCATCCTCGTGACCTTTTTCGCATCTGCGAAGAGCCATATCGGCGAGTTTTTCTGCCAGCTTTTGAGCCGAGCCGTTCTGCCATAAACCGATTTCGTGCGAAATCCACTCAATTCCGTCAACTGCCGCACCGTCCGACAGCATGACTACAATATCACCCTTCGCTAAGTTTACGCCTGCGCAGTCGAATTTTATCTCGCGAAGTATTCCTGCGGGTAGTGAGGTGCTTTCGGCACGGCCTGTGTAACCGCGCTGACGTATAACGGTTGGAGCAGCTCCCGCCTTATACATATCCATTCGTCCTGAAAAAAGGTCGATATTTGCCGCATCAATGGTTGCGAGGGATTCATCCACCGATTTAAAAATCATGGCTGAATTAACAATTTTTAGCGAACAGTCGTAGCCAAAGCCTGCCTTTATCAGTTGCGCCATGAGCCCCGATGCCATAGCTGAGTCAACGGCGGCTCTGCCGCCCGTGCCCATTCCGTCGGATAGAATCATAACGGCGCTTCCACGCCCGTCGGTAAAAATATCGCCCGAATCACCGCATATTTTTGCGCCTTTGCATGAATGCTGAGCGATCCCGTAATCAATGGAGAACACCGCCTTTTCGGACAGCGTAATGAGATTTCCTCGTTCGTTGGATGTAATTGTCGGTGGGTCAAAATCTCTTGCACAAATTGCAGAAACCGTTTTCAGCAGCTCTGACCGATTGATGAGCTTGTTCATTACGCCTGTACGAATTTCTACCGTCATATGACTGTATTTGTCCACCGAACAGGCGATATCGGTCGCAATGATTCCAATCTCTTTTAGTCGTGAAGTTAACAGACGCGCTGTTTGAATATCGTATCTTCTCGATTTTTCAAAGTCGACCGCCATTTCGCGCAGCATATCCGACATTCCTTGAAATTGGTCACATACCACGCCTCTAACCTCGTCAATGCGCTTTTGCGCTTTTTGCTTCGATACAAAGTCGCCGTATTCCGATTCAAGTTGCTCCTTTATTTTTTCTTTTCTTGAACAGGTGCTGTAAAGTGGTATTTCCTGTTCTTCGCCGCTTGTTATTTCCTTGATTATCAGTGCCATTGATGAAAGTGTGCTTTCCTTTTCTTTTTCCCAGCAGTGCATCCTCAAGCCGCATTCGGCGCAAACGCTTTTTTCGGTGAGGCGAAATATCTGGTCATATTCCGGGGTGTTGATTTTCGCCAAGCGGCTTGACACCTTTTTGAGAGTTTTATCAATATTCGTCAGAGCGTCAGATGCCCCTTTGAGCCGCATCGATACGGTTTTTCTGAGCCCATCAAGGCGGGGCATTTCGGGAGCAGGAGCAAAAAAGGCTGAAAAGAATACCTGTATGTTTTTTGGCATAACGAGGACTAAAAGTATACTGATTATTATCTCGTATAATGAGATGAGACTGGCGTTCACTTGTCCCGACTGAATAAATATCACCGTACTGCTGACCAAAAATGCCGCCGCTGACCCGATTATGCCAAAGTGGGCAAAAAGTCCTGCCACCATTCCGCCGAGGCTGTATGCACCGGCTAAAAACATCATTGAGCCCGACATCAGCGACATCGCAAAGCCGAGCGACGCGCCTACAATGGCTCCTGCTGTTTCGCGCCCGTATCTTGCCGCCGATATTATGAGAAATACTGCAATAACTCTTGCTACCGAAACGTGCATAATTTCGATTTCCGAAAGGGACATTATTATCATTGAAAACACTACTGCGATGCTTACAAGGTCGGTTTGACCTATTCCGTGAGGTGAGCGAACAGCGTCCTTTATTTTCGCCGCTTTGTTTACAAAGTATGCTCCCGAAGCGCATATAAGTCCTTCGGCAATACACATTATGAAATCGTTGAAGCTTGATATGAATATTATTCCTGATAACGAGCCTACACCACCTAAAAGAGCCGAAAATCCGCTTGTTTTTGTTATTTTCAGCCTTTCGGGAAGAGCCCATTTCAGCATTGTTACAGTTACAACTGCGCCTATGTATCTTATTCCGCCGCTGCTTGTAACGGGGACAAAGTAGCCTATTGAAGCACCGATTGCAGCGGCAATTGACATTTCGGACGGCATACCTGCAACGGCCGCAATTCCCAGCGGGGCATATCCTTTAAAAAACATCACTCGCGAAAGTAGAAAACCGCATACCGCGGATATCAGTTGACATAAAACCGTAAACGGCAATTCGGCTAACTGCTTTTTGCTAATGGATTTTTTGACTGCATTTTCTTTCAACATTCCCACCGCCTGTTATTAGTTTATAGTTATTATAATGTAATGGCGGTACCGATTTTGTCACAAGCGGTATGAGCGAATAGGTAATTTTATGACGCTAAATGGCGAAATTGAATTTTATTAAAAGAAAGAGGCGGCATAATTGCATAAAAAAGTAAAAAAATTCCGCTTGACTAATTATGAAAAGGGGAGTATAATCTAAATGAAACAAATTTTTCATTTAGAGATTTTGAAAAGGGGTGAGCAAATATTGCGAACAAAAAACAGTGAATATTTTATTAAAATTGAGGAGTTTATTAAGGATTATTACCAAAAGAACGGAATTTCACCTTCAATGCGCGAAATTTCGCAAAAGGTTGGAATTTCCTGTGCTACAGTTCAGCGCTATTTGTCCACCATGAGAGAAGAGGGCAAAATTAAATATAGCGGTCACCGTTCGATTATGTCTAACGGGTCGGTTCGCGATATTGGCCAAGTTTTAAAGGTGCCCGTTCTTGGACGGGTTTCCTGCGGTATGCCGAAGTATGCGGAGGAAAATATCGAAGAATATATCGATTTGCCCACCTCAATTTTCGGAAACGGTAATTTTTATATTCTTTATGCAAGCGGTGACTCAATGATTGAAGCGGGAATAAACGACGGTGACATGGTCCTTATTCGTGTTCAGAATACGGCTGAGGTGGGGGATATTGTTGTGGCGCTTATCGATGATGAGGTTACATTAAAAAGATACTATCCCGACCGAGTGCATAAACGAATTCGACTTCACCCCGAAAATCGCACAATGGCGGATATAATTGTTTCCGATTGTATCATTCAGGGCGTTGCAGTAAAGCTGATAAAGGATTTGAATTAATAAAATGCAGTACCGAAGAATACAACTTGAAGTTGAGGCGGTTTTTCATACCGATGGGAGCTTTGTGCCAAAGAGAATATATTTCGACGATAAGCCGTACGAAATCGACCGAATTATTCGTGTTCGTCCCTATTGTCCGCGAGTGGTGGGGTGCGTTGCGCCTATTCAGTATACCGTTCTTGTCGAAGGAGCGCAGAAAAAGATATATTACGAGGCCGATTCAAACACATGGTTTTCGGTAAAGGAATGTGATAAAACGTGAGCGAAAGGGCGATATTGCATAGCGACCTTAATTGCTTTTTTGCCTCGGTAGAAAGGGTGCTTAATCCCGAATACGAGGGAAAGGCAATTGCGGTTTGCGGCTCTACCGAGGACCGTCACGGCATCGTTTTAGCTAAATCCGAGCTTGCGAAGCAGGCAGGGGTAAAAACCGGAATGGTTATCTGGCAAGCAAAGCAGCTACGCCCTGATTTGATTATCGTAAAGCCGAATTACGAATATTATTCAAAGTTTTCGTCACTTGTTAGGGATATTTATTATCGATTTACCGACCTTGTTGAGCCGTTTGGACTTGACGAATGTTGGCTTGATGTGACCAATAGCCATATTTTTGGTTCACCTTACGAAATCGCCGAAAAAATACGTTCCACTATAAAAAGGGAACTCGGGCTTACTGTCAGCATCGGTGTTTCGTATAACAAGGTGTTTGCAAAGCTTGGCTCAGATATGAAAAAACCCGACGCAATTACCGTAATTGACCGCGAGAACTTTCGCGAAAAAATATGGAATTTGAGCGTTTCAAATCTCCTTTATGTCGGACGCGCAACGACCAAGCGGCTGAATGAACATGGGATTTTTACAATAGGCGAGCTGGCGTTGTCATCCCTTTCGGTGATTGAGAAATTGCTTGGAGTAAATGGCGTTCAGTTATGGCATTATGCGAGGGGAGAGGACACCTCGCGAGTTATGCATCGTGACTTTGTCTTTCCGGCGAAAAGCTTAGGGCACGGAATAACCTGTAATGCCGACCTTGAAAACGAAGAGGAGGTATGGCGGGTTATATTGCAGCTTGCTCAGGATTTGGGGCATCGACTTCGTGTGCATAATCTGACAGCTTCGGGGGTTAAATTGTCGGTAAAAAGCGAGGATTTAAAGGTGCGTCAGTATCAATCTCCGCTTGAAATTCAAACCCAAAGTCCGTTTGAAATAGCCACTGCCGCAAGGAGCCTTTTTAAATCGTATGATTGGGAGAAAAAGGTTCGTGCGCTGTCGGTTACTGCTATCGGACTTTTAGCCGAATCTAAGCCCTTTCAAATTGACCTGTTCAACGATTTAGAACGTCACGATAAACAAAAAAGCATTGACGATGCAGTTTACATAATTCGTAACAAATTTGGCGAAAAATCGGTACGTGCCGCCTCTCTTTTAGGCGATTTAAAGATTCCCGATGCTTCAGAGCGTAACAGTGTATTACCCGGAAAAATGTTTGAGTAAACTGCTATAGATTAAAAAATAGCATAAAAACATTCCATGCATTTTTTAATAATGCATGGAATGTTTTTATGTTTACATAATTATTTATTTCTCGATTAGACAAACGCAATGAGCCGAAATTCCTTCGAGCCGACCGGTAAAGCCCATTCCTTCCTCTGTGGTGGCCTTTACGCTTACGCAATCGACCGAAATACCAATCATGTCAGCAATATTATTTCTCATTTTATTAATATACGGTGCAAGCTTCGGTTTTTGCGCCAGAATGGTTGCATCAAGGTTCACAATGTGGTAACCGTGACCATTTATGATTTCGACCGTTTTTTTAAGAAGAATCATGCTATCGGCATTTTTATATTTTTGGTCGGTGTCGGGGAAATGCTTTCCTATGTCGCCGAGAGCAGCTGCACCAAAAAGCGAATCGCATATAGCGTGAGCGAGAACGTCAGCGTCGGAATGCCCTGCGAGCCCCATTTCCCATTCGATATTTTCGCCGCCTATAATGAGCGGTCGTCCTTTCTCAAATCGGTGAGCGTCATAGCCGTGACCGATACGAAACATAAATTAATCACCCTTTTCAATATCTTAATAGTATTATACACCAAACTTTTCGCGTTCGCAATTGTGTAAAATGCTACAAAAAAAGCTAAAATTTTTACACACAAAACGATTGATTATATCTACATTTATGTTAAAATATATATAATATTATGTTTGGAGGTGTACCCTTTGGGCGCATTGTTTAAAATGATAGAATCGTGGATTACCCATTTTGGCTTGGTAATGAGCGCCTTTGGGATAGTCGACCTTCTCGATATTATCATTGTCGCATTCATTATCTATAAGCTGATTCAGATTGTCCGCCAAACGAGAGCTAAGCAGCTTATTTACGGTGTGCTTATTATCGTTTTTGCGTGGGCTATTTCAGCGTGGCTTGATATGATCGCCCTGAATTCAATGCTTAACCTCGTAATTGGCCAAGGTGTTATAGCTATTGCTATTATTTTCCAGCCTGAAATTCGTAATGCATTGGAGCTCGTGAGCCGTACTAATATCGGTCTCATCAGCCGAAAGAATAAAACGGGTAACGTCTCAGCAATAGAGACAAGTATCGACGCAGTGACTCATGCCTGCCAAGCATTTCAGAATTCAAAAACAGGAGCGCTTATTGTATTCGAGCGCGATACCCGCCTCGGCGATATTATAAAAACGGGAACAGTAGTTGATGCCGACGTAACGGTTGAACTGCTGAGTAATATTTTTTATCCCAAAGCGGCTCTTCACGATGGTGCAGTAATCATTCGCGAAGGAAGAATACATGCAGCAGGTTGTATTCTCCCGCTCACTCATGACAGCAATTTGAAAAAAGGTCTTGGAACACGTCATCGAGCATCAATCGGCATGAGTGAAAATTCGGACGCGGTTGTTGTAGTTGTTTCTGAGGAAACGGGTAACATTTCGGTCGCAATCGACGGAAAGCTTCGCCGCGATTTTAATATGGGCTCACTTCACGAGTTTCTCGAAAAAGAGCTTATTGTTGATACGAATGATAATGACAATTCATTCATCAGCAAGATTAGGATGATAGGAGGCAACAAAAATGACTCAGTTAAGTAGTTTGTTCTCCCGCCTTCTTAAAAGCAACCGAGTTCTTGCGGTATTGTCTCTTATCGTGTCGTTTGTTATTTGGTTCAATCTGTCTCAGGTTTACAACCCCGTTTCTACAAGGGATATTGCCAATGTACCGGTAACATTTCGTGTCAGCTCGGCACTTGCAGCTGACGGATACGAGGTTATAAAAAACAGCGAAATCACGGTTGACGTCACCGTATCGGGAAAAACGGCCAATATTTCATCTCTTTCGGCGAATGATATTGATATTGTTGCCAATATCACCGGTCAAGGACTAAAAACATGGACACTCGACAGTAGCGATAACCGTAATTTTGATGTTATAGCAATGAGTATGAATCAAGTAACCGTTATGACCGATATTTTCAACCGTGACGGCGAAAATTTTGAAGTAACGGCAAAGTCTAATAACGTTTCTGCACCCGACGGACTTATTGCCGACGCGGCTAAAATAACCGATGAAGCGTTTTCTCAAATTAAAATTACGGGAGCTCAGTCGGTTATTGATAAAATCGCTTATGTAGTAGCCGAGGCTGACGTTAACGATACGATAAAAGAAACTACCGAATTTGACGGTAACATTGCCTTGTTTGATAGCGAGGGAAAGATTATTGACAGCAGTTATGTTTTTCTCTCCTTTGATTCGGCTAAAATTACTGTTCCGATTTCGATGAAAAAAGAGGTCCCCGTTGTAGTAACCTTCGAAAACGCACCAAAGGATAATCCCATAAAGGCAACAACAAGCGTTAAAACGGTTGTAGTTAAGGGCCCTCAGCAGATTATCGAAAAGCTGAAATCGGTCGAACTTGAGCCGATTGATTTTGCGGATATAACGCCTGACACTACCGAATTTGTTCAAAAGATAAGGATGCCTGAATCGATAGAGAGCAGTGACGGAAATGTCGAAATTACCGTAAATCTTCAAATGAAAGGCATAACTTATAAAAATATCATTGTGACAAATTCAAGCTTTAAGCCGCAGAATGTTACAGCCGGGCTTACCGCAACTATGGATAGCTTTATGGTTAAAGTAATAGGCTCATCTTCGATGTTAAAAGGCATTACAGCCGACGATATTACTGTTTCTGCTGACCTTAAATCGTATAGCAAGGGTGAGCATAGCGGAGTACCGGTGATGGTAAAACTTGATAATAAATCATCGGTTTGGATTGCAGGAGTTTATACCGCCGACATAAAGCAATCTTAAGCTTTGAAAAAAATGATCATAGGCCGTCTTTTAGGCGGTCTATTATTATCTGCACACATGAAAATTTCCCGAATATACTAAAAACGGGAGGTGCTAAATGTGTCAGAGATGATACTAAATATAATTATTGCGTCATTAGCGATTTATGGCCTTACATGCCTTATAAGGTGGATTTGGGCTTTGGTAATAAAAAAGGCAAATAATAAAAGTGTATTAGTCGTACCGCTTTATGACGATAATTTAGAGTTTTCGTTGCGAGATGCGGTTTCCTTATCAAAGGCTACATCAATCGAAAAAATTGCGGCAGTAGACTGTGGTTTAAGCGACGAGTCGAGACGAATTGCGCTTATGTTCGCAAACGGCGAACCGCTTGTAAAAATTATCGGGCAAAATGATATTGTAGAGAAATTATTTTAACGGAAAAGAGGTGGGGACGGTGGCCGACGAAAGATTAGAAGGTACGGTTGAATACATAACCTTTCATAACGAGGAAAACGGGTTTACCGTCCTCGAACTTGCAACCCAAGATGAGCTTGTAACGGTAGTGGGAACATTTCCGTTAATTTCACCCGGAGAAAACTTAATGCTTGTCGGCAATTACGATACTCATCATTCCTTTGGTCGTCAGTTTAAGGCAAAGGCTTGTGAGAGAAAAATGCCCGCATCAGCGGCAGCAATACTTCGCTATCTGTCGGCCGGCGGAATAAAAGGAATCGGACCCGCAACGGCTAAAAAAATTGTGGACAAATTCGGCGAAAATTCACTTCAAATAATCGAAAAGGACCCCGAAAGGCTCGCAAGCATAAAGGGAATTACAGTGCATAAAGCCCGTCAAATTTGTGACGAATTTATGCGCCAGTTCGGTATGCGTGAGGTAATGCTGTTTTTATCCCAGTATTCGTTTACTTCCGACGAGGCTCTTGCGGTGTACAAAATATTCGGGGCGGCATCGGTTGACCGATTAAAAGCCAACCCGTTTTACTTGTGTAGTGATGAGCTCGGTTTTGACTTTGAACGTGTTGATGAAATGGCGGCTCAGCTCGGATTTGAGCACGATTTTACATTCAGAATTTATGCAGGAATCGAGTATGTTTTGCGTCATAATTTGCTGAATGGACATACCTGTATTCCGCTTGATAAGTTGTGTGCCCTTTCAAGCGGCTTGCTCGAAATCGAGAATGACAGAATAGCATCAATAATCGAATATATGACCTCGTCAAACCGTCTTTTTATAACCGAAATTGAGGGTAGAGAGTTTGCTTATCTTCCGCATATGTACCGTGCCGAAAGCTATTGTGCAAGGAGGGTAAATGAACTTTCCAAAACCTCTTTTAAGTCATCGCTTAATATCGAAAAAGAAATATCAAAAATCGAAAAAACGCTAAAGATTGAATTTCAAGCTCGGCAAAAAGAAGCGATTAGTAACGCTTTAACTCGCGGAATAATGGTCCTCACCGGCGGTCCGGGTACAGGAAAAACGACCACTCTTAATGGAATTATCCGCATTTTTGAAAAGCTTGAATATAATATTTGCCTTGCCGCACCTACCGGAAGAGCTGCAAAGCGTATGTCAGAGGTGACGGGTCGCGAGGCAAAAACCTTGCATCGTTTGCTTGAGGTTGAGTGGGGATCTAATCATCGGCCTGTTTTTATGCGAAACGAGAGAAACCCGCTTGATTGTAATATTATAATCGTGGACGAGCTGTCAATGGTTGACATAATACTATTTGAAAGTTTGCTTTCCGCAATGCCGAGAGGTTGCCGACTTATTATGGTAGGCGACTCCGACCAGCTTCCGTCGGTCGGCGCAGGGAATGTTCTTCAGGATGTGATTGAATCTGGCGTGGTGCCCGTAGTTGAACTGACCGAAATTTTTCGCCAAGCCCTCGAAAGCACGATTATTACAAATGCGCATCTTATTGTAAAGGGTGAGGAACCGGACCTCAGCCATAAGGACACCGACTTCTTTTATTTGAATAGAAATGATGCTGTTTTTGGCGCAGATACTGTTGCCGACCTGTTTTGTCGACGTTTACCCGAAGCGTACGATTTTCTTTCAAATGGTGATATTCAGGTTCTCTGCCCGTCACGTAAGAGGGAAATGGGAACGGTGAATATCAATAATTTAATACAGCAGAGGATCAACCCACCGGCAATAAACAAGCGCGAAATGAAGCAACACGGCTGTATTCTTCGTGAGGGTGACAGGGTAATGCAGATTAAGAATAACTACGATATAATGTGGGAAAAGGACGACGGTACCGACGGCTCAGGCGTGTTCAACGGCGACGTAGGCGTTCTTAAAATGGTTGACATAAAATCAGACAGAATTATAGTTCGCTATGATGACAGAGATGCCTATTACACATATGAGGATGCCGAGCAGCTTGAGCTTGCCTATGCGGTGACGGTACATAAAAGTCAGGGAAGTGAATTTGATTGCGTGATTCTGCCCGTGCTTGATGTTCCGCCGCAGTTAAGATACCGAAATCTGCTTTACACCGCCGTAACACGTGCGAAAAAGCTGCTTATCCTTGTCGGCTCTCATGAGGTTGTTAATCAAATGGTCCATAATGACAAGAGAACCAAGCGTTATACGGGACTTAAAATGATGATTTCGGAGAATAGAAATGATTTATAACGATAAGCCATCGTATTGGGGATTTTTGGTTTCGCTTATCTTTCCGGTGAGGTGCTTTTGTTGCGACGGACTAATTAATTACGGCGACTATGTTTGTGACGATTGCCGAGCGGAAATTGAAAAATGCCGAAACAGACGGACAAAGGTCGTTTCATTTTACGGTCGAAAGTATAATATTCATTCGTCATTCGAGTATACCGGTGCGGCCGAATCGGCGGTGAAGCTGATAAAATTCACCTTTAACCCCGATAATGCAAAGCCGATGGGTGACGAAATTGCCGCAAAGGTGCGTCGACTTCGCGAAACCGATTTTGATATAGTAACGGCCGTCCCTTTTACAAAGAAAGACAAGCTTGACCGCGAATATAATCACGCGGCGTTAATGGCAAAAAGGGTATCAAAGCGGCTTTCGGTCCCTTTTAATCAAAAGGTGCTCAAAAAGATTCGCCAAACCAAGCGTCAGCATAATCTTTCGGGACTTGAAAGACGTACTAATTTAAGAGGAGCCTTTGCTGCCGACGAAAATGTGAAAGGAAAGCATATTTTGCTTATCGATGACGTGGTAACAACGGGCGCAACCCTCTGTGAATGCGCCGATACCCTTTATCGAGCAGGTGCGAAAAAGGTAACCTGCGCCACATTTGCCGCAACAAAATATTCAAATTGACATAATATTTTCTTTGTTATATAATTTATTTAGATAAAAAACTTGATTGGAGTTACCATGTTCACTGATTTGGGAGTTGACCTCGGAACGCGAAAAACGGTTATATGCCGAGGTAAAAAAATTGTGCTTAATCAGCCTTCTGTTGTGTTGATGGAGGAATATGATAACAGCCCGTATAAATTCGGAAAGGAAGCATTCGAGGCGATTGGCCGAGTGCCGTCGCGTTACCGTGCCGTTTGTCCGATTGAAAGGGGCGTTATTTCGGATTATGACGTAGCGGAGCATATGCTTCGTTGCTATATTCAGTATGCCTGCGGAAAGCGAATGACAAAGCCGCGAGTTATTGTTTCGATGCCGTCAAATATTACGTGGGTGCAGCAGCGTTCTATCATTGACGCGGTGCAGAATGCGGGTGGACGAAGCGTTTGTACCATCGAGTCGCCTGTAGCGGCTGCTCTCGGAATGGGGATTGATTTCAAGCGTCCTCATGGAGCAATTGTTGTCGATATTGGCGCAGGAACAACCGACGTTGCCGTTATCTCAATGGGCGGATTATCAAAATGCGAATCGCTGAGGGTAGCGGGTACCGATATTGATGCCGCAATTATCGATTATATGAAGCATGAGTATAACATGCTCATTGGCGAACATACCGCCGAATTTATAAAGCATCAGGTCGGGGCAGCAATACCTCGACCGGTCGAAATTGTTATTCAGGCAAAGGGTGTCAGCGTTGCGACAGGAATGCCTAAATCGGTAGAAATTACCGCTAACGAAATATGCGAAGCGATTTCGGACGTAGTTTACCGAATTTCGAGCGCAATTCGAAACGTACTTGATAAAACACCGCCCGAACTTGTAGGAGATATTGCCGAGGACGGTATTTATTTAACGGGTGGAACCTCACAGCTTTCGGGAATGTCCGACTGGTTGTCAAAATATATCGGAATAAAGGTAATCACCGCCGATAACTATGAAACATGCGTTGCACGAGGAATTGGAAATGTACTTGAACATTTTGATATTCTTAAAAATGGCGATTACGAATTCCGTACATTGCAGGATTTAATCATAGGCTAAAATTTATTTTGTTATAAGGTGGCAAGACCGCATTAATTTTTGATTTGCGGTCTTGCTTTTTAGATTTAATGCTGTTATAATATTCGGGCGATATAAATTTTGCTGGTATAGCTCAGCCGGTAGAGCAGCTGATTCGTAATCAGCAGGTCGGGTGTTCGAGTCACCTTACCAGCTCCATAAAAAAAGACACGCAGATAAGCGTGTCTTTTTTTATATGCTGATTTTCGCTTTTAGTTTTAGGTTTTTAAATTTTTGTTTAAATTCCGTCTTTTCAAATTCGTCGATGGTGTTATAATTTTTTGCCGCTTCGTAACCTATGCCTAAAATATCGGCACCTGCCTCAGAAATATCATTTATCGTCTCATTTAACCTTTTTGTAAGCAAGGCCTTTAAATTTTCGGGTAACTTTTCAATATTTTTATTGCCCTTTGAACAGGTTACACGAATTTTAATTTGAGCAATATTATCGTTCAGTGTGATTTTTGCCGCACCCTTTGACGAAATGGAATATTCGTCACCGTCAAAGGCTAATTTGTAATCTTTAAGCTTACCGTTTATCGCCTTTATAATAGCGGTTTCGTCGCCGTCGAGAAAACCGGCCGCCTTTTCTCCCGAAAACATAACCGTACCGCTGATATTATCCTCGCTGTCGTCATCACCGTTTACAACATAGGCGGCTGATGCATCCTTTGTGGTCGAAAAAATCGAGTTATAAACCTTGTTCACCGAAATGGAATCGTACATGTTGCTTTTATTTTCGTTGTTGACGGTAAGCTCGATTTCCTGCATACTACCGAATCGTTTTGCAGAAACAAATTTTTCCGCCGAAAGGCTGCAAACAGCAAGCATGATGCTGTTTTTGGTTGACGTGTCCTCGATAATCGGCTCGATGAATTTGAGCACCCCTGTTTCTGCCAAATCATAGGAAATTGCAAGTATTCTCAGATTTTTAAGCGAGAGGGACTTTGCCTGTTGCTTTGAAATATTATTTATAACGTCGCCGAGCGATTCTCCCGACTGAATAATAATGTCGTTGTCCTCGTTCATCAGACGTATGGAATAGGAATAGGTCGACTCGGTTATACCCTCGTCAATTCCAATCATAACGGCGTATGATTCGTTTTCGATTTCACGATAATCGCCACATGAGCAAATTGACATTCCCATTCCGATAAAAAGCAGAGCCATAACAGCCTTTTTATACAATCTGAATTTGATGACACCGCCAATAAGCAAAATTATCCCTATAATGATTAAAAATATAAAGCTGTATTGACGGTAAATTGAAAGAATACTGTTGATGTCCACCCTTGTGTTGTCAGGAATAACCCCGATTAAAAATACTAATATCGTTATGGCGAGTGTGATAATAGTCGAGCGCTTCTTTTTAATTGAAAATGTGTCGTCAATTTGCTTTATAGCCGCGCTTAAATAAATTGAAATAAAGCATATCATAGAAAGAATAATGATGAAAAGTAATATTGCCTCAAATCGCTGAAAAAATCCGCTTCTTTCAGCACCTCTTGCTATATCAATGATACCGCTTGTGCTGTTTTGCGTCAGCGAATAGGGGAATGCGAGTGAATAGCAAAAGGCGCAAGCCGTATATACGATAAGCGCCGTTACTGTTGCGGCTATGCTGACTCGCCCAACCTTTCTGGAGCAAATTTTATCGGCAAAAATGAGCCCGATGAGAATGTTGTCAACCGACGAAAGAGTTAGTAGGCTGCCCTTTGCCGCTCCGCCAAAACCGTAGCCGAACAGGGGATAAATATTGCCGATTTCAAATTGACCAAGTCCGGAAAAAATAACAATTATTATGCCGAGAATAAGGCTGAAAAACACGGGTACCGCCGTTTTTGCGATTGCTTTGTGTCCCGACTTTGCCGAATAAAACGCTACAAGCATTATTACACCCGCGATGATCACTTCGGCGGTGTTGCCGTATCCGTAGAGCTTCATCAGCCGTATGCATTCAAAAAGGCGCTCCGACATTGAAAGTATTACCGCGGCAACAATTAAGCAATTTATAACCATTCCAAAGAAGTCGCCTACGCAGTCATATACGAGGTCGGAAAGGGTATCGTGACCTGTTAGGCTTATCAACTTTATTGCTATTGCGGTAATGATTAAAAACACGGTGCAGCCGATAAATGCCGAAATAAATGACGAGGTTGCCGATGTTTCGATGAGAAAATTGAGCGCATAGGTGTAAACGTAAACAAGCGTACCTACCGACATGACCGAATATAGCTGTAATTTACTCATCGTTATCCTCCATAGCCGCCCATAATCTCGAAATTTGCGGTTGCTGACGAAGACTTTTCGGCTTTAGTGAAAACGCGCGAAGCTCCTGTTTCCAAATCGGACGCTGATATACCATGTTTCCGTTTACTGAGTTTGCCTTAACCGATGACGAAAGCATCGAAACGCCAAATGAACTTTGCTTTGCGAGCATGGTGAGAACTAAAACAATTCCTGCACCTATTCCGAGAAAGCCGAGTGTCCCGCCGAGGATGATAAACCCAAATTTCAGCACCCTTATCCCTGATGAAAGCTCATAGTCGGGAATAACGGCGTTTGCTATTCCTGAAATTGCAACAACAATGAGGGTGACTGGGCTAACTATTCCTGCTTCGACAGCCGCCTGACCGAGAATAAGACCGCCAACAACGCCAATTGCGCTTCCGATAGCGTTTGGTACCCGTAGCCCCGCCTCACGAACAAGCTCAAAAAATATTTCCATAACGATATATTCAGCCATCGCAGAGAAGGGAATTTGCCTTCGTGTTTCGGCAATTATGGTTAAAAGCTGGCTTGGTATAAGCTCGTGGTGGAAGCAGGTCAGCGCAAGAAAAATTCCCGATAAAAGTATGGATAAAATAAATGCGAATGTTCGAATAATTCGCGAAAACGTGCCGCTTTGCCATCTCTGCTGGTTTCCCTCCGGTGAGTCGAGAAGCACCGACAGCGAAATGGGCATAATGAGTGCAAAAGGCGTATTATCGCATATTACGGCAATTCTTCCTGCGGCAAGATATTCTGCTGTTCGGTCGGGTCTTTCGGTTGAAAGTATTGACGGAAAAAGGGACCAGGTTGAGTCCTCAATAAGCTGTTCGACCATTCCGGCACCCGAAATAAAATCACCTTTTATATTATTGAGCCTGAATTTTACCTTATTTACAAGCTCGTCGCTTGTCAAATCATCAAGGTACATAATAGCGCATTTACAGTCGTTAATTGCACCTACCGAAACAAATTCGGTGCATAGTTTTGGGCTTTTTATAATTCGTCGAAGCAGTGTGATGCTTGTTCTTATGCTTTCGGTATATCCTTCGTGAGAGCCCTTAATCACCGCTTCGGTGTCCGGTGAAGAAACCGACCTTTTATCAAATGCCTTTGTTTCAACGATGGCGCATTTTTCGCCACCGTCGGCATAAACGAGCGTGTCCCCCATGAGAATGGATGACGCGGCTTTATCAATACAAATTTCGGCCTTTACATTGTTATACTGAATTGCACCAAAGAGGTCGAAATCGGCTTTTTCGTTTTCATTCGACATGATAGCACGAATTATAAAATCGTTAATTCCTATTGTATTAGCCATTCCGTCGATATAAGCGAGAAAGCATTTTACTCCTTTTTTATTTTCAAATTCACGAATGATAATATCTGCATTTTTGCCGTAACAGAATTTATCCTTGATGTAACTAATGTTTTTTAAAATATTTATATCAAAATTCACAAATAACACCCTTGATTAGCATTTTCAGTATTTTCGGTCATATGCACAAAGATTTTTCATATATTTTACTAAAATTGATTTGGGAGTAAATGTATGAGAATTTTATTAAAAAAAGTTGTTTCATTGTTTTTGATTTTGCCCGTGATTTTTATTACTGCATCGGCTGACGGTGAATACCAAAGAATGAATATTGTGACCGAGTACATATCATCCGATTTAATGAGCGATATTAAGGATGAGGAGGCGATTTTAACCGCTTCCGACGGTAGCCTTCAGCTTAATGCAAAATCGGCTATTTTAATTGAAATGAATTCGGGAAAGGTCCTTTTTGAAAAGGATGCGGATGTGAAAATGCCTCCTGCCTCGATTACAAAAATAATGACGCTTTTACTTGTTATGGAGGCAATTGAGGCAAAAAAATTCGATTATAATACCGAGGTTACCTGTTCGGAACATGCGTCATCTATGGGTGGGTCACAAATTTGGCTCGAAGTAGGTGAAAAAATGACTGTGGATGAGCTTCTTCGTGCGTCTGCAATCGGTTCCGCAAACGATGCGACTTGCGCACTCGGCGAGCTTGTTTCGGGTAGCGAGGAGGGGTTTGTTTCGCTAATGAACGAACGTGCAAAATCACTTTCGATGACAAACACCGAGTTTAAGAACAGCACCGGACTTGACGCCGACGGTCATTTAACAACGGCACGCGATATTGCTATAATGTCACGTGAACTTTTGAAGCACAAGGATATAACTAAATATACTACGGTTTGGATGGATTCCTTGCGTGACGGAAAAACCGAGCTTGTAAACACAAATAAACTGGTTCGGTTTTATGACGGCGCAACCGGGCTTAAAACTGGTACAACAAGTGGTGCAGGTTGCTGCTTGTCGGCATCTGCGACAAGAGACGAATTGAGTTTAATTGCAGTTGTTCTTGGTTGCGATACAAGCAATAATCGATTTCAGGACGCTAAAAAATTGCTTAATTACGGTTTTTCAAATTATGGAAACGCAACAGTAAAAATTGCTCAGGATGAATTACCTGAGCTGCCTGTTTCAAAGGGAACTCAATCCACCGTGACCCTCGCATCTGAAGAAAGCGTTTCGTTTTTGGTAACAAAGGGTAAGGAAGGCGATATTCAAAAAAGCTTTGATTTACCCGAAAGCTTGGTGGCGCCTATAAAGGCAGGCGAAACTGTAGGAACAATAACCTTTTCACTTGACGGAAAAACACTTGGACAGATACCTATTGTAGCATCAAATAATATCAAAAAAATGACATATTTAAATGCGGTATCAAGAGTGCTTTCTTCTTTGTTTTTAAAATAAATCAACAAAAAGATACAATATGCAAATCAAATAAATATTATTTTGATGCAAAAAAATAACAGTTTCCCGGTAATGTGTAATAAAAAAATGATATTTATAAAAAATGTGTCAGCATAATATACTAAATTATTCTTTGCAATTTATATAATTCACTGAAAATTTCAAATTATCTAAAAACACCTTGAAATAGGCAGTGAAAAGGACTATAATTAGGTAGAAATAAAAATGAAAGAGAAGTATTATTTATGAAAAAAATTATTGTTTCTATCATTACAGTTTGTTTCATTTTAAGCAGCATTGTTGCTGTTTTTGCAAGTGCCGCTCCTTCAGCTGACGTTAATAGAGATAATAGATCATCTGCTAACGATATTCTTGCTCTTACCCAACATATTCTTGGCGCAAATACTGTTAATAACTATAAATACGATGTTAACGATGACGGCGTTGTTGATTCAACCGATCTTGTTGCACTTCAGAATCATATTCTCGGAATTTCTATAATCGAGGAAGAAGCTGCTGAGGAAGATCCGTTTGAACCCGGCATCGAAGACGCAGAAGACGAACTTTAATATCCAATTTTAAATGTATAAAAAGCCTTTGACCGAATTTGGTCAAAGGCTTTTTTGTATAACGAAAACCACGCAATAGCCGCGTGGTTTTAAAATAGGTTTATAAACAAAATTAAGTGAAAAATTAAAAATCGAAATCAAAATTATGAATAGCCTCCCTCGTTAAAGGGAGGCTATTTTAAACTGTTTTTTTATTGTTCTGCAATTAGGTCGGTCATAGAGTATATGCCCGCATCTTTTCCTACCATGAAAACAGCGGCTTTTACTGCGCCGACAGCAAATACTTCCTTAGACCTTGCGGAGTGAGAAAGCGTAATAATTTCGTCGCGCCCTGCGAAGATAACTTCGTGTTCTCCAACAATGGTGCCGCCTCTAACTGCATGCATACCGATTTCTTTTTTCGGTCGTTTTTCTCTGACTGAGTGGCGGTCATATTTGAGCTCGTATGATTTATCGAGCTGTTCATTTATAGCATCTGCGAGCATTATTGCAGTTCCGCTTGGGGCATCAATCTTTTGATTGTGATGAGCTTCGATAATTTCAATATCAAAGCTGTCAGCAAGTACGGCAGTAGCCTTTTTAAGCAGGTCAGCAAGCAAATTTATACCGAGCGTCATATTGAACGAAAAGAAAATGGGTCTTGTTTTTGCGGCTTCTTTAATCATTTCGGTCTGCTTTTCGTCAAAGCCGGTTGTAGCAATTACTGCGGGAGTATTTGTATCGTGAACATAGCTTAAAAGCGAGGAAAGTACCGACGGATGAGAAAAGTCGATAATAACATCGGCTTCACATTTTACGTCAGAAAATGCAGAAAAAACAGGGTAGCTTGACAACATAACCGCATCCTTGTCAACGCCGGCAACAATTTCGCAATCGTCACGCGAATCGACAATATCGGTAATGAATTTACCCATTTTTCCGTTACATCCGCTTAAAATAATGCGTGTCATTTTTTCACATCCTAAAATACTTTTACTTTGTGAGTCCGACCTTTGCCATTTCGGCTTCGAGTGCCTTTCGAGCGGCTTCGCTCATTCTGATAAGTGGGAGACGGCATTCACCAACGTCATAGCCCATGATGTTAAGTGCTTCCTTAACAGGAATGGGGTTAACATCTGAGAAAAGAGCGTCAACAAGCGGCAAATATTTAAGCTGTAATTCGCTTGCCTTTTTAAAATCACCGTCAAGCGCATACTGGCAAATATCGTGTGTTTCCTGGGGTACAACGTTTGAAAGCACCGAGATAACACCAAGTCCGCCAAGCGACATAATCGGAACAATTTGGTCATCGTTACCCGAATAAATGTTGAGGTCTTCGCCGCAAAGGTGTGCAATCTGAGCAACGGCAGAAATGTCGCCGCTAGCTTCCTTTGTAGCAACGATATTTTCGATTTTTGAAAGCTCCTTGTAGGTTTCGGGCTTAATGTTTGTACCCGTTCTTGAAGGAACGTTGTATAAAATTACCGGCAAGGATGTGCTTTTTGCAATTGCGGTAAAGTGAGCAACAAGTCCGGCCTGCGAAGTCTTATTATAATAGGGGGTAACAACGAGCATAGCGTCAGCACCGGTTTGCTCGGCGAGAGCTGCTGTCTTAACGGCAAAAGCTGTATCGTTGCTTCCGGTACCAGCAATTACGGGAACGCGACCTTTTGCGAATTCGACAGTCTTTTTAATAACCTCAATATGCTCATCAATGTCGAGCGTAGCTGATTCGCCGGTGGTTCCACATGCAACGATTGCATCTGTACCATTTTGAATTTGGAACTCAACGAGTTCTTCAAGCTTTTTATAGTTTACAGAACCGTCCGGATTCATAGGTGTAACCAGCGCAACTGCTGCACCGGTAAAAACAACCTTTTTCATAACTGAATTCCCTCCAAACTTATTCATCAGTCAAGATAGCCCATAGCGCAAAGAAGCTCGGCCATTAAAACGCCGCCGCCGGCAGCGCCTCTGAGCGTATTATGCGATAAACAAACGAATTTATAATCATACTGGGTGTCCTCGCGGAGACGTCCGGTGGAAATAGCCATACCGCCTTCGAGGTCACGGTGCAATTTTGCCTGGGGCATATTGTCCTCGGTAAAATAGTGGATAAACTGCTTGGGAGCGCTCGGAAGGTCAAGCTCCTGAGCCTTTCCGCTGAAATTAGCCCAAACGTCGAGAATTTCTTCCTTTGTCGGCTTTTTATCAAAGTTTACGAAAACAGCGGCTGTGTGACCGTCGGAAACAGGGACACGTAAGCACTGAGCAGTGAATGCAGGGCTTGTTGCGGGAATAATTTTGTCTCCCTCGATTTTACCCCAAATTTTGAGCGGCTCTTTTTCTGATTTTTCTTCTTCACCGCCGATATAGGGGATAACATTATCAACCATTTCGGGCCATGTGTCGAATGTTTTTCCTGCGCCTGAAATTGCCTGATATGTGCAAACGATAACCTGCTTTACGCCGAATTTTTCGTCAAGCGGATAGAGCGCGGGAACATAGCTCTGAAGTGAGCAGTTGGACTTAACAGCGATAAATCCGCGCTTTGTGCCGAGGCGCTTTCTCTGAGCATTAATGATTTCAGCGTGGTAGGCGTTAATTTCGGGGATAATCATAGGAACGTCATCGGTGAAGCGATTTGCCGAGTTGTTTGACATAATCGGGCATTCAGCCTTTGCGTATTTTTCTTCAAGAGCTTTAATCTCGTCCTTTTTCATATCAACAGCGCAGAATGCAAAATCTACCATTCCTGCAACTGTTTCAACATCGGCTTCGGCATTGTAAACGGTCATTGCCTTTATCTTATCCGAAAGTGGAGTTTGCATCTTCCATCTTCCGCCGAGAGCTTCCTCATATGTTTTTCCTGCTGAACGGGGACTTGCTGCAAGTGCGGTAATTTCGAACCACGGATGATTTTCGAGCAGGGTGATGAAACGCTGACCGACCATACCTGTAGCGCCGATAATAGCAACCTTATATTTTTTCATTTTTGAGTTCCTCCTTGAAGGGTAGCCTTTGGTAAAAAATCATTGAAAACCGAGCGCCTATCTTATATAATGGTGAATGTGCAGGAAAAAGGCGTCGCTTGTCTGTTTATAAAACATCAATCGGCTACATTAAATTTACATAGATATAATTTTATCATTTACGACCCTTGTTGTCAAATTATTTTATGCGTTTATTTACAATAATGATACAGTTTAGCAATAGTGGAGAAAAAGAAGTATGAAAAAAAGTGATTTTTATTACGATTTGCCCGAAAATCTGATAGCACAAACGCCTGTCGAGCCGCGAAACAGCTCGCGAATGATGGCGGTTAATAGGGAAAATGGTAAAATCGAGGATAAAAACTTTTATAATTTGCCCGAATATCTGCGTGAGGGTGATTGTCTCATTCTCAATAATACACGTGTGCTTCCTGCACGTATTTTCGGTGTAAAAGAGGATACGGGAGCTGTCGTTGAATTCGTCCTTTTGAAGCAGGTTGAAAACATGGTTTGGGAATGTCTTGCCGGGCCGGGAAGAAGGGCAAAACCGGGGACGAGATTTTCTTTCGGCGAAGGGCTCATGTACGGCGAAGTTGTTGACGTAAAAGAGGGCAACCGCCTCGTAAAATTCGAATGTGACGGAGTGTTTTTTGATGTGCTCGATAGGGTGGGTCAAATGCCCCTGCCGCCATATATTCACGAAAAACTGAATGATAAGGAACGCTACCAAACAGTATATTCAAAGGAGCTTGGCTCGGCGGCTGCACCAACTGCAGGACTTCATTTTACACCCGAAATGATTGACGAGCTTCGCAATATGGGAATAAATATCGGTTACGTCACCCTTCACGTCGGACTGGGTACCTTCCGTCCGGTAAAAGAGGATGATATAAAAAAGCATAAGATGCACTCGGAGCATTATTTTATGCCAAAGGAAACAGCAAAGCTTATTAACGAAACAAAGAAAAACGGCGGTCGAGTTATCTGTGTCGGTACTACGGGGTGCAGAACGGTCGAAAGCGTGTTTTCATTTGTTTTGAAAAATGACGGGGATAAGCTTGATTATATTCTCGATGGGGATAAAAAGAAGCTGCTTTTACCCGAGGGCATCGATTTTTCGGGCGATACTGACATTTTCATTTATCCGGGATATGAATTTAAGTGTATGGATGGGCTTATTACTAATTTTCACCTACCCGAAAGCACTCTCATAATGCTTGTTTCGGCGTTTCTCGGATATGATGATACCATGAACGCGTACAGGTCAGCGGTTGAAAAGAAATATCGATTTTTCTCATTCGGCGATGCAATGCTCATAGTATAAGTGACGCTGTCATTTATACAGTGAAGAGCGAAAAGTGAATAGTGAAGAGTTAAGGTGTCGGCTTCGCCGACGAAAACAAAAAACATGTAATTATGTAAACAAGATGGAATAGGATACAGGAGATATACAATGTATAAGCTGATAAAAAAACAGGGTAACGCGCGTAGAGGCAGCTTTGAAACTGTACACGGTACGGTGCAAACGCCTGCCTTTATGAATGTAGCTACCGCAGCGGCAATAAAGGGCGGCATATCTGCCTTTGATTTAAAGGATTTGCGTTGCCAGGTTATGCTGTCAAACACCTATCACCTCAATTTGCGCCCGTCAAGCGAGGTTGTAAAAGAGGCAGGTGGACTTCACAAATTTACCGGTTGGGACGGACCGATTTTGACCGATAGCGGCGGATTTCAGGTTTTTTCGCTTTCCTCGCTGAGAAAAATTAACGAGGATGGAGTAACCTTTGCTTCGCATATAGATGGAAGAAGAATTTTCATGGGCCCTGAGGAAAGTATGCAGATTCAGTCGAATCTCGCTTCTACGATTGCAATGGCTTTTGATGAATGCGTTGAAAACCCCGCAACCTATGAATATACAAAGCAGTCGGCCGACCGGACTGTTCGCTGGCTGGAACGTTGCAAAAAGGAAATGGAACGTCTTAATTCCCTTGATGATACGATAAATAAAAATCAGCTTCTTTTCGGCATAAATCAGGGTAGCACCTACGAGAATTTGCGTATTGCCAACATGAAGCAGATTGCCTCTCTCGATATGGACGGATACGCAATCGGTGGGCTTGCCGTTGGTGAATCGGCCGAGGATATGTATAGAATTATCGAGGCGGTTGAACCTTTTATGCCAAAGGACAAAATACGCTATTTAATGGGCGTAGGAACGCCTGCGAATATTCTTGAAGCGGTGGATAGGGGAGTTGACCTTTTTGACTGTGTTATGCCGAGCCGAAATGCCCGTCACGGACATCTTTTCACCTCTAACGGAACGATAAACATTAATAATAATAAATATGAGCGCGACTTTACCCCGATTGATGAAAAATGCGGTTGTCCTGCCTGCCGAAATCATATAAGAGCGTATATCCGCCATTTATTAAAGGCTGACGAAATGCTCGGGCATCGACTTTGCGTTATGCATAACCTTTGGTTTTACAATACCTTTATGGAAAAAATACGCTTAGCAATCGACGAGGACCGTTTTCCTGCATTTAAGGAGGAAATGCTCGCAACCGTTTGCCGTAGAATTTAATATTTTGAGTTGAATTTTCATTGTTTACGGACAAAAATGTTCACCCTTTCACAAAATCTTGTGGAAGGGTGATTTTTTATGCACAATGCACGAAAAAAAGTTAAAAAATTTTTTATGTTAACTATTGCAAAATTATTATTGTGATTGTATAATAACATTAAAATGATAGTGAAGTGGCGCCAAATGGAGTGAAATGGTGCAAAAATAGAAGGGAGGATATTACATTGACAGGTACGTTTTTTCACAATGTTGATAAAAAAGACCGTATCTTCATACCGGCCAAGATTCGCGAAGAGCTTGGCCTATCCTTCGTAATGTCCATTCCGTTCGACGGTCAGCCCTGCATCTCCATTTACACCAAGGAATACTGGAACAGCATGAAGCAGAGAATTGATGCTCTACCGTATCAGGAAAAAATGCTTATCATGCGTGTTATTGGCCCGCTTACCGATGATAATACAGTTTGCGATGCACAGGGACGCGTTCACATTCCTGCTGAGCTTAAAAAGCATGCGGGACTTAGTGACAAGGTTTGCATTATAGGTACATCCGAAACGCTCGAAATCTGGAACGAAGAAACATGGCAGCAGCGCAAGGCAAAGGAAGAAAGCGAAGGACTTGCCAATATCCTCGGTCGAATTTCACTTTAATTTCTTATTTGGAGCAAATAAATGGAATTCAATCATATATCTGTATTATTAAATGAATGCATAGATACATTAAATATAAAGCCGGATGGAATTTATATTGACGGAACAGCCGGTGGAGCAGGTCACTCCTGCGAAATTGCAAAGCGGCTTACAACAGGTCGGCTGATTTCTCTTGATAAAGACCCCGACGCGATAAAGACGGCAACCGAAAGATTGGCTCCGTATAAATGCGCAACGGTAGTTGATTCTGATTTTTCTAATTTTGATTTGGTTCTTTCGTCACTCGGAATTGAAAAGGTCGACGGAATTTTACTTGACCTCGGCGTTTCATCGCATCAAATTGATACGGCTGAGCGTGGCTTTTCCTTTCACGCCGATGCACCTCTCGATATGAGAATGTCACAACAGGGAAGAAGCGCAGCTGATTTTGTTAATGAAGAAAGCCTCGAAACACTTACAAGAGTGATTCGCGACTATTCCGACGAAAAATTTGCATTTAAAATTGCCAAGGCGATCGTTTCCGCAAGGGAAAAGGCGCCGATTAAAACAACCCTTCAGCTTGCCGAAATCGTAGCGTCAGCGGTACCTGCCGCAGCAAGAAGGGACGGCCATCCGGCACGAAGAACCTTTCAGGCGATAAGAATAGCGGTAAACGGCGAACTTGATTCGCTGTCGGAGTTTCTTTCAAAGGCGATTGATTACGTTAATAAGGACGGCGTAATCGCAATAATAACCTTTCATTCACTCGAGGATAGAATGGTTAAACACGCCTTTGTTGATTGGAATAAGGGTTGCACCTGTCCAAAGGATTTTCCGGTTTGCGTTTGCGGAAAGACGGCAAAGGCACAGTTTGTTACCCGAAAGGCGATTACAGCCGATGAGGAACAGCTTAACGAAAATATAAGAGCCCGAAGCGCAAGACTTCGAGCGGTATATAAACTTTAAAAGGGGAGTAAAAAAGGTGGAATACAAGGCAAATTACAGCCGTAGATATTATGTTGAGAGCACAGCATACGATTTTGACATGTTTACCGAAAAATCGAAACGCACCTCAAATGTTGTCGATTTTGAAAAAGCAAAGAAAAAATCGCAGCCTCGCTCAAAACAGTCATCTAATAACGCAAAATCACATAAAGTTAATATGCGCCTTGTTTCGACCTTTATGGTTTGTCTCCTTTTCTTAGGAATGTTTGGTGTAAACATCTATCTTCGCGGAGAGATAAATGAGATAAGCGCCGAAACAGCAAAAATTGAAAAACTGATTAATCAAAAAGAAAGCGAATATATAGCCCTTGAGGTTGAGTTTGATAACCGCGTATCGTATAAAAATCTTGAAACGGCGGCAGCGGAACTCGGAATGCAAAAGGCGCAAAAGCATCAGGTCAATTATATTGTAACAAACGGAGAAAATCGTTCTGAGGAGATTGACGGCACAAAATTTATTACAGCCGACAATAATTGACTATGAAATCGAAAAAAGTATGCAATAATATATGTTGCAGTAAATCAACGGTTATTTAAAAAATAAATTTTCGTGAGAGCATCTCGTAAAAAACGGGATATTTGCTGTCGCGAAAATTTTGCATTTTATCCGAATTAAATTATTGTCTGGAAAGGTAGTTTTGCCATGGGATACGGCTCAACGAGATCAATGCGCCAGAGAGCGCTTTCAATAATTCTTGTTATTACTGTCCTTTTATTCGGGGCATCAAGTGTAAATCTTATGAAATATATGCTGTTTGACTCGGCTTTTTATCAAAAAAAGGCAACCATGCAGCAGCTCCAGGATACCGAAATTTCGGCAAAACGCGGAGATATATATGACAGAAATATGGAGGTTCTTGCTACAAGTGCAACGGCATATACCGTTTATATCACGCCGCAGGATATAAAGGACGATGATACCGCAAAGCTGCTTGCAAAGGGTCTCTCCGAGCTTCTCGATGTTGAGTACGATAAGGTATATAACGCGACAAAAAAATCAACCTACTACGAAAAGATAAAGACAAAGATTGACCAAACTCTTGCCAATAAGGTGAGAACATTCATAAGCGAAAATAAGCTCGGCGCAATAGTTGGCCTAGATGAAGGGTCAAAGCGCTATTACCCGAATGATAATTTGGCGTCTACCGTTCTCGGCTTTGTTGGAGCTGATAATCAGGGGCTAAACGGACTTGAATCGTATTATGACGATATGCTGAAAGGAGTACCCGGTCGAGTTATTGCCGCAAAGAATGCTACAGGAGCAGATATGCCTTTCAGCTACGAAAAGGTAGTCGATGCCCAAACAGGAAACTCACTTGTTTTAACAATTGACAGCTACATTCAGTATGTTGCTGAAAAATATCTTGAGGAAGCGGTTAGCCAGTATTCCTGTAACGAGCGTGGTTGCGTAATTGTTATGGACCCAAAAACAGGCGAAATTTACGCCATGGCGACCAAACCCGATTATAACCCGAATACTCCGTTCACCATTTATGATTCGAAGGTTGCCGAAGCAATTGAAGAGCTGACGGGTGACGAAAGAACGAAGGCAGTTTCAGCTGCTCAACAAAAACAATGGCGTAATAAAGCAATATGCGACACCTATGAACCCGGCTCGGTATTTAAGATTGTGACAGGTTCAGCCGCATATGAGGAATCAAAAATTTCAAAAAACAGCACCTTTAATTGTTCGGGAAAAATAAATATCGCGGGAACAACCTATAATTGTCATAAGCATTCCGGACACGGTCACCAGAACCTTGCCGGTGCATTCCAGAATTCATGTAACCCTGCATTTATCCAAATTGGCCAGATGCTCGGTACCGAATTGTTTTTTAAGTATTTTCAGGCATACGGACTGACCGAAAAAACAGGAATCGACCTTCCCGGTGAAGCATCAACCGTTGCCGGAGTCAGCTATCACGATATAAGCACAATGTCGATTGTTGACCTTGCATCCGAGTCGTTCGGTCAGGGCTTTAACGTAACCCCGATTCAGCTTGCTACAGCGGTTTGCGCTTCGGTAAACGGCGGTTACCTCGTTAAGCCCCATGTTGTAAAGAAAATTGTCGATTCAGAAGGCAATACCGTTAAGAAGATTGAAAAAACAGTAAAGCGCCAGGTTATTTCGGACGAAACGAGCAAGGCGATTTGCTCATTCTTAGAGGGCGTAGTTACCGAAGGTTCGGGTAAAAACTCGTATGTAGCGGGTTATCGAGTCGGCGGAAAGACGGGTACGTCACAGAAATTGGCTCAGAGTAATGCCGACGGTGTAAAGCGACTTGTAGCTTCCTTCTGCGGTGTTGCCCCTTGTGACGATGCTCAGCTCGTTTGCCTTGTCGTTCTCGACGAGCCTAACGCACCGGTTGTTTATGGCGGAACCCTTGCCGCACCGGTTGCAGGAAAGATATTTGCCGACGTTCTTCCTTATCTCGGTGTCGAAGCTGTTTATACCGAGGAGGAACTCAAAAACATCGATATAGCTGTACCGTCAGCCGTTGGAAAACAGATAGATGATGCAAAGAGATTGTTTGAATCAAGCGGAATTTCGGTAAAAACAGTAGGAAACGGCGAAAAGGTTGTACGTCAGTTACCGACAGCAGGACATCTCATTTCACGTGGCGGAACGGTAGTCCTTTATACCGATGATACAGAAAATGCAAAGGTGACCGTTCCCGATTTCAGCGGTTACTCAATTTCGGGAGCAAACTCACTTGCAAGTCAGCATCAGCTTAATATAACCTTGGCGGGTGTAACGGGCGAAAACAGCGGAGCAACTGCTTACAGCCAGTCAATTGCACCGGGAGAAAAGGTTGATATGGGAACAATTATTACTGTCAGCTTCAGAGTATCAAGCACAGACTGATTTATTAGAAAGGAAAAACTATGAAATTAAGTGATTTTATAAAATCGGTACCGAATGAATTTGCTAATATCGAGCTTAACGGTATAACCAACGATTCGCGTAATGTAAAGAGCGGATACGCCTTTGTTTGTATTGTCGGAAGCGCTTCGGATGGCCATGATTATGCCGAAAAAGCATTACAAAACGGTGCATCTGTAATAATTGCCGAACGTGATATTGGTATCAAAAATCAGGTGATAGTTGCCGATACTCATCGGGCGTATGCCGATGGTTGTGCTGCGCTTTTTGGCAATCCGGCCGACAAATTGAAGCTAATTGGTATAACAGGCACAAACGGAAAGACAACCGTAACCTATCTTGTAAAATCGGTGCTCGAACAGCTTGGAAAAAAGGTCGGCTTAATCGGGACAATTAAGAATATGATTGGTGACGAAGAGATTGAAGCGAAGAACACCACACCCGAACCATACGAGCTTCACGGGCTTTTTAAACGAATGGTGGACAGTGGTTGCGAATACTGTGTGATGGAGGTGTCCTCTCACGCTCTTGACCAAAAACGAGTTTACGGCTTGCATTTTGCAGTAGCAGGATTCACAAACATTTCTCAGGACCATCTTGACTATCACGGAACAATGGAAAATTACGTTTGCGCAAAGAAAAAACTCTTTGAAATGTGCGACTGCGGCGTTTTTAATGCCGATGACGAATGCGCCGATATGCTTATGGAAAATATCCCGTGCAAAAAGGTGACCTATTCGGTTAATAACAATGTGTCCGATTATATCGCAAAGGGCGTTGTTTGCCATTCCGACGGAGTGGTGTTTGAGCTTATCGGCGATAGTGTAATTAACCGCATAAAATTAAAAACACCCGGGAAATTCTCGGTTTATAACGGGCTTTGTGCCGCGTCAATGGTAATGTCGCTCGGCTTTAGCTTCGAAAGTGTAACTGCCGCACTCAGCAGGTCAACTGCTGTAAAGGGAAGAGCAGAGGTAGTGCCGACAGACAGAGATTTTACCGTAATAATCGACTATGCGCATACTCCCGACGGAATTGAAAACATCCTCTCTACAATGCGCGAAATTAAAAAAGGACGGCTTGTAGCGCTGTTTGGCTGCGGCGGTGACAGAGATAGAACAAAGCGACCGCTTATGGCGGCAGCAACTGCTAAGCTTGCCGATTTTGTGATAATTACGAGTGATAACCCTCGTTCAGAAAAGCCCGAAAGCATAATTGATGATATCGTAGTCGGTATGGATGGCTTTAATGTACCCTACGAGGTTATTGTTAACCGTGCCGATGCAATAAACTGGGCTATTAAAAATGCAAAAACCGATGATCTAATTGTTCTCATGGGTAAGGGTCACGAAACCTATCAAATTCTTGCCGATAAAACAATTCATTTTGATGAACGTGAAGTAGTAGCAGAGGCTTTATTTTCACTCGACAGTATCGGCGAATAAAAATCAAGAGGTGTATTAAATGTTTGGAGTTTTAACAGCGATTGCGGCAATAATAGCATTTGCGGCAACCTTTTTTCTCGGTTATGTGATAATTCCGCTTATGCATAAGCTGAAATACGGTCAGACAATACTTGATATTGGACCAAAGTGGCATAAAAACAAGCAGGGAACCCCAACAATGGGCGGAATAATGTTCATTATCGGAATTTGCCTTGCTCTCTTATCTACTATGCCGCTTATAAATCTTCTCGGCAGTGACAGAATGATTGCTCAGCTTGGCAATGCCTATTATTTAACCTCCTTCATTTCGGCAATTGCTCTTGCGCTTTCAATGTCGGCAATAGGTTTTATCGACGATTATATAAAGGTTGTTAAAAAGCGCAATTTAGGACTTACCGCAAAACAAAAAACATTTTTACAGCTCTTTGTTTGTGCAGCATATCTTACATCGATGTACCTCGGCGGAATGACCTTTACACGAATTCCGTTTATAGGTACGGTTGATATTACAAGCGGAATAGGACTTCTTTTCTGGCCGATAGCTCTTGTATTTATTTACGGATTTACAAATGCGGTTAATCTAACCGATGGAGTTGATGGACTTGCATCGTCGGTAACCATCGTTGCGGCAATATTCTTTGCTGTTATATCGGTGTTATCAAGTGTGAATAATGCGCTTTGTGGCTATCTTTCGGTTGTTTTTGCTGCAGCTCTTTTTGGCTTCCTTATCTGGAATAAGCATCCGGCAAAGGTGTTTATGGGCGATACCGGCTCAATGTTCCTCGGCGGAATGGTTGTAGGACTTATATTCATGCTCGAATATCCAATTTTACTTATGCTTATCGGTATTGTTTATCTTTGCGAAGCTATGAGCGTTGTTATCCAGGTAGCATATTTTAAGAAAACAAAAAAGCGCCTTTTCAAAATGAGCCCGATTCATCACCATTATGAATTAAGCGGCTGGGGCGAAGTAAAAATAGATTTAATCTTTTCATTAGTCGGAGCAATCGGCGGACTTGTTTCAATGGCTCTGATAGTCTTTGGCTAATAAAAAAACAGCGAAATCAATTTAAGCGGGTGAAAAAATGACACATAATTATGATTTTGATAGCTTTATGGGTAATTCAAAAAGGGAAGAAACTACTCAAAAGCCTGATACATCAAATAATCATAAACCAGCTGATACCATTAGTCGCAGAAGCGTAAAAAGCGGCTCTAATATCGGCTTGTGGCAAAAAGGGAAGATAGATATATCCTTCCTTTCTCTTATACTGATTTTAATGTCGGTGGGACTGATTTGTCTTTTTTCATCGAGCTATGCGTTTGCTCTTTCTAATTACAATGACTCATATCATTTTATAAAAAAGCAGGCGATATTTACCGTTATCGGAATTGGCGCTATGATCTTCGCGTCAAAGGTTAATTATCATATATATAGGCGGTTCGCTTGGGTAATTTACTTTGCAACTATTGCGATGCTGATAATAGTATTGATTTTGCCGCCAATGAGCGAGGACCTGAATTTCCATAGATGGCTATATATTGGTTCATTTAGTTTTCAGCCGTCTGAATTAGCAAAGTTTTCAATTGTACTCCTTTTTGCTCATTTGATTTCAAAATACTACAATACACGAATGAAGACGTTTAAGTTCGGTGTGTTACAGCTTGGCGGACTTCTTGCTGTGTTTTGCATTTTAGTTGTTGTCGAAACCCACCTTTCCGCAACGTTACTTATCTTTTCAATCGGCGCGTCATTAATGGTTATCGGCGGAATTAAGCTTAGATACGTTTTTGGAGCTATTGGCGTCGCGGTTACAGGTGCGATAACGGCTGTATTAACCGGACTTGTCGGCTACGGAAACGACCGAATTACTTCGTGGCTTGACCCGTGGTCTGATGAAAGAGGAGTAGGCTGGCAGATTATTCAGTCGCTCATTTCAATCGGTAGTGGCGGATTTTTTGGCCGTGGAATAGGCGAGTCGAGACAGAAATATTTATGGGTACCTGAACCGCATAACGATTTTATTTTTGCAATCACCTGTGAGGAGCTCGGCTTTGTCGGTGCAATTGTAATAATTGGCTTGTTTATAGCTCTTGTGTGGCGTGGCTTTATAATTGCTATGAGAGCGCCCGATAAGTTTGGCGCATTAATGGCAATCGGTCTTACTTTACAGGTCGGCTTACAAGCGGCGCTTAATATTATGGTAGTTACAAATACTATTCCGAATACAGGCATCAGCCTTCCTTTTTTCAGCTATGGCGGAACAGCGCTCGTAATGCTTTTGGCTCAAATGGGGATAGTTTTATCAATTTCACGAGCAAGCTCGGTGACTAAGGTATAAGAGGGGATATAAATGAAGGTATTATTTGCAGGTGGCGGTACGGCAGGGCATATTAACCCTGCTATTGCTGTCGCCGGATATATAAAGGAAAAGCAACCCGATGCGGAGCTTTGCTATATCGGCAAAAAGGGCGGAATGGAAGCTCGTCTTGTACCAAATGCGGGAATTGAGTTTCATTCGATTGACGTTGAGGGTTTTCAGCGTAAAATCAGCTTCGCTAATATAAAGCGCAATATTTCGGCGCTTTCGAAGCTTGCTATGGCATCGCATAACGCAAAAAAATTACTTCTTGAACTTAAGCCCGACGTTGTAATGGGAACCGGCGGATATGTTAGCGGACCTGTTCTTCGTCAGGCGGCAAAGCTTGGTATAAAATGCTGTATTCATGAACAGAATGCCTTTGCCGGAGTTGCTAATAAAATGCTGGCGCCAAAAATGGACGCAGTTATGCTTGCAATGCCTGAGGCTGAAAAATACTTTGATTGCAAGAAAAAGCCGATTGTTACCGGAAACCCGGTCAGAACCTCGGTTATTGAAATGGATAAAGAAACGGCACGTAAAATGCTTAATCTCGATGACCGACCGATGATACTTTCCTTTGGCGGTTCGCTCGGTGCCCGTCGAATTAACGAAACGGTTGCCGACGTAATGAAATGGCACTGGAAAAGCGGCGAAATTGTTCATTATCACGCAACGGGCAAGTTCGGCACCGAGCTTATGCCTCGCCTTTTGAATGAAAAGGGTGTCGATATGAATGCCGAAAATATTCGAGTTACCGAATATATCGATAATATGGATGTGCTTCTTGCGGCAGCCGACCTTGTAATTTGCCGTTCGGGCGCAATTACAATCAGCGAACTCGCAATTCAGGGTAAGCCGGCCGTTCTCATTCCTTCACCGAACGTAGCCGAAAATCATCAGTATCATAATGCAATGACACTTGTTTCAAAGGGTGCCGCCGCAATTATTGAAGAAAAAGATTTAACCGGTGAAAAGCTTACCGAGGTTGTAAGTGGACTCATTACTGATAATGAAAAGCTCGGTTTAATGAGCAAAAATGCAAAAAAGTGCGCCATTGTTGACACAAACGAGCGCATATATAAGGTTATTACCGACCTGTATTCATCAATAAAGTAGCACTTTAAAATTTATCGCATAAACTGGCTGTGAATGACAGTTAAGGGAGTGCGATAAAGTGACTGAGTATCATATAAAGGGAAATAATGCCTTATTCGGCGAATTAAAATTGCAAGGGTCAAAAAATGCGTCTCTGCCGATTTTAGCGGCAACGCTATTAACAGGCTCGCGCTCGGTTATACATAATTGCCCCGATTTAAGCGACGTACGTCAAAGCATAAATATACTTTCATCATTGGGTTGTGAATGCAGCTTCGAAAATAATACGGCTATAATTGATTCAAGTAACGCCGACGGCGTAATGATTGATGATGAGCTTATGACATCGATGCGCTCGTCAATTATTTATCTCGGCGCTATTTTAGCTCGAAATAATAGGGCGGTTTTATCCTATCCCGGTGGCTGTGAGTTAGGCCCTCGACCTATTGATTTGCATCTTTCGGCGATAAGAAGGATGGGAGCCGAAATCGATGATACAAGAGGGCATATTGAATGTTCGGCAGGTAACGGGCTAACGGGATGCGAAATTGTATTACCCATAGCGTCGGTTGGCGCAACCGAAAATATTATCCTTGCTGCTTCATTGGCAAAGGGTAGAACAATAATAAGAAATGCAGCAAAAGAGCCCGAAATTGTTGATCTCGCAAGCTTTTTAAATAGCTGTGGCGCAGAAATCAGCGGAGCCGGTGAGGTAACCGTTATAATTGACGGCGTAAAAAATCTTCATGGTACTGAATATTCAGTGCAGCCCGATAGAATTGCCGCCGCAACATATCTTTGTGCAGCTGCAGCAACCGGCGGAAATATAAGAGTCAATGATGTGGTTTCGTCCCATTTGCTACCTGTTTTAGAATATTATTCTAATGCCGGTTGCAAAATGAATATATGCGAATCGAGTATTGAGCTTTCAGCGCCAAAAAGGTTAATGCCTGTCGGAGTAATAAAAACACGCGAATATCCAGGGTTTCCAACCGATGCCCAGCCGCTGTTTCTTGCCATGTCATCGGTTTCAAAGGGAACATCGATTTTTGAAGAAAACATATTTAATTCGCGATACAGATATGTTGACGGACTGAATAAACTTGGTGCTAATATTTCTGTTCACGATTCGGTTGCTGTTGTAAAGGGAACGGACACTCTTTACGGAGCAAAGGTAGAGGTAACTGATTTGCGAGGTGGAGCCGCGCTGATTATCGGTGGGCTTTGCGCTCAGGGTGAAACAGTAGTTTGCGATTCGGGACATATTTCACGCGGATATGAAAAAATTTCAGAGAATTTGAATGATTTAGGAGCAGAAATCACGAGGTACTGATATGAACGAAAGACCTAAAACAAACGTTAGAAAAAAACAGGTAAAGAATAAATCAAGGCGTAATAGAAACGGTTCAAATCTCCTCATTTACGCCTTTTTAACCATAACTCTTGTTTCGTTAATGGTAGTTTTATCATTGACGGTGTTTTTTAAAGCATCGGAAATTACCGTTGTTGGTGCAAGCGAAAGGTATTCAAAAGAGGATATTATTTCAGCTGCAGGTGTAAATATCGGTGACAATCTTTTCTTAACCGACACCGATTTAGTTGAAAATAATATTGAAGAAAAACTTCCGTATATCGAAAAGGCAGAGCTGAGTAAGAAATTTCCGTTAACCTTTAAAATTACAGTAAAGGAAACAAAGCCTGACAGAATATATAATCTTGGTAATAACATGTACGCTCTTTGTAAGGGTGAAAAGGTGCTTGAAATTACTGATGAATACTTCCATAATTATGCTTATTATGATATACCCGTTAAGGAAGTAAAAGCAGGAAAGAAAATTGGAATAGATAAAGAAATATCAGAAACATATAACGAGCTTATAGAAGCTATTGATAAAAGTAAGATTGAAAATATTACGGTAATTAGTTTTAAGAAAAAGGTTGATATAAAGCTGGTTTATGATAATCAGCTGATTCTTAAACTTGGTACAACCGAAAATATAAATGATAAGCTCATTACCGCTATAAAGGTTATTGAACGCGTAAAGGCAAAACACGGCGATGATGTAGAGGGCAGTATTAATTTAAAATATCTTGTTGAGGACAATATTGAAACTTATTTCACACAGGAATCAATTCTTGATTTTGATATTATACCCGAAGTATATACCGATGGCGAAAAGTCTGAGTTTGATTAATATGAACTTTTAACAATGTTTTAAAAACTTGTTAAAAGTTCATTAGAACCTTAAATTTAGCAAATATTGATAAAATAAGGGGAAAACGGGCTGAAAAGCGTCAAAAAAACCTCAATATTTTAAATTATTGTGTTGAATTTAATTTTAATGTATGGTATCATATATGTAAATGTGACAGTATTATGTTACATAAGTTCGTTAGAACCTTTTAAAAAATCAAAGAATATATATTAAAAAAACGGGAGGACAAATTACTATGCCTTTTGAAATTGCAAACGAATTAGAAGATGTTGTTCAGATTAAAGTTGTAGGTGTCGGTGGCGGCGGCGGAAACGCGGTAAACCGCATGGTTGATGCCGGTGTTCAGGGTGTTGAATTTATCGCGGTTAATACCGATGCAGCAGCACTCCTTTTATCAAAAGCTACACATAAGATTCAGATTGGCGAAAAGTCAACTCGCGGTCATGGCGCAGGTGCTAAGCCCGAAGTTGGACTTAAAGCAGCCGAGGAATCACGTGACGAAATCACAGCAGCACTCAAAGGTACCGATATGGTATTTATTACTGCCGGTATGGGCGGCGGTACAGGTACAGGTGCAGCTCCTATTGTTGCCGAAATCGCTAAGGAGCTTGGTATTCTTACCGTTGGTATCGTAACAAAGCCCTTCGGCTTCGAAGGTAAGCTCCGCATGGAACAGGCTGAAAAGGGAATAGCCGCTCTTGCTGAGCATGTTGATAGCCTTATCGTTATCCCTAACGAAAGACTTAAGTTTGTATCAGAAGAAAAGATTACACTTAAAAATGCATTTATCATTGCCGATGACGTTCTCCGTCAGGGTGTTCAGAGCGTTTCCGAGCTTGTTAGCCTCCCTGCTTACATTAACCTTGACTTTGCCGACGTTACCGCAGTAATGAAGGATTCCGGCTACGCTCACATGGGCGTTGGCTCAGCAACCGGTCGTGACAAGGCTGAGGCTTGTGCAAAGACCGCTATCTCGAGCCCGCTTATCGAAACCGATATGAAGGGCGCTCGTGGCGTTATCATCAACATCACAGCTTCTGAGGACATCGGACTCGAGGATGTTGAGCTTGCTTCATCAATTGTTGCTCAGACCGCTCACGAAGAAGCAAATATTATTTGGGGTGTATCACTCGATCCCAACCTCAATGATGAAATGAGAATGACAGTTATCGCTACCAATTTCGGCAATATCAAGGCCGGCTATGGTAAGAATGATGACCTTTTCAAAATGCTCGATACCACAAGTGAACAGGATGACGGTGATTTTACCGACATTATGAGCATGTTTAATAAATAAATTTAATTAAACATAAATCAACAAAAGACCACAAACTTATTTTGCGGTCTTTTGTTTTGCGTATTGGATAAAGGAGCGACAAAACAATGAACTGGACCGAAATAAAAATTTCTGTTTCGTGCGCAGAGGTTGAAAAGGCAGCAGCGATAGCGAATATGACGGTTCCTTATGGAATTTATATTGAGGATTATTCCGATTTAGAGCCGATGGCTAAGGAAATTGCACACATTGACCTTATTGACGAGGGTTTGATAAATAAAGATAGGGAAAAGGCAATTATCCACATTTATATTAGCGAAGAGGATAATCCTAATGAGGCAATTTCGTATCTTTCCGAGCGGTTTACAGCCGAGGAAATATCGCATATAATTGATAGTAGCTTAGTTGCTGAAACTGATTGGGCAGAGAATTGGAAAAAGTACTTTAAGCCGGTCGAAATAGGAAATCGACTTGCCGTTTGTCCAACCTGGGAAAAATACGATAATAAGGATAACCGTACTGTGCTTTCAATCGACCCCGGAGCCGCTTTCGGTACAGGCACCCATGATACCACAAAATTATGCTTAACCGTTCTCGACAGCGTGATTTTGGGCGGCGAGACACTCCTTGATATAGGTTGCGGAAGCGGTATACTCGCAATATCGTCGGTCATTCTCGGAACAAGTTATGCCGACGGAGTTGATATTGACGCTATGGCTGTACGAGTAGCTGCCGAAAATGCTGAAATAAACGGCGTCGAGGATAAAACAAATTTCATTTGTGGCGACTTAACTGAAAAAATTAGTGGAAAGTATGATATAATATGTGCTAATATAGTAGCTGATGTAATAATTCAGTTATGCAAAAATGTTACGAACTTTATGGTTGATGACGGAATTTTTGTCTGCTCGGGAATTGTTGATATTCGTGAAAACGAGGTTGCCGAAGCAATAAAGGCCAACGGAATGAAAATTATAGCCCGTCATACAAGTGGTGGCTGGGTTGCATTTGTAGCCGAGCGAAATTGAACGGAGGTTTCATAGATGATACAATATGAGGAACAGAGACTGCGCCTTTTAGATAATGAAGGAGCACTTAAGGAAATAGCCGGTGCTCTCGGTCTCGATATGCTTAGAAAAGAACAGGAAAGACTCGAAGCGCAGTCAGCAGAGAACGGCTTTTGGGACGATGTAGAAAACTCACAGAAGGTTCTTCGCAAAATAGCCCAGTTAAAGAATAAAATTGCCGCTTATGATAATTTAAAGGCCGATTTTGACGATACTCTCGTTTTAATTGAGCTTGCCGATGAGGAAGAGGATTTATCAATGCTCGACGAGGCAATCGCGGGCGTTGACCGCGTTCTTAATAATATGGAATCCCTGCGTCTTACAACCCTTTTGACAGGGGAATACGACTCAAAGAATGCGATTTTGACCTTCCATGCGGGTGCAGGCGGTACCGAGGCTCAGGACTGGGTTCAGATGCTTTACCGTATGTATAGCCGTTGGGCCGAACGTCATAATTTCAAGGCGAATCTTATCGACTTCCTCGACGGTGAAGAAGCCGGGCTTAAAAGCGCAGTTCTTCAAATTGAGGGACTGAATGCATATGGCTTTTTGCGTAGTGAAGCTGGAGTTCACCGACTTGTTCGAGTTTCTCCCTTTGACTCATCGGGAAGAAGACATACTTCCTTTGCTTCACTCGAAGTAATGCCTGAAATTGATGATGATATAAAGATTGATATCCGTCCGGAAGATGTAAAAATGGACGTTTTCCGTTCAAGCGGTGCCGGCGGCCAGAAGGTTAATAAGACATCTTCTGCCGTTCGTCTTACCCATATTCCTACCGGAATTGTTGTTTCGTGTCAGACCGAAAGAAGTCAGTTCCAGAATCGCGACACCTGTATGACCATGTTAAAGTCAAAGCTTCTCGAAATTAAGGAACGTGAGCATCTTGACAAAATCGAGGATATCAAGGGCGTTCAAAAGGAAATTACCTGGGGCTCACAGATTCGTTCATACGTATTTATGCCCTATACGTTAGCAAAGGACCACCGTACAGGATTCGAAAACGGTAATATAAATGCCGTTATGGATGGTGATATTGACGGATTTATTAATGCCTTCTTAAAGGCAGAAAGCCTCGGTAAGCTCGGCGAATATAACGACGATTAAATTATTCCTGTAAGAAAATATAAACTTTTTGTTGACAAATTTATAAAGTGTGATAAAATACACTGGTGAACAATTTAATAGCTGCTTTATCAAGAGTGACCGAGGGAACAGGCCCTGTGACGTCCGGCAACCTGCTTTTTTTTGCAAGGTGCTAATTCCTGCGGACAGTTTTTTTGTCCGAAAGATGAGGTTTTTTGAGCCCACTGCTTGATAAAGTATGTGGGCTTTTTTATGTTAAAAAATGAAAGGGAATATTGAATTATGAAAAGACTTTTTACTTCCGAATCGGTTACTGAAGGACATCCTGATAAAATTTGCGACCAGATTTCCGACGCGGTTTTAGACGCAATTATCAGCGAGGATAAAATGGCGCGTGTTGCTTGCGAAACCTTTTGTACAACCGATTTCGTTACCGTAATGGGCGAAATTACTACATCAGCAAAGGTAAATTACGAGGAAATCGTTCGAAAGGTTGTTTGCGATATCGGCTACGACAGTGACGAAAAATATTTTAACGGAAATACCTGCAAGGTAGAGGTAAAGATTCACGAGCAGTCACCCGATATTGCTCTTGGAGTTGACAATTCATTTGAAAAGAAAAATTCTGAATCTGAGGACGAAGATGGCGGTGCCGGTGACCAGGGACTAATGTTCGGCTACGCTTGCGACGAAACAAAGGAGCTTATGCCGATGCCAATTGCCCTTGCTCATGCGCTTGCACGTCGCCTTACTTACGTTAGAAAGTCGGGAATTATGCCCTATTTACGCGCAGACGGAAAGACTCAGGTTACCGTTGAATACGATGATGATAAGCCGGTAAGAGTGGACACAATCGTTGTTTCATCTCAGCATTCTGCGGATGTTTCGCTCGAATCTATTAGGGTCGATGTTATTGAGCATGTTATAAAGCCGATTATTTCTTGCGAGCTTATGGATGAAAATACAATAATTTACGTTAATCCGACCGGACGTTTTGTAATTGGTGGTCCGACAGGGGATACTGGTCTTACAGGAAGAAAGATTATCGTTGATACATACGGTGGTTATGCTTGTCACGGTGGCGGTGCTTTCAGCGGTAAGGATCCCACAAAGGTTGACCGCTCAGCTACTTATGCCGCTCGTCATGTGGCTAAAAATGTTGTTGCGGCAGGAATTGCGAAGCGTTGCGAGGTTCAGGTTGCATATGCAATCGGCGTAGCAAAGCCGGTTTCCGTAATGGTTAATACTTTTGGCACAGGAATAAAATCGGATGAAGAAATTTCGTCAATTGTACGCGAAGTATTTGATTTACGTCCGACCGCAATTATTAACCGTTTTGACCTCCGCCGTCCGATTTATCAGAAAATCGCAGCTTATGGTCATATCGGAAGAACCGATATATCGTTGCCGTGGGAAAAACTTGATTATGTAGATAAATTAAAGGAAGCTATTTCTTGACATCCCTTAAATTTGTGTTATAATGCAAGCGAAGTGCCTTTTGCACAAATGGATAGGAGGTAATTAAATGGATACTTCAAAAATGACAATGCATAATGTTGATGTTGCCGATTTTATTCGTACTCTCGACACCTGCACAGGTGATGTTTTCCTCGAAACCAAAGAGGGGGACGTCCTAAATCTTAAATCAAAGCTGTGCCAGTTTGCCGGACTCGCGAATATAATTAACGGAGCTTTTATTGCTGAGGCAACAATTCGTTGTTCAAATCCCGATGATGAAAGTAAACTTTTTAGGTTTAATTTGTACAAGGAAGTTCCTAATGAATAATTAAAAAAATGAGCAGCTGTAATTTATACGGCTGCTTTTTTGTTATATTAAAATTGAAATATGAATTTAAGAGGATTATATAGAAAAAAGACAGTATTTTTTATGAAATAAACCCAAGTAAACCGAATTTTAAGTGGTTATGTAAACTAAATAATTTTAATTTCTTTTTTTGATAATTAAAAGTTATTAACAATTTTATTGTTGTTTGAACGGGAAATCGGGCTCTATTGAGCTTTGATTGTTGAAAACTCTGTTGAAACTGTTAATTTGAATATAAAATTGTATAAATGTATAAGTGATTATGTAACTTGATTTTATGTAATCTGGATGAGAATTATTTACATTTGTGTGTATAAATACAGAGCAGTTGTTTTTTGATGCAGGAAATTCCGATAAAATATCCAAAATTTCAATAAAATACTTGACATTTAGCATTGTGTTTTATATAATCAAAAGGTCGTTAATTTAAGTTTATATTAAGTGCATGATTAAATAACGAGGTGTGGCTCAGTTTGGTAGCTTTGAGCTTGACCGCTGCTAAATGCAGATGAAGGGAAAGCGAAAAGGCGCCGCGGTCGAAAAAACAAGGAGAAACGAAGTTCCGTAGTTTTTTTCGGGCACCGCAAGAGTAAGCGTAGCGCTCTCGTGAAAATATAAAACGCACAGTAATATGTTAGCATAAAAATTAAATAACGAGGCGTGGCTCAGTTTGGTAGAGCGCTGCGTTCGGGACGCAGAGGCCGCAGGTTCAAATCCTGTCGCCTCGACCAAAAAATCCAAGTCTTCGGACTTGGATTTTTTTATCCAAGCCGACGGGCTTGGTATATCATCACGTTTTAGCGTGTATATCATTGCCGCATTTATGCGGCGTATATCATCACACCGTAGGTGTGCATCAAAACAACTATCGGCTTGATGATATTCAATGCTTTGCATTGATTTCTAAGGTTGGTTATGAACACTTGATCAGTAGAGAGCTTCACCACGCGACATTGCGTGTTGGGGTTCTTTTTTTGATACAAATAAATAAAAAATCCGTCAAAACAAACGTTTTGACGGATTTTTATGAGTATTAATTTATTTCTTATGCTATTTCGAGCATGAGCATTTGGAGCAATACGATGTCGGTGCTGTCGATAATTCCGTTGCCGTTATAGTCGGTGTAGACGAAATTATCGCTGTTTACCGAGTCTATATCTAACAAATACTGTTGTATCATAAGCAAATCGCTCGTATCAACCTTTTTATCAAGGTTGATGTCACCGATGTTGTAAACAGTGGTTGTTTCGGTTTCGCCCATGTATTCGGTGCCGTTGAAGGTAGCGTAAACGGTTGCATTAATATCTGTATTAACCTGATTATCGTTGATTTTTGCATTAAACACATAATATTCGTCGACTATTTCGTAATCGGTAATTGTGCTTTGCGTTCCACTAATTTCGATTACCAGGTAGGGAGAAGCATAGCCGCTATTTTCAATTTGCTCGGCGCTTAGCTTGAAATCAACCGATTTTTCGCCATGAACCTTGGCTATTGATTCGAAAATTCGAAGATAATCGAATTCGCCACTTTTTATGGTATCGCCGCAGTTTTCACAGTAAGAGTAATATTTGCCGCTGAGTATTTCTGTCGGCTGTGAATAGACAGATAGCGTATCCGAAGACGTATGAATAAGTGAATAGTTTACATCGCTTAATATAGCTGCACAAAATACCTCTATGTTTTCGCAGGAGCATATAACGGTTGCTTTTTTGCATAGTATAAAGGCATTTTCGGTGGCTGAGGTGATGCTGTCGGGTACCGTAATATCGGTAACGTCATCATCGCACGAAAAACAGTCGTCAATGCCGGTTACGGCTATACCGTCGATTTCGGTGGGTATTTCTATATTTAGGTCGTCGCCGTAATAGCCCGTAACGCTTAAACTATCATCATCGTTATAAATATAGCCCCAGTCACCCTTTGCACGAGTATAGGCCGCAACAATATATCCTGCGCCAACATAACTGATTTGAGGTGTATAGCCGATGCTCAAAACACCGCTTTCGTCGGTTTGCGCCTGAACTAAATATAGGAGATTGCCCGATTCAAGCGGATTTTCAACCGTCTTTGACTTAACGGCGTAGAAATTGTACAGATATTTGGGTTTGAGACCCGTGACCGTAACGCCGCTATTGTCAACTGTGACGTTGTCATCATTTACAAATGAATGTGTGTTATATGATGCTAATGAGGTCGCTCCCGGTAAAGTGATTTGTTTAGGAGTGAGCCTGTCGGTAGTAGTACCGTCACCGAGCTGACCGTAATAGTTATCACCCCAAGTATATAATTTTCCATCTTTAGTAATCGCAGCACTATGTCGATCACCAAGGCTTACTGATACCATATTACTCATAATATATTTTGGAGTATATTTATTGGTAGTTCTGCCGTCACCGAGCTGACCGTAATAGTTATCGCCCCAAGTATATAATTTACCGTCCTTTGTAATAGCGGCGCTGTGATGAAATCCAGTGCTTGCTGACGCAACGTTACTCATAATATATTTTGGTGTAAGTCTATTGGTAGTTGTGCCGTCGCCAAGTTGTCCGTCGTAATTAAATCCCCAAGCATATAGTTTGCCATCCTTGGTAATAGCTGTACTATAACTACCATTAAGACTTATCATTTTAACGTTATTCATAATATATTTTGGGATTAAACTATTAGTAGTTGTGCCATCACCAAGCATTCCCCAAGAGTTACTTCCCCAAGTATATAGTTTTCCATCTTTTGTGATAGCGGCGCTATGAAAGTCGCCAAAATTAAACGATAGAATATTATTCATAATGCATTTTGGCATACTTCTATTTGCAGTTGTACCATTGCCGAGTTGCCCAGAGCCATTATATCCCCAAGTATATAATTTACCGTCCTTTGTAATAGCGGCACTGTGGGAATCCTCAAGATTTACCGATGCAACATTACTCATAATATGTTTAGGAGTTTTACTGTTTGTGGTTGTACCATCGCCAAGTTGCCCGTAGTTATTACGTCCCCATGTATATAACTTGCCATCCTTCGTAACGGCAGCACTGTGATCGCAGCCAAGACTAACAGAAGCTACATTACTCATAATATATTTTGGGGTAAGTCTATTGGCAGTTGTGCCGTCGCCAAGCTGGCCGTAATCGTTAGCGCCCCAAGTATATAATTTACCATCCTTTGTAATGGCAGCACTGTGATAGCTGCCAAGAGCTACTGTTTCAAATTCATATTGAGATGAAGTATCAACTGGTGTTTTATTCAACGACAGTCTAATATCTCTTCCTTTATCTTTGATTTTATATGATTTTTCAATATTGATAAAGTCCTTTTTGGTTACCGTAACGGTGTATTTTCCGTTTTTGAGATATACCGCTTCGATTTTTCCGTCCTTGTCGGTGGTTTTTGTAATATCCTCGCTGCCTGACGAAATTTTTACCGAAGCACCTTGGACAACATCTTTGCCTTCTAATACGTTGACGATAAAGGAATAGCTGATATATGGACATGTGCCGAAGCCGAACTCATCATGGTCGAATGAATAATAAAAATCACGCAACTTAATCTTTTTATCCATTATGGTAAGCTTAAAGGTGAGTTTTTTGAGATTTAGGAATTTTGCCTCGAATGACAAAGAAGTCCTTGCCGAAAAGTCTCCGTCTATACAGCTTTTACATTCGTGCTTTTGGCTTGTTGATTCGGCGGAGGTGTAACAGAGAGCGCCTTTTATTTCGGCGCCAAATCGGCCTGACATTTTAGCTTCGGCTACTTTTTTGCTGATAATTGCTACCGACGGTTCGAGCGAAATGCCAATAAATACGGTGGCTTCCATCTTAAATTGACATTCAAATTTTGGCGTTGACGAGGTGTTTTTTATCTTTTTTGTATCTGTCGATGCCTTAAATCCAAATTGTCCTTTCAGTTCACCGCTTACACTAACCTCACCGCTTAATTCTAAAATAAACGAGGGGGTAAACGAGATATATACGCCGGGGCAAACAGCGATTGCTATGTAACCAAGCGGTATTTTTGCAGCAATCGAGCCACTTACCTTAATTTCTACTCCGAATGAATATTCTAATTTAACTTCCACGGTGGAGTATCTGAGACTGACGTACACATCCATCGAAGCTTTTATTGTAAACATGGCTTCGCCGTTGAGTGTAACCTTCTTCGAATCGGTCGAAACGAATTCTTTTTCGGCAAAGGTGTATGATGCGGATATACTTTTTGACTTGCTTATATCAGCCAGCGCAAAGGTTGACGGCCCTTCGAAAGCACCGTTATATTCGATGCCTTCTTCAAGTCCCGATGGGTCGATTTCTGTGTTTTCAAAGGTTGTGCCGCCTTCGATTCGAACATAGTCGAATACTTCGTCGAGCGACGTTTCATCACCCACGATGGTAGCAGTTGTGTCGTCGATTGTGATGGTTTTTACCTTTACGATTATGAGGTCGCCGTTAGCCGCCTCAAATGCAAGTATTTCACCCTCGGTCAGCGATAAAATGTCGCTATCCGCATTTTCAAAAACGTATGTATTAGATGCGTCATCCTCGGTTACCTGAATCGAGTTTGAATCATCGCTGACGATATTTACTTCATCATTATAAACCGCGTAGTTGGTCGTTTCGTTGTCGTCAAAGTTTACTACTCGGTCCTGGTCAAAGTCAGCGGATGTCTTTGATAAAAACTCCTGCATTTCCTCAGTATATAACGAGTTTACATAGGCGGTGCAAAGGGGCTTTAAGTCCTCGGTTTTGACTAAATATGCTCCAGCAACAAAGTATTGCGGCATGTCCTCCTCGGCAATTTCAATTTCGGCACTGCTTTCGTCGGACGAAACCTCAACCGACTCATAGGCAAGTACACTTTCGCCCAGCTCATCGTATAGGCAAACCACGAGGGTACACGAATCAAGCGCCTCGTACTCAACGGTTACGAAGTTTTCCTCAACGTTTATTGAAAAAACGTTATATCCGTTGCCGTCCAGCTGCTTTTGCATCTCGTCGCCTATCGTTTGTGTTAATAAATCGCCAAACGAATTGGTCGATTCAACGGTGAAATCGCCGTCACCGGTGGTGGTTGAATCTGCACCGGCAGTTTCCTCGGCATGAGCGTTTATCGGTAGGATAAAGGTTGTTGCCAGCATGGTTAATACCAAGATGATTGAAATTATTTTTTTCATTTTAACATCCCTCATTTGCTATATACTAATTAAAATTTTTATACTAATTCAAAATTCGCACTGTTACTATCATCAAGACTGTGAGAGCCGATATATACTATAAATTCGCCATTTTCAGCATTGAATTTGCAATCTTTATCATAAAATTTTAGCATTTCTTCAGCGATTTCGAACTTAACCGTTTTCTTTTCACCTGATTTAATAAATTTCTTTTCAAAGGCTTTCAGCTCCTTTAACGGACGTGCAACCAGCCTTGATTTTACATCACGAATATAGAGCTGCACGGTTTCAAACCCGTCGTGATTGCCAATGTTCTCGACGTCAATGCTAACGGTAATTTTTTCGCCACGCTTTAGTGTGCTTGACGAAAGCGAAAGGTTGCTATATTCAAATTCGGTATAGGAAAGTCCGTAACCAAATGGATAAAGCGGAGAGTTAAGCGTGTCAATATAACGAAGAACATACTTGTGGAATTGACCTTCCGGATGGTCGTGACCGGTAGCAATATTGCTGTAAAACAGAGGCACTTGACCGCTTTTTCGCGGGAAAGAGAAGGGGAGACGACCGCTTGGTGAGGTGTAGCCAAATAGCATATCGCAAATCCCCAAATACCCCTGGGAGCCCGGATACCATGATATGATAATACTTTTTGCAAGCTCGCTTAATTCGCTTAAAACAAGCGGTCTGCCGTTAAATAATACTACTACAATATTCTTGTTTACCTCGTTAATTTTTCGGAGCAGTGCCATTTGAACTTCGGGTATTGTTATTTCGGTGCGACTGCCTGATTCACCAAAGAGCTCGTGCGGTTCGCCCATGAGCATAACAATCGTATCGGCTTTTTTTGCTTGCTCAATTGCCTCTTTTTCGTATAACTTGGCATTGTTTTCACACGGGTTTTCGGGCTTTTCCGATAATTCCTTATCATCACTTAAATACGGACAGCCAATGGAATAGCTGTATTCGCCTTTGAGTTCAGGAAAACTATTAACCGCCTCGTTTATGTAAAGACCGATTTCGCGTTCACCATGAATTTGAGCCCAGTGGGTAGTAAGGTCATTCTTTTCAACAAATGGTCCTATAAACGCTACCTTTTTATCCTTTGCGATAGGTAAAAGCGAATCATCGTTTTTAACAAGAGTGCTCGATTCGCTGACCGATTGCCTTGCAATCGCACGGTGATTTACGCGCTCGGATTCACTAATTGAATCACTGCCTTTGAAATATTTATACGGATTTTCAAACAAACCGAGCTTGTTTTTAAGCTTGAGTATGCGCATAACGCATTCGTCTATCTGTTCAATAGAAACGGTGCCGCTTTTCACCGCTTCACCTAAATATTTAAGTCCGTAAACGCCACCCATCATGTCAATATCAACCTTGTTTTCAATGAGCAGCTGTGCGGTTTCGGTATGGTTATCAACAACGCCTGCACTGAGGCACATTTTCGCCGAGCCGTAATCGGTTATCGAAACGCCGTCAAAGCCCCATTCATCACGAAGAATGTCAACGTTTGTGTGATGATTTATTGTAGCAGGTGTTCCGTTTATGGTATTGAATGCGGTCATAATCATAGCAACGTTTGCATCAACGGCGGCCTTATATGGCGGAAGATAATCGTTTCGCATCATTCTTTCTGACATATCAACGTTGTTATAATCTCTGCCGTCGTACGGAGCGCCATAAAGCGCAAAATGCTTTACGCAAGCGGCGATTGTATCATCGTTTTGGAGGCTTTCTCCCTGATACCCCTCAACCATCGATTTAGAACATATAGATGACAGATAGGTGTCCTCCCCATATCCTTCACAAACGCGACCCCATCGTGCGTCGCGTGAAATATCAACCATAGGTGAAAATGTAACGTTAATGCCGAATGCGGCTGATTCTTTTGCGGTGATTCGTGCCGTTTCTTTGATAAGCCGGGGATTGAATGTTGCCGCAAGTGCCGGTGAAATAGGGAATATCGTATTAAATCCATGGATAATGTCATTCATGAATAAAAGCGGAATTTTACTGTATTTGAGATGTTGCTCCTGAAGCTTTTTCATTCGTTCGGTGTCGTACATATTGAGAATGGACCCAACGGTAGCGATAATATCGTCGGTCTCAACATTTTCGTCAAATATACCGGTTATAGCACCGTCTTCGCCAAAAATGTGTGGCAATGCCTGAAACATTTGACCGATTTTTTCCTTTAATGTTAAGCTATTCAGAAGCTCTTTTAACTCGTGTTTTGTCATTGTATATCCTCTTATTTAATAATTAGTTCATTTCGACCTGCGCCATTTTCTGCTTTAATTTATCAGCAACCGCTTTTATCTTTGCGTTTTTCGGGTCGGAAAGCGTCGGGTCGCTGTCTAAAATCGACTGGGCGCAGCTTTGCGTTTCGTGAAGAATGTCAATATCGGCAAAAAGATTGGTGATTTTAAGTGAGGGTAGTCCGTGCTGTCTGTTGCCGAAAAAGTCGCCCGGACCTCGCAGCTTGAGGTCCTCCTCGCTGATTATAAAGCCGTCATTTGTGCTTTTTATAACGTTAAGTCTTGCCTTTGCTATATTGGTTTCGGCGTCGGAAACAAGTATGCAGGTTGATTTATGCTTACCTCTGCCAACTCGGCCTCTAAGCTGATGAAGCTGAGAAAGTCCGAATAAATCAGCGTTTTCAATCATCATAATAACCGAATTCGGCACGTCAACGCCAACCTCAATTACGGTGGTCGAAACAAGCAACTGAATTTGACCTGATGCAAATTTTCTCATTACGTCTTCTTTTTCGGATGATTTCATTTTTCCGTGAAGAAGTCCTACCGAGTACCCTTTAAACTGATTTTGAGATAATTCTTCCTTATAGTTTTCGGCGGCGATTTTGTTACTGTTATCGTCGTCACTTTCGTCGGATACAAGTGGACAAACTATATATCCTTGCCTGCCTTCGTCAAGATGCTTTTTTATGTAACCAAAGGCTCTTTGCTTGATTTGACTGTTAATAACAAAGGTTTCGATTGGCTGACGTCCCGGCGGAAGCTCGTCAAGAATAGAAATATCGAGGTCGCCGTAAATCATAAGCGCAAGTGTACGCGGAATCGGCGTTGCCGACATAACCATTACGTGAGGATTGAGTGCTTTTGCCGAAAGCATGGCGCGCTGATTAACACCGAATCGGTGCTGTTCATCGGTAATAACGAGTCCGAGTCGGTTAAATTCAACGTCGTTTTGAATTATTGCATGAGTACCTACGATGAGGTCGATGTCGCCCTCTTTTAATCGCGAAAGGATTTCTGCACGTTTTTTTCCCGTTGTTGAGCCGGTCAAAAGGGCGATTTGCATTCCGGTTTTTGAAAACATTTTTACAAATGATGCAAAATGCTGCTCGGCAAGAATTTCGGTCGGAGCCATCATGGTCGCTTGTAACCCGTTTTTTATCGCGGTATAGCATACTGCGGCGGCAACTGCGGTTTTTCCAGAGCCGACGTCACCCTGAATGAGTCGATTCATCATGATACCGTGATTCATATCGTTTATGCAGTCGCTAATCGCGTTTTTTTGTGCATTTGTGAGTGAGAATGGTAGCAATTGCTCGAATTCATTCGTATAGTCGGTTTCAACATTGTACGAGTTTGCGAGCTTGCTATTCTGTTTAATCATTCTCATGCCGAGCTGCAATCCGAAAAGCTCGTCAAAAACAAGTCTACGTCTTGCCTTATTGAGCGCGGAGAAGCTATCGGGAAAGTGAATATTTTTAATCGCATATCCGTATCCGCAAAGCTTGTATTTATCAAGAATATCCTGCGGTAAATATTCGTCAAATTTTGCATTTGAAAGGGCGGTTTTCACCGTTTTTTCGATAGCGTATGTGTTAAGTGAATCGGTCTGGCGGTAAATAGGTCTTATTTTTGCGCCGTCGGTGGTAAGTATTTCGGGCGATGACATCTCTCGCCATATAAGACTTCCGCCGATTTTGCCGTAAAAAAGGTATGTTTCGCCGCATTTAATCTTGTTTGCCTGATATTTGTTATTGAAAATTGTAACGTTGAGACGCATACCGTTATCGTCGGCCTTAAACTTGTATAATGTCAAACCTTTGCGAATTCGGCTTTCGGTAGGTGAGGAAATAACGGTTGCTTTTACACAGGCTGTTTCGCCGATTTCGGTGTCTTTTATGGCCTTTATTTTGGAATAATCGACATAATTTCGCGGGTAAAAATGAAAAAGGGCGTCAACGGTATCCACGCCCAACCTTTTAAAAAGTTGGGCGCGTTTATCGCCAACACCTTTAATTGTAGATATTTTGTCGCCGGTCATTTTGTCTACCTCCGGCTGATTATATTATAATGCTTATTCAACTGAGATAATAAAGTAATAAACGGGCTGATTTCCTTTTAAAGCACTGATTTCAATGCCGTTAGGCAATTTTTCTTCGAGCTTGCTTACAACATCTTCGGCCTGTTTGTCACTAATGTCTTCACCGTAAATGACTGTTACAAAGCTTGAATTCTTTGTACACATTTTATTTGTAAGCTTTACGGCAGCTTTTACGCAATCGGTTTCGGTGAATGAAAGCTTACCGTTAATCATCGCGAGAATATCGCCTTCTTTAATATCGTGACCCTCAAAGTTGCTGTTACGTGCGGCGTAGGTAATCTGACCTGTTGTAACGTTATCAGCAGCCTCCATCATGGTAATTGCGTTCTCGTCGTCGTCAGCGCTTGGGTCAAAAGCAAGCATGGCTGAAATTCCCATCGGTATAGTTCTTGTATGAAGAACTATAACCTTTCTTGTAGCAATCGGCACAGTAAGCTCAGCCGCCATGATAATATTTTTATTGTTCGGAAGAACAAATACCGTCTCGGCAGGGGTAAGCTCAACAGCTCTGAGAATATCCTCTGTGCTCGGGTTCATTGTTTGTCCACCGCTAACGAGGGTGTCAACACCGAGGTCGGTAAAGAGCTGTTCGATTCCGTCGCCTACGCAAACGCTTACAAATCCGTATTTCTTTTCGGGTTTAACGGGTGTATAGTCGTTTCCGCTTGGGGTAGAAATTTTTTCGGGTTCGCTTTCGCGGTCATCGTGCTTCATACGCTCGTTTTGGTCACGCATATTCTCGATTTTAAGATTAACAAGTGGACCGAATTCGAGAGCGTGCTCGATAGCATCACCCGGGTGATTGGTATGAACGTGAACCTTTATTATATCTTCATCGTCAACAACTACGCAGCTGTCACCGATTGATTCAAGATATTTTCTAAGCTCCAGCGGGTCGGTGGTAATAGCTTTATCGCGATTAATGATGAATTCGGTACAGTAGGTGAATGTGATTTCTGCGTCAGAGCTTGCGGCAGCCGAAAGTGATTTTTCAGGGGCCGAAACGGTAGGTGCGGTTTTACCTTCGATAATATTACCGTCCTTAAATACTTCGAGCATTCCTTCTAAAATGGTTACAAGTCCTTGACCGCCTGCGTCAACAACGCCGGCTTTTTTGAGAACCGGGAGCATTTCAGGTGTCTGCGCCAATGCTTCTTTTGCGCCGTCAAGTGCTGCTTCAAATGTTTCGACAAAGTCGTCGGATTTAACATTTTTAGCCGTTTCGGCAGCAATTCTTGCTACCGTTAAAATGGTGCCTTCGGTGGGTTTCATGACAGCCTTATAAGCGGCAGCAACACCCATTGAAAGAGCTTCGGCAAAAACCTTTCCGCCAACCTCGGTCTGTCCCTTTAATCCTTTTGAAATTCCGCGGAAGAGAAGGGAAAGAATAACGCCTGAATTTCCTCTTGCTCCTCGAAGGAATGACGAAGCGGCGGTATCGGCAACTTCGGTTGCGGTCGGGTTGTTGAGACGGCTAAGCTCACGTACCGAACTTGATATGGTCATGGACATATTTGTACCTGTATCACCGTCGGGAACAGGGAATACGTTTAATTGGTCGATTTTTTCGCGGTTGTTTGTAATATTGTTAGCACCCGAAATGAATGCATCACGAAGAATTTTTCCGTTTATCACTTTTATGAACACTCCCAAAATATATCGCTAAAAATACGAAGTATTATTCGGTTTCGATTCCGTCAACGTGAACGGTAACCTTTTTAACCTTAATACCGGTTGAGGATTCAACGGTATATTTAACCTTGTGGACAATGCTGTTTGCGATTGCGTTAATATTTATTCCGTAACTTACTATAATATGAAGGTCAACGGTTATTGAATCGAAATCGCCCTTGACTGTGATGCCCTTTTCGGGTGTACGTCTGAAAAGGCCGACAACCTTCTGCGGAATGTTAGGAACCATTCCGGCTACACCGTAGCATGATGATGCGGCATTACCAATAAGCTTTGCAAAATATGAATTAGAGATGGTTATGGTGCCGTGTCTGTTTTCGTAGGAAATCATAATATGCTCCGTTTCTCCGCAATATGTGTAGTTTGTTTTACAAATGATTTGCAGCCTATGCGGATTGATGCAAATCAAAATTATACTATTGTTAAAGGTCGGTATAAATATCGCTGATACTGACATTTATATCTTTAATTGAATCCGAATAGATGGAAACACCCTTTCGGTTGCAAATCGGTATAATCGGCATTTCGCTTGCGCATGAGCTGATGACGGTTGAAATATCGGCTTTTTCTTCATAAAAAGCGTCAATCATTTCGCTTGTATATGATTCGTTTATTCCGGAAATAACATTTTTTGAAAACACATCGCGAAGGTCCATATTTTTTGCTAATTTGATTTCGCCGATGTATATATCGTAATTATTATTTTCGAGCCGTTGAGAGTATTCTTCAAAGCTTTCTGCTTCGGTAACAATAATCTCGATTCCGACTTTTTTCAGCTGTTGAACAATTAGCCCAGCGGCATATTTGCGCGAAATATTTTCTTTATTATAAAGCAAAGAAAAAGTGATTCTTTCACCCGATTGAGCTACATAATAGCCGTCAGTATCTTTACTATTATAACCTAATTGTTCAAGATAAGCAACTACTTGTTTAATATTTTGTTCCGAACTGATATGCTGAAGCTCGGCAGCTTCCTTCCAGTTAGCCGGGAAAATGCCTGTAGCAGCTGTTGCAAAACCGAAATATGCCGACTTAACTATTTCGTCTCGTGAAAGGGCTGAACTGATTGCAACTCTCATTTCAGTTTTTGATAAAAGATAATTATTGGGGTTTATTCCAAGATATACAATATTAGTTAGAGGTACGGCATTTTGCGTTCCGCTCATTTTCGGAATTGTACTGTCCGAAAACTCTGAATAAATCATATCGATAGCACTTACCTCGACCATGTGCGAAAGAGATTCGTTGTCGGGTGTATCTATTAAATTGATATAATCAAATTTTGTTTTTCCGTTATAATAGTCTTTGTTCGGAATTAGCCTGTAGCTGTTTTCGCTGTCAATTACATATCGACCGCAACCGATTGGAGGAATTGTTCGGTCGTTCGAATCCTTTGTTTCGGCCGTCCCGTTTTTAAAAATAGGAAAATCCAGCAGATTTATAAAATAAGGGTCGTATTTATATAGGTCGAATACGATTGTTTTTTGGTCAAATATCGAACACGATTTAATGTTGCTAAGTTGCAGTTTATATTTATTTTCGGTCTTGTTCAATTGGTTAAACGAATACTTTACATCGTCGGCTGTAAGCAATGAATTGTCAGTAAATCTTACGTCTTTTAAGGTTACGGTTACTCGTTGCTTGTCAATACTAATTTCGTCAGCAAGATAATATACCGGACTAAAAGCTTCATCAAGCTTGATAAGGGGGTCATAAAGTAACATGCTCAGTTCCTGATTAACCTTTGTTACCGCAACATAGGGGTTAAGTGAATCGGTTGAAGAATAGGGAAGTGCAATACCGATTTCTTCAACTGAGGTGTTCTTGCCACCTGAGGTTGTATCGTCAGAAACGATAAGAGAATTACAGGAGGAGAACAAAATAAGACATGATAAAATAATGGAAATAACTCTAAAATATCTCAAAAATTCTCCCCCTTATATTATAATTTCATCTCTATTTTACATTATTTTAAACATTTAATCAATAGATTTAGTTTCATTTTAAAAAATATGTTACAATTGTTGAAATAAGTTTTACTATATGCTAAAATGTTTATGTATGAAATCAATAAATATTTGATTCGGAGGAAAATATGAATAGGTTGAAAAAATATTTATGCGCCATTTTATCAATTATTATGGTTATTACTGCAATACCGGTTGCTACTGCTACAGCTTCCGCTCAAACAGAGACTTATTCATCTGAGCTCAGTGAATTAGAGGAGTGCATATATTCTGCATATAAAAATATGGATAAAATTATTTATGTTTATTCATATTCTGCAACATACAGCGATGTTATGACTGCTATCGATAATGTGCTTAATAAACGCACCGATGTTTTTTATGTATCTAAGTATGTAGAAAACTGCAATATTTCTGACGGATTTGTAACTACAATTACACCTATATATCTTTTTACTCTCGAGGAAATTGAAGCTGCAAAATCAGCTATCAACGCATCTGTTAATTCGCTTATCAGCGACTTGGACAGCAGCATGACTGATGTTCAAAAGCTGCTGTTATTACACGACCGAATGATTCTTGATATCGCGTATAACGACGACGCTATCGAAAACGATACACTTACCGAGAGTGATTATACAATTTACGGTGCTTTTGTGAATAAAAAGGGTATTTGCGAAGCATATGCAAAGGCTTTCAAATATTGCGCCGATTTACTCGGTATCGAAAACGAAATAATTCCTTTTTCTACAATGAATCACATGTGGAACCAGGTAAAAATTGACGGTGAATGGTACAATGTTGACGTTACATACGATGATGAACTTACATCAGATCTTTTTGCTCATGTTGAGCACAAATATTTTCTTTTTTCTGATACCGTTGCATCAAATAAAGGATATCGAGAAGGATATTCTACTAACGGAGCAACTGATACAACCTATGATAGTAAAGCTTTTTGGTTGAATAGTCTTTCATCGGTGTTTATGGCCGGAGACGTTTTTGTTTATTCGCTCAGAAACGGAAAGATTTGCACTCATGATTTCGAAACCAATACATCTATAACAATAGTTTCGCTTACTTCAAGCGACCGTTGGAAAGCACCGGGTACAAATGGATCATATCCATATTATTATATGCGTCCTATCTATTATAACGGATATATTTACTATAATTTGCCTAAATCGATTTGTACCATTCGTCCCGACGGAACAGGAAAAAGTATCATCTATACCTATTCAGTTGACGACCGTCAGATTTATGGACTCGGATATAATTACGGTGTTCCCGGTTACACTGTAAGAACAGGTAGTAATTCAGCGGATGATATTATCCCTCTTTCCCAAACGACAAGAATTCTTAAAGCCATTAATGTAACAACCAATCCTACAAAGAGTGTATATATGAAGGGCGAAGCCCTCGATACCAGCGGAATGGTTGTAACCGCATCATATAGCGACGGAAGTACATTTAATTTAATTGATACTGATTATACAATATCTGCTTTTGATTCAAGTACAGTTGGTTCAAAGTCGCTTACGGTGTCCTATGGAAGCAAGACTTGTGCTCTCGAATTGAGCGTTGTTGATTATGGCGATATAGACATGGATTATGCATGGACAAGTGCTGATATGCTTAAATTACAGCAGCATTTCTTTGGAATAACCAGCCTTTCTGATATGGAATTTACTTTAGCCGATATTGATAAAAACGGCGTGCTCGATTCCACTGATATTTTGACGCTTCAAACAAAAATATTGGGCATTTTTTAAACAAAATATATAAAGCTATTTATCAATGGCGGCTTGATGTAGAAATTCAAGCCGCCATTTTGTCAATTTTGTAGAATTGCCTTATTTATATGTATACAAATATTGCTTTTTTTTGAAAATTGTGATAAAATCTACTTATCTATGCAAAGGAGATGCAAAACAATGAGTAAACGTATAATTTCTTTACTGCTTACAATCGTAATTCTTGCCGGAAGCATCGTTTCCGCAACTGCTGCGATTGACACAACCGGCCTTGTTGATATCACAATGCCTACATCGGCTGAGTATTACACTGGTGAAGGTACCAGTATCAGATATTCATGGTTCTGCTGTGACAGTACTAATTACAGCGTTGATGCTGAAGGTAACGTTACAAGCAGCAATGTTAAGGGCGGAGACAGATATTTTGTTTCAAAAATCGCCTATAACCTTGGTGAAAAATTCAATGTTAGTTTTAAATTGAACTCGGATAACCAGAACCCGAATTCAAATAACAGAATTGTTTATCAGCTCGGTGATTTAGCCGTAGCCTTCTTCTCATACGGATCAAAGACGAATGATAATCATGGAATTGTCCGTTTCTACTACGGTGATAATATTGCTTCAATTGGAGGCAGTGGCGTTTCTTACACAGATGCATCCGATTACCTTATCGGCGAAACCGAAGATATCGGAATCTCAACTCACAGGGTAGTAATTGATTTTGATAACGGTACATTTAACTTTGAAGTTTATAACGATGATACCCTTGTTTACGAACTTAGTAAAGAAATTTCAGAATACGATTTCACTAATGTTAAGCCCGCTATCAGAGTATATAAGAGATCTTCTGTTTGGGACAACGGATTGTATATGTCTGGACATAAGATTTTAGCTAATCTTGATGGTGAATCGGTTGCTCAGTCAATAGATGCTCTTGATATTGATACTCTTACCTACGATAACATCGTCGCAGTTTCAGCCTTGAGAAATTGGTACGATTCAATTGATGAAGTTGAACAGGCTAAAGTTACTAACTACACCGACCTCGAAGCTCTCGAAGCAAAGGTTCCCCTTCTTATCGCAGAAAACTTTAATGAAGTAATAGGCGATATCGTCATTGACGAATTAAGGCTTTATAACAAGTCTACCATCGAAGGCTATCGTGCCGAATACGAAAGCTACACCGATGAGCAAAAAGCACTTGTTACCAATATTGATAATCTTGTTGCTGCCGAGGCTGAAATTCTCCGCCTTATAATTCTTAAAAATGATACCGATGCAGCAAATATTGTTAATGACGAAATTCTCGCAATGGGAGAAATCACCTTTGCAAATTACCTCTACGTAGGCGACGCAAGAATGTCATACGAAACTCTTACTGCTCAGGGAAAGACACTTGTTGCTGACTATGCGGTGCTTACTGCTGCTGAGGATACAGTAGACGCTCTCAGAAAATCTGTTAGCTTCCGAATGGTCACAAATATGATCGCAGAAATTCCTGAAACTGTAACAATGGCAGACAATGATACAGTATTTAATGCTCTCGGCGCATATTCAATGCTCAGCACCGCTGAAAAGAGACTTGTTGAAAATATTCAGGTTGCTATCGACGCAGCGAACGTTCTTGTTAAATTAGAGACCGAGAATAATACTCTTATTTCGCCGAAGATTGTCAGCCTCGAACTTATCGGTCAAAAGATTTCTGCAGGTTGGCTTCCTAACGCCGAAAACGGACGCTATACAGCCGTTCCCGAAGGTGTTACGGTTTATGCCGGCGATACAGTAAAACCTGGCGTATATTGGGAAAACCTTCTTTACGATGTTAAATATAACGAAGATGGCTCGGTTGCTTCCTATACAGGTACCGGCACCTGCTACAATATCACCACAGGCGGTAACAACTGGTGGGGCAATAATATGCAGCCTCTTTCAAACGGCGCTTGCCGTAATGTTTCTGCAGGTACATTGAATCTCTACCACTCGAATGTTGGTATTCATGTTGCTGAGGTTGAGGTTTATGAACGTCCGACATACGAATATAACGAGCTCTTCGACGTTTCTATGAACGTTCGTACCATGATAGAAGCTCTCCCGAGAGAATACAGCAAGCTTATCGAAGCCGACCGTTATCTCGTAGAATCGGCTAACGAAGTCCTTGATACCATCAGTGTTTTCGATCTTGACGAGGTTCATAATGTTCGTTACCTCATCAATGCCGAAAAGGTTCTTAACGGTGCTTCAATCGAAGACGAAGAAAATGTTTACGAATCGAATATCACAGGTGATATTACAAATGATTTTGTTATCAATAGCTTAGACCTTCTTTCTCTTCAGTTGCATATTCTCAGTATCAGCGAGGTTATTGATGCTGACCGTTGCGATTTGAATAATGACGGTTTGGTTGATTCTACCGACCTTGTTGCACTCCAGATGTACATTGTTGGTCTTGCAACATATTTTGAATAATTAACGTAATAAAAAAACGCTCTGATTTTTTCAGAGCGTTTTTTTGTACTGGGGGTTATTATTGATTAGTTTCGATTGCGTCTTTAAATACATAAAATCTTTGATATAAATATTCGAGTATAAAGTTTAGTACCATATTAAGTGCAGTTATAAGATATTCATTATATCCTATTATATCGGCGAGATAGTATTCCAAAAGGGTTGATAACGGGGTAAATATAGCATAGAAAGCGAGGGTTTTAAGCATCGCAATCGGTATGTTATTTGCCGAGTGAAAGGTGTATTTTCGGTTTAAAGTAAAGTTCCATACAACCGAAAGTAAAAGTGCAATTAGGTAACAAGGCCAAAAAGGCAAATTAGCAAATTCGTTTAAAAGGGCAAATGTGACAATTTGAATAAGCCCTGCGCTTATTGAAAAAAGAGTAAATTTTACCGCTCTTAAAAATTCTTTTTTATTAGACATACGATGCTCCTTGTAAATTTTTTTCATATTATAATTTAAATAATTTATGCAATATAAAAATAAAAAAGTTCTCGGCTGATTTTAGCCGAGAACTTTTTTTGCTTTAATTAATAATTTTCTGCGTGAATTTCAAAGAAACTCTTCGGGTGTGCGCAGGTGGGGCAAATTTCGGGTGCCTTTGTACCAACGATAATGTGACCACAGTTGCGGCATTCCCAAACCTTAACCTCGCTCTTTTCAAATACTGCGGCGGTCTCTACGTTTTTGAGAAGGGCTCTGTAACGTTCCTCGTGATGCTTTTCAATAGCGGCAACGAGGCGGAATTTATGAGCTAATTCCTTGAATCCTTCTTCCTCGGCTGTTTTTGCAAAGCCTTCGTACATATCGGTCCATTCATAGTTTTCACCTTCGGCTGCTGCAGCAAGATTAGCTGCTGTGTCGCCGAGTCCTTCAAGCTCCTTGAACCATAATTTTGCGTGTTCTTTTTCGTTTTCGGCGGTTTTCAGAAAGAGTGCAGCAATCTGCTCATATCCTTCCTTTTTTGCCACAGAAGCGAAATATGTGTATTTGTTTCTTGCTTCTGATTCGCCCGAAAAAGCGGCTCTGAGATTCATCTCGGTTTTTGTTCCTGCGTATTTGTTCATTGTTTATCGCTCCTTAATTGAATTTGATTATATTATACAATATGATTATTTGATTTTCAACCGATTTATATTCATTTTATACCGAGAATATTTAAAGTTTATCTTCGAAAAATAATCATAAAATTTAATTTAGAGGTGTAAAATGTGTACTGCATTAGGTTTTAAAACGGATTTCGGTTGCTTTTTTGGAAGAAATATGGATTTATCATATTCGTTCAATCAGTCGCCAATTTATTTAAACAAGGGCTTTTGTTACATTAACCCTGTATCTGACGAAAAGGTTGCTCTTAAAAGGTCAATTTTCGGCATGGGTACGATTATTGATGGTCATCCTGCTTTTGCCGAAGGTATGAATAGCGACGGACTTGGTTGCGCGGGACTTAATTTCTCCCGATATGCGTATTATGAGAATAGCGCGGTTGAGGGTAAAACGAATTTAGCACCGTATGATTTTATTTTATACGTGTTATCTAATTTTTCATCTGTTGCTGATGTGAAAAATAGTATTTCGACTGTCGAACTGGTCAGCGTACCAATAAATAAAGATACCCCGATTGCCACACTTCATTGGATGATATGCGACAAAACCGGAGCATCTATAGTAGTTGAAAAGACAAAAAGCGGTCTTACTTGTTACGATAATCCTGTCGGTGTAATGACAAATGACCCGACTTTTGATTGGCATTTGACCAACCTTAATGAATACATGAAAATTAGCCCATTCGACTGCGAGCTAACCGTTTGGAACGGTCTTAAATTAAAAGGACTCGGTGTGGGTAACGGTACATTGGGGCTGCCGGGCGATTTCGAATCGGTTTCGCGCTTTGTTCGTGCGGCTTTTTTGCGCTCAAATCTGCCTATAATGGAAAGTGAAGGCGAGGCGATTTCAGCATTTTTTCATATACTTGATAATCTTGCAATGCCAAAGGGAAGCGTAATCGTCGAAGGAAATAGGGAATCATACACCTTCTATTCTTCGTGTATGAATCTCGATAAAGGTATATATTATTTTAAAACTTATAATAACAGTAGAATATCCGCAATTAAAATGAATGACATCATCACCGATAAAATAGAATTGTTTAATTATTGCGACAGTCAGGATATAAATTATCTTAATTAAGAGTGATTTATTTTTCTAAAAATTCTTTTATTTCAGCTAATCTTTCTGTCGCTATCTTTCTTCCGATTTCATAAACAATAGTGAGTTTCTTTGGATCTTTTTCGGTCCGTTTGATTGGCAAAGCGGTATCGGGTCGAATAACTAATATCGAGCCGTCCTTTTCCTTTTTATCAATGTAATCAAGCGTTTCGTTGTATGTGATGTGTCGATTTTTCATAATTTCGACCAGCTTGGGATATTTCTTATATTTGAGTTTAACGAGCGGGATAATTCCGCTCTTTTTCTTTTTGTAATCTTTCGGTCGGGTAAGAACAACAATATTTTTATCATATCCTAAATTTTCAAAAAAACGCAGAGGAATTGCATCGGAAATTCCGCCATCGAGCATCTTTATACCGTCAATTTCAACTATTTGAGACACCATCGGCATTGACGCAGATGCTCTTATCCAATCGAATCCGTTTCCTTCACAGGCGGTAAAATTATGATAAACGGGTTCGCCCTTTTCAATATCGGTACAAACGACAAAAAAGTCCATTGGATTACTTTTATAGCTTTCGAAATCGAAAATATCGTGTTTTAGCGGAACCTCGTTGTAACAAAATTCGGTGCTGTAAAAGTTGCCGGTTTTTATTAAAACACCTAATCCCCCATAACGTTTATCGTTACAAAATTTTGTATTATAGCGAAGAACACGACCGATTTGACCCGATTTATAGTTGCAGCCAAAGGCGGCACCCGCCGAAACTCCGACAGCGCCATCAAATACGATTCCGTTTTCCATTAAAACATCGATAACGCCGGCGGTGAACATACCACGCATAGCGCCACCTTCTAATACAAGCCCTTTTTTCATAGTAAGAAAACCTCGAATGCGAAATATATAATAATATATCATGTTTTGGTCGGATTTGCAATGCTATGGTAATTAAAGCAAATTAATTGACTTTTATTACTGTTTTATTATAATGATTATATAAGGGAGGAGAGGTTATAATGGATAGAAAGTCGGATAAAAACACTTTATTATTCGATAGCCGTTTTATGAGCGTGATATTCTTTATTTGTTCAATAATGGTTGTTGGTATTCATTCGTATAATGCGGGGTCGTTACCAAGTAATCATATTGCATCTTATATAGAAGGATTTTTTTGTCACGGTTTATTTGTAGCTGCGGTTCCGATATTTTTTTATTTATCCGGATATTTATTTTTTAGGAATATTGATATAATTAACGACGTTTTTAAAAAGATAAAAACGAGAACAAAAAGTGTGCTCATGCCTTTTTTAGCATGGTCAAGTTTGTATTTTCTTTTTTATCTTGTAGCGAGTTCTTTAATTAGCGGCCTTCTTAATGATCCTATTCTTTTGGACCCGCTGAGCATTGTTAAATATATAATATTTTATCGTTATTCGTTTGCGTTGTGGTATATGCACCAGTTGATAATGTTTGTATTACTTACGCCAATTATTTACATAGTGATGAAAAAACGTTGGTTTGCGGTTTCGTTGCTTGTTATCTGTTGTTTGTTCTCAGTGTTTGTAGAGGACAGTATAGATATTGTAGTTCTTAACGGTAATTCCCGTTCTCTCTTTCAGTTCAATTTCTTCGGTTATTATCTTGCCGGATGTTTATCGGTTAAGTTCATTGGTGAAGTAAATAAAATAAAAGAATGCATTTTTAGAAACAAAAAGTTGACCCTTATTATTACTGCTGTACTTTTGATTGTGTTTTCATTTTTATCCTCGTTAGCCTTTGATGAAATAGTGCCTGTTTTTTATAAAAGAATTTTTGTCCCGATAGTTGCTATATTATTATTTATTGTTGTAGGCTTAATTTATCAAAAATTTCCTTATCCTAAGCAGGTATCTACGATGATAGTTTATGGCGTTCATACATTAGTAGGTATATGTTTATCATTTGTATATACACCGATTTCGCCTTATTTACCAAAATTGGCAATGTTTTGCATTTCATTTGCAATAACATCAGTATTATCCTGCTTAATTGCTTATATATTAAAACGTTACTTTAAACCGATATATTTTGTTTTAAGCGGCGGAAGATGACAATGATTGGTTAAATGTTGATAAATTGATTAATTGCAGATAAAAAAATTAACCGCTCTGCCTATCGGTAGAGCGGTTAATATATTATTTGCCGAGACGTTTGAATTTCAATTTGTATATGATATGCAATAACCAAAAGAAAGGTTTTATTGGTTGAAGGAAAAATAATAATCGTATTAATAAATTTTCGTTTGATTTAAGCGCTTGTTTTCTGAATGGGAAAGGGTAAAGTTTTTCCTTTTTCAAACCTTTCATTTCTTGCTTTACGTATTCAGTGTCAGGAATTCCTGCTAAAGTTATGGCAAGATTTTGTTTCATATGATGTATTTTATTAAGAAGTACCTGCTTGTCTTTATAATCATCATTTATTAGATGATTGTTATATACATCATACATTATTCTCATTGAGACGTAATATTTTATTGATCGTTCACAGCTTTTAGAATGCATAACAGATGTTTTTCTTTGTCTGTATATGTAACAAGGCTGAGAATATTTGATTATGTTGTCTAATCTTAAGGAAAACTCGTAATAAAATAGTGTATCTTCTTGAGCAATCATTTTTTCTTGAAAGAGCAAATTATTCTCTTTCAAAAAAGATTTTTTAAACATTCCTGCCCAAATTGCGCACATAGGATTACCTGTTTCGCTTTTGGGTAAATAATTATCCTTATCGACAGATAAGATGTTAAATGCAGTTGGTTGATTTGTTGCCTCAAAATTTTTAAAATCAGCGTCTTCATTGCAGGTTATATAGTTTCCGAGAATAACATTTAAATCGCTGTTTTCTATTTTATCAAAAAATAATTTTACAACCCCCGGATATAGCATATCGTCAGGGTCAACGAACCAAATGTATTTTCCGTTTGCTAATGAAATCAAACGGTTTCGGGTATAGCTTACCCCTTTATTTTCATCGTTTTTAAATAATTTGATTTGAGGGTTTGTGTCTTTTAATTTTTCTAATATTTTATATGAATTATCTGTAGATAGGTCGTCAACAGCTATGATTTCATAAGTAATTTCATCAGTACACTGAGATACAATAGAGTTTATACAATCTTTTAAAAAGTTTTCAACATTATATACAGGAAGACAAAATGAAATATCAATTTTTGTCGTTTGGTTATTAAATTCATTATTCATATTATCACCTCAAATCATATTTAATTATATATTTTCAATAAAGTGTTGTCAAGAAATATGACCTAATAAGCTTTTTGAGTTGATTTGTTCAATTAAAGGAATATATGTTATTTCATTATGCAAAACATATATGGATTGTATTTGGTTACATGATTCGTATTAGATAAAAAATTAATCGCTCTACCAAACGAGGTAGGGTGGTTTTTGTATAAAAGTGAAAATTCATTGTGGTACTAATTGGGGTACCAAACCGATTTTTGTTTAAAAATTCAGCGTTGTTTTAAGCAAAGAAAAAGCCCGAAAAGCATTTGATTTAATCAGCTTTTCGGACTTTGGCTGTTACGAACGATTTATATGCTTCTTATATTAAGCGCCTTTTTAAAAAAATGTTATTCTATTAGTGGTTGTCTATATTATAATCATTGAAAAAATTATCAATACTTTCAACCGTATCTTCGCGTCTTGATTTTTCTGCTGCAAATCCAATAAGATGGTTTTTAATCGAAATGTTGATATCTGCCGCACAGTAACCGTTATAATTACCGCCAAGATAATCATAAAGCTCGAATATCAAACCAGCATCGCCGCCGCCATGGCCGCCTAAAATGCTTTCTTCTGTCACGTTAAACGGGATTCCTGTTTGCTTCCTATCCTCAAAAGTATAAACGTTTATTTTATCGCTTTCCATATGGGCAAAGAGCTCGCCTTTTGTGCCGAAAATACGGATATATCTTCCGCCCTCATTGAATGCATTCATGCTAAGTGTTGCATTAGCACCGCTTTTAAACTGCATATTGACTGTTTGATGATCAACAACATCGTTATTGGCATGATAAACGCACAAACCGAAATCTGTTGTCTTAAGCGCTGTCATAACTTCTTCATCGGTTGGGATTTCATTCTTAGCAATACCACGTGTGCACGCAGGTCTAAACCATGAGTTATCCTTGTTTTCATAATAAAGCTTTTTGCTGTTGTAAGGACAAGTATCTTCAATAGGACATCCACCGTCAATACACCTTTTAGGAGCTCCTTCAGGGGCATTTTCAGGTGTAAAATATGTAAGTTTGCCGAAGGACTGAATTTTTTCGCAAGGCTCATCTAAAATCCACTGCAGAATGTCTAAATCGTGGCAGCACTTTGCCAAAAGCATAGGTGAAGTTTCTGATTCACTGTGCCAATTTCCGCGCACATAACTGTGGCTTTGGTGTACGTTTCCTACGGCCTCAACGTGAACAATAGACATAATTTTGCCTATTGTACCATTCATTACGATTTCCTTGACTTTTTTGAAAAAAGGAGAATATCTTAACACATGACAAACGAGAACCTTTACGCCCTTTTTATCAGCGGCAAGTGCTAAATTAGCACATTCCTCTGCGGTTGGGGCAACAGGTTTTTCAAGAAGAATATCGTAACCTAATTCAATCGCTTTCATGGCGGGCTCGTAGTGCATATTGTCCATGGTAGCAATAATGGCTAAGTCAGCCATTTTCGGCTTTGAAAGAATTTCTTTCCAAGTATTAAAGCACATATCATCTGATACATTGTGTTTGTTTTTAATGCTTTCTCTCCGGCTTTTAATAGGCTCTGCTACACCGACTACCTTAAATTTGTCCTTTAAATCAAGCATTATATTAGTGTATGTAGTGCCTCTGAGTCCTGCGCCGATTAAAATTGCAGAATATTGTTTCATAAAAATGCTCCTCACGCTTGAAATTTTGTTATACTTATGTTAGCATAAAATCGAATATGAAGATAGCATAAAACAAGCGTTTTTTAGCATTATTTTGATATATTGGTGATAAAATGAATAAAGCGTCAAAAGAAATTACACCGGTCGAATACAGCACCGCTGCAGTAAAAATACTGCATTTTAAAATTAAACCTCATACAACATGCTTTCAACTTCATTGGCATGACCGTGTTGAGATTATCAGAGTGAAAAAAGGTCAAATGGTGCTTCAATGTTACAATAATACTGTAAAACTAAAAGAGGGAGAAATGATATTATTCACCCCAAAAACAGCGCACGGAGGTTATACTGACGATGAAGAGGTAGAGTACGATGTTTTGATGTTCGATTTGAAAATGTTTTACAATCAAACTGATGTTTGCAACCACTTTTTTTCGTCTTTTTTTGATGGGGACGCAAAATTTGAAACGGTCATTTGCAATAGCGAAACCATATCTTGTATCGACAAAATTTGCAATAGCACTGACCATGGCTCACTTGAAATTATTGCGCTTGTTTACAAACTAATATCTTTGTTATTTAAAAAGCATTTATACAAGCTCAGCCCTGATTCAAATACAAAAATCAAACTTATAATCGATTATATTGAAGAAAACTATAAGCTTGATATCAGCACAAAAACACTAAGTAAAAAATTTGGTTATAGTTCTGAACATTTTTGCAGAAAATTCAAAGAATCCACCGGCATTACTCCCATGACCTATCTTAAAATTTACCGATTAGAGCAATCTCTTAAAATGATTAAATTTAATGAATATAGCATTAGTGAAATTGCGTTAGAATGCGGCTTTTTAGACGCTAATTATTTTACCCGTTGTTTCAAGGCTTATTATGGAGTCCCGCCTAAGCATTATAAAAATAAAAGTTAATAGTGAAAAAAAAGTAAAAATCCCCGTATCAAACGATACGAGGATTTTTGGTGGGAGAGGGTGGATTCGAACCACCGAAGCGAAGCGCAACAGATTTACAGTCTGCCTCCTTTGGCCACTCGGGAACTCTCCCATATTTAATTAAAATCGGTTAAATGGAGCTGGTGGACGGACTCGAACCCCCGACCTGCTGATTACAAATCAGCTGCTCTACCAACTGAGCTACACCAGCACAACCGCAAGCAATAATATACCACAGAAGTCGTTTCATGTCAACAATTATTTTCATTTTTTTTAAATTTATTTTACGGCACAAAAAAAGGTCATTTAAACCGACTTGACACGGCAATATGTTTGGTATAAAGTAGGAGTATAAGCTATTAGGAGGTGCACCATGAAAAGATTGTTTATAACAGTATTATTATTTTCAATATCTATCTTTTTTACCGCCTGTTCAACCGAAAGTGAAACAATTCCTCACGCTGAAAAAACATATTCTGACCTTTATCCTCAAAGTTCATTTAGTGAAAATTCAGAGGATGGCGCTGATACCGAATTTCTTGGCGACATTGCCGAATGCGAATATAATAAATTCTATGAATTCAAGGTTAAAGAAACTGCATCATATAATTTCGAGATTGTAAAAACCTCGTCAAAAGTTAATGAAAAATTAAGGTGGTTTATCTATGTCCTTGACGAGCCTTTTTTAAACGGTATGCGCTATCTTTACGAATCGGATAATCCCGATTGCGCAATTAATTTAGGCGAGTCTGTCTCGCTTAATCTTGTCGAAAACAGTTATATATACTGTTTCTGTTCTTATAACGAGTATAATGCGACAAGTGATATCGAAGCAGGCGCATATCTTCTTATCGAAAGGGAATAAGCCTATGAAAACAAACTGTGAAGAATGCGTATATTACGTATATGATGACGAAACAGATAGTTATTGCTGCGAAATGTCGTTTGACGAGGATGAATATGCCAGGTTCTTATCATCTGCAAATTATAGTTGTCCGTATTTTCGACTTGATGACGAATACGCCATTGCACGAAAACAATAATAAAAAAGTCACCTGCAGTTGCAGGTGACTTTTTTGTATCATAATTACATGAGGCTTCTGTAAAGTGCCTTTATATCTTCAACAGAGGTTTCTCTCGGATTACCCGGACGGCAAGCGTCAGCGTATGCCGATTCGGCAAGCTCGTCAATGTCCTCTTCTTTTACAATGCCTTTAAGTGTTGTAGGAATTCCTACATCCTCAGCTAACTGCTTAACAGCGTCTACAGCAGCTGCTCTGTATTCATCCTGGCTCATGCTATCAACGTTTTCTACGCCCATTGCAATAGCGATATCGCGATATTTTGTACCGGTGTATTCGGCGTTATAAGCCATAACGGTCGGGAGAAGAATTGCGCAAGCCTTACCGTGAGGAGTATCGTAATATGCCGAAAGTGTATGTGCCATCGAGTGGTCAACACCGAGTCCTACGTTAGAGAAGCCCATACCTGCAACATACTGACCGAGTGCCATGCCTTCTCTTCCGTCGGCTTCGTTCTTAACAGCGGCTCTGAGGCTTCTTGCAATGATTTCGATTGCTTTAATGTGGAACATGTCTGAAAGCTCCCATGCACCCTTTGTAATATATCCTTCGATAGCGTGGGTGAGGGCATCCATACCTGTAGCTGCTGTAAGAGCAGCCGGCATTGTGTTCATCATATCAGGGTCAACAACTGCAACAACGGGAATATCGTGAACGTCAACACAAACAAACTTACGCTTCTTTTCAACGTCGGTGATAACGTAGTTAATGGTAACCTCGGCAGCTGTTCCTGCGGTTGTAGCAACGGCGATAATCGGAACGCACAGATTTTTTGTCGGTGCAACGCCTTCGAGTGAACGAACGTCTTCAAATTCGGGGTTGGTTATGATAATGCCTATTGCCTTTGCGGTGTCCATTGATGAGCCACCACCTATTGCAATAATGCAATCTGCGCCACATTCCTTGAAGGTTTTTACGCCGTTTTGAACGTTTTCAATTGTCGGGTTAGCCTTTATATCGGTAAAGAGGGTATAAGGAATATCAGCCTTTTCGAGAAGGTCGGTAACCTTTTTTGAAATGCCGAATTTGACAAGGTCGGGGTCGGTAGCAACAAAGGCCTTTTTAAAGCCTCTGCTTTTAATTTCTTCCGGTACAGCGTTTATTGCGCCTGAACCGTGGTAAGAGGTTTCGTTAAGTACAAACTTTTTCATTTCAATTAACCACCTTTTAAATTAATATTTAGAACGGTTTTCCGTTACCTTTATTATATAACCAACTGTATAAACTTTCAAGAGCTTTTGTTAAAAAATTATCAAACTTTAAAATATAAATAAATCCCCTTTTAGCCGTTGTAAGCGGTCAAAAGGGGATGGCGTTTATTAGGTTACTTTAAAGCTGTACTGAATGTCACTTTCCATTGTGCCGTCGGCAATTTCCATTGTAACGACAAAGTTTTTGTATATTAGCGGAATCTCACCTGTAAGGTCAAAGCGGTATTCTACAATGTTTTTTGGAAAATCAGATGCTGGTTGAGTGAGGCTGATAACCGTTCTTTCCTCATTTTCGTCAACCGTCGGCTTATGAACAGAGTTGTTTATATTGTCAACAACCGTGTTGAAAATATGCCTTCTGATAGCTTCGTTGTAGCCTTTTGTCGATTTAAGGTTAAGCTCATATCCTACGTTTTTCATGGTTCCGCAGCCGAATGAAAGGGTAAAGTTGTTCAACTGCATATGATATTCGGATTTGTCATAATTTGAAAAATTGATACTGCCTTGACTTGTGTTGTATATAAGAGTGAAACGCTTAAATTCATTCATTTTGATTGTTGCGGTAGTTTTATCAAATTCTTTTTCAAAGCCAAAAACAGCTATGTCAAGCGTTTTTCTGTTTTCGTTAGTTGAATAAAAGCTCTGGGCTATTGCAATATGATTTTTACTTTCGTGAATAAGTGGCTGATTTTCGTTATAAACCGACGGGTCCATATTAAACAACTTGGCTATTGTCGGGAATTTTTCGGAAAAACCGCCATCCATTTCGAAATGATTTTCGGGGTCGAGCATTGCTTCATAAACGTCATAAAATTCGTTATTTTCGGCAAGTGTTTGTGAAAAATCGGCTTTTTCGGTTTCGGTTGTTTCGAAAAAGTATTTCATTCCATAGTCGGTTGGAGTCATAATGAGGTATATACCAAAGATAAAAAGTCCGATAATAACGCAAATAGAAACATTTGACCAAATTCGACGTTTTTTGTCACTTTTTGGCTCATAGGGATTATATTTGCCGTATCTCATTTAGTTCACACCCTTTTTAAAAGTATTCGCAATAGCGGTGAATTGTTCCATTGAAAGCTGTTCGCCTCTTGCGTTTCGGTCAATTCCGCATTCGTCTAAAATTTCATAAATAGCTTGCTTATCCTTTTTTAGTCCGTTTGTAAGACAGTTGACAAGTGTTTTTCTCCTCATCGAAAATGCGGCTTTTATGATTTTGAAAAAGTCGGCAGGGTCAACGTCGAATTCCTTTTCTTTTCCGAAAATGTCGAGCTTTATAACCGCGCTGTCAACCTTTGGCGGCGGCATAAATGAATCGCGCGGAACGTTGAATAAAAGCGACGGAGTACAATAAAATCTAACCGCTGCAGTAACTGCACCGCATTCTCTTGTTCCCATTTCGGCACAAAGTCGGTCAGCCGCTTCCTTTTGAACCATTACGGTTATGCTTTCGATTGAAAGATTAGATTCGAGCAGCATCATGATAATTGGCGAGGTGATATAGTAGGGTAGATTGGCGCAAACTGCGATTTTCATTCCCTGCAATTTTTCGTCAATAAGCTTGTTTAAATCGATTTTCATAACGTCGCCGAAAACAACCTCAACGTTATCGTAATCGGCAAGCGTTTCTTTTAAAACCGGTCTTAATTTTTCGTCAATTTCGATTGAAACAACCTTTTTTGCTCTTTTTGCAAGCTCGACGGTGAGTACCCCTGCACCGGGACCGATTTCGATTATCGCATCGGCGTCGGTACAAGCCTCATCGGCCATTTGCGGACACACTGTTGGGTCGATAAGAAAGTTTTGACCGAGCGATTTTTTTAAATTAAAGCCGTTTCTCTCTAAAATGGTGCACAGCGTTTTATAATTTGAAAGGTCAGCCATATATTATCTCCGTTGTTTTTGATACATTAATTATATCATATTTTATCTCAAACGCAAATGATATATTTTAATATTTCGTAAATAATGGTGACAAAATGAAAAAAGTATGATATAATGTTTAAAGTTTTAAAATAGTACGGAGGATTTTTATAATTATGAACGATAACGCTCTTAAAATAATACTTAACGAGCTCGAACCCGTTTTTTCAGCTCAGAAGCTTGTTCGTCAGCAGGGTGACGAGGTTGTATACGCTAACAGTACCCACGCAGTTAAGATATGGTATAACGAAGATAGAAAGCTGTTTATGCTCGATTTGGCTGTACTGAATGGCGAAGAAAGCGTCGATTTTGTTAATAAATCTATGTATCTTTTCGACGAAGGTCATAATGACAAGGATGCGAAATCGGTTGGCAGCGACTTTGCAGATACCCTTAATGATGCCTTTGGCGTTACCCAAAAAAGAAGGGTTTCGGTTGATTTGCCGTCAAAGGCTGCACCCGGCTCAACTCCGGGTGAAGATGCATTTTGTAATCGCTTTTTGACCCTTTATCCTCAATATAAAGAAAAGTATAAGGAAGATGTCGAAAAATACGGCGATTTCCTTTACGAAAGATTTTTCAGCGAAACAGCCGCAGTTAAGCTTAATGAGCTTATGACTTCGGGTGATAAGAAGGCTATTATAAAAATGCTCCAAATGCTCGATGAATTTTATGTTGACGGTAATTTCGACGTTCAGAGTACAATTACTTATACAATCATCGGCGGAGCCTTCCGTAATGATATTGACCTTTTCGAAAAGGCTTGCGCATATATGCAGGAAAATGCCCCCCATCTTCTTATCCCGTCAAAGAATATAATGGAACACGTAATTGCAAAAGAAAATAATAAAAAATAATAAAAAAAGCGGTCATATTTTTTTATGGCCGCTTTGTGGTTTATTGACAATTATATGATATAATGATAAACTAAAAGGTACTTTATTTTTTTAAGCGAGGTATATTAGCTTATGGCTGAATGTAATAAATGCGGAAATCCGCTTGACGAAAACGGCGTATGTGATAATTGCGCCAAAACGGATGGCGGAGATATATACGAAATGTGGGGAAAGCCTGGTTCATCATCCGAAAAACCGACAATGAATCAGCAAACCGAAACTGATAAAACTGAGTCTGTTTCTCAACCCGAAAAAACGGAGGAGCCTCAAATTAAATATGCCCAGTCGCAAATCGGTACAGCCGAACAACGTGCGGCATATTTTAACGCTATCGCAGGCGTTGAGGAAGAGGAGGTTGACGAACAGTTTTATGTTTCGGAAAATAGCCTATTTGACGTTCCGTTTAACGACACAAAGGAGAATTTGGGCTATAATTTCCCTAAATTCCGCAACACCGCTTCTAAAAAAACAAAAAAGAGTTTAAAAATCGCTGCAATTGCAGCTTCGGCAGTTGCCTTATTGACGGCTGCCGTAATCGTTGTATCAAATTATTTTAGCTTCGGCTTTTTGTCTTCGGGTCCCGAGGTGCCGATTATCGCAGTAAAGGATACTTCGCTTTATCTTACTACAAGTAAGGGCGGAATCCAGAGCGATATTTATTACAGCGACCGTATTGCAACCATAAAGAATACCATTCTCGACGGAAAAGTAAAGCGAATTGACTTTACCTCCGATTACAGCCGAATGCTTATCGTCGAAAAGTATGAATCGACTAACAAAACATACACCCTTCACGAAAGAGAGACCTATTCAGACGGCTGGGTAACTGCTAAAAACAACGGTACCATAGTTGATACGGCAATATGCAGTGAATATAGATTTTTAAATGGCGAAAAATCAATCGTGTATTTAAAATTAAACGGTGACGTAACCGAGCTTTGTGTATATTCATTTGCCGACGGAAGTGCGAAAAAAATTGCTACCGATGTAACCGATTTCTGCCTCCAAAATGATAATACCGTATTTTATATTTCCGATGGAAATTTAAATAGCTTAAATTACAAAAGTCATACTGACTTTAGTACAAAGCTTGTGACCGAGTTTGTTTATCAGGTAAAAACGGCCTATGATTACGGATATACCGATTCAAACGATTATTTTTATATTACCGTAAAGCTCGAATATATAACCCAGAATATGTATTATAATGCGGGCGAGCTTCATTACGTAAAATCGGGCAAGGATACAAAAATCGGAGATAATGTATCCGATATCATATTGCCGCTCTTTGATGATGGCTCGGCATATTATATGCGCTCAAAGTATTTTTCGCTTGGAGTAGGGTCTTTTATTGAGGACGATTGCGCCGAAAGTGACGCCGAGTACGTAGCAAAGCATTATGAGAAGAATAACGATGAGGTATATACAACCAGTACAAAGGATTGGGCAAAGGTTCTTCGCCATAACAGAAGAAATATTAAATTCGGCGATAAAACATTCTCGATACTTGATATGGGCGTTTATAGCGAAATCGCCAATGACCTTTGGTATGTAAAGGGTGAAAAGCATACCGAAATAGCACAGAATATTGTCGATATTTCGTTTACAGATAAAGAAGCAAAGACCCTCATTTACAGCTACTATCCGTTTAATATTAATAAAGTTTTGTTCAGCGATGTTGAGCAGAATTATATCCAATCAGAAAGCTCTATGATGGGCTATTGTAAGGATATTCTTTTACCAAAATATTTGATAAAGAAATTTGGCGCTTCAAAGGAAAATAAGAGCATAAATATCGACGTTTCATATGTTCGTAAAGCTGATATTACAGATGACGGTAAAAAGCTATATTTTATGGACACCGAAAAGGAAAAGAGCGAATCGGGCGCATTAAAAATGATTAAGCTCAGCGACCTTTCGGGGTGCGAAACGGTGATCGAGTCGATTGCCGATTTTGATATAATGGGAAATAGTGCAGTATCAATTGCGCTTAATGATGACCTGTTCTTAGATAACGAAAAAATCGGTCAGAATGTTCAAAGCTATCAGACAGCCGAGGACGGAAAAAGCCTTGTCTTTATCGACAATTTCAGCGCTGTAGATAATGTTGGACGGCTTCAGAAGTTTAAGAATAATGAATTGGATACAATTACCGAAGGTGTACGCGATTTTGCCGTAATTAACGAGAATATCCTTGCCTATATCGGCAACTACAATAAGGCTGAGGGTAAGGGTACGCTTTATATTGCATCGGGTATAAAATCGGGCAAGGCAACCGATGATATGGTTAAATCTCTTATTAGATATTAAGGTGAAAAGGTTTGTATAAAATAATTTCTAAATCGAAGCTTAATGACCAAATGACCATGCTGGTTATAGAGGCACCTTTTGTCGCAAAAAAGGCAAAAGCAGGTCAGTTTATAATGCTTCGTGTAAATGAAACCGGTGAAAGAATACCCTTAACGGTTGCTGATTATGACCGCGAAAGAGGCTATGTAACCGTAATTTTTCAAAAGATTGGAAAAACAACCATGCTTCTTGACAGTCTTGACGAGGGCGACTCATTACTTGATTTTGTCGGTCCTCTTGGTAAGCCTACCGATTTCAAAGGGGTAAAACGTGCGGCCGTAATCGGCGGTGGTGCAGGCTGTGCAATCGCTTATCCTCAGGCAAAGGCTATGAAGGAAAACGGAATATATGTTGATATGATAGCCGGTTTCAGAAACAGCGATTTAATCATTTTAGAGGACGAAATGAGAGCCGAAAGTGATCGGCTTATCATGATGACAGATGACGGCTCGAATGGAAACAAGGGCTTTGTTACAAATGCTCTCGAAAACGAAATTTTAGCTGGTAAAAACTATGATTTCGTTATTGCAATCGGCCCTTTACCGATGATGAAGGCTGTTTGCGAATTGACCAAGAAATACGGAATAAAAACAGTTATCAGCATGAATTCGTATATGATTGACGGAACTGGAATGTGCGGCTGTTGCCGAGTAACAGTTGACGGAAAGGTGAAATTCTCTTGCGTTGACGGACCCGATTTTGACGGTCACCTGGTCGATTTTGACGAAGCGATAAAGAGAAGCAGAATTTATGCCGAGCAGGAAAGAAAGGCTCGTGACGAATACTGTAATTTAATGAAGGCAAAGGTGTCGGACAATGGCTGAACTGAATAAGCAAAGGGTCGCTATGCCCGAACAGCCGGCAGATGAGCGTGTGACGAATTTTAACGAGGTTGCGCTTGGCTATACTGCCGAAATGGCGAAAAGTGAAGCGTCACGTTGCCTTAATTGTAAAAATATGCCCTGTGTCAGCGGTTGTCCCGTTAATATTCGAATTCCTGAATTTATCAAAAAAATACGTGAAAATGATATTGAGGGTGCGTATAAGATTATTAAATCGACAAGCTCTCTTCCTGCTGTTTGCGGTCGTGTTTGCCCTCAGGAAAATCAGTGTGAGGCTCGTTGCGTTTGCGGCATAAAGGGCGAAAGCGTTGCAATAGGCCGACTTGAAAGATATGTAGCAGATTATATGTTTGGTAAAGAAACTACCGAAAAAGCCGAGCCAAATGGTAAAAAGGTTGCGGTTATCGGCGGGGGACCTGCCGGTCTTACCTGTGCAGGAGACCTTAATAATCTCGGCTACGATGTTACCGTTTTCGAGGCGTTTCATACCGCCGGCGGCGTTCTTTCTTACGGTATTCCTGAATTTCGTTTGCCAAAAAGCGTTGTTCGTCACGAGATGAAAAATCTCGAAAAAGCGGGCGTCAAAATCATGACAAATATGGTTATCGGCAAAGTACTTACTATTGATGAAATTTTTGATATGGGTTTTGAGGCTGTGTTTATCGGAAATGGCGCCGGATTACCTAATTTCATGGGCATCGAAGGCGAAAATTTAAACGGCGTATTTTCGGCTAATGAGTTTTTAACCCGTATTAATTTAATGAGAGCGTTTGATGATAATTACGACACACCGATTTGTAACCTTTCGTCGGTGGCGGTAATCGGCGGCGGAAACGTTGCTATGGACGCAGCCCGTTCGGCAATACGTCTCGGCGCAGAAAAGGTATATGTCGTATATCGCCGCTCTGAGCAGGAAATGCCCGCAAGAAAAGAAGAGGTGTTTCATGCAAAAGAGGAGGGGATTGAGTTCCTTTTTCTCAATAATATAGTTAAAATTAACGGCGACGAAAACGGTAATGTTGAGTCAATTACATGCGTGAAAATGGAACTTTCAGAAGCCGACGAAAGCGGTCGACGTGCGCCCGTTCAAATTGACGGAAGCGAATTTGACTTAACCGTTGATGCCGTAATTATGGCGATAGGAAATTCACCGAATAAAACGGTTGTTTCTGCTTGTAAGGGTATAGAAACGAATAAAGGAGGTTGCATCGTAGTAGATGAAGAAACGCTGAAAACAACCCTTGACGGAGTTTATGCCGGCGGTGATGCAGTAACGGGTGCGGCTACCGTAATTCTTGCCATGGGCGCAGGAAAAAAAGCGGCATTATCCATTCACAATTATCTTAAAAATAAATAAGTCATACATGAGTAACAGCGGTTTGAAAATTTTTTTCACCGCTGTTATTTTTTTATCGTCAGTGTCATATTAATTATTGATTTAATATAATTAGGCGGTGATTAATTTGTCGGGCGAGAAAATAATTGAGGAAATGACAAAGGATGAGAATAAAAAAGTAAAAGACCGCCTTATGAGTTTGATTTTTACTCAATCGGTGGTGTGCATTTTAATCATACTTTTTTCCTTTTTGTTAAAGTTGATAGGCGGTGATTTATATGAATGGGAAAAGGGAGTATACATAAACGATTTTGAAGATAAAACCTCTGTAAAGGAGGTTTTGAATCAGCTTTCGGTTGCCGTAAAGTCGCCCAATTCGGATGGAAAAGAGGATAAATCAAGTGATACCGAAGTAAAGGCTAATGCAACCCTTGAGTATGAGCTTTTAAGCGAGGATGACGGAACAGACACCATAATCGATTTTAAGCAGGTACAAACCCTTTCAAGTGTGAAAATGGCAAAAATGAATATGATTATGCCTCTTTCAAATTATCGGGTAAGCAGTAAATACGGTTATAGAGTGAACCCCGTTTCAGGTGTTTACAAATTGCATAGCGGAGTAGATTTGGCGGCAAGCAGCGGTGAAAAAATTTATTCAGTGCTTGACGGAAAGGTTGTCCGTTCAAATTACGTATCCGATTACGGCCATTGTATCATGATTGACCACGGTGACGGGCTGTGCACCCTTTATGCCCATTGTTCGCAAAGATTGGTGAGCGTTGGTGATACGGTTAAGCAGGGGGATGTAATAGCTCTTGTAGGAAGTACGGGTGCATCGACAGGCCCGCATCTTCACTTTGAAGTAAGGGTGAATAACGAGCGCATAAATCCGCTTAACATTTTGTCAGATGTTTATACAGCATGACGGTTAAATTATTTAAGGGCGAATTTAACATATCCTTTTCGTTTGCTTTAATGGTCGCTGTTTTGCTTTGTTGCGACAAGACGGAAATGATGTCAGCGTCACTTTTGTCCATCTTTTTGCACGAGATGGGTCACCTCGTTATGCTTTATGCTTTGAAGCTGCCGCCTCGAAGGGTGAATTTTCGCCTTTGCGGAATAGAAATTGTCGAGTCGCGGCTTTTTTGCGGGTATTTGGCTCAGCTGGCAGTTGCCGCCTCGGGACCGCTTATAAATATTCTGCTCGGCTTAATTCTTCTGCCTTTTTCAAATCTACCCTTTACCGCGATTGTGAGCGCATCGAATATTGTCATAGGTGTATTTAATCTTTTACCGCTGTCACAGCTCGACGGCGGTGAAATTTTATGCTGCGCTATGTCAGCCTTTATGTCTGAACAAAAAGGTAAAAAAATATCCCGCATCATTGATATGCTTTTTATTTTATTACTGATTACGGGCGGAGTTTATATATTTTTAATGCCTAATCATAATCCTACCTTGCTCATAACGGCGGTGTATTTATTGGTTTATGCAATTATTAAGCATAGATGATATTGAAAAAACGAGCCTTGTTTGGTATAATTGAAATATTAACTTTTTAGGAAGGTAAAAAAATGGAGCTTTCAGATATACTTTTAAAGGTTCAAAAACCTGCACGATATATTGGCGGTGAACAGGGAGCAGTTATAAAGGATAAAAATAATATTGATGTAAGATTTGCCTTTTGCTTTGCCGACAGCTATGAGGTGGGAATGTCCCATCTCGGAATGAAAATACTTTACTCGGTTGCGAATACTCCCGATTGGGCTTGGTGCGAAAGGGTATTTGCGCCATGGGAGGATATGGAAGCCGAGATGCGCAAGAATAATATTCCGTTATTTGCGCTCGAAAGCGGAGATAAACTCTCTGATTTTGATATTATCGGCTTCACAATTCCTTACGAAATGTGCTATACGAATATTCTTAATTGCCTTGACCTCGGCGGAATACCCTTGCGTTCAAGTGAACGAAAGGATTTATCACCGATAGTTATTGCAGGTGGTCCATGCACCTGTAATCCCGAACCACTTGCCGATTTTATTGATATATTTTCGCTTGGCGAGGGTGAGGAGCTTACCCTCGAAATAATGGAGCTTTACCGAAAGCATAAAAAGCTCGGCTCGGATAAAATGACCTTTTTACGCGAAGCGGCGAAGCTTGAAGGCGTATATGTCCCGGCATTTTATGATGCGGAATATAACGCTGACGGTACTATAAAAGCGTTTCACGCAAAGGATGGCGCTCCCGAAAAAATTACAAAGCGAATTATAAAGGATTTGGATAATTGTCATTATCCGGATAATTTTGTTGTACCATATCTCGATATTGTTCACGACCGTGCAGTTTGCGAAATTTATCGCGGCTGTATTCGAGGCTGCCGTTTCTGCCAGGCGGGTTACATTTATCGACCAATTCGAGAAAAGTCGCCTACGGTTGCGAACGCTCAGGCAAAGCAACTTTGCGAAAATACAGGATATGACGAGCTTTCGCTTTTGTCACTTTCAACCTCCGATTATTCTGCGCTGAATGAATTGCTTGGTTGCATGCTCCCTTGGACAGAAAAGGAAAAAATCGGGCTTCAATTACCGTCGCTGAGAATTGATAATTTCTCTGACGAATTGCTTCAAAAGGTGGCCTCTGTTCGTAAATCGGGACTTACCTTTGCGCCCGAAGCGGGTACCCAGCGACTCCGCGACGCTATAAATAAAAACGTCACCGAAAAGGATGTTATGGATACCTGCCGAGTAGCATTTGAAGGAGGATATACCTCGGTTAAGCTCTATTTTATGATGGGATTGCCGACCGAAACGATGGAGGACATAGAAGGAATAGCCAATCTGGCTCAAAAGGTTGTCGACCTCTATTATTCGCTTGAAAATCGACCGAAGGGAAAGGGCGTTTCTGTTTCGGTTTCTTGCGCTACATTTATTCCAAAGCCGTTTACGCCGTTTCAGTTCGAGGCTCAGGACGATTTCGCAACCATCGAAGAAAAGCAGAAGCATCTTCGCAAGTGTATTAAAACCAGAAAGATTTCGGTTAGTTTACATAATTCCGGAACATCGCTTATTGAAGCGGTGCTTGCACGTGGTGACCGCCGTCTTTGTGACGTAATTTATAAGGCTTGGGAAAAGGGCTGTAAATTTGACGGCTGGGATGAGTTTTTTAATTACGAAAAATGGCTGGAAGCGTTTGACGAATGTGGACTTGACCCCGCCTTTTACGCTAATAGAAAGCGTGAATATGACGAGATTCTGCCGTGGGACCATATCGACATCGGCGTAAGTAAAAAGTTTCTTATAAATCAGGACAAGCTCGCGCACGAAAGCGTTACTACACCCAACTGCCGCCAAAAATGTGCCGGTTGCGGTGCAACAAAATTCGGGGAGGGAATATGCCGTGAGGCCTGTAAGAATTTATTATAATAAAACGGGTAAGTTGAAGTATATTTCCCATCTCGATATCAACCGAGTTATGCTTCGTATGATTCGCAGGGGTAAAATTAACGTTTGGTTTACCGAAGGGTTTCATCAGCATCCGTATGTTAATTTTGCATTACCGCTTTCACTTGGATTTGAGAGTGAGAGCGAAGCCGTCGATATGCGTATCAATGACGATATGACAAATGACGAGATTATGAAAAGACTTTCTGCCGTAGCACCCGACGGAATGGAAATCACCGCTGTATGCGACCCGATAAAGAAATTCAGTGAAATTGCATATGCCGATTTTTATATTGTAATAAAGGGCGAATGTGAAAAGGAATTGGATGACTTTCTTTCACAGCCGCAAATCATCGTCGAAAAGACCACTAAAAAAGGCGGCATAAAGCAAATCGACCTTAAAGAAAAGATAGTAAAATATTCAGTTTCTGCTGAAGGTGGCGATACAGCTTTACTCATAACACTTCCGGCAGGAACGCAGGAAAATATCAACCCGAATCTCGTTTTAGCTGCGTTTAGTGATGATTTATCAATAAAAAGAGTGGTCAGACGAGCCATTTACGACAGCGAAATGAATATATTTGCATAATATTAAAAAAATGCTTGCATTTCGCGTTTAGTTGTGGTATTATATTCGGGCATGTGATAAACGCCGATCCTTTTCGGCGGTGGTCATTGCCGTCTTATTATTTAAAACGACATTGAAGCGGATAGTCCTCTGTGTCCATTTCGGGTGCATGAATATCTGATAAATTAAAAGGAGGATTTTAAAATGGACGCATTGAAAGAATTAGTTGCTCCTATGCTTAAGGAGGAAAAACCCCAGTTTAACATCGGTGACGTTATCCGTATCGGTGTTAAGATTCGCGAAGGTGAAAAGGAAAGAATTCAGGCCTTCGAGGGTACCGTTATTGCTAAGAATAATAGCGGAATTGCCGAAACATTTACCGTTCGTCGTATCGCTTACGGTGTCGGCGTAGAAAGAGTATTCCCGATCCACTCACCGAACGTTACCGAAATCAAGGTTATCCGTAGAGGTAAGGTTCGCCGTTCCAAGCTCTACTATCTCCGTGATAGAGTTGGTAAGGCAGCAAAGGTTAAGGAAAAAATCTAAAAGATTAAATGAGAAAGGGACAGTGTCTGTCCCTTTTTTGTTATTTTTGGTAAGGAGATGATTTTATGGCTGAAATACAGGATATCCAGTGGTTTCCCGGCCACATGACTAAAACAAAGCGTCAAATCAAGGAAAGCATTAAGCTAATTGATGCGGTAGCCGAAATTGTCGACGCAAGGGTTCCTATGTCAAGCCGAAATCCCGACCTTTCCGAAATGTCGAATAATAAACCGCGACTTATTTTGCTCAATAAATGCGATATGGCCGACCCTGTTGCAACGAAGAAATGGCTCGAATATTTTGAAAAAAAGGGCATGAAAGCAATCGCAGTTGATTGCAAAAGCGGAACAGGACTTAAACAGTTTGTCCCTGCTGTAAAGGATTTGCTCAGCGAACGACTTGCCGTTCTTAAAGAAAAGGGAATGGGCGGAAAGGCGCTTCGAGTAATGGTCGCCGGCATCCCAAACGTTGGTAAATCATCGTTTATTAATAAAATTGTCGGCGGAACAAAGGCAAAGGTTGAGGACCGACCCGGTGTTACGAGGGGTAACCAGTGGTTTTCTGTTCAAGGGGGTATTGACCTTCTTGATACTCCGGGCGTACTTTGGCCCAAATTTGATGATAAAATTGTTGGAGAAAGACTTGCATTTACAGGCGCAATAAGAGATAATATATTGGATATAGAATTATTAGCAATGCGCCTTTTAGAAACGCTTATGCCGCTCTATTCTGACAATATTTGCGAAAGATATAAGCTAACCGACGTAGAAGGACTTGATTCATATGATTTGCTCGGTGAAATCGGTCGAAAGCGCGGTATGCTTATGGGTAGAGGCGAAATTGATACCGAAAGGGCTGCAATAATGCTTCTTGATGAATTTCGCGCGGCAAAGTTTGGCCGAATTTCATTGGAACTTCCTTAAAAATAAACGAGGTTTTTATTATGACAGCTGAAACAAAAAAGAAAAACTTTGCAGGTGAATTATTAGAGTGGCTTGACTCGATTGTCATATCCGCTATTGCTGTTGTGCTTTTATTCACCTTTGTTTTTAAAATTGTCGGAATTGTCGGCGAATCAATGACTAATACCCTTATGGAAGGGGATAAGGTACTGGTTTACAGCTATAACTATACGCCAAAGGTTGGCGATATCGTGGTTATATCTCGAAATGCGAGTAATATCTATGAGGACGAAAGCTCGGAACATGACCGAATTATAAAGCGTGTCATTGCAACCGAGGGTCAAACGGTGGATATTAACGATTCCGGTCTCGTTTCTGTTAACGGAGTCGAAATTGCCGATACATACGTTCGCGATTATGCAAAGACCTTTAAAAAAGATGTCCAGTTTCCTCATGTTGTAAAGGACGGTTGTGTCTTTGTTTTAGGAGATAACCGACTTAATTCGCTCGATAGCCGCTCATCAGGCATCGGCGACGTTGATATCAGATATATTCTCGGTAAAGCAATTTGCCGAATTTTACCTTTTTCGGAGTTTAAATTACTGTGATGAAAGAAAATTTTACACCCGATTATTCATATGAAACAGCGGTACTGAATAGCGGATTTTCGCTTGTTTGCGGCGTTGACGAGGCGGGACGCGGTCCTTTAGCCGGCCCCGTTTTTGCCGCGGCAGTCATATTGCCAAAGGAATGTCCCGAAATTGATGGACTTAATGATTCAAAAAAGCTCAGCGAAAAGAAGCGCGAAGCTCTTTTTGACATCATAATCGAAAAGGCCGTCGCATATAAGATTGCAAGCGCATCTGTTGACGAAATTGAGAAATATAATATTCTCAACGCCACCTTTTTAGCTATGAAAAGGGCAGTCGAGGGATTGCCTGTTGCGGCCGATTATGCAATTATTGATGGAAATAGATTGCCTGAGCTTAACATAGCCTGTTCACCGCTGATTAAGGGCGATTCAAAGAGCCTCTCTGTAGCCGCCGCATCAATACTGGCAAAGGTTGCACGTGACCGTTATATCACCGAGCTTGACGAAAAATATCCCGAATATAATTTTAAAAAGCATAAGGGTTACGGCACAAAGGAGCACACCAACGCGATACTTAAATACGGACCCTGCGAAATTCACCGAATGAGCTTTTTAAAAAAGCTTTTTGGGGATAAATAATGAATTTAGGCTCTACCGGCAGTAATGGTGAAAGCTATGCTGCCGAATATCTTCAACATAAAGGTTATGAAATCATTACACGAAACTTTTCATCCCGATTCGGCGAAATTGATATTGTTTGTAAAAAGGACAATTTCATCGTATTCGTCGAGGTAAAGACGAGGGGCAGAAAAGCATTGGTTTCGGGTAGGGAAGCCGTCACAACGGGCAAGCAAAAGAGGATAATAAAAACGGCTTTAATCTATCTTTCGGCTAATGGAATTATTAATCTTCAGCCGCGATTCGACGTTGTAGAAATTATGATTACCGAAAGGGTTACGGTCGAGCACATTATAAACGCATTTGATGGGAGTGCCTTTCGTGGATTTATTTGACCTTCATTGTGATACCTTGTCAAAATGTTTGGAATCTAACGGCTCGCTTTATGACGGAGAGTTCGATTTCAATATATCAAAAACACGCATTTTTAATAAAAAATGCCAGACCTTTGCGGCCTTTATCCCCGATGAATATCGTGGTGAAGCGGCATTTGAATATTATAAAAGGCTGAAAAATTGCCTATATAATCAGCTTGAAAAATATAGTGATTATATGTCGCTTTGTTGCACTGATAAGGAGATAGAGAAAACCGTTTCCGAAGATAAATTGGCGGCACTTTTTTCGGTCGAGAATGCTGCTGCGCTTGGCGGAAAAATTGAAAATATCGTGACCCTTTATAACGACGGAGTTCGCATAATGTCGCTCACATGGAATGATGATAATGAGCTTGCCGGAGGAATAAGGGGTAGCGGAATGGGCCTCACCGAGCTTGGAAAAAGGGCGGTTTACGAAATGAACCGACTTGGCATTATAATTGATGTGTCCCATTTGAGCGATAGAGGATTTGACGAGGTCAGCGAAATGGGGATTGCACCCATTATTGCTACTCACTCGAATTTAAGGTCAATCAACGAAAATATGCGAAACCTCACCGAGCGGCAGTTTTTGAAAATTGCTCAAACGGGTGGCGTCGCAGGAATTAATTTTTATACCGATTTTTTGGGCGAAAGGCCATTTGAAAGCGCGTTTCGTCACGTTTACCGAATGCTGTCGCTTGGCGGTGAGGATAATATCGCGATTGGAAGCGATTTTGACGGAGCCGATTTTGACGAAAGGCTTAATTCGGTTGAAAAGGTATATAACTTAGCCGAATATTTGAGTTCAATGGGACTCAGCGATTCGGTGATTGAAAAGATAATGTTTAATAACGCCCTCAGGGTTTTAGGAGTAATGAAAAAATGAAGTATAACAGTACACGAAACAGCGCTTTATCAGTAAACGCTGCAAGAGCAATTAACGACGGAATTTCAAAGGAAGGCGGTCTTTTTGTTCCGACCGAGCTTCCGAGGCTTGATAAGGAATTCTTTATAAAGCTGTCAAAAATGAATTATATCGACCGTGCAAAAGAGGTTTTGAGCCTTTTCCTTACCGACTTTACCGATGACGAAATTGCCGCCTGTGCAAACGGTGCATATTCAGGAACGTTTGATAATGACGTACCCGCACCTCTTCACCGTCTTGATGATAATACATCTGTGCTTGAATTATGGCATGGACCTACCTGCGCTTTTAAGGATATGGCGCTTCAAATTTTGCCCTATCTCCTTACCACATCGTCAAAGAAGGTTGCCGACGGTCAAACAACTGTTATCCTCGTTGCAACTTCGGGTGATACAGGAAAGGCAGCATTAGAGGGATTTAAGGACGTACCGAATACAAAAATAATCGTATTCTATCCCGTTGACGGAGTATCAAAGGCACAAAAGCTTCAAATGATGACCCAGCAGGGTGACAACGTGTACGTTTGCGCAATAAAGGGTAACTTTGACGATGCTCAAACGGGTGTTAAAAAGATATTTACCGACCCGTCGGTTGCCGAAAAGCTTAGCAAAAACGGAATGGCATTTTCGAGCGCAAACTCAATCAACTGGGGACGTCTCTTGCCGCAGATTGTTTACTACATTTCGGCGTACTGCGACCTTATCGCCGAAAAGAGTGAGGTTGACTGCTTCAACGTAGTTGTACCGACAGGAAACTTTGGTAATATTCTCGCCGCATATTATGCAAAAAAGATGGGCGCGCCGATTAAAAAGCTCATTTGCGCCTCAAACTCAAATAAGGTTCTTACCGACTTTATCTCGACAGGTGTTTATGACCGTAACCGTAGCTTCTATACTACAATTTCGCCGTCGATGGATATTCTCATTTCGTCGAATTTGGAACGTCTTATCTATGATATGTGCGGAAATAATAGTGACGAGCTTTCGTCATATATGTCAAGCCTTGCAACCGACGGAAAATACGAGGTTAGCAACGCTATCAAAGCAAAGCTTAGCGACGAATTTATCGGTGGATATGCGACTGATGATGAAACAAAGGCAACCGTCAGCGCTACATTTGATCAGTTTGGTTATCTTGCCGATACTCATACCGGCGTAGCTATTAAGGTTTACAACGATTACGTAAAGGAAACCGGTGACCTTACCGAGACTGTAATCGTTTCTACTGCATCACCTTACAAGTTTGCTGCCGATGTACTTGACGCAGTAAGCCCGAATGAAAACAACCCGACAGGTGTTGAGGCTATGGACGTTTTAAGTAAGTCTACCGATACAATTATTCCTACTCCTCTTCGCGACCTTGATAAGCGAGAGGTGCGCTTTACCGACGTTTGCGATGCTGATGATATGATTAAGGCGGTTTACACCAATCTCGGCATCTAATTATACTTAAAAAAGGGGGACAAGCAAGTTGGCGATATTTGCAATAAGCGATTTGCATTTATCTCTTAATTCCGACAAGCCCATGGATATTTTCAAGGGCTGGGAAAACTATGTCTCCCGATTAGAAAAGAATTGGAGAGCCATCGTAGGTGATGACGATACCGTTGTTATTCCCGGTGATATTTCCTGGGAAATGAAAATCGAGGATACCGTAAAGGATTTTTCGTTTATTCATTCCTTGCCGGGTAAAAAGATTATATTTAAGGGAAATCATGACCTATGGTGGAATTCGCTTAAAAAGATGAAAGAGCACCTTGAATACAACGGATTTGACTCAATCACAATCGTCAATAATGGCGCTGTACGGGTTGGGGAATATGCCGTTTGTGGCACAAGGGGCTGGGCTATTGACGAAAGCGGCACCGACTCAAAGCTTATAAAGAGGGAAGCGCTCCGTCTTGAAGCTACTATAAAAGAGGCTGAAAAGCTCGGCGGTGAGACACTCGTATTTTTACACTATCCTGTTGTTTTCGAGGAAAATGTTTGTACCGAGCTCGTCGATGTGCTGAAAGCGCACGGGATAAAAAAGGTCTATTACGGTCATTTGCACGGAAAAAAATCGCATTTAAGTCGATGTGCCGAATATGACGGAATTTCGTTTTATCTCGTGTCCTGCGATTTTCTCGAATTTACGCCTTTGCTCATAAGATAGCCTAAATTAACAAATAAACTAATCTATTTTCAATTAAATTTAGATAAAAAAATATAGAAAATGGAAAAATTATGTGATATAATTAAGCGATGTATATATTAGGAGGATGTTATAATGCTCAAGGGAACAAACAAAGTTGAAACCAACCGATACGAATTGACAATTTCTGTCGACGAACAGACTTTTGCCGATGCCTGCTCAAAGGCATACAAAAAGGTTGGAAAGAAAATCGCTATACCCGGATTCAGAAAGGGTAAGGCACCCCGTACAATTATCGAAAAATATTACGGCGCCGAAGTATTTTATGAAGATGCACTCGAAATTCTTTATCCCGATGCTGTTCAGTCGGCTCTTGACGAGTCAGGACTCGAAATGGTTAGCGATAAGGTTGATTTCGACCTCGTTTCAATGGATAAGAGCGGCGTTGAATTTAAAATTACAATTACAGTTAAGCCTGAAGTAACCGTTAAGGACTACAAGGGACTTAAAGCCGAAAAGGTAAAGACTGTTGTTACCGACGAAGAAATTGACAATCAGATTAAGGCAGTTGCCGAGCGTAACGCAAGAATGATCACTGTTGAAGATAGAGCTTCTGCAATGGATGATACCGTTGTATTCGATTTCGAAGGATTTATCGACGACAAGGCATTTGACGGCGGAAAGGCAGAGGGCTTTTCTCTTAAGCTCGGCTCAGGCCAGTTTATCCCCGGCTTCGAGGAGCAAATGGTTGGCAAGAATGCCGGTGAAGAATTTGACGTTAAGGTAACCTTCCCTGAGGAATATCATAGCGCTGAATGTGCCGGTAAGGAAGCTGTATTCAAGATTAAGCTTCACGAAATTAAGGTTACCGAGCTTCCCGAAATTGATGACGAATTCGTAAAGGATATTAGCGAATTTGACACACTTGACGAATACAAGGCTGACTTAAAGCAGAAGGCTACCGAATACAAGGACCGCGCTGCTAACGACTATGTCGAAAATCAGCTTATCGATAAAATGCTCGAAGGCTTTGAAGCTGAAATTCCCGATGAAATGGTTGAGCATCGCGTTGACGAAAATATTCGTGATTTCGCATACCGTCTCGAAATGCAGGGCATGAACCTCGAAACATATCTTAAATATGCAGGTGGCGATATTGCCGCGTTCCGCGATACCTTCAAGGAACAGTCACTCCGTCAGGTAAAGGTTCGCTTAGCTCTTGAAAAGATTGCTGAACTCGAAGGAATAAAGGCTGAGGAAGCTGACATCGACGCTGAGTATGCACGTTACGCTACACAGTATCAGATGGATGTTGAGCAGATTAAGAAGGCTGTTCCCGTTACCGAAATCAGCAAGGACATCGTTGTTCAAAAGGCAATCGACTTTGTACGCGAAAATGCAGTAATCAGCGAGGTTGACGCTCCGTCAGAAAAGCCTGCTGCTAAGAAGCCTGCTGCTAAGAAGAACGCAACAAAGAAAACAGCAGCAAAGACCGAAACCGAAGGCGAAGAAAAGCCTGCAGCAAAGAAGCCTGCCGCTAAAAAGACTGCAACAAAGAAAACAGCAGCAAAGACCGAAACCGACGGTGAAAAGAAGCCGGCAGCAAAGAAACCCGCTGCTAAGAAGACCGCTGCAAAGAAAACAGAGGAATAATTATCCTTTTACCTGTATAAACGGTCACTTATTTGCCTATATTTTTAATATGCTTAATTTACGAGTGCCGTCAACTTAATATATTGACGGCACTTTCTTTTCAATTTTAAAAGGAGTGCATTTATAATGAGTTTTGTACCTTATGTAGTTGAACAAACCGGTCGTGGCGAAAGGTCATATGACATTTTTTCGCGACTTCTTAATGATCGTATAATCGTTTTATCCGACGAGGTAAACGATGCAACAGCCAGCGTTGTTATTGCTCAGTTGCTTTATTTAGAGGGTCAGGATGCTGAAAAGGACATTAGCCTCTATATCAATAGCCCAGGTGGCTCTGTTTCAGCAGGATTAGCAATTTACGATACAATGCAGTATATCAAATGTGACGTTTCAACTATCTGTATGGGTATGGCGGCAAGTATGGGTGCGTTTCTCCTTTCAAGCGGCGCAAAGGGAAAGAGATTCGCTTTACCTAATGCCGAAATTATGATTCACCAGCCTCTTGGCCAGGCAAGAGGTCAGGCAAGCGATATTATTATTCACGCTGACCATATAAAGTTTACCCGCGAAAGACTTAATAAAATTCTTGCCGAAAACACCAATCAGCCGCTCGAAATTATCGAACGCGATACCGAACGTGATAATTTCATGACTGCAGAAGCAGCTGCTGCATACGGATTGGTTGATAAGGTAATCACAAAGAGGTAATCATGGATAATATCGAAAATAAAATTTGTTGCTCTTTTTGCCGAAAGAGTGCCGACGAGGTAAGACAGCTCGTTGCAGGGGACGGAATATATATCTGTGACGAATGTATCGAAACCTGTTACGAAATTGTCAACGGTGTCGAACCCAAAAAGGTTAAAAGGGGTAAAAAATCAGCTGAATTTGTCCTTCCTACACCAAAGGAAATAAAGGAAAAACTCGACCAGTATGTAATCGGTCAAAATGAGGCAAAGGTTGCCCTTTCGGTAGCAGTTTATAATCACTATAAGCGTACCTGTTTTGCACCTCACGACCCCGAGGTTGAAATTAATAAGAGTAATATTCTCATGCTCGGTCCCACCGGCGTAGGAAAAACTTTACTCGCTCAAACATTGGCAAAAACGCTTGACGTACCCTTTGCAATCACCGACGCAACCACACTCACCGAAGCAGGATATGTCGGCGAGGACGTCGAAAATATTCTCTTGCGACTTATTCAGGCGGCTGATTTTGACATTGAACGAGCCGAAAGAGGAATTATTTATATTGACGAAATTGATAAAATTGCAAGAAAGTCCGAAAATCCGTCAATCACTCGTGATGTAAGCGGTGAGGGCGTTCAGCAAGCACTTTTAAAAATTCTCGAAGGTACTGTTGCCAATGTGCCGCCGCAGGGTGGACGAAAGCATCCTCAGCAGGAGTTTATCCAGATAAATACACAGAATATACTTTTTATCTGCGCAGGAGCATTCGACGGAATTGAAAAGCAGATTGAGAAAAGAATCGGTGGTTCGGGAATGGGCTTTGGCTCCGAAATAAAGGAAAAGTCAAAGCTGGAGCCGGCCGAGCTTATAAAATCAGTAATCCATCAGGATTTAGTGAAATTCGGACTCATACCCGAATTGGTAGGAAGATTGCCTGTTGTAACAGCGCTGGAGCCTCTTGATAAGGAATCATTGCTTAAAATTATGACCGAACCGAAAAACTCGGTTGTAAAGCAGTATCAGTCGCTGTTCGCTATGGATGGAGCCCAGCTTGAATTTGAAACCGAAGCTCTCGAAAAAATTGCCGATAAGACAATCGAGAGAAAAACGGGAGCAAGAGGCTTGCGTTCTATTTTTGAGGGCGTTTTGACAAAGATAATGTATGATTTGCCGAGCGATTCAACGGTTGAAAAGGTAACAATTACCGCCGAAACTATTGATGGCGGCGAACCTAAAATTTCGTACGACCCGAATCGAAAACAGGTAAGATTGACCCTTCCCGAAAAGAAAAAATCAACAATAGCATAGTAAAGTTTTTAAACACCGACCGAAACATATTTTTCAGTCGGTGTTTTGATAATTATTATATTATGTATTTTTTGGGCCAAAACCTTGAAATTTTGGCTAAAAAAGGGTATTATTAAATGATAAGGAGATGTGACTATGGATATACGCGTTGGAGATATTCTCGAAATGAAAAAAACTCATCCCTGCGGTGCAAAACAGTTTAACGTTTTGCGAATCGGCGCCGACTTTAAAATTAAATGTGTAGGCTGCGGTCACGAGGTTATGGTCACTCGCCAAAAATGTGAAAAAAATATTAAAAAAGTTATAAGAAACGAAGAATAAAAAGGGGAAAATTCTGTGTTTGACAAACTAAAAGATGTCGAAGCAAAATATAACGAAATATCTGAACGTCTTAGTGACCCGGCGGTTGTAACCGACCAGGAAATGTATAAAAAACTTATGCGTGAGCACAAGCAGCTTACACCAATTGTTGATAAGCTGCATGAATACGAGGCGGCAAAGACCGATTTTGATGAAGCAAAAGACTTACTTGACGAAGGTGGGCTTGATAAAGATTTCAAGGAAATGGTCGAGGAACAAATGCTTTCGTCAAAGAACGAGGTTGACCGAATTTCAGAGGAGATAAAAATTCTCCTTTTACCGCGCGACCCTAATGACGATAAAAACGTTATTATTGAAATTCGCGGTGGTGCCGGTGGAGAGGAAGCGGCTCTTTTTGCGGCTACTCTTATGCGTATGTATTCGATGTATGCCGAATCAAAGGGCTGGAAAACCGAAATTATTAACGAAAATGCCACCGAGCTCGGCGGATATAAGGAAGTCAGCTTCATGATTGAGGGTGACGGTGCGTATTCACGGCTAAAATTTGAATCGGGCGTTCACCGTGTCCAGCGCGTTCCCGATACCGAATCACAGGGTCGAATTCATACATCAACCGTTACAGTTGCGGTTCTGCCCGAAGTTGACGATGTCGAAATTGAAATAAATATGGCCGATTTGCAGATTGATACCTATCGTGCATCGGGTGCAGGCGGTCAGCATGTTAATAAAACGGAATCGGCTATCAGAATTACCCATTTACCCACCGGCTTGGTTGTTGAATGCCAGGATGAAAGAAGCCAGCATAAAAACAAGGATAAGGCGATGAAGGTTCTCCGTTCCCGACTTTATGAACAGGCGCAAAAGGAACAAACCGATAAAATTGCATCCGAAAGAAAGTCACAGGTTGGAACGGGTGACCGAAGCGAACGAATTCGTACCTATAATTATCCGCAGGGAAGGGTAAGTGAGCATCGAATCGGGCTGACCATATATCACCTTGAACAAACGCTTAACGGTGACCTTGACGAGATAATCGATGCACTTATTACCGCTGACCAGGCGGAAAAGCTAAAAGCAGAGGCAAATTAAATCAATGAATACAAAAGAAATTAGAATTATGTCAAACGACGATAACCCTCTCGGGTTAAAAGAAGTTGCGGATATTTTAAAAAGTGGCGGCATCGTAGGTATTCCTACCGAAACTGTTTACGGTCTTGCTGCAAATGCCTATGACGAGTCGGCTGTAGCAAAAATATTCGAGGCGAAGGGAAGACCGCAGGATAACCCGCTTATAGTTCATATTGCGGATATGAATGAGCTGGATGTTATCGCCGCCGAAATTCCCAAATCGGCGAAAAAGCTTGCAGCAGCATTTTGGCCGGGACCGCTTACTATGGTGCTCAAAAGGACCGAAAAAATACCTGCATCAGTTTCAGCAGGACTTGATACAGTAGCGGTTAGAATGCCGTCAAATGAGGTAGCAAGGGCAATTATCGAGGCTTCGGGACTTCCTCTTGCCGCACCGTCGGCCAATATTTCAGGTCGACCGAGCCCTACAACCGCAAAGCACGTAATCGATGACCTTGGCGGAAAAATCGATGCGGTTGTCGTATCAAGCGAATGCTCGGTTGGAGTTGAATCAACGGTAATTTCACTCGTCGATGGTAAAAATCGGCTTCTGCGTCCGGGCGGCATCACCCACGAACAGCTCGAAAGCGTTATAGGACCGGTCGAAATTGATTCATCGGTTTTAACAAGCGAGGTTAGCTCAAAGGTTTCGTCTCCCGGAATGAAATATAAGCATTATTCGCCAAAAACGAAGGTTGTAATTATCGAGGCTGATTCAAATTCGTTTTGTGATTATGTAAACCGACAATCTGAAAATTACGCAGCTATGTGTTTTAGCGAGGAAGCCGCGCATATAAATAAAAAAACCATAACTTATGGTAAAATGAGCGACGATATGTCTCAAGCAAGGGAGCTGTTTGATGCGCTTCGTGTAGTTGATACGCTTGACGTTGATGTTATTTTTGCTCATTCACCAAAAAAAAGCGGAGTTGGACTCGCAGTATATAACCGCTTGTTAAGAGCGGCAGCATTTGAGGTGATTAAGCTTTGAGTATTGTAATCGGAATAACCGGTCAAACCGGCGCCGGAAAGGGCACAGTAGCCAAAATTTTAGTCGAAAATAATCTGGGTTATATTGATTGCGATTTGGTTGCACGAGATGTTGTAAAAATCGGAAGTATAACCTTGGCTGAACTGTGCGATACCTTTTCTGATTCAATTCTTAATGCTGACGGAAGTCTTAATCGTGCCGAGCTTGCGAAAATTGCTTTCTCGTCACCTCAGTCGGTCCGATTGCTGAATTCAATTACTCACCCCGCAATAATCGATAGAATTGTTGAAATTATCAATGAAATGGCGAAAAACGGCGAAAAATTTATTGTGCTTGATGCGCCTACGTTAATCGAAAGTGGCGCTGCCGAAATATGTGATGTTATTATTACGGTTGTAGCCGATGAGGATGTACGTCTTTTACGTATAATGAAAAGGGATAATATTGATACCCAAGCTGCGCAGAGGAGAATGTCAGCCCAGCCGAAGCCTGATTTTTACATTGAAAACAGCGACTATACTGTTTATAATAATGGTGATAAAGAATCATTAAGAGAACAAATTAGTTGCATTTATGATGATATTTTAAGGAATTATAGTTCATGAAATTCTTTTTTAAATTTATAATAATACTTACTTTGCTGATTGTTCTGTTTGTCGGTGCTTTTTACGGAGCGCATCAGCTTTATCCTAAAAAATACAGCGAATATGTCGAACTGTATTGCGAGAAATATGATGTGCCGATTGACCTCGCTTATTCGGTGATAAAATGTGAAAGTGGTTTTGACCCAAACGCGGAATCAAAAATTGGTGCTATTGGACTTATGCAAATTACTCCCGAAACATTTGAATGGATTCTCACGAAGATTGATGATAATAGCGAGATGTCCGATTTATATGACCCGAAAACGAATATTCGAGCCGGAATTTATCTTTTAAAACTTAATTTAGCCGATTTTGAATCGACCGAATATGCTATTGCGGCATATCATGCAGGTCGGTCAAAGGCACAAAGCTGGTTTGACGAGGGGATAAAACCTGAGGATATACCGTATGAGGAAACTAACGCGTATATAAAGCGCGTTATGATAACGTCAAAAATTTATAATCTACTTTATCAATAAAAGGAAAGGAATTGATTTTATGTCAGAAAAAACTCAGGGCGAAATGCTCATGGAGAAATTGACCTTTAAGCGCGATAATGGTTGCAAGGACGAGAAGGTTGTAGCCGAAGCAGAGCTCTTTTGTGAAGGATATAAGAGTTTCCTCGATTTAGCAAAAACCGAACGTGAAGCGGCTGATTTTGCTGTTGCCGCCGCTATTGAAAAGGGTTTTAAGCGCTTTGACAGAAACACAAAATACAATCCCGGAGACAAGGTTTATCTTAATAACAGAGGAAAATCGGTTATACTCGCTATTTTCGGTAATCAGCCTGTTGAAAACGGCGTTCGTGTTGCCGCATCGCATATCGATTCACCGCGCATTGACTTAAAGCCGAATCCTGTTTATGAAGATTGCGAAATGGCTCTTTTCAAAACCCATTATTACGGCGGAGTTAAAAAATATCAGTGGACAGCAATTCCGCTTGCGCTTCATGGCGTTGTTATCCGTGCCGACGGAACAAAGGTTTCGATTGTAATCGGCGAGGATGAGAATGATCCTTGCTTCGTTATTACCGACCTTTTGCCGCATCTTGCTGCGGAGCAGTATAAGCGTACTCTTGGCGAGGCAATTCGTGGCGAAGATATGAATGTTCTTATCGGAAGCTATCCCTTTAAGGACGACAAGGTAAGCGAAGCTGTAAAGCTCAATATACTCAATATAATTTACGAAAAGTATGGAATTGTTGAGGCTGATTTCATTTCTGCCGAGCTTGAGCTTGTACCTGCGTTTAAGGCAAGAGATATCGGCTTTGACCGTTCACTTATCGGATCATACGGTCATGATGACCGCGTTTGTGCATATCCGTCACTTATGGCAACGCTTAATGCTACCGGAATACCGGAACACACAGTTATCACTGTTCTTGCTGATAAGGAAGAAATCGGTTCAATGGGTAACACCGGACTTGAATCAGCATTTCTTAAATATTTCGTTTGCGATTTAGCCAATATTCAGGGTGGAGACGGCTTCACTGCTCTTGCAAACAGCGAATGCTTGTCGGCTGACGTTAATGCCGCATTTGACCCGAATTATCCCGATGTTCTCGACCGTAGAAATGCCGCTATGATTAATCATGGTGCCGCATTCACAAAGTATACCGGATCACGAGGAAAGAGCGGCACAAGTGACGCTTCCGCTGAATTTGTCGGTAAAATGAGATGTCTTATGGACGCCAACAATGTTAAGTGGCAGATGGGTGAACTCGGAAAGGTTGATTTGGGCGGCGGCGGCACAGTTGCCATGTATATCGCTAATTTAGGTATGGATGTTATCGATATTGGCGTACCCGTTCTTTCTATGCACGCGCCTTTTGAAGTGGTATCAAAGTTTGACGTTTATATGGTTTATAAGGCCATTGAAGCTTTTTTCAAAAGCTAAGTAATTTTACTTGATTTTTATGCCGGTTTGTGTTATCATCTATTTTGTTACAAGCCGGTGTGATGGAATTGGCAGACGTAGTGGACTCAAAATCCACCGCCAGCGATGGCGTGCCGGTTCGAGTCCGGCCACCGGCACCACTAAGCTCTCGAAGCTATATGCTTCGGGAGTTTTTCTTTGTTCGGTATCGACACCAACACCCCCGAAAACGAACAGATTTCTATGAACCAATGCTTTTCGGGAGTTGTTCGACAATCGGTCACTATTGTTTTCTATTGATAATCTATCCCCGATAATCGTATGGTTATAATCAAAATTCGCCGATTTTCCATCATCTGAAGTAAAGAAAAAGCTAACCTTGACGGTTAGCTCAATTTTATTATTATAAACAGTTATTCTTTCGATATATTCTCTGAGTAGTAGTTTTGTTTTGTCTATGTGCTGTGGGTTTTGAAGCGCTTTCTTTAGTCTTGTGATTTTAGCCTTGACCTGTGCTTCAGTTACTGTTAGTTCGGTCTTTTTGCTCTCCTCTGTGGCTATGAGTGTTTCGTTTTCTGCTATCTGCTTTTCTATTGCTGTCAGCCTTTCAGAAAGTGCTTCATTGTAGCCGATTTTTGCTATAGAGTCAATGAGATTTCCTCTTGCCATCTTTAATCCTTGCAAAGCATTTTTGGCAAGTGTAACGCTCTCACTATCAATATAAAGAGTTTCCTTAATTTTATCATTGATTTGCTTTGTTATCTGCTCTATAACACCCTCACCAAAAAAGAATTTAATAAGATTGTCTATAACAAATTCTTCAAGTATATCGGCACGAATTTCTCTGCTGTCACAAGTTAACTGATTCGCTTGTTTATTGCATTTATAAGTATTGTAGCCCCCCTCACCGTATTTCCTATGATTTCCGTGCATTTTACATCCACACTCTCCACAATATACAAGTCCTGATAATAAGTACGGAAACTTTGCGTTCGTGGAAGTTTTTGCGGTTAATTTTCTCGAAGCGTTAGCTCTTTCCCACAGTTCAGGCGATACTATGGCAGGAATAGCATTTTCAATGCGAATAATCTCACTTTCATCTTTATATTTATGCATATTACGCTTTCGTTTACTATTTCGTTTTGCGGCTTTGTTATAAGTATATACGCCTTTATATCTCTCATTTCTTAAAAGGTCATAACAAGAATTTTTACCAAATGTATTACCATTTCTTGTGCGGTATCCCTTTCGGTTTAGTTCTTGAATAATAGCATTATATCCATAACCATCAGCAGCCATTCGAAAAATCTCTCTTACGATTATAGCTTCAGTTTCTTCAATTTCATATCTACCATCAACAATTTTATAACCCAATGGTGCAGTACCACCATTAAATAGAGATTTATGTGCTCTTTCGCACATACCCTTCATAACTTCCTTCGATAAAGCCTGAACATAACGCTGGTTAAGAAGAGCATTTAAACCTAATATAAAATCATCACCATTAAAATTCTCCTCTACAGAAACAAGTTCAATGTTGTTATCTGCAAAGCGTTGTTGATATTGAAATGTATCAACAACATTTCTTGAGAATCTGTCAAGCTTATGTACTATGACTGCTCTAAATTCACAAGTCTTGTTTTCTATTGCATTCATCATTCTTTGGAAGTCAGGTCTATTAGTTGTTTGTCCCGAAAAAGCTCTGTCAATATACCAATCTATTATATCATAACCGTTAGATTCGGCATATTTTTCTATTGCTCGTTGTTGAGCCTCAATGCTTAGTTCTTTTTGATGGTCGCTACTGAATCGACAATAGCCAACCGCTTTTATTTTATCAGTATACATAATTTAAATTTCCTTTCTGTAATATCAAAAAAATAATATATTTTTAAAATAGGGCTTGGTGCATTTATGTCACCAAGCCCGTAGTTTTCTTCATCATTTAATAAATAATTCTTGTGCTATATAGTCAGCCATTGGCTTTAAAAATTCGAGCCAATCATTATCGGCGATATCGCTTTGCTGTAAGCACTTTATTTCATCATTACAATAGTCAATATAAGGGCTTTTCCCTCTTTGTTTAGTTATTTGAATTTTTAAGAGTTGCATTACAACTCAACACCTTTATTGGTGTATAGTTCCGAGAAACTCGGAGTCGTAGAACGCAGTATCAGCGCACCTATTTTCTACAGTACCATAAAACGCATACATTAAGTACCGTCTTACTACAAATACGATTTACAGTTTATTTGATTTTAACCGCTATTGTTTTTTCTTCACCTTCAACAATATCAATGTCCGTAAAAGTGAAGCAAGTTTGATTTTTATAATCAAATTTATAATGTTCAAGGATTTCTTTAACCAATGGAGCACAGTAAATTACTTTACGCTTCGACATTGCTTTGAGTGGAAAACCCTCTTCTGTAGATGTTATTAGCAAATACTCATCTGAATAACTAACATTAACATAATCGGGGTTATCTAACATATTAAGTACATTGTTAGAGAACTCAATACGTTTTCCACACTTGTGATAAATAAAAGTTATGCCTCCATTTCCTGCTCCTCTTATAACTGGTTTAGCTACAGCTTTTGTAGCAACTATTGATTTTAAAATTTCACGCTTAATCATTCGAAAACAACCTCCTCAGATTCGTCAAATATTGGCTCTAATGAGCTGAATTTGGAATAAACTTTTCCATTTATTTCACGGTTGATTAGTGTAAAAGATATTCTTACATTAAGAAAATCTTCTGTATCTAATTCACCGTTTACATCAGCAAAATGCATTGCGAAATTATTAAGCAGATTACTTGCTAATGCAATGCTGATATTTAACTCTGAACTACGACCGTCTACAGCCACATTTAACCATAGATATTTATTGTCGCTACTAACACTTTGGTTAGTGATTTTACCCGTATAATTTCCTTCGGGTAGGTTGTTTATTGTTTGTACAACCTGTATGCGCATATTAACGCACTTCCTTTCTTTTTTAAAATTTTATATCAACATCATCAAAATTATCGGATGATACTGATTCAAAAATAGATTGGTGCTTTGTTATGTGTTCGCTACTGCACATAGGCAGTTTAAATACATAACAATGCTGTAGTGGCAAGTCTTTTGATAACTTAACCCTTTTGTATGCTCTGTCTTTTTCGCAGAGCAGGATTTGTTTTTGTCGCCATTTCTCAACAAGGGTTTTTATACTCTCGTAACCATTTTTAGCAAGTAGAGCTTCGGCAACCGATTTTAGTATTGATATTTCAACAGAATTACTGCCTTTGATTATTTTGCCTTCCACACAAGATTCATAATCGCTAATATTTGCTCTAATGAATTTGGAAGAATTACGACTGATATAATCCAAAATACAATCAAGAGCTTTATCTGCTATGTCAGTTTCCGTATTTATACGGTTTTCAAGTGTGTATATGTACTCCTTGATATGTTCTTCGCAAAATTCCAAGCCAAAGCAATCGTTGACATATATAGCTGTAAGATATACTACGGATAGCTTTTCGAGAATACGGTCGGTAAGCTCACCTTTACAACCTTTATACTCGGTTTTAAGCTTATCAACACAAATATTGTAATCTTCTATTATTCTATCAGGTGTATCAATCATATAGCTAATAAAGTCATCATACAACAATCCATAATTATTTAAGACTGTTGTTTTGATAATATTGCTATGCTCTGCATTTAGCGTAAGTTCATCGGTAAGCTCGAAAATTCTTGCTCTTATACCATTTGGAGCTGAGCTATCGATTATACTATGTTCACTTGTAACGATAATCGCAGAATTGAACTCTGCCGTTTCCTTTAATTCGCCTGATGTGTTAAGCCTTTTTCGTTCTCTACCACTACAAATTTGATATAAGAGTTTGCGAGATTGTAGTGCTTCTGCTGTTCCTGCTTCATCCAAAACAACGGTATGTCCGTTGCTTTGGGAAACAAAGTTTAGAACGGCATTAGAAGTACCGCTAAAGTTCGTAATAAGTCCTCTGTCAAATATTGGATTAGATGTTATAGAGGTCGAAAGCATTGCGGCAGTAGTTTTACCCTTGCTCGAAAGATTATTTAAAGCAAATATTAAGCATCCAAAATCAAAGTGTTTATTGAGATAAGCCAATATTATTGAACAAAAGCCAATAAGCCAAACAAATAGTAATGGTGTATATTGTAATACTTGCGATTTTATCATATCGAGATAGATTTCTTTAGAGCCTTTAGGATAGAAATCTATACCACCGATATACTTACTTGAAGTCTTAGATTCAGGAAAAGACTTTGATGACAGAAATAAATCCCCGTTCCAACCGAGTGTAGTATGTACTGTTTGTGTTTCTGCTTTATATGCTGACATCATCAAATATCTTTGTAACTCCTTTGCTTGTCGTTCATCATAAAGCACACCCATTTTCAACAACTCTTTTAGTCCAAGTGTCGTTAATACTTCTGCTTTAACATCAAAGTATATATATTCACCATTCAGCATCGCTTTGATTGTGTAACTTCTTTCATTGGTTACTATATCAATGTTACACTTTGATATTTCAAAGCGAGAAGCTATTGAAGCAATAAAATAGTATGTTTCATTATTCTTAGTTTTACTTAAAATCATACATATCCAATTATCCATTACTACAAACGGAAACATATCGCCTGACTCTTCAGCATAGTAATCATATTCTTCCTTTGTTATACCACTACAACAAAATGGTTTTACTTCAGTTTTTCGAATAGATTTAAGGTTGATTTTCATTTTTATCACCTCCTTGCGAAATTTATATTGCAGTTTGTATTTTTCCGCCCTGCAAGTATATAATAACACACAATTTCGGTTATGTCAAATTTGCTAAGTTTTAGTTGCGTAGGAAAAATCCATTTGTGCACTTTGCACAAACGAGAACTCACAAGCCAAACGATAAAGGCTTCTAATGTCTTCAATTTTTTCAGCAACAATCATTTGGCGCTAAGCACATTTAAGATGTTTTTGCGTTTTTTTAAAAATACAAGATGGGTTGATGCCAAGATTGTTTGACCTAAACAGTTTTTAGATTTTGAAAATTAAAAATTTTTAAAAAATTTTTTGAAGACCAAAAATAAGACTTTTTTAAACATTATGTCAAATTGCACAAATACAAAAAAATAGCAGTCTTAACTGCTATCAAAAACCATCTTACGACAGTTTTTGAATTTTCATTTTGATAGCCAACTAAAATGCTTATTGTTGTTATAAGAATTATATTATTGACTCAATCAACCAGTGCCGACAGCGAGGTGATAGAGGATGTGAGAAAGCCTGACCCGAGCTGTCAATTATTGTGTGCAGTTTTTCAGGACAGGTCTTTTTGAGTGCTTCGAGCAACCGTTCTTTTTCTTCTGTGTGTGCAGTTCCTCTGCCGTATGCTACGATTACCACATCAGCCTTGCCGCACTCCTCGAGCACAATAGAACTGTTTATTCGGTCTGTTTCGGGCTTTTTGTAGTCCAATCCACAAAAGACATTGACTATCGAAATGCCACCGAAATTTTGTGCAACAGCGTTGTTATAGCACAACATTGTGGTCTGGTCGGTCAGAAGCTCATCTGCTGTTGATGGTTGGCTCATTATTATACACGCTTTAGGCTTCTTTTCATCCCATACGGATTCGAGTTTATAACGTTTCTTTCCATCTTTAGAAAAGATAGCACTTCTTGTAATATGACTTATTCTTTCAGTTAGATTATTATTCATTTTTATTCCTCCAATGTTAAATACTTATTATTTATAAATCGTGCTTGTTCGAATATTGCTTGTTGTTCAGGTGATAAAATATTTATAGGCAGCAATAGGTAGATAGCATAATCGGCAGATATGACAAAACACCCAAGAACGTATACAAAAAGTTCTTGGGTGTTTATTGATGATAGAAATATTTTATCGGCAAATTCTATATTATCTGCCGATATTGGCTCACACATTTCAAAAGCTTTGTAATTTGTTATTTCTGCCTCATTTTCTAAAATGTATATGCTACCGATATCCCTGATTGTATTGATTCCGTATAGCTCAAACAATTCTTTTAAATACTGTTTAACTATAATCTTTTCTTGCTGTGTTACACCGCTATTTTCAAGCGTTGCGAAGTCGGTAATTTTCTTCATTTATCTACCTCGTTTCCTTTTGTTTTTAGGTGTCTTAACTCCACAATAAAGTGATATTGCCGCCGTACACCCAGATATAAAGTATTCAGTTGCTATCTTCGAAACTAATGCAAAAAACATATTAAAAAACCTCGCTTTCTTTTTGTCTGCTCAACAATAATTTATCAGCCGCTAATAACAGGGTAAATGTGGCAATAAAGCCACCGATGAAGTAATTCATATCATCCCTCACTTTCTATGTTTGTTTTATATAGAAAGCCCCATATCCGCAATTAAGCAGATATGGGGTATCTTTAAAGAAACTTTATATTTATAACTTTGCTAATAAATCAGCTTTTTTAGTTGCAAATTCTTCTTCGGTTATGACTCCTGCATCTTTAAGCTTTTGCAATTTTTCAAGTTGCTCCAATGGGTCAATTGCTTTCTCCGCTTGCTGAACTATAATAGGTTTCTTTGCTTCCTCACGAGCAAGTCGCTTATAAAGATTATAAATCTCAACAACTCTTTCTGCTTCGGTAGTACTTAATGTTTGAATTTTTAAGTTAGTTCCCGCAGTAAAAATTGTGAGGTCGCAAAGCTTTAAAGCGGCATTAAGTAAGGTTACTGTTAAGCTATCACTATTCGCTTGCTCGGTTGACATCGAAACAATATCTTCATAGTAAAACTTCTTAACATTTTGTGCAACACCAAATACTTCTCTATCAAGCATTACAAATTGTCTTGTTGTACACATTAAGAAATCTTTTGCAGTAATGCTGTCTACACCCCAAGCAAAATATATGATAAGTTCATCTTCTTCCATATATTTTTTTGCTTCGTTGTATGCTTCATCACCAATTTTTTCGTGAATAAATTTATCTATTTCTTGTTCGGTAATTTCAAAGTCTGATTTTTCAAGACATTCGAAATAGTATTTAAGATTCACAAAATCTGTTTCTCTTAAACGAGCAGGTATACAGAAAAGCAGTTCACCGTTACAAAGTATTTTATTTGTTTCGCCTTCAGTTTCAAAGCCTATAGATGTAATTTCGGCTAACGGAATTTTTATATTATAGAAAAATTGCGGATTATCTTCTAATGCAATTCGTGCATATAAAAAATCAGTAGTAACCGTTAAATACTCTTTAGTTGTATTATTATCTAAAAGGAAAATAATTTGTTCGCTGTCGGGTAAATCTGCAAATCTTTTTAATACATCTCTGCGAGTAACCTTATCTTCGGTATAAGGCAACATTTTCAGTTTACTCACTTTAAGACTCGAAGCAGGTAAAACAAGCTTTTTCATATATTCTTTAGTAAAAGCTAAAGTATCAGCCATTGAATTGATAGCAAAAATCCCTGTTTTTGTGGCATCTTTACCCGAAAGAATTTTGTCACATTTGATTTTGCTATTGGCTTCCGCTTCTTCTCGTGCTTTTCTTTCGGCTTCTTCTCGTGCTGCTGCTTCTGCGGCTCGTGCTTCTTTAGCGGCATCCATTTTTGCTTTTGCTTGGTCTGCGGCATTTTTGGCAGTATCTTTTGCCGCCTTTGCGGCATCCTTTAAAGAATCTAAAAATCCCATATTTTACTCCTTTTGTTATGATAATAATGCATCAGTTAATTCGCCAACTTGTGCCCAATAAAATACACCTATTACAACTACTACTGCGAAAATTGTAACCAAACTTAAAGTGCGTTCTTTAGCGGCAACCTCTAAAAACTCTTTAGGTGTAAGGTTTTCTTTTTTATATGCCATAACCAAATCAACAATAGCTAATACAATGCTTAATATGTATACAATTAAGCCAAAGGTTGAGTTGATAATCAACATAATCAATATTGAAGCAATAGTGCCAATTAATGAAAACAATCCTAAATTTTTCTTATCCATTTTAAAGACTCCTTTTTATATGTTTATTTTTATTATTTTATCGGCTAAAATCCTACCCTCCTATCAATATTATCTGCCGATATAGATAATTAAATTATTAGTGTATCTCGATACAAATAGCAGGTCTAACGCCAATAAAATCCATTTCAACGAAGTTACCGTCTAAATCAAAACGACCATCAGATAATACTTTCATTGCTGTTTCGTTTCCGTGGTCGCCAGGTGTTCTTAACCAATAGGATGAACCGCCATCCCGTCCGTACATCTGATATGGTGTTCTTTCGGCTGTTCTTGAAGCTTTATTGCTGAGAAAAGTACTTATTTCTTCATAGCTCAAGCAGAATACTTTATCTTGAGTATCATTACCACCATCCGTTGTGTATTTTACATTTCTTCCACTTGTTTGTGCCGTAATTGTAGGTATTTTTTGCTGTTCACTCTTGGTAAAAGCATTATTAAGAAAATCGCTATTTAGCCATTTCCTTAATTCACAATTTTCCCAAGTTATTTTTACATCATCTGCATGATACGCTCTACGGTCAAGTATTTTATGTGATATAACTACAAGATAGTTGCCTTCTTTGGCTAAAACAAGCCACTCAATTTTTTCTTTGCCGTTATCTAAAATGTTATCTTGCTCATAATTTCCAAAATAAATGATATCTCCCACTTTTGCTTTTGAAATGGGTACAATGTAATCGGGTTCTGTCTCAACTGTAGTTCCGTTAGATTGTGTTTCGCTTGATACAGGAGGAGTATATGTATAGGTTTTAAGGGGTATTTTGTCATATATTTCTTTCGTAATTCTCTTTGCAGTAGAACCGTTTGATATTTTTAATTCAGTTCCATCAAAAACATAGTAAACTACAAATTGCCTATAAACTGAAATTTCGTATGTTGTAATGTTGTTATCACCCATTGAAACATTTATAGCATCAACATCACCATATCTGTAATCATATTCCTCGATTTTGGATTTTTCTTCATAATAATCCTTGCTTATATACACATAGGCTTCATCGGTTTCGTAGTAACCGTATAAAGCATTTAGATAGTCTTCTCTTGTTTCAAGCTTTTGGGATGAAGATACTGAAACAGTATCGTTTTTCTTCGAAGATGATGAACCGTCTATATTTTCATTGTTATCTTTACCACAACTGCATAAACACAGGATAATAGAAACGGCAACAATTATTGATAATACTCTTATTTTCATAGCTAATCTCCTTAATTTATTCTTTGTCTATGTGTTCTTTAAGAATCTTACGAATCCACTTTTCTGTGTACCCGTATTTTGTAGCAAGTTCACGAACATTGTAGCCGTTATATTCCTCCACAATCTGCTTAACAATGAACTCTCTACTAAATAGTTCTACAGGGAAGAATATCTGAGTGCCTCGATATTTTGAATGAATTTTAAGTACTGCATCAATACCGAGTAGTGCGGCAAGCTCACTATAAGCACCATTTAAATACTCACCCTTAATTTTAACTTTATCTATGGTAGACATTGGAACACCTCGCATATTAAAAACTCCTTTCTGTATTATAAATTATAGCGTTGGAACTGTGTAGCCGCACAGTTCACGGGAACTATTCCCCAAAAAGTTCCGCATTTTTCCAAAAAGAAAACCGCATCCATCCGAGAGGACGAACACGGTTTTTCTCTTGTGTGATTTGACAAAACGGTTTCTATTGTTTATAATATGAAAGTGGTTTCCCAAAAATCCGCTTTTCCAAGAGAAAAGAGAATTTTGTAGAAGCCAATGCTATTTATAATATTTATATTGTAAATGATGAATGAGCTGATTTTGGGGTTTGGATAGTGTATTAAGAAAGTATAACTTATTCGGGAGTTCTACTGGTTATGCACCACCGGCACCAAAGCATTCAAACCCGAACCTTTTACCAATCGGTGAAACGTTCGGGTTTGTTGTTTTCTTAAAAGATGTTAAATAGCCTTTGTTTGTGGCAGTACAAAGTGTTTTGCTCTGTACTGCCACTTCTTTGTTTCAATGGATTTCGTACATAAAGGAGATTTGAAATGAAGACCACAAAAATAAGAATTATTTTCTTTGCTATTGTACTTACATATAATTTAATATTGGGATTTTACTTGAGAGACTTTCTTGTTCTCTCTCCCACACTACACGTATTCTATCTATTATCAGTTTTACCATCATTATTTTTGATAGTTAAAATAAATTCAAAAGTAATGAAATCAATGGTTTTTGTTTCTCTGATACTCATTGCTTGTATGAACGCTATTTATGCAATTTATTGTCGCAGAGTGTTTCCTTTTTTAGCACTTATTTCACTTGTTATTATTCTTATGTACTTTATCGCTTTTGCCGATAACAAAGGTAAAGATACTATATTGACGAAAATATTTGTGCTGGTGGTATTTTTTGTAATTTTATCACTACTATTATCAGCATAAATTTTCGTTTACAAACAGGATAATGTTTCACTTACGAATGGTCAGGCAACCTTATGGGATACAAAGACTGTAGAACATGCTGACGAAATTTGTGCCGATTGCGATACTGATGAAGAAAAGATAAAAGCAATATATGAATGGATGATATTTAATTTTGAGTATGATTATGATTGTAATCTGGTAATACAGTATTTCAATGTTCGTAAAACCTTAAGCAAACGAAAAGGAATTTGTTATGACTTTTCCCATCTGTTTGCCACGCTTTGTCGTAGTCAAAATATCCCCTGCTATGTAGTTGACGGTAATAAACGAGAAAATGTTCAGTATCACCATACCTGGAATAGAGTTTATTTTAATGATTCTTGGTGGAATATAGATGTAACTTTTGACACCATTCAAACTATTAATCGACAGTGCCTTTACGGACTCCGTAAAATTGATTGTGCATTTGTTACGGATGAAGAATTTTTCATAACGAAGATATATTAAGAGCATTGTAAAAGCCGCCCGAGTGGGCGGCTTTTACTACTTATTAGAGTTAATTGTGCGGATCATCTGCATGACCACTTTCTTCTGTTCAGCTGTGAGGCTAACCCAAGAGTCAAAAAGTTCTTTAATTTCGGGTGTCATCTCAACCATATCTCCGTCTGCAAAGAATTGGGATATTGTAATGCCGAATCCGGCACAAATTGCTTCTAATGTGCTTATTGAAGGCAAAGTGTTTCGTCTAAAAATATTAGCAAGAGTAGATTCGGATAACCCGCATTCTTTTGACAAGCGATACTCAGTCCATCCACGTTCATCCAACAACTGACGAAGCCTCTTATGTGTATCCATAGCCTCACCACCTTTCTTAATTATATTTTACCGCTAAACTTAACGGTTTCATACCTAAGATTTATAATGTGTACACCGTTATGTTAAACTGTATTATATAATTAAGTTGAGGGGTAATGAGTGCTGTGTTAGAGAATATTTGTTGTTTTATCGGTCACAGAGAAATAAATGTGACTGATGAGTTAAAGGAAAAACTACATATGATAATCGAGCGCTTAATTACAGAAGAAAGTATGGATACTTTTCTTTTCGGTAGCAAAAGCCAATTTGATGATCTTTGCTATGATATAGTAACCGAAACAAAGAAAAATCACCCTCACATAATAAAATTTTGTGAGGGCAGAATATCCGTATATTAATAAAAGCTATGAAGCATACCTTTTAGAAAGTTATGAGGCTACCTATTTTCCTAAAGCGGTGGAAGGTGCGGGTAAAGCAAGCTATGTAAAGCGAAACTGTGAGATGATAGATAATAGCTGTTTCTGCATTGTTTATTATAAAGAGGAGTATACTCCAAAAGGTAGAAAAAGCGGAACAAAAATAACCCTCGCTTATGCCGAGAAGAAAAAGAAAAGCATTATCAAATTTCCTTAAAATGTATTATGGCGAATTTGCCGTAGTTATATTAGAAAATGTGTCATATAAAAATGATCAGCACAATGATTTGTGTTGATCATTAAAGTGCTCGGCGTTTTAACCATCTTTTAATTCCTTGACCGTTCTTATTTTATTAACCGGAGTTTCAACATAACGAAGCAAATCATCAAGTTTATCCGTTACATAATATAGTTCTTTACAATTATCACGAATAAAGTTTTTCTTCATAGCCTGTTCCATTGCATAATTTATATCATCGTA
>JAFQSP010000002.1 GCA_017409475.1 Clostridia bacterium
CTTGCACTCGGCGTAGCGTCAGTAAATAATACAAGGTTGTTTGCACTCTTGAATTAGGAAGAACACGCACGGAAAATCTATTAATCTTGCGTTAAAGTGAGAATAAAAGAGGTAAACGGTTCGATTATAGAATGCTCAGGTGCACCAAGTTTCAAATCCGTAAAAGTTCAAGTAGTGTTTATGCAAATATTCGTGAAGCAAATTACGGTCACAGCAGGTCAGATATGCTTTCTAAATTTGAAATCGAATTAAAAGAATGTAGTGAAACAGAGGGCTGGTTACAACTTTTATTCAATACAAACATTATTGATGAAGATGTGTATAAAAAGAATAGAAATCTTTGTGGTCGCATCAGAAAAATTTTAATTTCGAGTTGTAAAACTTTGAAGGAGAATTCAAAATGAATAAAACCAAATATATAAGCAGTATTCTATTTGACAATTTATTAAGCAAAAATTCTTACCTGAATGATTTACCGATTATTAAACACCTTGCACAAACTAATGAATTAAATTTTTCTTCAAATATAACCTTTTTCGTAGGTGAAAATGGTACGGGTAAATCTACCTTGTTAGAAGCAATAGCTGTTGCATTTGGTTTTAATGCAGAAGGCGGTACAAAGAACTTTTCTTTTTCTACAAAGGATACGCATTCGGAACTTTCTGACCATTTAATTTTGATTAAAAAAGATTATGCAAGGGACGGTTTCTTTTTGAGGGCAGAAAGTCTATATAATGCCGCCACATATATTGATGAAGTTAAAGCAATTCACAATTATGGTAATGTTTCTTTGCACAATCAGTCTCATGGGGAAAGTTTTCTATCCATCGTTCAAAATCGTTTCAGTGGAAATGGGTTATACCTTTTAGATGAACCTGAAGCGGCACTTTCTCCTATGCGTTTAATGACTTTAATTGTCGAAATAGATAGTCTGTTGAAAAACAATTCTCAATTTATAATTGCAACACATTCACCGATTTTAATGGCATTTCCCAATGCTGAAATATTGCAGTTTTCTCATTCGGGAATAGAGAAAGTAAAATATTACGAAACAGAACATTATAAAACAACAAAACTTTTTATTGAAGAACCCGAGAAAATGATACACCATTTAATTGGATTTAATGATTAAAATCTCTCGTTTTTCAGGCACATTTCATTCGTGCCATTAAGTTCAAACTATTCAAACTGAAAAAATCCGTTCTCGTAATAGAGCGAATTTTTTTGTTTGTATTCTTATTATTATTGTTGTAATTTTTGTGCGAAGCAAACTTAAAAAGTATCTCAGCTAATATCCTGATTTTATTAGCGCTGTTAAATTCAAGCTTATTAAATTATAAAATTCGTTTTTGTAATAGAGAGTGTTTATAATATAGCATGGGTTAATACATACAATTATTAACATTTGTAATTTGTGAGCAAATATATGATATTTTTCCCAATAACTAATGTGTGAAATTGTCAAATAGTTGCTATTGACACGGAAAAATATATGTGTTAATATATATTTGTACTATTTTGGAGGTGTATTGTAATGGCAAAAGAATTTTACGAAAAACCCATTATTGAATATACTGAATATATTGTTGAAGAAATTATGAAGGAATCTGAGGCGGATTCTTCCGATTACGGAATCGAAGACGGTGGACAGGATTACCTCTAATTTGTTATTTTCGTTTATTCGTTTTTGAATTATATATAAAAAAAGACGTTCTGAATTTCAGAACGTCTTTTTTTATATGTTATCTGTTTAAAAGAACATTTTTTTCATATTCGGCAACAACGTTGTACCAATCAGCGTTTTCAATAACACCGCATTGCTTGCAATATTCTTCCCAAATATCGCCAAACGGCATTGTTTTCGCTTCCTCAGTAGCGACCATAATTTCGGTGAATTTATTTTCTTCCTGCAATTTTGCAAGTCGGTCATGGGGAGTGAGAAGCGAAATGAGAAGAGCCTTTTGCATATTTCTAACACCGATTACCCAAGCAGCAACACGATTTATGCTTGCGTCAAAGTAGTCAAGACCGATTAAAATTTTATCATCAGCATTGTTGCGGATGATTTCGTCGGCAATGGCTTTAAGCTCGTCATCGAGTAGCACCACGTGGTCTGAATCCCAGTGAATCGGACGGGTTACGTGAAGCGGGATTTTATCAAAGAAATTGAGAAGAGCAGGGAGCTTGTCACTGATAACTTCTGCGGGATGATAATGACCGCTGTCAAGCAAGGGATAAATATTTTCATGGGTAGCGGCATAACTGATATAAAATTCGCTGCTTCCTACTGTGAATGCCTCGAGACCGATTCCAAAGAATTTACTTTCGCATGAGTCGATTATAAACTCGGGATTGTACTTAACCGAATAAATTTCGTCGAGACTTTCTTTGAGGCGCTTTCTCGGCGAAAATTTGTCAGCAGGATTGTTTTTATATCCGTCGGGAATCCATATGTTACAAAGCGCAGGTGTGCCAAGCTCTTCTCCAAAATAAGCCGCAATTTTTCTGCAAGCCATAGCGTGCTCAATCCAAAATTTACGAATTTCTTTATCCGGATGAGAGAGGGTAAGGCTGTCGGCTGCCTTCGGGTGAGAGAAAAATGTCGGGTTAAAGTCGAGACCTAAATCACGTTCTTTTGCAAATTCTACCCACTTTTCAAAATGCTTGGGTAAAAGCTCGTTGCGGTCAACCTTTTCGTCGGTGATGGCGTAGCAAGCGTGAAGATTTATACGCTTTTTACCCGGAATGAGTGAAAGAGCAACGTCAAGGTCGGCCATAAGCTCCTCGGCGTTTCTTGCTCTGCCGGGATAGTTTCCGGTAGCGGCAATTCCGCCTGTAAGTTCATCACTTCCTTCAAATCCGAGTACGTCGTCACCCTGCCAACAATGGATTGAAACAGGTATGTTTTTAAGTCTTTCGATGGCGCTGTCGGTATCAATTCCGACTCGGGTATAATACTTTCTGGCGTCAGGATATCTGTTTTTCATTTATCTTACCTCCGTTATATCAAACGAATTTTTTATAATATTACGTCCTGATGAAAGGTCATCAATTTCATTAGCGGCAATCATTTGAACCAAAAGATTACCTATTGCCGTAGCCTCTGTCGGTCCCGCTACAACGGGTTTTTCTGTATATTTTGCGGTAAGCTCGTTAAGATAAGTGTCCTTGCTTCCGCCACCAACAATGTTTACACAATCAAATTTTATACCGAGCTTCGATTCAATGCCCGAAACGGTGTCAGCGTAGCATTTTGCGAGGGAATGATAGATGCATCTTACCGTATCGCCGATTGTTTTTGGTTCGGTCATTTTGTTAGCAACGCAGTAATTTTTAATCGCATCAAACATACTTTCAGGAGCCAAAAACGCGCTATTATTAACATCGATGATTTCGTTGAAATCGGACTCTTTAGCCATTTCGCAAAGCTCGTCAAAGCTGTATTTTTTATTAAGTTCACGTCTTACCGACTGAATCATCCAAAGACCCATAATGTTTTTGAGGTATCTGAAACGATAGTTGTAACCGCCTTCGTTCGTAAAGCCTAAATTGAGACTTTCCTCGCTAAGCTCGGGTTTCATAATTTCGCAGCCCATAAGTGACCAGGTGCCGCTGCTGATATAAAGCGACATTTCGTTACTCGGAACAGCTAAAACGGCTGAACCCGTGTCATGAGTGCAGGGGAGAATAACCTCGCAATTAAATCCGATTTCGTCAGCTATTTCGAGTTTTAAATCGCCAACAATGCTTTCGGGTGTATGTATCTCACCAAAAACGTGCTTAGGCAGACCGAGCTTTTCAATCAGGTCAAAGTCCCAATCCTTTGTGTCGGCGCTAACGAGTCCCGATGTTGACGCGTTTGTGTATTCGGTTATCATTTTCCCTGTAAGGAGATAGTTTAGATATTCGGGAACGAACAAAAGCCGTTCTGCTTTATCAAGCTTATCCTTATCGGTCATAAGCTGATAAATCGTGTTAAATACCTGCGGCTGAATACCTGTGTGTGCATATTGATCGGGTTGAGAAATTATTTTTGCGGTTTCTTCAATAATGCCGTTTGTTCTTCCATCACGGTAAGCTACGGTATCACCAATAACATCCCCGTTTTTATCAAGAAGGGCGTAATCCACACCCCATGTGTCGATACCGATTGATTTAGGGATAATGTCATTTTCTTTACAAATTTTAAGCCCATTTACTATTTCGGTAAATAATCTGTCGAGCTCCCAGCAAAGATGTCCGTTTTTACTAACAACGCCGTTATCAAAACGGTGCATTTCCTTTACAACGATTTTTCCATTTTCGAGCCAACCGGCGATAAGACGACCGCTTGACGCTCCGATGTCGACGGCAATATAGTAATTATTCATAAAATCAGTCCATTATATAAATTTATTTTAATTATACAGAAAAATTTTACATATTACAAGAAAAATTAAGTGTATAGTTAACGATATTTTAATAATTATAGGTTAAAATAAATTATAGGAGATGATATATATGAAAAGAATTGCTTTTTTTGACACAAAACCCTACGATAAGCTATATTTCGATAAGTTTAACGATAATTATGAAATAAGCTATTTTGAAGGAAAGCTTAATAAAAAAACCGCACCAATTACAAGAGAATATGACGCAGTTATTGCCTTTGTTAATGATGATATTGACGCGGATACTATAAATATATTAGCCGATAACGGAATAAAGGTTCTTGCAATGCGCTGTTCGGGTTACTCGAATGTTGACCTTAGAGCCGCAAAGGATAGGTTAACTGTTGTTACCGTACCAGCATATTCACCGTATACCGTTGCCGAACATACAATGGCTCTTTTACTTTCGCTTAATCGAAAAATTCACAAGGCATACAATCGCACCCGCGATTTTAATTTCAGCCTCAATGGGCTTACCGGCTTCCTTTTAAGAGGAAAAACTGTCGGCGTAATCGGAACGGGAAAAATTGGTCAAGCGGTTATGGAGGTGCTTGGCGGATTTGGTGTAAACATTCTCGCTTATGATCCTTATCCGATTGATGATGAGAGCATTCATTACGTTGACCTTGAATATCTATTTAAGAATAGTGATATTATAACCCTTCACTGCCCTTTAACCGAAAAATCGTATCATATGCTTGATAAAGATGCCTTCGATATGATGAAAAATAATGTTATCATCGTTAATACCTCGCGAGGAGCGCTTATTGATACAGAGGCGCTTTTACACGCGCTTAATACCGAAAAGGTTGCCGGTGCAGCCCTCGACGTATATGAGGAGGAAAGTGACTTTTTCTTTGAAGATTTTTCGGGAATGGTTATAAATGATGATATGCTGTCGCTGCTTATCGCACACCCTCATGTTTTATTGACTGCGCATCAGGCATTTTTAACCGACGATGCCCTCGAAACAATTGCAAAAACAACCTATAATAACATCGACGATGTTTTATCGGGAGAAAAGTGCAAGAACGAGGTTGTGTATAAAAGCAGAGAATATTCTAAAAAATAAAGGCGCCGCTGATTAAGACAATCCCCATATCGCATATACATTTTGTATATTCGATATGGGGTGATTTTTTTGTTTACATATTTTTTATCGGTGGCAATTTCTAATATACTATATTTCATTTTGCACGTTACAAATTCAGGCTCATTTCCGCGAGCTCTTTCTAATAAGGAAGAAGCCGAATTGCTTGAAAAATATATGGATGGCGACCTCAAAGCGCGCGAAAAGCTGATTGAGCATAATTTACGCCTTGTAGCTCATGTTGTAAAGAAATATTATGACACGGGCTATGAAACCGATGATTTGATTTCAATCGGTACAATCGGGCTTATAAAGGCAATTTCGAGCTATAATAATTCAAAGGGGACAAAGCTTGCAACCTATGCGGCTAAATGCATTGAAAATGAAATTCTAATGTATTTCAGAGCGCAAAAAAAGGTTTCGCTTGACGTATTTATAAATGATCCGATTGAGACCGATAAGGATGGAAACGAGCTGACATTGCTCGATATAATCCCTTCCGAATTTTCAATAGTTGATGACATTGACAAGCGGATGAAAATAAAAAAGCTGAGGGAATATATAAAAACCGAGCTAAATGACCGTGAGCGGAAAATTATTATACTTCGCTATGGGCTAAACGGAAGGGCGCCGCTTCCTCAACGGGAGGTTGCAAAAAAGCTGAAAATATCACGTTCATACGTTTCGCGAATCGAAAAAAAGGCACTCGAAAAACTGTATGATAAATACGAGCGAGGGTAATTATAGCCCTTTAATTCGGTCGATAACGCCCTTTTCAAGTCGGCTGACCTGAGCCTGCGAAATGCCAATTTCGTTTGCGACCTCCATTTGAGTTTTACCCTTCATAAAACGTAGGTTGAGTATCCTTTTTTCGCGGTCATTGAGATTTTTGATTGCCTCCTTAAAGAAAATTTCATCAAGCCAGTTTTTATCATCGTTTTTATCACCAACCTGGTCCATTATATAAATCGTATCGCCTCCGTCTGAATAAACCGGCTCGTTTAATGAAACCGGCTCGACAATGCTTTCGAGTGCTAAAACTACGTCCTCTCGCGGAATGCCTAGTTCATTTGCAATTTCATCAATGGTAGGCTCCTTTTGATTTTTTATCGTAAGCTGTTCCTTGACCTGCATGGCTCGATACGCGTTATCCTTAATTGAACGGCTAACTCTTACTGAATTATGGTCTCTCAGGTATCTTCTGATTTCACCGATAATCATCGGTACGGCATAGGTGCTGAATTTTACCTCGTGTGAGGTGTCGAAATTGTCGATTGATTTTATTAGTCCGATGCAACCGACTTGAAAAAGGTCGTCGGGATTTTCACCCCTTCCGGAAAAGCGCTGAACAACGCTTAAAACAAGCTTCAGATTGCCGTTAATTAGCTTTTCTCTTGCTGATTTATTACCGCTTTTGGCAAGTTTTATAAGCTCATCTTTTTCTTTTTCGCTCAGCACCTTTAATTCCGACGTATTTATTCCGCATATTTCAACCTTGCTGAATTGCATTTTTAAACCCCCGATTATAATTTTCAAGGTTATTATTGCCTTCGGGTGTATGCGGAATACTAAAAAAATATTTTTTCGTTCGACAGAATTTGCTTTTATTTTATAAAGTTTTGCGTAACTGCTTGAATAGGGAATTACAATCTGTTAAAATAATCCTCATAGTGAAAAAAGGGGATAATTATGGATATAAAAGAAAAAGCACTTAATTTACATTATCAGCTTAGTGGGAAGATAGAGGTTGCTTCACGTGTTGAGGTGAAGGATGCCGAGTCACTTTCGCTTGCGTACACACCCGGAGTTGCCGAGCCGTGCCTCGTTATCGAAAAGGATATTGACAAGTCTTATGAGCTTACTCGCCGCAGTAATTTGATAGCCGTTGTAACCGATGGTTCAGCTGTACTCGGACTTGGAAATATAGGGCCTGAAGCAGGTATGCCCGTTATGGAAGGCAAATGCGTGCTGTTTAAGGAATTTGCAGGCGTTGACGCATTTCCTCTTTGCATAAAGTCCAATGACGTTGATGAAATTGTGAGAACGATTTATCTACTTTCGGGTAGCTTTGGCGGAATTAATTTAGAGGATATTTCTGCACCAAGATGCTTCGAAATTGAAAAAAAACTAAAGGAAATTTGCGATATTCCCGTGTTTCACGATGACCAGCATGGCACCGCAATAGTAGTAGCAGCCGCCTTGCTTAATGCGCTCAAACTTGTGAAAAAGGACATTTCTGAAATTAAATGTGTAATCAATGGCGCCGGTGCAGCAGGAACGGCAATTGGCGAGCATTTAATGAAGCTTGGACTTAAAAATTTGATTGCCTGCGACCGCTTTGGTGCCATTTATGAAGGGATGGACGATCTATCTGAAGCACATCGAAAATTGGCGCAAAAAACAAATCCTAATAGGGAAAAGGGTGCATTAGCCGACGTAATTAAGAAGGCTGACGTGTTTATCGGTGTTTCAGCCCCTAATGTACTTGATTCAACAATGGTGTCAACAATGGCAAAGGACGCTATTGTGTTCGCTATGGCTAACCCAACACCCGAAATTATGCCTGACGAGGCGATAAAGGGCGGCGCCGCAGTTGTCGGTACAGGACGTTCGGATTTTACTAATCAAATTAATAATGTTCTCGCTTTCCCGGGAATATTCCGAGGCGCACTTGATGTTCGTGCAAGTGACATAAATGACGAAATGAAAATGGCGGCTTCATATGCAATTGCATCTCTTGTAAACGATGACGAGCTTTCGAGTGATTACATATTGCCAAAGGCGTTTGACCGCAGAATTGCCCAAACGGTAGCAAAAGCAGTTGCCGAAGCGGCAAAAAAGAGCGGTGTAGCACGCATATAATTTGATAAATTATAACAATCGAACGGGGATAATAAACTCATTTTTGGCATTATCGCCGAAATCGGTTAAATTAGTTAAAATAATAACAAAGAAACTTGCAAATTTGACAAAATTAGGGTACAATAGTATCAACCGAAAATTTGGGAGGTAAATTAAAATGGTAAAAGTTGCTATTAACGGTTTTGGCCGTATCGGCCGTCTCGCTTTCAGACAGATGTTTGGCGCTGAAGGCTACGAGGTAGTTGCTATCAACGACCTTACAAACCCCACCATGCTCGCACATCTTCTTAAGTACGATTCAGCTCAGGGTAGATATGCCTACGGCGATACCGTATCTGCTGATGACGAAGCTGGTACAATCACTGTAAACGGAAAGACAATCAGAATTTATGCTGAGAAGGACGCTGCTAATCTTCCTTGGGGAGAGCTCGATGTTGACGTTGTTCTCGAATGCACAGGTTTCTACTGCTCAAAGGCTAAGAGCCAGGCTCATATCGATGCCGGCGCTAAGAAGGTAGTTATTTCTGCTCCTGCAGGAAATGACCTTCCCACAATCGTTTACAGCGTAAACGAAAACACTCTTACAGCTGATGACAAGATTATTTCTGCTGCTTCTTGCACAACAAACTGTCTTGCTCCTATGGCTGACACTCTTAACAAGTATGCACCCATCGTTAGCGGTATCATGACAACCGTTCATGCTTTCACCGGTGACCAGATGGTTCTCGACGGCCCGCACAGAAAGGGCGACCTTCGTCGTGCTCGTGCTGCTGCTGTTAACATCGTTCCTAACTCTACCGGCGCTGCAAAGGCAATCGGCCTCGTAATTCCTGAACTTAATGGTAAGCTCATCGGTTCAGCTCAGCGTGTTCCTGTTCCCACAGGTTCTACAACACTTCTCGTTGCTGTTGTAAAGGGTAAGGACGTTACTGTTGACGGTATCAACGCTGCTATGAAGGCTGCTGCTTCTGATTCATTCGGTTACACCGAAGAGCAGCTCGTTTCTTCTGACATCATCGGCATCACCTACGGTTCACTCTTTGATGCTACTCAGACAATGGTTACAAAGATTGACGACGAAACCTATCAGGTACAGGTTGTTTCTTGGTACGATAACGAGAACAGCTACACCAGCCAGATGGTTCGTACAATCAAGTACTTTGCTGAAATGTAATTTTTCAGCCATAAGCTGATAATAAAAAAGCGGACAAGTGTTTTGCTTGTCCGCTTTTACTTTTTATCCGTCCGAGGAATTAGTGTTTTTTCTATGTGTTGAAGTACGAGAGGAAAAATGATATAATCCAAATAAATATATAAAAAGTAAAGGGTGGCTTATCAGTCCATTGACGATTATTCTTATGTTGTAATAGTATTATGGGCGGAGGTGGTCAAATATGACTGATAAAAAAACATTCGGCTCGTTCATAAAAACAAAAAGAACCGAAAAAAATTATTCACAAAAAGATTTAGCGGAAATGCTGTTTGTAACCGAAGGCGCAGTAAGCAAATGGGAACGTGGTTTGTCATATCCAGACATTACTTTAATTGCCGATATATGCCGTGCCCTCGATATAAGCGAACACGAATTGATTACCGCCTCAACCGACACAGACGATAGGAAAATTAAGCGCGAAGCAAGGAAGTTCCGTGTGATTCGCAGCGCGTGGTTTTGGGTACCGACAATATCTTATGCAGTCGCGCTCTTAACCTGTCTTATTTGTAATCTTGCAGTAAATCACACATTGTCATGGTTCTTTATTGTTTTAACCGCACTGGTTTGCGCCTATACGTATGTGCCCAGTGTTACATACTTTTTTAAGTCAAAGAAACTACTTGTATTTTCTGTTTCAACATATTTATCCATTTGCCTGCTTTTGTTCACCTGCGCAGTATATACAAATGGACTGTATTGGTTTCCTGTCGCCTGCATTGGTACACTAATGGGGTATATATTGATTTTCGGAACGATTTTGCTATCTAAAACAAAACTGTCCCAATTTAAATTTGTAATAGCTTTTACGGCAGTTTTGGCGCTGACAATATTGATTCTTTTGTGCGTTTATAGTTGGCAGCCCTTTATGCTTGAATCGGCAATTCTCATAACGATTTACGCGTACATTCCTTTGATTTTCTGTGCTGTTATTTGTATGTTTAATATTGATGGATTTTTAAAGGCAGGGATTTGTACGGTTGTGGCATCTTGTGTGTATTACTGTATGGGTTATGTCACAAATGCTTTGTTCGGACTGAATGAAAACCATTATGAAGTTGATTTTCACAACTGGGCGCAGTGCGTTACGGGAAATGTCCACTTGATTGTTATAGTTGCAATGCTGTTTGTCAGCGCTCTTTTGTTTGTAATTGGTTTATTAAGAGTTGAAAAATATAAGAAATGATGGGGACAATAATTATTGAAAAGGTTATAGTTTAAGATATAAAAAAAGATGCACGAAAATTTCGTGCATCTTTTTTATTAACAGTATAACGCCTATAAGGCGCGTTTTTTATACGCCGAGTGTAATTTCGATTACGTGCTCTTTTCCGTCGGCGAAAATCGGAAGTGAGTTTTGCTCATATTTTACGCCGTCAACGGTCATCGTTTTATATCCTTTTTGGAGTCCGTTCGGGTTATATATATGAATGATATAATTATCTCCTCTGAATTTGCGCGACATTTCGCATTTATCCCAGCTTGATGGAATACAGGGGTCGAGCTCGATTGTATCATAATTCGGCATAAATCCGAGTATGTACTGGGTAACTGCTCTAAACATCCAGCCGGCAGTACCTGTTACCCAAGCGAAGAGTGTTTCGCCCTTTCTCGGGTTTTCGGGGCCGAAATACATATTTGTAAGAGCATAAGGTTCGCAGCCCGAATGCTCGGATGGGTTGGTTACGCTGTCGGGGTAAATCTTCGTAATGGTTTCGTACGCCTTATCACCGTTACCCATTATGCAATCGGCAACAACCTTAAACGAGCCGCCGTGACAGTAGGGGGTTCCGTTTTCCCAAATGCCCGGTACAAAGCTTGTGAGTCGGCCAATATGATTATTAAAATGCTTGTAGGCAGGGTAGAGGGTAAGGGGACCGTAATCGGAATCGAGATATTTCTCGACGCTAGCCATTGCCTGTTCGAGTCGTTCTCTCGGAGCAACCTGAGCAAGTACAGCCCATGTTTGAGAGTTGAGGTAGATTTTGCCCTCTGACTCTTCGTGCGAACCGACCTTTTCCCCAAGGTCGTTTATAGCGGCGAGGAACCATTCGCCGTCCCAAGCATTCTTGTTAATATTCTCGGTAAGAGTTTCACGATATTTCTTCATTTCCTCGATAATATCGTCGCCCTTACCAAATCTTGCGGCCATTTCCTCAACGTTTTTGAGTGCATAAACGAGAGCGATTGAAGTCCATACGCTTTCACCCTTGCCTTCGAGACCGGTCATATTAAGCGAATCGTTCCAGTCGCCGTCAAGCGAGTGAACAAGTCCGTCATCACCGAGGTCGTTTGCGCTGTATCTTACCGCACGAAGAATGTGGTCCCAAACAGTGCCTTTTTCTTCGGATAAGAGATATTTAACCTCGTCATCGAGAATTGAACTGTCACCGGTTTCCTTAATATACGCGTTTACTGTCGGCGCAATCCAGGTCATTCCGTCGGAATAAACATGGTGGTCGAGCGGCAACCAGCCACGAACACAGCGTCCGTCGGGATATTCATATTCGAGTGTTTCGAGTATTTTTTCCTTACCAAGCTCGCTATTGAACGCACAAATTGCCCATGCATCTTGGAGCTGGTCACGGAATCCTTTTCCTGTATCTCGACCTGCCTCGGCGCAAAGCTGAACCTGCTGCTTTATCCAAAGGTTAGTGAAATTATTGATTTTTTCCTCAGGAGTGCTGACGGTAATTGATTTCATAATCTCGTCCTTTTCGGCGAGAAGGTTATCAAAATCAGCATCAATTTTACCCTCGGCAAAAAGCTTTTTCGAAATTGCTTTTGCGCTTTCCATTCCGTCAACGCAGCCGATTAAGATGTTGAGCGTATCGCTTTCACCAGCCGAAAGCTCAAATGCATGCTCCAATACGCCTGTCATCTGTTCACAAGCTGATAAGCTATTGGTACACTTGCCGTCAACGACAACTTTCGGGCAGTTTACGTTGCCGAAAGGACCGAAAACCGCCTTTTTTGAGGTGTCAAATCCGCTCGGCTTTTTGTCCGACGAAATAAATCCGTTGAACCATTTATGCGGTCTTTCCATAGCCTCGTTCATGCAAAGGACAACGTTGTCCTCACTATCAAAATGACCGTGAACGTATGAATTGTAGTCGGAATAGCGCTGATAACCTTCGAGTAAGAAATCAACGAGAGAGAACACCTTGAACTTGACCGTTTTATCACCTGTGTTTTCGAGGGTAAGCGTCCAAATTTCGCAGGGCTCGGTCTTGTTAATAAATACTCGTGCAGTTGCTTTTATTCCGAAGCATTCGCCCGAAATAACCGAGTAGCCGAGTCCGTGAACGCAGCTGTAATCATTGATTTCGGTGCACATCGGATAATATCCGGGGTTGAAAATTTCGCCTGTTTCCTCGTTACGAATGTAAAAATAGCGGTTTCCGTCACGAATAACCGAGGTGCGGCTTGCGTGTTCGGTGCTGATATAGGCAAGTGTTCTTCCGCCGTATGAACCAATGCCACCGCCGAGGTTATTAATCCCGGCAAGCATTTTTTCATTCCATAAATAGTTGAGTAACGGGCGTTTTAGGTTGTAATCGTGAATACGATATTCCTTACCGCCGTTAATAAACGAACCAAATTTGCTCATTTTGTACTCCTTATGACCTTAATGTAGCACCGAGCTTTTCAACCTCGGCAATAATTTTTGTTATAACCTTGTCGCTCTGCTTTTCGTTAAGGGTGCCGCTGTCTGAACGGAGTGTCAACGAATAAGCAACGCTCTTTTTGCCCTTTTCAATCTGCTCACCTGTAAAGATGTCGAACAGCTCAACCTTTTCGAGAAGGGGACCTGCGCCATTGATAATCGCCTTTTTAAGTGAAAGAACGGGCAAGTCGATATCGCAAAGGATAGCAAGGTCGCGAGTTACCGACGGGAATCTTGGCAAGCTGTGATATGTGCGCTCGTCATTCTGATTGTCGTACATTGTGTTAAAGTCAATCATTGCAACGTAAACTTCGCCATCAATGTCGTAGTTAGCGCAAACAGAAGGGTGAATCTGACCGATAACGCCGAGCTTTTTACCATCAATGGTCAAAAGTGCAGTTCTTCCCGGGTGGAAGGCATATTCCTTATCGGTAGCAACGATGTCCCATTCCTTGATGTTCATCTTTCTGAGTGTTTCTTCGATAACGCCTTTGATATCATAGAAATCGAGTTTACCATAAGCGCCGACTGTCAGCACCTTGCGTTCAATCGGGAGCTCGTTTTCGCCGAGCGGGATATATTCAGTAGCAATTTCGTAAAGTCTTGCATTAGCGTTTCTATTCTTATAATTGAGCGAAAGAATACGCATAATGCTCGGTAAAGTGGTGTTGCGCATGAGAGAGGTGTCCTCGCCAAGCGGATTCATAATCTTTACCGATTTTCTCATTTCTTCGTCATTCGGCATGTTTATCATGTCATATTCCCTTGGACTGATATAGGAATATGTGTTAATTTGAGAATATCCGAGTGAAAGCATCGAATTGTTGATATTGCGTTCAAATTTTTGGCTTTCGGTAACCTTGCCGTTTGCACAGCCGCGGATACCTGTATCCTCGATATTGTTATATCCGTAAATACGCGCAATTTCTTCGGCAATGTCGGCCTTATGCTCAATATCAATGCGGTAGTAAGGAACGGTGATAACATCGCCGTCAACCTTGAAGCCAAGACGTTCGAGTATAGAAATCATTTCAGCCTTTTCGATATTTGTACCGAGGAACTTGTTTGTCCATTCGGGCTCGAATTTAACGGTTTTCGGCTCCTTATCATAGTTACCGCAGTCAATGTAACCGCCTACAACCTCACCTGCACCAAGCATGGTAATAAGCTCGCAAGCGCGGTCAAGCGCAACCTCGCAGAGCTCGGCGGGAAGTCCCTTTTCATAACGTGATGAAGCGTCGGTTCTCATTCCGAGAACTTTTGCGGTAGTTCTTACCGAAGCGCCGTCGAAGCAAGCCGATTCGAATACGATTGTATTCGTATCCTCCATAATTCCGCTGAATTCGCCGCCCATAACACCTGCAACGGCAATCGGCTTTTTGCTATCAGCGATAATCATCATATTCTCGTTAAGCTCGCGTTCAGTTCCGTCCAGGGTTGTAATTTTTTCGCCGTTATTTGCCTGACGAACGATAATTTTACCGCCGTCAACGAATCTGTGGTCAAAAGCGTGCATTGGCTGGCCGTATTCGAGCATAACATAGTTTGTAATATCAACAATGTTCGAAATCGGTCTAACTCCACTTGCTCTAAGTCTTTCTCTAAGCCAACGGGGAGAGGGTTCAACCTTGATATTTTTAACAACCCTTGCCATGTATCGTTTGCAAAGGGGAGTTTCAATTTTTACGTCAAGAAGGTCGTTTATGTTTCCGTCACCTTCGGTAACAACGGGTGTATGCTCATTAAACGGCTTATCAAGCGTAACGGCAGTTTCACGAGCAAGTCCGATTACAGAAAGGCAGTCGGGACGGTTTGAGGTGATTTCAAATTCAACAACAGTGTCATTGAGACCGATAGCTTCCTTTACGTCGTCGCCGGGTTTGCAATCCTCTTGCAAAACAAAGATGCCATCCTCAATAGCGTAGGGGAAGTCGCCGAGGGTAACACCAAGCTCGGCAATAGAGCACATCATACCTTGACTAACTACGCCACGGAGCTTACCTTTTTTAATCTTTACATCATTGGGGAGACAAGCTCCGTCGGTAGCAACGGGAACAAGGTCGCCAACCGTGAGGTTTGATGCACCTGTTACAATCTGAATCTGTTCATCGCCCATATCGAGTTGACAAACAACAAGCTTGTCTGCGTCGGGGTGCTTTTCGATTGATAAAACGCGTCCAACCTTTACTCCGGTAATTTCCTCAGCCTCGACCGAATATCCCTCAACCTTTGAGCCGCTCATGGTGAGAGCCTCGCTGTAATCGTGGGGATTAACGTCAACGTCAACAAATTCTTTTAACCATCTCATTGAAAGATTCATAATCAAAGCACCTCCTTAAAACTGATTTAAAAATCTAATGTCATTTTCGAATAATAAGCGCATATCGTCAATACCAAAGCGGCGCATAACGATACGCTCCAAACCAAGACCGAAAGCAAAACCGCTGTATTCCTCGGGGTCAATTCCGCAATTTGCGAGAACCTTTGGATGAACCATTCCGCAACCGAGAATTTCAATCCAACCTTCACCCTTGCAGAGACGGCAACCCTTACCCTGACAGTTGAAGCACATTGTGTCCATTTCTGCCGACGGCTCGGTGAAGGGGAAGTGGTGAGGACGGAAACGGAATACCGAATCGTCGCCGTAAAGGCGCTTTGCGAAATCCTCTAACGTGCCTTTAAGGTCGCCCATTGTGATGCCTTTGTCTACAACAAGTCCCTCAATCTGATGGAAAACGGGTGAGTGGGTAGCGTCAACAGCGTCCGAACGATAAACACGTCCCGGAGAAATTACGCGGATAGGCGGCTTTTGCTTTTCCATAACGCGAACCTGTACGGGAGAGGTTTGGGTACGGAGAAGAATATTTTCGGTGATATAGAATGTGTCCTGAGTATCTCTGGCGGGGTGGTCCTTCGGTATGTTGAGTGCTTCAAAATTGTAGTAATCAAGCTCAACCTCGGGACCTTCGGCAACGTCAAAGCCCATACCCAAGAATATTTCTTTAATTTCGTCAAGTACGATATTAAGCGGATGCTTTTGGCCAAGTGTAGTAGCTCGTCCGGGAATGGTAACGTCGATTTTTTCACTTTCGAGCTTTTTAGCGGCTGACTGCGCCTTTAAGCTTGCGCTGATGGTCGAAATCTGCTCCTCTATGTAGCTTCTGACCTCGTTAGCGAGCTGACCTATAATCGGTCTTTCTTCGGGAGAAACGCCGCCCATTTGCTTCAAAATAGCGGTGAGTTCACCTTTTTTTCCGAGAAAACGAATGCGGAGTGCTTCGATTTCTTGTTCTGATTGAGCAGCCGCAATTGCCTCTTCGGCAACCTGGCGAATTTGCTTAATCTGTTCTTTCATATTATCACCTCATTAGATTATTAAACATAAAAAAGTCCCTTGCTCCATAAAAGGAACAAGGGACGAAATAACTTAATTCCGCGGTACCACCCTAATAACCGACTTGATAATAATAATCAAGCGGTCACTCGACATGACTTGATAACGGTGTCATTCTCCGTTACAGCCTACTCTCATATAAGATGATTTAAGCCGTACCGCTCGGAAGTGAACTTCGCTGAATATCGGTATATGTGTGCTTTCAGCCGGTGACACACAATCTCTGAATATCAACAGTTTCAACTACTTTTCTTCGTCACAGCGTTAATATGGATATTTTAACACCTATTTTTTTATTTTTCAAGTCTTTTTCAAAAAACAGTTTTTCTTTTTGATGAAATATTTTTGACCGCAATAATAAATTTGTCAATCTGTTCGGCTGTAGTGAATATGGACGGACAAACTCGAACAGTTCCGCTTTCGATTGTACCCAAGCGTTTGTGAGCAATAGGTGCACAGTGGAGCCCTGCTCTTGTCGCAAAACCTAATTTATTGAGCAAAGACGCTGTTTCGACGCTGTTTAGTCCACTTATGTTAAATGATATCACGGGGGCATAGTTTTCATCAGGAATAGGTGTATAAATTTTCACGCTTGGAATTTTTCTTAAAGAGGAATAAAGCCGTCTTACAAGCTTCATTTCGTGATTATAAATGTTCTCCATGCCTTTTGATTTTATAAAGTCGATACCTGCGCCGATTCCCATTATGCCTGAAACGTTTACTGTTCCGCTTTCGAGCATTTCGGGTAAATCGCGTGGCTGGTCGAGCATTATCGAGGCGGTACCCGTACCACCCTCAATTATCGTATCAAGCTCGGTATCATTGTTTATAATCAATATCCCCGTACCCATGGGTGCATAAAGTCCCTTGTGAGCCGCTATGCATAAATAATCAATGTTGTTTTCCTTTACATTTATGTCGCATACACCCGCAAGCTGAGCCCCGTCAACAACAAATTTTGTGCCAAACTGTTTACACATTTCGCCAATTTCTTTCAGCGGCATTTTGAGCCCGATTACATTCGATGCGGCTGTGCATATTACGAGCCTTGTATTTGTGTTTATCAGTCGCGAAAATGAGCGAATGGTTGCCTCTCTGTCGTCGGGATATGCCTCGGCTATGTCAACAATAATGCCTTGCTTTTTCAGCTTTTCAAGTGGACGCATTACTGCATTATGCTCGAATGAAGAGGTGACAATGCGGTCGCCCTTTTTTAACAGCCCTTTTAAAACATAGTTTATTGCGTGGGTGCAATTAAGGGTGAATACAACGTTTTCGACCGAATCGGCTCCAAAGAGGTCTTTAACCTTTTCTCTCACTTTATAAATTTCGATAGCAGTATTTTGTGATAAATCGTGACCGCTTCTGCCTGGATTTGACGCGGTTTTGAGTGAATTTGTCACCGCTTTTATGACCGATTGAGGTTTTGGAAATGTTGTTGCCGCATTGTCTAAATATATCATGGTTTTGCCTCCGAAAGCTTATTATCTTTTTGAAATGCCGAGTATCCTTATTCCTGCTGCAGAAACTATTTTTTGCGCTGAATTTATATCTTTATCGACAAATATGCTGTATCCGCAGCCTGCGGTATCAAGTGCGCCGGGCGTTTTTTGAATGGACGCATTAAAGCCCTTTTGTTTAAGCAGGTCGCGTCCACGGATTGCGTGGGTGATTGAGCTTACCATTATGAGATTGTTTCCCACATTAATATACCTGCCTTTCGGTTATCACTCAGCGAAATCACATTCAATATTAGACTATGCGGAGAAAACTTTTTTGACATAAAAAACGGTCTGCATTTTGGTTAATAAATGCAGACCGTTAATAATATTATGTATTGTAATTAGAACTTAACTTCGAATCCGTAAACAGAATGTTCGGGCATTATAACCTTGATTGTGAGAATGTCACCATCGAGCGACCAATCTGCCTTTTCGGTTACGAGCTCAGCCTTTTCGCTGATTTTTTTAAGCGTTTCGCCGTAAACGTATTCGGGTGAACCGAGCGATTTCCAAACGTTTTTAGCGTTTGCGTGCTCTTCGTCAGATTTGCGAACGGTAACGTCGGTAACCTTGTCAATTCCCGAAATTTTAATTTCGATTGCTTCCGCTTTAATTTCGCCTGTCGGAACATTGTGGTTAAAGGCAACGAGCGAAAGACCGTTTTCGACCTTTGTTGCTACAACTTCGACCGTGTCGCCCTCTTTATATCCTTCAACTTCGAGACGTTCTGTTCCAAGCGAGTGGAGAAGCTCGAATGAATGATATACCGGCTTTTTAATTCCGTGATAGGTTTGAAGTCCGAAGCCACCATGGAATTCGCCCGGAATTTGACAGTTTTCTTCGAAAATATCGGTAAATGTCCAATAAGAATATGCCTCAACCAAGCCGTCATTATCGGCAATTGCCTTTGTAACAAGGGCGGCAGCATAGTTTTCATCGTGCTGTTCCTCGCCAATGATTGCCGATGTGTTCCATTCGGTATACATGAGAGGGTATTTACCTGCTTCCTCTCTTGCCTTCTCGGTCATCTTTTTGAGAATACCGCGTTCATATGTACCCATAAGGTGACCAAGCTTTTTCCAGAATTCATCGAGGCTCATATCCTGATTTTTCCAAAGCGGGTCATCGGAAGGATAATGGTGGGTTGTAATGAAATCGAGGGGGACATTATTACTTTCGCAGTAGTTGACCATATCGAGTACCCACGCGTTTACTGATGTAGCGGGACCACCAACGCGAAGCTCTTCGCTTACGCTTTTTACTGCCAATGCCGAATGCTTATAAAGCTCAAAATAATCCTCTTTTGTACCGTCGAAGAAGAAGTCAAGGTTTGGCTCGTTCCATACTTCGAAATACCAGGTTTTAACTTCTTCAAGCCCAAAGCGGTCAACACAGTGCTGTGTAAATGCCTTTACAAGCTTATACCATTCTTCGTAATCGCTCGGAGGTGTAACGTTTCCTTTATAATGGAAGCAGGTCTTTGGTCCTGAGGCAAGAGCTTCGGGCATGAATCCAAGCTCGATAAACGGCTTCATGCCGATGGAAAGCAGGAATTCAAAGATATTATCCGAATTTACGAAATTATATGATATGTATTTTGATTTTGTTTCGCCGTTCCAGCGTCTTTTACAAATTCCCATATCGTCGTTGAAAAGTCCGTGGAAACGAACATATTCAAATCCGAGCTCGTCATGGGCTTTTCTAAGCTGGTTGCGATAATCTTCGCGAAGGGCTGTGTATGCGTGGCAGCTGCCAACGCACATCTCCCAATAATGTTTAAACGGTGTAGTATTTCCTTTACTGTTGATGTTAAAAATCATATCGGTTTACTCCTTATACCAATTTAAGACAAGTATAATCTAAATAAACCGCCAATGTCAATATAAAATAGATTGAAAGATAAAATATAAGGTGATATACTATAATTAAGGGGTGAGGTATTATGAAGAAATTAATAATTATGGCTACGGCTGCTTGTTTGATATTAACCTTTTCAAGCTGTTCAAATAGTGATAGAAATGACCTTGTCGGTGAAAATATCAGCAATCCAAGCTCTTATATGAATAATGAAAACAGTCTGTTTACATCTGTTGTGAGTGAAAAGGGCTATTCGATTGGCGTAAACACCGAGCTTTTTGAATATAATTTAGGTGAAAAAGACGTATATTCTGCAAAAGAGAGCAGTGCATTTCTAGAAATAACCCTTTCGGGCGGAAAGACGGTTGATGCTTCACTTAATGAAAAGACAAATGAGCTCAGTAACGATGGATATACGTTGACCGAATCGGAATCTATTGCGGTTGGAAGCGAATTTTATACAGCGCGCTATTTTACCGCCGAAAAAGCGGGCCAAAAGCGCGAATATTATCTCATACCTTTTCAAAATGAATGTCTTGTATTAGTATTTGGTTTTGGCGATAATAATGACCATAATGAGGCGCTTTCATTAATGATTGAAACATTAATGATTGATTAAATAATTTAGTATGGACAAATAATGGACTGCATCGAAATAACGGTGCAGTCTTTTTTTATATTATGTAAACCAAATTACAGCATTTATCGACATATTATCATTACCGTATTTGACAATATTTTTTTACATTTTGAGCTATAATAATTTTGGTGATTGGGATATGACCGTTTATGCCGATATACTCATTTTGATAAATACATATGTTAATTATTTTATCCTTTTGGCTACCAGTGCATTTTTGCGAACACCACGACGATTTTTGCGGCTTTTTTTGGGCTCTGTGCTTGGAGGATTTTGTTCACTCGTAATTTTATTACCACAGAAAAATGAGCTTGTTTCAATGCTTAGTCAGTTGCTAATTGCGACCTTAATAATATTTTCCACCTTTGGCTATTATAATTTACGTGTTTTTTTAAAGCGGCTGGCTACGTTTTTTCTTGTTTCGTTTTTATTCAGCGGAAGCGTTTATTTTATTTATCAAATTTTTAAACCCTATCGTTTGATAATCAATAATTCGGTGATTTATTTTGATATTTCGGCTATTGAGCTTATCATTGGCTCAGCGGTTATTTATTTGATAATTATAGTCGTTCGTGCGCTAAATGGCGGCTTTTCAAAAAATGAAAGGAAAACTGTAATAATGACGGTTGAGCATAATGGAAAATCTGTTGAGTTCAGCTGTCTTATAGATACAGGAAATATGCTTCGTGATGCTTTTACCGATATGCCGGTTGCCGTTATCGATAAAAGTATTTCAAAATGCCTCTCTATTGATTTTGAAAATCTCAGCGAAGAGGCTATTAAACAAAACAGGGTTCGTTATATTCCGTATAACACGGTGGGAAATAATGGGCTAATGCCTGTGTTTAAACCCGATAGTATTTTCCTTGATGGTAAAAAGGCGGAAAATATACTTATCGGAGTATCGTTACATAAATTTGAAAGTGAATATAAGGCGGTTGCTAATTATGATATTATTTAAGAAAAAGCTATCATTGATTGAGTTAATTAAAAGCATAACACAAAAAATATTATGTAAACTTCAACCAACACCGGAAATTGATTATATAAATGGACCTGAGCTTTTGCCGCCGCCGCTTTCAAAGGAGGAGGAATTAGCTCTTCTCGAAAGGTATGCGGATGGTGACCAAAGCGTTCGTGATAAGCTTATTACACATAACCTTAGGCTTGTAGTTTATATTGCAAAAAAATTTGAGGGAACTTCGTCTGGGGTGGAGGATTTAATTTCGATTGGTACAATCGGGCTTATTAAAGCGGTAAAAACCTTTTGTCCTGAAAAAAATATCAAGCTGGCTACCTATGCTTCAAGATGTATTGAAAACGAAATTTTAATGCATTTGAGAAAGACGTCATCCTTAAGAGTCGAGGTGTCTATCGATGAGCCGTTAAATATTGATTGGGACGGAAATGAGCTTCTGTTATCCGATGTTCTCGGTAGCGACGGTGAGGAGATAAATAAAGGCATTGAAACCTATGACGAGGCGGTTTTATTGCATAGACTGATAGATAGGCTTTCGCCACGTGAAAAGCTGATTATGGAGCTTCGTTTTGGCTTTTCGGGCAACCGTGAACATACTCAAAAGGAGGTTGCCGACAAGCTTGGAATTTCGCAATCGTATATTTCTCGGCTTGAAAAAAAGATTATCGACCGAATGCGAACCGAAATCGAACATACCGAAAAATGTTTAAACGGTAAATAGAGTTGCTACAAAAATGCCGACGGCAATTACAGTGCCGACGGCATTTTTTATTGCACAAAAAAGGAGTTAACAGGAGAAATTTTATTTAATTGGTAAAAATACAAAAAATATGTAAAAAACGGTTGCAATTATGTAGTATAATCTGTTATTATTTATTTTAATGTAATATGGGTATTATATTCAAATTTTGGAGTGGTTATTATGAAATTTTCTGATGTTAAAAAGAGTCTTGCTTCCGGCGAGTTTAATACAACATTCGATACGCTTTATACCGATGTTGAAGAAAATGTACAACGATACGAGGCGGCTTGTGACCGATTTGCTCACTATTTTGGTGCGGAGAGGGAGGTTTCCCTTTTCAGCGCCCCCGGTAGAACAGAGGTTGGCGGAAATCATACCGACCATCAGTTTGGTTGCGTGCTTGCAGGCAGCGTTAATTTAGACGTTATCGCTGTTGTATCAAAAAATGACAGCGGAATTGTTCGTATCAAGTCAAAGGGCTTTGATATGGACGAGGTTGATATTACTAACCTCGACCCTGTCGAAAGCGAAAAAGAAAAATCGGCTTCGCTTATTCGTGGCGTTTGCGCCCGTATTAAGCAGCTCGGATTCGAAATCGGCGGCTTTGATGCATATACAACCTCAAATGTAATAAAAGGCTCGGGACTTTCTTCTTCTGCAGCGTTTGAGGTTCTTGTCGGAACAATAATCAGCTACCTCTTTAATGATAACAAGATTGACGCTGTGACAATTGCAAAGTGTTCACAGTATGCCGAAAACGTATTTTTCGGTAAGCCGAGCGGACTTATGGACCAAATGGCAAGCTCGGTCGGCGGCTTTGTCGGAATAGATTTCGGCGACATTGAAAATCCCATTATCGAAAAGGTTGATTTCGACTTTGCCGGTCAGAATCATTCGCTTTGTATTGTAAATACGGGCGGAAATCACGCTGACTTAACATGTGAATATGCCGCAGTACCGCAGGAAATGCGTGACGTAGCCGAATATTTCGGTGAAAAGGCACTTCGTAAGGTTGATGAAGGCGAATTTTATAAAAATATTTCTGTACTGCGTGAAAAATTCGGTGACAGAGCCGTTCTTCGTTCGATTCACTTCTTTGACGATAACAGACGCGCTGTTGAGGAAAAGAATGCTCTTAAAGCGAAGGATTTTGATAAATTCCTGAAGCTTGTTCGTGAATCAGGTCGGTCATCATTCATGTTTTTACAGAATGTTTATGCCGCATCGGCACCTTATGAACAGGGGCTTTCATTGGCGCTTTATTTGTCGGGAAAGGTTCTTGGCGACAGAGGAGCCTATCGTGTTCACGGTGGCGGCTTTGGAGGCACAATTCAGGCGTTTGTACCCAACGATTTGCTCGACGAGTACATAAACACCATCGAAAGTGTATTCGGCAAGGGCAATTGCTACGTTCTTAAAATAAGACCGCTTGGCGGCACAATGATTAGTAAATAAGGCTTTAAAAGGAGTTAAAATATTATGGCAGAACTTAGATATCATCCGTTTATAAAAGACTGGGTTATGATCGCATCTCACCGTCAGGGACGTCCGAACATGCCAAAGGATTGGTGCCCGTTTTGTCCCGGTTCAGGAAAGGTGCCGGATCACTTTGATGTTCTCAAATACGATAATGATTTTCCCGCATTGTCCCAGAATCCACCCGAACCCGACGACGTTGCAACCGACTTTTTCAAGGTAAAGCCAGCATACGGAAAATGCGAGGTTATCCTTTATTCACCAGAGCATACAATTACCTTGCCCGAATTGCCGGTTGACCATATTTCAAAGTTGGTTGACCTTTGGGTTGATAGATTTACCGAAATTTCTAAGGATGAAAATATCAAATACGTCTTTATTTTTGAAAACAGGGGAGAGGTTGTAGGTGTTTCAATGCCGCATCCTCACGGCCAGATTTATGGTTATTCGGTTGTTCCGAAGAAGTTGCAGCTCGAAGTTGAGGCAGCTAAGGAATTTTACGAAGAAAACGGTAAGTGCATTTTCTGCGAAATGAATGACCAGGAAAAGAAGGAAGAAAAGCGTGTTATTTTCGAAAACGAACATTTTGCCGTTATACTTCCTTTCTTTGTCGAATATCCTTATGGCGTTTACATCATGTCAAAGCGCCACGTTGGAAACATTACCGAGTTTACTGCTGACGAAAAGCGCTCACTTGCCGAAACATTAAAGCTTACTACAGGAATGCTTGACAGTCTCTTTGATTACAAGTTCCCGTACATGATGTGCATGCATAATGCGCCCGTAAATACAGAAGATACATCTGATTATTATCATTTCCATATCGAGTTTTTCCCACCGATGCGTTCCGCCGATAAGCAGAAATTTAATGCCTCGTCGGAAACCGGTGCATGGGCTCACTGTAACCCGACTGCACCCGAGGAAAAGGCTGAGGAGCTCAGAGCCGCACTCGAAAAGTTTAAATCAACCATGGAGGACTAAATAATGTACTTCACTCAACTGGCTATTGACGCCTCTAAAATGACAAAAGGCGAGTTATCAGCAATTACTACATTTTCCGGGGTTGCAATTGTTTTTGGTATGCTTTTAATTCTTGTTATTATGATTGCAATTTTTGGCTTTTTTGGTAAGGCTGGAAATGGTAAAAGCGACAAAAAAGTAAAAGCTGAAAAAATGCCTAAGGTAAAAAAGATAGCTGAGCCCTCATCGGTAAAAAATGCGGTTAATGCATCTGACGATGATGAGGTAATTGCTGTAATATCTGCCGCAGTTGCCATGATGTACGAGGGAACAGGAAAAAAGGCTGTTATTCGTTCAATTCGACCGTCGTCTGTTGGACGTTCTGCGTGGGCAAACGCGGGTATTCGCGATAACGTTCGTGCCTTTTAAAAGAATTAGGAGATTGAGATATGAATATATGGGATAGTTTTATACAAACTGTAACCGGTATTCTTTCGGAATCCGGATTTGCGCAGTTTTTTGTCGGCGACGGGTATAAGAATCTTATTATGATTGCCGTTGCCTGCGGATTGCTCGTTTTGGCAATAAAGTTCGAGTTTGAACCGCTTTTACTTTTACCGATTGCTTTCGGAATGCTATTGGCAAATTTGCCTGGCGCAGGTCTTTATCACCCCGAATATTTCGATACGTCGAATCTCGAATTTTGGACGGCTGACGGTCATTTGATGGTTGGCCAGGTGCTAAAAGAGGGCGGATTGCTTGATATTCTTTACCTTGGCGTTAAACTCGGCATTTATCCACCGCTTATCTTCCTTGGAATCGGCTGTATGACTGATTTTTCACCCCTTATCAGCAATCCAAAGAGCTTGCTTTTAGGTGCCGCAGCTCAGCTTGGAATATTTATCGCTTTTGTCGGTGCTTTATTTATCGGCTTTGATTCAAATGTTGCTTCATCGATTGGAATTATTGGTGGTGCAGACGGACCGACAGCTATTTTCGTTACATCAAAGTTGGCACCGAAATATCTCGGTCCGATTGCTGTTGCGGCTTATTCATATATGGCGCTTATTCCTGTAATTCAGCCGCCGATTATGAAATTACTTACAACCGAAAAGGAACGCAAGGTTCGAATGGAAACCCTTCGAACAGTATCAAAGACGGAAAAAATTATTTTCCCGATTGCAGTTACCATTATTGTTTCGCTTCTTCTTCCGTCGGCGGCCGTTCTTGTCGGTATGCTTATGCTTGGAAATCTGATGAAAGAAAGCGGAGTAGTTGACCGTATATGCAAAACGGCTCAAAACGAGCTCATGAATATTATAACGATATTTCTTGGAATTACCGTTGGTGCAACCACTAACGGAGCAAGCTTCCTCAATCTCGAAACCCTTGGAATTGTTGGAATGGGACTTGCCGCATTTGCATTTGGTACAGCAGGTGGTATTTTACTTGGCAAGCTTATGTACCTCCTAACCGGTGGAAAGGTGAATCCTCTTATCGGTTCGGCAGGTGTTTCGGCTGTTCCAATGGCTGCTCGTGTATCGCAAAAGGTTGGCCAGCAGTATGACCCGGGTAACTTCCTGCTTATGCACGCAATGGGCCCGAACGTAGCCGGAGTTATCGGTTCAGCTGTTGCGGCTGGTGTACTTATAAACCTTTTTGGTTAAATTGTAAATATAAAAAAGCTTTTGCATATATTTTTAGCAAAAGCTTTTTTATTTGGAGAGATTTTTAATGGGAATTATTGAACTGCTTTTACTTGCTCTCGGGCTGTCTATGGATGCCTTTGCAGTATCCGTTTGCAAGGGCCTTGCAACAAAAAAATTAAAGTTAAAACACGCTATTATTTGTGGCGTATGGTTTGGCGGCTTTCAGGGACTGATGCCTTTTATCGGCTATGTTTTGGGAACAAGCTTCGCCTCGTACATAACAAATATTGCACCTTGGATTGCATTTATTCTATTATCACTTATCGGCGCGAACATGATTAAGGAATCGCTTGAAAAAGAGTATGAAGAAGCCTCAGAATCATTTGATTTTAAGACGATGTTTTTAATGGCCGTAGCTACAAGCATTGATGCATTGGCTGTCGGAATAACCTTTGCCTGCGTACCGGTTAGGTTGATATTTGCATCAATGGTGATTAATACCTTAATTGCTGTTTTAATTATCGGTATAATTACATTTGTTCTTTCGTGTATCGGTGTGAAAATAGGGAATGTCTTTGGCTCAAAGTATAAGTCAAAAGCTGAGTTTACCGGTGGTGCAATACTTATTTTACTTGGACTTAAAATTATTTTAGAGCATTTTGAAATATTATAAATAAGACCAAAAAAACAACCGTCATTTCAAAATTGAAATGACGGTTAAATCTTTTTTATTTATTCTTTTTTGAAAGTATTAATAATGTTACAATAATACCGATTGCTAATACTGCTCCTACAGCAATTAGTATAATCAAAGTATTGTTTGGCGCTTTATTGTTATTATTGTAGCTTGCCAATTCACTTGATAGTGCGTTTTCAAGGCTTTCTGCGAGCTGACTTTGAATTGCTTCAGTGTCGGTGGCGTTTTCAAAATCCTGTTCATCGCCGTCAGCAACGTTACTGTTTGTAAAGTCAGGATTGAGGTATTCATCCTTTACAGTTGTGTTTCCATCAGGAGCTTTATCAGAAGGCTTTTTACTGCTTGTTTCGTTACTTGTGGTATTGTTTGATGTGGTGTTTGAAGTAACTGAGCTTGCTGTGTTGTTACCGGTGGAGTTGCTTGATGTATTGCTTGAAGTAGCCTGACTTGAAGTCGTTTCAGCGTCAGGATTTACAATTTTTACGGTGTATGTTGGAGTGTTATATGTTAATGAAATGTTTTCCGGTGGATTTTTATCATAATCGGTTGTAACAACGGTATCAAAATTCAACGAGAATTTTACATCACCAACAGCATCTTTTTTTACGAGGAATTCGTATGTAACAAATGTTGCACTACTGTTTACACCGGGCTTTTTATCAAGATTTGCATAGGTGTAAAGGGTTCTAACTTCACCGGTCAAATTCTTGTTAGTAGTAAATATTGAGCTGTTAAAAGAGCTGTGAGTAGCCTTTGTGCAACGGACCTTTGATGAGTCAAATTTTAAAATTCCAGTGAAGGCTGTTAAGCCATATTTGAAATCGCCTGCATTTTTAAAGCAGTAGCTGATAGAGAATCTATCGCCGGGTTCGGCTTTTAATGCGCTGCCGATAAGCTCAACATTTACATCGTTTGCTGCGCTTGCTGATATTATTGATGAAATAAACATAGCGCTAATCACGGCAAAGCAGCATATAATTGAAATAATATTTTTAACAAATTTCATTGTAATCACCTCATTTGAATTCATACCTTTATATAATAGCAGTATTTGTATTAACTTTCAAGTTAAATTTTACTTGACAAATTGTTATAGTTTGGTATAATAATTTTTGTCGTAGAAAATTTAATATTTGGGGGTATAGCTCAGCTGGGAGAGCGCTTGAATGGCATTCAAGAGGTCAGCGGTTCGATCCCGCTTATCTCCACCAATAAAAATTTGCTAAATCCTTGATTATATTAGGATTTGGCAATTTTTTTATACCGAAAATTTTGAGGAACGTGATTAAAGGTGAAAAAATTCGATTTAGAGTATCCAAGACCGCAATTTAAACGTGATAATTGGTATAATTTAAACGGTGAATGGAATTTCCTATTTGACGACGATAATGTCGGAGAACAGGAGGGATATTATATAAATTTTCCTTGTGAAAGTATAATAAACGTTCCTTTTACATATGAAACGAAACTAAGCGGAATTGGCGACGAGAGTATTCACAGTGCCGTTTGGTATAATCGTAAATTTAGCTTGACGGCTGATGATTTGAAGGGACTTTTGCTTCATTTTGAGGGAAGCGACTTTTACACAAAGGTATGGATAAACGGCAAATTTGTTGGCGAAAATAAGGGCGGATATCACCGCTTTTCCTTTGATATTACCAATTTTGTCGTTGTTGGTGAAAATGATATAACGGTAAAGGTTGAGGACTCGCTTTCTCTCGAGCAGCCTCGCGGAAAACAACGGTACCAGACTCAGAATTTTGGTTGCTGGTATGTTCAGACAACGGGAATTTGGAAAACAGTTTGGCTTGAAAGGGCTAATGATAAACGATTTAATCGTGTGAAAATTGTCACCGATTACGATTCGAAATCGGTTAAATTCGAGTATAATTTAAGCCTTGTCGGTTCCCAACTTGCACGAAATCAATATTTTGCCGAAACGATAATTTCGTTCGAGGATAAGACCGTTTTCGAAACAAGGACAAAGCTCAATCCCGGAGCTAATGATTTAACCTTTTCGTTCGATAATGAAGCTGATTTTCACGAATGGTCGCCCGAAAAACCTAATATTTATGATGTGAAGTTTAATCTTTATTTTAATGATGAACGGGTAGATAGTGCTGATTCCTATTTTGGAATGAGAAAAATTTCGGTTTCGGGTGATAAGATACTTCTCAATAATAAGCCGATAAATCTTAAAATGGTGCTTGACCAAGGATATTGGAAGGATTCTCATCTTACACCGCCGAGCGGTCAGGCTCTTCTCGATGATATAAATACAACCTTTGAATACGGTTATAACGCCGTCAGAAAGCATCAAAAAATTGAGGATGAGCGGTATCTCTACCTTTGCGATCAAATGGGCTTGCTCGTTTGGAGTGAAATGGCAAACGCATACGCTTTTACCGATAAGGCTATGTTGAATTTTGTTGATGAATGGAAAAATATAGTTATCCAAAATTATAATCATCCGTCGATAATTGCTTGGGTACCGTTTAATGAATCGTGGGGATTCGGTAATCTCGGAAGCAATATAAACGAGCAGAATTTTGCTAATTCAATGTATTTGTTTACAAAGGCGATTGACCCGACTCGACCGGTAATTACTAATGACGGCTGGGAACAAACCATGACCGATATTATCACGATTCACGAATATCGTCATGATGCTGAAGAGGTTTATAAAGCATATACCGACGAAGAATTGCTGATTCTTAATGGTAAATTACCTTATTCGTGCAATAAGAAGTTATTGGCAGATGGGTATAAATATAACGGTCAGCCGGTTATCATGAGTGAATATGGCGGTATAACATATTATAAAGAGGTTGGCGAAAAGGGAGATTGGGGCTACGGCGGAGTAAAGAGTGAGCAAGAGTTTATCGAAAAACTCAGAGTAATTACTGAAGCAGTAGGAAGAATCCCTTATATTTCAGGCTATTGCTATACTCAAATTACCGACGTTCAGCAGGAAATGAACGGACTTCTTTATGAAAGCAGAGAACCGAAATTCAGCAAAGAGGGCATAAAGGCGATTAAAGAAATAAACGATAAAATGTATAGTAAATAATACTTTGTAATATTTTAAACGGTACAGCATTTTCACTTGACAATGCTGTACCGTTTGGATAAAATAATCAGGTATAAATGAATAAATGTTTCCGTAGCTCAGCTGGATAGAGCAACCGCCTCCTAAGCGGTAGGTCGGAGGTTCGAATCCTCTCGGGAACGCCAGAAAAACGTCGAAAAGATTGTTTTCGACGTTTTTTTATATTATGATTAGTAGTCATTTTTATATTTATAGTTTTATTTTTCAATGTTGTATGCATATACTTGACAATGTGAGAAACATTTGATATTATATTTGTGTAGTTCTATGTATTGTTTCGTCGATTTTTGGATGAAAAATTATGCGGCTTACAATTTGAGAAAGAATATTCTCAATGTAATAATTTTTCGGAAGGGAGGTTCTATCGATGAAAGGTAAGGCTATTGCTGGTCTCGTACTTGGTATTGTAGGTATCGTTTTCGCTATTTTGGGATTCTGGTTCGCAGTCCTTAGTTTGCCGATTTCAATTGTTGGTCTCATTCTTGCCATCATGGGTGGTAAAGAACTTAAGGCTGCAAATGCACCTTCTGGTATTGCTACTGCCGGTTTAGTTCTCGGCATTATTGCTGTTGTATTCTCAGCTATTTCTTTCTTCACATGTGGTCTCTGCACAATCTGTGCTGCAGGTGCTGCTAATGAGATTAATCAGCTTGGAAATGAGCTTGAAAATGCTCTTAATCAGTACGGTGGAATGTAATTCTAATTTTTAAAAAATGATGACCCGATACTTTATTGTACCGGGTTATTGTTTTGCTTAAATATATTTTTTTGAGGTTGATTATGGAACCGTTTATTTATATTCTTGGTAAGGAAATACCTATCTACGGTGTTGCGTGGATTTTAGGAACGGCCATTGCAGGTATAATTGCTTATCTACTGACTAAAAGAAGTGGAATAGAAGGCTATGATTTAGTTTATTGTTCGGTTTTTGCTGTTTTAGCCGGTGTAGCGGGAGCAAAGCTCCTATTTATCCTTGTTTCGCTTAATATAATTATTGAGCAAAATATTCCTTTTACAGCTGTGTTGCAGGGTGGATTCGTCTTCTACGGTGGTTTAATAGGCGGCGCAGTAGGTATACTTATTTATACGAAAATGTATAAGTTGAATACATTGAAATTCTTTGATTTATTTGCTTTGGTTATGCCGTTAGGACATGCTATAGGACGAGTTGGCTGTTTTTATTCGGGTTGCTGCTACGGAATGCATTATGACGGACCCTTTAGCGTTGAATATACAAAAACGCTGGGTATGACTCCGCTAAATACTCCTCTCTTTCCAATTCAGTTAATAGAAGCGTTGCTTTTAATGATATTGTTTTCTGTATTAATGTTTATGTATTTTAAAATGCGTAAAGCAGGACTTATTACTGCAACGTATTTATATGCATATAGTGTAATTCGCTTTGTGCTTGAATTTTTCCGCGGTGATTTAGAAAGAGGCTTGGTTTTTGGCTTATCAACATCGCAAATTGTTAGTATTGTTATAGTTGTATTTGTTACCACATTATTGATTGTTAAATCAAAAAAGAAGGCTGTTAATTAACAGCCTTCTTTTTTTGTATAACGAAAACCACGCGATAGTCGCGTGGTTCAAAAGAGGTTTACCGATGAAAAAATCCTCCGATTGTGATAAAATGGGAACGACCTGCCAGTCGAACCAAACACAATCGGAGGATTTATCTATGAAAAATGA
>JAFQSP010000009.1 GCA_017409475.1 Clostridia bacterium
AAGAACTGGCTTGAAGAAAACGGCATAAAAACCTTTTACGGTAAAAGTGTTTGGCAAACAACGTCAATTCTAGCCATATTGCAGAATGAAAAATATTGTGGCGACGTTATGTATCAGAAGACCTACTGCGTTGATTGCCTGACCAAAAAGAAAAAGGTAAATAACGGTCAAAAGACAAAATATTTGGTGGTTAACGATCATCCTGCCATTATTCCGCGTGATATATTCAAAGCGGCGATGGCAGAATTCGCTCGCCGTAATGCTTTGCGTAGTAAATCGGATAATACCATTTCATGCCGAGGAAGATACAGTGCAAAATATGTGTTAAGTGAACTGCTCATTTGTGAGGAATGCGGCAGTCATTTCCGCCGTAAAACCAACAAGAAAAAGGATGGTGTTCATCACTATTGGCGTTGCATCAGCCGACTGGATCATAAAGATAAATATTGTGATTTTTCAAAAGGACTTGAGGAGAAAAACCTGCAAGCTGCTATTTGTCGTGCCATCTCTCGCGTGCTACAGGGGAGAGAAGACGGGTACGAACTTTTGAAAAGTAAACTTATTTATGCTACTTCGGATGTAAATACTGATGAATTATATCTGGTCGAAAAGGGAATTCGCGACGAGCAAATTCGTATTGAGGAGCTTGCCGACCTGGCAATTCAGTCAAAATTCAATAAGGATAAGTATACTGAAGCCATCGCCGACTGTTCCCAAAGGATAAAAGACCTTCGGGAAAGACGGGATATGCTTGTTGCGCATATTCGGTGTAATGAAAAAGCCCGAGAAGAAATTGAACGGATTGAAAATTACACAAAGCAGATGAAACCGGTTATGACCGAGTTCGATGACGCTATCATTCACCGAATTGTGAATTCAATTCAGGTGACAAAAGATCTCAATTTAAGAATTTTTATAAAGGGTGGGGCAGAGATAGTCGAGCCTTTGTTTCCGCCTGCAGAAGAGTCGGCATAACCTGTTCAGTGATTTGGTAGAAAACTGTTCGGCAATTTAGCATTTTTTCGTTCGGCAGTTTAGTAAAAAACATTCTCATTAAAATAACTTTCTGCAATTTTTTTATTGCGGAAAGTTATTTTTTATGGTATAATCAATTTATAAAGAAAAACTGGGTAAAACCCAGTAAAATTAAGGGTTTCTCACCAGTTCTTTTTTGGACAGGAGAGCCAGAAAAAACTCTTGTTCGAAAAAGAACAAGAGTTTTTTAGTTATATTCGCCTTCGGCGAGTTATATTGAGCTTCGCTCAGTGATATTTGCTTCGCAAGTGATATTCGCTTCGCGAGTTTTTTAAGGCGAATATAATATCACTTTTGCGATAGCAAAAATATCACTATGCCGTAAGGCATAATATCACTCTGTGCGATAGCACAGAATATCACTTTCAACCCGCAAGGCATAATATCTCTCTGTGCGATAGCACAGAATATCACTTTCAACCACAGGTTGAAAAATATCAACTTTTCTTTTATTGTGTGCTTTTGTGTTATCTGTTATAATTATATCAGCAAAGGAGATGATTTGATGGATAACACAAACATTGTTTTAGCAACCAATATACAAAAATATCGCAAAAAGTGCGGATTAACTCAAGAGGAACTTGCAAAAGAGTTGGGCGTAACTTTTCAAGCAGTTTCGAAATGGGAAAATGCCAAAACTGCACCTGATATATTGTTTTTGCCGATAATGGCGGATTTGTTCGGATGTTATATTGATGAACTCTTTTCCCGAGAGGTAAAGACAGAAATTCACTATGACCATTGTCCCGAATTTCCGTGGCTTGATGACAATATTATCCGCGGAGTTGTGTGTCTAGGCAAGAAAATTTTGCAGGCGACTGATAATATGACTGACAGGTTCACTTTTGAGGTTATCGGTGACGCAAAAAGTGTGCAAAGTGAGTGCAATATTGCGGTCAGCGGATCAGTTTATGGCGGTTGTAACGCCGGTGACGAATTGGTCGTGGCCGGAAACGTGAACGGAGGTTGTAATGCGGGCGACGGAATTACGGTAGGATTTAATCTGAATGGAAGCTGCAACGCCGGTGACGATATTGTGGTTGGCGGCGACCTCAAAGGCATCATAAATTGCGGAGATACGGTCAAGGTCAACGGTGATGTTGAAGCAGAGAAAATCAAAGGTAACGTTGTGTGCAATTCTTTAAAATGTGAAAAGGTCGAGGGTGATGTTACTATAAATAAGGAAAATTAATGGTTTTTGCCCAGTTTTTTTCGTACAAGAGAGCAAAACGAAAATCCGTTCTCTTTTGAGGATGGATTTTTTGTTGTATCTCCGTCGCCTTTGTGCTACACTACACATAGGTGGTGATTAAGGTATGCGTTTAGTTAACGATATAGCAAGTGTAAGTATTTGCGAAATTACAGATATATCATCACACACGGTTGATTTTGTTTACGACCTTGAAAACTATATTTCTCAGGATTATAAAAAAATATTGCTGATAGAAATCAACACTGAAACGGGACTCAGAAGAGTTGCTTTGTATTGCGACTTTTGCGGAAATTTTGAATATTGCACGGTATTGCAGCAAGAGAATCTTGTTATTGCAAAATTTAATAGTGCTTATATGATTAATGTTTGCACAGGAGAAATACAATACAAGTGTTTTTCTGATATGGCAGGAGCTCTGCGTTTGTATTTGTTGGAAGACGGATATTTGATTCATGGTGAGTGTGAAATAGTTAAGTTGGATTTTGAGTTTAATACTCAGTGGACCTTTTCAGGAAAGGATATTTTTGCTTCTTTGGACGGAAAAGAAGTTTTAAAAATTTTTGACGATCGTATAGAAATTACGGATTTTTCAGGGAACACCTATATAGTGCCGTTAACACCTGAACTTGTAAAACAAGTGATGGAAAAGGAAGAACAGTATCGCTCATTTAAAGAAGTTACGGAAAATCCGATTGTTTTAGATTTTTCTGCCTGCAACAGATTTCGTGATGTACATTCCGTATTAAAAGAAAAATTCGGATTTCCGGATTATTACGGAAAAAACTGGGGTGCCTTGTGGGATTGTTTGCACGGTTTATTTGATGATGTAATTATAGAGATTCATAATTTTCACCTATTATCTCCTGAAATTCAAGAGTGTTGTAAACCAATGTTTAAAATATTTGAGGAGGTTCATAAGGAAACGCCTAATGTGATTTTCAAAATAATATCTTAAAAGAAAATTCTCGATTTTCGTGCAGTTATTTTTCGTACAAGAGAGCCAAACAAAAATCCGTTCTCAAAAGAGAACGGATTTTTACTTCTTACTTCTTACTTCTTCACTCTTACCTCAAACAAAAATTCCTTACGGAATTTTTGTGAAGTAATAAGTAAAAAGTAAGAGGTAAGAAGTCAGGTGCGGCTTCGCCACGAATTTGAAGACAATGCTCCGCATTGATTTATTTCCGCTTTTATGCTACAATACACTTAAAGGGCGGTGATTTGATGAACAAAGGGAATAAGATTCTTGTCTCTGTAATCTGTCTTTTTGTGGCTACTGTATTGATGATTGCTCTTTGGATTATTATAAGCTCTATTGTGCCTAAAACGTATAGTACAGCTAAAATAGAATGCGAAAAGATTCTTTCAAAACATCAAGCTGAAATGGAAGAAATATCGAATGATTTACTGAAATCAAGAACGAACGAGCAAGGGTATTTTAATGATTGGTTTTATATTTGCTATCCGGAAGATAATTTTGTAAAATTTGAACTTGACGGGCAAGGTATGCTCGGAGGACAGCATTGGGATTTAGTTTATACAAGTGACGGTATTTATTATGGAGAAACCGAATCGTATTTATTTGAAGAAGCAGATGGTAACAATATAAAAAAAGCCGAGCGACTTGATGAACATTGGTGGTATGTTTGGACTGATTATGACGGAACAGAGAAAAGTTATCAATAAAGTGTGAAACTTCTTGGCTTTTATTCATCAGTCAGGGGAGACTTTTTAAATGAAAAATGAAGTCGCTTATGCTGATGAATAATTGTTGTGCGCAAGGCGGTGAGATGATGGAATTCAAAGCCAAACTGAATGTGAAGTTTTTTATCTTTTCCATCCTGTTGTTAGCTGGTGTCGTATTAGGATGGTACGGTGTGTATTTTATGAACGCAAATGAAATTTTAATGGAAGATAATACGCCGATGAACGCGAAAACAAAATTGTTTTTTACTGTTGCAGAATCATTGATTTTACTATCGTGGACTCTTTCATTTTTTACATTGGTTAGACAAGCGTTGTTTGGTTATGCTTTTGCGGTAGATGAGAATGGTATTCATACTACGGCTACAGCAATCATGGTGTTGGCTTTTGTTTTTGTTATACCTATCAGAACAATACCTTTTTCTGCAATCGAAAAAGTTACGGAAGATGACGGAGTTTTTACCTTGCATATTGAAAAGGCAAAAATTGATATAATTCCGATTTTACGAATTTTTGCAAGAAAAAGATATAATTTATTTTCTGGGTTTACAGTAGAGAAACAAGATGTAATTAAAGCGAACTTGAAAAGTATATTAAATAAAATCAAGCTTTAAGATGGTTCCGTTTTGAGTGTTAATATTAAATGAAAATCCGTTCTCAAAAGAGGACGGATTTTTTGTTTGTATTATTTACTGTTCATTTTGCAACATTTCATTTCAACCAAGCAATACATCGCATACCAACATCACGCAGAATCCAATCAGGAGCGAATAGGTAGCTCCTTGTTCGCTTCCGTGAGCGTGGGTTTCAGGTATCATTTCGTCGCTAATTACATAGAGCATGGTTCCTCCGGCGAAAGCCAATGCAAATGGTAGAATTGTCGATGCGATACTAACGGCAAAATAGCCCAGTAAGGTACCTACAACCTCAACAAGACCGGTTATCATCGCGCATATAAATGTTTTGTGTGGTGTTACGCCGGAAGCAAGCAAGGGACCGATAATAACCATTCCTTCCGGAATGTTTTGCAGAGCGATGCCACCGGCGATAATCATCGCTTGAGAGGTATCGTTGGAGCCAAAACTGACGCCGGCAGCAATACCTTCGGGCAGATTATGAATAGCAATAGCGGTAACAAACAACAGAACCTTGTTTAAATTTGCATTATTATGAGGCTCAATATCTGAACCAACGAGCTTATGAAGGTGGGGGACGACTTTATCGATTAGGTTCAGGCAAATAGCGCCTGTGAAAATACCAGCTATTGTAATAAGAAGACCATATTCTCCACCATAGTCAATAGACGGTATAATTAGGCCGAAAACCGCTGCGGACAGCATGACGCCGGCGGCAAAAGCCAACACGATGTCAGAAAATTTGTGAGAAATATTTTTGAATACAAAACCGATTAGTGAGCCGAATATCGTAGCACCTCCGACTCCTAGAGCGGTCAATAATACCATTTCCATATATTTTATCTCCATCGAAAATAGGTGTTCTCTAATGATTTTAGTAATTAAAGGTTAGGGCGCTGTTCTAACGATAAAAACCTTTTACTGTATCATGAATACTGATATTATACTTGTATTTCGTGCGTGTGTCAATTATCACAAGCTATGTGATACATGTGTTTATAATGAATGGTCTGTTAAGCACCTCACCTATATATTATGTTCTTCGAATCACACCGCAGGCGATTTTGGTGCCGGCGTTGCCTGCCGGTTGGGTGTGAAAATCGTCGGGCATGCTATGAATTACAACCGTTCGCCCGAAAATATCGGCTATATTAAAACGGTCGGTTGCCACCGACATATAGGCGTTTCCGTTGCAGTACATCAGGGGCGGCAAATCGCCTGCATGAGAGGAATGTGGCGCCTCAGCGGGATTATAGTGACCGCGCGTATCGGCGAAATCGGACCCCGTGCAGCTGCTTCCCTCATGAATGTGAAACCCAAAAAATCCTGTATTAGTTGTGGGTAACCCTTGGATAGCGGCATGTACTAAAACATAACTACTTCGTTGATAAAATCGCACCTGTCCCCGAAGATTTGGGTATAATTCCGATCCCCTGATAATAGCAACGGCATCCGGCAATATTGATTTTTGATTCATAAATTCACCTCAAATTAGTTTATGCGCTTTGCAGATTAGAGGTGCGGCAAAAAAAGGGTGAGCTTTTTTTAATTAATTGAAAATCAGATCGTATAGCAAGAAAAAACGCTGTAATACTAAAAGATAGAGTGCTTTTGAAAGGCGAAGAGTACTGATGTTTGATAGTCGAAAAAGTTTACAAAAATATCCTAAATGTGTTGCAAAAATAAAAACGGTGTGTTAAAATAAAATGAATAATCAGGGTTATTGTTTCTTGTTCGCAGAAGCAAGATAATAATCGCTGTTTTATTGGACGTAAATATTTTAAATAAGTTTGTGAATTTCATTTGTCTTTGGTGTAATTTAAGGAGCGGAAAAAACGAATGGGAAAACAGGAAAAAAACATTAAGGAATATTATACAATCGATTTAATGCATGTTGTAAAATCGCTTTGTAGACGTATATGGCTTATTGCTTTATGTGGATTATTGGCAGCAGCAATCGGCTTTTCTATTTCTGCTTTTTTAATCACTCCTAAGTATTCGTCATATATTAAGTTGTATGTTAACAATAGTTCGTTTTCTCTTGGAAACACCAGCTTCAGTATTACTTCATCGGAATTAACTGCGGCACAGAGCTTGGTTAGAACATACGGAGAAATTTTAGATAGCCGCAGCACATTAGATAGGGTAGTTAAAAAAGCAAAGGTTGATTATACCTGGAAGCAGCTCTCTCGTATGATTGCATATGAGCCCTCCAATGATACCGAAATTATGTTGGTTACGGTTGTATGTGATGACCCATATGAAGCCAGTAAAATAGCAAACACGATAGCAGAGATTCTCCCTGTTCGTATTTCCGAGATAATCGATGGTGCATCAATGGAGGTCGTTGATTCCGCCATTCCCGATATCGATAAAATTTCGCCAAGCGTTACACGCTATACGGCAATTGGTCTCATTCTTGGTGTGTTCCTATCGGTGATTGCATTGACTGTTGTCGCTATAATGGATGATACAGTTCATGACGAGGAATATGTACTCAGGACATATGATTACCCCATTCTTGGTAAGGTGCCGAATCTTTTAAATGTGGGAAATAAATCATACGGATACTACTATCAGAGACATCGGAGAAACGAAAACGGCAGAAAGGACGGTTGATGAGAATGGGATTGTTTGGGAATAAATCTAAGCGTAAAAAATTCATGCAAGGCAATAACGATAATACAATGACCCTTCATAAGAATCTTAAATTCACTGCAATCGAGCAGTATAAGCTAATTCGTGCGAATTTAGATTTTACGCTTCCCGATAACGAAAAGTGTCCTGTCATCGGAGTAACAAGTTCGATGCGTGGCGAAGGAAAAAGTACAACAGCCGTAAACCTTTCATACGTATTCGCCGAAAAGGGAAGTAAGGTGCTGTTAATTGATGCCGACTTGAGAATCCCTTCTATCGCAAAAAAATTGAAAATCGAAAGTACTCCCGGCCTTTCTGATTTATTAAAAGGAAAGGGAGCAAAGATTTCTGAATTTCAGTCTCACTTGTTTGATAATTGGTTTGTTCTTCCTTCCGGAGATATTCCGCCTAATCCTACCGAGCTTCTTGGCTCGAATAGAATGGAAAACGTTCTTAACCAGTTACGAGAAGTATTTGATTATATCATTATCGATCTTCCACCCGTTAATATTGTATCCGACGCTATTTCAATTTCGAGCTTGATTTCCGGTATGATAGTTGTTATTAGAGAAGAATATACCGAAAAAAAGGAATTAGAGCGTTGCTTTAGACAGTTGAATCTCTCTAATGTAAATATTCTCGGTTGTGTTATGAACGGAACCGAAACCGGAAGCAAAATGTATGGTAAGTACAAAAAATACAAGTATTATCAGCACTACACAACCGAATAAGTTATCGATTGACTGGCATAGTCACATATTACCGGGGATTGATGATGGAAGTCGTAATGTAGAGGAAAGTATTTCTTTACTCAATGAGCAGATGGCTCAGGGTGTAAAAATAGTAGTAGCAACACCTCATTTTTGCGCTAATGATGAATCGGTGGAATCGTTTCTTGAAAGAAGAGGAAAAGCTTTCGAATTATTAAGGGCTGAATTACCCGAAACTTCTCTTGAAATAAGACTTGGAGCCGAGGTTAAATACTATGAAAGTATTAGCAGGCTGACCGGCTTAAAGGAGCTTAGAGTAGAAGGCAGTAAAATTTTACTTCTTGAAATGCCGATGATTAAATGGACCGAGTATATGCTCAGGGAATTGGTTGAATTATCGGTAAGAAGCGACATTAAAATAGTACTCGCACATATCGAAAGATATTTGAGCTTTCAAAAACAGGATGTTTGGGAAAGGTTACTCGAAGGCGGCATATTAATGCAAGCCAACGCAAGTTTTTTTACCTCCTTTACATCAAAGCATAGGGCACTATCCCTTTTGCAAAAGGGTAATATTTACCTTGTTGGCTCCGATTGTCATAATATGACATCGAGATCGCCTAAAATTGGTAAAGCTTCTGAAATAATTCAAAAAAAGCTTGGCGATGAGTATATAAATCAAATGAACGAGTATGGATATTACATACTTGAACACAAATAAAACAATTATTATTTTGAAAGGATGAAATTCAAAATGAAAAAAATATTATCAATTTGTTTAATGATGGCTTTAGTAGTTATCATGAGTGTAAATGCGTTTGCTGCACCTAACGGGTTCGTTTCCAGTCCGTCGGGAACTGCTGCTCCCGATTTGGTTGGTGCAACCAACGAATCAGAGGATTGTACCGCTGGAATTATAATTACACCTTATTCCGAGCGCGATAAATTGCCCAAAGATGTTCGCGAAAAGATGGAAAAGGCGTACGAGGACATTATTGGCGCGGCCGATCTTACAGAATTAAACGAGGATCTTGCTGAGATTGCAAAGGAAAAGGGTGTTGATCCTGAGGATCTTGCTATAAGCGATTTGTTCGATATTAGCTACTCTGACTGTGAAGAGCATGACGATCATGGCCATTTCGATATAGTTCTTAAAGATAGCTCTTTAAAAGGGTTTGTTGGTTTGTTGCATAAGAACGGCGATAATTGGGAGCTCGTTAAAGATGCAAAGGTTAAGAAGGTAAACGGCGAATGGCATCTTACTTTCACAACTGATGATTTTGCACCGTTTGCTATTGTTGTAGATACAAGTGCAAGCAGCAGTTCTCCTCAGACCGGAGATAATTCAATGATTAATCTTTATGCAGCTATTTTAGCAGCTGTGGTCTTTACTTTGATTGTTCTCTTGATTCAAAGCAGAAAACAAAAGGTTTAATAATTTAACGAAGGGCGGTTGTGATATATGAAGGCCAAGAACAATTTTTCTAAATATGCAATTATTGTGCTTGTGGTTATATTTGTCATAACCGCCGCTTTATTGCTTTTAGAGGTTTGGGAAAAAAATCAAGGAAGATATACCGGTTCGGTCTTAGAGGACGACATACTTGAATACGAAGACAAGGAATACGTTCTAAAAGACAACATCGAAACCTTTTTAGTGTTAGGTTTGGATAAATTTGATGGCGCAACGTCAGCGGATTCGCATGAAAGTGGCGTTCAGAACGATTTTTTAATGCTGTTTGTCCTTGATAACGAGGCTAAGCAGTGTGAAGCGCTACATATTAACCGCGACACAATGACCAATATTAATAGACTTGGTATTGATGGCACAAAGATAGATTCATTTACAAAGCAAATTGCTCTTGCGTACAATTATGCAGCAGATGGAAACGATAAAGTGAGATGCGGAAACGCAAAGGATTCTGTCGAGATGCTTTTACAGGGCATTGACATAGATCATTATTTGTCGCTTACGATGGACGCAGTTCCCGCAATGAATGACCTTGTCGGTGGCGTTGAGCTTACGGTGCTTGATGATTTTACCGGCATCGACGATACACTTATCAAGGGCGAAAAGGTTACCCTTATGGGTGAACAGGCACTTCGTTATGTTCGTACGCGATACGGTCTTGACGACAGTACAAACAGCACCCGAATGAAACGCCAGCAACAGTATATTAATGCATTGTACGAAAAAACAATTTCTCGTATTGAATCGGATGAAGAGTTTGTTGCAGAATTGGTAAAGACGATGGATGATTATATCGTATATGATTCCTCCGACCATAAAATGAAAAAATTGGCCGAAAAGTTTGATGACTACGAATTTTTAGGAATCAGAAAGCTCGAGGGCGAGACAAAAATGGGAGAGGAATTCATTGAATTTTATCCTGATGAAGACTCTATTTGGGAAACAGTAATTGATTTGTTTTATACCGAAAAATCAAACTGATGCATAGAGAATTTCATAAAGAAAAATAGGTTATGAAGATGTTAAATAATTTAGATAACGGAAATGTGGCAACAGAAACCCCCTCTGTGATTTTACCGTATGAAATTACAGAAGAATATTATATTGAAGATTTGAGCGGGATGGAGAAAAAGCCATATTATGATTTTTTCAAGAGGGTATTTGATATAGCTTTATCAGCCATAGCGCTTATTGTCCTGTTCATTCCTATGCTTATACTCGCAGTTGCGATTAAATGTGTATCAAAAGGACCCGCATTTTTTACGCAAGACCGATTAGGTTTAAACGGAAAGACAATTCGGATTGTAAAATTCCGTACCATGCACAATGATGCAGAAATAAATGGTGCACAGTGGTCAATGGGCGACGATGATCCGAGAATATTTCCGCTTGGGAGAGTGCTCCGCAAGTGCAGAGCAGATGAGTTGCCTCAACTTTGGTGTATTTTAAAAGGCGATTTGTCTTTCGTAGGTCCACGACCCGAAAGAGAATGCTTTTATAACGAATTTGAAAAGTATATACATGGATTTAGAGAGCGTTTAAGAGTAAAGCAGGGTCTTACCGGCTATGCACAGGTTATGGGTGGCTATGATTTGAAGCCTGAGGAAAAAATTGTGTACGATGTCGAGTACATAAAAAATCGCTCTTTTCTTTTAGATATGAGAATTATCTTAAAAACGATAGGAGTTGTACTCAAACGTGAAGGCGCAAAATGAAGCTTCTGTTACAAAGGCTGAGACAGAAGACTTGGTTTCAATTGTTATTCCTGTATTTAAGTGCGAAAGATATATTTCAACGGCAATTAAAAGCGTTATTTGTCAGACATATGCTAATTGGGAATTGATTATTGTAAATGATGACTCTCCCGATAATTCCGCCGCCATTGCGCAAGAATATGCAGAAAAAGACAGTAGAATTCGTATAGTAAATCAAGTTTCTAATGCTGGCTGTGCACAATCACGTAATTTAGGTATAACCGAGGCAAAAGGGCAGTATATTGCTTTTTTAGATAGCGACGATGTATGGGTTGAAACAAAGCTCGAAAAGCAGATACAGCTTTTAAAAGAAAAAGAAGCACAGATTGTATACAGCTCATACGATTTTATTGACGAAAATGATATTTCAATAAAAAAGCCGTTTATTGTTGAGCTTGAGACTGATTATAAAAAAATGCTGGGAAGAAATGAAATTGGTTGCTCTACGGTGCTGGTTGAAGCCGATTTGTTGCGGGAGCATCAATTTCAAAAAGAGTATTATCACGAGGATTATGTTTTGTGGATGGAGCTACTGTCGTTACCGGTTAAAGCGGTAGGCGTAACAGAGGTATTGACCCACTACCGAGTGACCTCTACATCCAGATCATATGATAAAAAGAATGCTGCAAAGCATAGATGGAAAATATACAGAGGCGCTTTAAAACTATCATTTTTTGAAAGCGCGGGAGTTTTTATTAAATACGCTTTTAATGCTTTAAAAAAGCATTATTTCAACTAACTATCGGCAGTACAAGTATCAATATTGAAATTAACATGAATATCAAACGTGAAAAATGTATAATAACTGCCGGGTCATCATATTTGGATATTGACGCTTATGCGTGTATGGTGGCTATGGCGGAGCTTCTTAGTCTAAAGGGCGAGGATGCTGTCGCATATTCACCCGCAAGCTACAATTACAGTATATGCAAATCGCTTATAAAAGAGGGTCGGATTTTTCGTACCTTACCGAATGATTGCGCTCTTGAAAATTCAAAAATTATTGTCGTTGATGTTTCTGACCCTGATTTTTTAGAAGAAAATATTTCGCGTGGCAATGTGATTGCTGTGTATGACCATCATGTCGGCTTCGAAAAATATTGGAAAGAACGCATCGGAGAAAAGGTTAATATTGAATTTATCGGTGCGGCAGCAACGCTGATTTTTCGCGAGTGGAAAAAGGCGGGCTTGCAAAACAAGATGTTGAGAGAAACTGCCGAGTTGCTGGTTGCTGCAATTCTTGACAATACATTGAATCTCACATCTGCAAACACAACGGATGAGGACAGAGCGGCTTTCTTCGAGCTTAGCGAAATATACAATATAGACAGGGCTTGGTGTTCTGACTACTTCTTGGAGGTTCAGGAAAATATTGAAGAGGATTTAAAAAGTGCAATGTTGGGTGATGTTAAACTTGTACCTGATAATGAAATTCTCCCTTCAATAGTCGGACAACTTGCCGTTTGGGATACAGAAAGAATAATGATTAATCTTTCTAGAATATGCGGTTGGTTTAATGAGCGATTTCATGAATGGATGATAAATATCATCGATATTAAAAACAACTGTTGTTATTTTGTATGCGAAAACGCAGAGTGTATGAGAAAAATAGAAAAGGTATTTAATATTCGGTTCGAATCTAATATAGCGAAAACCAAAAAGGCGTATTTAAGAAAAGAAATCATAAAGAAAACAATGCATATAAAAAATTGAGGAGATAGTAGTTAATGATTGAACTTGGTTTTATTCACGGAAGATTTCAGCTTTTTCACAACGACCATTTGAGGTATGCGCTTCTTGCAAAAGAGAGATGTAAAAAGCTAATAGTAGGAATAACCTCTCCTGAAAATGTAAATTTGCTTCGTGAGGAGGTTGACCCTCATAGAAGTATTGCTTCGGCAAATCCGTTTACATATTACGAAAGATTTAATATGGTAAAGGTGGCTCTTCTTGAAGCCGGGTTAAAAAGGGAAGATTTCGAAATAGTACCTTACCCCATCGAGCGCCCTGAAATTCTTTATAATTACGTTCCGCTTAGTGCTACTTCATTTTTCACAATCTATGATGATTGGGGATACGAAAAGCTGCATAGACTTGGAGAACTTGGTTATGGAACGGTAGTATTATTCGATACAAGAGATAAGGCGATGTGCTCCACCGAAATCAGACAAAAAATAGTCGATAACCAGGATTGGAAGCAGATGGTTCCGCCTGCGGTTTATAAATATATAGTAGAAAATAACTTGACTGATAAGGTTAAGCAGGCGATGAAATAAACTGGTTGTGAAAGTGAGAAAGAATAAATGTTTGATGTAAATTCAATTCCAATGTCCGAAAGAGTACATATTACTAAAAATTTACTCAGATACGGCATATCAATAGATCAGGAAACAGGAAAAATTGACTATATTCCGGGTACAACCGTCCCCGAAGTAAGATGTGAGTCGATACATCTTATCCGTCACGCAGAAACAATTGCAGTTGCAAAGCATGAGTTTATGTGCGATACATCGGATAACTGCGGTTTTACTGAAAAGGGCACCGAAATCACAAAACAGCAGGCAAAAGAACTTGATGCGTATGATTTTGATGTTGCGCTCTACGGTCCCATCCCGAGAGTTGTAAACACACAGAAAATTATTATGGATCATCCTCAGAAATTTGAGGCAATTAAGGTACATAAGCTCCACGGTATTGATAACACCGGATGGGAATACAAGTCGTTTGATGAGCTTCAAAATAATCCTGTATTCATTGCTCGTGAAATTGAAAACAACATGTTTGCAAGAACTCCAAGCGGTACATCATGGGGAATGGTTATTGCTAATTGTGTTGACGTTCTCGACCTTATTAACGAGTGCTATGTCGGCAAAAAGGTGCTTTTAATGAGCCAAGGCAGCGTTCTTCGTGCGTTCCAGATCCTTCTTAGAAAAAGGGAGCATCCGTGGGACGACTTTACCGTTGAAGGAATGTATCATGTCGGCGATGATTCGAATAAGAAAAAGGACTACGGTATCATAAATAAAGTCTTTTGATGGGATGAGGAAATGATTTGGAGACAGTAAATGAAAAACACAAGGTAGTATTGCTTGAGCTGCTAAAAGAGTTTGATAGAGTGTGCCAAAAGCATCAGATAAAATATATGTTGTTTTGCGGTTCTGCACTTGGAGCGGTTCGTCATAAAGGATTTATTCCGTGGGATGACGATTTGGATGTGGCAATGCTACGAAGTGAATATGAGCGTTTTTTAAAGGTTGCACCAGCGGAATTGGGTGAAAACTATTTCGTTCAACCCGAATTTTCTAAGAACTGGACGCTATTCTTTTCTAAATTGAGAAAGAATAATACGACCTGTTTGGAAAAATACCATCCCAAATACCCACATCATCAGGGTATATATATTGATATTTTTCCTATTGATAACGCTTCTGATAATGGATTTGTGCGAAAAATTCAGTTTTATTGCTCAAGAGTTGTGGTTGCAAAATCCCTGTATAGAAGAGGGTACGAAACCGATTCAAAAGGTAAAATTTTGTTCATGAATTTATGCAAATTGCTTCCGCTGAAGCTTTTTCATAAGATTGCAACACATAAGAGCGCAAAATCGTCTCAACGGGTTCATACCTTTGTAGCCTGCACAGCAAGATATGCAAAGGGAGTATATCAGCGTAAATGGATAGAGGAAACGGTTTTGATGGATTTCGAAACGGGAAAATATCCTGTATCTGCTCATTATGATGAATTACTGACAACATTGTATGGCGACTATATGCGTATTCCCGACGAGAGTGAACGAAAAATTAAAGAGCATGCCATATTGGTGGATACAGAACGTGATTACAGTGAATACGAAAACTACCGAGACGGTATGAAATTTGATGTTTATACTCGAAATATCCATTAAAGTCTATATTCTGAATATCCGCGATTAAGAAGGCGGGATTAATGGATGATTTGCGGGGCTTTTTAATTAGTAAATTTGGAATATTACACATTCAAGGTGTAAGAATGCCAATTTTATATTAAGTTAATCCAAATTAACAATATTTAAGGGAGGACTTATTATGCATAAAACAAAAAACAGAATTTTGGCTATGTTGTTTGCGGTAGTAATGCTTATCAGCATTATCCCCATGAGCGCGTTGGCTTCATCTATCGAGTATGATGAAGATCGCGTGGCAGGGGATGACTATTACAAACTCATTTCCAAAAAAGACTGGACTCTTGCGCCCGGTATCGAAGAAACCGAAGTGGTTTTGAATAATGCCGATGGCTCAAAGAGACAGGTAGTTCACTCGGTAAAGGTAGATATGAACAATCCTTATACCAAGATTATTCCCGGATATAAGGGTATGATTCCTACCGAGGGCAACTATGGCACCGAAGCAACTTCCACACAGGCTAAAAACGCCGAGAAACTCGGATACGGTAATGTCGTTGCTGCTACCAATGCTATGCTTAGCTGGTACAACTCTGCGTATTATAAGCAAAATCCGCATCTTATCGGTGAGCCTTTATATTACAATATTCTTGATGGTTATTACTATGAGAACAGCCAGGGTTCAGCATCTTTTGCAAAAAAGAATGCAGTTGTTGTAATTAACTATGATGTTCATCCTACTACCGGTGAAAAGCGCCCTGATGATATGCCTAAGGTATTAATGCGCTCTCAAACCGATCCTCTTACAGGTTGGGAACAGAATGCTATTTCAGTTTGGGAATGGCTCGTAAAGCCGGACGAAAACGGTGTGCCCAAACCTACATATAGCGTGAATCACACAAGCGGTCACGAATCACGTACATTCGTAGGAATTACCGCAGAAGGCGAAATTATTTTGTCTGTATCCGATGGACGTCAAGCTCCGTATTCTACCGGTTTTAGTATGTACGAGATGGGCGAATACATGATTGAGTTGGGTTGTGTTTATGCAGCTAACTGTGACGGCGGCGGATCTACTACCTTTGTATCTGAGCGTCCCGGTGAGGAGTTAAAGGTTAACTGTTCTCTTTCCGATGGCGGTGAGAGACCTACTACCAATACATTCCTCGTTATTTCTACAGCTCCTGCAAGCGGTGAATTCGAACGTGCAACCATCAGCTCAGAGTATGATTACTATACTCCCGGCTCCGCAGTTTCTTTCACTGCTCTCGGAACCGATGCTGTTGGTACAACAGTAGATGTTCCCGCTGACATTGAATGGGCCATCAAGGAAGATGGTATGGGAACCATTAGTGATGGCGTATTCGTTTCAAACGGTACACCCGGTACTGTAACTGCTCAGGTTATTTATAAATCCAAGGTTGTAGGCGAGCGTTCTATCACCTTGGCTATGCCTGACGAGCTCAGCTTCTCACAGCCCGTTGTTACCATTCCTTATGGAACGAAGGCTATGATACCTGTAAAGGCTACTCTTAATGGCCTTTTCGAGATTGGTTTGAGCGCTGATGACGTTATTATCGAATCTTCTAATGCCGATTTGGGTACGGTTGATGGATTGCATTTCATTGGCGCATCAACAGCGCCTGATGAAAACAGCAGTACAGTGACCGTTACCTTGAAAACTGATACTACAATTACAGCTACTGTTACAATGAAGCTTGGCGAAGGCTCGGTAGTTTTATGGGATTTCGAGGATGGCCAGGAGGATATTGATGAGTGGAATTCCATCGTTTTAAGAAATCCGGGTGAAGCTCATCGTGACTTCTATCATAAGCTTTCTTTAGCTACCAAGAAGGATGGTCAGGTGCATGATGGCAATTATTCCATGCGCCTTGAAACAAACGGCCTTTCCTCTAAAGATGTTCATTCTCAGCAGTATGCTTATGTAAGATTAGGCCTTAAAGATCAGAAAATTTCATTAGAGAATGCACGTTCTTTAGGCTTCTGGCTCTATGTACCCGAGGATAATATTCAGTGCTGGGTACAGGGATTCTATAAATACGATTCAAACGGCGACGGCGTTCCTGACACATTGGCTGAGGTCAACCTTATGAACTCAGAGAATGTCTACTATAATGTAGATGAGTCGGGATGGCATTACTTATCAATGGATCTCAGCGATTTCGAGAAGATTGATTTGACGTATTCTGAGCCGTTCGATTCCGATCCTGCCGACGGTCCTAAGACCGGAGATAAGGACGAATTCTTCTTGGCTTTAATCTTCCACAAGTCTATTAACAACATCCTTTGGCAGACTAACGGCTCAATCAACGGTCCCTTTACATACTATATCGATAACGTGACAGTTGATTATTCCGAGGCTGTTGAAGATCGCGAAGCTCCTATCTTTGAGTCTGTTATCATCGATAACGGCGGCGTGAAGACCACTATGAGTAAGCACGACGTGGTAACAACAAAGAGCAATAAGCTCAATATGGTTGCTAATGTGGTAGAAGCTACATACAGAACTGACGGTACAGGAACCAAGCATCCTGTTTATAATTACACAGGACTTAACACCTCTTCTGCAAAGGTGTATGTTGATGGTGTTAAAGTAAAGAGTACATTTGCTAACGGAAAGCTCTCTATTTCCGATTTGGCAGTGGCTGATGGCTACCACCGCGTTAAGTTCGAGATCTGCGATAAGGCAGGTAACAAGTCGACTGTTATCCGTATGGTTAATGTTGAGTCGGGCGTAAAGGCATCAACCATTAAGTTGGTTGCGACCAATCCCTCTCTCGTTACAAAGGATAGATTAGACTTTGGTTCTATCTTCTGGATGGATTTAGTTGCTACCGACATCGAAACTATTAAATCTGTAACAACTGTACTCGACCTGAATAGCGTTAACCATTGGCAGTTGGATAATATGGTACTGGCTGACGGATTCATCGCTAACTACACCGTAGATAAAGAGACCAATGACGCTACAATTACATTTACTCGTACCGGCAATAACCTCTATAAAGGCGAGGTTGTGTTGGCACGAATTCCGATTCGTATCATTTACTTTGATACCGATATGAATATTCCCGGCTATACAGCCGAAACGGTTTGGACTACTTATAACTTCTGGCCTCACGACCTGAAGGTTGACGTTGATATGGGTAAGATTACCTATGTTGATGGTTACAACAGCGAAGTATTAAACGCTTTCTCTAACGAGAAATTCCGTGTAAATACCGAAATGTATACCGACTTCCAGAGCATGGGTAGCGATCCTTATTTAGCTGAGCACGGTACTACTCACGTACATACTGTTACAGCTTTGGATGACAAGGCAGCTACCTGCGTACCGGGTTACACTGGTAGAACCTTCTGTGCTGAATGTAATTCAGTGGTTGATTGGGGTACCACCATTCCTGCTACTGCTGAACACGATTTCCAAATGATCGATGGCAGATTTGTTTGTACTATCGGCGGCGAATTGTTTAACGGTATTCACAAGGATGGCACTACTTATTACGACGGTATACCGGCTATAGACGGTTGGGTAGAGGTCGACGGTGTTAAAACTTACTATTATATTAACGGCGAAAAGCTTACAGGTTCACATTTTATAGATGGTACTATGCTTACCTTTAATGCTAACGGTGCATATATGGCTGACTATATTTACGACGGCTTCTACGATTATAACGGTAAGTGTATGTTCTTTGTAAACAACGAATATCTTACAGGTGCACAGGCTTTAGGTAACGATTACTACTACTTTGATGAAAACGGTTTTGGTATCGAGGGCGAATTCACTATCTATGGTGAAACTTGTACATTTGAAAAGGGTACATTTGTATCCTGCAAAAACTCAAATGTTCTTGATGCCGGTTGGTGCGGTAGAAAGGCAGAATATGTTGTATATTCTAACGGTCTTTTGAAGGTTGGCGGTAGCGGTGCTACATATGCATACCATAATCACGGTAACCGTCCCTTTATCGATTACCTTGAAATGATTAATAAGATTTATGTTGGTAAGGATATCACTGTTCTGAATCTTAATATCTTCTCATACCTCATTGCAAAAGAAGTTGAGTTTGAGAAAGGTTCTGCTTTGTTTAACATCAGTACAGGCGCATTCCACACGATGCCTTACCTCAAGGAGCTTAATATTCCTGAGAGCGTTACAACCATTGGAGCTATTGCATTCAAGAGAAGTACAGGTCTTAGACGTATTAATATTCCTGCCAGCGTAAAGAGTATCAGCGATACCGCATTTAAAACATGCAGCGCTGATTTGGTCTACTATGTAGCCGAGGGCTCTTATGCTGAAAACTATGCAAAGGCAAATAACTGGAATTACACCAACGAGTCATTTATACGCAATGGTTTCGTTAAGGAAAACGGCGAGATTTATTACTATGTAAATGGTGTTCTTTGGACAAGACGAGGAGTATTCCAGGTCGGAGACAATTTCTATTATGCCAAGAACGACGGTTCTTTGGTTAAGGATCAGAGTATTTGGGCAACTGTAACCAATGATTTGATTCCGTTTGCTAAGTATGACTTTGATGAAAACGGTAAGATGAACGTTAAGCACGGCTTTGTTGAGGAATCGGGCGAGCTTTACTACTATGTAAGTGGTGTAAAGCATACCGAACGAGGACTCTTCAAGGTTGGTAATTATTACTACTATGCCAAGAGCGGCGGCGCATTGCTTAGAAATTGCACCGAGTGGGCTAATGTAACCCATGACCTTCTGCCTAAGGCAAGATACAACTTTGATGAAAAGGGTAGAATTATTCTCAAGAATGGCTTTATCGAAGAAGGCGGCGAGCTTTACTACTATATCGACGGCGTAAAGCATACCGAACGAGGACTCTTCAAGGTTGGTAACGATTACTACTATGCTAAGAGCGGCGGCGGATTGCTTAGAAATTGTACCGAGTGGGCTAATGTAACTCATGATCTTCTGCCTAAGGCAAGATACAACTTCGATGCAAGTGGTAAGATTATGCTTAAAAACGGCTTTGTAGAAGAAGACGGAGAGCTTTATTACTATGTTGATGGAGTTAAGTGGACTACACGTGGCGCCTTTGTGGTTGGCAATAGTTATTATTATGCTCAGAATGGCGGCGCTTTGATTAGAAACAAGACATTGTGGGTAAGTGTAACCAATGGCTTGTTTACAGCAGGTAGACACCAATTCGACGAAAATGGTAAAATGGTTTCTTAAGTTTAACTAATTAAAAATCGGTGCAGTGCGGTTTTTACTGCACTGCACCGATTTTTTACAGATAGAAAGGTATGGCCATGAAGGTTCAGGTTTTAGTCGCAACAATGAATCAAACGGATTATTCACTTTTGGAAAAAATGAATATCCAAACCGATGCGGTTATTGGTAATCAATGTGACCGCAATGAAATTAACGAATTTGAATATAAAAATCGAACTGTCAAATGGTTGTCTTTTAACGAAAAAGGTGTAGGACTGAATCGAAACAATACACTTATGCGGGCAACTGAGGAAATTATTCTATTTGCCGACGATGATGTGGTATATTTGGATGGCTATGAAGATACCATTGTTGAATTCTATAAAAAACATCCGGATGCAGATGTAGTGATTTTTAATTTTAAAATGAAACGCGGAGAGGGTTCATTTTCCGAGCGCGTTTCAAAAGAAGGACGTGTAGGCAGAATATCTGCTACAAAATACGGTACATACTGTGTTTCCGCGAGAAGAGACAAGCTTAGACTTGCCAATGTCTTTTTTCATATGGATTTTGGAGGCGGAACGAAATACAGTTGCGGAGAGGACTCCATCTTTTTGCAAGATTGCTGCAAAAAGAAATTGAAGATATATACAACAAAGGCTATGATAGGCGTTTTAGAGCATGGCGAATCCACCTGGTTTGATGGATTTAATGATAAGTATTTTTTTGATAAAGGCGTTTTATTTGCCACAATATTCCCTGCAGCTTGTTATCTTTTTGCTTTGGTTCATTGTTTTAAAAAAAGAAACAAATACAAAGATTATGGTTGGAAAAAAGGGTATAGACAGATGCTCAAAGGAATACGAGACAGAAAAAGGAATTTGTAATGATAGACATACAATCAATTATTATTTATTTAGGATTGGCTGCACTGAGCTTTTTTGTTGCCAAATTTGCAGAATTAACCAATAGCAAAAAAATAGTATGGCTGATAGTTTTGGCGCTTTCATTGATTGCGGGTTTGCGAGCATTGTCGGTTGGAATCGATTCCAAGAATTATAATAGATGGTTCGAATTAATAGCAAGCGGTAATCAAAATCAAGTTTTTGGTCTTGAATTTAGCTTTGTATATATGTGCAATATAGTGCTTAGCTTGTGGAATAACACTAATTTTATGTTTTTCCTGTTTGCGTTGTTATCCCACGGTCTAATCATATTTAGTTTGTGGAATAATCGAGAGCATATCTCTTTCAGATGGGGTGTGTTTTCTTACTATATAATGTTTTTTGCAATGTCTCTCAACGGAATGAGACAATTTGTGGCAGTTGCTATAGTTATTTATGCGACAAATTTCTTAAAAGAAGGTAAGTATTTTAGGTTTGTGCTGATGATATTGGCAGCTACATTATTTCATTTGTCGGCATTGGTAGGATTTATTTGTATTATTTATGAAATACCGTTCATAAAAAATTACAGCAGAAAAAGAAAAATTATTTTGATATCTATCTGCTGTGTTATCGGCAGTTTGGCGTTGGGAATAACCGGATATTTATTGAATAACTATAGCGGATACTTTGAACGACAGGCAACTTCGGTTGGTATAATGATGCTTGTAAAGATTTCAATGCTGATACTTTCCCTTGTTGTTATAGGAATTCCTGTGGAAGCAAATAGCAGACGTGTTTGCGGTATGTTTGCGGCATTTTATGCATTAGGAATAGCTCTAAATTCTCTGAGCTATATGTTTATGTATATGGGAAGAATAGGCTTGTATTTTTATGTTTTTGAAGCATTTTTCATTGGATGGATTTTTAAAGTAAAGAATTATTCAATTTGGATAGTGCTGTTGAAATTATGCTATGGTCTGCTGCTGATATATTTCTTATATGATTTGCTGGTAAGCAATCGCCAAGGTGAGCTTCCTTATCGGTTCCTTTGGCAGTTAAAGGGGTATTTTTGATGTTTAGTGTGATTATTCCGGCATACAATGCTGAAAAATTTATCGTTAGATCGATAAAAAGCGTTTTAGATCAAAATTACACAGATTTCGAACTAATCATTGTAGATGATGGTTCTATCGATGGCACAAAGGGACAAATTGAACAGTTTTCTGACAATAGGATTCGATATGTATATCAAGAAAACGGTGGTGTATCTGCCGCACGGAATAAAGGTATACTTGAAAGCAAAGGAGAATATATTTGCTTTCTCGATTCGGATGATGAGTGGAAGCCTGACCATTTATCTTTGCTTTGTAAATTGATTGAAAAATATAGCGGCTGCGGATTATATGTTACGGGCTACGATATTCGCTTAAGTAATGGTGAGATAGTACATAAATCGGAGCATATTCTTCGTGCCATTGACGGAGAAAATTTTGAAAGCGACGACGGATTTGATTTGCTGAATAATCACGGATATTTTCTCAATACGAATACGGTTTGTTGCCGAAAAGACGTGTTCTATAAGGTTGGATTATTTGCCAAAGGAATAAAAAACGGCGAAGATGATGATATGTGGTATCGCATATTTGCTTATTATTCGTTAGCAATATCAAAGAAGGTTACAACCGTATATGACCGACTGAATTGCGGTGCAACCGGTCAAAGAGGCGAGGTGTTTGAAACGGCCTTTTTGAACAGATTGGATGGTCTGCTGTCTTCATCTGAAGTTCCGCAACACAGAAAAAACAGTATATTAATCTGGTTTGAGCGAAATAAGCTTTCAAAAGCAAGGAAGTACATACTTACAGGCAATAAAAGAGAAGCCTTCAAAACGGTTAAAACGATTGATTATAAAAAGGTAAAAAAGAAAAAGCTGCTTGAAACACTTGTTTGTCTAATTCTTCCGTATAAACTTGTCAGAAGAGTCATTGATAAACGTGACATGGCATATTATCGATAATAAAAGGAACGAAGACTATGAAGGTAGGCATATTAACACATTTTCATAATAGCGTTAACTATGGCGGTGTTTTACAGGCATACGCTTTGTGTGAGTTTTTGAATAAAAACGGACATGATGCCAGCCAAATTTTATACCTTCCAAAGATGACCTTGGTGTCTGATTCTTCTCTCACAATAAAGGACGTCTGCCGAAAAGTTGTTTTGCGTCTTAACAAGAAAATTTATAAAAAAAGAAACCGTGGGATAAAAGCGAGAATGGAACAGCTTTTTATTGATTTTCGGAATAATGTTCCGCATACGGAAAGGGAATATACAAAGGCGGATATTGCCGAAACGAACGACATTTTTGATGTTTTTATTACCGGTAGCGACCAGGTATGGAATCCATTCTGGCATGATTCCAACTACCTGCTTTCCTTTGTAAAGGATAATTCCGCTAAGCTTTCTTATGCGGCAAGCATAGGTGTTGGTCAACTTGACAAGGCACAAGAAAAATTATATCCGCGATATTTGTCAACCTTTAAGGCGCTTTCTGTCAGAGAGAGTACAGCATCGGATGTTCTTTCTCCGTTGCTTGATAAGCAGGTGCAGGTATGTGTCGATCCTACGTTGCTTTTAACTGCTGAGGAGTGGGATAATGTAGCTGCGCGTCGTAAGATTAAGGAAAAATATGTGTTTTTATACCTTCTCGGTGAAGATAAAAAGACAAGAAAACTTGCTGAAAAATTCGCAGAAGCCAAAGGAATAAAATTGGTAACAATTCCTGATTTGCTTGGCGCGTATAGACATTGCGACAGAAGGTTAAAGGCTGAAAAGATTATGGATGCAACTCCTTCTGATTTTATTTCTTTGATAAAATATGCCGATTATATCATTACGGACAGCTTCCATGCATGTGTTTTTTCTCTATTGTATAAAAAACAATTTTTTGCGTTTCAGAGAGATAATAAAATAAAGATGGAATCTCGCATACAAAATCTTACACAGATGTTTGGATGTCCGGAACGATTTTGCACCCATGATGAAGTGGATATCAAACAGCTTATGCAAATGAGTCAAATTGATTATACAAATATGATTAATCAATTTGAAAAAGAAAAGCAAAAATCTGTGGATTATTTAAACAGTAATCTTTCAAAGTGAATATTAAGGCAAATCGGTCGATGCTTTTCAAAAGTGAAAAAATAATGCGCGGTAATAAGAAAAGAAGGGGAAAGAATGGGTAAAACAAATCAACTGAAATTCGGTTCATTGCTATCCTATGTGCAAATGGCTCTTGGGGTAGTGATATCGCTTTTGTATACACCTGTTATGCTCAAGCTGTTAGGCCAAAGCGAATATGGTCTTTACAATACCGTTTCCTCTACAATTTCTATGCTTTCACTTTTGAGCTTGGGCTTTAATAGCGGATACATCCGTTATTTTGCAAAGTATAAAAAAGAGAATGATACCGAAGCTATATGGAAATTAAACGGCCTCTTTTTGACGATATTCATGATTATCGGGTTCATCGCATTGATTTGCGGAACCTTTCTTTCTTTTAATTTAAAGTATGTTTTTGCCGATGGATTAACCGCATCTGAATTCTCCTTGGCAAAAACTCTTATGTTGCTATTGACATTCAATCTTGCGATTAGCTTCCCGATGAGCGTGTTTACTCACATTATCTCGGCTAATGAGAAGTTTATTTTCTTGAAATTAACAAGTATTATTAAAACGGTATTAAACCCGTTAGTGACTTTACCTTTACTGCTAATAGGATTTCGTTCTGTGGCGATGGTAGTGGTTACGCTGTTTTTCTCAGTTTTAACCGACGGTATTTTCATGTACTATGTACTAAGAAGGTTAAAGTACAAATTTGTTTTTCATAATTTTGAAAAAGGTGTGGTTAAAAGTCTTTTTCTCTACACCTCATTTATAGCAATTAATCTTATAGTAGACCAGATAAATTGGAACACCGACAAGATATTACTCGGAAGATTTAAAGGAACTGATTCGGTAGCGGTATATTCGGTCGGATATACCTTATATCAGTATTATATGATGCTATCGACATCAATATCATCCATGTTCACTCCGAGAATACATCATATCGTCAATGAAACAGATAATAATAAGCAGGTGCAACGAAAAAAGCTTACCGAGCTTTTTGTAAAGGTTGGAAGAATTCAGTTTTTAGTGTTGAGTTTAGTTGCGTTCGGTATTGTATTTTTTGGAAAAGATTTTATAACTAAATATTGGGCAGGCTCTGAATACGGAGAAGCTTATTATGTCGCGTTGTTGCTTATTTTTCCTGCCTCTATTGCGCTTACACAGAATTTGGGCATCGAGATTCAAAGAGCCCAAGATAAGCACCGATTTCGTGCAATAGTATACGTTATTATGGCGATGTTAAACATATTAATGTCGATTGTTTTGTGTCAAAAATATGGCGCAATCGGAAGCGCAGTTGGTACAGCAATTTCATTAGTATTAGCAAATGGCCTTATTATTAATTTATATTATCATTACCGCTGTAACATTGATATTTTTGCCTTTTGGAAAAATATTTTAAGGATGACGGTGGGACTGATTATCCCTGTTGCTTGCGGAATATTGCTTACTAAATATGTTGTATTATCGAATATTTGGCAATATCTATGTGCGATTATGATTTATACATGTATTTACTCCGTTTCCATGTGGTTTTTGGGAATGAATACATATGAACGAGAGATGTTTTTGAAGCTTATAAAAAAGGGGCGAAAAAAACTAAATGATGGAGCTCATAAGTAAAAACAAGTGTAATGGATGCGCTGCGTGCGCTATGGTTTGCCCTCAAAAGTGTATAGATATGGTTCCCGATAAAATGGGCTTTCGTTATCCTGAGATTGATGCTGAAAGGTGCATTAAATGCGGCCTATGTCAAAGTCGGTGCCCGGCGTATTCAAAGACTGTGAAAAAAACAACCTTTGCACCGAAAGCTTATGCAGTGATGGGGAAAGATGAAAAAATCAGAGAAAAAAGCTCCTCAGGCGGCGTTTTTTCTCTAATTGCAGGATATGTAATTTCTCAGGGCGGAGTTGTTTTCGGCGCAGCGTTTGATGAAGCTTGCCATTCGGTCAAGCATATAGCAGTAGATTCGCCGTATGATTTAAAAAAGCTCCGCGGCTCTAAATATGTCCAGAGCGAGATAGGAACTTCTTATGCGACGGCAAAGTCTTGTTTGGAGCAGGGAAGAAAGGTACTGTTTACCGGCACACCTTGTCAAATTTCGGGATTAAAAGCTTTTTTGAATAAAGAATATGATAACCTGTATTTGCAGGATATTGTCTGTCACGGAGTGCCCTCTCCGGCTGTATGGGATGGCTATTTGATCTATATCGAAAAGCGATTTGGAGAAAAGGTTAAATACGTATCCTTCCGAGACAAGACAAAGGGTTGGGAAGAATATTTGCTTCGTATAGAAATGGACAATGGCGCAGTATACTCAAATGACCGTGTAAATGACCTGTATATGCGTGGCTTTTTGCATAATTGTTTTTTACGCTCATCCTGTTTCGAGTGTGCGCATAAGGGAACGGAACGAGATGCGGATATGACGTTGGCGGATTTTTGGGGCGTAAAAGAGATTTGCCCGCAAATGCAGGATGGTAAAGGCACATCCCTTGTTATTATATCATCATTAAAAGGGCAGCTTCTATTAGAACAGATAGATGCAGAAATACGTAAGCAAAAGGTTGTGCTTAGCGATGTGGTAAAATATAACCCGGCTATTGTAAAATCGGCGGATCTTAATTCAAATCGAAATAAATTTGAAGAGGATTTTGGAAAAAAGCCGACTATAACTGTGTTAAAAAAATACTGCTCTATGTCAAAAATTAAAAGGTTAAAAAGAAAAATAAAATCGCTTTTGAAGCATAAGTAAATATTTTAAAATATATAGCTTATTATTAGACGTCTGTTATAATGACATTAGTAGTTATTTGTTATATATGATTGCATTAAATTTAAGCAGTGTCATGCTTGAAGAAAAAAGCCATCGGCTCAGCCGATGGCTTTTTTGCTTGCTCCTCATAACCGCTTAAAACCTACACATACTATCTAAAAAAAGGGGACAGTAAAAATGGAGTCGATTTGGGAAAAGTCGGTTGAGCGACCGCAATTTGACACATTAAGAGATGAGCATAAAACCGACGTATTAATTATTGGCGGTGGACTTGCGGGCTTGCTTTCGGCATACATGTTAAAGGAAAACGGCGTTGACTGTATGCTGGTTGAAGCCCAACGAATTTGCGGTGACACTACCGCTAATACAACGGCGAAAATCACTATGCAACATGGTGCGATATATGACCGAATGATAAAGCGGTTCGGTGTTAATTTTGCTCGACTTTATTTAAAGGCGCAGACCGACGCTATGGAAAAATATCGCGAGCTTTGTGAAACTATCGATTGCGATTACAGAAAGGTTGATGCCTACCTTTATACCCTCAGTGATGCCGAAAAGCTGAAAAAAGAGGCAGCGGCAATAAATAAGCTTGGTTTTCCCGCCGAATTTGTCGAAAAAACGCCCCTGCCTTTTTCGGTAAAGGGCGCGGTAAGGGTGAAAAATCAGGCCGAGTTCAATCCGCTGAAATTTGCGTTTTCTATCGCAAATGGCTTGCCGATTTATGAAAATTCGCGTGTCACCGAGCTGGGCCCCAATTTCGCGATAACCGAAAATGCCAGAGTGCATTTCAAAAAGGCGATTGTCGCAACTCATTTCCCTTTTTTAAATAAGCATGGCGCCTATTTCCTAAAAATGTATCAGCATCGTTCTTACGTCTTGGCGGTTAAAAATGCCGCCGAGCTTGACGGAATTTACGTTGACGAGGCGAAAAACGGAATGTCCTTTCGTAATTATAACGGTAATTTGCTTATCGGCGGCGGTGACCACCGAACAGGCAAAAAAGGTGGCAGCTGGGAGGAGCTTAACCGCTTTCGCGAAAAATATTATCCTGAATCGAGAACGGTTGCAAAATATGCAACCCAGGACTGTATAACCCTCGACGATATTGCGTATATCGGCAAATACTCACGACGGACTCCTAATTTATTTGTTGCAACCGGCTTTAATAAATGGGGGATGACCTCGTCGATGGTTGCAGCCATGATTTTGACGGATTTGGTGCAGGGAAAGGAAAATCCCTATTCAGAGGTTTTTTCACCAAGCCGGTGTATGCTGCGACCTCAGCTTTTTATCAATATTTTTGAAGCGCTTGTCGGTATTCTTACGCCAACCGTGCCGCGTTGCCCACATCTCGGATGTGCGCTGAAATATAACCGAGCCGAGCATTCGTGGGACTGCTCCTGTCACGGCTCACGCTTTACTGAAAAAGGTCGCCTGCTTAACAACCCGGCCAATGCAGACAAGAAAATGAAATAGAAAAGCTAATCAACTATCCGTCGATTTCGGCGGATTTTTTCATAAAGTTACATTTTCACCGATTGTTTTTGTGCCAAAGCCGTGGTATAATGAGAAAAATTGTTTTGGAGTGGATGCAGGGTGAAAAAGACATATAAGGTTGGTATTGTAGGCTTTGGCGGTCAGGGATATTCGCATAGCAAGACAATTGCCGAAATCGAAAATATTGAGGTTGGCGGAATATTTGATATTGCCGATGCTCGCATTGATTTTGCTAAGGAAAAGTGTTTTCACGCGTACAAAAGCTATGACGAAATGCTTTCCGACCCCAAAATTGATATAATCACCGTCGCAACTCCCAACGATTCCCATCATCCCTTGACGGTGGCGGCTCTTCGTGCAGGGAAGCACGTAGTTTGCGAAAAGCCGGCGGCTATGAATTCGGACGAGCTTGCCGATATGATAAGGGTGGCCAACGAATGCGGATGTGTTTTTACTGTGCACCAAAACAGGCGTTATGATGCCGATTTTCTTGTGATGAAAAAGATTTATGACGACGGTGAGCTTGGCCCTGTTCACCGCTTTGAGCGAAGGGTGCAGGGCTGCAACGGAATACCGAAGGATTGGCGAAGCCAGCCCGAATTTGGCGGCGGAATGATGCTCGATTGGGGTGTCCATCTGCTTGACCAAACGCTGCAACTCATTCCCGAAAAAATTAAAAAGGTTTATTGCCGCCTCGAACACGTTACAAACGAGCTTTGCGACGACGGAGTGACCGTTTGGCTCACATTCGAAAGCGGACTTCTTGCCGTTGTCGAGGTAGCAACCTCTAATTTCATCGAGCTGCCGCATTGGTATATGCTTGGACGAGATGGCTCGGCGATTATTCGCGGCTGGAAGGCAAACGACGGCGAAATTGTAAAAAGCGTAGGAGAAGCCGGTGAGGTAGAGCCGGTGCTCACCGCCAGCGGAATTACAAAAACGATGGCACCTCGTCGTGAGGACACCATAAAGCGTATTGATTTGCCTACTGTCGAAACCGACCTGCGAGATTTTTATCGCAACGTAATGACTACGATAGAAGGGGAAACTAAACAGGCAATTTCTAATGAAAGTGTATTGAGGGTGTTCAGGCTCATGGAGGCGGCATTTAGGTCGGCCGAAATTAACGAAACAGTAGATTTTGAATAACTCTTTACATACGGAATAAATTGGTGTATAATAATAAAAACATTAGTTAATTCACAGGAGGAATAATAAAAAATGGATTATATTCTTTTAACAGCTTCTAACGGAACCGGTACCGAGGGCACACCTCAGGGAAGCATGTGGGGCTCACTTATTATGATTGTCGGCTTTGTTGCCCTTATGTACTTTATGCTCATCCGTCCGCAAAAGAAGCAGCAGAAAAAAGAAAAGCAGATGAGAGAAAATCTCCAAATCGGCGACGAAATCATCACAATCGGCGGAATTTACGGCCGCGTTGTTTCGCTTAAGGAGGATAGCCTCGTTATCGAATCATCGGGCGACCGCTCAAAGATTCAGGTTCAGCGCTCAGCAGTAGGTCAGAATTTGACCATTCACGAATAATTCGACATAATAAATTTGTCTCCCGAATATGCTTTATAAACGAAGTGTATTCGGGAGGTTTTTTATATGAACAGAAAAAGAAAATTGGAGCCGCAGAATAAATATTTAAAACCGCTGATTGTTGGTACGCTTACAGCAATTATTGTTACCGTCAGTATAATTTTAATCAGCGCACTGTTTTTTGTCATTCGCGATATGCCAAAAACGGCCGCAATGCCAATTGCTCTTGTTGCGTCGGGACTTGGCTCATTTGTGGGAGCGGTTGCCGCCGCAAAAACAATGCGTGAGCAGGGAATAATAATCGGTGGACTTACCGGCTTTACCGTCTTTGCGCTGAGCCTTATTATATCCCTTTTCGCATCCGATGGACCGCTTACTGCATTTACTGTTATAAAATTTATCGTAATGACCCTTTCGGGAGCGCTTGGCGGCATTTTAGGAGTTAATTCGGCCGCAAAGCGAAAAATGATTTGATATAGTGGGAATAAGGTGTTATAATTAAATAAATTTGAAGTAAAAAAGGAAACGGACAGCGAAATGGATAAAAGCAGTATAGGATTTCACAGTATCAGAATGTTCATCTGGTCACTTGCTTATAGAATAATGTGTATAGTTGTGTCAACTTCGCTTATTGCTATTTTTAATAACAAGTTTGGGGTTATAGTGGCACAGATTTTTTGTTTAGGAATTATACTTGTTTTACCCTATCTGCGAATTTATGACATCGGTTTTAATGACTATAACCGAATAAATTACGGTCATATTAAACGCGATGAGTTAAAGGGATTAAAAATCGGATTTATTGTATCGGTCCCGTATGTGCTTTGCTCGGTTGCGCTTATTTTAGCTCGTTTTTCGGTAGTACCGCCGATATATCTTTCGGCATTTAGAATAATAAATTCGCCCTATTTTTCATTGTGCCAAACCCTTTTACCACCAACCCTCACCATAACGGAGCAGAGTTTGGTTGCCGTTATTGTGGTTGGGCTTACGGCCTTTACCGAGCCGGTGGTTTACGGGCTCGGCTACCGAATGGGACTTGCACGAATTTCCTTTACCGAACAAATGGGACTTAGAAAACCTCGCGAAAAATAAAGTAAAAATAAAGGTTGACGAAAATGTATAATTTTGACGTAGAAAAGGCAACAAACGGTTGCATAAACTGGATAAGAGAATGGTTTTTAAAGAATGGCAAGGACTGTAACGCTGTTCTTGGTATTTCGGGAGGAAAGGACAGCTCGGTTGTAGCTGCGCTTTGCGTTGCCGCACTTGGAAAGGATAGGGTAATCGGTGTTCTCATGCCGCAAGGGGTACAGAGTGATATTGACTATTCTATCGAGCTTTGCGAATTCCTCGGAATAAGAAATTATACAGTAAATGTCGGCGCAGCCGTTTCGGCTATCACCGACGAAATAGCCGCATCAATGGAAATAACCGACCAGGCGAAATTCAATCTTCCCGCAAGGGTGAGAATGGCTACCGTTTATGCCGTAGCGCAGTCGCAAAACGGTCGTGTGGCAAACACCTGTAATCTTTCAGAGGATTGGGTTGGCTACTCAACCCGTTACGGAGACAGCGTTGGCGATTTTGCGCCCGTTTCAAATTTCACAGTAGCGGAGGTTATCGCCATCGGAAGCTACCTCGGTCTACCCGAAAAATTCGTCAAAAAGCCGCCAATCGACGGACTTTGCGGCCAAACCGACGAGGACAAGCTCGGCTTTACTTACGAAACTCTTGATAAATATATCCGCGAGGGAATTGAGCCTGATGCCGAAACAAAAAAGCGAATCGACCGCTTACACGAAATTAACCTGTTTAAACTGCGATATATGGACGTTTACGAATACAAGGGATAAACCGTCAAAAATGGTTGACAAAATCATTTCGGCATAGTATAATGACAACCAAATGAAAAAAAGGCTGAGAAGAGAAGAGTAGGTATTAAAAAAGCGTTTAAAAGAGAGCTTCGGTAGCTGAAAAGAAGTGCGCTTTTTGATATTGAAAATGGTCTCGGAGCCGCGTACCGACTGTGATTTTTCGTATGAACGATTGCATAGGCTACGATGGGTACGCCCATTACAGCGTCAGGGTATGTTAGTACCCGCAAAGGTCCCTTTTCGCGAGAAATCGGACGAATTAAGGTGGTAACACGAAGCGCGCAGTTTCGTCCTTATTATCGCATCGAAGAAAATGTTTTGGTGCCGTTGGACGATTGCGCTTTTTTTGTTAGATAAATATACACTTTTTTTATGAGGTGAAAAAAATATGAGTTATAAAATCGAAACCAAATGCGTTCAGGGAGGCTATACTCCTAAAAATGGCGAACCCCGCCAAATTCCGATTATCCAGAGCACAACCTTTAAGTACGAATCAAGTCCCGAAATGGCGAAGCTTTTCGACTTGGAGGCAAGCGGATATTTCTACTCTCGACTTCAGAATCCGACCTGCGACTTTGTTGCGGGAAAGATTTGCGAAATGGAGGGTGGCTCAGCGGCAATGCTGACCTCGTCGGGTCAGGCTGCTTCCTTCTATGCCGTGTTTAATATTGCTTCCTGCGGCGACCATGTTGTAGCCTCGTCGGCAATTTACGGCGGTACATACAACCTCTTTGCCGTAACAATGAGCCGCATGGGAATCGAATTCACCTTTGTTTCACCCGATGCAAGCGAGGAGGAGCTTAATGCCGCCTTCCGTCCGAATACAAAGGCTGTATTCGGCGAAACTGTAGCAAACCCTGCACTTAACGTACTTGATATCGAAAAGTTCGCAAAGGTTGCCCACTCTCATGGCGTACCGCTTATTATCGATAACACCTTTGCAACTCCTGTAAACTGCCGACCGATTGAATGGGGAGCCGATATTGTCACTCATTCAACTACAAAGTACATGGATGGTCACGGTGCCGCTGTAGGTGGCTGTATCGTTGACAGCGGTAAGTTTGATTGGACAAAATATCCTGAAAAGTTCGCCGGACTTTGCACTCCCGATGACAGCTATCACGGTGTAACATACACCGAGCGTTTCGGACTTGCCGGCGCGTATATTACAAAAGCAACCGCCCAGCTCATGCGCGACCTCGGCTCTGTCCAGTCGCCGCAAAGCGCATTTCTGCTCAATATGGGCCTCGAAAGTCTTCATGTTCGTATGAAGCGCCATTGTGAAAATGCCCTCGCAGTAGCAACTTTCCTTAAAAATGATGACCGTATCGAGTGGGTAAGATATCCGTCACTCGAAGGTGATAAATACTACGATTTGGCTCAAAAATATATGCCTAATGGCAGCTGTGGCGTTGTCAGCTTCGGCGTAAAGGGCGGAAGAGCCGCTGCTGAAAAATTTATGGCAGGACTTAAACTTGCCGCAATCGAAACTCATGTTGCCGATGCACGTACCTGCTGCCTCCATCCCGCAAGTGCAACCCATCGCCAGATGACCGATGCCGAGCTCGAAGCGGCAGGAGTTTCACCCGACCTTGTTCGTTTCTCCTGCGGTATCGAAAATGCCGACGACCTCATCGCCGACATCAGCCAGGCGCTCGACAACATCTAATAATATAACTGAAAACACAGTAAAGGAGGCGGTTTTATGCCTATCAGAATACCCAACGATTTACCTGCAGTAAAGACGCTCAATGACGAAAATATATTTGTTATGACCGATACACGAGCAACCTCGCAGGATATTCGTCCTTTGCGCATTTTGGTTCTTAACCTCATGCCGAAAAAGATTGAAACAGAAACTCAGCTTTCTCGATTATTGGGCAATACACCGCTTCAGGTTGAGCTCGAACTCATTCATACAAAGTCGCATCAGTCAAAGAATACGGCCGCAGAGCATCTACTGTCGTTTTATAAGACCTTTGACGATGTAAGTCATAATAATTATGACGGAATGATTATCACGGGAGCCCCCGTTGAGCATCTCAAATTCGAAGAGGTGGAATACTGGGACGAGCTTTGTGAAATAATGGAATGGTCAAAAAAGCACGTTCACAGCACCTTCCACATCTGCTGGGGTGCCCAGGCCGGACTGTATTACCATTTCGGAATCGATAAGCAACCCCTTGTTAAAAAAATGTTTGGCGTGTTTGAACATAGCGTATCATATAAGCGGTCGATACTTTTCCGTGGCTTTGACGATTTGTTTTACGCGCCTCATTCCCGCCATACGACTATTTCAAAAGCGGACATAAAGGCGCATAAGGAGCTCAAAATTCTTGCCGAAAGTAAGGAAGCGGGCATCTACGCCATTATGACAAAAAAAGGCAAGCAGGTATTTATCACAGGCCATTCCGAATACGACCCCGATACTCTCAAAAATGAGTATGTCCGCGATAAAGAGGCAGGCAAACCCATCGAAAAGCCGAAAAACTATTTTCCTAACGATGACGACCGAAAGGCACCAATCGTCAGATGGCGTGCCCACGCAAATCTGCTTTATTCAAATTGGCTCAATTACATCGTATATCAAACAACACCGTATGATTTAAAAAACATAAAATAATAACTATAAAAAAAGACCTGATTTTTTTCAGGTCTTTTTTGTATCTAAAAATGATGACAAGAGGGAATAAGTATGTTATAATTTATTAAGTGTTCGCCGCATACATTTAGTATGAGGTGACAAAAAATGAAGGTTACATATTTACGGAATACGGTTGCAGTAATTCTTGCGGCTGTTTTTACGGCGTTTTGCCTTTCAGCCGCCCAAAATATAAGCAAGAAAGCCGATAAATCCACGCGAAAAACGGTCATAATCGACGCAGGTCATGGGGGCTTTGATGGCGGCGCAGTAGCCGATGACGGTACGGCGGAAAAGGAGATTAATCTCGCCATTTCGCTTAAACTGAGGGATTGGCTTAGCTTTTACGGATATGATGTAATAATGCTAAGGGATACCGATTGCTCCCTTGGTGACGGAGGTCAAACCACCCGTCAAAAGAAAAGAGCCGACATAATGTATCGATATTCGGTGATGAAATCGCACCCCGACAGCATCTATCTTTCGGTGCATCAGAATAATTTTTCGGCGTCGTATTGTCACGGGGCACAAATGTTTTATTGCAAATCGACCGACGGCTCAAAGGAACTTGCCGAATCAATTCAATCGTCAATATGTGAGATTCAAACCGACAACAAAAGGGTGGTAAAGCCCTGTACCGATGACGTATTTTTGATATATAATGCAAAGGTAACGGCCGTTTTAATCGAATGCGGCTTTTTATCCAATCGCGACGATCTTGTGAATTTAAAGAATGAGGAATATCAGATGAAGTTGGCGTTTGCAATTTCATCCGGACTCAATAACTATATTAACGGGAGCTGAAAAACAGGAATGGCAAAGGCAAAGACGGTGTATATTTGTTCCGAATGTGGAGCCGAAAGTCTCGGCTGGTACGGAAAATGCCCGAATTGCGGCGAATGGGGTACATTGAATGAAGAAATTGTTGCCCCCACACCCGTAAAGGAAAAATCGAGGGTTGCCATAGGCGGCGAATTTAATGCAAGCCGACTTCGCGACATCGGTGTCGATGACGAGCACCGTTATCATACCGGTGTAGGTGAGCTTGACCGAGTGCTCGGCGGCGGCATTGTAAAAGGGTCGCTTGTGCTTCTTGGCGGCGACCCGGGAATAGGAAAGTCGACCATGATGCTCCAAATTTGTCAGCATCTCGGCAAGACCATGCAGATTCTCTATGTTTCGGGAGAGGAATCCCAGCGCCAAATAAAATTACGTGCCGAAAGACTTTGCGTCGATACCGAGAATCTTTTGATAATGGCTCAAACCGACGTTCAAACGGTTTGTGAATATATTCGCCAAACAAAGCCCGACCTTATAATAATTGACTCAATTCAAACAATGTCACTTTCCGACCTCAATTCGTCACCCGGCTCGGTGACTCAGGTTCGTGAATGTACAAATATGCTTCTTCGTACGGCAAAATCGAGCGATATCCCGATTTTTGTAATCGGTCACGTTAATAAAGAGGGTTCAATCGCAGGACCGAAGGTTATGGAGCATATAGTTGACGCTGTTTTATATTTTGAGGGCGACCGAAATCTTACATACCGCCTTTTACGCGCGGTAAAAAATCGATTCGGCTCGACCAATGAAATCGGCGTATTCGAAATGCGTGACAAGGGACTTTTTGAGGTCGAAAACCCGTCAAAAATGCTTCTTTCCGGTCGCCCCGAGAATGTCAGCGGTACTTGTGTTGCCTGCGTTTTAGAGGGGTCGCGACCGATTTTAGCCGAGGTTCAGGGGCTTGTTACCGCAAGCGGATTTGGCAATCCTCGCCGAATGGCTACCGGCTTTGACTATAACCGAATGAATCTCATTTTAGCCGTGTTAGAAAAGCGGTGCGGATACTTTTTCTCTAATCTCGACGCCTATCTCAATATTGTCGGCGGTTTTCGTCTTGACGAGCCGGCAACCGACCTTGCGGTTGCGCTTTCTCTCGTTTCGGGGTTAAAGGATTTTGTCATTCCCGATGACGTTGTTGCATTTGGCGAAGTGGGACTTGCGGGTGAGGTGCGAACTGTACCGAGCGCCGAAATGCGTGTAGCCGAAGCGGCTCGACTCGGGTTTAAAACCTGCATAATGCCTTACCGTTGCTTAAAATCAATTGGCGAAAATAAATACGGTATTCAGCTCATTGGCGTTCATAATATCCGCCAAGCTGTTGACTTGATTGCAAATAAATAAGGGAGCAAAATAAAAAATGCGAGTATTAATAATCCGTCACGGCGACCCCGATTATTCGATTGACGGACTTACAGAAAAGGGAAAAAGAGAGGCTCAGTTGCTTTCGCTTCGACTTCAAAATGAGGGAATTTCGACTATTTACTGTTCACCCCTCGGTCGAGCTCAACTGACCGCAAAGCCTACGGCTGAAAAAATCGGCGTTGAGATAATTACTTGTGATTGGCTTCGCGAATTCGAGGCAAGATTAGAGGGGATAAAGGGTGCACCATGGAACCTTCCGCCGAGGGTATGGGCAGCAGATGAAAGGGCGATGGACGTTAGCCGTTGGCGTGATGCTGATTTATGGAAGGATACGGCGGTTGTTGACTATTTCGATATGATTTGCGCCGAATTTGATAAGCTGCTTGCGGCTCATGGCTATATTCGCGAAGGTCTTGTTTATCGCTTTGACGAAGACTTAAGGGAAAACGACGAAACCATAGCGATTTTTTGCCACCACGGACTTGGAACAGCGCTCCTTGCCCATTTAACAGGGGTACCGCTTCCGCATATGTGGCATACCGTATTTTTGACACCCTCGTCGGTGACAACCACGCTTATGGAAATTCACGAACCCGAAGTAAACACCGCTATTGCAAGGCTTGTTTCGGTTTCGGATACATCTCATCTTTATGCAGGAAACGAGCCGATTTCATCATCGGGATTGTTCACACCGATAAAAAGATAAGTATAAAAAGAACGCGAAGTGAATTTTCACTTCGCGTTCTTTTTATTAGGTTAATTTAATTATTTCTTTTTCTTTAAAAGAAGTACAATAACAATTGCGGTTATGCAAAGAATTACAGCGATAGCGATTATCAAAATAACAAGGTTAGAATCTAAACCGTTATTGCCGGTAGTTCCTTCATTCGAAGTAATTGTTGACGGTGCGATTGATTCTGTCTCAACAATTTCTTCCGAAACGGTTTCTTCAACTACCTCTGATGTTTCCTCAGTGGGTTTAGATGTTGATTGGGCTTTCGAAGATGTTTTGCTGCTTGTTTCGGCCTTTTTGCTGCTTGTTTCAGCTGCTTCTTTTTTAAGTGCGTCATAGTTCAAAATGAACACTACTGTGTTATCTACTGTGCCGGTGTGTGTTACTGTGGCAGTTTTTCCATTGATGGTGTATGCGGTATTCTTGTCAAAGGAATATCCCTTATTCGGCTTAACCTCAACCGATACGCGATAGGGCTTACCTTCCTCGAAGCTGGTTGCCTTGGTCAGGACGCCTGATGCATCAAACCAATTAACCTTAACGATTGAGTAGTTGCTGCCCGACGGAACAGAACCCTTTGTATCAACGTCTGCGCCGATTTTGGGAGCGGTGATGTCAGTAATCTTTACCGACTTAATTACGCCGTCACCGAGAGCAGGGTAGGTAAAAATGAATGTTATCTGTGTTCTATCTGAATTAGCGTTTGTTTCTGTGGCGGTGTTTCCGTTAATTTTGAAGGTGGCACCGGCCTGGAATTTGCATCCGTCATTTGCCTTAACCTCAACCGATACACGATAGGGCTTACCTGCCTCAAAGCTGGTTGCCTTGGTTATAACGCCCGACATATCAAACCAGTTAACCTTAACGATTGAGTATTTGCTACCCGACGGTACGTTACCTGATGTATCAACGTCTGCACCAATTTTGGGAGCGGTGAGGCCTGATACCTCTGCCGAGCTGAGTAAAGTATCCTTGAACTGATCCTTTGCGGCGAATACGCTTGTTGCGGGGATAAGCGACGCTAGTAACAATATCGTAATAATAACGGCTAAAATTCGTGAAGTAATTGATTTGGTTTTCATATTATGTACTCTCCTCATAATAAAAGTTCGGGAATATATCTTTATCCCTTGATTACATTTTACTACTGCATTTTTACGTTGTCCCCACACTTTTTATGTAAAAAAGGGTGGGAAAAGCGGCTTTTTTAAAGAAAAAACGATATAATAAAAACCTGTTGACATTTCAACAACTTTTTATTATAATACGATTGTTGAATTTTCAACAAGTTGGTTTGGGAGGGGAAATATGAAGGCAAGATTTGAAACCTTTACCGTGCTAATCAATCGTATCAGCCGAAATATCCGCAGAATAAAAAATGAGGAAATGGTGGAATACGGGCTAAGAAGTGCTCATATTTCCTGCTTGTATTATTTGTATAGATTCGATGGTGCAACCGCAACCGACCTTTGCGAAAGATGCGAGGAGGATAAGGCGACAATTTCGCGTTCTATTGACCATCTTGAAAAAGAGGGTTACCTCATCTGCCGTCCAAAGAGCGAAAAACGATATAAAAGTCCCATTACTCTCACCGAGAAGGGTATAGAGGTTGGAAAGCGAATTGCCGATAAGATTGACTGCGTCCTCGAAAAAATCAGCGACGGCTTGAGTGAGGAGGAAAGGGTTGCCTTTTACCGCAGTTTGAACATTATCAGCGAAAGTCTTGATTCGGTCGCCAAATCATACGATAAATAAGGAGTAATTATGTTTTTTCTAAAATCGTTTTATTGCCGAGTGTATCAGTTGGCCTTTCGTGTGGTTTTACCGATTCTTCCGTATCGAGAGCCCGAAATTGTCGGCTCGTGCTTGGAGCTGAATACCGTATTAAAAAAAGAAAAGGTGAAATCGGCGCTTGTTGTTACAGGTCAAGGAAGCGTAAAGAATGGGCTTATTGCTCCTGTCGAAGATGCGCTGAATAAAAGCGGAGTTTCATATGCAATATTCAGCGGTGTTCAGCCGAATCCTACCATCGATAATGTCGAGGATGGCGTAAAAATATACCACGACAATGGTTGCGATTGTATAATAGGCCTTGGCGGCGGCTCCGCAATGGACTGCGCAAAGGCAATTGGCGCAAGGGTTATATATCCGAAAAAATCGGTAGGGCAAATGAAGGGAATTTTGCGCGTTTTGCGAAAATTGCCTACGCTCGTTGCCATACCGACAACGGCGGGAACCGGAAGCGAGGTTACCCCTGCCGCAATAATTACCGATAGCGGAAAACAGCATAAATATGCTTTAATGAGCTTTCCGCTGATTCCGCATTATGCGGTTTTGGATGCATCGCTTACATATTCCTTGCCTCCGTCTCTTACCGCTACGACGGGAATGGACGCCCTCACTCATGCGGTAGAGGCGTATATCGGCCGTTCAACTACAAAGGAAACGCGTAAACTTGCCCTCGAAGCGACAAGACTCATTTTCGAAAATGTTGAAGAGGCGTATAAAAACGGAGGTAACCATAAAGCGAGAGAGAATATGCTCCACGCTGCATATATGGCCGGCGTTGCATTCTCAAAATCTTATGTAGGATATATTCACGCCGTTGCACATTCTCTTGGTGGTAGGTACGGAACGGCCCACGGACTTGCAAATGCGGTAATCATGCCATATCTTCTCGAAGCGTATGGAAAAAGCGCCTACAAAAAGCTGCATCGTTTAGGAGTTGCCGCCGGTGTATGCGGCGAAAACGATTCGCATAAATCGGGCGCAGAAAAATTTATTTGTGCGATAAAAGAGTTGAATGCAAAAATCGGTATTCCCGATAAAATTTCGGGAATTGAAGAAGCTGACATTTCGGTAATGGCACTTCATGCGGAAAGAGAGGCAAATCCGCTCTATCCCGTGCCAAAACTGATGACAAAAAAGCAGCTGGAAACCATTTATTATCAAATAGGGAGAATTAATTAATGAGTGTTAAAATTATTGTTGACTCGACCGTTGACCTTATACCTGAGATTAAGGGCAAGGTGTCGGTTGTGCCCTTGACCGTCCGTTTCGGCGATGAGGAATACATCGATGGAGTTACCATTAATCATCAAATGTTTTATCAGAAGCTGACCGAAACAAAGGAGCTTCCTTCTACAAGTCAGGCAACACCTGCTTTATTTGATGCCGAGTTTAAGAGGGTAAGCGAAAGCGGAGACACCGCCGTTGTAATTACAGTTTCGTCAAAGCTTTCGGGAACATATCAAAGCGCAGTTATAGCCGCCGACGATTACGAAAATATTTATGTTGTTGATAGCAAGAGTGTTGCTATCGGCTCGGCAATACTTACTGAATATGCCCTTTTGCTTGTCGAAAGGGGAATGACGGCTGAGGAAATTGCCGCTGAATTGGATAAAAAGAAGGACGATATTTGTCTTTTTGCAATTCTCGATACCCTCGAATATTTAAAGCGCGGAGGCAGAATTTCGCCTACCGTCGCATTTGCAGGTGCTTTGCTTAATATAAAGCCGATGGCACAGGTAAAGGACGGCAAAATCGATGTTATAGGAAAGGCTCGCGGCTTAAAACAGGGATATATAATGCTTACCGACGAAATTCAAAAGGTCGGCGGAATTGACTATGATATGCCTGTGCTTTTCGGCTATACCGGACTTTCGGCGGATTCGCTCAATAATTTTATTGACCAAAGCGGCGATATGCTCAGAGCGGGAATAAACACCACCTGTATCGGAAGCGTAATCGGTACCCATGCAGGACCGGGAGCTGTCGCAGTTGCATTTTTCAAGAAATAAAGCATAAAAAACGCGCTGACTGTTGGCTGTGTGCCAAGGTTAGCGCGTTTTTTTAAATCGATTATTTTTTCGTCTTTTTGCTGTATTTGATTAGCTCGTATTTTTCGTCACACATGGCGGCAACTTCGGGAGAATGGCTTACGAGGATAACGCATTTTCCGCTATCGGCAAGGGCTCTGAAAATCGCCATAATTTCATTTTGAGTTTCGCTGTCAAGGTTTCCCGTAGGCTCGTCGGCAAGTATGATTTCGGCATCGTAAGAAAGAGCTCTTGCTATTGCGACACGTTGCTGCTGACCGCCCGAAAGCTTTAAAACTCTGCGATTTGCTTCGTTTTCGTCAAGCCCGACGCTTTTAAGCAATTCCAATGCTTTATCACGTTTTTTTTGCTGTCTATAGCCTGCGATATTCATTGAAAGTATAACGTTTTCGAGCGCGGTAAACTTGGTTATGAGATTGAATGACTGAAAAATAACGCCGATATATTTACTGCGGAATTTATACTTGTCAATCTTTTTAATGTTACGGCCGTCATACATTATACTGCCGCTTTTCGGCTTTGCAAGACCTGACAGAATTGATAAAAGGGTTGTTTTTCCTGCACCCGATTTTCCTATAATACAGTACATTTTACCTCTTTCAAAATCGTACGAAACGTCATTTAAAACAGGAGTATCTTTATACGAAAAACAAATATTATTTAATGATAAAACTGCCATTTTGTCCTTCCTCCTTAATCTCTGTTTGCGAGTATTCTCAGCGGGTCGTATCTCATGATAAACAGCATCGAAACTGCACCCGACACGATTGTAAGCAATACCGCAATACCAAGCATCTGGAATACAACGGTGAGATTCATTGCCTCATCAATTTCGTTTATATAATCGGTTACTTCATTTTCGTCAAAGAAATTGCCGGGACGTCCGTTTTGCGCTTGAGGCATATCGTTCGGGACCATATTTCCGTTCGGAATCATGTTTCCGGGACGCCCAAAATTCTCTTCAATTTTATTAAATTGATTGCTTTCGGCGGCAACCTGATTTTCAAGCAAAGCATTTGTTACGGGCACAGAAGAAACTCCGCCTACACCTACGCCGACAATTACCGCTACAATTGTGACCACAAAAATTTCGGTTAGGAATTGAAGTGCAACCTTGAATTTTTTCATTCCCATAGCGGTCAAAACGCCGATTTCGTATTTGCGCTCGCGAATATTAAATATATTAAGAACGATTAGAATAACTGCACCTATAAGCAGTACGACAATTAAGAAATATCCTGCCAGCTTGCTTAAGGTTTCGAGCGGTACAAGACTTGATTCGTATGATGAAATATCGCTTGATGTAACATTATAGCTTTCGTCAAGACCAAGCTCACGGACTTCTTCAGTGAATTTATTATAGCTGTCAACGTCGGAGAGTACATAGGTTGCGCTGAGTGTGCTTTTTATTTCGGTTGAAAATTCGCGTCCTGTTGTGTCATCGGTGACGGTTTCGGAATTTTCACCCGATGCGTCCAAAATGGTATGTAATGCGGCATAGCTTGTGTAAATGCTGTTTGCAGGGTCGGTTGAGGTAGCGCCCATTATCGAAAAGCTGCTTTCGTTAGACGAGGAATCTGTGTAAATTCCGACTACAGTGAATTCATAGCTTTCGTCTTCGTTGTTCGGGTTTTCGAGGGTAATTGTATCGTCAACGGCTATGCTGTTGTAGTTAGCTAATTCCTGCGAAATGATACATTCTGCGTCTGAAGTTCCTTCGGTAAAAACCGAGCCGTCAACAATGGTTGCCGTTCCGTCTATGAAGGATGTCATGGCTTCTTCACTGCTGTATCCCACAACCGTAAAGTCGCTTTGAGCCCCCATCATTTGATTTCTTATATCTTCGGGAGGCTGAAAAAAGCCGCCCGGTCCACGATTGCTTTCGGTTTCGGATGATGTATCTTCATCATCCGACGAGCTATCGTTGCTTACGGGTAAAAAATCGTCATTGCCGTTAAACGAGGTGGAAATTGAATAATAGAAGTCCTTTACCGATTTCGCCTCAGCATATTTTTTATATTCGTCGAGGGTGAGTGATGAGCTTTCACCCATAAAATCAGAGAATTTATCACGGTCAAATGAAGGTCTACCACTGTTTTCCGATGAGTTGTCATTTTCTGCGTTTTGTATAATATCATTCATGGCTTTTTGACGGTCGAATGATATTGTGGCGGTAACGGTGAGTCCTTCGAGTGTGTCGCTTTTTGCGCTTTCTGCTGCTTGACGAATAGAAAGTCCGATACATGCTGAAACAGCTATTACAAAAACGATGACACCGATAAGTATATTTCGACCGCGACTGCGACCGATACACTTAAACGCATTTTTTATGATATACATACTAACACCCTTTCGATTCGCTTGAATGAAAACAGGATAGCGTTATTTATTTTATTTGAGTTGTGGAAATTATTAACTATTTGTAAATATATTAGATAAAAAATGCAAAAAATTCACCGCACCTTGTAATAAGAGGCGGTGTTTTTCTACTTTTTCTTGTGCTAAAATTGTAGGTGTGTTATACTGAATATGTGTTTTTATCGTAAAAGAAGGAGGATAACCTCAAATGAATTTTACCGAAATTGCTGCAACCCGTCAATCCTGCCGAAACTATGACATCACTCGACTCGTCGAGGAGGAGAAGATAAGGGCGATACTTGATGCGGCTATTCTTTCGCCATCAGCATGTAACGGACAACCCTATCATTTCACAGTGCTTACCGGAGAAAAGGCGAAATTGGTAGCAAAGGCAACCGTTTCAATGGGACTTAATAAGTTTTCGCTTGACGCTCCCGTAATAATTGTAATATCCGAAAAGCCGTATGTTAAAACTGCGGCAATCGGTGCAAAGCTTAAAAATAACGATTACCGCTCAATCGACATCGGTATTGCAGCGGCATATCTTACCGCCGAAGCAACTGCTCAGGGGCTTTCAACCTGCATTTTGGGTTGGCTGGATAATAAAAAGGTGATGGACATTTGCGGGCTCGACGGAGACGCCCGATTGGTAATAACCGTCGGCTATGCCCATCCCGACGATAAGCTCCGCAATAAAAAGAGAAAATCCTTTGACCAGCTCGTAACCATAATCGACGACTGAAATTAGCTAAAAAATCTTTTAAGTTATGTTGCTTTATGGAGACTATGGGTGTATCATATTAAAAAAAAGAAATTGACCGAATGAGGTATTTTTAGATGAAGATAATTGATTTGCTTAATAGTGACAGCCTTTCTCTCTCTTTCGAGGTTTTTCCGCCAAAGACCGAAACCGCCTTTGAAAGCGTAAAAGAAGCGACAGAGGAAATAGCAAAGCTCAAACCTGCCTTTATGAGCGTTACATATGGAGCCGGAGGCGGTACAAGTAAATACACCCTCGATATTGCGAAGAATATAAAGGAGCTTTATGGAGTACCTACCTTGGCTCACCTTACATGTGTTTCATCAACCAAAGAAACGGTAAGGGAAAAAATTGAACAAATCAAGGCCGCAAGGATAACCAACGTTATGGCGCTTAGAGGGGATATTCCCGCCGAGCTTATTGACGCCGACCGAAGCGTCTGGGACTATAAATATGCTGTTGACCTTATCCACGAGCTGAAGAGTGTTAATGCGGATTTTTGTATCGGCGGCGCCTGCTATCCCGAAATTCATCCCGAAAGTGCTACTCAAAAGGACGATATAAAGCGGCTCAAAGAAAAGGTTGAGGCAGGTTGCGATTTTCTCACAACCCAGATGTTTTTTGATAATAATCTGCTTTACAATTTTCTTTATAAAATTCGCGAGGCGGGTATCACCGTCCCCGTAATTCCGGGAATTATGCCTATAACAAATGCAAACCAGGTTGAACGAGCTATCAAGCTTTCGGGCTCATTTATGCCGCAAAGGTTTAAGAGCTTGGTTGATAAATTCGGTAGTGACCCTGCCGCAATGAAGCAGGCGGGAATAGCCTATGCTACTGACCAAATTATTGACCTTTATGCAAATAATATTACCAACGTCCACGTTTATTCAATGAATAAGCCTGATATTGCCGCAAAAATTCAGAGCAATCTTTCGGACATTTTGGGCAAATGAGCTGTACAGTTTTAATAAAGTGCCTTGACTGTCCACCCGTTTCTAATAAGGAAATACTCCGCTACGCAGGATGCAAGGATGATAACAACGAGGTTTCGACGTTGCTTTGCGAATGTATTTCGGAAGCGGAAAAATGCCTTTCATATCGTGTCTGCTACTGCAAGCTTGTGGTAAAAATTGACCGAAATATATGCGATTTTGGCGTATTTAAGGTGGAGTCGAGCGACCTTGCAAAGAATCTTTCGGGTTGCAGTGAGGCAATAGTTTTTTGCGCAACGGTTGGCGCTATGCTCGACCGACTGATTGTGAAATACGAGCGCATTTCGCCCTCAAAGGCGGTTCTTTTTCAGGCCATCGGTACCGAAAGGGTAGAGGCGGTTTGTGACACCTTTTGTGAGGTGATTTCGGCTGAAACGGGAAAGAAGGTAAAACCGCGTTTCAGCGCCGGATACGGCGACCTTCCGCTCGAATTACAGGGCGAAATTTTTGCGCTTCTTTCGTGTGAAAAAAATATTGGCGTTGTCTTAAATGATAGCTTTTTTATGTCACCGTCAAAGTCTGTAACGGCGTTTTTAGGCCTTTGCGACTGAAAAAATGACGGCTGACAATCGGAGGAAAAGAATGAAATTTTCTAATTTTTTAAAGGATAATATAGTCTATCTCGACGGTGGAATGGGTACCCTTTTGCAAGAAAAAGGGCTACCCGTTGGCGAACTTCCGGAGCGATGGAATTTGACCCATGCCGACGTGATAACCGATATTCACAGCGAATATTTTGACGCGGGAAGTAATGTTGTCAGCGCCAATACCTTTGGTGCAAATGGGCTCAAGTTTTCGGATGATGAGCTTGACGAAATTATTTCCTCCGCTTTTGAAAATGCAAAAAAAGCGAGGGAGCTTTCGGTTTCTGATAAAGAAAAATTCGTTGCTCTTGATATAGGACCGCTCGGCCGACTTTTAAAGCCGCTTGGTGACCTCGATTTTGAGGATGCCGTTTCGCTTTTTGCAAAAACGGTCAAGCTCGGTGTAAAATACGGAGCTGAACTTATAATTATCGAAACCATGAACGACAGCTACGAAACAAAGGCGGCCGTCCTTGCCGCAAAGGAAAACAGTGACCTGCCGATTATTGTTTCAAACGTTTACGGAACCGACGGAAAGCTTATGACGGGCGCCGACCCTGCCGCAATGGTGGCTCTGCTCGAAGGAATGGGTGTTGATGTAATCGGCGCCAACTGTTCACTCGGACCAAAGCAGCTTAAACCTATTGTAAAAGAAATTCTCGCAAATGCATCCGTCCCGACCTTGCTCATGCCGAATGCCGGACTGCCGAAATCGGTTGACTGTAGAACGGTGTTTGACGTCACCGCCGACGAGTTTGCCGACGAGGTTTTTGAGCTTATAAAGGCGGGTGTTCGAGTTGTCGGCGGATGCTGCGGCACAACTCCCGATTATATACGTGCCGTTTGCGAAAAGGCGAATGGGCTTACTCCCGCACAAATCGAGCCGAAAAATATTACCGCCGTATCGTCGTATACTCACGCGGTAAAATTTGGCTCGTCTCCCATACTTATTGGCGAAAGAATTAATCCAACAGGTAAAAAACGCTTTAAACAGGCGCTTGTCGAAAGGGACATAAACTATATCCTCACTGAAGGTGTAAATCAGCAGGAAAAGGGTGTGCATATTCTTGATGTCAACGTTGGCTTGCCCGATATTGACGAAAAGGAAATGTTAAAAACGGCGGTTACCGAACTTCAAGCCGTAACCGACCTTCCGCTTCAAATCGATACCTCCGACATATCTGCTATGGAAACCGCCCTGCGTCTTTATAACGGAAAGGCGATGATAAACTCGGTCAACGGCAAGGAAGATGTTATGGCGGCGGTGTTCCCGCTTGTGAAAAAGTATGGCGGATTGGTGGTAGCCCTTACCCTTGACGAAAACGGAATACCGAAAACGGCTGAAGATAGGGTAAAAATCGCCGAAAAGATACTGAATACAGCTGAAAAATACGGAATTGATAAAAAGGATATTATTTTTGACACCCTCGCAATGACGGTCAGTGCCGATAATTTCGCCGCCGTCGAAACCCTCGATGCGTTAAAGAGAATTAACCACGATTTAGGCTGTCATACTTCGCTTGGTATATCGAATGTTTCGTTCGGTTTGCCCAATCGTGATGTGGTGAACGGAGTTTTCTTTGCCCTTGCGCTCGAAAACGGACTTTCAGCGGCAATCATGAATCCCTATTCGCCCGATATGATGAAGACATATTACAGCTATCGAGTTCTTCATGGAATCGATGTTAATTGCACCGATTATATTTCGGCGGCTGATAGCTTTACTGTTCAAGCGGCACCCCTTGCGGCAACCGAAAAGGCGGAATCAAATGAGAAATACCGCTCCGAGCTCGAAAAGTCTATCGTAAAAGGGTTCAGAGAAAGGTCGCGTGAGCTTACCGACGAGCTTTTAAAAACCGAAAATCCGCTTCAAATAGTCGAAAACGAGATAATTCCGGCTCTCAACCGAGTAGGTGAGGGATTCGAAAAAAAGATGGTTTATCTGCCACAGCTTCTAATGAGCGCCGAAGCGGCTCAGTCGGCATTTGAGCGGATAAAATGCGCCATGGCATCAAGCGGAAATGCCGCCGAGCCAAAGGGCGTATTCGTCATTGCAACAGTAAAGGGCGACATCCATGATATAGGAAAAAATATTGTAAAGCTGATACTTGAAAATTACGGATTTTTGGTCATCGACTTGGGAAAGGACGTGCCACCCAAAACGGTTGTGGAGGCGGTAATAAGCAATAATGCTCGGCTTGTCGGACTAAGCGCGCTAATGACCACCACCGTTTCGTCGATGGAAGAAACAATTTTGGAGCTTCGTAAAAAAGCCCCGTTTTGCAAAATTGTTGTCGGTGGCGCAGTTCTTACCGAGGAATACGCGGCGAAAATTGGCGCCGATAAATACGCAAAGGACGCCATGGAAACGGTACGCTACGCCGAAAGTGTAATGGCGCAGATAACCGAATAATCGTCAAATTTTACTGATTTTATGGGATTAAATGTTTTTTAAGCGTATTGACTTTGAATGTAAAATGTGGTAGCATAAGTATAATGATTTATGGAGGTTGCATTTATTATGGAACATATTAAAACTATCGAAACAAAGAATCTTTGCGAAAGCGCTAAGAATGGCGGCTGCGGCGAATGCCAGACTTCATGCCAGTCTGCTTGTAAAACAAGCTGCGGTATCGCAAATCAGCAGTGTGAAAACACTCAGGAAAGCAAGTAATTGCAAAAATGGATTAAAAAATGCCGCCGAAATCGGTGGCATTTTTTCATAATAAGAGTTTATGAGGTAAAAAGAGGAGAAAATCAATGATTCATCAGTACCGTTTGGGCGGATATAACATAGTTATCGACGTATGCTCGGGAGCAATTCACGTTGTTGACGAGGTTGCGTACGATATAATTTCCCTTTTTGAATCAAATAGTAAGGAAGATATTTTATCAAAAATAGCCGAAAAATATGCTGGCCGAGAGGATATTTCAGCCGACGATATTTCGGAATGCTATAATCAGGTTTGCTCATTAAAGGAGCAGGGTAAGCTTTTTGCGCCCGATACCTTTGCATCAATGGCAGGAAAGCTGAAAGAAAAAACGGCCGGAGTGGTAAAGGCGCTTTGTCTCCACGTTGCTCATACATGTAATCTTAATTGTGCCTATTGCTTCGCAAGCCAGGGAAAATATCACGGCGACAGGGCTATTATGAGCTTCGAGGTCGGAAAGCAGGCCTTTGATTATCTTATTAAAAATTCGGGTACCCGCCGCAATTTAGAGGTCGATTTCTTTGGCGGAGAGCCGCTTATGAACTTCGACGTTGTAAAGCAGCTTGTCGCCTATGCGCGTGAGATTGAAAAGGAGCATAACAAGAATTTTCGATTCACTCTTACAACCAACGGACTGCTCATTGACGATGATGTAATTGAATTCGCTAATAAAGAAATGAGCAACGTCGTGCTCAGCCTTGACGGAAGAAAGGAAATCCACGACTGTTACCGCGTTGACTATTCCGGAAAGGGAAGCTGGGACCGCATTGTGCCGAAGTTTCAGCAGCTTGTAGAGGCGCGTGAGGGTAAGAATTATTATATGCGCGGCACCTTTACCCATCGCAATCCCGATTTTCTGAACGATATAAAGCAAATGCTCGATTTGGGCTTCAACGAGCTTAGTATGGAGCCGGTGGTTTGTGCTCAGGGAGACCCTGCCGAGCTTACCGAAGATGATTTACCGATTGTACTTGACCAGTACGAAAAATTGGCAGAGCTTATGCTCGAAAAGAACAAGGAAGGAAAGCCGTTTACCTTCTATCATTACATGATTGATTTAACCGGTGGCCCATGTATTTACAAGCGAATTTCAGGCTGTGGTTCGGGTACCGAATATATGGCAGTTACCCCTTGGGGCGACCTTTATCCCTGCCACCAGTTTGTCGGTGACGAAAGGTTCCGTTTAGGCGATGTCTGGACGGGCGTTACAAATACCGAAATTCAGGACGAATTCGCCGCTTGCAACGTTTATGCCCACGAGGAATGTAAGGATTGCTGGGCTCGACTTTATTGTTCAGGCGGCTGTGCGGCAAATGCTTATCATTCGACCGGTTCGGTTACGGGTGTGTACGAATACGGCTGTAAACTGTTTAAAAAGCGAATGGAATGCGCCATTATGGTCGAGGTCGCAAAGGCGCTTGGTACCGAATGATGAAGACGCCCATTTGCGATTTTGTTAAAAAATATGCCGAAAGCGATGCCTTGCGCCTTCATATGCCGGGGCATAAAGGGATATCGTTTATAGGTCCGGAGCCGCTTGATATAACCGAAATTGACGGCGCCGACAGCCTTTATGAAGCGAGTGGAATAATTAAAGAGAGCGAAGATAATGCAAGCGAACTTTTTGGTTGCCCGACCTATTATTCTACCGAGGGTGCTTCTCATGCAATTCGCGCTATGCTTTACCTCGTTTCCCTTTATGCGAGGGAAAGGGGAGGGCGACCGCTTATTGCCGCCGCAATGAATGTTCATAAGGCGTTTTTAAGCGCCGCCGCTTTGCTTGATTTAGATGTCGAATGGCTCAATTTTGACGACAGAGAGGGTTATCTCTCTTGCGTCATTGATGCAAAAAAACTCGATTTATTTTTACAAAACGGCGATAAAAAGCCGACCGCAATTTATCTCACATCACCCGATTATCTCGGTAATATCGCGGATATAGAAGCAATTTCCGCCGTTTGTAAAAAGCACGGTGTTCTACTTGCGGTTGATAATGCCCACGGAGCATATCTGCGCTTTTTGACCCCGTCACAGCACCCAATCGACCTTGGCGCCGATATTTGCTGCGATTCAGCGCATAAAACGCTGCCTGCATTAACGGGTGCCGCCTATTTGCATATATCGAATACCGTACCGAAAATTTTTGTCAGCGAGGCGAAAAATGCACTTGCGCTTTTCGGCTCGACCAGCCCATCATATCTTATTTTGCAGTCGCTCGACCGACTGAATGAGTATCTTTCAAGTGGCTATAACGAGCGACTTTCAGCTTTTGTCGAAAGGGTTAAAAAGTTTAAAAATCGCCTTGCCGAAGCGGGTTATACCCTCTACGGAAACGAGCCGACAAAGATTACCTTGGCGACAAAGAAATACGGCTACATCGGTACCGATTTCGCTGAAATATTGTGCAAAAAAGGTATTGTTTGCGAGTATGCCGACCCTGATTTTATCGTATTTATGCTAACCGACGAAGTTGGGCAAAAGGACCTTTCTCGCCTCGAAAACGAGCTTTTATCGATGAAAAAGTTGCCTTCAATTACCGCCGCACGAATGACCGTACACCGACCTGAAAGGGTAATGTCGGTGCGCGACGCGATGCTGTCTCCTTGCGAAAGGGTGACCACCGCTAATGCTCTTGGACGGGTGCTGGCTCAGCCGTCTGTGAGCTGTCCTCCCGCAGTGCCGATTGCCTTTTGCGGCGAAAAAATTGATGAAAAAACCATTTCAGTCTTTGATTATTATGGAATAAAAGAGCTGACGGTAGTAAAAGAATGAAAATGAAAAAAACTGCTTGTCTTTTATAGGGATAAGCAGTTTTTATATAACTATTCGTTTTCGCTCATTTCGGTATAGAGCATGCACATTCCAACGGAGGTGATAGCGGCGGTTTCGGTGCGTAAAATGCGCTTTCCAAGCGAAATTATCCTTCCGCCTGCATCCTTTGCCGCATCAATTTCACCTTCGTCAAAGCCACCCTCCGGCCCGATTATAATTCCAACCGACTTTGCGTTTTTGAGTTCTTTTAGCGCCTCTTTTGTGGATAAAATGCCATCCTCGTTTTCATAAGGAACGAGCAGTAAATCGAGCTCTTTTGCGGCGTTTAATGCGGCTTTGTATGAAATTATTTCGTTAATTTCGGGTATTGTGTTACGCTTGCTTTGCTTTGCGGCGCTTTCCGAAATTGCTTGCCAGCGAGCCTGCTTTGACTTTTTCTTTTTATCGTCGAGCTTTATTATGCACCGTTTCATTTCAATCGGTGTTATTGAATAAACCCCGAGTTCAACAGCTTTTTGAATAATAAGTTCCATTTTGTCACTCTTTGGCAACCCTTGAAAAAGGTGTATTTCAAGCGGCAGCTCGGTGTTTTGATAATCCTCCTCGATAATGGGAGCGATAATTTCGTCATTATCGATTGTTTCAATTTCACAAAGGTCGCTTTTTCCGTTCGCGCTGACGAGTATGGTGTCGCCGACCTTCATTCTTAGTACGTTTTTTATATGATTGTGGTCGGCTCCCGTAATGATATATCGGTCGCCCTGCCTGCATTCGTCGTTTACAAAGAAATTATACATCGTTTACCCCTTTTTGTTAGGTAATATTTTAAGCATAGAAAGAATTTTTTTGGCATAGCCCTTAATTATGCGGGTGTACGGCGGTAAAAATTTTGAGCGAAAGCGCTTTTGCGGCTTTTGAAAAATTCACTTATTTTTTCATATGTCTTTTCCCAACGCGATAGCGAAAGCACCTTGCCATTAGTGTGTTGACGGAAGTATCCTACTCCCAGATTGACGCCACATATACGGCGGCATAAAATTTGAAGGTCGGTGCTTCCACGTAGCTTGCTGTCGATAAAACCGGTTGACTTTTCTATGTAATTTTTAAATTTTTCGGTATTATCTACCTGATTAAATAAGCAGCAGTCGGTACTTATCCAATCAAATTCAATCATAAAACAGTGTTTATTCAGTTCGTTAAATAGCTTTTTGTTTGATTTTTTAAGGTGTCGTGCGCCGAGCTTTCCGTGCTCTTCACCATCGGTGATGAGGATGCTGTGACCGCAGTCCTTTAGCTTCCATAGCATAGCGCATCCTGCTCGTCGTCTGCTTCTATGCCGCAATTTTCATTATTGCTGCAAAATAATCCGTCTTTTAATTCAACCTCTCGCTTGTCCGAAAAGGGCATATTATAGTTTTTATCCCAAATGGTGTCGATATGAGCAACCAAAACTATGCGGTCTTTTCGTGTACCGGGGATATAAACATAGCGTTCAAGGGGCTTTTCTCCTATGCCTGAAATTGCTCCCGGTATAGCAGCAAACCGTTCGAATATTATGTCTCCGCTGTCAAGCGGCGTGTTTAAAAAGTCAAAAAGCAGTTTTTCGTTTTCCTTACTCATTTTTAACTCCTGTTTTTTTATTAGATTTAATTTTACCATACTATTTCAAAAATCACAAGATAAATAGCCAATGCTAACACTATTGTTATTGAGAAAATGTTACGCTAATATTATAATGGATATATACTTGCTTGGAGTTGAAGCTTATGAAATTGATATTTAATGCGCTGATGAAATTTATAGCGGGCTTAATTCTTGTGGGCTTGCTGTTATTTGTCCCCGCAGGAACAATGAATTATAAGTGCGGCTGGCTTTTTATTCTGCTATTGTTTGTTCCTATGCTTTTGCTCGGCGTCGTTATGTTGATTAAGTCACCAAAATTACTCGAAAAGCGCCTCGACGGCAAGGAAAAGGAAAAAACGCAAAGGTGTGTAGTTGCATTTTCAGCCTTGATTTTTCTCGTAGGATTTATTGTGTCGGGGCTTGATTTTCGCTTTGGCTGGTCAAAGGTGCCGTCAGCGGTTGTCATTATAGCGTCGGTTTTGTTTCTTTTGTCCTACGCGATTTATGCCGAAGTAATGCGCGAAAACGCTTATTTATCACGAACCATAGAGGTTCAAGAGGGACAAAAGGTTATTGATACGGGGCTGTACGGAATTGTCCGTCATCCGATGTATATGGCAACAATTTTACTCTTTTTAATGATACCGCTTATTCTCGGCTCGTGGTATGGATTTATTGTATTTTTTGTATATCCGTTGATTATAGTTGTTCGCATAAATAATGAGGAAAAGCTACTTGCCGAGCAACTCGATGGGTACGTGGGATATAGAAAAAAGGTTAAGTACAGAATTATACCGTTTATATGGTAATGATAAAATAATTAAAAAAAGCCGATGAGTGTTTGCTCATCGGCTTTTTTGTAATGTGGTTTTTTAAACTGTTGCGTCGGTGAAAAAAGATAATTTCCTTTTAATACGCTTTTTTAGCCTTCGCAAAAAGCTTATGGTTTTATTGTGCAGTGATAATATCAAAGGGCAATAAAGGCTTAAAAAATAGAAAATCTTATTTTTTCTGTTCAAGGCAGGTGAAATTACCTTTTTGTATTTTTTAAGAGTCTTTCTCATCTTTCGTACATCTGAACTGAGAGGTTTTTGCTGTTCAAAACAACGAAGAAAACAGCCGAAAGCATCTCTTTTTTGAATATTGGCATATTCGGTTCGCCCAAGAGATTCTTCGTTTTGCCATACTAATTCTCGGCGGTGAAATCTTGTCCAAAAAGCGTCAAAATCATATTGCCACGATGTGTTATTATCGTGAATGCGATTGAGACACCACTGTTGCTTTAAAAAGACGGCGTTTGCACCTTTTACCAGGTTTTCGTACATGAAATAAAAATCTTCGCCTATAAAAAGGTCGGTGCAAAATCGGGTATCGTTTATTAAATCCTTTCTCATCATAGTACCGCTCATTACGTCAAAGGGGGATTGACCGTAAAAGAAACACCGCAAAGCATCATTGTGCTTGTGGTATGTAACTTCGGCAGGTGTTGAATCCTGTAAAAAACATCTTTTACTTTAAGCCAATATTGTTGCATGCAGTTTCGGGATTTTGTTCCTGTGATGGATGCGTGGTGTTCTTCAAGCTCTTTAACGAGAACTTCTAACAGCTTCGGATGAATAATATCGTCGCTGTCCAAGAAGATATATTCTCCTGTTGCTGCGTCAAGACCTGCGTTTCGTGCGGAGGATACCCCTCCGTGTGGGGAGGTAAGAATTTTAATCCTTTTGTCCTTGGTCGCTATTTGTTGGCATATTTCAACTGTGTTGTCGGTTGAGCCATCGTCGATTAGTATTATTTCAAAATCAGAATAGCTTTGTAATTGCACAGAGCGAATGCACTCTTCAACTACTTCTTGACGGTTGTAAACCGGAATTATAATTGATACAGAATTATTTTTAGTATCCATTTTGCTCTCCATTGTAATTTTTAATATATTGTATCACACTTTTTGTTGGTTCACAATCCGGCAAAATATAATTAGCGAAAAATTAATGAAATTCACACGGATAGTGACATTTATAGGGCAGAATTCGGCATGTTTATGGATATGGTCGAATCCCGTGAGCAAAACGAGTTTGAATTGTCGGTATTTGATATCGATGAGTTTGCTCTTATGGACGATGATGGGCGTGCCAAAGTTTTAGAGGACGCAGACCTTGATTTTTATAATTTTGATTCTTAGGGTAAAAGGATTTATGTTGTTTTTGAGGCTGTATTCGCAATTACTTAAAACTTGACTCAAAAAAAGAGCCTTGACACCAAAAAGTGTGTCGTGGCTCTTGATATGGTGCGGATAACAGGAATCGAACCTGCACCGAGTTGCCTCGACTAGAACCTGAATTTCATAAAGGGCTGTGCCGATAGGTTCCTTTGAGTCCCTTGCAGTCCCCTGTGAACCCCTTTATTTATGCGGTTTTTGACTAAAATCACAACAAATCCACTAACCGTGCGGTCTGCACGGTTTTTCTCATTTTACGGATGTTTGTTAGAACAATTTTAGAAGCATTTCATTAGAACTATATTCTATATATTTTTTGAGATTGAAATAGTATAAATCAGAAGGCGCAACACACACCACCACAAGCCAATAAAACAGCTTAAAACCAAAGATGAATGCATAGAATTTTTTGCTCTCTGCATTCATTATACCATATTTGTTGATTTGTTTGTTGAAAAGTGTTATAATTTGGCATATAAGAAAGGGAGAGAGATATGGAAACATCAGACTATATTTCGGCAATTAGCGCAGGGATTTCTGTTATTGCTATGTTAGTAACACTATGGCAAACAATTATTTCAAAAAAGTCATATAATTTAGAGAAGAAAAAGTGCAATGAAGATAAACCAAATTTTAAAATTATATCACCAATAGATTCAAAAGCCATAATTGGTAAAGGCGAAAATGTAAAGCTTCAATATTATCTTGTTGTAACTAATCTGTCTAATAAAGATATGACCATAGAGAAGATTAGTTTAAATGTAATAGGTGAGGAAAAGAGTGTTGTCCTATCCCCAACAAATAAGTCATCAATGCTATTCGTTGGAGATAATATAGAATGTAATAAATCAATTCAAAAATGGGTAGAATTTGAAATCAGCAAGGAATTGTATTACAATTTGAAAATAATAAAATTCGTGGTTGAAATTGAAGATGTGTTTAAGAATAAACGCGACACCACTGTTATTTATATGAATGAGGAGGTTGAAGAAAATGTCAAGGCCTAAGAAAATGAAAAGCGGAGAAAACGATATATTAACACGTGTTGTAGCAACTGCTGCTATCGCCTGTGAAGGTGTTGCTAACGGAAGAAATATACCTATAGCAATAGTCGAACCGGATATTGACGGAAAAATCAACGATTTAATTATTACACATAAATCTGTAAAAAACGGTAATTGCGAGTGCCAATGGGGAATGACAGAGGGATATGAGTATGCTATATTGTCATTATCCTTTTCATCACCTGTTGAACAAAAAATTATTTTGTTTTTTGATGTAATAAAATATGGAATTATCGTGAACCAAATTTTATATGCGAAGTGCCTTTTTTTAATGACTGGCGATAGTGAAACCAAGTTTTCCGAACATATAGGTGAGCCAAGAATTTTATTAGAAGTACCTTGTGATGATTTTCAAGAAGATTGGAATAAAATATATAGAAGAAAATATGCCCAACACCTTCGCGAAGAATATGGAATGTCAAAGAAAGAAGCTTTAAAAATTTTTGATGATGTACATAACGAAATGCAAAAGATTAAAACTTTGCGAATACATAAATAAAAAGCAATGCAGACACATTCAAGTGATCTGCATTGCTTTTTATTTATAATTCTCTACGATAGACATCAATTTGCGACATAAGACCATACATATTGTTCTTTTGAGCAATGCTATATGCCATGTTGAAATTTGACAGAGCTTCGCTCTTATTTCCTGCTGCTAATTTTTCCTTTGCAATTTCAAAGTATTGCCATGCTTGAGTTTCAAATTCATTATAAGGCATGATGTACCTCCACAAATTTATTTTCAAATAAATTATACTTATCATTTCAAATTGTGTCAATGTAATTTTGTGTGTAAATTACATTTTCTATTAATTAAAACTAGGATACTGAATTCAACTTATCTCGAATTATCAAAAGATTCGAATTTGTCATGTTTAGTACAAGCAACAGAAATCAAATATATAATAAGCCGCTCGCTCTCACATGAACCGAATTTATTAGTTATTGCCTTTAAGTATCTATTAAACATTTGACAAATCCATCGTTTTTGCTGATCTTTCAGCAAAAACAACCAACTTTGTTATAATTCTATTTTTTACATTCATAAAATTTTTTATTTACCTATGTAGAGTTATGATATAGTTATGTATTTTTATAGCAATGGAATCCCTTGATATAAAGGCATTTGAGCCTCTTTGAGCGATTGACAATAAGTGTCGAATATTGTATAATATGAATGGTGCTTCGCACCCTTAGAGGCTACCATAACGGTAGGCGGTTAGCCCTTCTTTACTAAGGAGGGGCACTTTTCCCTCCTAAATGAAAGGAGGGGTGCCAATGGTTACTTATGAGACTTTGTTCCTTTTCGGTTCACTTGTTGTAGCAATTATCGCACTTGTTATTGACATAACAAAAAAGAAATAACCGCCCCTCGCCAAAAGTGCGGTTATTTCTTTAACCCATTATTAGGCTGACCGTCTATCGGTAGCCTCTCTGCTTATATTATAGCAGATTTTACGGATTTGTCAACTGTTAGAACTTAAAATGTTTGTGAGCTCATCCAACATTATTCAACTAAATAAGTATTTAGCAAAAGCGGTAATTTTGATGTTTAATAGAACTTTGGTAGACATTTGGAAAACAATAAAACTTATATTATTTATAAGTTTACTGAGTTGATATAGAGGTTAAAATATGATATAATATTTTAAAATAAATTCAATAAGGAGACACAGTGTCTATGTACTCTAAATTTGATTTTAAATTAACCAATTCTTTTTATAATACAGAGCTAAATAAATATTTAGAGTTTGGAAAAAAAGAATACGATAATCATAAGGCGAAAGTAAAGCAGGATTTAAAAAAGTTCATCTATGATAATGGGAAAATTAATGGTTCTTCATTAAAGGAACATTGGTTTAATATAGTAGACGCTGATATTTTTATATCTCATTCACATCAAGATATTAATAAGGTTAAAGCGTTTGCCGGATGGTTAAAGCATAATTTTAATCTTACATGCTTTATTGATTCGTGTGTTTGGGGATATTGTGATGAACTTTTAAAACAAATCGATGATGAAAAATGTAAAAATGCCAATTCTTCTACATATAGCTATGAACTAAGAAACTATACTACCAGTCATGTTCATATGATGTTATCAATAGCTTTATCGGAAATGATTAACAATTCTGAGTGTGTTATATTTTTTAATACCCCTGAATCTGTATCTTTAACAGCTGATTTAGAATCTTTAAAAGAAAATAAGCATTCCACTACATTATCTCCATGGATTTACCACGAATTGGCCATGACTAGTTTAATTCGACCAATTCAACCCAAGAGAGAAACAATTATACTTGAACACTCTGATAGAAGAACATTGTTTGCCGCTGAACAAAATACAATTCATATTTCTCATGATGTTGACAAATATATTAGCGAGATGATTAAATTAACAGATGAGGATTTAAAAAAATGGAAACGAACATACGGAGTTCTTACACATCAACTTGATGGTGATAATATTCCATTTATTAAAGGATATGAAGATATTAACGCTTTGGATGTTTTGTATTCCATAAAAGGGATTGTTTAGACAAAAACAAGCAGCCTATTAGTAAGGGCTGCTTGTTTTTTGTAGTTAGATCCAATTTTTGTATGAGTTAACAAACATAAAAATTATTGTCACTATAATTGGTAAATACAGCGGTAGTAATGTTTTTGTAAACATTACTCGCAATATTGAGGGAACTTTTCTTGATTGGTTATTTTTATTTGGAAGCCACATATTTGACTCATATGGATTTAAGTTATAACTATAATCTTCAGTTGTTAATCGGTTGCTAATTACCCATTCATATTTCCAACGATATAATTTCTCCATTTTTAAAAAGAATCCATCCAAATACCAGAAGCAAAGACAGACTAATAATGAAATAATACATAATGCTCTCATATTAAATGTTTCTGGCAATAACGCAAAACCTACTGCTATTAGTGAAACAAGCCAACCTTTAATCAAAAAAGAATTATTAGCCATTCTGGTTATACATGATTGAATAAGGTCAATTTCTTTCTCTAAAATATTTTGTTTATCATTTTTTTTGCACATTGTTTTTTCTCCTTTTAGTGGAATAGTAAAGAATATCACGTCCTTCTAATCGAATCCTTTCTTAGGTGATTCGATTGAATATATTCCCAACTAAAATCTCCTATTGGTTCAGAAATATTATACTCTAATGCTAATTTTTTTGAAAAAATCGGATTGAAAATGATTTTTGCTTTAGTCGTTGTATAATTTTTCGTGTTTATTAAACTTTCAATCGGATCTAGCCCTTCGTTGAAAACGAAAAGAATATTACATTCATATCCGGAGCTCTTTAAGTCGTTTTTTTCAAAGTACAAACCGATAATTCCCAACTGGTATAAAATGCTAATTTTACTTTCAATTGTACCGTTGTCTTTAGCCAAAACTGTTTCAAATTCACACTTTGCAATTCTTTCAATAAATTCACTTACATTCCATAAAATTTTCGAATTTGCAAATTCAGATAATATATCGCTTAAATTATAAAAAACATGTTTGTACTCAAAGTATAATTCATCAGATATAATTTTTTCAGCACTGCCTGTTAATTCTGATTTTATGGTCTTGTGACTAATTGGTATAGTCAGTTTTTCTGCTCTTTTGTGGATTTTTATAAGTCTTGCAATATGAAGTATAATTTCCCTTGGTCTCCAAAATGTTTGCCTAAGTATATAGTTTAAAATTTCAAAGTTGTATGTGTTACCATTGATAGTAACTTCAATATGGGATGGTAATTTACAAGCTTTTTGCGCCAATACATACTTTACTCTTTCTTTAGGGTTTAGATTGTCGGGGGGCGTAACCTTATAAACGTATTCTAATCTTTTAGCTAACATTTCAAACAACTCATAAGCATCCCAGTTTAAATAGCTTAATCGTCTTTTGGCACGGTCGCGATCTATGTTGTGCATTTGATCTATTCTATCTTGAGGCAGCAAAATGCAAAAGTCCATACAAGAACGAAAAACATCTATCGCATTTCCGAAAGTGTCCATTTTAAACTTATCTACTGTTAACATTAAGCCTCTATAATATAATTCTTCAAAATGTGTCCGTTTTTCGAATTCGTCTTTGTCTTTTTTCTTCAATCTTACAGTGCGTATTCGGAAATCTTCAGATGTCACATCAAATCCATCTAAGCATATTAAAATTTTTTTCTTGCATTGTTTTAAGGCGTTAACATATGACTTAAAATTTTTACCAAGAAATTGTTTGATTATTAAATTAGCATTAATATTATTTACATATGATGTAAGAAGATTAACATCATTAGAGAACTTTAATGCACCTTCATGAAGATGGTTTTCAATCAGTTCGATTGTAAGGTTTGATATTCCTTTGCGAAGAGATTCGTCTTCGACTGATTCAAAATTACCACATCTATTTTTTAACAACTTTGTAACAGATTTAAAAATGTTTTTTCTACTATCCGATTGTGGAATAATACCCCTTTCTTCCTCTAACGCAATCACATAAATACACTGCAAAATGAAAAAAAGTTGCCAATAAACATTGATAATATCTGTGTCTTGTAATATATCCAAATCCCTTCTGTAGGTTTCTAATAATTTAAACAATCTAGTGATATTTATATCATCCATTTTTACGGGTGATAGTGTTTTGTACTTCTTTTTATACTCATTAACATTTAGTTTGCGAATTATTTCTAACAAAGTGGTTTTTCCAGACCCTTTTCGTCCTACGACTATAAACACATTTTGTTTAAATACTTCTTCATAGGCATCTACTTCCAACATACATTTTTTTGGAAGCATATTATCAGCTTTCGTGTTATACAAAAGTTGATTTTCATGTTCATCTTCACGATCCCACTCTTTAGGCATATTTTCAAAGTTTTCTCGTGCCTCATTGGCAATTTCATAAACAAAATCTTGGAAATTTTTTCTGTTACTGAATTTTGGTCTTCCACCAACTTTATCATAAAATATTTTGCTTGAAAATGGAAAGCAATGATGTTCTACAAATTCTTCAGGGACAGAACTTGTTTCATTTCCCTTAAATAAGATCGGATAAACACAATTACGTCTATTAATATCGTTTTGTTGTTTAACGATTAAAGGATACTCCTTTTTTAAACGTCTTTTTTCTGTGCTTGTTAACGCTTTTTTATATTCAGGTGTAAAAAACACCAGTATTAAATCGGCGATTTTTATATTTTTTTCATGCTCGGAATAATTGTCATTAACATTTGTGCTTTGTCTATCTAAGAAAATATCAACATTGTTATGAAATCTTTCTTCTATTGAGTTTTTTAAATACTCAAGAAAATAATATTCGTCAGAATTATCCCAACAATAAGATATAAAAATATAAGGTCTGGTTCTGCTCATTTTCATAGCCTCTATTCATATCGTTTGTAATACTTTAATAATATCATAATTTTCCATTTTTTTCAACAAGGATTCGGAATTTTGTAAAACCATGACAAAACCACAGTAAATTAATTGTAAATTGTAAAATCAAGTGTTAATACAACAGAGAAATATTACGTAACACCATTTGTTATATTTAACAAGCCGCACTCTTAACGGGTGCGGCTTGTTGCTTATTTTTGTTCTTTTGTCAAACGACGGATATGACCGATATTCAGCATCATATTGTCATCTTTTGATTAGCAAGGAACATTCTGGTTCTGTTCCCGCTAATCCTCCCAAGAAGTCGCGTAAAAGGCCTAGAAAAATTAGAATAATAAAATAAAGCTGTCTCTTTCAACTAAGAGAGACAGCTTTTATTATTGCTATAATACAATTGCAAGTTTTTCTACTGATTGATAGCGTTCATCTGAATTTACAATAGTACATTTACAGATAAATAGTTCGACCCGTTCGTTCTTAATAATAATATCCCACGGATTGGGTACTTTTTCATATTAATCTCCATAAGTTATAAAACGCAAATTCAAATAGCTTTGCAATCCTCGTACTTTTCTGATTGCAAACGGAACATTTCGGCGTATTTTCCGTCTGTCTCCAAAAGTTCTGCGTGTGAGCCTTCTTCAATAAGGCGTCCATCCGAAAACATATAAATTTTATCGGCAATACGAGTTGTGGAAAGTCTATGCGAAATGAATACGACCGTCTTGTCGTTTGTGTGCTTAAGTATTGATTGATTAAGATTATATTCGGCCATCGGGTCAAGTGCACTAGACGGTTCATCCATAATAATTATGGGGTACTCATTAGCAAAAACACGTGCAATAGCTATCTTTTGCGATTCGCCGCCGGAAAGGTTGGTGCCTTCATCATTAAATTCTCGTGTAAGGTGTGTATCGATGCCGTCCTTCAAGGTTTTAAGTTTTTCGGTGAAGTCTGCCTTTTCTAAAGCATCTATGACCGTATCGTAGTCGGTCGTTTCATCGTACTTTCCGTTCATAACATTCATAGCAACCGATGTTGCGAATATTTTATAATCTTGGAAAACTGTTCCTATCATTTTGCGGTAACACACGGGATCGTATTCCTTTATGTTGACACCGTTATAAAGTATTTCGCCCTCGGTTGGGTCGTACAGACGCATCATCAACTTAATGAGTGTGGTTTTACCTGCTCCGTTATAACCTACTATGGCTATTTTTTCACCCGCAGTCAGTTTGAACGAAATGTTTTTTAAAGCATCCTTACCTTTTTCGACATTGGTTGGTGCCTTATAATCTTCATCGTGAAATTTATACTTAGGATGTGAAGCAAATTCATAAGAAAAACTGACGTTTTTAAACTCAAGACTTTCGAACGGCGGTATTTCTTTTATTCCGTCCTTTATTTCGGGAGTGAAACGCAAAAACTCACGATACTTTTCTATATACAAAGAATGCTTGGGGTAATTAGTTATTCTTTCTATAAGGTTGGAAAACATCCAACGTATACTCCAAACTATATTTACCGTAGCCGCAAAACCACCTACCGCCAACGTTCCGTTGCCAAGCTGAAGCACCATATACAAAAGAACTGCAAAAAAGGTCAGTGTTGACATCGCATTCCAACCTAGTCCGTAAAAAAGATAATATTTCTTACCGTATTTAACATCAAGTTCTATGATCTTTTCGTTGTTTTGGTCGTATTCGTTCATCAGCAGTTCGTCAGCTCTGCTGATGCGCAACTCTTTTGAATAATCGCTCAGGTGATAAACACGGTTAATGTAATTCTTTTTGCGCCATAAGGGATTAGATTCCTTATTGTGTCGGAAGCTTACTTTGTTGCCTATCAAATTGCATATAACTGTGATTCCCGAAGATACAAACAACATCAAAGCTATTATGGGGTCTACTGTTAACAGCAGACCAAAAAGAGAGGAGGATGCTACTATTCGGTTTATCAGTTTTCCGGTATCTTCCATTACATCAATGGCACGCTTATCCGATTCGTTCATTGCCCAAACGAAATCGTTGTAAAACTCAGGATCATCAAAGCAGGCCAAATCAAGAGTCTGAGCTTTGCTGAATAGTTCCGCATGCATTTTAAGGTGTAGCTTTTGCCTCATCAACGGATTGTGTATAAGCCAATACCATTTATCAAAGGCGTACGCCAGTAAATAAAAAGTCGCCATTATGGCAATAATTTTCAAAGCATATGCAAAATCCGAACCGTTACTTACAGCATTCAACAGATTAAAACTGAATATAGCAGAGGCTGAATTTATCATACCCCATACAAGACCCTCTACAACCATCCACACAAAATAGTCGGGTGCGAATTTTGCAACTTTGCCCAAAATAAACAGATTGTTTTTGAGTATAGATGAAAATTTCTGTCGGTTCTTTTTAGGCATTTGCTGTCACCTCGTTTCCAAGATAGTTTTCCGCTTGTCGACGGAACATGGCAGCATACTTGCCGTTTTTGTGTAGTAATTCGTTATGTGTGCCAATTTCGGCAATAGTACCGTTATCCATAAGTATTACTCGATCGGCAAGCACTGCGGAAGAAAGCCTATGCGAAATAAAAATTACACTTCTTCCTTCTGTTGCCTTCATCATATTTTCGAACATCGTATACTCGGCAATAGGATCCAAGGCACTTGACGGTTCATCAAGAATTACAAATGGTGTGGAATCGGCAAACACTCTGGCAAGGGATAGTTTTTGTTGTTCTCCAATAGAAAGATTAACGCCCTTATCATCAAACTCCCTTGTCAAAATTGAGTCAAGTCCGTTTTCAAGTCCGGATAACTTATCATAAATACCGCTTTCACGCAGAGCATTTTCAACCAGTTGTTCGTCACCGTCGGTAAGCGGTCTTAACAATACGTTTTCACGAACACTCAAAGATAGCATTTTAAAATCCTGAAACACCGTACTGAACGACTGACGGTATCCGCCAACATGGTAGTTTTTAATGTTTTCGCCGTTAAGTTCAATTTCACCGCCTGAAGGGTCATAAAGTCTCAGTAGCAGTTTTACAAGCGTGGTTTTACCCGAGCCGTTACTGCCGACAAGAGCTATTCTTTCGCCTTTATGTAACGTGAAGGTTATATTCTTTAATGTATCTGTCTCAGAACCTTCATATTTAAAGCATAGGTTTTTAACCTCTAAATCTCCGCCGTCGGACGGCATTTTTTTATCTCCATCGAGTATTGCCGGTGTATAGTCAAGAAAGTATCTTACGTCCTCCAAAAACAATGCATGCTCTCCAAACTCGGCAAAGTTCTGCACAAGATTGTTAAGACAATAGGAAATCGTACCGATTGAACTTAGTACGACAATACAGTCACCCACCTGCATACCACCGGATTCGGGACCTATACACATAGTGCTCCATACTGCGTAGAGTGTTGCACCCAAAACAGTTACAACCTCAAGCCCAATCTTTTGTACATATCCTAATATAGCCTTTTTAACACCGTATTTTTTCACTAACGCTTTGTAATCAGCGAATGTGTCTCCAAGCGCACTCAGCATTTCAGAATACATACCGCCTATACGCATTTCCTTAGCATATTCGCCTAAGTAAAAGGTTCTTTTGACATAAGCTGCACGGCGATTTATAGGTTTTAATGCCTCTTGATGATCGTGTGTCGCTATATTTTCCATACGCTTAAAAAAGCCCAGTAGTAACGGAAATAATCCAAACACAATAAGCCACGGATCGATAACAAATAAAAGCAAAGAATTGGCAAATAAACTGATAAATCTGTCTATGAGCATGTCGAACGACCTCATAACCTTGATCGTACGGTCATACGCTTCGTCCATAGCTCTCACGTATTTGTCATAAAATGACGGTGTTTCATAGCAGGCAAGTTCTACTTTGGCTGCCTGCCTGAATAGCATTTTTTCAATATTTGCAGCAATTTTTCTCTGCTTAGGCGGTGACATTACGTTCCAAAACCATTGCAATGCTTGATATACAACAATGCAAGTAATTCCCATAAATGCAACATAGGTTACAAGACTGCCAATGTCTTCTCCGCTTTGTACACCATTGACCACTTTTCTCAAAAGATAGGTTTCAGACAAAAATCCCAGAACAGCGTATATAACTGATGAACCAAGATACACGATAAGATAACTGGGTGAGCCTTCCCATATTGCTTTTAATGCAAACAAATTGTTTGCGGCGGTTCTTTTAAACCCAAGCTTTTTCTTTTCCTTTTTCTTCATTTTTTCCTCCAAAAACCAACATACATATATCTAAAAACAAAGAATCCTGTTATTTGATAATTACATCCCTTCACCTTATATGTTACTTTCACTATATCATGCGAAATATTTATTGTCAATCTGTTTCGTATGTATTGACTAAAAGTTTCGAATGTGTTAGAATATAATAAAATTAGTTGGAATAAATTATTCAATAGCCATTGAAAGGAGAGTAAAAATGCCTAACGTCACAATAAGCACACAGTATTCCGAACGTGAAGAGTTTGTATATTGCTTCACGCTTATGTCGGATGTTTACCAAAGCAATGGTTACTATCAAAACGATCAATTACCCAAGTTAATTGCAGATATCCAAAAAGATCTAAAATCAGAACTAAAAGATTTTTCTTATTTAATGCCTTTGTTCTGTCATAAATCATACAAACTCTCACTTTTTAGCAATTGCCGTAGATTGTTTATACCCGAATCTGAGGACCTCGTTTTGTCTACCGAAGAGCTCATATCAAGAGTTTTGACCGATGACCCTGATGAATTGACCGCACGAGTATTTATGACGGCAGATAATAATACCAACGATATTTTATTCTATCGCAAGCTCATTGCTGGAAGCTTAGATGCAGTAAAGCATTGTCTTGAAATGGATATTGACGAAGAACTTCGCATGGTTTTATTATCTATGTTGGTTGACCGTAAGGAGTACCACACGAAGATGACTGACTTCGCCTTTAAAACGCTTAATACTCTCCGTTGCATTTTCGGCTCACGTAATTATGCTATTAAAAAAGCTCGTTCAGTTTTTAATAGTAATGATAAGATAATCGAAACTCTGCTTGAAGCCGATTATATAAATAACAACGATACCGTTGTTATTACACCTATATTGCTTAATCCCGGAGTTATATATGTCAACAATACAGGCGGTATAAAATATTTCAAATTAGGCGTTGACTATGAGCAAGCGGCCAATATAGCTATCGGATCACTACCGATGCTTGAACTTGAGACCATAGGAAAGATATTTGGCGATCCTACGCGTTGCGAAATTATCAGAATACTCAAAACCAACGGCAGTTACCTCACTGACCTAGCAAGGCGGCTTAATATTCCGACCAATTCACTTCATTACCATATCCAGACACTAAGTGATGCAAGTGTTATAAAGGGTAGTTATAGAGGAAAACGATTTGTATATGATCTAAACCCTCAATTTTTCAAATCGGCAAGCAATACACTAATTGACTTCACTCACTAGATTTAAAATGCACATAACAAAATAAGTGCTTCGACAAGCTTGCAAATGTGAGCACGTAAAGTCAGGAATTACACCGTGCTTGACGCTATAATGTAATCATACTGAAAGGAGGGATACTATGGATTGGCTTACCGGAATACAGAACGCAATCAATTATATTGAGGAGCATTTAACCGAAGAAATCGGCTATGAAGAAGTTGCCAAGGAAGCTGCTTGCTCTAACTTCTATTTTCAAAGAATATTCGGTATTTTGTGTGGTATTTCCCTTGGAGATTATATACGCAACAGACGGCTCACACTTGCCGGCAATGAGCTGAGAGTAGCAGATGACAAAGTGATTGATATTGCCCTGAAGTACGGTTATGAGAGCCCTGAGAGCTTTACAAGGGCCTTTGCGAGATTTCATGGAGTAACACCATCGGAAGCAAAGAAAGACGGCTCGAAGCTCAAATCCTTTTCCCGAATTTCCGTGAAAATCACATTAAGCGGAGGTAGTGTAATGAACTACAAAATTGTTGAAAAGGAAGCCTTTGATATCATTGAGAAGGTGGAAACTCATAGCGTCGAAGATTCTGCGAACGCGAAAAGCATTCCTGAGTTCTGGAGCAGATCTCATCAGGACGGTACCGTGAAGACACTGATGAATGTAACGACCGACAGAACGTTCATTTTCGGCGTTTGCTATGGCAATCTCCCTGAGAACGCTAAAACCTTTGACTATTCTATTGCTGCAACATATGCAAAGGACGCTGTCGTACCGGAGGGATTTCGCAGGAATACCATACCGGCACGTACCTGGGCAGTGTTCGAGTGCAAGGGTGCAATGCCGAATGCGATCCAAGATCTATGGCACAAGATTGTCTCGGAGTTTTTCCCGACATCGAGCTACAAGCCTACCTATGAAATGGATATTGAGGCATATAGCGAAGGAAATATGAGCGATCCGGATTATTACAGTGAAATCTGGATTCCTGTTGTTAAAAAGTGAAATTTTGCCGCCTGTATTTAGCAGTCGGCATTTCAAACTGTGTGTCACAAAGATTAATGTACATAAAATTTTAAAAAGACCAAAAACGGTATCAAAATGTATATAAAAAGACCAAAACTGATATTAAAACGACCACTTTTCCGCTTGTAATCGCTTCTAATCGCGTGTAATCGCAAATAAGAGGTCAATAAGCAATTTGACAAGGTGAATTCTATACTGTATAATATACATGAGCTTTAAAATAATGAAGGAGACATTCAAATAATACATTAAACCCAGAAGGTTAAGTGTATTGGTGTGCTCTTTCGTAAAGCTTACGATAAAGCAAACAAAGACACTTATCTTTCGGGATAGGTGTCTTTCTTTGTTTTATGGTGTTTTTGTTTCCTCTAAATGAGGTTCAAATATATTCCCGTCGATACGTTCGAAAATTGGCGTGTGACGGAGTTATGAAGGAGTGTTTTAAATTTTTGTGATTGGCACATGGGAAGTTAGTTGTGCCAAAGGTTTGGTGCCGAGTACTGTAGTCTGAGTTCTGCGACAGGCTACGAATCACTAGCAGAAAACCTTTAAAGTCGGGTTAGACTTTATCAGACGATGCTCTAAGGCTGATTATCCGTATAACCGAAGAAGTGGAAATACGAAATTAAAGAGCTATCACGGTTCTGGCAACGGACAGGGTGATATATGGAAGATAGGCGACACATTTTTAATCGACCTATTACGTTGCTCGGTTTTATGATTTCCGTAAAAAACCAGAACCCACTTTCACGCGGTGGTTCGAAGGATGAGAGTAGGAAAAGTCGTGATATACAATGCCCTTCACAAAGGCGACGTGAACTTTTAAGTTGATGGCAATTGAGCGGTCAACTTCTGTGCGGATAGCAGAGCCGTTACGAAACAAGGATTGTTCGACTGCGAACCTGTTTTCACTTATAACAGCGTCTGTGAACGAAAATAAGTGCATAACGGCGGTTCGGATTCAGCCAAAGTTATTGACGAAAATTTATGGAATCCACGACGTTTTAAGTTAAAGTCGTTAAACAAAACTGCTCAAGCGGTGGTGCTACCTTCCTTTAAGGGAATTGCATACGAAGTTTCCGGGATTTAATCGTTGTTAAAAGCTGAATGAAAATCCCCGCCGAACGAGTGTTTAGTCTCGGCGGGCTGAAATGCCTTGCACTCGGCGTAGCGTCAGTAAGTAATACAAGGTTATTTACACTCTTGAACTACAAGAGAACACGCACGGAAAATCTATTAATCTTGCGTTGAAAGCAAAATAGATTAAGCCAAGTACTAACCTTATTTTACAGCAGAATACCAGAACAGAATTTTCTTTTCGATATGATTTATGACTGTCTCTTCGAGAGTGTATGATTTACTTTTCGAGAGCAAGTTGCACCTGCGCCTAATCAAAACTTGGACAAGATTAAAGCTTTTCGGCTCTCTGCAAGTTGTCATTCGT
>JAFQSP010000010.1 GCA_017409475.1 Clostridia bacterium
AGCACTGATGGTAATATCGGTACGGCTGTTCATATGCTCATTAAACACGAGGGTTATGAGTCCTGTATCGGTTACCACCCAACTACCTACATTTGTACCGTCGGTTAGGATAAAGGTTCCTTCACCGCCATCAACCATCAAACCGTTAGGAACTTGATACTGATAAGTTCCGGGAGAAAATCCTTCCGGACTGTTAAATGAGATTGTCAGCTTATATTCGGTATTCGCCTGAGCAATATAGTTGCCATCAGCATCTTTAAGGAGCTCTTGGTTATTTTTGTCGAGCAATGTGAAGAAATAACTTCCTCCGTTTGCCTCCAGGTAAGGCAGCAAATCTATAATTGCACGTGAAGATCTCAAAGAGAACCTTTGCATTTGCGCTGTTGCCACGCCGCCTTCGAAAATGAACACTTTAGGGCCGCTCGATACATTTGTCGTGTTATTCTCGAACAATCTTCTTCCAACAAGGCCCCAACCTACAATCGAAGAATCATTTAAAGAAACGACACTGTCTACTACAGAATCGTTCACATCACCACGAATGATATGTATTGTAGTGTTGAATATTTCAGAAATAATGCCAACAGAGTTATCCTTAAAGAATACCAAATCCCCGCTTATAGGTTTGTATTGACTGACGTTTACATATCGACCCAATCGTTTCCATTGCTCCGCCATTGATGTGGCACCTATATTTATTGGAAACTTATCCGGAGGAGCTCCTGAATAATGCAAACAGAACGATACAAAGGTTGCAGACCAGTCGCTGTATGGTGTGCCATACCAAGCACCGTATCGTGTGTAACCGTGACGTATGCCGTTTTGGTTTACCTCAAAGTTAAGTTTGCTTTCCGAATATCCAACCTGAGTTTTGGCAATACCGACCAAGTCCGTGCCAAGATTTCCTGTAAAGGGATAATCTTCAAACATTTTCTGCCAATCAAGCTGTGATTCTATGTCAGCGGTTTCATCGGAATAACATTCAATCGTATGAACGTGTTCTGTCAGTTCACACGGAGTATCTCCGTTTATGCACGCTTTATCGTGAGTATGCTCAATCATACCGCAGTCGGCATCACCGGCTAACGTTAGACCGGGCTTGCGCAAAGACCAGAAAACATCCAAAGAAACTACGAGGGAGAGAACAAGCAGAATGGCAAGCATTCGCATTCTTCTGACTCGTTTTTTCTTTAGTCTCTTTAGGCCTTCACTTAAGATATCCTGCACGTCTCTCCCTCCTTTCATTTAAGTAATTTTAAGCGTTTTTAGTAAACGAATCCAAATTCGGGCAACGGCCAGACTCTTATAAAGACCTTTCCGATAATATCATCCCTTGAAATTGCCCCAACCACTGAGTTTCGACTATCCACCGAATTAGAGCGTCTGTCACCTAATACAAAATAACTTGTACCCGGCACCTTATATGGGAATTCCAAGTCGCAATCTCCAAGTCCCTTTTCTGTAACGTAAGGTTCTTCTAATAATTCGCCATTCACATAAACATTACCGTCGGCATCAATCGCCACTTCATCTTCAGGTAATGCTATCACTCGTTTCAGCAAGATTTTTCCTTGATAATAGAAGCCAATTAAATCTCCTCGTTCAAATTTCTTTGTTTTTAAAAGAACAACAATCTCATCGTGTTCTAATGTGGGCGACATACTATCACCCGAAATTTGAAGAATAGGCAAAAACAAGGTAGTAATTAACACCGCAACGGCAGCTACCACCAAAAGCACAGAAATAGTGCCTCGAAGAGCTTGGCGATAGTATGTACCCCTTCGTATACGTTTGCGCTCGCTTTGAATTTCCGATAACGAGGGAACAGAAACCTTCTTTGCATGCTTATTGGCCATCGTCTATACCCTCACACATTAACTGTTTTTTTCTTTCTTCGAGTGTTTCAACCTCTGATTTAAGTTGTTGCCACTTCACGTACTCTCTTTTATAAGCCGCTTTCAAGATGTCAAACTTTTTCTCACCATCGGCAAGAATGTCTCTTACTCTCTTTTCAGCTTCCTCAATTTTTTTTGCACACTCTCTGTCCGCATCTTCTCTCATACAGGAGATTTCACGCAAATAGATATCGGCGGCCATTTGTGCAGTAGAAAACACATTTGTAACCGACATAGCCGCGTCAGCGATTGAACCCGCTGTGGAAATACGAATACGTTTATCCTGAAGTTCGGTCTTAAGCGACTCTATTTCTTCTTGCATATCCTGCTCGTTTTTCTTTAACTGATAGATAATATCTACAAGTTCACGCCGGCTTAGTCGCTTTAATTCTTTGCTAATCATACCGTGCCCTCCTTGGTGTCTTTCTGACCTTCGAGAGCCGGACCTGCTATGGATAATCTTTCGTATGGACTATGAATTTTCTTTCCTTTGGTGCATCGTTCGTACTCAACACTTAAAATGGTCTTGAGGGTATGTATTGCATGATCGTCGAGAGACGAAAGCATGGAACAAATCTCATAACAATGTTCATTAAACACAGTAAGATCTGCGTCATATGCCTGCTTTAAGTTTAGCAAATTACAAATCTTTATAACTGTTTCATAGGATGTTCTGCCAATTCCTTTAGATAACGCATTAGAAAGCGTACTATACGGAATGCCGCTCTTTTCAGAAAATTTGCGCACACTTTTATATTGTTTTAATATTTCTGATTTGATAAGTTGTGTAATGCTATCCAAAACAAATCCCTACCTTTCTTCATTTTATGACAACATCATGGTAAAGTATATTATAGCACCATTAATCGACAATTGCAATATACGTTAACGGAATTTGGTTAATTCTCTTTATAAATGAATTTATCAGAAAAACAAGCAAAATCCGGATAAGATATAATCTCATCCGGCTTTATTTGTGACAGTTTGAATATTTAGTTTTAAGCTGCTCAGATCAGTGGATTTTTGACGCATATTTAGAATGTTACTCTCCTCCTTTCTAAAACCGCCCAAAAACCCGTTTTTGACACCAATGCGTTCAATGGGGCAAACCAGCGAAAGCCCTTGTGTTTATGCGGATTTCACGCGGTTTGGCCTATTATAACGCATTCCTCAATTCTTCTCACAATACCTGTTGCTTTCATATATAAATCTCCTTCTTAACAAAGGCTCCCTTGCCTAAAGGGGGGCTGTCAGCGAAGCTGACTGGGGGATATCGTATCCCTCCACCAACTTCGTTGGTCCCCATCCTTTGAGGTAAGGGAGGCTTTATTTCACAAATTTTCAAATTGTGATGTTATTATTTGTGATAAAAGGGAATTTATACTGCATATGTTGATTTTCAAATAAAATATGGTATATTTTATTTAGAATTGTTTTTAGGAGGTTAAAACTAAGTGTATCAAACTGAAAAACTTTTTTGGAAAAAGAAAGAGATAATATCTTTTATATTAAGTATATTTGTATTCTTTATTCATATTTCCTCATTTGCTCAATATTCCAATACATATAGTGCTATTTCCGCTGTAAATGAAAGAGTATCTTTTTTCTTCAAGGAATCAATCACTCGTTTTGCCGTACCTATGTTTTTCATTTTGTCAGGAATCGCTTTTTTTAAAAGTTATGATAATAGCAAATATCTAAATAAAATACATTCAAGAATTTTTACCCTTGTATTTCCGTATTTGTTATGGAATACCATTTGGATGATTTTTGATATGGTGTGTTCTTATACATTCATTTCAAACTTTTTTGTGAGTAAACAACCGTTTTCCTTAACCTTTGCCAATGTTCTAAAAGGTATATTTTTCTACGGAAATAATGTTCCGTTTTGGTTTGTATTTAATCTTATTATTTTTTCATTGGCTGCACCACTGATTCATTTTATAGTCCGCAACAAATACATAGGCATTGCTTCGATAATTTTACTTACTATTCTTGCAACCTTCGGGATTGGAATACCTTCGTCCGTATTTTATTCGTCAACTTCAATAATATATTATTTAATTGGCGCAATAATTGGTAAACATTATTTCGATTTCACTTCAAGAAAAGCAAATAAAGGTATACGTTATTCTTCATTAATATTATTGTTATCATATATAACTTTGAAAAATATTTTTCCGTCTTCTCATTACTCACTTGAAATTCTTTTACAAGTTGTGGTATTCTCTTTATCTTCTTTTGCGTTGTGGAATATTATGGATATCTTTATTGATAAGATTAAACCTAGAAAAATTTATTCTAATTCTTTTGCGATATATGCAATGCACATAAATATTTCCGCCATAATTACAAAGTTGGTTTTTCTGTGTTTACCCAAAAGTGAATGGATGGCTATACCTAATTTTATTATCACCACTATTTTCACCTTAACAATAATATATCTCATATGTATTTTCTTGCAAAAATTTTTGCCAAAGGTATATGCTATACTTTTGGGCAACAGAATAAAATAATAAATCAAGAATAACGGAGGAGTGAACTTCACTCCTCCGTTACTCTTTGTATCACACTATGTATCGCAATGCAAAACTTGTCAATCGGTGTCAATGTTGTCAGCAACGGGTCGCCTTCACGAATTCTCATAGTCCTACGAATTTCCTTGGGGATAACAACCCTGCCTAAATCGTCAATTCTTCTCACAATACCTGTTGCTTTCATATATACATTTCTTCTTAGATACAAATTGTGTTGTTATTATTTGTAAATATCGGTGAAATATACTTGAACTTACAATATAGAAAATCGATACATTGACTTTTCTTCTAGTGTATGATATGATTAACGACATAAAAGTTATATTAAAATAGGAGATATATTTATGGCAAAAGTTTCTGTATTTGAGAATTCAAAGTTTGCTACTGTTCTTAGTTTTCTTGGCTATTTATGTATGCCGATTGGTGTTTACTGTTTATTTGAAGACGGGTTAGACAAAAGTGTAGGTATCATTATAATAGCGGCTGGTTTTGCTTTAAAAATACTTTCTATCCTTGTCAACAGATGGAAAGAAAAGCGGCTTGCCAAACGAGCCGCCAAGAAAAACCAGATAAAAAGCGAAGGTGTCAGTGGTGCTTCCGTCAACAGTGAAGAAAAGGCGAAAGCAAGAGCCAGCCTTGACGAGTTCGTAAAATACAAAGAGTTATTATCGAAAGGAACAATAACTCGCGAAGAGTTTGAAGCGAAGACAGGCGAACTCTTCAAAGACTATGTTAAAACAAAATAACAATAGAAATATTGCAAGCCAACAAAACAAACTGGTTAAATAATCGTGATGGATATATTGAAAGCGAGGTGAAATTCACCTCGCTTTGCTTTTATGTTTATGTATTACCAAACAAAATCTGTCGAAAAATGTCAAGGTATCTGTGATAAGGTTATATAAAATTCTCCTTGTTTTACAAAGCCTAACTTTTATTATCTTTAAAACAAGGAGATTTATACTGTGCTGTTTTGGTATTTAATTATTTGTTATATAATAGATAAAATTATTGAGTGCTCCTTTATGCATGTTGAAAAGAATCTGAGTTATCGGCAAAAAATTAATAAAAGCAAGCTTATTAACATAAGTGTTGCTTTAAAAATATGACCGTGTTAAAATAAAAGCGTATAAAAGCAAACTGTTGAAGGAGTGATAATTGTGTCAATTCCAAAAGAAAAGCCTAAAAAAATACTTCTCATTTTAACCGGCGGAACGATTTGTTCTTTTGCAAACGAAAAAGGTGAGCAAGAATCAGACACAAAAAAAGCAGAAATGCTTATTATTCAAAATTTTAGAAACAGTGACAGCGGGTTTAGACACAAAAGCAAGGTTGCTTTTTACCCTAAAAGACCGCTTGATATTTTGAGTGAAAACATGACCGTTAAACACTGGAATACGCTGCTTACAAAAATGAAGGGTTACAATTTTTCAAACTATGATGGTGTGATAATTTTGCATGGCACCGATACGCTTGCGTATACCGCATCCTTGCTTTCTTTGTTGTTAGCAGGAATTAGTATCCCTGTTTTTTTAGTTTCAAGCCAGCTTCCGCTCTATAATAAAGAAGCAAACGGTAATGACAATTTTAAAACAGCGGTAGAGCATATTGTAAAAGGGATTAAACCTAATATTTACGTTGCTTATAAAAACGAAGAGGTAATTGATAAAAAAGCTGTTTCTCAAATGTATATCCACTATGCTTCACGGTTATTGCAATGTCCTAATCATTCAAACAATTTTTACAGTTCGGGCATGCAGCAGATAGAGAAAAACGAATTTTTTGAAGGCTCAAGCTCAAAAGCTGAAGATGGGATGCTATTGTATAGCTTGAAAAAATTAGAAAACTGCGTTTTAAAAATAACCCCATATGTAGGACTGGATTATTCCCGCATTTCGCTTAAAGGTGTTAAAGCGGTGTTGCATCATACATATCACTCAAGCACAATGTCGGTAAATCCGTATCACAAAAAGCCCGATCAAAAAGAAGAGAAAAGCATTAATTATACAAAAGATTCAATAATGTCATTAATAAAGCGCTGTGGCGCAACTGCCTCAAAAGCGGAAGTATATATTGAGCCGTGCAATGAGAAAAATGCATATCTTTATGATACTACAGGAATTGTTTTAAGATGCAAAGTAGGAACATCCTTTAGAACGACATCCGAAATGGCGTATGTGAAGCTGTTAATCGGATGTGCTTTAGGTTACGAAAAAGAAAGACTGCAAAACTTTATGAATACAGAAATCAACAAAGAATTCATAAGATAATGAGTAATCCATGAGGGTGTAAATAAAAAAGCGAGAGCAATTGTTGCTCTCGCTTTTTTTATTTAACAATTGTTTAATTTGTTTTCTAAAACTTCTTTTATAACGGCGGGGTTTCCTGCGCCCTTAAGCTCCTTCATACAAGCGCCGAATAAAGCCTGTTTAGCCTTTTCTTTGCCGTTTTTGTAATCTTCGAGTGCGCGGGGGTTTTCGCTTAAAACCTTATCTATGATTTCCTCAATTGCTGATGCATCAACCTTGCGGTCTAAAGCATTTTCTTTACAGTAAGCGATGGGGTCAACACCGTCTTCTACAACGGCGATAAGGATTTTTTTGCCTGCGTTACGGTTAACCGAACCGCTGTCAACCATCTTTATTATTGCTGCAAGCTTTTCTGCGGTAACCGAAAGGTCGCCTAAAGTTTTTCCATCCTTGCGCAATACTCCGGCGCAGTCGGTAAGAATCCATGTAGCAGTATCCTTTGCATTACAGCCGAGAGCTACAACATCATCAAGCAGCTTACTTATATTGCTGTTATAAATAAGCATTTCAATTTCTTTTTCGGAAATGCCTGCCGCACGATAAGCATCGGCCTTTTCGTCAACAGCAACCGGCTTAGTTGCCTTTATTTGCTCCAGCCATTCATCGTCGATGATGATAGGCATAATGTTTGCGTCGGGAAAATAACGATAATCCGCCTCGGTTTCCTTGTTTCGCATTGCAAAAGTTTTTCCGCTTATATCGTCAAAACGGCGAGTCTCTTGCACAAGCTCCTCTGTTCCAAACTCTAATGCGTCCATGTGACGCTGTGCTTCGTAGCGAATAGCTCGATCAATTGCTTCAAATGAGCTCATGTTTTTAATTTCGGTACGAACGCCATATTCTTCGCTACCTTCGGGACGAACCGAAATATTTACGTCGCAACGCATTGCACCTTCTTCACATTCAGAAACGCCGCCTGAACGGAACATTGACTTAAGCTTATTAAGATAAGCTAAAACTTCTTCTGCTGTGCGGAAATCGGGTTGAGTAACTATTTCAATAAGCGGAACACTGGTACGGTTAAAATCTACAAATGAAGATTTTCCTTCGTGAACAAGCTTACCTGCGTCCTCTTCCATATGAATTTGTTTAATACGGATATCTCGGTTACCGAGAGACGTATTAAGCGTTACGCAGCCATTGGTGCATATCGGATGATTAAGCTGAGTTGTCTGATATGAACAAGGCAAGTCAGGATAATAGTAATTTTTCTTATCAAAGGTTGTATATCTGCTGATTTCACAATTAAGCATAAGTCCGGCTGTAACTGCAAGCTCAACAACGCGTTTATTCATAATTGGGAGCATTCCCGGCATACCGCTGCATGCCGGACAAACGCAATCGTTAGGCTCTTTTGGTGAGGAATGGCCGCCACATGAGCAAAAAATCTTCGACTTGGTATCTAATTCTACATGGGTTTCAAGGCCGATTACAAGTTCGTAGTTCATATTATTCACCCTTCCTTTCAACAACGCCGGCGAGGCTTAAAAGAGTGCTTTCGTCGAAATGCTTGCCCAAAAGCTGAACACCGTTACTTACGAGCGCCGGAGTTCCTATAAGATTTGCAACCGAGGTGAATACACCTTCAGCAAACACCTTTTCAAATGCTTGGTGAATGTCATAGCTTTCATATGCCGTTGCGCTGCATACAGGGGTAAGAACTGCGTCGTAATTTTTCATAAGCTCTTCAAATCTTTCGGCAATTACGCGGCGCACCTTCAGGGATTTGCCATAGCATTCATCATAGCGATTTTTAGACAAAACATCTGAACCGTAAAGTATAACGGCTTTTGTGAGGAAGTTAAATCCTTCGGTTCGGGTGTTTGTATATAATTCGTCAATGTTTTTATATTCTTTTGCTCTATGACCGTACTTAACGCCGTCATATCGTGAAACATTGTTGCAGGTTTCAGCAGTCATAAGAATTTGCCACGCTACATTGGCAATATCAAAGAAGTCGAGTGAAATCTCGTCAACTGTTACACCGTTTGCACGAAGGCTTTCGACAAATGATGAAACACGTGCGCGAGTTTTTTCGTCGGCTTTTTCAAGTAATTCCTTTACCACACAAACACGCTTTGCTGATACAGGAATATATGTGGAATAATTATAGCGTTCGTTTTTAAGGCTTGTTCCGTCCTTTTCATCATGGCCTGCGATTACGGACATAATTTCGGAAACCGAGTCTACGTTTTTTGCATAAACGCCGATTTGTTCGCCCGAAGCCGCACATGAAATAACACCATAGCGCGAAACCGTACCATAGGTGGGTTTAAGGAAGCAAACGTTTGATAAGGCTGCTGCACGACGAGTGGAGCCGTTCATATCAACGCCAAGAGCTGCTTTTACATCGCCATTTGCAATTAGCTGTGCAGCTGCGCCATAAAGGTTTTCATCCTTTTCGGAATAATAAGAAAATTCGCCGCAAAGATCGAGCCCAAACTCACCAACATGAGTTTTACCTGCAATGGTGTAGTCCTTATTTTCTAAGCGCAATACTGCTTCAGCGCTAAAAAGCGGCTTGAAATTTTCTAATATGCGTGATCCTGCAGTGGCCGGTACGTCTTTGACAAGAATGGTATCGTCAACTGCAATATTACCTTTTTCTAATATACGGGTTGCATAATATTTCATCTATCTACACCTCACTTTACAAGTCTTGGTACCTGCCAACTGTCATCGTTGCGCTCGGGAGCGCCTTCAAGCAGCTTTTCTCTCGAAAAGGTTTGCTTTCGCTCATCTTCGCGGAGAATATTGGTCATAGGCATAACATAAATCATTTCTTCTGTATTTTCGGTATCAACGGTTTTCAGAACCGATTCCTTTTCACTCATTGATTTAAAAATGTTTTCTATAATCAATTCTTCATTTTCGGTAAGTGATAGCTGATTAAGTTGCTGAGCGTTTGAGAAGGTTGAACGTTTGTCGTTGCGCTTTTTAACGCCGCCTGTTGCTGCTGCTCGAGCCGCTAATGCGCTATTGTTTCCGAGAAGATGAACGTCTTCAAGCTGCTGGTTGGTAACTTCGCTTGGAGCACCAAGTAAAAGGTCCTGCGCGTTTCCGTTTAACGGGAATGCAATTACATCGAGAATTTTTTCCTCGTCGGTAAGCAACATTACCATACGGTCGATACCGGGTGCCATACCGGCATGCGGCGGAGCTCCGTATTGGAATGCGGTATATAAAGCATTAAAGCGAGATTTAAGCTCGTCTTCGGAATATCCGGCTATTTCAAACGCTTTTTTCATTATTTCAATATCGTGATTTCGCACGGCGCCTGATGCAAGCTCAATACCGTTACAAACGAGGTCATACTGATACGCAAGAACCTGTGTAGGATCATCGCCGAGAAGAGCATCCATTCCGCCTTGCGGCATTGAAAACGGGTTGTGAGTGAATATAGTATCGCCTGTTTCCTCGTCAATTTCATACATTGGGAAATCGACAATAAAGCAAAATTCAAAGGCATCGTCACGTATAAGGTCAAGTTGATTTTTATGAGCTAACCATGAACGGATATGTCCTGCTTTTTTCTCGGTATCGTTCTTTTTCTCGTCGCAAATGAAGAAGAGAGTTTCGCCCTCTTTAACCTTGGAAATAGCTATAATTTCAGCCTTTTTTTCATCCGAAAGGAATTTTGCAATAGGACCTGCGAAAACTCCGTTTTTCAAGGTAATATAGCCAAGACCGCCGAGACCAACTTCAGCGCTTGTTGCAAATTTTAGTGAGTCTTCGAAGAATTTATTCGACTTTCCGTTACAATCCGCAACAATGCCGCGAACCGGCTTGCCTTTAAAAGCGGGGAAATCTACATCTGCAAAGAAATCGGTAAGATCGCAAATAATGAGAGGATTACGAAGATCAGGTTTATCAGATCCGTATTTCATCATAGCGTCTGCATAGGTGATGCGGGGGAATGGCTTGTCGGTTATCTTTTTATTCGAGAAGGTTTTAAATGTATCATAGATAACATCTTCGCATACTTCTAATACTTCGTCCTGTGTGGCAAAGGCCATTTCGAAATCGAGTTGATAAAATTCGCCCGGCGAACGATCGGCACGTGCATCTTCATCTCGGAAACAGGGAGCAATTTGAAAATATCTGTCAAAGCCGGAAACCATTAGCAGCTGTTTAAACTGCTGCGGAGCCTGTGGTAAAGCATAGAATTTTCCGGGGTGCTTACGGCTCGGAACCAAAAAGTCACGTGCGCCCTCGGGAGAAGATGCGGTCAGAATAGGTGTCTGCATATCGAGGAAATTCTTTTCCTCCATCTTGTTGCGAAGATGGCGTATTACCTTCGATCTTATTACAAGATTTTCGTGATTTTTGGGGTTTCTAAGGTCAAGATAGCGATATTTAAGACGCAGTTCATCCTTGCTCATTCTTGACGTACGAACATCAAATGGCAACATATTACGGCTTTTGCCGAGCACGGTTAAGGTGTCAACAACCAGCTCAACTCGACCTGTATCTATTTTGCTGTTTACGGTTTCTTCGTCGCGCTTTTTAACTATTCCGGTTACGGAAATAACGGTTTCACGGTTTACATTTTTAAGCAGTTCTTCGTTATGAATAACTACCTGGGTTACACCTGTGTAATCGCGTAAATCTACAAACATAACGCCGCCATGGTCGCGAATAACATCTACCCAACCTGCAAGCGAAACTGTACTGTCTATATGCGTATCGCGAATATCATTACAGAATAACGTTCTATACATAATAAACCTCCTAAATTATATTTATAAAAATAAAAAAGTCCCGGGAATATCGTAATATTCCCGGGACGAGCAAACATAAAGTTGACCCGCGGTGCCACCCGCATTGATGTAAAAAACATCCTCTTTTAATATTAAGTTTAAATACAATCAGAGTGTTCCCATGCTTACTACTCATCTCAAATGCGCTTTCAGTCGCTGACGCATTCTCCCTGACAGACTTTCCATAAAAGCCGAGTCTCCATTGGATATTATAACAAAATCATATTTATTGTCAAGAATATTTTTCTCACTTGAATATGCAATATTCATATAATAAATAATATTGAGCTATTTTTTAGTATATGTCAAATTTACGCAAATTGCAACACGTAAAATTTAGTAAAAAAACAGCATTTTGACAGTTTTTCGACCTTCCGTTTAACATACAGCTCAAAACACAAAAATTTCCTTGCTTTACAAATTTGCTTTTTGAGCATCGGTAAAACAAGGAGATTTATACTTTATTTTTTATTCGTCGAATTTGAATGAGCCGGAAATGAGGGTTACCGAGTCTTTGCCAACGGTGAGCAGTCCTCCGTCAGCGGTTGCGGTCCTTTTACTTCCGTCCTCGAGCCAAATAGTGCAAGGACACCCTACAATCGAGGTGACAAAGGGGATATGCCCCGCCATAATGGCAAGTTCACCCTCGGTACCTCTTACGTCGAGCTTAATCGCATTTCCCGAAAATTTGTTTCCGTCGGGAGACGCAATGGTGAGTTTAAATGTATTCATTCAATCACGCCTTCTTTGCTTTTTCGACGGCTTCGTCAATCGTTCCTACAAAGAGGAAAGCAGATTCGGGTAAATCGTCGTGCTTACCCTCGATAATCTCCTTAAATCCTCTAATAGTTTCGGCGATGGGAACGTATTTACCCTTGAAGCCGGTGAATTTCTCGGAAACGTCAAACGGCTGGGAGAGGAAACGCTGAATCTTTCTTGCACGTTGAACAAGTGTCTTATCCTCTTCAGAAAGCTCGTCCATACCCATAATTGCGATGATATCCATAAGCTCATTGTATCTTTGAAGAATTCGCTGAACCTCTTTCGCCACCTCGTAATGCTCTTTTCCGACAATTTCGGGGGAGAGAATACGGCTTGTCGATTCGAGAGGGTCAACAGCGGGATAAATACCCTGTGAAGCAATATTTCTTGCCAAAACGGTGGTCGCATCGAGATGGGCGAATGTGGTCGCAGGGGCAGGGTCGGTAAGGTCGTCGGCAGGAACATAAACCGCCTGAATTGATGTAATCGAACCCTTTTTCGTCGATGTGATTCGCTCCTGCAAAGCACCCATTTCGGTAGCGAGAGTCGGCTGATAGCCAACTGCCGACGGCATACGTCCAAGAAGCGCAGAAACCTCGGAGCCGGCCTGGGTGAAGCGGAAGATATTATCAATAAACAGAAGAACGTCCTGACCCTCGGTATCGCGGAAATATTCCGCCATTGTAAGACCCGAAAGTCCTACACGCATTCTTGCCCCCGGCGGCTCGTTCATCTGGCCATAAACCAAGGCGGTGTTGCTTAAAACACCCGACTGCTTCATTTCGTTATAAAGGTCGTTGCCCTCGCGGGTACGCTCACCAACGCCGGTGAATACCGAAATACCACCGTGCTGTTTTGCGATATTATTGATAAGTTCCATGATGAGAACTGTTTTTCCAACGCCTGCACCGCCGAAAAGACCGATTTTACCGCCCTTTGAGTATGGGCAGATAAGGTCGATAACCTTTATACCTGTCTCAAAAATTTCAGCGCTTGTTGCAAGCTCGTCATAATCGGGTGCGCTGCGATGGATATTCCATCTTTCCTCGGTTTCGGGGGTCGGCTGATTGTCAACAGCGTCACCGAGAACATTAAATATTCTTCCGAGAGTTTCTCTACCAACAGGGACACTGATGGGAGCGCCCGTATCGGTTACGTCAACCCCTCTTTTCAGTCCGTCGGTCGAAGCCATAGCAATACATCTTGCTGTATTGTCGCCGATATGTTGAGCAACCTCGACGGTAAGCTTTCTTTTCCCGACGGGAATCGTAAGCGCGTTATAAATCATAGGCAATTCGCCCTCGTTGAAGCGCACGTCAACAACTGGACCCATTACCTGAGTTACCTTTCCTACATGTAAATTATTCAAAATTTACCACCTCTTATCAGTTACCGCTGCCTGCAACGATTTCTGTGATTTCCTGGGTGATTGCACCCTGCCTTGCGCGGTTATATTCAAGCTGTAAATCGTTTATCATCTGCTGCGCATTTTTACTTGCCGAGTCCATAGCCATCCTTCGTGCCGAAACCTCGCTGGCAAAGCTTTCTCTTGCGCAAACGGTGATTACTCCCGCAACGTATTCACGAGCAACGTTATTGAGTACCGTTAGGCAATCGGGCTCAAAAATCATGCCTGCTGCATCGTTTCGTTCGGTTTTTTTAAAGGGGAGTATCCATTTTATATACGCTTCCTGGCTCATGACCGAATTGTATCTTGTTGAGATTATGCCCAGTCGGTCGAATTTACCCTCTGCGAATTCGGCACAAAGCTGGTTTGCGAGCTTTTCGGCTTCATCAAAGGAATAGTGCTCCGATGAAGTGAAATCGTCGCCGTATTTTTCGCAAGCTCGTTTACCGATTCCGATAAATTCAGCATCGGGATACTCGGCTGCAAGGCGAAAAACATTTGCATTATAGCCGCCTGCAAGTCCTCGGTCACCCGCAATAACGATAATTTTTGTTCTTGCGGTTTCACGCTCCTGCATAAAGGGACTTTTTAAACTTTCGCGGTCGGCAGAAAGCACAGAAATTGTATTTTCCAGCGCAGCCATATAGTCCCTCGCCTTCATCATCGCCTCGTTAGCTCGGCGAATTTTTGACGAAGCGACAAGTCCCATTGCATTGGTAAGCTGCATGGTCGAATTTACGCTTTTTATGCGTATTCTCAGCGCTTTTGTATTCTGTGACATGGCAAATTACCTCTGTATTTCGGCAAGAATGGATTTCAACTCTGCTTCGTCTTGTTCTTCGAAATAACCTGCTTCAATTCTATCAAGCCATTTGCCGTATTCGTTTTCGAGCTTTGCATAAAGTCGCTTTTCGTACTCATGCACGTCGGAAACTTCGGTATCGTTGAGATATCCCTTTGTTACCGCGTAAACGATGGCCACCTGGCAACCAACTCGTACTGGAGCATTTCGTCCCTGTTTGAGCACCTCAACAATTCTTTCGCCAAGGGCAAGTCGAGCCTTTGTATCGGCGTCGAGGTCGCTTCCAAACTGGGCAAACGACTGTAATTCACGATACTGGGAATAAAGAAGCTTAAGCTCACCCGAAACCTTTTTCATTCCCTTTAACTGAGCCGAGCCGCCTACACGGCTTACCGAAATACCGGGGTTAATTGCCGGCATAATACCCGAGTGGAAAAGCTCGGTTTCGAGGAATATCTGGCCGTCGGTGATTGAAATAACGTTGGTTGGGATATATGCCGAAACGTCACCTGCCTGCGTTTCGATAATGGGCAGAGCGGTGATTGAGCCGCCGCCATATTCCTTTGCTACGCAAGCCGCACGTTCGAGAAGACGTGAATGAAGATAGAAAACGTCGCCGGGGTATGCCTCTCTTCCTGGCGGGCGGCGAATAAGCAGGGACAGCGCACGGTATGCAACGGCATGCTTACTCAAATCGTCATAGATGATGAGAACGTCCTTGCCTTGTTCGCGAAAATATTCCGCCATAGCACAGCCGCTGTACGGTGCAATATACTGCAAAGGTGCACTTTCGGAGGCGCTTGCCGAAACGATGATAGTGTATTCCATGGCACCGTTGCGAAGAAGCTCGCTTGCAAGCTGGGCAACCGACGTGCTCTTTTGTCCGATTGCGACATAGATACAGATAACGTCGGAGTTTTTCTGATTGATAATTGTATCAATGGCAATTTCGGTTTTACCCGTCTGTCTGTCGCCGATGATAAGCTCACGCTGACCTCTACCGATAGGAATCATGCTGTCGATAGCCTTGATACCCGTTTGGAGAGGAACGTTTACGCTTTCTCTTTCGATAATGCCGGGTGCCTCCGATTCGATGGGTCGAGTGCCGCTGTATTCAATCGGTCCCTTTCCGTCAATTGGCTCACCGAGCGCATTTACAACTCGGCCAAGCAGCTTTTCGCCAACCGGAACTGAGAGAACCTTACCCGTACGGGTAACGGTTGAGCCTTCACGAAGATTATTTTTATCCGAAAGCACGGCAACCGAAACGGTCTCTTCCTCCAAGTTTTGTGCCATGCCGAAGCTACCGTCTTCGAATTCGAGCAATTCGTTTGCCATACAGTTGCGAAGTCCGTAAACGCGGGCAATTCCGTCACCGACGAGAATAACCTTTCCCGTTTCGGTCATGTCTATTTTCGAATTATAGTTCCTTATTTGATTTTTTATTATATTGCTGATTTCTTCGGGTCTGTTCATGAGTTCATCACATCCTTAATTTCGCCGAGGCGGTGCTTAATGCTTCCATCAAAGGTCTTTCCGTCAACCTCGATTTTCATTCCGCCTATTAGTGATTCATCAATAATATAAATGGGGTCTATTCTCTTATTTGTAAGAATTTCGAGCTTTTTACAAACTGCGCCTTTCTGCTCGTCATTCAGCTCGACCGCCGAGTAAACGGTTGCAATCGCTCTGTTAGAAAACGCTCTTGCAAGCCTTTCGAATTCGTCAATGCAGGAGGGAGTTGTCCGCATCTTTCCGTTTTCGCAAAGCACCTTGAGAAAAGAAACTACATATTGCGGCATTCTTCCGTCAAATGCTTCGTCAATCGATGCAAGTCGTTCGCTAAGAGTAATAGCGGGTGAATTGAGAAACTCGATATAATCAGGGTTTTCTTCAAAAAGATTTTTTATCGTGCCGAGGGAATCGAGATATTCCTCACAGCTGTTTTCTTCTACCGCAAGGGTGAACAAGGCCTCTGCGTATTCACGTTCAGTCTGTATCATTTTCATCACCTATGCTTTCGATAAATGAATCGATGAAACGCTGATGATCTTCAGCAGAAACCTCTCTTTCAAGCACCTTTTCGGTGAGAAGGGAAGAAACCTCGACAATTTCTTTCTTAACCGCATCTTCGGCTTTTTTGCGTTCGAGGAGGGCATCATTTTCGGCCTGACGAATAATTCCGTCTGCCTTAATCTTTGCTTCGGCGATAATTTCCTTTTCGCGTTCGTTTGCAATATTTACCGCCGATTTGATAACCTCGTCGGCCTCAATCTTTGCCGATTGCAGCTTTTCTTCGTATTTGATTTTATCTGAATAGGCCTGCTCCTTTGCTTCGGCTGCTGCGTCATAGTCGCTTTGAATATCGTTTTGACGGGCATCAAGCATTTTTTTCGCAGGCTTGTATAAAAACTTTTTTACAATCAAAAACAGCAGAAGAAGATTCACTAGTGAAACGAGCATCTGCCATAAATTGATCGAAATTACGTCTAATGTTTGCATCTAAATCACTCCGCTGAAATTAAAGCGATTTCATAGTGTCGACGAGAATGTCAATGAGAAGACTCGGTGCAACAAAGATGAGAAGAATTGCGATAACGAGAGCGTAAAGACCTGTTGTTTCGGCGATAGCACAACCCATGAGCATGGTTGTAGTAACCGAACCCTTGCTTTCGGGCTGACGAGCGATTGCCTCACAAGCGCTTGCAACTGCGTTACCTTCACCGATACCGGGGCCGATACCTGCAATCATTGCCATACCTGCGCCGAGAGCGCAACAACCTAAAATAATACCTATTGCGAGTTCCATTTTTATTTCCTCCGTTTGAAAAAAATTACTGTTTATTTTTTGCACTTTTTTGTGCTTTTTTCTGTTTATAGGTTTCGAGGTCGAATGCACCGCCGACATACATCATTGTCAGCATGGCAAAAATAAATGCCTGCAAGCATCCGCTGAATACGTCGAAATAGATTGATAAAACCGCCGGAATACCCATTTGAAACAGCGGAATATCGGCAAGAAAACCGGGTAAACTGCCGAGCAGCATTGATGAAAGACCGGCGAGCGCTGAGCCGAGAAGAACCGAAATAACCGTTCCCGAAAGGACGTTACCGTAATGACGGAATGCCATTGAAATAGGTGTTGCGAATTCGCTGATAAAATTTATCGGCGCAAGGAGCGCAACCGGTTCGGTAAATCCCTTTAAATAGTTTAACGGGCCGCATTTCATCTTATAATACGTGATAAGGAAAAACACGAGTACAGCCCAGCCACCGACAATATTTATATCCGAGGTCGGCGGGTATAAACCGAAAAGTGTCAATAGGCTCGAAAATGCCGAAAGGGCTAAAATCGCGATAATAAAAGGCGCAAAGCCCTTAAAATATTCGCCCATATTTTCTTTTACAAGCGAATCGACCTTTTCTACAATCAATTCGGCGATATGCTGCCGTTTTAAATCAATCTTTTTGGTCATTCCGTGGGTTATGAATAGGCAGAAAAAGAATATTACGATAAGGACAATTGCCGAGTTAACCTGCGATTCGGTAACCGGAAAATCTTGAACCGGCATCGGGATTGTAAAATAAACTCTTGCTCCCGTAATGGCAATTCCCTCAGACATTGGCTTTGTCAATACCTGAAGAACTATGCCGAAAACAATCGGCAGAATCATCATCGTGATATAAAAAACGTCGATTATTTTAAATTTAAGGCTTGTTTTATTCAATTTCATATCACCTCAATTTTGCTTTTTGATTGAAATTGCACGCATACCAACTGCGATACGCGGAAACAGATAGGGGATAATTACTGCGATAAGGTTAAATACGGGAACAACGTAGCCGATAACCGCAACAATAAACATAAAAAGATTTCGCAGCGTTTGCGAAAGCTTCATTCGACTCTTTGCGTCCTTTACGTCAAGACCGAGTGCCGATTGCACCGTTAGTCCCATTAGAAAGAAGTTAAGCACAGCGGCTACACCGCCAAGCAGGTTTCCAAGTAAAACAGTATAATTCCATTTACCGATAATGAGAAAAACCGATTGCATTAGTGCGCTTAAAACAAGCGTTACCGATGTTACGAATATAGTTTCTTTAATGATAGTTGAATCAACTTTTTTCAAATCTACCAATCCTTTACTTTTAACAAAAAAACATACATATTTATTTTAACACGGTTATAGAAAAAAATCAATAATTTTACTTGATTATATCTGCATATATTTCGCTGATTTTTTGGACAAAAAAATCGGTTAACGCGCAAAAGTAAAAGCAGAGTAAAATTTTACCCTGATTTTGCTCTTTTTACCAGATTGTTTACAAAAAAATAAAGCTTGCTTTGCAACTTCCGGAGCTTATATAAAATCTCCTTGTCTGACGAATTCGTTTCGCCAAACAAGGAGATTTATACTACATATTAAATCATATTGTTACAAACGGTATATCGTTTTCTTGCGCATAATTTTGGGCAAAACTGCCCGGAGTTGTGTGAATGATAACGTTTTCGCAACCGGAAAACGTCCCGGCCCCAATGCTTGTGACGCTGTTGGGGATAATTATATTCATAAGATTTGTGCAATATTCAAACGCCTCATCCCCGATGCTTGTGACACTGTTGGGTACGATGAAATTCATGAGGTTTGAGCAATATTGGAATGCATGCTTATCAATGCTTGTGACATTGTTTGAGATGGTAATATATATGAGATTTGTGCAGTTGAAAAAGGCGCCGTCGCCAATACTTTTAACGCTGTCCGGTAAGGTAATGTTTGTGAGGGTTGTACAGTCTTTAAAGGCCCAATCTCTTATGCTTGTGACATTGTCAGGAATGGTGATGCTCGTATCCTCTCCAAAATAATCGTACAGGGTGTTTCCTGCAATAACAAGTCCGTTTTCATCCGCCAAACCTTTACAATCGTAGAAGGCCAAGCGGCCAATATTTGTGACACTGTCGGGTACGTTGATATCGGTAAGTTTTTTGCATTCGAAGAAGGCGCCGTCACCGATGTCTGTAACGCTTTTTGGAATAGTGATGCTTGTGAGATTGTCGCAACCGCGGAATGCCCAGTCTGCAATTTTTGTGACAGATTTCGGAATGGTGATGCTCGTCTTTTTTCCAAAATAATTATATACGGTGTCTTTTACAATAACGAGTCCGTCTTTTTGGGCTAAACCTTTACAGTCGCGGAACGCCCAATGCCCAATGCTTGTAACGCTGTCGGGTATGGTGATGTTTCTAAGTTTTTCACATTCTTTAAATGCCTTGGCGCCGATTCTTGTAATATTGCTCGGAATGTTGATTTCTACAAGGTTTACGCAACGGGCGAATGCCCAGTCGCCGATTTTTGTCACGCTTTCGGGAAGGGAGACTTTCGCAAGTCTTGCGCAGTTGCAAAATACTTGCGGGCTAATACTTGTGATTGAGTCGGGAACGGTGATGCTTGCGAGACTGTCGCAACCGAGAAATGCCGCCGTGCCAATGCTTGTAACGCTGTCTGGAATGGTTATGTTTGAAAGATTGTTGCAATAGCAAAAGGCTCTATCCCCAATGCTTGTAATACTGTTGGGGAGAGTGACACTTGAAAGATTTTCGCAAAAAGTAAAGGCCCAATCGCCAATGCTTGTAACACCTTCGGGTATGGTGATATTAGTAAGGCTTTTGTAATCGTAAAAAGCCTTTTCACCGATACTTGTTATACCTTCGGGTATGGTGACGTTGCCACCGGCACCTGTGTATTTTATTAAGATGTCGTTTTCAATTATAAAATCTTTATTTGCCATTTTGAAAACCTCCGTTTCAGTATGACTTATTATATCATAATCTTTTTTTATAATCAACTATCATTCGATTCGGTATAAAAAAGCAGAGTGGAATTTCACCCCGCTTTTGATATATCTCTATTTATTTTTAGCCTTCATAATACTGTTTAGGCGCTCTATCATAATCAGCATAAAGAGGGTGATTATGAGCAGGTATAAGGGAAAAACTGCAATGTTTGTTATCGATGCGATGAAGCCGAAAAGTGTTGGCATAAAGGTGATACCGGTATATGCCGCGGCCATTTGAATGCCAATAATTGCTTGCGAATTTTCTTTGCCGAAATTATCAGGAGTGGAATGGATAATTGCGGGATAAATAGGCGCGCAACCAAATCCGATTATGATAAGTCCAATGAGCGCAACCGTACTTGTAATCGGGATTAAAACGAGCAGGGTACCGAAAATAACGGTATATATTCCAATACGTATAAGTGCCTTGTCACCGAGTCGGTCGGCAATAATACCTGATAAAAATCGTCCTGCCGTTATACCGATAAGGAAAAATGATGAAAATTTTGCCGCTGCGTCGGCATCAATACCGCGGTTTTCGACAAGATAGCTTGCCGACCATAGCATAGCCGTCTGTTCAACTGCGCAATAGGCAAAAAACGCGATAAGGAGGGGGAATATTCCCTTTAATTTTATTACACCGCTGATTCCAAGTGGCTTTTCCGGTACATCGGATTCATTCGTTTCGGCGTTTTCGGCCGCCTTTCTTTTCCACAGCGGCAAACTGAAAAAGAGCAGTGCCGCAATGGCGACCTGAATAATCGAAACCGAGAAATAGCCGTTTCGCCAGCCGAAACCACCTGTGATACAGTAGCCCATGATATACGGACTTATGGTTGCGCCAAGTCCCCAAAAGCAATGCAACCAGCTCATTGTACGTGAATTATAATGCAGTGCAACGAAGTTATTAAGCGCCGCATCTATAGCACCTGCACCAAGCCCGTAGGGAATTGACCAAAGGCATAATTCAATAAACGAGCTGCTGACAGAAAAGCCGAAAATAGCAACTGCCGTTGTCAGCGTGCTGGCAGCGGTAACCGTTCCTGCACCGAATTTTCGTGTCATTCGGTCGGAAAGAAGGCTTGATAAAATGGTGCCTACCGAAACAATCATTGTAATTATTCCCGCGTAAGAAAGGTCGGAATTAATATCGCCGTGCATTACCGGCCAAGCGGCACCAAGCATCGAGTCGGGTAAACCGAGACTGATAAAGGCTAAATAAATTATTGCAATTAAAATTGAAACCATAATAACACCAGCTAAAATATCTATTGTCCTAAATTATTCTGTTTCAGTTCTTACCTTAAACAGCGATTTTTGCGCTGTAACAAGTCCGTAATATGTGCCCTTTTTCGCCATAAGCTCGTCGTGGGTGCCAACCTCTTCGATATGATGGTTGCGACCGATAACAACAAGTCGGTCGGCGTGACGAAGGGTAGAAAGTCGATGAGCGATAGCAAAGGTTGTACGCTCGCTTGTCAGTCGCTCAATCGCTTCCTGAACCATGTATTCGCTTTCGCTGTCGAGTGAGCTCGTTGCCTCGTCGAGAATGAGGATTTTCGGATTTGCAAGCACGGCTCTGGCTATTGCGATTCGCTGACGTTCACCGCCCGAAAGGGTTAACCCGTTTGAACCGATAAAGGTATCGTATCCGTCGTCGAGACGACAGATAAAATCATGAGCATTGGCTATTTTTGCCGCACGAACAATCTCTTCGTATGATGCATCAGGCTTCGCGTAACGGATATTATTCATAATGCTTCCCGCGAATAAAAATGTTTCCTGCAAAACAACACCGATTTGAGAATGAAGTGAATGCGAGTCAAATTCGCGTATATCGACGCCGTCGATAAGAATTTGACCGTCGTTTACGTCATAAAGCCGCATAAGAAGGTTTATCATGGTCGATTTTCCGACACCTGATGCGCCGACAAGACCAATCATTTCGCCCTTTTTAACCGAAAGATTGATGTCCTCAAGAACGATATCGCAGGCGTTGTAGCCAAATGTGACATTTTTAAATTCGATGTTTCCGTTAATCTCTTTTTTGACCTTTCCGATGCTGTCAAGCTCGGATTCTTCGTCGAGAATATCGAAAACTCGGTCGATTGAAATAAGCATTCGCATAATCATTCGGGGGAGGCTTATCATCCAGTTTAGCGGTGAATAAAGCATTGTTGCGTAGGCAGTGAACTGCATAAGCTGACCTGCTGTCATCGTCTTGCCCAAAACGCTTAATCCGCCGAAATATGTAATAAAATTGAGACCGAGCCCCATTGTAAGCGTGAGGAAGGGGAAAAGAATGGCCCAAAATGTTTCGTTTTTATACTGAATGTCGGCAAATGCCTTTGACATCTTCTTGAATTTTTCCGATTCTTCTTCCTCGCGTCCATAATTTTTTACTACCTTTATGCCGTTCAGAATATCGTTCAGTCCGCTTTTAAGATTATCGTTTTTATTGGCTTGTGAGCGGAAAATAGAATGCATTTTTTTATTAAACGCCTTTGTCACGATAAGGCAAACGGGGACAAAAGCAATCGAAAGCAGCGCAAGCTTCCAGTTGATTATAAGCATAAGCGCACCTGCACCAATCATAGAAAACAGATTGGAAAACAGGTTTCCAAAAGCATGCTCCATAAATTCACGTATATACGAGGTGTCACCGGTGACTCTGTTCATCAGTTCGCCCGGCCTTTTTTGATTAATGAATGTCATCGAAAGCTGCTGAATTTTATTAAAAACGCGGCTTCTTAAATCCATGCTTATTTTTGTTCCCAGCTTAACGCACAGCACGTTTTTGTATATTGTTACTGCAACGTTAGATAGGGTGAGCAGCAGCATGGTGATGACGAAAATGACCACCTTGTTCATTTTATCGGGTGATGGATTTCGGAGGGTATTGTCGATAAATTGCTGCTGAACCGACTGGGTATAAAGTGAGCAGGCGGAAACCAGCACCATAACAAACGAAATGAATATCAGCCGCCAGATATATGGGGCGCAAAGCTGCTTAAACCGCCTTAATGAAATATTTTTACCGTCGCATTTTGTACAGGTGGATGAGCCGCGTAAGGGACTTCCGCATTTGAGGCAGGTGGTTTCTTTTTCGTGGCTTGTAACCGGTTCGCTTTCGCCGCGAAGTAAAACCTTTGTACCCTTTACGATGTACGAAAAGCGGAGGGTATGTCGCATTGAAAAGCTTGCAATTCGTATGTATTTGCCGTCTTTTATTATAGAAAAGGCACCGCAACCGATAAACGACTGATACTTAACCCCGTCAATTTTGTCAAAGGGATAAACGGTCGGCTGGCCGTCACCCTCAAATACGATAATTCGTCTTTCGGTAACGGCAATAAAGCCGTCATAGACAGCCTTTCCGTCGGCACCAATATCGAATGGCGCACAGTATTTAATTTGCTCGTCGCTGCCGATATGTTTTTTATATCCTTCCGGCAGCTCAAACAACAGCTTCATGGGTTTATCCTCTCAGTTACAGAAATAGGTTTATTCTCTTAATTTCGACGGCGCTTAATTTGTTAATATCCTCGATTTCGAATCGGTTGCCGTCAATGTCGGTGAAGATAAGTCGACTGTCGCTAAGTGTGGTAACAGCATCACCCGAGCTACGAACGATAAAGCGCATCGAGCCATAATCGGTTGTAACTAAAAAGGTCGAGTGTCCGTGCTCTGATTTTACACCGCGAATATTTTTAATTTTAGGTAAAAAATAGCGTAATTTTAGGTCGCGGAGAATAATCTCGCGCTCATTCTGGGCAATATCGTCTAAATCTTTTATTATTCCGATTTCAGCGTTTCGTCCTATAGATTCTCTGACCGATAAAAACTTATTCGCCTCTGAAAAGGGGAATGCCCTGAAAATCAGCACGCGGTCATATTTTGTGCCGTTAAAGTCGAGCGAAATAAACCCGCCTTCATTAAGCGAAAAATGCGCGTTTTTATCGTTCAAGTAGCAAATCTCGGCTACATCATCGGTCCTCGCGGCATTGGCCCTTTCGGCCCTTGTCCTCTCGGCATCGGCGGTGGTCCCTGACGGCGTCCCATTGGAGGCCCCATCGGTGAAAAGTTCTCTCTCGACCATTTGGCTTCATCTCCTTTTATCGTAAGTGCCTTGCCCTGCAATTCGGCAAGGTGATAGTAAATTCCTTTTTTCTGAAGTAGCTCCTCATGGGTGCCGTATTCCTCTAAACATCCGTTTTCAATGACAATGAGCTTGTCGGCATTGCGCAGGGTGGAAAGTCGGTGCGCAACCGAAATTGTTGTACGTCCTTTTGCAAGCCTTTCTAATGATTGCTGAATACTCTGCTCGGTTTCGGTGTCCATTGAGGCGGTTGCCTCGTCTAAAATAAGTATCTTCGGGTCGGCAAGAATGGCCCTTGCAATTGAAATTCGCTGCCTTTCACCGCCCGAAAGCTCACGACCTGCCGAGCCGATAACCGTATCGTATCCGTCGGGCAGTTTAACTATAAAATCGTGGGCACTCGCCGCCATAGCCGCGTCGATAATCTTGTCCCGCGAAATATCGGGATTTGAATATGCGATATTTTCGGCAACCGTACCCATGAAAATATGTGTTTCCTGCGACACAACCGCAACCTTTCGGTGCAATTCACGAAGATTATAGTCGCGTATATTAACGCCGTCGATGTAAATATTGCCCTCGTCGGTATCATAAAGCCGCGAAAGAAGACAGAGCAGCGTGGTTTTTCCTGCTCCCGAGCGACCTACAACTCCGAGCATTTTACCTGCTTCAATTTCAAAGTTCAGCCCATTAAGTACAGGCTTATCTTTTTCATAGCCGAAGGTAACATTCTCGACCTTTATTCCACCCTTAATATTTTCGGCGGAAATGGAATTTTTCGCCTCGATAACGTCAGGTGTGGAATCGAGAATTTCAAATATTCTTTGGGCGCTGTTTAAGCAACTTGCGCATTGGCGAAGTGCCTTTGAAATATTATTTACAGGGCCATTTAACATTCCGATATAGCCGATTAACGTGATAATATCGGCGTAGTTGAAATCAAAGCTTTTCATAATGAAAAATGAACCAAGACCCCATACGGCAAAAACACCGATATTTTCAACGAGATGGTATGCGGCATAAAGCTCATTTTGAACGCTTACAATGTCGTATTCCGCCTCTTTTACATTCTCGTTGAGGGATTGGAATCGCTCGGCTTCCGACTTTTGCTGACCGAATGCACGAACAACGCGAGCTCCCGTAAGATTGTCGTTTATGTGGGCGTTCATGTTTCGTGATGCGGTAAATCTTTTGTTGAAAAACACGTGTAATTTAGGAAGCACACGGATTGTAATGAGGCTCGATAAGGGGATAAATACGAGTGCGGCGACGGCAACGGGCCAGCTGATTACGAATACTGCAGCGGCAACTCCGATAATGGTGATACAGTCGACCATAAGCCTCGGCACATCTTCGATAAATACGTTTGTAACCTGCTCAGCGTCGTCAAGCACCCTTGTCATGAGGCTACCTGTTTCTCGCTTTTGGAAAAAGCCGAGTGACAGTCTGCTCATAACGTTAAAAATGCCGGTTTTAATCTCGTTGACTACATAAGGAACGATTTTAGCAACCGAAATATTTTGAATTGCCGATAGCCCTTGACTAATAACCTTTGTCAAAAAGATGGTCAGCGCAATAATCAGTAATGCGGTAGTAACCTTGAACCCTTGGCCGAAAAGTTCGGTTATGCCAAGTTTGTTTTCGAGAATTTGACCGTAAAGCACCTTTCCGCTGAGATAGGGCGAAACAAGGCTTAAAAGGCTCGTCAGTCCAACACAAAGAAGCACTGTAAAAACAGCCGCTTTATAGGGAATAAAGTATTTAAAAAGGCGAATGAGAGACGGCACCTTTCCGTGACATTTGGGGCAAATTCGGTTTCCGTAATCTTTAAACGGGGTACCGCATTTTTTACATACCTCTTTTGCTTTTTTATCCTCGCTGAATAATTCTTCTATCTCGTCAAATTTATCTTTTTTCGCAAGGCTTACGCATTGTGAAAATGCAAATGCGCCCTTTAAGCAGGTGGCGCTTACGGCACATATTTTTTTCGCCTTACCATTTATAACTACGCTGATAATTCCACCTGCGGCAATGTGCGAAACTTCGACAAAATCAATCTTATCAAGGTCGAAAAATTCGACCGTTACGTCGTTTGGCACATTGTTTCGGCCGTCAAGTCCTTGCGAATGGTCAATATCGTTTTTTACCGAGTTTGAGAAAAGAAAATAGACCCGTTTTTTGGTCAAAACGAGCCAGCTAAAAATAAAATTGCAGTCGAGAGAAAGATCCGTACAGGTAACAGTAAGGATTTCGTCGGCCGCAATGTTATGTTTTTTCATTACTTCCAGCAGAGATGCGCTGGGCTTATGAGTTTTATACATTTTTTACTCCGTAAACAACGTGGTGCTTACATTATACTACCGCTAATTTATTTTGTCAATCACGCCTTGATATAATTCCGCCGCCGATAACCTCGTTTTCGTTATAAAAAACGACCGATTGGCCGGGAGTAATCGCTCTTACGGGACTATCAAATTTGACGCTGAAAAGTTCGCTTTCGAGAGGCGTTACGGTACAGTCGGAGGCTTTTGCACTGTAGCGTGTTTTTGCTGTAAAACGAGTGGGTGCAGAAACGGGCTTCCCGCTTATAAAATTAACCTTTTCGGCTATTAGTGATGAGCAAAAGGTGTCCTCGTTTGAGCCGAGAATAACTCGGTTATTTTCGGCATCAATTTCGGTGACAAATCGTGGTTCACCGAGGGCAATTCCGAGCCCCTTTCGCTGACCGATTGTATAGTGGATGATGCCCTTATGCTTGCCTAAAACGCTTCCGTTTTTGTGGTCAATAAAGTCGCCGATTTTATCCTCATAATCGCTGTTTTCCTTGATATATCGGGCATAATTATCATCCTCGATGAAGCAAATTTCCTGCGAATCGGGCTTGTTTGCAACCTCGATTCCCGCCTTTTCGGCATAGCTTCTGATTTCGCTTTTTTCCATGTTTCCGACAGGGAGCAAAAGGTGGGATAAAACGTGCTGATTCATGTTATAAAGAACGTAGGTTTGGTCCTTGCTGTCGAATGCTGAGCGCGACAAATGATAGCCGTCATTGTCCTTGAAAATATTCGCATAATGACCTGTTGCGATGTAATCAAAGCCCATTTTGAGAGCCCTTTCCAAAAATAGACCGAATTTCATACTTTTGTTACAGAAAATGCAGGGGTTAGGCGTACGTCCGGAAAGATAGTCGCTGATAAAAGGAGAGATTACATTCTTTTTAAATTCCGCGCTGAAATCAAAGGTGAAATGCTCAATACCGAGCTGAGCCGCTACCTTTTTTGCGTCGGTAACAGCCTCGTTTGAGCCAATGCCGCGGCTAATTTCGTCATCGCTCCAAATTTGCATTGTAGCGCCCGAAACGTCATAGCCCTGTTCGATTAAAAGTGCGGCTGCTGCGGAGGAGTCGACACCGCCGCTCATGGCAACCAAAACCTTGATTTTATCCATTTTTTCTCCTTAAAAATTTATCCGTGATTCCAGTATTTTCTGTCTAAGCTGCGGAAGCGTACCGCTTGCATAATGTGAGCTGAGGTGATAACTTCGCTTGAATCAATATCGGCTACCGTACGGGCTACCTTTAGTATTCTGTCATATGTTCTGGCCGACATATCGAGCTTTTCAAAAGCGGCTTTGAGCGATCTTTTTGCCTCGTCTGTCATTTGGCAGTATTCGTTCAGCATTTTTGAGCTCATTCGTGCGTTACAGGTAACCGAGGTGCCCTCGAATCGCTGCTGCTGAATTTTTCTTGCCTTGTTCACGCGTGCTCTTATTTCCGCTGAGCTTTCACCTCGTGATGAGTTATTCAGCGAGTCAAAATCAACGGGCGGTACCTCGATATGAAGGTCCATTCGGTCGAGCAGGGGACCCGAAATTCGTCCCAGATAGCCCGACACCGACCTCTGTGAGCAGGAGCATTCCTTTGTCGGATGGCCGTAATAGCCGCAGGGACATGGATTCATCGCCGCAACAAGCATAAATGAGCAGTTGTAGCTGAGCGAGCCGGCAACTCGGGTAATATGTACCTTTCCGTCTTCAAGCGGTTGACGCAAAACCTCGAGTGATGTTCGTGAAAATTCGGGCAATTCGTCAAGGAAAAGCACACCGCCGTGAGCAAGTGAAATTTCGCCGGGTCGCGGAATTGTACCGCCTCCGGAAAGCCCAGCCGGCGAAATTGTATGATGGGGTGAGCGGAATGGGCGGTTGCGTATGAGCCTGACACCGCTGGGTAAAACCCCTGCTATAGAATGGATTTTTGTCGTTTCAATCTGTTCGTCAAAGGTCATTTCGGGGAGAATTGAGGGTATGCGCTTTGCGAGCATACTTTTACCCGAGCCCGGAGGACCGATGAGAAGTATGTTGTGACCGCCTGCCGCAGCCGTTTCAATGGCTGATTTTGCGGCATGTTGTCCCTTTACGTCGGCAAAATCGGGATAGTCCTCGACCGATGTGTCGGGATAGTCCTCTGCCTTTACGGGAGGAATCTCTTTTGTGCCGACGAGCGCCTCCATAAGCTCGACGAGATTGGAAACCGGGATAATATCAATTCCGCTTACGGCCGATGCCTCGGCGGCATTACCCTTTGGTATAAAAAAGCGCTTGAAACCGCTGTTTTTTGCATGAATTGCCATGGCAAGAAGTCCGCAAACAGGACGTATTTCACCCGTAAGACTAAGCTCGCCGATAAAGGCGGTGTCGCTGAGGTCGGCCGAAATCTGACCTTCCGCCGAAAGAATTGCCATCAGTACGGGAAGGTCATAAATTGCGCCCTCTTTTTTCACGTCGGCTGGGGCAAGGTTAACGGTAACACGGCTGACAGGGAACTCAAGACCGCAATTCTTTGCCGATGAGCGAACTCGACCGCGTGATTCCTTTACCGCTGTGTCGGGCAGACCGACAATATCAAAGCCGGGTAATCCCACCGAAATATCGGCTTCGACCTCGACCGTAAATGTTTCTATACCAAAAACGCCTATGCTGTAAAGCTTCGATACCATGAATAGCACTCCAAAACAGATATAATTTTTAATTATACACCAATTTTATACGATTGGCAATACCGCAAAACACAACTTGTCGACACAAAAACAGCTGCTTTTGACTGATTAAAAATCGTCACCGCAAGCCATAATAAACGAGAGAGGATAATTTTGTTAAAAAAGAGGTGATTTCCTTGACATTAGTTATTATATAGAGTACAATAAAATATCAAAATAGGGGTATTAGCATTATTTATATATTTTAATATACCTATTTGTGAGCAAAAAAAGGCTGAAATTATTAATGAACGATATGGGCGAAAAAAACGCCTTATACATACGAAAGTATCAACTGTGCATATTATTTATCGGTCGGCACAGCGACAGAAAAGGAGAATTATATGGCGCAACAGAACAAGGAAGTAAAGCGCAGCCGTAATTCAAACGGCAACAGTAAAAATCAGAAGAATAAGTCAAAGGGTAAAAATGAACTTAAAAAAGCGGTAGCAGAAACTAACGATACCGCAGTTTACGGAAAAATAACACCCGAAAAGAGCCAAAAACCGAAAAAGACTCAATCTAAAAATTCGGAAAAATCAAAATCGCAAAAAAGTACTTCATCAAAGAAGGCAGAAACTAAAAAATCAGCCGGATCGAAAAAGTCTTCGACATCGAAAAAATCAGGCTCAAAAAAAGCAAAAACGAAAATCACCGAGCCTGTACGTATAATTTCGCTTGGTGGACTTGAAGAAATCGGAAAGAATATCACCCTTTACGAATGCGGCGAGGATATAATAATCGTCGATTGCGGAATGGCGTTTCCCGACGACGACCTTCCGGGAATTGATATTGTCATCCCCGATTTCAGCTATATTATTAAAAATATCGACAGAGTAAAGGGACTCTTTATCACCCACGGACACGAGGACCATATCGGTGCAATTCCGTATCTTTTAAAGGAGGTTTCGCTTCCAATCTACGGAACGCGACTTACACTCGGCTTGGTCGAAGGTAAGTTAAAGGAGCATGGAATAAAGGGCGACCTTCGTGTTTGCAGTCCCTCCGACCACGTAAAAGCGGGTTGCTTCGAGGTTGAGTTTATTCATGTTAATCATTCAATTCCTGATGCGGTCGGCTTTGCAATAAGCTGTCCGGGTGGTGTTTATGTTCATACGGGGGATTTTAAGATTGATTCAACGCCAATTGACGGCGAGGTAATGAATCTTGCCCGACTGAGCGAGCTTGGTAAGCAAGGGGTAACAATGCTTCTTGTTGATTCGACCAACGCGGAACGTCCCGGCTTTACACCGAGTGAAAGGGTTGTCGGCGGAACATTCGAAAACTTATTTTCACACGCGTATAACAAGCGAATTATCGTAGCAACATTTTCGTCGAATATTCACCGAATTCAGCAGATAATTGACGAGGCGGTACGTTGCAAGCGAAAGGTAGCCGTACTCGGAAGAAGTATGATAAACGTTGTAACCGTTGCAAATGAGCTTGGCTATCTTAACGTGCCTGAGGGCGTGCTTATTAGTATCGACATGATTCGAAAATACAGCCCCGAAGAGATTGTAATAATCACCACCGGCTCACAGGGCGAACCGATGTCGGCCCTTCACCGAATGGCATTTTCCGACCATAGAAACGTTGATATCGGACCGAGCGACCTTATCATAATCTCGGCAACACCTATTCCCGGAAACGAAAAAACGGTATCGAGGGTAGTAAACGAGCTTATGAAGCAGGGCGCCGAGGTTATTTACGAAAGAATGTATGACGTTCACGTTTCGGGTCATGCCTGCGCAGAGGAAATAAAGCTCATTCAAACCCTCACAAAGCCGAAGTATTATATGCCTCTTCATGGCGAGTATAAGCATCTTGTGAAAAATGCAAAAATCGCGCAGTCGATGGGAATGGATAAGAAAAACATCGTTATCGCTCAAATTGGTAACGTTGTCGAGGTTAGCGAGTCGGGAGTAAAGATTATCGGCTCGGTACCGTCAGGAAGAATGCTTGTTGACGGTTACGGAGTAGGCGACGTTGGAAACATCGTATTAAAGGACAGAAAGCATCTTGCCGAGGACGGACTTATGGTTGCCGTAATGACAATCGACAGCGTTTCGGGTGGCATTTTGGCGGGGCCCGATATTGTAACTCGCGGATTTGTATATGTTCGCGAATCGGAGGAGCTTATCGACGAGGCAAGACGGGTTATCTGCAACGTCCTCGATTCCTATCAGGGACGCGATTGGCCCACCATTAAGCAAAAGGTGAGAGACGAGCTTTCACGCTATTTGTACGAAAAGACAAAGCGTTCACCAATGATTTTACCAATCATAATGGAGATATAATTTTTTTAGAATTTTACGCGCTTAATCTATTTAAAGAGAAAAAAGGGAGGCGGCGAAAGGGATATGAAAAAGTTAAAACAGGCGTTTCTTATAACGGTAGCGGTTTTAACCGGGCTAATGCTGATTATGTCGCTTTTTGTCGGCATTTACAGTAAAACGGCGGCAATCGTAGGGCTTATATTAACCGTCGGTTGCGCTACTGCCTTTTTCGTTGTTTATATCAATCGCCAGAATCATTTAAAGCAGTTTATCGATACGGTAGAAAGACAAACCGGCGGAAAGTCAAAGCTTATGGAGCGTCTTCGTATGCCTGCTCTTTTAATAAAGGATGACGAAATTATTTGGTACAATTCCGCATTTCGAAACGATATTTCACAGGGTAGGGATATTTACGGCTGCAGCAGTGACGTTATCATCACCCCCGAGCAGCTCAAATGCGTGAAAAACGGCTTTGTCGATATTGCCGTTGCCGATAGATTCTATCGTGTTTATGGCTCAAAGGCGTATGACGGCGGAATGATTTTATACTTTGTCGATATGACCGAGTACGAAAATCTTGTGAAGCGATATAACGACAGCTTGCCGGTAGTAATGCTCGTTACAATCGATAATTTAGAGGAGCTTCAACGTGGAGCCCGTGACAGTGAAAAGGCTGAAATCGTTTCGGCTATAAGTAAAAAAATCGAGGACTATGCGGCAAAACTCGATTGTATGTATTACAAGCTTTCGACCGACAGCTATCTTCTCGTTACCGACGAATATTATCTTTCTGCCGCAATTAGCGAAAGATTCGATATTCTTAAAGAGGTGCGGTCGATTGATTTTGGCGAAAGGGGATATGCAACCCTTTCTATTGGCGTCGGTCACGGAAGCGAAAGCGTACTCGAATGCGAGGATATTGCCCGTCAGGCGCTTGATATGGCTCTCGGACGTGGCGGCGACCAGGCGGCAGTTAAGACGGATGATGATTACGAATTTTTCGGCGGCGCCTCCTCAACCTCGTCAAAGAGAACGAGGGTACGTACACGAATTGTTGCCTCGGCGCTAAAGGAGCTTATCGCCGATACCGACCAAGTTTTTTTGGTCGGTCACCGATTTGCCGATTTGGATAGCTTCGGTTCCTGCTACGGAATGTACAGCGCAATTACCGCCATGGGTAAGGAGGCAAGGGTTGTAGTCAATCGCGAAACGGCTCTTTGTACCCAGCTTATCGACTATGTCGAAGAAAATGGAGACGAGGGTTGCGTAATTACACCCGAACAGGCGCTTTCGATGGTAACGAAAAAGACCTTGCTTATTATTTGCGATACGCATAGACGGAGCTTTCTCGATTGTCCCGAACTATATGATGCTTGTCCTATAACGGTCATCATCGACCATCATCGAAAGACGGTTGATTATATCGATAATGCGGTTATATTCTATCACGACCCATACGCGTCAAGCGCTTGCGAGCTTGTGAGCGAGCTTGTTCAGTATATTCAGCCCCGAATCGGAAAGGTTGAGGCAGAGGCGCTTTTATCGGGAATAATGCTCGATACACGTAATTTTGTCCTTCATGCAGGGTCGCGAACCTTTGAGGCGGCGGCATTTCTTAGAAATTGCGGTGCCTCAACCGTAACGGTAAAGGGCTTTTTCAAAAGTGGCTTTAACGTGTATAAGGAACGTGCATCGATTATTGCCGATGCTCACGTTTACGGCGACTGCGCCATTTCGAGAACCGATTCGCTCGACAAGGATGTTCGCATAGCGGCATCACAGGCGGCCGACGAAATGCTCGGAATAAATGGCGTTCACGCCTCGTTTGTTTTATTCCATTCGGGCGATATAATCAATATTTCGGCCCGTTCATTAGGGGTAATCAACGTTCAGCTTATAATGGAAACGCTCGGCGGTGGCGGCCATTTAACAATGGCGGCAGCTCAGCTTGCCGATTGTGATATGGACAGCGCGGTAAGGCAGCTTGCAGCGGCAATTGACAAATACCGCGAGGAACAAAAATAATAGTTTCAAGGAGAAAAAATTTTATGAAGGTTATACTTACAGCAGACGTAAAGGGAAAGGGTAAAAAGGGCGAAATGGTAACCGTATCCGACGGATATGCCCGTAACTTTCTTTTTCCGCGCAATTTAGCAATAAATGCCGACGCTCAGGCAATGACCGAGCTTAAAAACCGAGAGGATTCAAAGGCGTTCCATATCGCCGAGGAGAAAAAAGCGGCTCAGGCGATTTGCGATAAAATTAATAAAAAGACGGTAGTTATAAATGCAAAGGCAGGCGCATCAGGTAAGCTTTACGGCGCCATCACCTCAAAGGAAATTGCCGAAGAGATAAAGAAGCAGTTTGCCGTTGAGGTTGATAAAAGAAAGATTTCGGTCAACGATATAAAGGCGGCAGGAGAATATTCCGCCGACGTAAAGCTTTATAACGGCATTGTGGCAAGCATCACCGTAAGCGTAGTTGTAGCATAAAATACCCATCCTTGAGGATAAATAAATTATTTCAGAGGTTTAATTATGTCTGATAATCGTAATTTTGATTTACTGGGCGGTAATATTACCCCATTCAGCGCAGAAGCTGAGCAGTCGATACTCGGTTCGGTGCTTATTGCGCCCGAAAGCATGGACAAGCTCAGCGGAAACATTAAAACCGAGCATTTTTACATACATCAGCACCAGGAAATTTATAATGTTCTGTCGGATATGTATGCGCTTAATAAGATTATTGACCCGGTTACCGTTTTAAATGAGTTAAAGGAACGCGGAGTATATGACGATGCCGGCGGAAAGGCATACATTACCCAGCTTGTTCAGCTTGTACCTACCGCCGCTAACTTGGACGCCTATATTTCCATCGTAAAGGAAAAATATTACACCCGTTCACTTATGCAGGCGGCTCAGTCGATTCTTGCCGACATCGAGGATAACGCAGGAACATCGACCCAGCTTATCGAACGTGCGGAGCAGAATATTTATGACATCCGAAAGGGTAGAGAAACCTCGGGACTTGTTCATATTCGCGACGTACTCCGTAACGAAACAATTCACCGAATCGATTGCCTTAATAACGAGGAAACTCGCGGCGACTATATCGGTATTCCTTGCGGAATAAATGCGCTTGACGATATGCTTACGGGACTTAATAAGAGTGACCTTATTATTCTCGGCGCTCGACCCGGTATGGGTAAAACGTCATTTGCGCTCAATATTGCCCGTCATGTAGCGCTAAAGGAGAAAAAGACGGTTTGCTTCTTCTCACTTGAAATGACCCGTGACCAGTTAGCTCAGCGACTTCTTTCGGCCGAGGCTTGTATTTCGAGCGAAAAACTCCGCACAGGAAAGATTGAAGGAAGCGAATGGACAAATCTTGTTCAGGCAACCGAAATTCTTTCAAAGGCGGAAATTTACGTTGACCAGACTACTCGAATCACCGTAAATGAAATGAAGGCGAAATTGCGCCGAATGAATAAGGTTGACCTTGTAATTATCGACTATCTCGGACTTATGGCGTCGACTAAAAAGACCGATAATCAGGCGCAAATTATCGGCGACATTACTCAGAATTTGAAAAATATGGCAAAGGAGCTTAACGTTCCTATTATTTGTGCGGCTCAGCTAAACCGTGGCGGCGAAGGTCCTGATAAAAAGAATCACCGTCCGGGACTTTCAAGCCTTAGAGATTCGGGTTCAATCGAACAGGATGCCGACATTGTTCTTTTCCTTTATCGTGAGCATTATTACGACACCGAAAAGAACGACCCCGAGCAGTATGTTGACGAGCATAAGGCAACTTGTATCGTAGCGAAGAATCGTCACGGACGAACAGGCGACGTTCCGCTTTACTGGGACGGCGAGCATACACGATTTACTTCGGTGGCAACTAATGTTGAATAAAATTGAAAAGGCGGCAGAGCGCTACAATCTTTTTCAAGAGGGTGACAGCATAACGGTAGCCCTTTCGGGCGGCGCCGATTCAACCGCGCTTTTGCATGCTCTTGTTCAGCTTAGCGAAAAATATTCGCTTAAAATAAAGGCGGCCCATCTTAATCATAAATTGCGCGGTGATGAATCCGACCGAGACGAGCGATTTGTGCGAAAGATGTGCGACGATTTAGGGATAAAGCTTGTTTGTGAAAGCGCCGATATTTCGTCACTGACTAAAAAGGGCGAGGGTATCGAGGAATGTGCCCGTCGGGTGAGATACGAATTTTTACAAAGAAATGCAAGCGGCAAGATTGCAACAGCCCATTCCGCCGACGATAATATCGAAACGGTGATTTTTAATCTCACACGTGGCTCGGGGATAAAGGGAGCTTGCGGAATTCCTCCCGTTCGGGATAATATCATTCGCCCGTTAATTATGTGCTCCCGTGCCGAAATCGAAGAATATTGCAAAAATAACGGTCTTTCCTTTGTCACTGATAGCAGTAACCTCACCGATGACTATACGCGAAACCGTATCCGTCATAATGTTATTCCCATTTTAAAGGAGATAAATTCAGCGGCAGGGGATAGCTTTTACCGCTTTACTTCGGCGCTGAATGACGTAAATGACCTTGTCGACGGTCTGGCTTTTGATGCGTTGAAGTTGGCAAAATTGGACAAAGGTTATGACATCGACCGATTAAGTGAATTGCATGTTTCGGTGCTGACAAGAACGGTTCAAATTATACTTGCCGAATCAGGTTCAATGCCCGACAGTGAGCATATTGGCTCGGTTGTAAAAGTTATTAGGGATAAAAAGGGAAAATGCCAGCTAAACGGCGGCCGTTTTGCCGAGATAAAGGGTAACGAAATTGTTGTTTTCGGAAAAGAGATAAAAAATATTATCGTCACACCGTGTTATAACTTCGTTAACAAAAGGGTGACATTTGGCGAAATTTTGCTTCAAAGTGAGCTTGTTTCGGCCGATAAAGTTAATAATTTATTAGCAAACGATATTATCGATTATGATAAAATAGAGGGTGAGCCAATCCTTCGTGCGAGAGAAGCAGGTGACAGCATTCGGCTTAAAAAACGCCCTCGAAAAAGCGTAAAAAAACTCTTTTCGGAGCTTAAAATTGATATAGAAAAGCGGGACAACCTGCCGATTTTAGCCGACGAAAAGGGAGTAATATGGATTTATGACGTTGGCCCTGCCGAAAGGGTAGCCGTTGATGAAAAAACAAAAAATATTTTAAAAATTTCAGGGGTTGTTGAAAAATGAAGGAAGATATTTTAAAGGTATTACTTTCGGAAGAAGAAATTGCCGAAATAATTAAGAATTTAGGAGCAAAAATAAGCAAAGACTATAAGGACAAAAACTTGCTTATGGTAAGCGTGTTAAAGGGCTCGGTTGTGTTTATGGCCGACCTTATGAGAGCCATTGATATTAATTGCCAAATCGATTTTATGTGCGTTTCGTCTTACGGCTCAGGTACAGAAAGCTCAGGTCGAGTTAAGATTATAAAGGACCTTGACATTGACCTTAACGGTTTTGACCTTTTACTTGTCGAGGATATTCTCGATTCGGGAGTTACCCTCAGCAATATTAAGGAAATTTTGCTCACCAGAAATCCGAAGAGCGTAAAAATATGCACCTTCCTCGACAAACCTGCTCGAAGAAAGGCTAATATCGTTGCCGATTATGTCGGCGCAGACGTACCCGACGAATTTGTTGTAGGCTATGGACTCGATTATGATGAAAAATACCGCAATTTACCCTATCTCGGCGTGTTAAAGCCGTCGGTTTACGAAAAATAATTGCGATTGATATAACCCATTTTTTAAGGAGATGTTTTTTTGAAAAAGAATGTACGAAATACCATATTGGTTATTTTAATTCCGATACTCATTTTCGTTTGCATTTTTGCTGTTTTGAATGTTAACAAAACATTGGATAAGCAGAATTATTCTGCGATAGTCGAAAAGTTTTATGCAAATGAAATATCCGAATTTGAGCTTAATATAACCAGCCGTGAGCTGACATATAAGCAGCGCTCGGATAATAAAACATATAAATATACCGTTCCCGATTCTCAAATTTTTTACAACGATATAAATGACTATCTTGTTGAGCATAATAAGACGGCCGAGAAAAAGGAAAAAATCGAATATAATTATCTTCCCGGTAACGAGGGCTCGTGGATAGTTTCATTCCTGCCGACTTTGCTTACGGTAGCCTTGCTTGTATTTTTCTTTATCTTTATGTCAAAGAGAATGGGAAAAATGATGGGCGGCGACTCGACAATGGGCTTCGGAAAGGTAAAGGCAAAAAAGCTTACCGATGACGGAAGAAAGACCATGTTTACCGACGTTGCAGGTGCCGATGAGGAAAAAGCCGAGCTTGAAGAACTTGTCGAATTTTTAAAGAATCCTAAAAAGTTTAATGATATGGGCGCCAGAATTCCGAAGGGCGTTCTTCTTGTAGGCCCTCCGGGAACGGGTAAAACCCTTCTTGCACGAGCTGTTGCAGGTGAAGCAGGAGTACCCTTCTTCTCAATTTCGGGTTCCGACTTTGTCGAAATGTTTGTCGGTGTAGGTGCATCGCGTGTACGTGACCTTTTCGACCAGGCTAAGAAAAATTCGCCCGCAATTATATTCATTGATGAAATTGATGCCGTCGGACGTCAGCGAGGCGCAGGCCTTGGCGGTGGTCACGATGAGCGTGAGCAGACGCTCAACCAGCTGCTTGTCGAAATGGACGGTTTTGGCGTAAACCAGGGTGTTATCATCATCGCCGCAACCAACCGTCCCGACATTCTTGATAAGGCGTTGCTTCGTCCGGGTCGATTCGACCGTCAAATTACGGTTAATTACCCCGACGTAAAGGGACGCGAGGAGATACTCAAGGTCCACGCAAGAGGAAAGCCGCTTGGTCCCGACGTTGACCTTAAAACAATTGCAAAGGCAACGGCAGGATTTACCGGCGCCGACCTCGAAAACCTGCTTAACGAAGCGGCTTTGCTTGCCGTTCGTAACGGACAAAAGGCAATTACCGAGGAAAATATTGAGGAAGCTACCATTAAGGTTATCGCCGGCGCAGAGAAAAAGAGCTGGATAATGAAGGATAAAGAAAAGCTGAACACCGCTTATCACGAAGCAGGCCACGCTATTACAGGATATTACCTGCCTACCCAGGATGAAATTCACCAGATTACAATTATCCCGAGAGGAAGAGCCCTCGGTATGACAATTTCGCTTCCGAGCGAGGATAAATTCTCACGTTACCAGAGCGAAATGGAGGAGGAACTTGTTATGCTTCTCGGGGGTCGAATTGCCGAGTCAATTGTTTTCGGTGATGTTTCGACAGGCGCCGCTAACGATATTGAACGCGCAACCCAGACGGCTAAAAACATGGTTGTAAAATTCGGTATGAGCGGCGAGCTTGGACCCATTCTTTACGGTAGTAAGAACGAGGAGGTGTTCCTCGGCCGTGATTATGGTCAGACAAACAATTGCTCCGAGCAGGTTGCGGCAAAGATTGACGCCGAGGTTCATCGCCTTATTACAACCGCTTATAAGAAGGGTGAGCAGATTCTCACCGAGCATAGAGATAAGCTGGATGCGGTTGCAAAATATCTCGTTGAACATGAAAAAATGGACGCAGAGCAATTTAAAAATATCATGACCGATAAAGCGGTCATCGAGGAGGAAACAAATAATGAAGGTAACTAAGGATACAATTATCGGCGATATTCTCGACGCCGACAGAGAAACCGCAGTATTCTTTCTTGAAATGGGAATGCATTGTTTGGGCTGTCCCGCATCACGCGGAGAGAGCCTTGGAGAAGCATGCGCAGTGCATAGCGTTCCAGTTGACGAAATGATTGAAAAGATAAACGCATTTTTTGCGTCAAAGGAATAATCATGGCGCTTAATGCCCGACTGAGAGCCGTCGCAGATTTCGTCTGCGGCGGCGCTTTGGTCGTTGATGTAGGGTGCGACCATGCAATATTACCAATCGAGCTTGTTAAAGAAAACAGGGTAAAAAAGGTTATTGCCTGCGACATTGGAGAGGGTCCCCTTTCGAGCGCAAAAAAGAATATCGAAAAGGCGGGGCTGTCCTCCGTTATCGAAACGCGACTTTCCGACGGACTGAAAGAAATTGTGCCGGACGAGGTTGACCATATCGTAATCGCGGGAATGGGTGGTGACCTCATTTCGTGGATACTTTCGGCATCTCCTTGGGTAAAAAATGAACGATACTCATTTATACTCCAGCCGATGACCTCGGCCGACGATTTGCGCAAATATTTGTGCGAAAATGGATTTGTAATTCGTGAGGAAAAGCCGGTTTATGACGCAAAACGGCTTTATACCGTAATGCTTTGCGGCTATAAGGGCGGTGGCTATGAGCCGACCGATGACTACCGTTACATAGGTGAGGTAAAGCCTGATTCAAAAGAGGGTAGAGATTATTATTTGCGCCAGATTAGACGTATTGAAACTCGACTTTCATCCCTCGAAAAAGCAAAGGGCGACCACCCTGAAACTGTTCAACTGAAAGAAACTCTTATAAAAATAAAAGAAAGGCTCGGTGAATTATTATGGCATTGAAAAAGGAAATACTTAAATTTCTCACCGACTGGGCACCTGCCGAAACAGCCCTCGATTTTGATAACGTCGGGCTTCTCGTCGATAGCGAAACCGACAGTATAAATAAGGTTGCCGTATGCCTCGACATTACGCCCGATGCTATTTTGGCGGCAAAGGAAAACGGCGCCGAGCTTATCGTTTCGCATCATCCCGTAATCTTTTCACCGCTCAAAAGGCTTACTAACGATAGCCCTGCCGTAATGCTGATAAAATCGGGAATTGCCGCAATTTGTATGCACACCAATCTCGATGCGGCTGATGGCGGAGTTAACGATGCCCTTGCCGAAAAAATCGGTCTTTCCGATACCGTCGCAGTTGATAGCGGTGACGGCTCGGCACCCATGATGAGAACGGGCAACGTTTGCGAAATGACAGTTGACGATTTTGCTGTTTATTTAAAGGAAAAGCTTGGTTGCGGCTCTGTAAAATATGTCGCACCGAACAGGAATATTAAAAAGGTGGCTGTATGCGGCGGTGCAGGCGAAGAATTTATATTTCTGGCGGCTGAAAACGGCTGCGATGCGCTTGTTACAGGCGAAACAAAGCATCATATCAATTTAGCCGCAAAGGAAATGTCGGTCGGTATCTATTCCTGCGGTCATTTTGCTACCGAAGAGGTTGTCAAATCGGCTATTGCAAAGCGCCTTTCTGAGCGTTTTAGCGACCTTGAAATAGTTTTACTTAACGAAACCGACCCTGCAAAATATATTTAAGCAAACACTTACATTTAATATAAAGGAGATGATAATATGCCGATTGATGGCGCGTTTTTATATAATTTGCGGCGCGAAATTGACCTTGTTGCCGCCGAAACTCGCGTTGACAAGGTAAATCAGCCGTCGAGGGACGAAATTATCATCTCTCTTCATAAACGTGGATTTTCGGGAAGGCTGATTTTCACAATCAGTGACCCGCGAGTTCATTTTACCGACCAAAATTATGAAAATCCTGCCCAACCGCCAATGTTTTGTATGCTCATGCGAAAATATTTTACGGGTGCAAAATATGTCGGTTCATATCAGGATGGGCTTGAAAGGGTTGTCCGCTTTGATTTCGATACCTATAACGAGCTTGGCGACAATATAACCGTCTCAATTCTTATCGAGATAATGGGACGAAATTCGAATATTATCCTACTCGAAGGCAACCGAATAATAGATGCTATTCGTCGTACAAGCGTTGAATCGGGAAAGCGGATAATTTTACCGGGTGCCGTTTATGAGCCGCCCGAATCTCAGAATAAAATTAGCCTTATTGCCGCCGATGTAAAATCGGTCGCCGCCAAAATTCGCAATTTGCAAGGGCGGCTTTCCGACCGATTACTTGGTTTGCTCGACGGCGTGTCACCTCTTGTTGCGAGAGAAATTGCCTTTTACGCGACCGAAAGCGCCGATGCCGAAATCCTTGACGATACAGCGTACATGCGGCTTATCGGAATGCTCGAAAGGGTGAAATCGAGCATTGAAAACGGTCAGCCGACATTGCTCCTGAGGTCAGGAACAACCCCTTATGATTTTTCATATATCCCGATTAATCAGTACGGCAAAATGGCCGAATGTAGGGTCGCCGACTCCTTTAGTGCGCTGCTTGATTCATTTTATGCCGAGCGACGTCATCAGGAGAATATGAAGCGCAGAACGGCCGATTTGATGAAGCTGATTACTAATACGGTCGAGCGTATTTCGCGAAAGATAAATAAGCAGCGAGCCGAGCTTAAAGCCTGCGAAAATAAAGAGAATTTGCGAATTTGCGGCGAGCTTTTAAAGGCGAATATCGGAACGGTTGAAAGGGGAGCTACCGTTTGCGAGGTTATCAATTACTATGACCCCGAATGTAAACCCTTGCGGATAAAATTAGACGAGCGCCTAACCCCTGCTCAAAACGCTCAGAAGTATTTTAAGGATTATAAAAAGGCGCATACAGCCGAGGAAATGTTATCAAAGCTTATTGAAGATTCCGAGCAGGAGATAGTATACCTCGAAAGTGTTTTTGACGCGTTATCAAGGGCCGAATGCGAAAGCGATATAGCCGAAATAAGATTGGAGCTTGCCGAAAGCGGATATATTCGCCGTCAGGTAACGGCCAAAAAGCAGCAAAAAAATCGTGCTTTGCCGCCCTACCATTACAAGTCGAGTGATGGCTTTGATATATACGTCGGTCGAAACAATCGTCAAAACGATGTTCTTACATTAAAAACAGCCGAACGCTCTGACATATGGCTGCACACGAAGGATATTCACGGAGCCCACGTGATAATCGATGCAAGGGGCGGAGAGGTGCCCGACGCTACTGTAATCGAGGCGGCCGAAATTGCCGCCTATCATTCAAAGGGACGTCATTCATCATCGGTGCCTGTCGATTACGTCCGTGCGTCAAGGGTGAAAAAACCGTCGGGGGCAAGACCCGGAATGGTCATATATGAGGGACAAAGTACAGTTTATGTAACCGCTGACGAGGAAAAAATAAAAAGCCATATTGCACAATAATATTTATTAATATTTGTATTTCTTTGCGGTTGGAAAATTGTACAAATTATGATAAAATCATTTTATGTTTTCACTTGGAGGTATAACGAATGAAAAAATCAGTTTTATTATTTATGATAAAGAGGGTTGCGTTATTTAGCGTTTTCGCTTTAACGATGACGGCCTGTGTTTCCTGCGGTGGTAAGGAAACGGCTGAATCATCTTCCACTCCCGAATCATCAAAACCGACATTTACGGTTCGCGACGATAATAATTTGACCGCTGACGAAAACGCTCTTGAGGAAGGAAAATATACCGACGGCGAATTTGTTTATTACATAAGCAATAATAATGCATCGATTGTCGAATACATCGGAAATAAAAAGGTGGTCGAAATTCCGTCAAGCGTCGATGATATTCCGGTAACCTCGATTAGTGATAACGGCTTTGCCGACGTTGCTACAATCGAAAGTATAAAGGTGCCTTCGTCGGTTGCTAATATCGGCAGCTTTGCCTTTTCCTATTGTACAGGACTTAAAACCATTGAGCTTCCCGAAACACTTGTTACAATCGGAAGCTATGCATTCAATCATTGCACCTCTCTCGAAAGCTGTAAGATTCCCGATTCGGTTTCAAATCTTCCGCAATCGGTATTCTATTACTGCGAATCTCTAAAAGAGGTATCATTGCCGAAATATGTAGGCGGAATTCCTAAGGAAACCTTCTTTTATTGCACAAGCCTCGAGGAATTTACATTCCCTGAGTTTGCAACGGGTGTAGCCGACAATGCCTTTACCGGCTGTTCGTCACTTAAAAAGATTAGTTGCGGCGAAAATATGGCTACTATCGGAAAAGAGTCGTTCAGATACTGTACATCGCTTCAAACAATCGATTTCTCAAAGTGTAAGAGTATTAATATCGGACAGAAGGCGTTTGCAAATTGCACCTCGATAAAAAAGGTGATTTATCCTGCCGAAAAGGGTGCATCGGGTGATGCATTTATGGGCTGCGATAATATCGAATATGTAAACGGTTGATTGAGGTGAAAAGAATATGAAAAAGATATTAGCTTTAATTTTGGCGCTTTCGATGCTTGTTTTATTATCAGCTTGCGGAGATAAAACAGCGTCAGATGATGAAAAAACCAATAGCGAAAACGATACATCAACTGCTTCGCAAACGGAGGAAACGGGCGTGCTTAAACCATATACAGAGCCCGAAAATAACGGAATTAACATAATGCTTCTCGGCGATTCCTTGACACAGGGAACTCAGGGAAGCAGCGGCTATCGCAGCTATCTTTACGATATGCTGAAGAAGGAGAATTATAATTTCAATTTTGTCGGCCCGTGGCAGATTGAACCCGCATTTATGCATCACGATTACCGTAATCATGCGGGTGTAGGCGGATACAGAATGTCGGGAATAAAGAACGATATGAATATGTTTATGGGCTTCGATTGCGACGTAATCGTTATGATGATTGGTACAAACGATATGAATTCAGGTACAGCAGAGGAGCTTTCGGCACAGTATGAGGAGCTCGTTGACCTTATTGTAAAGGCTAAGCCGAATGTTAGACTTTTCTGTGCATCGGCACCTCCGACGTCATTCGCATCGGGAAGCTACACCGATAAGCATGTCAGCTTTAACGCAGGGGTAAAGGCTATTTGCGAAAAGAAAACAAAGGCAGGAGCACATGTTACCTGGCTTGATATGAGCCCCGAATCGAGTGAAATCACAAATGAAGATTTGAATCCCGAGGACCATGTTCATCCCGTTGCGTCCGGATGGGAAAAATTTGCAAAAACTATTTTTAAAACAATAAAACCCACAATGGACGAACTTTCGGCCTAAAATGGTCATTTTATAAAAAAACGTAATTGTAAATTAGTATATATTTACAAAAATAAATCAATTATCCGCTTTTTGTTGCATTTTTTATGAATATGATATAAAATTACAAGGTATAGAATATTTTGGAGGTTTTATTATGAAACGTTTAATTGCTTTAATGCTTACTGTTTTCATGATTCTTTCCGTTTGCTCATGCAGTTCAAACGAATCGGCTGACGTCGAGGAATTTGCTGAAGCTGTTTGGGCGGGAGATGCTTGTGATATTGATACAACAGGCCGTGTAAAGATTATGTGTATGGGCGATTCGCTTACTGCCGGTTATAAAAAGACTAATGCTTACCGCAATTTTCTTGCTAACGAGCTTATCGACAACGGCTACGGCGATACAACCTGCTTCGTAGGACCGCATGCAAGCCCGAGCGACCTTTGCCCCGAGGGCTTTGTTCGTCTTTACGGTTACGGCGGTAATACAATCGGCGGCTTGCGCGGAAGCTTAGCCGGTGCTATGGCTTGCGACCCCGACATCATTATTCTTATGATTGGTACAAATGACCTTGCAGGTTATGAGCTTAATGAAGAGGTCGAAAAGAACTATCGTACACTTATTAAGGAAATTCTTCAGTATAACCCCGACGTGCATCTCTTCCTCGGTAACCCGATTCCCGCAACCGACACTGCAAAGACCTACGTCACCGAAGGTGCTCGTGTTGTATGGATTCGCGAGTTCATTATGAGCCTTTGCGAAGACAAGGCGTTCAACGGCTACAATGTTTCATTTGTCGACTTCTCAAAACAGGGAATTGACTGGGTTGTTGATGACTGGAAGGCCGGCGAAACCGACCACGTTCATCCGTCAGCTACCGGTAATGCAAAGATGGCACATAACTGGTTTACAGCTATCAAATCCACCATCGACACTCTTATCGCAGAGAATGCTGCATAATTTATAACAGTACATAAATTTATAAGCCACCGAAATTATTTCGGTGGCTTATTTTTGTCATTGACAGTCAGGTTTTTTTAAGGTAACATATTTATTAGAGAAAACAAAAAAACAGCCGTTAAAAAACGACTGTTTTAATTGGAGCTGATAACCAGAGTCGAACTGGTGACCTCATCCTTACCAAGGATGCGCTCTACCTACTGAGCTATATCAGCGAATAATATTCGCGACAAGAATTATTATAATCAATCGACCGCGATATGTCAACATTTATTTTAAAGGAGTTACAAAAAAATGCTCGATGCTTTTACCGCAGGGGTTGCACCCGGTGGACTTATCAGCAGCCAACACGTAAGACAGATGGTATGCTATTTACTCTCAACGCTCAAACAACCCATTCCAAAGGATAAGATTTTAGAGGTTTTAATAAACGAAGAAATCGCGAATTATTTTGAAGTAATTCAGGCTATCGGCGACCTTGCCGATAATGGAAGCATTATTCATGTTGAGGGCGAGGGTGAGCTTTATACAGTTAGCGAAAAGGGGAAGGAAGCCATTGACGAGCTGTATAAAAATTTACCTTTTACCGTTCGTGAAAAGGCGATTAAAGCCGGACTTAAAATGCTTGCAAAAATGCGTAGCAAGGCTCAAAATAAGGTCGAAATGGAACAAACCGATATTGGAGTTAACGTTACCTGCTCGGTTATCGACGGCGACCATTCGATTTTGACCGTTTCCTTGCTTGTTCCCGATATGGAGCAGGCTGAATTGGTAAAGGAAACCTTTCATGAAAACACGCTTAAAATTTATAGCGGCTCAATAGCCCTCCTCACCGGAGATTATAATTCGGTAAAGGAACAATTTGAGGCTGAATAATTGCTATTTTACAGTTGTAAAAAATACCACACGGAGTAAAATTTTCCGTGAGGTATTTTTTTGTCCGAAAATGTATAAAAATATGCGAAATATATTTGAAAAAGCAGATGTTTTTTGATATAATAAATTGATTAACTATAATTGTTGATATTTTAAAAGGAGATTAACTACTGTGAAAAGAATTAAAGCTGTGCTTTTCGATATGGATGGCACAATTACGAATACACTTGATGACCTTGCCGACGCTACAAACTATGCTCTTTCGGCATTTGGGTTTAAGACGCACGAAACCGATGCTTTCCGCTATTTTGTCGGAGACGGAATCCCAAAGCTTATCGAAAGAGCCCTCCCCGAAGAAAAAAGAGACGCCGAAACAATTTCGACAGTGAAGGATAAATTTTTTGAATATTACAATGTTCACAGCATGGACAAGACAGCTGCTTATTCGGGCGTACCCGAAGTTGTAAAGGCGGTTATGTCCCTTGGATATAAAACGGCTGTAGTTACTAACAAGGACGAGCCTGCCGCAAAGGAAATACTTGCAAAGCTTTATCCCGATTGCTTCGATTACATTTTCGGCGCAAGTGACGATATTCCTAAAAAGCCCGACCCCACTCTTGCCCATATCGCGATGAAAAAGTTGGGTGTAACCCCTGACGATTGCGTTTTTGTCGGCGATTCCTGCGTCGATATTCAAACGGCGAAGAACAGCGGTGCATATGACGTTGGAGTTTCCTGGGGCTTCAGACCTCGCACCGAGCTCGAAGAATATGGCGCAACGGCAATTATTGACCAACCAAATGAGCTCATCGAATTATTGAAAAAATTAGGTTAGGAGAAATTAACCTTGTCAGAGAATAAAACTCTTTCACCGACCGAGCTTTCGCGTCAAAGGGACTTTACACAAAAGGCGGCCGAGCTTGTTTCTGCACGGTATAATAAAAAGCCGCTTGCATACGTTCACACCTACGGCTGTCAGCAGAACGTCAGCGATTCCGAGCGAATGAAGGGGATGCTGCGGGATATGGGCTTCGACTTTACCGAAAATGTCGAAGAGTCCGACCTTGTCCTTTTCAACACCTGCGCCGTAAGAGAACATGCCGAAAATCGCGTGTTCGGCAACGTAGGCGCACTTAAAAAGCATAAGAGAAGTCACGGTTGCATTATCATTCTTTGCGGCTGTATGACCGAACAGCAGTCGGTCGCCGAAAAGATAAAAAACAGCTATCCTTTTGTCGATATATTGTTTGGAACAAAGCTTATTCACCGTCTTCCCGAATTTATTTATCATAAATTATCCACCGGACGTCGAGTTTTTGAAATTGGCGGAGAGGATATAATTGCCGAGGGATTGCCCGTTCGTCGCGACGGAAGTTTCAAGGGGTGGCTCCCGATAATGTACGGTTGCAACAATTTCTGCACATACTGTATAGTGCCGTATGTTAGAGGTCGCGAACGTTCACGCTCGCCCGAATCGATAATTGAAGAGGCGCGCCAAATGATTGCCGCAGGGTTCAAGGATATAACCCTGCTTGGCCAGAATGTCAATTCCTACGGAAAAGGGGAGTCGCACGGGGTTAATTTTGCGAAGCTGCTTCGTATGATAAATGACCTTGATGGCGATTTTCAGATTAGGTTTATGACCTCGCATCCAAAGGATTGTACACTGGAATTACTCGATGCAATGCGCGACTGTAAAAAGGTTTGCCGTCATCTTCATTTGCCCTTCCAGTCGGGAAACGACCGTGTACTTGATGCGATGAACCGCCACTATGACCGAGAAAAATATCTTTCGCTTATCAAAGCGGCACGCGAAAGAATGCCCGATATTTCGCTTACAAGCGACGTAATCGTTGGCTTTCCGGGCGAAACCTATGACGAATTTTGCGATACACTTTCACTTATAAAAGAGGTAAAATTTACATCTCTTTTCACATTTATCTACTCCGCACGAAAGGGAACTCCTGCCGCTGAAATGCCTGACCCATATACTCATGAGGAAAAGGCAAAATGGATGGGTGAGCTTCTTTCAGCGCAGGAAGAGATTGCCGCCGAGCGAAATGCCCAGCTCGTAGGTAAAACGGTTCGTGTCCTTTGCGAAGAATTTCACGACGATGGAAAAATATTCGCACGAACAGGCGGAAACGTCGGCATCAGCTTCGACGGAAACGCCGAAATGCTCGGTCATTTTGCTACCGTCGAGGTAACAAGGGCACTAAACTGGATTTTAGAAGGAAAAATTATTAATTTGGAGGATTAAAAACAATGGAAAACATCATCAAATCAGTAAGAGAACTTGGAAAGGCTATTCAGGCCGACGAAACCTTTAAGGAGTATATAAAGGCAAAGTTGGATGCCGACAACGACGCTACATTGCAGGGCGCAATTGGTGAATTTAACCTTATCAAAATGCAACTTGCCGAAGAAGGTCAGAAGGAAGAAAAGGACGAGGCTAAGATTAACGAGCTTAACGTAAAGCTTCGTAAGTCATACGCTGATATCATTGCTAACGAAAAAATGCAGAAATTTAACGCCGCAAATCAACTTTACAGCGGCATGGTAAACAAGGTTTACGCTATTCTCGAGCTTTGCTGCAACGGTGAAGACCCCGATACCTGCGAACCCGAGGAGCATAGCTGCTCAGGAAGCTGCTCATCCTGCGGCGGCTGCCACTAATTTTTTAGATTAGATTAAATTAAAAAAGTTCAGGGTGTGAAAAAATGGCGAAGTTATCCCCAATGATGCAGCAGTATCTTGAAATAAAAAAAGAATATAACGACTGCATTATCTTTTTCCGTCTCGGCGATTTTTACGAGATGTTTTTTGACGATGCAAAGGTCGCATCAAAGGAATTGGAGCTTGCTCTTACGGGTCGCGATTGCGGACTTGAGGAACGAGCTCCTATGTGCGGCGTGCCATACCATTCCTGTGACGCGTATATTGCCCGAATGGTCGAAAAAGGGTATAAAATTGCCATTTGTGAACAGATGGAGGACCCTGCCAGCGTAAAAGGACTCGTAAAGCGCGGCGTCACCCGAATCATCACACCCGGAACTGTTATCGAGGATAGCATGCTCGACGAGGCAAAGAATAGCTTTCTTTCCTGCCTCGTTGTAAATGGCGATTCGGCGGGTCTCTGCTTTGTCGATTCGTCAACAGGTCAGCTCGACCTTACCGAAATGACCGATTCCGAGAATCTTTTAGCCGAGCGAATCAATAGCCAGCTCGGAAGATATTTGCCGCGTGAAATTATTCTTTGCGGAAACGTGCCCCAGTCGGTTTGCGACTATATCGAGCATCGAATCGGTTGCCGAAGCGAACATGTTGACGATGGTTATGCCGATTTAGCTAACGCAAAGGAGCGCACCGAAACCCATTTTAATATGACCGTTTCAGCTCTCGGTATACCGGGAGATTCTGCGCTGATGGCTATAGGAGCTACCCTCGAATACCTTTATTTAACGCAAAAAAGCGGACTCGAAGGAATTAATGATATAAATGTTTATTCCGATGACCAGTATATGAAGCTCGACATTTCGACAAGGGCGAACTTGGAGCTTATCGAGACAATGCGAGGACACGAGCATAGAGGCTCACTTCTTTGGGTGCTTGATAAGACCGAAACTGCTATGGGAAAGCGTCTCATCCGTAGCTGGATTGAGCAGCCGCTTATCAATTTGGCTCAAATTACCTCGCGTCAAAATGGCGTGGCCGAGCTTTATTCCGATTCAGTGCTGCGAGGTGAGCTTGCGGCTGCAATGGACGGAATTTACGATATTCGCCGCCTTATGACAAGGGTGCTTCACGGTACAGCCAATCCCCGTGAAATTCGTTCACTCGCATATACAATCAGCCGTTTGCCGCAAATTAAGGAGATTATCTCGCCGTGTAAGAGCCGAATTATCCGCGAAATTAATAACGATATCGGCGAGCATAAGGACATTCTCGACCTTGTAAATCGAGCCATTGTTGACGAGCCGCCAATTTCCTTAAAGGACGGCGACGTTATCCGCGAGGGTTACAACGAGGAGGTCGATTCGCTCCGCCTTATCCGAAAGGACGGACACGGCTTTATTGCAAAAATTGAGGCGGAGGAAAGAGAGCGCACGGGAATCAAAAATCTCCGCATTAAATATAACAAGGTTTTCGGCTATTACATAGAGGTTACCAATAGCTACAAGGAGCTTGTGCCCCCCGAATATATCCGAAAGCAAACTACAGTAAATTCCGAAAGATATATTACCGAATCGCTGAAAATTCAGGAAAGCCGAGTGCTCGGCGCTCAGGAGCGACTTGTTCGTCTCGAAGGTGAGCTTTTTGACGAGGTAAAGGCAACGGTAGCAAAGGATTTAGAGGCGCTTCAGCGCACCGCTGATGCAATCGGACGGCTCGATGCCCTCTATTCACTTGCAAAGGTAGCGGCAAATAATAATTACGTTTGCCCGACCATAAATACAAACGGCGTTATAAACATCCGCGAGGGGCGTCATCCCGTAGTCGAAGCGATAAACAAGGCGCCCTTTGTGCCGAATGACACCCTGCTCGATAATGGAAATAATCTCTGCGCCGTTATTACAGGGCCTAATATGGCGGGTAAATCAACCTATATGCGTCAGGTTGCCGTCATTACACTCATGGCGCAAATCGGCTCATTCGTACCTGCCGAAAGTGCAGATGTTTCTATTTGCGACGCTATTTTTACTCGTGTAGGTGCGTCCGATGACCTTTCAAGCGGCCAGTCAACCTTTATGGTCGAAATGAGCGAGGTTGCCCATATCCTGCGAAACGCTACGAAGGATAGCCTTATCGTCTTTGACGAAATTGGACGTGGCACCTCAACCTTTGACGGAATGGCAATAGCTCAAGCGGTGCTCGAATTTGTATGCGACCGCAAGCGAATCGGAGCAAAGACACTTTTTGCCACCCACTATCACGAACTAACCCAAATGGAAAATACCATCAGCGGCGTTATTAATTACAATACATCGGTAAAAAAACGCGGCGATGATATAACCTTTTTACGAAAAATTGTAAGGGGAGCTGCCGATGGAAGCTACGGCATCGAGGTATCAAAGCTTGCAGGACTGCCCGATTCGGTTATAAGGAATGCAAAGAAAATACTCACCGAGCTCGAACAGGGTGACGGAAATTCACACGAAATTCGCTATGTTAATCAGCCCGCTGAATTCGATGACCAGCTGAGGTTCGATTCGCACGAATCGGACGAGCTTATAAACGAGATGAAAATGCTCGATGTTAATGTCCTCACTCCGATTGAGGCAATGCAAAAGCTGTACGAGCTTGTAAACAAGGCGAAAAATATCTAATTCTAATATAAAATAAGGGAGGTTATGCCATATGCCGAAAATTAAGGTGCTCGACCGTCAGGTTGCCGAGCTGATAGCGGCCGGCGAGGTTGTAGAAAGACCTGCTTCGGTAATAAAGGAGCTTGTCGAAAATTCAATAGATGCCGGCGCAACTCAAATAACTGTCGAAATTCAAAACGGCGGTATAACCTTTATGCGCGTGACCGACAATGGTTGCGGAATTTCTCGCGAGGATATAAAAACTGCATTCTTGCGCCACGCAACCAGCAAGGTGGATAAGGTTGACGACCTTGAAAGTATTGCAACCCTCGGTTTTCGTGGTGAGGCTCTCGCGTCGATTGCAGCAGTTGCAAGGGTTGAGCTGCTCACCTGTAAAAAGGGTGAAACCGGCTCGAAATATGCCATCAGCGGTGGAGAAGAGGAGTTTATCGAGGACGCCGGCTGTCCCGTCGGTACGACGATAATTGTCAGAGATTTGTTCTTTAACACCCCGGCACGAATGAAATTTCTTAAAAAGGACGTCAGTGAGGCTAACGCGGTCGCAGGAGTAATTGATAAAATTGCCCTCTCTCATCCCGAAATTTCATTCCGCTTTATCCGCGACGGAAAGAATACACTTACCACACCCGGCGACAATGACCTAAAAGCTACTGTTTACGCTGTTTTTGGCCGTGAATTTGCCAATTCGCTTATAAAGGTTGATTATGCCTTTAATAATATGTCGGTCAGCGGTTTTGTCGGCTCTCCTTTATCCGCAAGGGCGAATCGAAATATGCAGCATTTTTACATCAACGGAAGATATATAAAGTCAAAGAATTTGATGGCGGCGCTCGAACAGGCATGTAAAAATTCGGTTATGGTAGGAAAGTTTCCTTCCTGCGTGCTTAATTTGTCAATTCCGTTTAATTTAGTTGACATAAATGTCAGTCCGTCTAAAACGGAAGCACGTTTTGCCGACGAAAGAGCCGTATTTAATATTGTATATTATGCGGTAAAATCCGCTTTAACAGAGGGAGATAATCGCCCTGAAATAAAAACTCATCGAATCATACCTAACGCTATCCAAGGGGAACAAATTAGTTTACATAAAACTGAAGCTGAAACAAAACAAATCAGTATAATTGATAACCCTCTTAATAATTTTGAACCGGAAAAATCAAGCCAACCGCAATCATTTTCATCGGCTTATATCAACGACACCGATTTTGCTAGCAATACAATCAATCTTGCTCCAAAATCATCGGCATCGGATGAACAGCCGCTTGTAATGAGGAGCGAGCCGGTTGTAAAATACAGCGCATCACTCGGAAAGAAAAACATTGACGTTTTCTACGCTGACGAGGATGAGATAAAGGAAATCTCAGCCCAGCCCATTCAACACCAAAATGATGATTCTGGCGAGCGCGACCAATCCACTGAAACGGTCGCCGAGCCGACTACACCTCAAGTTTTGGCTGCCGAATCAGCAGCTGACAACGACACCGACCTTCCTGAAATTCGTATAATCGGTGAGGCGTTTACCACCTATATATTGGCTGAATACGGCGATTCGGTCGTGTTTATCGACAAGCACGCCGCCCATGAGCGCATTCTTTTCGAAAAAATTAAGCGGAGCGAACACGATAGTCAAATGCTGCTCGAACCGATAGCTGTCCCTCTTGCAAAGGAGGAATATGCCGCAATTCTCGACAATATCGACCTGATTATTCGCACAGGATTTGATATTGAGGACTTTGGCGCATCGTCGGTAATTGTTCGTGCAGTGCCCACTGTTTTGGTCGGCGAGGATATAAAAAATCTCGTTTACGAAATGGCGGGAGGCTTCACCGATAATAAAAATTCGGTCGAAATTGAAAAGCTTGATTGGCTTTATCATAATATTGCCTGCCGTGCCGCGATAAAGGCGGGCTTACGCTCGAATCCTGCCGAAATGGCGGCTCTTGCCGAGCGAATTATTCGTTACGATGATATAAAATACTGTCCTCACGGACGACCGGTTGCCTTCATACTCACTAAAAAGGAGCTTGAAAAACAGTTTGGACGCCTTCAATAAAAAAATACCGCTGATTGCGGTTGTCGGCCCCACTGCATCGGGAAAAACGGCACTTGGAGTTGAAATAGCCCGTCTGCTTAACGGCGAGGTTGTTTCCTGCGACTCGATGCAGATTTATAAGGGAATGGATATTGCATCGGCAAAACCGACAGCCGACGAAATGAAGGGGATACCCCATCATATGATTGGCATAGCTGAAATGAGTGAGAGTTATTCGGTTGCCCGTTATGTTGACGAGGCGAAAAAGGTAATTGCCGATATTCACAGCCGAAATAAAATGCCGATTTTGGTTGGCGGTACGGGGCTTTATTTTTCGTCACTCGTCGATAATCTCACCTTTTTCAAGGAGGAAGATGCCTCCGAGCTTAGAGCCAAGCTTACCGAAGAAGCTGAAAAAATCGGCAATGAGGCTATGCTCGAAAAGCTACGCGAAATCGACCCCGAATATGCCGAAACCTTACACCCAAACAATTTAAAGCGTGTGATACGTGCATTAGAGGTTTATTATTCAAGCGGAGTTACCATGACCGAACAGCAACGTCGGTCGAGGAAAAAACCGTCAGAATATGACCTCACCGCCATTGGTATTCGGTTCGAAAACCGTGAATATTTATACGAAAGAATAAACAAGCGTGTCGATATAATGCTCGAAAACGGATTGCTTGACGAGGCGAAAGAATCGTTATCCGACGAATTGGCTACGTCAGCTCAGGCAATCGGGCACAAGGAGTTTATCCCGTTTTTAAAGGGTGAATGTACCCTCGACGAAGCGGTGGAAAGCTTAAAACGCGAGACGCGACGCTACGCAAAGCGTCAAATGACATGGTTCAATCGGGATGAAAGAATTAACTGGATAACCGCCGATGGAGCCGATTTAAAAAAAATATTAGAAAATTCAATTAAAATACTGGAAATAAATGGTAAATATGGTATAATAGCCGAGTAAGCATCCGAATCATAACAATCGGGTGGCGGCTTTTATCCTTCTCGCACGGGAAAACGTCGTATGAAAAAGTGCGAAGAAGGAGAAAGAAAAAATGGCAAATATCAATTTACAGAACGTGTTTTTGAACAAGGCAAGAAAGGAAAAAACAGAGGTCACCGTCTTTCTTGTAAACGGGTTTCAAATTAAGGGAAGAATAATTTCTTTTGACGGATTTACCGTTTTAATCGATAGCATGGGAAAGCAGAATTTGGTGTACAAGCATGCAATTTCTACCATGCTGCCGTCGGTTAACATAAAATTTGAAACAGAGACTGAAATCTCATTGGAAGAATAGAAAATTAAGTATAGGAGCTGACGGAAAACATATGAAGTTTAATTATACAAAGATACTGGCTACATCTGCCGGAATTCTTATGATTGTCTATCTTTTGTACCAAACGGTTTTTGCTTCGCTCAGCTCCATAAAAACTGAAACGGCAATAGACTATACTGCCGAAGAAATTATCAAGACCGAGGGTTACATAATACGTGACGAAACGGTTATTACCTGCAATGATGCTGTCGGCGGCGTATTAAGCTACGAGATAGCCGACGGAAGCCGCGTATCAAAGGGCGGTACGGTTGCAGGAATTTATAATAGCGAGAATGACGTTGAGATAAAGGCGCAGATAGCCGCCCTTGATAAGCAGATAAAAAATCTTTCCGGCATTTGCAATATGGACATGAGCAATGTTACAAATCTTGACCAGGTTGACGGCCAAATTGATGAAAGTCTTATTGAACTTTTGGACAGCGTTGCCGACGGAGATTATAGCAAGCTTGCTACCAATTCCGATGAATACCTTACGTTACTTAATAAGCGCCTTGTCGCAATTGGCGCCGAAACTGATTTTTACGACCGCCTTTCGCGACTCAATACGCAAAAATCGGCGCTTGAATCCCGACTTGGTACGGCAAAAACTGTTGTTTCCGAAAAGGCGGGTTACTTCGTTTCGTCGGTTGACGGATACGAAAATGTGCTTACGAGCGACAGTATTGAAACCCTTACAAATGCCGACCTTGAAGGCATAAAGCCGAATGAACAAACCGATAAAACAATTATAGGAAAAACGGTTGACAGCGTTGATTGGTATATTGCGACCAGCCTTTCATTCGAGGAATCGCTTAAATTTACCGAGGGTCAGTCGCTGACTATACGCGTGCCTCTTCAAAAATTAATTGAGCTGCCCGTAAAGGTGCATAAGATAAATCGTGATGCCGCTACCGGCCAAACGGTCATAGTTTTCCGTTGCAGATATATGAGCGGTGAGCTTTCACTTATCAGAACCCAGCCGATTTCGATAGTTCTCAGTAGCGTTGACGGACTTTATGTTCCGAATGATGCGCTCCAAATAATTGACGGTAAGAAGGGCGTTTATATCAAAAACGGAAACACGGTTAAATTCATACCGATTGAGGTTGCTTATAACGGAAACGACTTTGTCGTATGTAAAAAGGGTAACGGACTTAGACTCTATGACGAACTTGTTGTAAAGGGAAATGATTTATATGACGGAAAAGTTATTAGCTGAAGATATTAAAGAGCGCTGCGAAATTTTTGATGAGAATTTCGCAGACATAACCGAACGAGTTAAAAAAGCGGCGGCACTTTCGGGCAGAAAGGCTGACGAAATTCTGCTTCTTGCCGCAACAAAAACGATACCCGTCGAGGTTATCAACCACGCTATAAAAAACGGAATAAAGCTAATTGGCGAAAACAAGGTTCAGGAGCTTTTGTCAAAGATTGACGATTACGACACCTCTGCCGACCGTCATTTTATCGGCCATTTGCAGACCAATAAGGTTCGTCAGGTGGTGGGTAAGGTGAGCATGATTGAATCGGTTGATTCATCCCGCCTTGCTAACGAAATTTCGCGTCGAAGTGAGGAAATGGGAATAGTTACCGACATTCTCGTTGAGATAAACATTGGCGGAGAGAAATCAAAATCGGGAATAAATCCCGGAGAAACCGAGTCGTTTTTAAAGGAAATTTCAGGGCTTAAAGGAATAAAAGTGCAAGGGCTCATGACAATTCCGCCGATTTGCGAAAAAAATGAAGAAATTTTGCGATATTTTAAGCAAATGAACAATCTATTTGTTGACATTTCGAATAAAAATATAGATAATATAAATATGAAATATTTATCTATGGGAATGTCCGACGATTTTGAGGAGGCAATTATTTGCGGAGCAAATATTGTCCGAATCGGAACAAGGCTTTTTGGCCGCCGAAATTACGCGATATGATTCATGGATAATGATTTAATTTTTTTAAAATAAAAACGGGGGAGTGTTTTATCATGGGAATAAAGGACAAGCTTTCAGGATTTTTCAGAGCACAGGAGGATGAATACGATAGCTTTTCACCCGATGAATACGATTACTATGACGAAGAAGAGGTAGAGGCACCCGCAACATCTTCATACTCAAAGCCTGCTGCCGAAAAATCAAAGGTCGTAAATATGAGAAATCAGGCTCAGCTTCAGGTTGTACTCGTAAAACCCGAGCGTTTCGAGGATGCACCGTCAATCGCTGACCACCTCAACAGCAAGCATACCGTTGTACTTAATCTTGAAAAAACACCAAAGGATATTCAGCGCCGCCTTATCGACTTTTTGAGCGGTGTTGCTTATGCAAACAACGGACTTGTAAAGCGCGTTGCCGCAAACACATTTATGATTACACCGTACAATGTCGACGTAATGGGCGATATGCTCATTGACGAAATTGATAGCGGAATCTATCGTTAACCGAATAAAAATATCGAGTGATCGCATACGCCGTCTGAGAAAAGATAGGTGTATGCGACCATTTGTGCTTTTAAAGATAATCGCAAAAATATCTACTGTCTTAAACATAAGAGGGGGGTTATCATGGTAACCGCAGACGAAATTAGAAATAAAGAGTTTTCACGTGCGGGAATGAGCGGATACAAAAAAATAGAGGTTGACGTTTTTCTCGATGAAATAGTAAACACGATAAATTATTTGACTACAACGGCCGCCGCAAATGAAAAAAAGATAGCCGATTATGAGCTTAAACTTAACGAATACAAGGCTGACGAACAGGCAATTCAGGCGGCGCTCGTTAACGCAGAACGTGTGAGCGAACAGCTTGTTTCTGAGGCAAGGGTAAAGGCTGACGATACTATTTTTGCCGCAAATGAAAAGGCCGACGAAATTTTGTCAAAGGCAAAGGCTGAGGCCGAGATAACCATTAGCGAGGCGAAGTTAAAGGCCGAAACGATGGTTTCGGAGGCTCAGCGGCTTTCAAAGGAGCTTTCGGACACAACCGAAAGGGTTACTCGCGAAAGTATTGAAACAACAAAAGAGAAAACAGAGGCTATGGTTGCTGCCGCAGAAGAAAGTGTAAAAGAACAGCAGCAACTTTTTGACGAACTGAAAAAGCAGGTAGCTCTCTTTAAATGTGATATTCTTTCGCAGTTTAATGACCAGATTAATCTCGTGACCGAGATACCCGATGCGATTGAAATTGAACCCGAAATTGCGGCAGAAATGATCGAAATTTCTCCGACGGAAGAACCCGAAGAGGAAGAGATTGCTGAGAATAACGATATTGAGCGTATAATCAGCGAAATGCATTCGGCCGAGCAAGAAAAGGTTGACATTGATGCCGAAGTTGAAGAGGCTGAAATAGAAATAGCAGCCGATATTTTGGTCGAGCAAGATGACCGAAATGACGAAATTGATACTGCCGAACAAAAGGCAACCAGCTTTAAAGTAAACATTGATTTTGACGAGGACGAAATCGAATCGGAAGAAAATTCCGACGAGGTTGAGGACGATGTTGATATCACGCCCGAAACAAAAAGGGTACAGTACACCTTTGACGGAGAAGTTTCGGAAATATCAGAATGATAAACAGGAAAGGTAGTTAAAACAAAATGGCACAGGATTATAACAAGACTCTTAATCTGCCGTCAACGGAGTTTCCGATGCGTGCAGGACTTCCCGAGAGAGAGCCCCAGGCACTCGCTCAGTGGGATGGTATGAAACTTTATGAAAAAATGCTCAAAAAGAACGAGGGAAAACCGAGCTATATTCTTCACGATGGCCCTCCCTACGCCAACGGAAAGATTCACCTTGGTACCGCTCTTAATAAGATACTGAAGGACTTTGTCATCAAGTATAAGAGCATGACAGGTCATTACACACCTTATGTCCCCGGCTACGATACCCACGGACTTCCTACCGAGTTAAAGGCTCGAAAGGCAGCAGGTGTAGGCAACGCAACTCAAATTTCGGCGCTTGAGCTTAGAAAGATGTGCCGCGAGTTTGCACTTGGCTTTGTCGATGACCAGCGTGACCAGTTTAAGCGCCTTGGCGTACTCGGTGAATGGGATAACCCTTATCTCACCCTCAAACCCGAATTTGTTGCAAAGCAGATTGAAGTTTTCGGCGAAATGGCTAAAAAAGGCTATATTTATAAGGGATTAAAGCCGGTTTACTGGTGCCCCGAATGTCAAACAGCCCTTGCTGAAGCCGAAATTGAATATGCCGAGGATCCTTGCCATTCAATTTTTGTAAAGTTTAAGGTAAAGAACGATTTCGGTAAGCTTTCGGCTATTGGAGCCGACCTTGATAAGACATATTTTGTAATCTGGACTACAACTACATGGACATTGCCCGGTAACGTTGCAATTTGTGTAGGCCCGAATTACGAATACAGCATAGTAAAGGCAAATGGCGAGTATTATGTTATGGCAACCGACCTTGCCGCCACTGCTCTTAAAGCGGCAGGAATAGAAGAATTCGAAACGGTTGGCACATTGAACGGCAGCGAGCTCGAGCTTATGACGGCTCAGCACCCCTTCCTTGATAGAGAGTCGCTTCTTATCATTGGAGACCACGTTACACTTGAAAGCGGTACAGGCTGCGTTCATACAGCTCCCGGCTTCGGTGTTGACGACTTTGAGGTTTGCCGTAAGTATAAGCAGCTGCCCATCGTCGTTTCTGTTGACGCAAAGGGTATTTTGACCGAGGAAGCCGGTCAGTTTGCAGGACTTAATACCGATGAGGCAAATAAAAAGATTGCACTTCACCTCGAGAGCACGGGCAACCTTCTTGCCCTTCAGAAGATAATTCACCAGTATCCGCATTGTTGGCGTTGCAAGTCTCCCATTCTTTTCAGAGCGACAGAGCAGTGCTTCTGCTCCATCAGCGACTTTGCTGACAAGGCGATTGAAGCTATTGATACAGTTGAATGGATTCCTGCTTGGGGCCGCGACCGTATCGCAGGAATGGTAAAGGATCGTTCAGACTGGTGCATTTCACGTCAGAGAACTTGGGGCGTTCCGATTCCTATTTTCTATTGTGAAGATTGCGGAGCAGAAATCATCAACGACGAAACTATCTCCAATCTGTCCGCTATCTTCCGTAAGGAAGGCGCTGATGCTTGGTATGCTCACGAAGCAGCTGATCTCCTCCCGAATGGATACAAGTGTGAAAAGTGCGGCGGTACCCATTTCAAAAAAGAAAGCGACATCATGGACGTTTGGTTCGACTCGGGCTCAACCCATGCAGCTGTTCTCGATAACAGAGATTATTTGGGAAGCCCTGCCGACCTTTATCTCGAAGGTGCCGACCAGTATCGCGGCTGGTTCCAGTCATCCTTGCTTACTTCTGTTGCTACAAAGGGAGTTTCCCCATATAAGACCATTGTTACTCACGGCTGGGTTGTTGACGGCGAGGGTAAAAAGATGTCAAAATCGCTCGGAAACACAATCGTTCCGGAAGACATTGTTAACCAGTATGGAGCCGATATTCTTCGTCTTTGGGTTGCATCGAGCGACTATCACGCCGACATCCGCATCTCAAAGGATATTTTAAAGCAGCTTTCCGAAGCATATAGAAAGATTAGAAATACAGCACGTTTCATTCTTGGCTGTATCAGCGATTTTAACCCCGATACCGATTCGGTAGCTCTCGACGAGCTCGAACCGATTGATAAGTGGGCACTCAACCGCCTCGACGAGCTTAATAAAAAGGTTAAGGAATCGTTCGAAAAGTTCGAGTATCATATCATTTTCCACTCGGTTCATAATTTCTGCGTTGTCGATATGTCGAATTTCTATCTCGACGTATTGAAGGATAGACTTTATGTGGAAAAGACCGACAGTAAAACACGTCGTGCAGCTCAAACTACTATTTATAAGATTCTCGATACACTTACACGTCTTATTGCTCCGATAATCACCTTTACAGCTAACGAAATTTGGGGATTCATGCCTCACGATGAAAATAGCGTTAAGGAGCACGTTGTTCTCAACGATTATCCTGAGCTTACCGGTGTTTCGGTTGACGAGGCATTTATCGAAAAGTGGGAAAAGCTTCATGCACTTCGCGACGATGTTAAGAAGGCGATCGAAAATGCCCGTAATCAAAAGATTATCGGTGCCTCTCTTGATGCCGAAATCGAGCTTTTCGCTACCGGCGATATGCTTAGCTTCATTAAGGAATGTGAAGCCGAGCTTCCCGTTATCTTCATCACCTCAGCGGTTAAGATTAGCGAGGGCGACGGCGGCGAATACAAGGGCGAAAACATCGGTGTTACAGTTAAGAAGGCATCGGGTGGCAAGTGTGAGCGTTGTTGGAGCTATTCCGATTCTGTCGGCTCTAATGACGAGCATCCTACCCTTTGTGCACGTTGCGCGAAGGTAATTGCCGACTGATTTTAGGTGACGGGCTTTGCCCTGATTTATAAAAGAATTAACACGGAGGGATACCCCTTGAAAATCAAATCAAAAGGTCATTTGACCGAGGTATTTGCCTTGATTTTAGCGGCATTTCTCGTAATAGCCGACCAGGTGACAAAATCGGCTATCGCGGATAGCTTTTATCTTGGCGAAACTGTTGCGGTTATCCCTTGCGTGCTCAATTTTACCTATATTCATAACAAGGGTGCAGTATTTGGGATATTAAAGGATCACCCGTGGGTGTTCAATTCCGCAACAATAATATGTGTAATAGTTGCCCTTGTACTGCTCGCAATCGGAAAGATAAAGAAAAAAATGTATATTTGGGCTACAGGGCTCATAATAGCCGGCGGAATCGGAAATATGATTGACCGCCTTTCGCTCAAATACGTTGTTGATTTTATTGAGGTTAAGTTTATTTATTTTCCTTATATTTTCAATATTGCCGATTGTTGTGTTGTTATTGGCTGCTCGCTTATCGCCTTGCAGCTGATAATCGAAATCATTGAAGAGAAAAAGGAAAAGAAAAAAGCCGAAATTTCGTCATCAACCGATGATGAAGCCGAAAATAGCGAGGAAAAAGCAAATGAGTGAGAAAATTGAGCTTGTTTGCGATATTTCGGGGATAAGGGTTGACGCCTTTATCGCTGAAAATACCGATATTTCGCGTAATGCCGCCGCAACCCTTTGCGATAATGGAAAGGTAACGGTAAACGGCGCTTCGGTCAAAAAGAACGTGAAATTAAAGCAAGGGGATATCGTTGAAGTAATTCTTCCCGAGCCGACCTATACCGATATTTTGCCCCAGAATATACCCATCGAAATCGTGTACGAGGACGATGACCTTCTGGTCGTGAATAAGAAAAAGGGAATGGTCGTTCATCCTGCGGTAGGGAACACTGATGGAACGCTTGTCAACGCTCTGCTTTATCATTGCGGCGATTCGCTTTCGGGAATAAACGGGGTAATTCGTCCCGGAATTGTCCATCGAATTGACAAGGATACAAGCGGTTTATTAATGGTGGCAAAGAATGACACGGCTCATAATTTTCTTGCCCAACAAATAAAGGAGCATTCCTTTTCACGAGAATATGAGACGGTCGTTTACGGCAATTTCAGGGAGGATAGCGGCATAGTAAACGCCCCTATCGGAAGACACCCGATTGACCGAAAAAAGATGACCGTAACCGAGAAAAATTCGCGATATGCCATTACACGATGGCGTGTTATTCGCCGATATGGCGAATTTACTCATCTGCGTCTTATTTTAGAGACGGGACGAACCCATCAAATAAGGGTGCATATGGCGCATATCGGTCACGCAGTTGCAGGTGACGCGGTGTACGGACCGAAAAAGACTATTGAGCGCCTTTGCGGTCAGTGCCTCCATGCAAGGTATATCAAATTTCAACACCCAAACGGTAAAGAAATCGAAATTGAAAGTGAATTACCCGATTATTTTACCGAGTTTTTGGACTTTCTGGATAAAAAATATGGTGATAGGGAATAAAATTGCTTTATTATTGCCGTAGTATTTACAATATATAATGTGATAGAATAAAATTGGTTAAAAAATTTTTTCTGCGAAATGTTTTGGCGGTCATACGCAGAGGTAATAAATTTTTACCGTCGAAGAATGGGGAGTGTTATGGATAATAACAAGAAAAGACAACTTGAAATAGTTGCAACAAAGGCACGAATGGGAATCATCGAAGGGACCTATAATGCAAAATCGGGACATCCCGGCGGTTCGCTTTCGGTAGTTGACCTTCTTACCTATCTTTATTTTGAAAAAATGAATATCGACCCGAAAAATCCTGATATGAAGGATAGAGACAGATTTGTTCTGTCAAAGGGTCATGCCGCGCCTGCGCTTTATTCGGTGCTTGCTCTTCGTGGCTTTTTCTCCACCGACGAGATAAAAAATTTGCGTAAGCCGAATGCTCTTCTCCAGGGACATCCGAGCATCGCAATCGACGGCGTTGATATGTCCACCGGCTCGCTCGGTCAGGGTATTTCAACCGCTTGCGGAATGGCTCTTGCAGGAAAGCTTGACGGCGCTTCATATCGTGTTTATACCGCCCTCGGTGACGGTGAAATCGAGGAAGGTCAGGTTTGGGAGGCAGCTATGTTTGCCGCTAATAAGAAGCTTGACAACCTCACCGCTTTTGTTGATTTCAATAATCTTCAGATTGACGGTACCCTCGACGAAGTAAACTCACCCTGCCCGATTGACGAAAAGTTTATGGCTTTCGGCTGGGATGTTACAATTATCGACGGAAATGATTTTGACGCAATCGAGGAAGCCATCGCTCACGCCGAAACTGTAAAGGACAAGCCCTCGGTTATTATTCTCAAAACCTTAAAGGGTAAGGGAGTATCCTTTATGGAGAATCAGGTTGGCTGGCACGGAAAGGCTCCTAATGCCGATGAATATGCCGTAGCCATGAACGAACTTAACGAAAAGCTTGCTGCATTGGAGGGTTAAATAATGAGTGAAGTTAAAAAGATAGCAACAAGACAGGGCTATGCTGACGGTCTAATCGAGCTCGGAAAAATTAACAAGGACGTAGTTGTACTCGATGCCGACCTTGCTGCAGCTACCCAAACAGCCCAGTTTAAAAAGGCATATCCCGACCGCTTTTTCAACTGTGGAATCGCCGAGCAGAATATGATTGGCGTTGCTGCAGGACTTGCCGCAGCAGGAAAGAACGTATTTGCAAGTTCATTCTCGATGTTTGCCGCAGGACGTGCCTTTGAGCAGGTTCGTAATACCCTCGGCTACACCCATCTTCCTGTAAAGATTGGCGCAACCCACGCAGGAATTTCTGTTGGTGAGGATGGCGCTACCCATCAGTGTAACGAGGATATCGCAATTATGCGTACCATCCCCGGAATGACAATTATTAACCCCGCCGACACTGTCGAAGCAAAGGCTGCCGTTATCGCAGCTGCTGAAATTGACGGACCGGTATATCTCCGCTTTGGCCGACTTGCAGTTCCTGTTATTTTCGACGGGGATTATAAGTTTGAGGTAGGAAAGGGCGTTACCCTTGTTGAAGGTAACGATGTTACAATTATCGCAACCGGACTTATGGTTGAGCGTGCCCTTGCCGCAGCCGAACAGCTCAAGGAAGAAGGCGTTTCGGCAAGAGTTATCAATATGGCAACAATAAAGCCGCTTGACAGTCAGCTTGTTATCAAGGCTGCAAAGGAAACAGGAGCAATTGTTACCGCCGAGGAACATTCGGTAATCGGCGGACTCGGCTCAGCCGTTTCCGAGCTTCTTTCAGAAGAATGTCCTACACCGATTAAAAAGGTCGGCGTAGAGGATGTATTTGGTATGTCAGGTCCCGCAACCGAGCTTCTCGATATTTTTGGACTTAACGCCGAAAACATCTGCAAAAAGGCAAAAGAAGCTATTTTAATGAAATAAGCATTACACAATATATAGTATGAAAAGGTATGATGAGCGTGCTCATCATACCTTTTTTAGTTGTTTACAAAACCATAATAATGCTGTTTTTACATAATATGGAAGCGTATTTGGTTATACTGTATAAAAAAGCAACTTATTTTGGTTATAATCACTATATGCTGTGCGAAAAAAATAAAAAAATCAACTATATCTTGTGTTTTGTGTTGACTTGTTATACAATATATGATACAATGAATTCACTCGTCAGAAAGGGGGAAAGTGTGTGCATTTATCCGGAATGCAAAAGATGACCTTGCTCGATTATCCGGGAAAGGTTGCCTGTACGGTTTTTACTTCGGGCTGTAATTTTCGATGTCCGTTTTGTCATAATGCGTCGCTTGTCCTCAGTCCAAATGACGAAAAGCTTGACGAAGAAGTTCTGTTTGAATTTTTACAAAAGCGAAAAGGAATACTTGACGGTGTGGTAATCACCGGAGGGGAACCGCTTCTTTACGAGGATATAGTTTTATTACTAAGGCGGATAAAGGGGCTCGGGTACAAAATCAAGCTTGATACAAACGGAACCAATCCAAAGCTTCTAAAAGAAATTGTTTCAAACGGGTTGGTCGACCGTATCGCGATGGATATAAAAAGTTCACCCGAAAATTATTCAAAGGCGGTCGGAATTGATAATTTCGACATAGGTTCGGTCGCCGAATCAAAGGACTTTCTACTGAATGGCGAAACTGAGTATGAATTTCGTACAACGGTAGTAAAAGGAATCCACACAAAAGAGGATTTAATAAATCTTGCGAAATGGATCAGCGGAGCCAAGGAGTATTACCTCCAACAGTTCAAGGATTCGGGAAATCTCATTTCGCCAAACGGGCTTGATGCCTTTAACGAAAAAGAAATAAACGATTTCGCCCAAGCGGTGAGGGAATATGTCCCTGCCGTAGCGGTAAGAGGAATATGAAAAGGAGAAATATTGAATTATGTATCAGATAATTAAAAGAGACGGAAAAGTCACAGAATTTGACATCGCAAAGATTGCGAACGCTATGAAAAAGGCCTTTGAGGCAACAAATACCGAATATACAGATAATATCATCGACTTTCTCGCATTAAAGGTTACAGCCGATTTCTTGCCGAAAATCAAGGACGGCCACGTAGCAGTTGAGGATATTCAGGATAGCGTTGAGTCTGTTCTTTCACAGGGCGGCTACGACGGCGTAGCAAAGGCATACATCCTCTATCGTAAGCAGAGAGAAAAGCTCCGCAATCTCAAAAATACATACCTTGATTATAAAGAAACAGTTAATAACTATGTTAACGTACTTGACTGGCGTGTAAAAGAAAATTCAACCGTTACATATTCTGTCGGCGGCCTTATTTTATCAAACTCGGGAGCCATTACCGCTAACTACTGGCTCACCGAAGTATATGACGAAGAAATCAGCTCGGCTCACAGAAATTGCGACATTCATATCCATGACCTTTCGATGCTCACCGGCTATTGCGCAGGTTGGAGCTTAAAGCAGCTTATTAAAGAAGGACTCGGCGGCGTTCCCGGAAAGATTACATCATCACCCGCAGGTCACCTTTCCACCCTCTGCAACCAGATGGTAAACTTCCTCGGAATTATGCAGAATGAATGGGCAGGAGCGCAGGCGTTCTCGTCATTCGATACCTACCTTGCTCCGTTTGTAAAGGTTGACAACCTTTCTTATAAAGAGGTTAAGCAGTGCATCCAGTCCTTCATCTACGGCGTAAATACTCCGTCACGTTGGGGTACTCAGGCGCCCTTCTCAAATATCACTCTCGACTGGACAGTACCGAACGACCTCCGTGACCTTCCGGCAATTGTTGGCGGCAAGGAAATGGACTTCACCTATGGCGACTGCCAGGAAGAAATGAAGCTCGTAAATAAGGCGTTTATCGAAATCATGATCGAAGGTGACGCAAACGGACGCGGCTTCCAGTATCCGATTCCTACATACTCGATTACAAGCGATTTCGACTGGTCACCGACCGAAAATAATAAGCTTCTTTTCGAAATGACCGCAAAATACGGTACTCCTTACTTCTCAAACTATATTAACAGCGATATGGAACCGAGCGACGTACGTTCAATGTGCTGCCGTCTCCGTCTCGACCTTCGCGAATTACGTAAAAAGTCGGGTGGTTTCTTTGGCTCAGGCGAAAGCACCGGTTCAATCGGCGTAGTTACAATTAATATGCCGAGAATTGCATATCTTGCTACCGACGAGGCCGATTTCTACAAGCGTCTCGACAGAATGATGGATATTTCTGCACGCTCACTTAAGATTAAGCGTACCGTTATCACAAAGCTCCTTAACGAAGGGCTCTATCCGTATACAAAGCGTTACCTCGGTACACTTGATAACCACTTCTCGACAATCGGACTTGTCGGTATGAACGAAGCCGGCCTTAATGCTAACTGGATAAAGGCCGACATGACCGAAGAAAAATGCCAGAAGTTTACCATGGAGGTCCTCGACCATATGAGAGAGCGCCTCTCCGACTATCAGGAACAGTACGGCGACCTCTATAACCTCGAAGCTACTCCTGCCGAGTCAACCTCATATCGCTTGGCTAAGCACGACGTTGCCCAGTTCCCCGAAATCATCACAGCGGCAGAAGCCGGCGGAGCACCTTACTATACTAATAGTAGCCATCTCCCCGTTAGCTACACCGACGATATTTTCACCGCACTCGATATTCAGGACGAATTACAGACACGTTACACCTCGGGTACAGTATTCCACGCCTTCCTGGGCGAAAAGATGCCCGATTGGGAAGCAGCAGCAACCCTCGTACGTAAGATAGCCGAAAATTATAAGCTGCCTTACTACACAATTTCTCCGACCTATTCGGTATGTAAGAATCACGGCTATATCAACGGTGAGCAGTACACCTGTCCCGAATGTGGCGAAACAGCCGAGGTATATAGCCGAATCACAGGTTACTACCGCCCGGTTCAGAACTGGAACGAAGGAAAGACCCAGGAATACAAGGAACGCCTCGAATACAACATCGAAACAAGCGTTCTTAACCGTAGCGCTGAGGATAAAAAATGCGATTGCAAAGCCGACGAGGTAAAGGCTGATGGCCTTGCTGACGGAAGCTATCTCTTCACCTCGGCAACCTGCCCGAATTGTAAAATTGCCTGCGCAATGCTCGACAAGGCCGGCTACAAGTACGAAAAGTTACTCGCAACTGATAACGTCGAACTCACCAATTCCCTCGGAATTAAGCAGGCGCCAACACTTGTAGTTGTAAAGAATGGCGAGGTCACAAAATATGCAGGTGCAGGCGCAATCAAAAGCTATTTAGCATAATAAAAATAAGAGGAACTAAAATAAATGTATGATATTATAGTTGTCGGCGGTGGCCCTGCGGGGCTTACCGCCGCCCTCTACGCATTGAGAGCGAATAAAAAGGTGCTCGTTGCCGAAAAGGCAACCTTCGGCGGCCAAATAACCTACTCGCCAAAGGTCGAGAATATTCCCGGCTTTTTGAGCGTTACGGGTAACGAATACGCCGAAAAATTGGTTGAGCAGGTAATCGCTCAGGGCGCAGAGGTCGAATTTTGCGAAGTAACCGAGGTTAGAAACGGCGAAACAAAAACCGTCGTCACCGACAGCGGCGAATTTGAAGCAAAGGCGGTTATTATCGCCACCGGAGCCAAGCACCGACTTCTTGGAATTGAAAAAGAGGAGCAGTTTATAGGCGAAGGAATCTCCTTCTGTGCCGTATGTGACGGTGCATTCTATCGTGATAAAACGGTCGCAGTTATCGGCGGAGGAAACTCGGCATTGCAGGAGGCATTACTCCTCGCTGAATTGGCAAAAAAGGTTTACATAATTCAGAATCTCGACTTCCTCACAGGCGAAGAAATGCTCCAAAAGCAGATTGAGAATAAGGATAATATCGAGGTCGTTTTGGGCGCAACCGTTGAATCGTTGCTTGGCGATACCGAATTTAAAGGAATCGTAATCGCAAACCAGTCTAACGGGACAAAGACAGAAATTGCACTCGACGGAATGTTTGTTGCAATCGGACTTATTCCGCAAAATGATATTTTCTCCGAGCTTATCAACCTTGACGAAAGAGGCTATGCTGATTCAAATGAAGCCTGCCTTACCGCAGCAGAGGGCGTTTTCGTAGCGGGCGACTGCCGTAAAAAAGAGGTCAGACAGCTTACAACGGCTATGGCTGACGGAGCAACCGCCGCACTTGCCGCCTGTAAATACATCGATTCAAAGAGATAAAAAAACAAACCTGATGATAAATGCATCAGGTTTGTTTTTTTATTAAATTCCTTGCATTATGTGCATGTTTCGAAGCTCGGGGCTTTCGATTTCTTTAACAATCGCATATGCGTGGGTTTCAAGCTCGCTTGAAGTTGAGCTGCTAATTCCCGTTTTACGATACTCGTTTATAAAAAGTTGGGCAATTTCTTCGATGGTTTCGGTCTTTGCCGGTGCTTCGACGGTCGAGTTTCCAAGCTCGGTGAGTGCGGCAAGAGGTGAGGCGAGCTTGCTCATCGTTTCAAAATCACGTATTCCGCGATATGCCCATTTGTAAAAGGGCTCATAGCTGTTATTGAGCAGGTAAATCACCGAAATCGCATTTTTTGCAAATTCGAAAATCGCCAGCTGAGCCGCACCGGTTTCACCGCGTTTTATGAGCCTCGGATAATTATAAAGTCCTGCTTGCGCCATAAATATGGTGTGGGCGGCTATTTTTTTGAGCCGAATGTCTCGAGGATATCCCTTTTTAATTTCGTTTCGCACTGATGAAAACAGCCCCAAATCATCTCTGAAAATCTCACCGTTTGACGCGTTTAGTAGTGAATGTGACGGCGTATATAACCACCTTTCTATCGTGTCGGGCGCATTTGCGGCACCGAGAAATCGCTTATAAAAATCGTCAATAACTATAACTCCGTGCCTTTTTCCACCAACAGCCGCAACAGGTTGTCGCTCATAGCCCAAAAACTGCTTTGGTAATTTTGAATATGCTCTTTCAAGCTCGAATCCGAAATTTTCCGCATCCTCTTTTGTGATAAAAAGGCAAAATGCCGGCTCAAAATCATGGTCTGTCGAAATCTCGTCGTCAAAGCCGAGACACTCCGACCCCTCACCAACAAGTCCTACGCAAATTCGGTCGGCAAAATCGTGAAACTTGGTATCAATCATTTCTCGACCGTATTCTTCATAATATTTTCTCGCTAATTCAAGCCCTTTCATATATCCTTTTCGACCTTTCTTTCAGCTCGTTTGCGTAATAAAAGAAGCCAAAATAATCAAACGACGGCGCACATTTACTGCATACAAAGGCATAGTACGAATTTCGCTCGATTTCGTCCCCGTCAAGTATTCTTTGCGCTTTTTCGAGCGAGGTGTTAATCGCCTCCTCGCTGTCATCCATACTCTTTTCAAAAAGATGGGCGAGATTAACGTATGTTACAGCGCAATCGGCAAGCCCACCCTCAACCTTTTTCATAATTTTGAGCGCTTTTTTATAACAGTCTTTCGCCTCGTCAAAGCGGCAAAGGTCCTGCAAAGTAAGTCCCTTGTTGTTGAAAAAGCCGCCAAGTCGCGCATCGTTTTTATCGAGCTTTTCGCTATAAACCGAATAGGTCTTGTCATAAATCGGTAGCGCTTTTTCGGCCTTGCCAAATGCTTTTAGCGTTGTTGCCGCGTTGAGCAAAACGGTGGCGCCCGAAACCTCGTTTTCGATGTTGAGTAGCTTTACAAGCTCGATACTGCGGTCGACCGATTCAAGTCCTGCCTCGCGATTTTGTATCTTTCTGAAATGGCCGAGCTGCTCGTTGACGATTGACAGCTCACCCGACAAATCGCCTGTTTGGGCGGCCTCTCTTCGCCAATTATCGAGCAGTCGAGTCACTTCGCTCATTTCGTTTTTTGAAAGGAGCTCGTCAAGTTTATTAATAATTCGTGAAACGGGAATACGTCTTTTTTCTTCTTTATACCCGCAGCTCGCACAGCCAAAGTTAAATTTCAAATCCTCATTGTCAATCATCATTTTCACCACCCAATAGCTATATAAAAATTATACCATTTTCACCGAAAGAATTCAATTGTCCAAATAATGTTTTCGCATTAAAATAAAAAAGATTATATATTCATCAATTTAAACCTTTAAAGTATTAAAAAACTGCTTGATATGAAAGGCTTTTTGTGATAAAATGGCTTTAATATTATATATTATTTTTATTGAGGAAGATGAAAATGCCGATTACCGAAATTTTACAGAAAAATGCTGAGCTATATACCGACGATATCAGCCTTGTCGAAATTAACCCAAAGCTCGAAAACAACAAGAATATGACCTGGCGTGAGTTTTCGCTTACCCAGTCTACCGCTGCCGAAACATACCGCCGCGAAATTACTTGGGGTGAGTTTAATAAGAAGGCCAACCGATTTGCAAATCTTCTCCTTTCACGCGGAATAAAGAGGGGCGAAAAGGTCGCAATTCTACTTATGAATTGCCTCGAATGGCTACCGATTTATTTCGGTATTCTTCGTACAGGGGCCCTTGCAGTGCCGCTTAATTTCCGCTATACCGCCGACGAAATTGCCTACTGCCTTGATAAAGCGGATGCCGAATACATCGTATTCGGACCCGAATTTGTCGGCCGTGTAGAAGAAATTTGTTACAAGGTACCGAAGATTAAAATGTGGATTTATGCCGGTGACGATTGTCCCGCTTACGCCGAAAGCTATGATAAGTTGGTCACCTATTGCAGTACAAAAACTCCCGATATCGACATCTGCGACGAGGACAATGCCGCAATCTATTTTTCATCGGGTACAACAGGCTTCCCGAAGGCGATTTTACATTCGCATAAGGCGCTTGTACACGCCGCAAAGACCGAGCAGAATCACCATGGACAAACAAGAGAGGATACATTCCTTTGTATACCGCCGCTCTATCACACGGGTGCAAAAATGCATTGGTTCGGTAACTTACTCGCCGGGTCAAAGGCGGTTCTTTTAAAGGGAACCGAGCCAAAATACATACTTAATGCCGTATCGAGTGAGGAATGTACAATCGTTTGGTTGCTCGTTCCGTGGGCGCAGGACATTCTCGATGCAATCGACCGCGGCGAAATTGATATTTCCGAATTAAAGCTTGACCAGTGGCGACTTATGCATATCGGCGCCCAGCCGGTACCGCCCAGTCTTATCAAGCGTTGGAAAAATATATTCCCAAATCACGATTACGATACAAACTATGGCCTCAGCGAGTCTATCGGACCGGGCTGTGTCCATCTCGGAATTGAAAATATTGACCACGTCGGCGCAATCGGAAAGGCCGGCTACGGTTGGGAAACAATGATTGTTGACGAAAAGCATAATAAGCTTTCGAAAAATGAAGTTGGCGAGCTTGCAGTAAAGGGCGACGGAGTTATGCTTTGCTACTACAAGGATGAGGAAGCCACAAATGAAATCCTTGCTGATGGTTGGCTGTTTACGGGCGACATGGCTTACGAGGATAACGACGGATTTATTTATCTCGTTGACCGTAAAAAGGACGTTATTATTTCGGGCGGAGAAAACATTTATCCCGTTCAAATCGAGGATTTCCTCCGCCGCCATGATAAAATCAGCGACGTTGCAGTAATTGGTTTGCCCGACCGTCGTTTAGGCGAGGTTTCAGCGGCGATTATTCAGGTTAAGGAAGGGGCAACCCTCAGCGAAGACGAGGTTAACTCCTTCTGTCTCGATTTGCCGAGATATAAGCGCCCGAGAAAGGTTATCTTTGCCGATGTACCGCGCAACCCAACAGGAAAAATCGAAAAGCCGAAGCTTCGCAAAATGTATAGCGTTGACGGCCTTGTAGCGAAAGAAAACGAGCTGTAATCAGAGGTATAGAAAGGAATTTGATATTTATGAAGAAGCTAATGCTTGGCAACGCGGCAGTTGCTCGTGGAGCCTATGAAGCGGGAGTAAAGGTTGTTTCCTCCTATCCGGGAACACCGAGCACCGAAATAACCGAATCGGTTGTAGAATATAAGGATATTTACGTTGAATGGGCACCTAACGAAAAGGTAGCCGCTGAAACCGCAATCGGTGCATCTATTGCGGGTGGAAGAGCGATGAGCTGTATGAAGCATGTTGGCCTTAATGTAATGGCCGACCCGGTATTTACCGTAAGCTACATTGGCGCAAACGGCGGACTTGTTTTTTGCGTTGCCGATGACCCGGGAATGCACTCGTCCCAGAATGAGCAGGATTCACGCCACTATGCAAAGGCGTCAAAAATTCCTATGTTAGAACCGTCTGATTCGTCCGAGTGCAAGGAATTCACAAAACTCGCATTCGAGCTCAGCGAAAGATTTGATACACCCGTTTTTGTCCGTCTTTCTACACGTGTTTCCCATTCACAGAGCATGGTTGAGCTTAATGAACCTGAAAATGTAGAGCTTAAACCGTACGAAAAGAATATCAGAAAGAACGTTATGATGCCGGCAAATGCGATTGTCCGTCACGTTGAGGTTGAAAAGAGGGAATTAGCCCTTGCCGAATATGCCGACAAGTCACCGCTTAACACCGTAGAAGATAACGGTAGCCGTATCGGCGTCATTACATCGGGCGTTTCCTATCAGTATGCAAAGGAAGCCCTCGGCAAAAAGGTTAATTTCTTAAAGCTTGGAATGGTATATCCGCTTCCTAAGAAACTCATTACTGAATTTGCAAAGAATGTCGATACTCTCTATGTTATTGAGGAACTTGACGGCTTTATCGAGGAGTATGTAAGAGCGCTCGGGATTGACGTAAAGGGTAAGGAATGCTTTACTCTGCTCGGCGAATATAGCCAGAATATGATTAAAAAGGTTGTTCTCGGCGAAGACACCGAGATTTTTACCCCTGCCGAAAATGTACCTATGCGTCCTCCCGTTATGTGTGCAGGTTGTCCGCATAGAGGTACATTCTATGTATTGTCAAAGCTTGGTGTTACTGTATCCGGCGACATTGGTTGCTATACACTTGGCGCGGTTGCCCCTCTTTCAAGCGTTGATACAACTATTTGTATGGGTGCATCGGTAAGCGCCGCTCACGGAATGGTAAAGGCAAGAGGAAATGACTTTTCTAAAAAACTCGTATCGGTTATCGGCGACTCAACCTTTATGCATTCGGGTATAACCGGACTTATCGACATCGTGTATAACAAGGGGAATAATACCGTAATCATTCTCGACAACTCAATTACCGGAATGACAGGTCACCAGGAAAATCCGACCACAGGACGTACAATCCGCAACGAACCGACTAAGCAGGTCGATTTAGAGGCGCTTTGCCACGCTGTCGGCGTTGACCGCGTTCGTATCGAGGACCCATTTGACCTCGTTGGATTCGAAAAGGCCGTTCGTGAAGAGCTCGAAACCGATGAACCGTCGGTAATCATTGCTCAGCGCCCGTGTGCCCTTCTCAAAACTGTGAAGTACAGCGGTCATTGCACAGTTGATGCCGAAAAATGCCGTAGCTGTAAAAAATGTATGAAGCTCGGCTGTCCTGCCATTGTTTTTGAAAATGGAAAAGCACGAATTGACCTTACCCAGTGTAACGGTTGCGGACTTTGTGTTTCGGTATGCCCCTTTAACGCGATCAGCAAGGAGGAAGAATAAAATGACCAAGAATATTATGATTGTCGGCGTTGGCGGTCAGGGAACCCTTCTCGCCAGCCGAATTCTCGGAAATACAGCTATTAGCGAGGGCTATGACGTAAAGGTGTCGGAGGTTCATGGAATGAGCCAACGAGGAGGCAGCGTTGTAACCTATGTAAAATATGGCGAAGAAGTATTCTCACCCATAATTGATAAGGGTGAAGCCGATATTATCCTGGCATTCGAAAGATTAGAGGCGCTGAGAGCTCTCCCGTATCTCAAAAAAGGCGGCAAAATTATTTTAAACGACCGCGCAATTTCGCCCATGCCGGTTATTACAGGTGCCGCCGAATATCCCGAAAATATTATTCCGTTTTTATCCGAAAAGGCTGATGTAACAGCTCTTGACGCACTTGAGCTTAGTATGGAAGCCGGCTCATCAAAGGCGGTAAACGTTGTTTTAATCGGTGTTTTGGCTGCAACTATGGACATTGAAAAGGAAGTATGGAAAAAGGTAATCGCCGAAACCGTACCGCAAAAATTCCTTGATCTTAACCTTAAAGCGTTTGAACTCGGATATAATTTCAAGGGATAAAAAAAGGAGCTAATATCAATGAAAATTGAAAAAAGCAAAAAGATACTTGTCATCGGATACATATTATTTTCAATTCTTTCCTTTGCGCTTGTTTTAATCATTCCGCCGAGCCGCGAAGTGTTCAAAACTCTTTCATCCGAGCATCCGTTTATAATGGGCTTTGTGAAGTTTGCTCTGCTTGCAACGGCAGGTGAGCTTATCGCAGGATATATCGCAACAGGAAAGCCCACCGTTCCTGTAAAGATTATTTGGCGCTTTGTTATCTGGGGCTTTATCGGAGTATGGATTACCTTTATGATGACAGTTTATAAAACCGCAGTTGTCAGCTTAATGGGTAGCGGAGTTCTTCCTGGCGGAGAAAATGCGCTGTTACGCGCATTTTATATCAGCGCAATAATGAATACTTCGTTTGGCCCGACCTTTATGGCTCTTCATAAATGTAGCGATAAGTGGCTCGATCTTCGTGCTAACGGCGAAAAGGCATCTATAAAGGCGATTATGACGGGTATCGACTGGTCGGCATTTGCAGGCTTCACAATTTTAAAGACGGTACCGCTCTTTTGGATACCGGCGCATACCGTCACATTCCTTTTGCCGAGCGAATATCAGGTAATGATGGCGGCTGCTCTTTCGGTAGCGCTTGGAATTATTCTCAGCTTTGGCAACCGTAAAAAATCAGTAGGGGAGGGCAAATAAAATGCCAATCAGACATCCTGAAATTGAAAAAATGCCACGCGAGGAGCTAAAAAAGCTTCAAAGTGAGCGTCTTTGCTGGCAGGTGAAAAGAATGTACGAAAACGTAGAATGTTTTCGTAAAAGAATGGACGAAAAGGGGCTCACCCCCGACGATGTAAAAGGCGTAGAGGACCTCTACAAACTGCCCTTTGCATACAAGCAGGATTTGCGCGATTATTATCCTTACGGACTTTTTGCAACTCCGCTTGAAGAAATAAGACGAGTTCACGCATCAAGCGGTACGACCGGAAAGCGTATAGTCGTCGGCTATACCGAAAATGACCTCGATATGTGGGGTGAATGCGTAGCCCGAATGATAACCGGTCTCGGCATTAACGAGGAGGACATATTCCAGGTGTCCTTCGGCTACGGCTTGTTTACGGGCGGCTTTGGACTTCACGCAGGAGCCGAAAAGGCAGGAGCTACCGTTATTCCGATTTCGTCGGGAAACACCGCCCTTCAAATTCAGACAATGATTGACTTTAAGGCAACAGCAATCTGCTGTACGCCGTCTTATGCCATGTATATCGGCGAAGAAATCGAGCGCATGGGCGTAAAGGATCAGCTTTCGTTAAAGGTTGGTATCTTCGGTGCTGAACCTTGGAGTGAGCAGATGCGCAGCGAAATCGAGCAAAAGCTCGGTATAAAGGCATATGATATTTACGGTCTGTCCGAAATCCTCGGGCCCGGTGTCTCCTGCGAATGTGAGTACCAGTGCGGAATGCATATCTGGGAGGACAATTTCATTGCTGAAATCATCGACCCCGATACAGGCGAAGTTCTCCCCGAGGGAAGCACAGGTGAGCTCGTATTCACTACAATTTCAAAGGAAGGCTTCCCCGTAATTCGCTATCGTACACGTGATATTTGCTCGCTTAATTATGAGCCGTGTAAGTGCGGCAGAACCCATATCAGAATGAACAAGCCCAGCGGTAGAAGCGACGATATGCTTATTATCCGTGGTGTAAACGTATTCCCGTCACAGATTGAGGAGGTTCTCCTCGACGTAAATAACGGCGAAATCACCCCGAATTATCTTATAAAAATCGACCGCGTAAACAATACTGATACTTTCGACCTCGACGTTGAAATGAGCGAAACCATGTTTACCGACGACCTAAAGAGCATCGCAAAGACGGAAAAATTCATCACTGAAAAGCTCCGATCAACCCTTGGCCTCGGAGTAAAGGTTCATCTTGTTAACCCAAAAAGTATTACCCGCAGTGAAGGCAAGGCAAAGCGTGTAATCGACCTGCGTAAGCTGTAATTAAGAAAGGGAGGCGTATTTTTTAATGTTAGTGAAACAGATTTCGGTATTTATTGAAAATAAAAAGGGAAGATTGGTTGAAATTGCCGATATTCTCGCAAAAAATGAGATTGATATTTCCGCTTTATCACTGGCCGATACTGATGAATATGGCGTTCTCCGAATGATAGTAAGCGATCCGCATAAGGCGAAGGAGGTTTTGCTTGAAACAGGCGTTGTAGGAAAGGTTACCGAAACGCTTGCCGTAGCTATTGATGACCGACCGGGTGGATTTGCCGAGGCGCTTCACATCCTCACCGATAACGAGATTGAAATAAAATATATGTACGCATGTGTTTCACATCATACGGGAAAGGCTATTATGATTCTCAGCGTAGATGACCCTGCCGTAGCCGATGCTCTTATCGCAAGTACAAAATCGGGTGACGTCAGCCCTGCAGAAATCTATCGCATGAACTGAAATTAAGGAGAATATCTATGGATTTTCATTTTTCCGACCGAGTAAGCTCATTGAAGGGCTCGGCAATAAGAGAAATTTTTAAATTTGCGGGTAACCCGAATGTCATTTCACTCGCAGGCGGAAACCCCGCACCCGAAACTTTTCCCAGCGAGGAATTGGCTGTAATAGCAAAAGATTTGCTCGAAAATCAACCTGTTTTATCCCTCCAATACGGCATAACCGAGGGCTATGCGCCACTTCGTGAGCAGGTAAAGGCTCGGCTTGCCGAAAAGGAAGGCATTGACGTTGAAAATAACGATGTTATGATTGTTTCGGGCGGTCAGCAGGGAATCGACCTTACGACAAAGATTTTTGTTAACGAGGGAGATACCGTAATAGTTGAGGAACCGAGCTTTATCGGTGCTCTTAATGCATTCCGTTCATATAATGCCAATTTGGCAGGAGTGCCGATGGATAACGACGGAATGGACATCGAAGCGCTTGAAAGGACAATCAAGGCGAATAAAAACGTAAAGATTATTTACACCATTCCTACATTTCAGAATCCGTCAGGAATTACAATGACGGCCGAGCGCCGTCACGCTCTTTACGAGGTAGCAAGAAAGTATGATTTAATTATAATCGAGGATAATCCCTATGGCGAGCTTAGCTTTACGGGTGAGCATCATAATACGATTAAATCGTTCGATACCGACGGACGAGTTATCTACTGCGGCTCATTTTCAAAGGTTCTTGCACCGGGACTTCGTGTAGGCTTTATGTGCGCAGCTCCTGAAATAATCGCAAAGGCTGCTGTCGCAAAGCAGACCTCCGACGTTCATACGCCAATGCTTACACAGCTTTTGGCAAGCGAATTTTTAAAGAGATATGACATCGACACCCTTGTTGAAAAGGCACGTGCCCTTTATAGTGACAAGTGCAAAACAATGCTCGATGCGATTGATAAGTATTTTCCGAAAGAGGTTACTCATACAGTCCCCACAGGCGGATTATTTATTTGGGTAAATCTGCCCGAAAAGTATGATTCATTTGAATTGTCAAAGAAATGCGCTGAAAAAAACGTTGTTTATGTCCCCGGCAATACCTTTATGGTCGATATGAATAAAAAGTGCTCGTCACTTCGTCTCAATTATTCGACCATGTCAAACGAAAAAATCGTCGAGGGAATAAAAATCCTCGGTGAAATTTTCTCCGAACTTTAATTGAATATAATGAAAAAGGCACATCTTCAACAAAATGAAGATGTGCCTTAATTTTTTTTGCTTATTCAAGCTCGAATGCGCCTGTATAAAGGTTGTAATACTTGCCCTTTTGAGCAATCAGGTCGTCGTGGTTTCCACGCTCGATAATTCGCCCTTCTTCAAGAACGATGATAACGTCGGAATTTTTAACGGTAGAAAGTCGATGAGCAATAACGAATACCGTTCGGCCCTTCATGAGAGCATCCATACCCTTTTGAACAATGCTTTCGGTTCGTGTATCGATGGAGGAGGTCGCCTCGTCGAGAATCATAACCGGTGGGTCGGCAACTGCCGCTCTTGCAATTGAAAGCAGCTGACGCTGACCTTGCGAAAGGTTGGAGCCGTTTTCCGAAAGCATGGTATCGTATCCATTCGGCAATCGGGTGATAAAATCGTCTGCACCTGCGAGCTTTGCTGCTGCGATACATTCATCGTCATTAGCCGTTAGATTACCGTAGCGGATATTTTCCATAACCGTGCCCGTAAAGAGATTTGTGTCCTGCAATACAATACCAAGCGCACGTCGAAGGTCACTTTTCCTAATCTTGTTGATGTTTATTCCATCGTAGCGAATCTTTCCGTCGGCAATGTCGTAGAATCGGTTTAAAAGATTGGTGACTGTCGTTTTTCCGGCACCCGTAGCGCCAACAAAGGCGACCTTTTGACCGGGCTTAGCGTAAAGCGAAATGTTTTTGAGAACGATTTTTTCTTCTGTGTAGCCGAAATCAACGTCAAAAAGACGAACGTCGCCCGTAAGCTTTGTGTAGGTTATGGAGCCGTCGGCCTGGTGAATATGCTTCCATGCCCAAATTCCTGTTTTTTCATTGCATTCGGTGAGAGTGCCGTTTTCTTCCTTTGCGTTGACAAGGGTAACATAGCCGCTATCCTGCTCAGGCTCTTCGTCCATGATGTCAAAAATTCGCTGTGTTCCCGCAATTCCCATTACAATCGCGTTTACCTGATGCGAAACCTGATTGATGTTTCCGGTGAATTGCTTTGTCATATTAAGGAAAGGGACAACAATGCTAATACCGATTCCAAGTCCCGAAATGCTTAAATTCGGCACGTTGTATATCATAAGAATACCGCCGCATACCGCAACTATAACATAAAGCACGTTTCCGATATTATTGAGAATGGGACCGAGAATATTTGCATATTTATTAGCCTTTTGAGCGTCTCTGAAAAGCTGCTCGTTCAGCTTGTCAAAGTCGGCAATGCTTTCGTTTTCGTGGCAAAAAACCTTTACAACCTTTTGTCCGTTCATCATCTCTTCGGCGAAGCCCTCTACCTTACCGAGTGCGGTCTGTTGACGGAAAAAGAATTTTGCCGAGCCGCCGCCAACCTTTTTTATAACTAATGACATTACTATAACGCCAACAGTCAGCACAAGCGTCAGCCAAACGCAATAGTATAGCATAATGCTGTAAACCGTGATTACCGAAACCGACGACATTATGAGCTGAGGAAAGCTCTGTGAAATCATTTGGCGCAGGGTATCAATATCGTTTGTGTAATGGCTCATTATGTCGCCGTGATTGTTGGTGTCAAAGTACTTGATTGGCAGCCTTTCCATCTTTGAAAACATTTCTTTGCGCATTTTATTGAGAATGCCCTGGGTTATAATCGCCATCAGCTGATTATAAATAATGTTTGCCAAAAGAGAAAGAAGATAAAAAATAACGAGAATAAAAACGTATTTAAAAATTTTTCCGCTAACCGAGTCCCAGTTGCCCGACGCCCAGCTTTTTTCAACGGCAGCAATTACATTCTGCATAAAAATAGCGGGTACCGAGCTTACTGCCGCGCTGAAAAGAATACATGCGAGCGTAATAGGCAGCATTACGGGATAGTAGCCAAATATAGTTTTTATGAGACGGCGAATGATGCCCTTGTTTGCTTTATTCTTCATCTTCGCCACCTGCCTTATTCTGCGAAATGTATATTTCGCGATAAATTTCGCTGCTTTCAAGCAGTTCGCTGTGATTGCCTATGGCGCTGATTTTTCCGCCGTCCATGATAATAATTCTGTCGGCGTCTTCAACCGAGGCAATTCTCTGCGCTATAATAATTTTTGTCGTTTCGGGAATATATTCGCGAAAAGCCTTTCTGATTTTTGCGTCGGTTTTTGTGTCAACGGCGCTTGTCGAATCGTCTAAAATGAGAATTTTCGGCTTTTTGAGAAGTGCCCTCGCTATGCAAAGGCGCTGCTTTTGACCGCCTGAAAGGTTACTTCCGCCCTGCTCAACATAGGTATCATATCTGTCGGGAAAACGGTCTATAAACTCGTCGGCGCAGGCAAGCTTGCACGCAGCCATCATTTCTTCATCGGTTGCGTTTTTGTTACCCCAGCGGAGATTTTCCTTTATAGTGCCCGAAAACAGTACGTTTTTCTGTAATACAACTGCGACCTGATTTCGAAGCGAGTTGAGGTCGTATTGCTTCACGTTTATTCCGCCAACGGTAACCTCACCCTCGGTTACGTCGTATAATCTGGGAATAAGCTGGATGAGGGACGATTTCGACGAGCCTGTCCCGCCGATAATTCCAATGGTTTCGCCCGATTTTATATGCAGCTCAATATCTGAAAGGGCATATTTTTTAGCCTTTTCGGAATATTTGAAGCTGACCGAGTTAAAATCAATCGAGCCGTCTTTTATCTCAAATACGGGGTTTTCAGGATCTTGAAGTGTGCTTTTTTCGTCAAGAACTTCGCAAATGCGCTTTGCTGACTCGATTGCAATTGTAATAGTGACAAAAACCATCGAAAGCATCATAAGGCTTGACAGCATCATAAAACTGTATGTCAAAAGCGCCGACATTTGACCAACGTCGAGGTTAACCCCACGGCTTGATATAACCGTGTATGAGCCAAAAGAAAGCACAAAAATCATAACGCAGTAAAGACAAAATTGCATGATTGGACCGTTGAAGGCTAAAATGCGGTCAACCCTTGTAAATCCGTCACAAAGCTCATCCGATGCTACGTTGAATTTCTTTTGCTCATAATCTTCACGTACAAATGATTTTACAACGCGGATTCCCTTTATATTTTCTTGAATGGATGCATTCACTTTATCGTATTTTTTAAATATTTTTCTAAAAATAGGTAAAGCCTTTATTCCGATTATTAAAAGCCCAACTGTAAGCACGGGAAGAACAAAGATAAATATCCATGCCATTTTTCCTCCCATGGTGAATGCCATAAAGAAGGCGAAAATGAGCATAAGAGGAGCTCGAATTGCGATTCGAATTATCATCATGAAGGATTCCTGAACCATCGTAACGTCGGTGGTAAGGCGGGTTACAAGCGATGAAGTGAGAAACTTATCGATATTGCCGAACGAAAATTTTTGAACAGCGCAGTAGATGTCTCTTCGCAAATTTTTAGCTAATCCACAGGAGGCAGTAGCGCTTGTAAATCCCGCTATCGTGCCGAAGGTGAGGGAAAGCGACGCCATAATAATCAGTACGACACCGTACTTTATTACGGTCGAAAAGTCGGCTCCGTTTTTTATTGAATTTACGAGGGTCGCTATTATAAACGGGATGATGCATTCGAGTACCACTTCGAGTGCAACCAGCAACGGAGTGACAATTGACACCCATTTATATTCGCGAATGCTTTTTGCCAGTTTTTTTATCATTTTTTATGTCCTTTCCTTGTCCTTAAAAAAGCGTAGCAATCACTATTCTTATTAATCTTAATATTATATCACAGTACCTCCACCACTTCAAGCAAAACAAAAAAATAACGCCCTCAAAAAACGAGAGCGTTATCCGAATTATTTTATATATAATATGCCCGAAAGGGGAAGCTCGATTTCAGCAATTGTCGAGTCGATAATTCCCTCCGAAATTGTTTCGCCGAAGCAGTTTACAGCCGTATAGCTCTTACCCTTGCAGTTCTTGACATAAACGCTGTTACCCTTTGACGCTTTTACTATGGTCAGTTCGTCGTAATCTGCGCCGTCGATAACCGTCTGCACGTAGCTGGTGTAAATTGCTTTTTTATCGAGAACGGCACAGGCACCCGAATAATCGTGAGCGGTATCGTAAACGTGAAGCTTACCGTTCATCAGAATATCGGCGTTTTCGCGCCAGAATGAAAGATAGAATTTAAGTGCCTTGCGGTGAACGTCGCTGATGGTATCGAGACGTAACGAAACCTGCGGTACGCTGTAAAGAATGCTTGTGAATTGGAGCATAGCCGATTCGGGAGTGTCATCCTTGTTCCACATAAGCATATCCGAGTGAACGGCGGTGTTGCCCGATGTCAGACGAAGGTCGAGTGTGTGCTTTCTGTTCGAAATTGCATCGTTGGGGCAGTCGGTTGCGCGGAGCATATTGCCGTACTTTCTGATAGCGGGACCAACGTATGTCTGTCTGAACTCGATAAGAATGTCGGGTTTTATCTTTTTCAGCTCGATGGTGATGTCGGTCATCAGTCGGTCGACTGCTTCAACGAGTGACTCGTAATCACGGCGGTCATCGGGAGCAATCGTACTCGGTGTCAAGCGGAAACTATCGATAAAGTCGAGCTTGAATCCGTCCAAATCCCATTCAACGAGATATTTTTTATAAACGCCGATGAGAAAGTCACGAACCTCCTTGTATCTCGGGTCGAGCTGTGTATGTTCATACTGATAGGGATTGTCGCTGAGCACCATATCCTTGAATCTTTCAAAAGCTCTCGAATACTTGCCTACAAATGGCACCGAGAACCATAGAATGAGCTTAACGCCCTCTGCATGAACTCTGTCGACAACCTCGCGCATATCGGGAATTTTTGTTGTAGCGAGTTCCCAGTCGCCGCAATATGCATATCCGCGACCTAAATTGTCGGTCTGCCAACCGTCGTCAACGATGATTGATTCCATTCCGAGCTCTTTTGCCAGACGGGCTTCTCTGACAATGCTTTCCGAGTCGAGATTCTGGTGATAGCTGTACCACATCGAGTTCATGGGCAGCTTTGCGTGTTCGGGAACGCTCAGCGGAGTGTAACCGCATTCGTTTTCCCACCAGCGCACTACGTCATAAACTGCGTCATAGAAGGGAATATCGCGTGTATCAACGCGAACTGTTGCCGAATATTCCTCGATAGCCGTGGTAGTTTCGGTAAAGAAGGTGAAGGTAACAACAATGTTTCCGTCCTCCTCGCGTACACCTGTTTTGATTGCGGTGGGAGACATAGCGTCGTCAATGGCGAGGGTCAATCTATTGTTTCCGTCGACTGAAAGTACCGACTGAACGGGCATTGATGAAGCAATATTAGCGTATGTAGTGCTGGGTCCCCAGTCGGGTCCAATACGTCTGCAATGGCTGAGATACGGACTCCATACAGAAAAGCATTCAATGTGAGGAATCTCAAATTGAACGCTGAATTTTTCCGGAACAGCTTTTTCGCTAAGTTTAGCATGTACTGTAAAATGCTTTATTCCGTTTTCTTCTCTTTCGTTATCTATCCAAATTTTTGCGCCTGCGTTTCCGCCGAAAATATGCATAATTTAAAAAACTCCTTTTATACAGATATCTTGATTATAATAAGCGCAACATTCAAAGTCAACCGAAATATCAAAAAAATGGTATTGATTTATGACACTTATTGTATTAGAATGGTACTACAAATATTTGATATTAGCAGGAGTTGTATTTGAATGAAAACACTAAATATCAAGGATGCACCGATAAAGGTTTTCGGTATCCCTTTTTTTGATAAAAAGAAGGTATTTGAAAGAATACCTCTCGAAATTCGCGAACAGGTAAAAAGTCTCGAATTTTTGGGAAGAAGATGTCCCGGTGCTCGCGTAGGATTTAAAACCGATGCTGCCGAATTCACAGTCAGAATAAGCTACAAGACCTTTTCTGTTGATGCAGGAATGAGCATTTTTGCCGCCCATGCCGCCAACGTTATGGTAGGTGAAAGACAGAATTCCGAATATGTCGAGCATATTTGCCCACCCGATTACGAAACAAAGCAATTCGAAAAGGTTGTTAAAAAGAGCAATAAAATGGAGGAGGTTACCATTTGGCTTCCCCGAAATGAAGAGCTTGATGAGGTGGAAATTATTTTCCCCGACGATGCAAAGATTGAGGCGCCTACACCGTATAAGTATGGTCCTGCGTTATATTACGGCTCATCCATCACCGAAGGCGGCTGCGCTACCGGCGTAACGCTTGGGTATAATGCGCTTTTGTCACGTTGGCTCGACCTTGATTATTACAATTTTGGCTTTTCCGGCAGCGCAAGGGGAGAAATCGAAATTGCCGATTATATCAATACGATTGATTTCAGCGTGTTTATCATGGACTATGACCATAATGCTTGGAATTGCGATGAGCTCAAGCGTACTCACGAGCCTTTCTTTAAAAGAATCAGAGAAAAGCATCCTGACGTGCCTGTTTTATTCTTAACCCGTCCTAATTTTTATGAGGTTGACGATTCGGCAGGACGTCGTGACATTGTCCGCGAAACCTACGAAAACGCAATCAAAAACGGGGACAAAAACGTTTATTTCATCGATGGCGAAACCTTTTTTGGACAAAAGGACAGAACTCTTTGTACCGTCGATTTGACACACCCGAATGACATTGGATTTTACCGAATGGCCGAGACTATATACCCCGTACTGAAAGAAATTCTTGAAAAAGGCGAATAATATCATAAATTTTATAAAAGCCGCTGACTTAAGTCGGTGGCTTTTATTGCGCTTCATGTGTACTTGAAATATTTATTACATAATGTTATAATGAGTTAATTTTTTAAAAGCTTAATGGGAGATTTTTAGATATGAAAAAGGTGCTTTTATTTATATTGACTGCTGTTATAATTTTGTCCTTCGCGGCTTGTTCCGGTGCTGAATTATCGGCCGAAGGGATGATAGGCGTATGGAAAATGGAAGCATCAGTTGTCGAGCTTATCAGCATGAATGAAGACAATGTTTTAAAGGAAAGTTTTGAGGATTATGTAAACCAGGTTGATTTCAGCGGATTAACATTAACCTTTGATGTAGAATTTTGCGAGGACGGAAGTTATTTAATTTCCGCCGATGAAGCTGTAGCAGAAAAAGAAATTTCCGTTTTATATGAAGCCGTTTTCGAGGCGTATGACAGGGACAAGGAGTTAGCCATGCGCTTTATTGGCGGATCAATGTCCGAAGCTGTTACCGAGCAGGAATTTGACGATATTCTTTCCCAGCATGGATATACCTATGAGGAATATGTCGGCGAAATTAAGCGTACGATGAGCGAGGATATCGACAATTTTTGCGCTCGTTATATCAGCGAGATTAAATATGGCGGAAGCTATTTTATTGAGATAACCGACAAGACGCAGGGAAACATTTATTTCGATAAGGAAAAGATTCAGCTTGCCAAAATTAAGTATGCCAAAAGTGAATCATCAGAAATTATTGAGATAATTTCGTCAAATATGCCGTTTTTCTCACACTCAATGCAGCTCGACCGAGCAAATGATTAGATAGGAGAAGTTAATGAAAGGACTTTTAGCGTTTTTTTCGGCGCTTTTTATACTTGCAAATATGACCTTTTGCGCCGAAAATAAAACGGCGCAAATTCCTGAGCCGTTTTCGAAATCATCCTTTATTCGCGTGCCTGAAAAACAGGAGGAGCATTCCACGTTTTTTAATCCCAATTATACTGCCGATGAAGTTTTTGAATATTTCAAGGAGGTTGTCCTCAGCTCCGAATACACCGAGAATGAGGAAAACAGCGGCCTTGTTCAAAAGTGGATTTTACCGATTTATTACTCAATCGAAGGGGATTGTTCCGTCGCGGATAAAAAGATAATCACCGATTTTATCAATGAACTTAACCAAATAGACGGTTTTCCTAAAATGTATCCCGCTGAGAATGGAAAGCACTCTAATTTTATCATGAGCTTCATGCCATCGAGCGATTTGGCGCAAAAAATGGGAGGTGCGGTAAATTTTGAGCGTTCGGATGGAATATCGCAGTTTTGGTTTTTGCTACGATTGAATGTGATTTATGATGTAAGAATCGGATATGATAAGTCAATGCCAAAGGCTGTAAGAAACGCCGTTTTATTGGAGGAAATCGTAAACGCAATAGGTATCAGTAACGATACCGAAACCCGAGAGGATAGCATAGTTTATTCCGGATATACCGAAACCGACAGCCTTTCCGAAATGGACTGGTTAATTCTCCGCGTTTTGTACAGCGACGAAATTAAATGCGGAATGAACGAAACCGAATGCTACGAGGTTATAAAAAGAATATACTACTGAAATAATACGGGGCGATACAAATAGCTTAATAAAAGCTGTTGAGTATTGCCCTGAAATTGTTTATAATAGAGGTAAAGAAAAAATATCAGCGAGGTAAATGACAATGGATATAAACGAAATATTATCGCGGGTTGACCACACCTTGCTTTCGCAGGGTGCAACCTGGAACGAAATAAAGGCAATCTGCGATGACGGTATGAGGTACAAAACGGCATCGGTTTGCATCCCCGCATCCTATGTCAAAGCGGCAAAGGATTACGTCGGTGATGGGCTTAAAATTTGCACAGTCATCGGCTTTCCGAATGGATACAGTACAACCGAAACAAAGTGCTTCGAAACCGAAGATGCGATAAAAAACGGGGCCGACGAAATTGATATGGTAATAAATATCGGCTGGCTGAAGGATAAGCGTTATGACGATGTTTTTAACGAAATAAAGGCGATTAAATCGGTATGCGGTGAAAGGGTGCTTAAGGTTATAATCGAAACCTGTCTGCTTACCGATGAGGAAAAGAAAAAAATGTGCGAAATTGTCTCATTATCGGGCGCTGATTATATAAAAACGTCAACGGGATTTTCTGCTTCGGGCGCAACGAAGGAGGACATAGTCCTCTTTGCCGCCAACGTATCAAAATCGGTGAAAATAAAGGCGGCAGGAGGAATTTCGTCGATTGCCGATGCCGAAGACTTTATAAATCTCGGTGCCGACCGACTTGGTACAAGCCGAATTGTGAAGGCGATAAAGAACGAAAATTCGGGCGGATATTAAATAACTACCAATCTATAAAAAAGGAGAAAATAAAAATGACAGAAAAGCTTTATCCCACACCGCATATAAACGCGACTCCCGACGATTTTGCAAAAACTGTTTTAATGCCCGGCGACCCGCTGAGAGCGAAATTTATAGCCGAAAATTTTATTACCGATGCCAAGCTCGTCAATAATGTCCGCTCAATTCAAGGGTATACGGGCTATTACGATGGGGTAAAGGTTTCGGTTATGGCGAGCGGAATGGGTATGCCGTCGATTGCCATTTACTCATACGAGCTTTACAATATTTTCGGAGTTGAGAATATTATTCGTGTAGGCTCAGCGGGAGCGATAAACCCCGATATAAAGGTGCGAGACATAGTTATCGGTATGGGTGCGTGTACAAATTCTAATTTTGCCAACCAGTTTAATCTGCCCGGCACCTTTTCGTCCATTTGCAGCTACGATTTGTTAAAGAAATGTACCGAAACAGCTGAGCAAATGGGGGTTAATTTCCATGTTGGAAATATACTTTCGTCGGATACCTTCTATACCGATGAAAAGGGTGTACCCGAATGTCACAATTCCTCGTCAAAGTGGAGAAAGATGGGCGTAATGGCCGTCGAAATGGAAGCGGCTGCTCTTTATATGAATGCTGCTCGAAGCGGCAAAAACGCCCTTGCAATATGCACCGTTTCCGACCACATTTTGACGGGTGAGGAAACCACCTCCGATGAGCGTCAGAATTCCTTTACCGAGATGATTGAGCTTGCGCTCAAAACGGCAAAAAAGCTTGATTAAAAAGGGGCAAAATAATGATAAAACGAGTGTTTTTAATCGTCCTTGATTCGCTTGGAATCGGCGAAATGCCCGATGCCGAAAGCTTCGGTGACAAGGGCGCAAACACGCTTAAAAGAATATCTCTCTCATCGAAATTTAAGGTGGATAATCTTATCCGTTTTGGAATAGGGAATATTGACGGAATCGATTATCTCAACCAAACCGAAAGCCCATTAGCCGCTGTTGGTCGCATGACCGAAAAATCGGCGGGAAAGGACACCACAATCGGCCACTGGGAGATAGCGGGAATTGTTTCAAAAAAGGCGATGCCAACCTATCCAAACGGCTTTCCCGACGAGGTGATTGACGAATTTTCTCGTCTTACGGGCAGGGGAGTCTTATGCAACAGCACCTATTCGGGTACCGACGTTATCCGCGATTACGGAATGGAGCATATCAAAACGGGTAAGCTTATTGTATATACCTCGGCCGACAGCGTCTTTCAAATTGCGGCGCATGAGGATGTTGTGCCTCCCGAAAAGCTATACGAATACTGCCGAATTGCGCGAAAAATGCTTTGCGGTGAACACGCTGTAGGCAGGGTGATTGCGCGACCTTTCAGTGGCAAGTACCCCGATTTTAAACGCACGTCAAGACGACACGATTTTTCCCTTTTGCCGCCGAAGAAAACTCTCCTTGATGCGATAAAATCGGCAGGAAAAAGCGTAATTGCCATTGGAAAGATAACCGATATTTTCGCCGTTCAGGGCATAACCGATAGCTTTTTTACTACTTCCAATTCCGACGGAATGGAAAAGACCATGGCTACCCTTGACCTTGATTTTGAGGGGCTTTGCTTTACCAATCTTGTCGATTTTGATATGGTTTACGGTCACCGCCAGGATATTGACGGCTATGCGTCGGCTCTCAGCGAATTTGACACATGGCTGGGCGATTTTACCGCAAAAATGGTCGATAGCGACCTTCTTATAATCACCGCCGACCATGGCTGCGACCCTGGGGATAAAAGCACCGATCACACACGCGAATATACACCGCTTATTGTTTACGGCAAGGGTGTAAAACCAATTAATCTCGGCACTCGTGATAGCTTTTCCGATATTGCCGCAACGGTAGCCGATATTTTAAAGATTGATTTCGACTGTGACGGAGATAGCTTTGCAAATCTCGTAATTCGCTAAATTAAGGATAAAGGAAGGCATAATTCTATGACCGAAAAAGAGTTGATTAAAAGCGCAAAAGCGGCTATGAAAATGTCATATTCGCCCTATTCAAATTGTACGGTGGGGGCTGCTTTGCTTTGCGATAACGAAAAGGTTTATTGCGGCTGTAATATCGAAAACGCATCCTTTTCGCCAACCATTTGTGCCGAAAGAACGGCTTTTTTTAAGGCTGTCAGCGAGGGTGAACGAAAATTTAAAATGATAGCTGTTTGCGGCGAGTGTAATGGGGAAGGGGATAGGCCTTTTTATCCATGCGGTGTTTGCCGTCAGGTAATGGCGGAGTTTTGCGGTCCCGACTTTATCGTTTTGGTTGCAACTGCCGATGACGGTTACGAAAAATTCACCCTTTCAGATCTTTTACCTCATACCTTTTCGATTGAAAAAGGGTCTAATTAAGAAAGGTGCGTTTTCACAATGAGAATGTACGATATTATTCAAAAAAAGCGAAATGGTGGCGAACTTTCTAATGAAGAAATCGCCTTTTTTATAAACCGCTATACAAATGGGGAAATCCCCGATTATCAGGCATCTGCGCTTATGATGGCGGTATATTTCAGGGGGATGACCGAGGATGAAACGGTATGTCTTACCGAATGTATGGCTGATTCGGGGGATAGGATTGACCTTTCACGATTCGGCAGTTTGTCAGCCGATAAGCATAGTACGGGCGGAGTCGGGGATAAAACCTCGCTTATTGTGGCTCCGATAGTTGCTTCACTTGGCGGAAAAATTGCTAAAATGTCGGGACGCGGGCTCGGTCATACGGGTGGCACGGTGGATAAGCTGGAATCGATTCCGGGGTATAAAACCGAGCTTTCACCCGACGAATTTATTGCTCAGGTTGAAGGGGTCGGAATGGCAATAATTGGCCAAACGGGCAATCTTGCTCCTGCGGATAAAAAGCTGTATGCACTTCGTGACGTTACCGCAACCGTCGAAAGTATACCGCTTATAACTTCGAGCATTATGAGTAAGAAGATTGCCGCAGGTGCAGCTACCATTGTCCTCGATGTAAAGGTCGGTAGCGGCGCATTTATGAAAACAGAAAGAGATGCCGAACTGCTTGCCGAAAGTATGGTCAAAATCGGCAAAAAATGCGGCAGAAAAATGGCAGCTCTTATTACCGATATGAATTCACCGCTCGGCAACAATATCGGAAATTCGCTCGAAATTATCGAGGCTGTCGAGGTGCTGAAAAATAAAAAGATGGGTGACCTCCGTGATGTGTGCAAGGCGCTTGCGGCGCAAATGGTTTCGCTCGTTTTTGATATTGCGCTTGACGAAGCCGAACTAAAGGTTGAGAATGCGATTGAATCGGGACTTGCCCTTTCAAAAATGCGTGAGTGGATAGAGGCGCAGGGTGGCGATAGCCGATTTATTGATGATCCGACCCTCTTGCCAATGGCTAAAAATCAACTTGGGATTATTTGTGAAACCGATGGCTATATAACCTCGATGGATGCTGAAAAAATTGGCGTTTCAAGCGTTATGCTTGGCGCAGGACGTGAATCGAAAGATGATACTATCGATTTGAGCGCAGGGATAATTATGAATAAAAAGGTTGGTGACAGAGTAGAAAAAGGGGACATTCTAGCCACCATTTACTACAACGATATTTCACCTGAGAATGCAAGGAGTTGCTACCTTTCGGCCCTTACAATTTCGAGTGAAAAGCCGACCGAAAAACCGCTTATTTATAAGATGGTTAGATAGCGATAAAAATATGCTGTTGCGACGGCTGATTTTCTGTGCTATAATGTTCTTCGGCTTTTTTAATAATAAATGTAATTTAAGGTGTGTTATTTAAGGTATGGAAATAAAGGGAAAGATAATCAATTTTCTCGGCGACAGTATTACCGAGGGAATAGGACTTGACAACGTAAAGGATTGCTATGACCGAGTATTACAAAGAAAATGCGAGCCAAAGGAAATTCGCAACTATTCAATCAGCGGAAGCCGACTTGCCCATCAGTCAAAACCGAGTACAAAGGCGCATTATGACCTCTGCTTCTGTGGACGTGCGTTTTATATGGATAGAAATGCCGATATTATCGTGGTTTACGGCGGCGTAAATGATTATATTCACGGCGATGCACCTATTGGCACTCGCGAGGATAAAACGCCGTCAACCTTTTACGGCGCACTTGATTTCTTAATCAATTTTTTGAAGGAAAATTTCGACGCCGAGATAGTGTTTATGACACCGGCGCATTGTCGTTATCGCGACATAATCGATTACGAGCCGTCTCATCGCCCGATGAAGCGCGAGGACGCGATGCCGCTTTATCGTTACAGCGAGATAATAAAGGAAAAGGCGGCGGAATATAATATCGCGGTAGCCGATTTGTTTGATGAACTCGGTATCGACCCGAATAACGAAGCTGATTGTGAAAAGTATATGGTCGATGGACTTCACTTTAATCCCCTCGGCCACGAAAAAATTGCCGACCTGCTGATTAAAACAATCGAATCGATATAATCGCTATTGCATATTCAAAATACGTGTGGTATAATTTATTTAACTTAGTGAAGGGTAGGTAAATGAAAAATGAAAAGAATAGTAGCACTTTTATTAGCAGTTCTTATGATGTTTGCGCTTGTTTCTTGCGGAGACGATGGCAACATTAGAGGTCAGCTTAGCGGCAATAACGGAAACAACACCGTTAGCGAAAGCGCACAGGATCAAGAAGCAGAGCTCGAAATGGGTTCTAACTCAAACAATACATACGAGAATAAGTTCCTCGGTATTGGATGTAAGCTCGATAGCAGCTGGACATTCCTTTCTGATGCAGAAATTCGCGAGGTAAACAATATTACACAGGATATGGTTGGCGACGAATTAGCTTCCCAGCTCGAAAGCGCTTCTATTATCTATGATATGCAAGCTACAAAGAGTGACAGCTCAGCAAATATCATTCTTAATATTGAAAAGCTCAGTACACTTCAGGGTGCAATAATGAGCGAGGATGAATATGCTACACAGTCTGTTGCCGGACTTGTTCAGGGTCTCGAATCAGCCGGACTTACTAATGTAAAGGCAAATAAAATTTCGGTTAACTTTGCCGGCGGTACTCATGCAGCAATTGAGGTTAGCGGCGAGGTTAGTGGCGTAACAGTTTATGAAAAGATCGTTTGCTACAAAAAGAGCAAGTATGTAGCAGCTATTGCATTCGCAAGCTATGTCGATGATACAACCGATGAAATGCTTAACTATTTCTACGCTCTTTAATATTTAATTGTTATTAAAAATCAGCAGTCTTTTTTAAAGGGATTGCTGATTTTTTTGCGTTTAGGTATAGACTAATTTGATAAAAAGAGTTACAATTAACTTTGAATTTCAGTAAGAGAAAAAAGAGAGGCGTAACAGATGCAAAAGCGAGTTCTCGCTATAAACGATATTTCTTGTATGGGAAAATGCTCATTAACGGTAGCTTTGCCGATAATTTCGTCGGTCGGTCACGAATGCGTGATATTACCGACTGCGCTTTTATCCACCCATACGGCGCAAGGGTTTGGCGATTTTGTCAGCTTCAATATGACCGAGCAGATGAAGCAGATTGCCGACCATTTTGAAAGACTTGATACACGCTTTGATGCAATTTACAGTGGATATATCGTTTCACCCGACCAAACGGACTATATCTATGAGCTGGTAAATAAATTAGCCGATAACAATACCTTGGTTGTCGTTGACCCTGTTTTGGGCGATAACGGGCGCCTTTATCGCGGCTTTACCGAAAAGAATATTACCGCTATCAAACGGCTTTGCTCGGTCGCCGACGTTATAACCCCCAATTTGACCGAAGCGTCACTGCTCACGGGAATCGAAAGTGATGGAGTTCATATGACAAAAGAAGGGGTAGAAAGCCTTCTTGCTGCGCTGTCCGGCATTTGTAAAAAGAAAATTGTCATCACCGGAATTGAGATAAACGATGGCGAATTAACCACCGCTATTATGGACGTTGAAAGGGGCGAAACAACCCTCTACACCCGACCGAAAATAAGCGGCTCAGTTCACGGAAGCGGTGATGTTTTCGCATCTGCGCTGACGGCCCTTTACCTTGACGGAATGACCTTTGATACAGCTATTGAGAAGGCGCTCGACTTTACCCTTTCGGCAATAGCCGATTCGGCGGAGGATAGCGATTCGCGTTGGTACGGCGCAAATTTTGAAAAATATCTTGGCAAAATAAAGGGCATATAGCAAAAATGAAATATTTTGATCGTTATTGAAATTAAGCGTTAAAATAACTTGCAATATATTATAAACTATGATAATCTATGATTAAAATCCCGAATAGGAGAGAGTTTACATGAGCATTAGATTTGACAGCGAAGGTAAAATCTTTGTTATCGAAACGGCCAATACCGAATACGCAATGAAGATTGAACACGACCGTTTTTTGACGCATTTATTTTACGGAAAAAAAGGTTCTGAATATCCCGGAAAGGCGCGTTATCGTAGCTTTTCACCTTATTATCAGGATATTGGCGAAGGTTTTTCGCTTACCGATGATTATAACGAATTTGCAATGTTTGGAAGCGGCGACTTCCGCTGCACTGCGCTCAAATTGCGCAACTCAAACGGAAACTGCTGTACCTGCTTCTATTATGACAGTCACGAAATTATCACCGGTCGCGAAGCTATAAAGGGGATTCCCTGCGCAAGAGCCCAGGAAGGAACCGAAACCCTTGTTATCCACATGGTTGATAATTTAACCGGATGTAAGCTCAATCTTTTCTATACCGTTTTCCCGAAGCACGATATTATTTCGCGTTACTTCACTCTTGAAAACAATGGTACCGAGAGCGTAAAAATAGAAAAGGCAATGAGCATCTGTCTCGATTTGCCCCATCATGATTTTGATATGATTTCTCTTTACGGCGCGCATATGGAGGAGCGTAACGTTCAGCGTACACCCGTAATGATAGGAAATCAGCGTATCATGAGCCGCAGAGGCGCATCAAGCCACCAGTTTAATCCCTTTATGGCCCTTGTATCAAAGAATGCTAACGAAACCGAAGGCGATGTTTACGCATTCAACTTTGTCTTCAGCGGAAACTTCCTTGATGAAGTTGAGGTTGACCCGAATGGTGCAACCCGTGTTTTAATCGGCCTTGGCGAAGAAAATTTTGGCTACAAGCTTGAAGCAGGCGAAAGCTTCTCTTCACCTGAAGCAATCATGACATATTCGGCTGACGGACTTGGAAGAATGTCGCGTAATATGCATAAGTTTGTTCGCGACGCTATCGTTCCGCGCGATCCGTTCAAGCAGCGCCCGGTTGTACTCAATACTTGGGAAGCCTGCTACTTTGACATTGACGAGAAGGTACTTATCGACTTTGGTAACGAAGCTATAAAATACGGCATGGATATGGTCGTAATGGACGACGGCTGGTTCGGAAAGCGTCTTAACGACCGAGCAGGTCTCGGTGACTGGTACGCTAACCCGGACCGATTCCCGAACGGTCTCGCCGATTTCGTTGACCGAGTTAAGAAATCGGGTATCAAATTCGGAATTTGGATTGAGCCTGAAATGATTAACCCCGATAGCGACCTTTATCGTGCGCATCCCGATTGGTGTATTTCCTGCGAGGGAAGAGAACGTTCACTTTCGCGCTCTCAGTTGCTTCTTGACTTTGCTAATCCCGAAGTTGTCGAATATCTTAAACAGTCATTTAAGAAAACCTTTGACGGCGTAGCAATCGATTATATCAAATGGGATTTCAACCGTCATATTTCCGAGCCGGGTTCACCGTATCTTCCCGCTGACCGTCAGGACGAGGCAATCTTCCGCTTCTATCTCGGTGTGTACGACCTCTTTAACTGGTTTATGGAAACATATCCCGACGTAATGATCGAAAACTGCAGCGGTGGCGGCGGACGTTACGACCTCGCTATGATGGCAGTTTCAACTCAAATTTGGACAAGTGACAATACTGCAGCGCGTCATCGTGTACATATTCAGTACGGTTCACTTCTTGCATATCCGTCATACGTAATGTCCTGCCACGTTTCAAATCCGATGGTTTTGGACGATTATATGAACCTGCTTGATTATAAGTTTAAGATTGCTATTGCAGGTATGCTTGGCTACGAGCTCCATATTCTTAAAATGCAGGATGACGTTAAGAACGAGATTAAGAAGCAGATTGAGTTCTACCGTTCGGTAGAGCAGCTAATCAAGTACGGCGACCTTTATCGCTTGGTTTCGCCCTTTGAGAATAAAAAGGGTATAAGCTCGTATTACTACGTATCTACCGAGGAATCGGGCGAAGGCTATGCCGACCGTATTCTCCTCACCCATTTGCAGAACGAAGGTGCAAGAGGAGAGAATATTGTTTACAACTTCAAAATCAGCGAAGCAGATTCAAATGCTACTTATAAGGATAGCTTAACCGGCAAGGAATACACCGGAAAGCAGCTTAACGAAGGCATTGAGTATGTCGTAAGCGATAAGGATATGTACGGCGAACTCTGGCTTTTCGAAAGAGTGTAATTTAATACAAATAAAAAAATCCTACACCGAATTCGGTGTAGGATTTTTTGATGTCACTGTTTATTCGGTTGTTTCACTGCTACTGCTGTCAGGGGGTTCACCTTCTGATGATGTTTCGCTTGATTCGGGCTCTGAGGAACTCGAATCAGGTGTCGACGGTAGTTTATCGGGGTCGTATTTATCGATTCTGTAGAGTATTCGCTGAACATTTGTTACGTGGTCGGTAATTGCTATAAAGTCACCGCTGTTATCCCATTGAAGTGTAAATGTACGGTAACCGTCGGGCAACAAAATTTCTATTGTATTGTTTGTTGCAATAAACTCGTGTTTAAACACGCCTGATTTAAAGTCGGTGATTGAGAAGGAATAGTTTTCGGCATAAACGAAGCCTTCTTCTTTTTCGGTGAATGTGATTTTTACGTTATCTATGCCTAATAATTCCCAAACGCCTTTAAGCGAATAAACCGAATCATCATAGCTTTCTACAATTGTAAAACCGGTTGTATCGGTAACCTCTCCGTTGAATTTGATGTTTGTTGTTTTCATTTCGTCGGGGTAATAAACGTCGACGCCACCCGTTTCACCTACTGCAAGTGACAGCTCCTCCTTTGCATCAGGACCGAGGTAAGCTACCCTGAAAACAACGCCAACGTCTGTTTCGTCAATGTAAATGATAAAGGTGCCGAAATTTTGGGTATAAAGAATCTGTTCCTTTCCGGTACGTGACATGATTGCTATGTTTTTCAGCCATTCGTTACCGAATCCTGAAAGAACGATAGCCGCTTCGTTTGAGCCGTCGCCGTCAAAGTCGGCGGCAAGCCACTCGGTAACGCCCGACATGGTTTTAAACTTGGCCGAAAGGTCGGTTACCGTTTTATTTCTGTCGGCGGTTTGATAATAGAGGTTGAGCATGCTTCGCCAGTTGCTGAGAAGGGCGCCCTGCGATACCTTTTGGAAATTGACGTTGAACGCAGCCTCGCTGATGCTCTTTCCGTCCCAGATGAAGGTCGGCGTTCCAGCCTTTTCGTCGCTGTATCGAGCAAAGGTTTCCCAACCTATATTGGTCCATTTATAAAGCGTTTTTGCGCTGTTGTCATTAGTGAACTGTTCGCAAAGATATATTTGAGTGTTTGCTGAATCGTACAGCGTTTTGAAGTCGTAATCTTCACTTTTTGATGTATCAAGAGCAATTTGAGCATTATTAAATGTATCAAAAGCAAGATTTGTTGTGAGTTCGCCGTCCATTTTTGCCATCATAAACAGCTCTTTTGAGCCGTCAAGGTCGGCATCGATTACTCGGTAGCCCTCAATTTTTTGGCTGATGCTGTTTGTTCCGAGCGAAAGTATGGCATAATTGAGACTGTCAAAAAGCTCATCCTCGCTTGTTATCTCTATGGTCTCTGTGCCGTCGTAAAGCTCCCAGCCGTAAAGTGACCAATCGCTTGCTCCGTCATAGCCGAAATAAGCCGGCGTTTCGTCTCCGTCTGATTCACCGTTTTTGGTTATAACGTATTGATAAGCGTCGTCAATCGTCTTTCCCGAAATGATGTATTCGGCGAAATCCTTTACACAGGCTGATTCGTATGCTGCGCTTACTTTATTTGAATAGCCTACGAAAATTTGTGCACCTGCTGCGCCGAAAGCCTTCGCAAAGCCCGCGTTTCCGGGACCATAACCCGAGTCAGCGCTCATGTAAACGAGAGAATCGGGCATAGCCTTTTTATAATTTTCCTTAATCAAGGTATCGGTAACGGTGAAGCTTGCATTGTCGCTCATCATATTTCCGCAAACCGATGACTGTCCGTTGATAAGCTGATACGAGTAACCTACAATGTTAGCCGAAGTAGCCTTTTCATTAAGTGTGAGAACGGTTTTTCCATTCTTATCTATAAATGATTGGGCATGGATGAAAATAGCGTTATATTTTCCCAAATCCTTTGTAAAATTATGAAGAGTTGCATTTTTTATATAATTTACGTTGAGGGTTGCGTCCTCGAAATAGTAGAGCATTGAATCGAGCTTGTCATATATCGTGCGATGATTTACGGTAGCGCTAATAATGAGTATATTGTTTTCGATTCCGTGCTTAAAATCGGTAAGGTCGCGGTCGGCAGAAAATGAGCCGTCGATAATTTGTGAAAATTCGTCAGCGAGTACGGTTGACGAATTGTAGGTATCGGGGGTAGGGTCGTCCATTACAAAAACACATTCGGTGAATGAGCGCTTGAAGTAAATCTTTGACCCGTCCTGCGACAGCTCAACCGATTCGATTGTATCCATATCTTCGAGAGACTTAAAATAGTTGAGAGCTTCTTTTCTTGCCGCTTCTCGACCGCTGTCGCTGTCGGCCGAACGGAATTTATCCTTTATTCGTGCAAGTGCAGGTCCCTCGAAAGCGGTCAAAATTGCGTCGGCATCCGCTTTTGTAACGGTTGGGGTTTTATTTCTGTTCAGCGAGTCGAATAGTATGTAACCGCAGGAAAGGATAACAAGAATTATTAAAATTATGCTTGTAATCCAAACGATAGTCTGTCCTTTATTAGCCTTTTTCGTTTTATAAAAATTATTTGATGCAGCGGCAACCGAGCCGTCAAAGGATGAAATATCCTTTTGGTTTTTTACCGCTTCTTCATCATGATTTTTACCTATAACGAAATGTGCGCCTTTTGAGCCGTCGTCACCCGAAAGTATGCTGCCACAGGCCTTGCACGCTTTGCCGTCGGCGTTATCAAATCCGCACTTATTGCAAATCATAGCGTTTCCTCCGTAATGAGTAATTAAGTAATTATATCATATATCTATATACATTTCAATATTTTTGAAAAAGTCGACCCTGCTTTATTTCGACCGCTCTGAATCTCACACTAATGGAGTTGAGTACGTGACGCTTGTTAGCCGTCCACATCGGCGCTACCAGAGTTTTCTTGTCTCCGTCGCCTGTCATTCGGTGAATTACGACGCTTTCGGGCAATCGTTCGATGCAACCGATTAGAATGCCGATATACTCGTCCATATCAAGCAGGGGAACCTGCCCCTTTTGATACTCGGTATAGAGGTCGGTGCCCTTTTGTACGTAAAGCATGTGCATTTTTATTCCGTCGGCGGTTTTTCCGATATATTCGGCTGTTTCGTAAATCATCTGTTCGCTTTCACCCGGCAGTCCGATTATCATGTGAGCGATTGCCGAAACGCCTATTTGGTGAAGCGACTTTACCGCCTCGTCATATACCGCGAGCTCATATCCGCGGCGAATATACTCGGCGGATTTTTTATGTATCGTTTGCAGTCCGAGCTCAACCCAAACCGGCTTGATTGCGTTTAGTTCATTAAGTAAAGCAATTACCTCACCCGACAAGCAATCGGGACGCGTGGCAATCGACAGTACGGCAATATCGGGATGCCTTATCGCGGCAAAAAACATTTTTCTCAGCTTTTCAATCGGCGCATAAGTATTTGTAAAGCTCTGAAAATAGGCGATGTACTTTACCTTTTCGCCTTCTTTTATCTTTTTCGCCACCTGCGTTTTCGCCGCTTCAATTTGGTCGGCTACCGAGCTTTTTGTTTTTTCGGCGAATTCGCCCGAGCCGTTTTCGGAGCAGAAAATGCAGCCGCCGACACCGACCGTGCCGTCGCGATTTGGACAGCTTGTACAGCCGACCAGCGAAAGCTTGTATACCTTGCAACCGAATTGTTTTTTCAAATATCCGCCAAGGTCATTGATTTGCATTTTACCGCCTCCTTTATAAAAGGTATTGTACCAAATTTTATTGAATATTTCAATTGACATAATTTAACTATTTGATATAATTTAACTAAACCGCATTTTAGGGGGTAACTTTTATGTTTTGTAAGGATTTTATCTGGGGTGCAGCAACTGCTGCATATCAGATTGAGGGTGGAGCATACGAGGATGGAAAGGGATTGTCCATTTGGGACACATTCTGTCAGCGTGGAGGAAAGATTCAGGCATCGGATACTGGTAACGTTGCCTGCGACAGCTATCATCGATTTAAAGAAGATGTAGCAATTATGAAGGAGCTTGGACTGAAAGGTTACCGCTTCTCAATCGCTTGGACACGTATTTTACCGAACGGTACCGGCGAAGTTAATCAAAAGGGAATTGATTATTACAATGCGCTCATTGACGAGCTTCTTGCTAACGGAATCGAGCCGTTTGTTACCCTTTTCCATTGGGACTATCCGAACGAACTGTTTTACAAGGGCGCATGGCTTAATGCCGAGTCACCCGATTGGTTCGCTGAATATGCCCGAATTTGTGCAAAGGCATTTGGAGACAGGGTGAAGCATTTTATTACATTTAATGAACCCCAGTGCTTTATCGGCGACGGATTTAATGGTGGCGGTCATGCACCTTCACTTAATTTTGGCGTGCGTGAGCTTATCCGAATGGCTCATCACGTTATGCTTGCTCACGGAAAGGCTGTTATGGCTATGCGTGAGATTTACGACGATTTAAAGATTGGCTATGCACCGACGGGTTCGTTCTTCTATCCCCAGAATCCCGAAAGTCAAGCGGACATCGATGTTGCGTATAATAAGACTTTTGAAACAAGCGATGGCGGAGACAGCTTCGGTTGGACGGTTGCTTGGTGGCTCGACCCGATTTTACTCGGTAAATATCCCGAGGACGGACTTAAAATTTATGAAAAATATCTGCCGCAAGGCTGGCAGGATGACCTTAAAATAATTTCTCAGCCGATTGATTTCTGCGGTCAAAATCTTTATAACGGCTACGGAGTAAGAGCAGGGGAGAACGGCGAACTTTGCTGGGTAAAAAGATATGTGGGCTTCCCGCATACAGGTAATATGTGGCCTGTAACCCCTGAGGCTATCAAGTGGTGCGCATTGTTTACAAATCGCCGTTACGGTAATATACCGATTTACTTCACCGAAAACGGAATGGCCGGCGGCGACGTAATTTCACTTGACGGAAAAGTGCACGACCCCAACCGAATCGACTTTTTACATCGTTATCTCAAGGAGCTTAGCGAAGCTATTGATATGGGAGCGAATGTAAAGGGTTATTTCCAGTGGTCACTTCTCGATAATTTCGAATGGTCAAACGGATACCGTGACCGATTTGGTATAGTTTATGTCGATTATCCGACAGGAAACCGAATTATAAAGGATAGCGGCTATTGGTACAAGGACGTAATTGCATCAAACGGCGAAAATCTTTAATTTAATATGTAATATTACGGTATGCAGGGTAAAAAATTGTTTTACCCTGCATATTTTGTCATTTTTTAGAAAAAAAGAAAAAAATTAAAAATTACCCCTTGACTACTTGAAAAAGGTGGTATATAATACTAAACTACACTAATATTGGGTTTTTATGCCCATAAGTATTTTTTGTGTATCGTAGCGACCGCAAAATTAGACAAAATATATTGTAAATAACGGTAGCATTTTGTGTAAATTTTGCCTTTGGTGCGAGATGAAAAGTGTTTAAATATCTTTTAGGAGTGATAAAGCTAATGGTGAATGTCAAACCGGTGCATTTTGGCAAAACCGAGCGAATGAGTTTTTCAAAAATCAATGAGATTTTGGATATGCCGAATCTTATCGAAATTCAGAAAAATTCATACAAGTGGTTCCTTGAAAAAGGACTAAAAGAAGTGCTTAGCGAAATGTCCGAAATTACGGACTATTCCGAAAAACTTAAATTGCGCTTCCTTGATTTTAGGCTCGACGAGACCCCCAAATATTCCGTCATGGAATGCAAAGAGAGAGACACAACCTATGCAGCCCCAATGCGTGTTAGAGCGCAGCTCATTAACGAGGAAACGGGCGAAATAAAGGAAAGCGAAGTGTTCATCGGCGATTTTCCGCTTATGACCGATTCGGGTACCTTTGTAATCAATGGTGCCGAGCGAGTAGTTGTATCTCAGCTTGTTCGTTCACCCGGCGTATATTACAGCAAGGTGACCGATAAATCGGGACGTGACCTTTTCAGCTCCACAGTTATACCGAATAGAGGTGCTTGGCTCGAGTACGAAACCGACCAGAGCGAAGTTCTCTATGTTCGCATAGATAAGAATAGAAAGATTCCGCTGAGTACATTTGTTCGTTCACTCGGTATGTTCGTTTGCGTCGCAAATAGCCCTGAGTCATTCAAGTTTGACATTAACGGCAAGGACGCAAAAATGCTCGAAAATATTCGTCAGCTTGTTGCCGATTCGGTATACATTAACGCCGACGCTACATTTGCCGAAATGACAAATGAGCATATGCGCCAGCTTTTCGGTAATGACGAGCGTTTTGGCTACACACTCGAAAAGGACGCAACAAAGACGGCTGACGAAGCTCTCTTAGAGGTTTATAAAAAGCTCCGTCCCGGCGAGCCCTTTACCGTTGAGGGCGCAGTTACCCATCTTTACAATCTTTTCTTCGACCCGCATAGATACGACCTTTCGCGCGTCGGAAGATATAAGTATAATAAAAAGCTCAGCATTGCTAACCGTTTGATCGGAAGAAAGCTTGCTCAGCCGGTTGTAAACCCCTTCACAGGCGAAATTATGGCCGACGCAGGTGACATTGTTACCAATGAACAGGCTATTGCTATGCAGGATGCAGGCGTTTACTGCGCATATATTGTTGTTGGAGAAAGCGGCGAAACCGAGCAGGAACGCAAGGTTGTCGCAAACGGTGTAGTTAACGTAAGAAACTTTGTAAACGATACCGTTTACGAAGCAATCAAGGACGTTATCAACGAGGATGTTTCTGTCGAGGTTCTTAAATCGGCCCTCGAAAACGCTGCTAACGACGAGGAACTTATCAATATGTTCCTCGACAACCCCACAGCATTTATTTCAAATCATATCACCTTTGACGATATGTTCGCTTCAATCAACTATTTTGTTAACCTTGCTCACAATATCGGCAACGTTGACGATATCGACCATCTTGGAAACCGCCGTATCCGTTCTGTTGGCGAATTGTTACAGAATCAGTTCCGCATCGGCTTCGCAAGAATGGAAAGAGTAATTCGCGAAAAAATGACCTTACAGGCTCAGGACCTTGATACAATGACTCCTCAGTCGCTTGTTAATATCCGTCCTGTTGTTGCCGCTGTAAAGGAATTCTTTGGTTCATCCCCGCTTTCACAGTTCATGGACCAGACAAACCCCTTATCAGAGCTTACACATAAGCGTCGTTTATCGGCTCTGGGCCCCGGTGGTCTTTCGCGTGACCGTGCAGGATTCGAGGTTCGTGACGTTCACTATAGCCACTATGGACGCATGTGTCCTATCGAAACGCCGGAAGGTCCTAACATCGGACTTATTTCCTACCTCGCAACCTATGCAAGAATTAATGAATACGGCTTTATCGAAACTCCCTTCCGCAAGGTTGATAAAACCACAGGAAAGGTTCTTGACGAAGTAGTTTACATGACCGCTGACGAAGAGGATAACTACACCGTAGCTCAGGCAAACGAGCCGCTCGACGAGCTTGGCCGTTTCAAGAATAAGTCTGTTACCTCACGTTACCGTGACGAATTCCGCGAAGTTTCACCCGACGCAGTTGATTTCATGGACGTATCACCTAAGATGGTAGTTTCAGTTGCTACCGCTATGATTCCGTTCCTCGAAAACGACGATACAAACCGAGCACTCATGGGCTCGAACATGCAGAAGCAGGCTGTGCCCCTTCTCAAAACCGAAAATCCGATTGTTGCTACCGGTATGGAATATCAGGCAGCGGTTGATTCGGGCGTAGTTGTTCTCGCAAAGCGCGCAGGTGAGGTTGTAAGCGTTAGCGCTGATGTTATCGAAATTCGCGCAGAAAATGGCGAAATTGACACCTATAAGCTTATTAAGTTCCTGCGTTCAAACCACGGAACCTGCGTTAACCAGCGTCCTATCGTAAGCGTTGGCGAAAAGGTAGAGGAAAATGCTGTTATTGCCGACGGTCCCGCTACCTGCAACGGCGAAATCTCGCTTGGTAAGAATGCTCTTATCGGCTTCATGACCTGGGAAGGTTACAACTACGAGGACGCCGTTCTTCTTAACGAACAGCTCATCAGAAACGATGTTTATACATCTATTCATATCGAAAAGTACGAAATCGAAGCCAGAGATACAAAGCTCGGACCGGAAGAAATCACTCGTGATATTCCTAATGTCGGTGAGGATGCATTAAAGGACCTCGACGAGCGCGGAATTATCCGTATCGGTGCCGAGGTTCGTGCCGGAGACATCCTTGTAGGTAAGGTTACACCTAAGGGCGAAACCGAGCTTACAGCCGAGGAACGTTTGCTTCGCGCAATCTTCGGCGAAAAGGCACGCGAGGTTAGAGACACATCTCTCCGCGTACCCCACGGCGAATACGGTACAATTGTTGACGTTGACGTATTCACTCGCGAAAACTCAAGCGAGCTCAACCCCGGTGTCAGCATGGTTGTACGCTGTTACATCGCTCAAAAGCGTAAAATCAGCGTAGGAGATAAGATGGCCGGACGTCATGGAAATAAGGGCGTAGTTTCCCGCATTCTCCCTGTCGAAGATATGCCATTCCTCCCGGATGGAAGACCGCTCGACATCGTGCTTAACCCCCTCGGCGTACCTTCACGTATGAATATCGGTCAGGTACTCGAGGTTCACCTTGGCCGTGCAGCAAAGGCTCTCGGCTGGAAGGTTTGCACACCTGTATTTGATGGCGCTCACGAAAGCGATATTTTCGATGCATTTATCGACGCAGGTGTATATAGAGACGTTAAATTCAACGAAATTGACAAGAAAATCGGCGAATCTCTCGACGGAAAGATTCTTGTCACCGAAGAAATTGACGAAAACGGCAAAAAGCAGGTATTCACCCTCGATAAAGCTGATAGAACAAATATGGAAAAACTTACCGAGCTTGCCGAGAAGAAGATTCTTAAGGTCGTTGACGGTAAAACATGGCTCTATGACGGAAGAACAGGTGAAATGTTCGACAACCCCGTTACAGTCGGCTACATGTATTACCTTAAACTGCATCACCTTGTTGACGATAAGATTCATGCCCGTTCAACCGGTCCGTACTCACTCGTAACTCAGCAGCCTCTCGGAGGTAAGGCTCAGTTCGGTGGTCAGCGTTTCGGAGAAATGGAAGTTTGGGCACTCGAAGCTTACGGTGCAGCATACACACTTCAGGAAATTCTTACTGTTAAGTCGGACGACATTGTTGGTCGTGTAAAGGCTTACGAAGCGATTGTAAAGGGTCAGAATATACCCAAGCCCGGCGTTCCCGAATCCTTCAAGGTTCTTATTAAGGAGCTTCAGTCGCTTGGTCTCGATATTCGTGTACTTGATAAGTATAATGAAGAAATTGACCTTAAACAGAATTTTGAAGAGGATGATGCCGATATGGGAATCGGCGCAGTAGAAGCCGATACTCTTGAAGAAGAGACTGTAAATGACGGCCTCGACGGATTCAGCCTCGAAGATGAAAACGGCGACCCCATCACCGATGATATGGACGCTGAAGACACAGATGACGTTGACGATTTTGTCGACGATATGGAATAAGGAGGGAATAAGACATGGCAGATATACAGTTTGAATCAATTAAAATAGGTCTTGCTTCCCCTGAACAGATTAGGGCATGGTCATCCGGTGAGGTAACAAAGCCGGAAACCATCAATTACCGTACCCTCAAGCCTGAACGCGACGGCCTTTTCTGCGAAAAGATTTTTGGACCGACAAAGGACTGGGAATGTCACTGCGGAAAATACAAGCGTATCAGATATAAGGGTAAGGTATGTGAACGCTGCGGCGTTGAAGTTACTCGTGCAAAGGTTCGCCGTGAAAGAATGGGAACAATTGAGCTCGCTTCACCCGTATCACACATCTGGTATTATAAAACAATCCCGTCGAGAATGGGCCTCATTCTCGACGTGACACCCCGCGTACTTGAACAGGTACTCTATTTCTCACAGTATATCGTTACCGATCCCGGTAATACTCCGCTCGAAAAGAAACAGCTTCTTAACAACGAGCAGTACAACGATATGAGAGAAAAATATGACGACGATTTCAAGGCAGGAATGGGCGCAGAAGCTATCAAAACCCTTCTTGAAGAAATTGACCTCGACGCCCTCTCAGCCGAGTTAAAGAGTGAAATCGAGGCTGCCTCAGGCGCAGGTCAGAAAAAGATTAGACTTGTTAAGCGCCTCGAAATTGTCGAAGCCTTCCGTCAGTCAGGAAACCGTCCCGAATGGATGATTATGGACGTAATTCCGGTAATTCCGCCCGATTTACGCCCGATGGTTCAGCTTGACGGTGGACGCTTTGCAACAAGTGACCTTAACGACCTCTACCGCCGAGTTATCAATAGAAATAACCGTTTAAAGAGACTTCTCGAGCTCAATGCGCCCGACATCATCGTTCGCAACGAAAAGAGAATGCTCCAGGAAGCCGTTGACGCCCTTATCGACAACGGTCGCCGTGGAAGAGCTGTTACAGGTCCGAGCAACCGTGCACTTAAATCGCTTTCAGACATGCTTAAAGGTAAGCAGGGACGCTTCCGTCAGAACCTTCTCGGTAAGCGTGTTGATTACTCAGGCCGTTCGGTTATTGTAGTTGGCCCTGAACTGAAAATGTATCAGTGCGGTCTCCCGAAGGAAATGGCACTCGAACTCTTTAAGCCCTTTGTAATGAAGCGCCTTGTTGAAACCAACATGGCATCAAATATAAAAACTGCACGTAAGATGGTTGACCGCGTTCGTCCTGAGGTTTGGGACGCTCTCGGAACAGTAATTAAGGAGCATCCTGTACTCCTTAACCGTGCGCCTACACTTCACCGCCTCGGTATTCAGGCGTTCGAGCCGGTACTTGTCGAAGGTCGAGCTATTAAGCTTCACCCCCTCGTTTGTACCGCGTATAATGCCGACTTCGACGGAGACCAGATGGCCGTTCATGTGCCCCTTTCAGCTGAAGCTCAGGCAGAAGCTCGCTTCCTTATGCTTGCTGCCAACAACTTGTTAAAGCCATCCGATGGTAAACCGGTTGCTGTTCCTACTCAGGACATGGTTCTCGGCTCATACTACCTCACAATTACAAAGTTTGACGAACCCGGTGTAGGAAAGATTTTCCGTAGTGAAGACGAGGCTATCATGGCCTACGAAAGCGGTGTAATCGGACTTCATTCGCCCATTCGCGTTCGCAGAACAGGCGAATATAACGGCGAAACAATTACTCGAATGATTGACGCTACCGTTGGCTTCTTCATCTTTAACCGTTCAATTCCGCAGGACCTCGGCTTTGCAAAGCGTACCGAGGGACACGAGCTTGACCTTGAAATCTGCTTCACTCGCAAGGATGCTGACAAGGCTATTATTGAAAGCGAAGACGATATTAAGCAGAACAAGGTCGGCAAAAAGATGCTCGGAAAGATTATCGACGCTTGTATCAAAAAGCACGGTACTTCCGAAACGGCAATTGTCCTCGATAACGTAAAGGCTACCGGCTACAAGTACTCAACAAAGGGCGCTATCACCGTATCCGTATCCGACGCTATTATCCCGCCTGAAAAGGCTCAGTATATTGCCGAAAGTGAGCAAGAGGTTGAGCGTATTAAGGCTATGTACAAGCGCGGATTTGCCAGCGAAGAGGATAGATACCGTCTTGTTATCGAATCATGGAACAGAACAACCGAAAAGGTTGCCGACGCTCTTAAGGATAACCTTGACGAATACAACCCGATATTTATGATGGCCGATTCAGGAGCCCGTGGTTCAATGAACCAGATTCGTCAGCTTGCAGGTATGCGCGGACTTATCGCCAATACCGCAGGTAAGACTATCGAGGTACCCATTCGTGCTAACTACCGTGAAGGACTTAACGTACTCGAATACTTTATTTCGTCACGTGGTGCTCGAAAGGGACTGGCCGATACCGCTCTTCGTACAGCCGACTCAGGTTACCTTACACGTCGTCTTGTTGACGTATCTCAGGACGTAATTATCCGCGAGGATGATTGTGAAACTGACGACGGACTTACTGTATACTCAATCTATGACCGTCCTATCGAAATCTGTAAAAAGGCAGAGGCCGAAATGCTCGAAAACGCAAAACTCGACGGAAAGGGAGAACCCTCTCTTGACGAAAGAGATGAGCTTCTCGAGCAGCGCCTCGGAAAGCCGATTGAACCGCTTACCGAGCGTTTGACTGGACGTTATCTTGTAAACGATTGTATCAATAATGAAACAGGCGAGGTTGTAGTAACCGCATCGGTTATGATGACCGAGGACGAGGCCGAGCTCGTATGCCGCACCGAAAGAGCTAATCAGAACACCGTATTCCCGTGTGTAAAGATTCGTTCAATTCTCGGCTGTCACGCAAAGCACGGCATTTGTAAAAAGTGCTACGGCGAAAACCTTGCTAATAAGCTGCCCGTTACAGTTGGCGAAGCTGTTGGTATTATCGCAGCTCAGTCAATCGGTGAACCTGGTACCCAGCTTACCATGCGTACCTTCCATACCGGCGGTATCGCTAACGCAGAGGATATTACCCAGGGTCTTCCGAGAGTTGAAGAGCTCTTCGAAGCTCGCAGACCGAAGAGAGCCGCTATCATCAGCGCAATCGACGGTATTGTAAATATCCGCGACGGAAAGAGAAATAAGGAAATCGTTGTTGTTGCCGAGGATGCTTCCGACGAGCGCAAGTATGTAATTCCTTATGACTATACTATTAAGGTTGAGGAAGGCGACAAGGTTACCGCAGGTCAGCTTTTGACCGAAGGTATTTATGCACCGCAGGATATCCTCGAGTCCGGACTTAACAAGGATAAGGCAAACTTCGGTGGCAGAAATATTAAGGCTGCCGAGCATGACGTTCGCACCTATATTATCGAAGAGGTTCAGAGAACCTATCGTTCACAGGGTGTTGACATTAACGATAAGCACATCGAGGTTATCGTTCGCCAGATGATGAAAAAGGTTCGCATTGAAGAAAGCGGCTCGTCATCATTCCTCCCCGGAACACAGGTTGACAGAGGCGACTTCTATTTCGAAAGAAAGCTCATTAAGGAACGCATCGCAGCAGGGGAGACCGACCTTGTTGTACCGACAGCAACACCTACATTGCTCGGTATCACAAAGGCATCTCTTGCTACCGACTCCTTCCTTTCAGCAGCATCCTTCCAGGAAACAACACGTGTCCTCACCGATGCCGCTATTAAGGGTAAGGTTGACAGTCTCTTTGGTCTTAAAGAGAATGTTATTATCGGTAAGCTTGTTCCCGCCGGTACCGGTATGAAAATGAACGGCGCCGACGAAAACGGCGAAACCTACGATATTCTTCCGGAAGAGGAAATCACCGAAACCGCCGAAGAAATCACCGTTGCCGAATAAAAAAATAATTATTAAAACGCTGTTTTGGTTGAATAAAAAAACCAAAACGGCGTTTTTTATGAAAAAACGGCTTAAAATCAACTTTTTTTAAAGTTTTTACTTGACAAAATATGATAAGTAGTGATATTATTTATGTTTGTATGGAGTAGTGTGTTGTAACTGCGCCAAAATGCTAATTTAAGCATGATAATCGGGTTTAAATAAACTCGTATCATATATAAAAAACTGAGAGAGGAGGAAACTCATGCCAACCTTTAACCAGCTCGTACGCAAGGGAAGAGAAACTCAGGAGCGCAAGCCCACAGCGCCTGCGCTTTTAAAGAGCCTCAATACCAAAAAGCGTGTACTCAACGACCACAATTCACCGCAGAAGAGAGGCGTTTGCACTAAGGTATCTACTACTACACCTAAGAAGCCGAACTCAGCTCTTCGTAAAATTGCTCGTGTACGCCTTTCAAACGGTATCGAAGTAACATCGTATATCCCCGGCGTCGGCCACAACTTACAGGAGCACTCCGTCGTTCTTATTCGCGGCGGCCGTGTAAAAGACCTGCCTGGTGTTCGTTACCATATTATTCGTGGTACCTTGGACGCTCAGGGTGTTGCCAACAGAATGCAGGCCCGTTCAAAATACGGTGCAAAGCGTCCTAAGAAGGCAGCGAAGTAATTTAAGTAGATTTATATCTGCTGCTTAATGTGTTCAGGCAGCGGCGTTAATATATAATGTTACGCCTCTGACTGGCCAACGGATTTGGAATAATCCGAGTACCAATGATATCATTTTATGTGAAGGAGGGAAGCGAAATGCCAAGAAGAGGCTTTATCGCAAAACGTGATGTTTTGCCCGATCCGCTTTACAATTCCAAACTCGTAACTCGTCTTATCAACAACATTATGCTCGACGGTAAGAAGGGCGTAGCCCAGAAGATCGTTTATGATGCATTCGACATCATAAAGGAAAAGACCGGCAAGGAGCCGTTGGAGGTATTTGAGCAGGCAATGGAAAATGTTATGCCCCAGCTCGAAGTTAAGGCACGCCGTGTCGGCGGTTCAACCTACCAGGTTCCGATCGAAGTTCGTCCCGCACGTCGCGAGACACTCGGCCTTCGTTGGATCACCAACTACTGCCGTACCCGTAATGAAAAGACTATGAAGGAACGTCTTTCAGGCGAAATCCTTGACGCAGTTAACGGAATCGGAGGCGCAGCCAAGAAGCGTGAAGATACTCACAAGATGGCTGAAGCTAACAAGGCTTTTGCTCACTACAGATGGTAATTCACCACTGTATGTAAGTTTTATTTAATTGGAGGACAATATGCCAAGAAAGATATCTCTTGAAAAAACAAGAAATATTGGTATTATGGCCCACATTGACGCCGGAAAGACCACCACAACCGAGCGTATCCTTTTTTACACAGGAAAAACTCGTAAACTTGGTGAAACTCATGACGGTGCCGCCACAATGGACTGGATGGAGCAGGAACAGGAGAGAGGTATTACAATCACCTCAGCTGCTACCACTTGCTTCTGGAAGGACCATCGTATCAATATTATCGATACTCCCGGACACGTTGACTTCACAGTAGAAGTTCAGCGTTCGCTCCGCGTTCTTGACGGTTCTGTTACCGTTCTCTGTGCAAAGGGAGGCGTAGAACCGCAGTCAGAAACCGTATGGAGACAGGCTGACGAATATAAGGTACCGCGTATGATTTACGTCAACAAGATGGACATCATGGGTGCCGATTTTTACCACGTTCTCGATATGGTAAACGAGAGATTCCAGTGTAACCCTGTTCCGATTCAGTTGCCTATCGGCTCTGAGGACACCTTTAAGGGTATCGTGGACCTCGTAAACAACGAAGCCGAAATTTACTACGACGATCTCGGAATGGACGTTCGCCGTGAAGAAATTCCGGAAGATATGAAGGAACTTGCTGCAAAGTACAGAGGCCAGCTCATAGAGCAGGTTGTTGAGCAGGATGAAGAGCTTATGATGGCTTATCTCGAGGACGGCACCGAGCCGACTGTGGACCAGATTAAGACCGTCATCCGCAAGGCAACCATCGCTAACGAAATGGTTCCGATTTGCTGCGGTACTTCTTATCGTAACAAGGGTGTTCAGCCGTTGCTCGACGCAATTGTTGAATATATGCCCGCTCCTACCGACGTTGAAGCTATCAAGGGCATTAACCCCGACACAGAAGAAGAGGAAGTTAGACATTCTTCTGACGATGAGCCGTTTGCAGCTCTCGCATTCAAGATTGCTACCGACCCCTTCGTAGGAAAGATTTGCTTCTTCCGTGTATACTCCGGTTCAGTTGATGCCGGTACAGCTGTATTCAACTCGGTTAAGGATAATAGAGAAAGACTCGGACGTATTCTTCAAATGCACGCAAATCACCGTGAAGATATCGAAACCTGCTACGCCGGTGACATCGCCGCAGCAGTAGGTCTCAAAAACACTACTACCGGTGATACCCTTTGTGACGAGAAACATCCGGTTATCCTCGAATCAATGAACTTCCCGGAACCTGTTATTCGTGTTGCTATCGAGCCGAAGACAAAGGCAGGTCAGGAAAAGATGGGCATTGCTCTCGCAAAGCTCACCGAAGAAGACCCGACCTTCAAGTGCTACACTGATGAAGAAACAGGACAGACCATCATCGCCGGTATGGGTGAGCTTCACCTCGAAATCATCGTTGACCGTCTTCTCCGCGAATTCAAGGTAGAGGCAAACGTTGGCGCACCTCAGGTTGCTTACAAAGAATCTATTCGCACCAAGGTTGACCACGAAACCAAGTATAAGAGACAGTCGGGCGGTTCAGGTCAGTATGGTCACGTTAAGATTATTGTTGAGCCGAACGAATCCGGTAAGGGTTACGAATTTATCAACGCTGTAACAGGCGGATCGGTTCCGAAGGAATTTATCGGACCTGTTGACCAGGGTATTCAGGGCGCACTTCAAGCAGGTGTTCTCGCAGGTTACCCGGTAGTTGACGTAAAGGTAACACTTTACGATGGATCCTACCACGAAGTTGACTCTTCGGAAATGGCGTTTAAGATTGCCGGTTCAATGGCATTCAAGGAAGCTGCCAGAAAGGCAGATCCCGTTCTTCTCGAGCCGATCATGAAGGTAACAATTATTGTTCCTGAGGATTACATGGGCGACGTTATCGGCGATCTTAACTCTCGTCGTGGCGAAATCCAGGGCTTTGAGGACAGAATGGGCGGCGTTAAGCAGATTAACGCACGTGTACCGCTCGGCGATATGTTCGGTTACGCAACCGACCTCCGTTCAAAGACACAGGGACGCGGTCAGTACGTAATGGAACCCGACGGCTACAAGGAAGTTCCGAAGTCAATCGCAGAAAAGATTATCAGCACCAGAGCAAAGAGCGAATAATCTTTCCTAATCGGGCAAATGCACCCGAATAAATTGCATAATAAAAATAATGCTTGATATTTCATAGGTTTGTTGATAAAATAGACTTGTGAAATATCAGCACAAAATAAAAAAATAATTTATCTATCATACAAGGAGGAAATTCAAATGGCAAAGGCTAAATTTGAACGTTCAAAACCCCATGTAAACATTGGTACCATTGGTCACGTTGACCATGGTAAGACCACCCTTACTGCTGCTATCACAAAGTACCTTTCTCTTAAGGGTCAGGCACAGTTCGAGGACTATGCAAACATCGATAAGGCTCCGGAAGAAAGAGAGCGCGGAATCACAATCAACACCGCTCACGTTGAGTACGAAACTGACGCACGTCACTACGCTCACGTTGACTGCCCCGGACACGCTGACTATGTTAAAAACATGATCACCGGTGCTGCTCAAATGGACGGTGCTATCCTTGTAGTTGCTGCTACAGATGGTCCAATGCC
>JAFQSP010000003.1 GCA_017409475.1 Clostridia bacterium
CCCACGGGACCCATTTATGGGTAGTAAGTAACAATTGCTCGGCTGGCAGGCCAATCAAAAGCGCACTTGTGCGCCGCCAGTAGTATTAGGGCTATGCCCGAAAATGAAATACCCCCCGTTATACGGGGGGATTTTTATTATATAAATATTGTTTTTTTAAGAAAAGTGTGATAAAATAAATAATTATATAGCAAAATTTAAGAGGTTTTGTAATGAAAATTAGAATCAAAGAATGTAAGCATGGTTTATTTTTTTTATTGTTTATTTTAATTGAAGTTCTATATTTTTTAACCCAACTTCGTGATATTGATTATAATTTGGTTCATGTTTCTCTTGATGACATGATACCGTTTTTGCCTATTTTTGTAATACCCTATGTGGCTTGGTATGTATATGTACCGGGCGGAATGTTATACAACTTTTTTGTTGATAAAAATGCCTTTCGTAAACAGATTTTAACGGTGGTTTCCGGAATGGCAATTTCGATAATTGTTTTCTGCATTTATCCTACCACTATCGATTTCAGACCTTCTGCTGAAGGGGATGGCTTCTTTCTCTGGATATGCCGATTGTTGTTTTCGAACGATAAGCCGGTGAATGTATTGCCGAGCATGCATTGTTTCGAGGCGGTAATAATTCACCTTACCGCATTTAAAAACGAAAAATTGCGACGTTATATTCCGCTACGTATTAGCTCGGCTGTTTTATCGTTGCTTATCTGCCTTTCTACTGTTTTTATAAAGCAGCATTCGGTGGTTGACCTTGTTAGCGGAGTAGCTCTTGCATATCTACTTTATTTTATTGTATATATTCTTCCCGAAACGGTAAAAAAGAAAAAGAGAGCTAATATATAACGGTTAATAAAAAAGCACACGCCTATAGGGCGTACTCTTAAGGACAAAAAAGGCCCCCTTGTGTAAAGGGGGCTGGATTTTTGCGAAGCAAAAAGACTGGGGGATTGTTTGATTTTAGGATATTAAAATCCCTCCGTCAAAACTCCGTTATGCCACCTCCCTTTACAAGGGAGGCTTTTTTATTTTTTCTATTTATTATTTTTGAGACTAATAGATAGATTGTGGCGAATATTGCAGCACCGCACGTATCAATTAAAACATCACCGAGACGACAGGCGCGCCCCAAAGAAAACAGCTGATGAATTTCGTCGGTTGCGGCATAAAGCAGTGAAATCAAAACAGCTAAAATTGCACGATTAATCGGCAGGAAATCATTAAAAAGAAGGGCAATAATGATTAAGGCTGACAGGATGAAGAATTCGGCTAAATGGGCAATTTTTCTTACAATGAGTTCAGCGGTGTGAATAATTTCCGCTTGTTCGTCAGGTGATAGCGAATCAAATCCGGGATATATTTCGGCAATTATTTTTGATGTTGTACTGCTGCTGATTTGACCTGAAACATCAGCATTTTGAGCCGAAAAGAAGAATATCGTTGACATCCATAGAAGGACCATCAGCCAGGCTAATAACTGAAACAATCTTTTTATCATTTTCGCATCTCCAAGAGAAGTTTTATATTATTTTACTATAGCCTTTCTGATATATCAACAGTAAAAAAAGAAACCGACGATATTTCACGTCGATTTCTTTTTTTGTTTTATAAATATTTATGCTGCATCCGCCTGACTTGCGGCAGGGGTGGACGTTGTGGTTGATTCTGCGGGTTGATTTGATGAGGCCGCTCCTGACGATGCTCCTGATGTATTACCCGATGAAGCACCTGAAGATGCTCCTGATGTAGCGCCCGATGAAGCACCTGACGAAGCTCCTGATGAAGCACCTGAAGATGCACCCGACGAATCGGTTGATGATGATTCTTCCTCGTCTCCGACTAACGAAATATGCTTTCCGACGCATACGGGAGCATAATCCTTTTTATAATATCCAACGCGCGTTTCATCCGAACATTTTGAGCTGGAAATAAGTCCCGAGTGGATACAGTAATTTGCGGTTTTTACGTTGCTTGATTTGGGGAAGGATTTCTTTTTCAGGTCCTTATGAATATCCTTGAATATTGCCTTCCATAATCTAAGAGCCGGGTTTGTGCTGGAGGAAAGGCTGTTCATTGATTTAGGCGGGTCATATCCAAACCAGCAAGCAGCGACGTAATAGGGGGTACCGCCAACGAAGTAACGACCCTTGTTACTGCTGGTAGTACCGGTTTTTGCGATAACCTGCCAGCCGCTAAGCCCTGCTGAACGAGCAGTACCTTTTGAACCGGTAACAACCGTACGAAGCATTTGGTTCATTATATAGGCGGTATCTTCGCTGAGCGCCTGTTCACTTTCACCGCTGTATTGCAGAACAGGGTCTTTGTAATTATCAAGGGTTTCGCGTGAGCTGAGTACAAGCTCGTATAACGTTGGTTCATAGTATTTACCGCCGTTTCCAAAGGTTGCATAGGCTGCCGTCATATCTAATGTGGTAACGCCGTAGGTGCTTCCTCCGAGAGCCATACCCGAAACGTTTTTATCTGAATTAACAAGCGTCGACAGATGGAAACGCTGGGTTGCGAAATTATATGCATTTTCTTCGCCGTAATCGATTAAAACACGTGCAGGAACGATATTTAATGAGCGTTCAAGCGCATTTTGAATAGTGACAGGCCCGCTTGTTGAACGGTCATAGTTGTTAATCTTTTTACCGCTATAGGTTAACGCCGAGTTTTTGACAAGGGTTGACCATGTGATAAGGTTATCTTCGAGAGCTGCGGCATAAATACCGACAGGTTTCATTGAAGAGCCGGGCTGATGAGCGGCAGTAGCGTGATTAAGCGAACGGCTTACCGTTTTTTCTCCTCTGCCGCCGCAAATTGCAACAACGTGACCTTCGTAGTCCATTATTGTAATTGCGCCGTTAGGAAGCTCTTTTTTACCATATACCTTTGACCAGTTGGTGTCGGTGGTGAACACCTTATCAACTGTATTCTGGATACCGGTATCGAGTGTAGCGTAAATCTTATATCCGCCGGTGTATAAAACGTCGTATGCGCGTTCTTTTGTATATCCCTTTTTCTCAACCAGGTCGTCAACGAGCTGGTCGATAAGGGTATCTGTAAAGTATGAGAAGACCTCTTTTTCAGCGTCTTCATCTTTATTCGTTTCGGTGGTTTCTTCAATTTGTGCGGCGGCCTGTTCGTCAGAAATATCGTTTCCACCTGACTGAATGGCGTCGTAGCGTTTACCTGCGATACCGGAAAGCTCAACCTCGGATGCGATAGCTGCATCTTTTTCGGCTTCTGAAATATATCCCTGGTTGTACATTTCGCTTATAACCCAGTTGCGACGGGTTTTATGCTTTTCGGTCTTTTTGATGGGATCGTACGCCGCAGGCTCCTTTGTGATAGCAGCAAGGGATGCACATTCTTGAATATTAAGCTCCGAGCTCGGTTTTCCAAAGTAATATTCAGCTGCTGATTCTACACCGTAACAATTGTTATTGAGATAGATGTAATTGAGGTAACATTCAAGGATAACGTCCTTTGAATATGTTTCATCAATTTTTCTTGCCCTCATGATTTCGCGAATTTTTCTCATTGGACTAACATCATTATCGTTTGTAAGGTTTTTAATCAGCTGCTGGTTGATGGTTGAACCGCCTTGTCTTGAGCCAAGGAAGGGAACTACCATGTTTGCAAATGATGCGATGGTTCGCTTCCAGTCGACACCGCTATGGGTGTAAAAACGCTGATCCTCAGCGGCTATAAAAGCGTGAGGCAGGTGTTTTGTCATGTTTTCAAGATCAACCCATTCGCGATTTTCCTTATACAGCTCCTGATATACTACCCATTCGCTCGGATTGTTTTCATCGCGCACATATATTACGGATTTTTGGTTAACGGTGAGGTCGTTGAGGTTGAAGTCAACCGAATCGTCAACAAATCCGAACATATATATGCCGAAAGCGCCTATTACAAGAAAAGCCGCAATTATACCGATGAGGAAAATCGATAATGTGATTTTTCCAATGGTGCCAATAATGCGTCTTGCCTTGGACTTTGGCTTTTTCTCCTTTTTCTTTTTCGAGGGTTTGCCCGAATTTGCATCTGCGCTTGTTGAGCTTAGTTTGTTGCTTCTGCTCGAAGATGAATTATATCGAGAAGATGAAGGTCGAGCGTTTCGGCTTAAATTGCCACGGACAGAACTACGTGAATCAGCGGTATAATCCGAAGAATTGCCTTCGGTTGAACGCGGACGTCTTGTTTGTCCCGAAGATGCAGTGCTGAAACCGCTTGAGTATGACTTATCATCATTAAAGCTGTTTCTGCGCTCATAATCGTTGGCCATGATATCGCCTCCTGTGTGAAAAGTTGAATGCTTATTTGTATTAATTTAATTACTGAAACTCTATTATAGCACATTTTTTAAAAAATAAAGTTACAGTATTTTAATCTTTTAGCAATTGCTTCTTGACCGAATTAGAAAAAACTGTTATTATTATGTGGCAAAATGCAATATAACATACAAATTCAACGTATATATTAACACATATTATTTCAAATTTCCAGTAAAATTATGATTTTTATGTAATTTAATTAATTAGTCGAAATAATAACCAATTTGTTTACGCTTAATTCATATTTTCGAAAACGTTGAGAAACATATTGATATTATCATGTGGTTAAAGTACGACTAATAAGGCTTATTATTCTTTTAATGGAGGATTGACCATAAATGAACGAGCATAATCAGGATAATTTCACCGATACCTCGACTGAAGTTAACGGAACAGGCATGAATGAATCGCAAAACTACAGTTACAAAAGCGACCAAATCATTCAGGATTCCGACTGTAATCAGTCGAATAAAGCTAACGAGCAGCCTACTCATCAGCAGTACACCTATCAGTCTCGTCAGCCTCAATATAACCAGCCTAATAAGCAGAATTACACTGGTTACGGCTATGGCGGATACTCTAATTCGGGATATAATTATAATCAGCCGACTGCAAGATATTCACCCCAGCCCGCTACTCAGGCGAAAAAGCAGCAACCGCGTCCGGTTTCAATCGGTACTGTAATTGTTTGTATGATTATAACAGCGATTATTACCGCTATTATTTCAGTTTCGGTTGCGGCTACGCTTAAGATTAATCCCGATAAATTTAATAATGGTACTACAACTAATGAAACAACGATTATTCAGTCAACCGTTGAAATGTCACAGGTGGAAGCGGTAGCTACCGCTGTAACGCCGAGCGTTGTTTGCATCGAAGTTACTACAAAAACGCAGAATAATTCATATTCGCCGTTTTTTGGAAATTATGGCAACGGCCAGGTTTATGAATCGACCAGTTACGGCTCAGGCGTTATATATTCGACCGATGGATATATTATTACAAATTATCACGTAATTTCAGGGGTTTATTCCTCTAATACGGTTGGCTCAAAGGTCGAGGTTTATCTCGATAACGATAGTGAAAACGGAATAGCAGCTACAATAATCGGATACAATTCAGCTGCTGACCTTGCAGTATTAAAGATTGAAAAAACAGGGCTTCCTGCTGTTAAAATCGGCGACTCGTCAAAGCTTACAATAGGTCAGACGGTCATTGCTATCGGAAGTCCCGGCGGAATTGAATTTGCCGGTTCTGTTACCAGCGGAATTATCAGCGGCCTTGACCGAAAGCTGTCGGTTGATTCGGTCACAATGTCACTCATTCAGACCGATGCCGCAATTAATCCGGGAAATTCGGGTGGAGCACTTGTTGACGTCGAGGGGCAGCTCATTGGTGTCCCTAATGTAAAGATTTCGGCTTCGGGATATGAGGGAATGGGCTTCTGTATTCCGGTAAATACCGTAGTTGATATTTGTACAAATATTATCGAAAACGGCATGGATGGAGATCCGTCTGATTCAGCACCTTATCTCGGCGTTGAAATTAACACCAACTTTACGGGCGGTGCATATATCTCGGCTGTTGCCGAAGGTGGACCGGCTGAAAAAGCAGGACTCAAAAGCGGAGATATTATCATTTCGTTCGACGGAAACAAGGTGACCGGATACGATGATTTGGTTAATGCGATAAACAGTCATAAATCAGGAGACACCGTAACGGTAGGAATTTATCGAAACGGAAAAGAAGGTAGCCTCTCTGTAACCCTTGGCTCCAACGGATAAACGAATAAAAAACAATACGCACCCCAAAAGTTAGATTCTTTTGAGGTGCGTATTATTTGTATCAAGAAAACCACGCGAATGTCGCGTGGTTTTACTAACAGGAACAATTATTATTCAAATAAATTAGCATTTTTAATATCGTTGATAAAATCGTCAACGCCGATTGTAGCGGTTTCTTCGTCAACTTCGTATTCTTCTAATACTTTTTTAATAAGCTCGTCTCTCTCGGCGCCTTCTTCGAGCAATTTCCAGAGAAAAGCCCCTGTGCCGTTGAGCATGATTACGCCGTTAAATGCATTTTCGTCAGCGCCTGTGCTAACAACCATGTGTTCACCTGCAACCTCACGAAGCTGATAAATAGACTTAATTTTCATAATCTGTTCTCCTTGATTTTGATCTTTATTTTATTCTAATGTTATTATTTTGGTTTGTCAAGTGATGTTCACAAAATATGAGTTAAAACATATATTGTAGTGAGGTTTGTCTACAATTAGTCAAACCTTTCTCAATAAGCTTTGAAAAGAGGCTGAATATGTTGAATAACAGTTATACTAACGCCTTTGATTGCGAAATGTTACCGGCAACCGAAGGAGCTCAACCTATAAAAAATGCTGTTCTGGCAATGGCTTATGTTCCGCTTCAGGAACTGAATACAGTTTATACCGAAGAGGATGCACTTTGTCAGGGAACGCTTTTCCCCGACCTTGATAAGCCGTTTCACAGAGGATTTGGAGGTGCAAAAAGATGAATGATAAGGATATGCTTATGCGCCGACTTTCGAGCGCACAGTTTGCTGCATGGGAAATGCACATTTATCTTGATACCCATCCTAATGACCGAGCAGCCTTGATGTCTATGCGCAAATACGAGGAAAAGGCTAGTGCATTGAGGGCTGAATATGAAAAGCGCTTCGGCCCTATAAGACCAATGGATATGTATGGTGACACACGATTTGAATGGGTAAAGGACCCGTGGCCGTGGGACGTTGAGTGCCCGCTTACGTTAGGGGAGGTAGATGACTAATGTGGATGTATGAGAAAAAGCTACAGTATCCCGTAAAGATTGCGCGACCTAATCCGGCTTTGGCAAAACTTATCTCCAGTCAATATGGCGGTCCGGATGGCGAACTCGGAGCCTCTCTCCGCTATCTCAGTCAGCGATTTTCGATGCCGATGCCCGAGCTGAAAGCGATTTTGACAGACATTGCTACCGAGGAACTCGGCCATTTAGAAATGGTTGGAGCAATAGTTCATCAGCTCACCCGTAACCTTACCGAAGAGGAAATTAAAAAGGGCGGTTTTGACGCCTATTTCGTTGACCATACGACAGGGATTTATCCGAGCTCGGCTTCGGGAGTGCCTTTCACGGCGGCTTATGTTCAGTCAAAGGGCGATCCGATTACCGACCTGCACGAAGATTTAGCAGCCGAACAAAAGGCTCGCACAACCTATGATAATATTCTTCGATTTGCCGATGACCCCGATGTTCGCGACCCGATAAAATTCCTCCGTCAGCGTGAGGTTGTCCATTACCAACGCTTTGGTGAAGCTTTAAGACGTTTGCAGGATAAACTAAACGACCGTAATTTCTACGCGTTTAACCCGAGTTTTGATAAAGGTCCTGTAAAATAAAAAAACAAAGAGCAGATGGCTGTTCATCTGCTCTTTATCTATTTGAGAAGTTTAAAGTGTTAAGCTTCGCTTATTGTGTTTATTATTTTTTCTCCAATAACTTGCTTGCCTCTTCTGCTGAAATTTCCTTCATAACTTCGCCGCAGCATTTTATACCGCAGTTTTCGCAGGTGCAGTCGATTAATACTTTGACCATTGCACCGCATTTTTCGCAAATTACGATTTTATCCATGTTGACACCTCCTTATTAATTAAATCTTTTGAATAAACTGATTAGTTCATCAATAGTATCAAAATCCCCGTTTTCTAAATCACGCGATACACATGTATACAAATGATTTTCTAAAATATGTGAAGACAGGCTTTTGACGGAATTCTTGACAGCTGATAATTGAACTAAAACGTCATTACAGTATGCGTCGTTCTCAATCATTTTAGTTATTCCGTTTATCTGGCCGCTTATTCTATTTAGTCTATTGATTATCAGCTTTTTTTGGTCAGGGCTTCTTTTAGTTGTCTTGTTACAGCAATTGTTATCCATATCAAACCTCCTGAAAATAGAATATACCCCACGGGGGTATATTGTCAATAGGGGGGTATATTGACGTTTTTAAATATAAAATAAAAAAACGGCTCGTTTCTATCACGAATTGAGCCGCTTTTTGTTACTTATTTAGTTTTTAATTGGTTTTTTCGCCATTTTGGCTCATTAAGAATCTCTTCGTATCGTTTGAATGCCGTTTCAACTGCCTTGTCCCAAGGGTAATAAACCGTTTCGGCAGCATTCTTTCCCGTTTGTGTAAGTTTTTCGGGGTCGCTTATGGCTTCAATAATGGTTTCAGCGCAAGATTCTGCATTTTCTTCGCATAAATAGCCGTTTTCATTTTCGGTAATTGTTTCGGCGGCGCAGCTGTCCCTTACCAAAAGGCTGGCGCAGTCGCAGGCGGCAGCTTCCAAAACGACGAGACCGCAGGTATCGTATGTCGAAGGGAAGAGGAGAAGATTAGCTCGGCTGTAAAATGCACGTAGCTTCTCTCTGTCGCATATTTCGCCGATGAACACCGTTTCTTTCTTTAAATCGCATTGTTCAGCGTATTTTTCAATGGCACCTCTGTCACGTCCGTCACCGACAAAAAACATACGGAATTTATGCCCGTTTTCTTTAACAATCTTTAACGAATCGAGTATAATTTTTATGTTTTTGTACCACATCATTCGGCCGACAAACAGAAAGATGGTTTCATCAGGTTGTAAGCGAAAAACGCGGTCAATTTCACTAATTGCTTCAGCGTCGGCCTTGCCTTTTTTAAAGTCGGTACCGTTACGCATAACTCGGTATTTTCCCTTGTATCCGAATTCGCGAAGGTCGTCAGCTGCTTTTTCCGAAACAACCCAAACTTCGTCCATATGGTTTATGTTGCTGAGAACAAATTTGCGGGCGATTCGCTGAATTTGCTTGAATTTAACCCTTGTTTTTATGTCTGTATTGAATTTGGTGTGATATGTGAAAACCTTTGGAATACGGCATCTTTTTACTGCACAAAGCACTCTTGCCATTGCGCCTGAGGCGAAGGGACAATGAACGTGAAGAATGTCTAAATTTTCGTCTCTGATTTCGCTAATTATTTTTGGCGAAAACGGATTTCCTGCGCGGTAACCAATCATTTTATCGCTTGGCACCGAGTGATATCTGAAAACCTTGTAATCATAATTATCTATAACATGCGGATATTTCGGAACGATAACAACCGCTTCGCCTAATTTTCCGTGAATATTATCGGCATATGCCTTTGTAGCGGCGGCAACGCCGTCGATTGTAGGCGGAAATGAATCGTTTAGTAAACCTACTTTAATTTTCAAATTTAACACTCCGTTATGTGTGGAATTGATTTAAATTATATATATCTTTATGCTTTTTGTCAAATATTCGGAAAATATTAATAAATAGAGGAAAAATGTTTTACTTTTTGATTTATGTGTAGTATAATAAACACGTAACTATGTTTTGTTTTGGTTATAGGAATGAATAAAGTTGAGGTGTTATAACAAAATGGCTCAAAATTTTTCTGTTTCTCTTAAACGAGTTATAAAGGAATTTTCGCTTGAAGAGGTTTTTGTACCTGAAAATATTAATGAAATAAGCGTTTCTTCCGCCGATTTGAACCGACCCGGTTTACAGCTCAGCGGATTTTATGATTATTTTGATCATGAACGCATACAAATTATTGGAAAGAATGAAGACAGCTTTTTAGAAACCTTTATCGATCGTCAAACGCGAATCGAGCGTCTTCTTAGTCATAAGCCACCCGCAGTAGTTATTACCCGCGGCCTTGACGTTGAAGGGCATACGATAGATTTGGCTAAAAAATATAGTGTGCCTATTTTACGAACGAGTGAAGGTACGTCAAGCTTTATGGCGGCGCTCATTGCATTTCTTAATATTGAGCTTGCTCCACGAATTACTCGTCACGGTGTTTTGGTCGAGGTTTATGGCGAGGGAATGCTTATTATCGGCGAAAGCGGAGTAGGAAAAAGCGAAACGGCCATCGAGCTTATAAAACGAGGACATCGACTTATTGCCGATGATGCCGTTGAGATAAGACGGGTTTCGAATAAAACTCTTGTTGGAACGCCTCCCGAAAACATTCGTCACTTTATCGAGCTTCGCGGAATAGGAATTATAAATGCGCGACGTATCTTCGGTATGGGTGCCGTAAAGCCGTCGGAAAAGATTGACATGGTTATAAATCTTGAGGTATGGAATCAGGAAAAGGTATATGACCGAATGGGACTCGAAAGCGAAGAAACCGAGATTCTCGGAATAAAGGTGCCTCAGGTGACGGTACCTGTTCGACCGGGCCGAAATCTTGCCATTATTTTAGAGGTTGCGGCAATGAATAACCGTCAGAAAAAGATGGGTTTCAATGCGGCAAAGGAGCTTCTGAAGAAGCTCGGAATGGACGACGGAATGGATGACACACCCGTTCAGGACGACATATTTAACTATTAAAAAAACATTTGGAGGAATAAAAAATGTATTATATCGGAATTGACCTCGGAGGAACAAATATTGTTGCAGGCGTTGTTGACAAGGATTACAACATCGTCGCAAAAGCAAGGGTAAAGACCAATCTTCCGAGAGAAACAGAAAAAATTGTTGACGACATGGCTTATGTGGCTAAAAAGTCGGTTGAAGAAGCCGGTCTTACAATGGCTGATATCGAATGGGTTGGCGTAGGTTCACCCGGTCTTGTTAATAAATACACCGGAATTGTTGAATATTCTTGCAATCTCGGCTTTAATAAGGTTCATCTTGCCGAAATGATGAAGGAACGTCTCGGTGTTGAATGTTACATCGAAAACGATGCTAACGCTGCTGCATACGGCGAGATGCTCGCAGGTGCAGGCAAAGGAACAAACAGCTTCGTCGCAATCACTCTCGGAACAGGAGTAGGCGGCGGCGTTATCATGGACGGAAAGATGCTTAACGGACTTAACTGTGCCGGCGGTGAGCTTGGTCACATTGTAATCAGCGTTGACGGCGAGCCTTGCGGTTGCGGTCGAAATGGCTGCTGGGAGGCTTATGCATCAGCTACCGCCTGCATTCGCCAGACAAAGCGCGCCATGTTGGAGAATAAGGATTCGAAAATGTGGGAGCTTGTAAACGGAAACATTGATGAAGTTAGCGGCAGAACAGCTTGGGACGCTATGAGAATTGGCGACAAGGCAGGCAGCGAGGTTGTTGACCGTTATATCTACTATATCGCTTGCGGCGTAGCTAATATTATCAATATCATTCGACCGGAAGTATTATGTATCGGTGGCGGAATTTGTAATGAAAAGGAATATCTTATGAAGCCGCTTCGCGAATATGTTGAAAAAGAAACATACGGAAATAACGAAGCCGATTATACAAAGGTTGTCGTTGCCGAGCTTGGCGGCGATGCAGGACTTATCGGCGCAGCATTACTCGGTAATCTTAAATAAACTGAAAAGGAAATTTCTGTTTTGAATATTGATTATACCAATATTATCGAAACAGCCGAAAAATACGGCTGTCAGTATAAATTAAATGAGCCGATGAGCCATCATACAACCTTTCGAATCGGCGGCCCTGCCGACCTTTTTGTAACTCCTGTTACCGTCGAAGGATTGCAAAAAATCGTTTCGGAGTGTAAAAAAAGCGGAATTTACTGCTTTATTCTCGGCAACGGCTCAAATCTTCTCGTTTCGGATAAGGGGATTCGTGGCGTTGTTGTTACAACTGTGGGCTGTCTTAACGAAATCGAGATGAAAAATGCATATGAAATAAAGACATTCGCAGGTGTCAGATTATCACGTCTTAGCGACCTCGCTTACGAAAATTCGCTTACCGGAGCCGAATTCGCTTGGGGAATTCCGGGAACGGTCGGTGGAGCGGTTTATATGAATGCGGGCGCTTATGATGGCGAGATGAAGAATATACTCACCGAAATCGAGTATATGACACCCGATGGCGAAATTCATACAATGTCAGCCGACGACGCAGAGCTCAGCTACCGTCATAGTATCTTTAGCACGAATGATAACGTTATCATCAGCGCAACCGTGCGGCTGACTCCGGGAGACAAGGGCGAAATTCGTGCCAAAATGGACGATTTTATGACGCGGCGAAAGGATAAGCAGCCTCTCGATTATCCCTCGGCGGGAAGCACCTTTAAGCGCCCTGTCGGAGGTTTTGCGGCGGCACTTATTGACGAATGCGGACTTAAAGGATACCGAATCGGCGGCGCCGAGGTTAGTAAAAAGCACGCAGGATTTGTTATCAACGTTGGTGGCGCAACCTGCTTTGACGTAATTCGTCTTGTCGAGCATATTCAAAAAGAGGTTTTTTTGTCAAAGAGTATAAAACTCGAACCTGAAATAAGGGTTATCGGCGAAAAGTGATTTTATAAATTAGTTGAAGTTTTTCAAAGGATGAAAGGTTTATGAATTTGGTTGTAATTACCGGAATGTCCGGTTCAGGAAAATCACAGGTTATTGACGCAATGGAGGATATTGGCTTCTATTGTGTTGATAACGTACCGGCATTTTTATTACCTACCTTTGTAAATTTGCTTATGGAATCTCAAAATAAGCATGACCAAATTGCGATTGTCACCGATATACGTGGCGGCGAAATGTATGACGACCTTGTCAGTGCTGTTTCTACCCTTCGTGACGAGTTTAACAGCTTCGATTTCCTTTATCTTGAGGCTGAGGATAAGGTGCTCGAGCGCCGATTTAAAGAAACTCGACGTAAGCACCCGTTAATCGAATCGGCAGGTGGAGTTTTACCCGAGGCAATTCGACGTGAAAGGCAAATGGTAGGCAAGCTTCGCGATATTGCCGACTATGTTGTTGATACGAGCGACCTTTCGGCAACCGAGCTTCGTGAACGCGTAAAGACCATATTTTTAGATAATAAAAAGGACGGAATGTCCATTCTCTGTATGTCCTATGGTGCAAAGCATGGCGGACTCAGCTATGCCGACCTTATCTTTGACGTAAAATGTCTGCCGAACCCCTTTTATGTGCCGGAATTAAAGGATAAAACAGGTCTTGATAAAGAGGTTCGCGACTATGTTTTATCAACCGACGAAGCAAAGGAATTGCGAAAAAAGCTATTTGACATGGTCGATTTTCTTATTCCGCTTTATATAAAAGAAGGGAAGAGCCAGCTTATAATAGCCTTTGGCTGTACCGGCGGTCAGCATCGTTCGGTCACCTTTGCGTTAGAGATGCAACAGCACCTTATCCAAAACGGATATAACGCGGGAATAAATCACCGTGATATAAAAAAATAAAAGATAGATGCCCTTAATTCGTTTCGGTTAAGGGCATTTTAAATAACTTATAAACGGAGGTGTAAAAAAATGTCTTTTTCATCTGATGTAAAATCGGAATTGTGTAAAATGCGTCACACTAAATCATGCTGTCTTACGGCTGAATGTGCGGGAATGTTGCTTTTTGCGCGGCATTTAAGCGAAGAAAAGATAAGTTTTTACACCGATTACAGTGACGTTGCCGAGCATTTGTGCTTTTTATTAAAAAAACGCATGAAGGCGAATTTTGAACATATTGTCACTGATGGCGGTATAAACAAGGTCACTTTGCCCGATTTGAATGACAGAAAACTTATTGTTTCAAAGCTTAAAATAGGGGACAAGCCATCGGATAATTTGATTCAGAATGATTGTTGCGTATCGGCTTTTTTGCGGGGAGTTTTTCTTTCCTGCGGCTTTTTAACCGACCCTAATAAAGAATATCGGCTTGAATTTTTATGCCCGTCAAAAATGATGGCACAGTATCTTTTTGGCTTTTTATCGGGAATAATTGAAAATCCGAAAATGGTAGAGCGCGACGGCGCACATTATGTTTATTATAAGAACAGTGTGGCGGTTGAGGATATGCTTACCCTTGTCGGCGCAGTGAATGCGTCGCTTGCCGTTATGGAAATAAAGGTTGAAAAGGATATGCGCAATAAAATCAACCGAGTAAGCAATTTTGAGAATGCGAATTTTGTAAAAACCGTTCATGCTTCGGGAGACCAAACTGCCGCAATCAATAGAATTATTGAAAAAGGGTTGCTCGACACTCTAACCGACCCACTTAAAGCGGCGGCGATTTTGCGCCGAGACAATCCTGACGCATCGCTCAGTCAGCTTTGCGAAATTTCGGGTTGCAGCAGGTCGGGACTTAATCATCGACTGAAACGGCTTATCGAGATAGCCGATAATATTTAAGAATTTATGCGAAAGAGGGATTTTCAGCATGAGCTTCGTTCATCTTCATGTTCATACCGAATATAGCTTGCTTGATGGCGCTTGCCGTATAGGCAAGCTTGCTCATGCCGCAAAGGAGCTTGGTCAAACCGCTCTTGCCATCACCGACCATGGTGTAATGTATGGCGCCATCGAATTTTACGAAGCCTGCAAGGCCGAGGGAATAAAGCCGATTATCGGCTGTGAGGTGTATGTTGCAGCTCGAAAGCATACCGATAAGGTGCACGAGTTTGACTCCGAAAATGCCCATTTAATTCTTTTGTGTAAAAATAGAACAGGGTACCAGAATTTAATAAAACTGGTATCAAAATCATTTGTTGACGGCTTTTATAATAAGCCGCGAATCGACCATGATTTATTAGAAGAATATCATGAGGGACTGATAGCACTGTCTGCCTGCCTTGCGGGAGAAATTCCGAGAGCTCTTTCGGCAGGGGATTATCAAAGGGCGGTTGATACGGCGAAATGGTACGAATCGGTTTTTGGTAAGGATAATTTTTTTATTGAAATTCAAAATCACGGAATCGACGAGCAAATTCGTGTTTTACCCCAGCTTGTTCGTCTTTCGGAGGAAACGGGGATACCCCTCGTCGCAACCAATGACGTTCATTATATTGAAAGGTCGGACAGCATGGTGCAAAAGGTGCTTGTCTGCATTCAAACCAACCATACCGTTGACGAGGATAACCCGTTAGGCTATCAAACCGACAATTTTTACTTGAAGAGTGAGGAGGAAATGACCGAACTGTTTTCGGCATACCCTCAGGCGATTGAAAACACTCGACTTATTGCCGACCGCTGTAACGTTGATTTTACCTTTGGCGAAACTAAGCTGCCCCTTTTCGACATTGGCGAGGTCGACCATTTTGAATATTTTAGAAAAATGTGCTATGACGGACTTTACCGCCTTTATGGTAGGAACGTTAGCAGCTCTATAATTGACCGACTTGAATATGAACTGTCGGTAATTAACAGTATGGGTTATATCGATTATTATCTTATTGTTCAGGATTTTGTCCGCTACGCAAAGGAGAGAGGAATTCCTGTTGGACCTGGCAGAGGCTCGGGTGCAGGAAGTCTTTGCGCCTATTGCGTAGGAATAACGGGAATCGACCCGATAAAGCACGAGCTTATTTTCGAGCGTTTCTTAAATCCCGAAAGGGTATCAATGCCCGACTTTGACATCGATTTTTGCTATGTTCGTCGTCAGGAGGTTATCGACTACGTAGTAAGAAAATACGGCGCCGACCACGTTGCCCAAATTGTTACCTTTGGTACATTAAAGGCAAGGGCGGCAATTCGTGATGTTGCACGAACGCTTGCAATTCCGTATGCTACCGCCGACCGAGTAGCAAAAATGATTCCTTTTGAGCTTAACGCTACTATTGAAAAGGCGCTGAGCGATTCCGAAGAGCTGAACGAACTTTATAAAAATGAGCCGACCATCCGCAATCTTATCGACATGTCGAAAAAGATTGAGGGTATGCCTCGTCATGCATCACGTCATGCTGCAGGTGTGGTAATTACACGCGACCCTGTTGACGAATACGTACCACTTGCGACCAATGACGATGCCGTTGTAACTCAGTTTACGATGACAACGCTCGAACGGCTCGGCCTGCTTAAAATGGACTTTCTGGGGCTTCGTAACCTTACCGTAATCGACGATACGGTAAAGATGATAAAACGACGTGAGCCCGATTTTGATATAAACAAAATTCCGATGAATGATAAAAAGACATTTGCTCTTTTCTCCGACGGTCAAACTAATGGAGTGTTTCAGCTTGAATCGGCGGGAATGAAGCGGGTGCTTTCTCAGCTCAAACCTACCGACATCGAGGATATTATTGCGGTTCTTTCTTTATATCGACCGGGACCAATGGAATCAATTCCTAAGTATATATCTAATCGTCATTCGGGTAAAATTACTTACGCTGCACCCCAGCTTGAACCGATATTAAAGGTTACTTACGGTTGCCTCGTTTATCAGGAGCAGGTAATGCAGGTGTTCCGTGAGCTTGCGGGCTATTCCTTTGGTCGAGCTGATATTGTTCGTCGCGCAATGTCAAAGAAAAAGCATGATGTAATGGAGAGGGAACGCCAGGCGTTCATTTACGGTGACGCCGACTGTGACGGAGCAGTAAAACGCGGCGTTAGTGAAAAGGCGGCTAACGAAATTTTTGACAGTATGTCGTCCTTCGCTTCCTATGCGTTTAATAAATCTCATGCGGCCGCCTATGCCTATGTCGCATATCAAACAGCATATCTTAAAACCCATTACGGCAGGGAATATATGGCGTCGCTTTTGTCGGGATTCCTCGATTCCGCATCAAAGGTGTCCCAGAATATAGCCGAATGTCACCGAATGGGTATACCTGTTTTGCCGCCCCATGTGAATGAATCGCAAAAGGGCTTTTCGGTATATAACAAGGCTATTCGATTCGGCTTGCTTGCTGTAAAAAATCTTGGTAGCGGAGTAATCGACCGAATGCTCATCGAAAGGGAAATGAAGGGCGAGTTTAAGAGCCTTTACGATTTCTGCGAGCGCCTTTTTGACAGAGATTTAAATAGGCGTGCGGTCGAAAGTTTAATCAAATGCGGCGCATTTGACGGACTTGGTGCTAACCGCCATCAAATGATGGACTCGGTTGACGATATTTTCGAGCAGCTTTCATCACGTCAGCGAAATAATGTAGAGGGTCAGATTGGCTTTTTCGGCATGACCGACAGCTCGTTTGACTATGCCGATTACGTTTTTCCGAATGTCGCCGAATATCCTGAAAAGACGCTTCTCAATATGGAACGTGACGTAACGGGACTTTATCTTTCGGGTCATCCGATGTCCGATTACGAGGATAGAGCGGTCGAAATCGGCGCAGCCAATATTTGTGATATTCTTGACGATGACGAGAATAATGAATATGTGGACGAATCGAGGGTACGCCTGCTTGTTCAAATCACGTCAATAAAGCAAAAGGCGACCAAATCGGGTCAGCAAATGGCATTTTTGACAGTTGAGGACGTATACGGCAGTATCAGCGCCATGTTATTTCCTAAAAAGCTTGCCGAATACGCTCGGTTTATAAAACCCGATGAAGTTATAGTAATCGACGGAAAAATTTCGATTCGAGAGGACCGCGACCCCGATATTATAGTCGAAAGCGTTTATCCGCCGGGTTCGGTACCTCCTAAGCCTGCAGATAATATAAGGCGAAATTCCTCTTATTCACAAAATGCTGACAAAAACGTGAATAACGGCGACCTTTATATCCGTATTCCATCCTTTGATAGTGAGGAATATAAAAGAGCGGTTTCGGTTATGAACGAGTTTAAAGGTAATACACGGCTCATTATTGTTTGTGCCGATACCAAAAAGCGACTTGCCGCACCTAAAAATATGTGGGTGAATGCGAATGGAGTCCTTATTGACAGATTGTGCGAAATTCTTGGCGAAGATAACGTCGCAATTAAAAAATAATGCAATTTTTGTTACAAAAAAATACAAAAATGGCGCAATAAGTCAAAAAAGGCTTGACACTAATCTTTTGTGAAACTATTATATATAGTGATTGTATTTTTATTTATTTAAAGATGTTTTGATTAAGGTGATTTTTAATGGCAGTAAAAACGATAGGAGTTTTAACAAGTGGCGGTGACGCACCGGGAATGAATGCGGCTATTCGAGCCGTTGTGCGTACAGCTCTTGCAGAAGGACTTAAAGTAAAGGGAATAATGCGCGGCTATGCCGGCCTCATCGACGAGGAAATTATTGACCTCGATTTGCGCTCAGTGTCTGATATAATTCATCGTGGCGGTACAATTCTTTATACCGCTCGTTGCCCCGAATTTAAAACCGAGGAAGGAATGCAGACCGCAATAGCAAACGCTCGTAAGCACGGTATCGATGGTATTGTTGTTATCGGCGGTGACGGCTCGTTTAGAGGCGCTCGCGACCTGTCTGAGAGAGGATTGCCTTGTGTTGGCGTTCCCGGAACGATTGATAACGATATTTCATCTACCGAATACACAATCGGCTTTGACACAGCTATGAATACCGCTATGGAAATGGTTGACCGTCTCCGCGATACCGCTCAGTCACATGAGCGCTGCACAATCGTTGAGGTAATGGGACGTCACGCAGGATACATTGCTCTTCATACCGGAATTGCTGTTGGCGCAACTGCTGTTTTGGTTCCTGAAGTGCCTTTCGACCTCGAAAAAGACGTTATTAATAAAATTGTTAATACTAAAAAATCGGGCAAAAAGCACTTTATCGTTGTTGTAGCCGAGGGCGTTGGCCGCGTTAACGAAATTGCAAAGACGATTGAGGAAAAATGCGGAATTGAAAGCCGCGCAACCATTCTTGGTCACGTTCAGCGTGGCGGTTCACCTACCGTTCGCGATAGAGTTATGGCAAGCAACATGGGTTACGAAGCCGTTCAGCTCTTAAAGCAAGGAATCGGTAACCGAGTAATCTGCTATAACGGCGGAAAAATGGGTAACAAGGATATTTTCGAAGCCCTGAACGAAAAGAAGAGCTACGAATTCGATTTGCACAAGGTTGCACACGATATTTCAATATAATTTCAATGGGCGCATAATGTTTATTTATGCGCCCCTTTGCTTATTGCATTATAATGTTTTTAAAAGAGGTGTAGCATAAAAATGAAACGAGACGGATATATTTCTTGGGACGAATATTTTATGGGCATAGCTGTCCTTTCTGCATATAGAAGTAAGGACCCAAACACTCAGGTTGGCGCTTGTATTGTCAGTGAGGAAAATAGGATAATGACCGTCGGATATAACGGAATGCCAAAGGGATGCTCAGATGACGACTACCCGTGGGAAAGAGCGGGAAACGTCCTTGATACTAAGTATGCCTTCGTTTGCCATGCCGAGCTTAATGCTATACTTAATTATAACGGCGGCTCAATGAAGGGTAGCCGTTGTTACGTAACCCTTTTTCCTTGTAACGAATGTGCAAAGGCTCTTATTCAAAAGGGAATATCCGAAATTATTTATATGAGCGATAAGTATGCTGATTCCGATTCAACAAAAGCGGCCAAGAAAATGCTCGATTCAGCAGGGGTAAAATACCGCCTTTACGAAATGCAGAATAGAGAAATTTCATTTGAGTTGTAATTCTTTAGCTGTTTAAGGAGAAATTAATATGATAGTGAATAAAGCACCAATGGGATGGAATACCTGGAACACCTTTGGCCCGAATATTAACGAAAAAATTATAAAGGAAGCCGCCGATGCAATGGTCGAAAAAGGGCTTCTTGACGCAGGATATGAATATCTCGTAATCGATGATTGCTGGGCGCTGAAGCAGCGCGACCCTGTGACAAGACGGCTTGTAGCCGACCCCGAAAAATTCCCTAACGGAATGAAGGCGGTTGCCGATTATGTTCATTCAAAGGGGCTCAAATTCGGCATGTATTCCTGCGCGGGTGTTCGTACCTGTGGCGATTATCCGGGTAGCTTTGACCACGAATTTATTGATGCTGAAACCTTTGCCGAATTTGGTATCGACTTCTTAAAGTACGATTATTGCTATCGTTCATCGGTTACTGCGGGACCTATTCTTTATCACCGAATGGCAAATGCGCTTAGAGCAACCGGTCGTGATATAGTATTCTCGGCTTGTAACTGGGGAAAGGATGACGTATATAGCTGGATTCGTTCAACGGGAGCACATCTTTATCGTTCAACCGGCGATATTTTCGATAATTTCCCGCGTATGAAGGAAATTGCGTCCAGTCAGTTTGACAAGCAGTGCTATAATACTCCCGGATGCTATAACGATATGGATATGCTCACAGTAGGAATGTTCGGAAAGGGTCACGTCGGCACCGAGGGATGTACCGCCGAGGACTATAAAATTCAGTTTGGTCTTTGGTGTATGCTTGGCTCTCCGCTTATGCTTGGTTGCGATATTCGAGATATCGATGACGAATCATTAAAGCTTGTCAAAAATGAGCATTTAATAGCAATAAATCAGGATATTGAGGGACGTCAAACATTTCAAATTACGTCAAAGAGTTGGGCTTGCTACGATGTCGCAACATTTGTCAGAAAGCTCGAAAACGGTGATTTTGCGCTTGGTGTGTTTAATTTTGCCGATAGAGTCGCTACAGTTGTTGTTCTCTTCGACGAAATCGGGTATCCTGCCAACTGCGGTCTTAAATTCGAGCTTACCGATTGCTTTACGGGAGAAAAGAGCGTTTGCGATGCTGATTCGTTGAGTTTGTATGTCGAATCCCGAGGAACAAAAATTTATCGAGTAAAGCCGGTCAAAAGATAATGTCAAAATGCTATAAATGTAACCGAGAACTCATTTCTGATGAAACCGCCCTTTATAAAAAAACGGTTGACCGAATGGCGGATGAGTTTCTGTGCATCGATTGTCTGGCCGAAAGATTTGAAACAACGCGAGAAGAACTTGAGAAAATGATTGAGCGACTTCGCGAATCGGGTTGCACATTGTTTACAAAATAATATTAAAAAAGCCTGTTCACTCGGTGAACAGGCTTTTTTGTTCGCTTATTCTATTTCTTCTTCCTTTTCAAATGGGACCAGTCCCGCAACCTCAAACATTCCGCCTCTCATCCAAATTGACGGATTTATAATTGCGCAGTAGCCCTTTCCGTTGAGGCATTCCCAGTCGGTCAGTTTTCTCTGCGGCAGTCCGTAGGTAGCCAAAATGGTCGAAATAACCCCTCCGTGAGCGCATACAACAGCGGTGGTCTTTCCCTCAGTCATCATGTGCTTTACAATGCTGTTAAAGGTAGTTCCTACTCGTGTAATAAATTCACGTGAACTTTCGCCATTAGGTACTGTCGCATCAATATCATTGTGCTGCGTCCATTTTATATAATCCTCGTTATCCTTTAATTCGCTGTGAGTTTTGCCCTCAAAATCGCCGAAATTATATTCAATTAGCCCGGGAACGATAATCGGGTCGCAGTTGGGATAGAGTACATCAAGTGTCTGTCTGCACCTATACATCGGGCTGACGTAAAAAAGCTCGGCGTCGGGATAAAAATATTTTTCCTTCATCTTTTCGAGCATTTGAAGTCCCTCGGGTATAACGGGGATATCGGTTTGACCGATATATTGTCCTTTTAGGTTTCCTTCGGTTAAGCCGTGACGAATAAAATAAATTTTATAGGTTTTCACATTCATTCCGCCTTTTTATTTTATAAAATTATTATACATCTCAAAAAGCCATATTTCAATAATTTATTTAGGCGAAAACCAGCACAATTTGACAATAAAACACAATATAAAAAGATTTCTCTTGTAATTAGTGGCATATATTGTTATAATACATTATGTAAACAAAAAATCAGGATGGTGAAAACGAATGAAATGTCCATATTGTTCATTTGAGGAAAGCAAGGTTATCGACTCTCGACCGACCGACGAAGGCGAAAGAATAAGACGACGTCGCGAATGCCTTAATTGTCAAAAGCGCTTCACTACCTATGAAATTATTGAAAGCTTACCCATCATAGTTATCAAAAAGGATAAGAGCAGGGAACCTTTCAATCGCGAGAAGGTGCTTAACGGCCTTATGAGAGCCTGCGAAAAGCGCCCCGTTTCACTCGATACAATCGAAAAAATTGTTGACGATATCGAAGCTACAATCAGCAATTCTCTCGACCGTGAGGTTTCGACGAGAAAAATCGGCGAGCTTATTATGGAAAAGCTCAAAAATGTTGATGAGGTTGCCTATGTTCGCTTTGCGTCGGTTTACCGTCAGTTCAAGGATATTAATACATTTATGGAAGAGCTTAATAATCTTCTGCGGGAGAAATAATGACAAGAGCAAAGGTTTGTTGTTTTACGGGACATCGTCCCGAAGCACTCTTTTCAGATGGCGAAGAGCGTGAAATATACGAGAATATCTATGCCGCTGTTGAGGATGCTGTTTTTGACGGATATGCCGAGTTTTATTGCGGCGGTTGCCGTGGCGGCGATTTCCTTTTCGGCGAAGCAGTTATCGCACTTAAAGACAAATATCCCGAAATTCGCCTTGTTTGCGTGCTCCCGTATCGTGGCCAGTCTGAATATTGGTCGAATGAGGATAGGGACAGATATGCCGATTTGCTTGATAATTCCGATGAGGTAATTTGCCTTAACGATAGCTTTAAAAAGGGCTGTATGCACGAGAGAAACAGATATATGGTTGATAGGTCATCTCTGCTTATTTCCGCTTATAACGGAACAAAAGGGGGGACCGAGTTTACCTTCAATTACGCAAAAAAGCAAGGACTTCGAATTGTCAATGTCCTTACTTTAATAAGCGAAGAAGATTTTCAGTTATCCTTTGAATAATTTCTATTTCAAGCTTTATTATAGGCGCGGTTAAATATGACCGCGCTATTTTTGTTTTATCGCTTTGGCTCGAAATTTCAAGATTTTTACCGAATAGGGTTATTTCGTTTTCGGTTACCGAAAAGGCTGGGGAGGGGTCATCATAACCAATTTTTCGTGTTGTTTCGTCGGTGTGGAGTATAATAAAAAATGTTATGAGCGGAATGAGGGTTGAAATTAAGGTGATTATAAATGCACGAAAAAAAGCCTTCATATAAGTCCAAGTATTGTTTCGCGGTCGATGTTCTCTTGAAGCGCATAGTTTATTGCCATTGAAACGGTTGCTGCGCCTCTTGAAACGAGAAGGTCGATTTCCTGAGGTGTGACAATCATTTTTGCACCGCGAGGGTTTACCGTTCTTTCGCATTCGTGACCGGTCAAATCCTGGGCCAAAGTGACAGCGTCAACAACCGTCGGAATGCCAACCGAGATAACGGGAACACCTATTGTCTTTTTGCTTATTTCTGCTCGTTTATTTCCAACCCCCGAACCCGGACAGATTCCTGTATCCGACATCTGAATTGTGCAACCGAGTCGGCTCAAACAGCGTGATGCAAGCGCATCTATCACAATTACTGCCGACGGTTTTATGAGCCGTGTAATACCCGCTATTATTTCACCTGTTTCAATTCCGGTTTGACCGAGCACTCCCGGCGAAATTACAGCTACAGGCCGCATATCGTCGAGTCCTATTGACCGAGCAATTTCACCCTCGATGTGTCTGGTTGCGAGAATGCCCTTTGCCGCCTTTGGCCCTATTGCGTCGGGGGTAATTGAGGTGTTACCGAGTCCCGCAACAAGCACCAATCCCTTTGGCAAAAAGCTTATCAGCTCCTTGCTGACGGCGTTTATTGCGTTTTCATTCATCTCACCGCTGTCGGTGAGCGGCGGTGTTTCTACAGTAACGTATGTGCCGATAGGTTTACCGAGAGTTCTTTCGCCATTTTCGTTTTTAATTCGGATTCTCGTAATTTTTATATCATCTAAAACGGTTTCATCGCTTTCGATTCCGTCTGTTTTGTCGGGGTTGAGTTCCTTTTGTTCTAATGCAAGGTCAGTTCTTATGGACATTTCAGCCTCCAAAAGTGTTATTTTTACACTATATTATGTGCAGAAAGGCTGAAAATAAAAAATATTGAGTTATTATTGTAAAAAATGCTTGCAATTTACAATAATAAATGGTATGATAACTGTTGCTTATAAAAGATTTATGTAATTTTTGAAGGAGGTGTAAGTATGCCTAATATCAAATCCGCTAAAAAACGTGTTTTGGTTGCCGAAGTTAGAACAGCCCGTAACAAGGCTCGTAATTCTGCACTGAAAACCTCCATAAAAAAGGCTAACGCTGCTATTGAAACCAACGCTGCTGATAAAGTAGAAGTTGTAAAGGCAGCTGTAAAGAGCATTGATCAGGCTGCTGCGAAGGGAATTATTCATAAGAACTGTGCAGCTCACAAGAAGTCAGCAATGATTAAAAAGTTAAATGCCGCTGAATAATTTAAATGAAAAAATGCTTTGTACGAATCAGTACAAAGCATTTTTTATATCATTTATTTATTGTGCACGCAAATATAAATAAAATACACTCCAAAAGTTCAGTAACTCTTGGAGTGTATTTTATAATTTAATGGTTTGTTATTTTACGAAGTAATCCACCCTGCCGTATATCGAATTTTGATAACCTGCTGATAAGCAGGTGGGTGTCCTCCCAATGCCTTTGCGCTTCCAACGTCCGCAACTGAAAAAAGCTGCGGGAGGCCTGCAATCCCGAACATCGGAGCCGGACTCCCTATAATAAAGGTTGTAGGGTTATAAAAGACGAATGATTCACGAACAGGGTAGACAGTATAATTATATTCGCCTGATTATAAATTATTCCTCGGTAATGTCGAACATGTCTTGAAGTCGGTCGATAAAAATTCCGGCAACGTCTTCGTATTCGTCATCGTCCTCAATTTCTTCGAATTGCTCCTCATCATCCTCGACGATAACCTTTAATACAACCAGCTCACCATCGCTGTCGACCATTTTTTGCGGGTCGTCATATTGAGGCATAAGTGCAAGGTAACGTTCGTCGTTATATTCGATTTGGTCGAGAATTTCAAACTGGTATTCGTTACCCTCGTCATCTGTCAGGGAAATAAGGTCGGGTGTATAATTTTCCTCTCCGTTTACCTCTTCATTATAAAAATTTTTTATTTCAGCCATTTATATCAAATCCTTTCGGCTAATATTAGCGCATTCCCTATTTATTTTAACCTGAATTAAGTAAATAGTCAATAGCTTTTTGATTTGTTTAAAATATACTAAAAAAATAATAAAAGTTGAAAAAAAGTGTTGACAAGTACAAAAGGATATGTTATATTATAGATGAACAGAAGAGAAGCTAATAAGCAACTCGAAGAAAAGAAAGGAATGATTCCGATGTACTGTGAATCACAATTTTTAGCAAAATAAACATTCCGAGGTGAGTCCAAAGAACTAAATAGGTGGTTGAACCACGTTACTTGAACAAATAATACTTTCGAAAAGGTGAGTCCAAAGAAAAGTTAAAACGGTTAAGACCGATGGTAATAGACCCTTTAAATATAATGAAATGGGTGAGTCCAAAGAACTAATTTAAACGGTAAAACCGATTAAAAATTATTAATAACTTTGAAATGGGTGAGTCCAAAAAGAAAACGGGCGGTATGACCGCTAATTAAAAAGTTAACATAGATTTAAAAAGAGCATTTGTAATAACAAATGCTCTTTTTCGCGCTCTCAGGATTTTTAAATCATAGTTGTTGTATCTAATTTGTCAGTTGCAAAACATTCAAATATATGACCATTTATTCATTTGGTCGCTTTTTCTTGACCGAATAGGATAAGTTTGGTATTATATCTTGGTGAATAAATTTAAATCAACGGAAGTGATTTTATGCTCGACGCCTTACTTGATGCGTTAATTGATTGTATAAAGATGCTGCCTATTCTTTATCTTGCCTATTTGCTTATGGAGCTTTTTGAACATCGCGCGGGGGAAAGGACCTGTCGAATCGTCTCAAAGGTCGGTCGAGCAGGTCCTATAGCCGGCTCGTTGCTCGGACTTGTTCCTCAGTGCGGTTTTTCGGGAGCGGTAGCTGGTTTTTTTGCCGCAGGGATTGTCACCCTTGGTACAGTTTTTGCCGTGTTTATAGCTACTTCTGACGAAATGCTGCCGATACTTCTTTCGTCAAAAATCGAAATGGCTACAATACTGAAAATTCTTTCTATCAAATTTATTGGCGGCGTTATAATCGGCTTTATTGTCGATATTTTCTATCGTAAAAGGAAGCATGACCATCACCACGGAGATTGTGCGCATAAGGATATTCACACCCTTTGCGAAAGAGAACATTGTTCATGCCATGAGCAGAACGTTTTTTTATCAGCTCTTATTCATTCATTAAAGGTCTTTTTAATGATTTTCGGTGTTACTCTTGCGCTTAATCTTATTTTCGCATACGGTGGCGAAGAGGTGCTTAAAAATTTTGTGCTTAATAAGCCGATTTTAGCCGAAATGACGGTTGGACTTATCGGACTTATTCCGAATTGCTCGGCATCGGTGCTTATCACCAATCTTTACGTAGGCGGTGCAATTTCGGTCGGTGCCATGATGGCCGGACTGATGGCGAATGCAGGGGTTGGTCTTATCGTACTTTTTCGCCTTAATAAAAATCTCAGCCGGAACATTTTAATCACTGTTTTACTTTATGTATTCGGCGTTCTGGGTGGAATTGTCACAGGATTTGTATTTTAACGGTCGCTTAATCGAGATATAGAAGAGATGAAAAAGAAATTTTACTGCGAAGTGTCCTATCTAATGGGACTTGTGCTTTTGGCATTTGGAGCTTCGCTAATGACAAGGGCGGATTTCGGCCTATCAATGATAGTAGCACCTGCATTTATAATGTCAAAGTTTTTTAGTTTTATGACCTTTGGTATGGCGGAATATCTGTTTCAGGCAATTTTGCTGGTTTTGCTTGTTATATTCGTGCAAAGATTTAAGTTTACATACCTTTTATCCTTTTTTACCGCTGTGCTTTATGGAATCATGCTTGATGGTTATCTTTATCTTCTTTCATTTTTGGGCGAAATCAATATCGTGGTTAGGATATCGTTCTACCTCGTCGGCTTGTTCACAACCTCGCTTGGCGTAGCGTTTATGTTTCATACATATTTATCGGCCGAGGTATATGAGCTGTTTGTAAAAGAGGCGACCGAAAGATTTGGTTGGAAGTTAGGCGTTGTAAAAACAACATATGATGTTATGAGCTTTGTTTTGGCGGTTGTAATGTCGTTTGTGTTTTTCGGTTTCGGCCATTTCAAAGGAATAGGGCTGGGTACCCTTATTTGCGCTCTTGTTAACGGAAAACTAATAAGTACGTTTGGCTCCTTGCTTGAAAAAAGATACGAGTTTGTCGACCTCTTTCCGCTACGTAAATATTTTTAAACCTAATAAGTCATTATTATCAGTTCAATTTGTACAATAAATTAGGATAATAATGGCTTATTTTTATTATAAAAAAATGATTGACTGTTATTTTGTGATGTGTTAAACTATTATACAAGGTTTTCCGCTACTGACGGAATGTGATTTAACACAATGAAACGGAAAACACTATATATTATTGCCGACCGTCTGGGCAGAACTACCTTTTTTTAAAAGAGAGATTGGGTAGCTCTGTCTATTTTTGTATAGACATTTACCTAATTTTTTTAAAGGAAGGTTGGTTTTATACAAAGATGGACTGTACGGCCGATAATATGGAATTTCAAATTATGATTTTATATAAAAATCAAAGGGAGAGAATATTATGGCTTATTATTTTAAGGAACAGTCACACACTTTTAACGAGTACCTTTTGGTACCCGGTTATTCATCGAGCGAATGTATACCCGATAACGTTTCGCTCAAAACTCCTCTTACCCGCTTTAAGAAGGGTGAAGAACCGTCAATTACAATGAATATTCCGCTTGTTTCCGCAATCATGCAATCGGTTTCAGGCGACCGCCTCGCAGTAGCGCTTGCTCAGGAAGGTGGCGTGTCCTTTATTTACGGCTCACAGTCGATTGAGGACGAAGCCGCTATGGTTGCACGAGTAAAGGGATATAAAGCAGGCTTTGTAAAGAGCGATTCAAATATTCGCCCTGACCAGACACTTGCCGATGTTCTCGAACTTAAGGAGCGTACAGGTCATTCAACCGTTGCTGTTACCGAGGATGGAACAGCCGAGGGTAAGCTTGTCGGTATCGTTACAGGACGCGACTACCGTGTTAGCCGTATGAACGGCGACGAAAAGGTTGAAACCTTTATGACCCCGCTTTCAAAGCTCGTTACAGCTCCTGAAGGAACAACACTTAAAGAAGCTAACGACATCATCTGGGATAATAAGCTCAATTCACTTCCTATCGTTGATAAAAACGGACGTCTCTGCTCATTTGTATTCCGCAAGGACTATGACCAGCACAAGAAGAATCCGAGAGAGCTTCTCGACACTAATAAGAGCTATGTTGTCGGCGCAGGAATTAACACCCGCGATTATGCCGAGCGTATTCCCGCGCTCGTTGCCGCAGGTGCTGATGTTCTATGTATAGACTCATCCGAGGGCTTTTCTGAATGGCAGAAGCGTACAATCGAATGGGTACGCGAAACCTATGGCGATAGCGTAAAGATTGGTGCAGGTAACGTAGTTGACGCCGAAGGATTCCGTTTTCTTGCCGATTGCGGAGCCGACTTTATAAAGGTTGGTATCGGCGGCGGTTCAATTTGTATCACCCGCGAAACAAAGGGTATCGGTCGTGGCCAGGCAACCGCACTTATCGAGGTTTGCAAGGCTCGTGACGAATATTTTGAAGAAACCGGAATATATGTTCCTGTCGGCTCCGACGGAGGCATTGTTCACGATCATCATATTACTCTTGCTCTTGCTATGGGCGCCGATTTTGTAATGCTCGGCCGTTACTTTGCACGTTTTGAAGAGAGCCCGTCAGCAAAGGTTAACGTCAACGGTACTCTCATGAAGGAATACTGGGGCGAAGGCTCGAATAGAGCAAGAAACTGGCAGCGTTATGACCTCGGCGGCTCATCAAAGCTATCATTCGAGGAAGGCGTTGACTCATACGTACCTTACGCAGGAAAACTGTCCGACAATGTTCAGCAGACACTTGCAAAGGTTCGCTCAACAATGTGCAACTGTGGTGCTTTAAGCATTCCTGAGCTTCAGGATAAGGCAAGACTTACACTCGTTTCATCGGTAAGTATTGTCGAGGGCGGAGCCCACGACGTAGTGCTCAAAACTGCTAATAAACAGGTTTAAACCTTTTTTGTAAAAAGGGTTTAACACCTTTTTATAAAAAATTTAAACAAAAAAGGGAGCAGATGAAAAATGATAAAAACGGATATCGAAATAGCACAGTCAATTGAAATGCAGCCGATTGCCGAAATTGCAAAGGTTGCAGGCGTTGATGACAAGTATATCGAACAGTACGGTCGATATAAGGCAAAGGTTGATTATTCGCTTTTAAACGAGAGTAAGCGCGATAACGGAAAGCTTATTCTTGTAACTGCAATTACTCCTACACCTGCAGGCGAAGGAAAAACTACTACTACAATCGGTCTTGCCGACGGAATGAAGAGAATTGGTAAGAATGTTGTTGTTGCTCTTCGCGAGCCCTCACTTGGACCTGTTTTCGGTGTAAAGGGCGGCGCAGCAGGCGGCGGCTATGCACAGGTAGTACCGATGGAGGATATTAACCTTCACTTTACAGGTGACTTCCACGCAATCGGCGCAGCAAACAATCTTCTCGCAGCTATGCTCGATAACCACATTTATCAGGGAAATGCTCTTAATATAGACCCGCGCAGAATTACTTGGAAGCGCTGTGTCGATATGAATGACCGTCAGCTTCGCTTTGTAACCGACGGTCTCGGCGGAAGAGTAAACGGTGTGCCCCGTGAGGACGGCTACGATATTACCGTTGCTTCCGAAATCATGGCAGTATTCTGCCTCTCAAAGTCAATCACCGACCTTAAGGAACGTCTTTCGCGTATCGTTGTCGGCTATACTTATGACGAAAAGCCGGTTACAGCAGGTGACCTTAACGCAGTTGGCGCTATGACCGCTCTCTTAAAGGACGCATTAAAGCCGAATCTCGTTCAGACACTCGAAGGAACTCCTGCCTTTGTTCACGGCGGACCTTTTGCTAATATTGCCCACGGATGTAACTCTGTGATCGCTACAAGAATGGCTATGAAGCTTGGCGACTACGCTGTTACAGAGGCTGGCTTCGGAGCCGACCTCGGCGCAGAAAAGTTTCTCGACATTAAATGCCGTATGGCAGGACTTACTCCTAGCGCAGTAGTCATCGTTGCTACCGTTCGTGCTCTTAAAATGCATGGCGGCCTCGCAAAAACCGAGCTCGGAAACGAAAATCTTGAAGCACTCGAAAACGGAATTCCTAATCTTCTCCGTCACGTTTCGAATATTAAGAATGTTTATAAACTGCCTTCTGTTGTTGCAGTTAACCGTTTCCCCACCGACACCGATGCCGAAATCGAGCTTATCATCAATAAGTGCAAGGAACTCGGCGTAAACGTTGTACTTTCTACCGTTTGGGCAGAAGGTGGCAAGGGCGGCGAAGAACTTGCAAAAGAGGTTGTACGCCTTTGCGAAGAGGAAAAGGGTGACTTTACCTTCTCATATGAGCTCGACGGAACAATCGAGGATAAAATTCTCGCCGTTACTAAAAAGGTTTACGGCGGCGTTGATATTAACGTAACCCCGCAGGCAAAGAAGGAAATCGACCGTTTAACCGCACTTGGCTTTGATAAAATGCCTATCTGCGTAGCAAAGACACAGTATTCCTTCTCTGACGATATGACAAAGCTCGGAGCTCCCGAAAACTTTACAATCACAGTTAAGAATGTAAAGGTTTCAGCAGGTGCAGGATTTGTCGTTGTACTTACAGGCGACATTATGACAATGCCTGGTCTGCCGAAGGTTCCAGCCGCAGAAAAGATTGACGTTGACGAAAACGGAAAAATCAGCGGATTATTCTGATTATAAAAAGGAATTAGAAATTTAGATATTGACAAATAAAATGCCGCATAATATAATAAATTGTATATCAATAATAAAAGCTTTGACGAAGAGAGCATGGGTGAACAATTTTACAGAGAAGCGGCGTTTGGTGCGAGCCGCCGAATAATAACCCGATGCCGTAGCTTCTGAGCTGAGAGGAAGAAAGCTGTTTTTACTTGGGCGATTAGAACCTCTCCGTGACTGCCGCGTAAGAGCATATGGGTTGTTTGACCCTGAGTGGCGATTTTTTAATCGCAATTTGAGTGGTACCGCGGGTTTTGTATCAGTTACACGGCTCGTCTCAAAGTATTTTATCTTTGGGACGGGCTTTTTTACGTCCCTGAATGGAGAAAGAGGATATGCATAACATTGCAGGACTTGATTTAAAAATCAAGGAAATGGCGCGCAGAATTTACGAATTGCGCGAAATCGAAAATTTAACAACAGCACAAATGGCTGAAAAAACGGGAGTCAGTGAGCAGGAGTATATCAATTGCGAAAACGGACTTCAGGATCTCAATTTCGCCTTTATTTATCGTTGTGCCCTTGCCTTTAATGTTGACGTAACCGATATTATCGAGGGAAAGAGCCCAACTCTTAAATCATACACAGTAACCAAAAAGGGCGAAGGTCAAAAGATTGAGCAGGCGCATGGTATGATTTACTATAATCTTGCAGCAGCCTTCCGTAACCGAATTGCCGAGCCGCTTTACGTTTGCAGTAAATATAGCGAAGAAGCGCAAAATCGCGAAATCGAGCTTACAAGCCACGCCGGTCAGGAATGTGACATCATAATTGACGGTCATCTTATGGTTCAAATTGGCGAACATAAGGAGATTTTAGGCCCCGGCGACAGTATTTATTACGATAGCTCGTCACCACACGGAATGATAGCCGTTAACGGTGCCGATTGCCATTTTTACGCAATCGTTTTGAACCCGACAGGCGAGCCTGTCCCCGAGCTTCAAAAGCAGCTACCCCTTTCAACAAAGCCGCGCGAGAGAGACCCTCAGCAGCGCGTGTATAAGAAATTTATCGAAAGGGTAGAGGACGATAACGGCACACCTATTTCAATCAGTTTCAAGAATACCGATAATTTCAACTTTGCCTTCGACGTCGTCGACGAAATCGCGAACAAAACCCCCGATAAATTGGCAATGTTACATATTTCCCGCGACAAAACAGAACGTAGAATCACCTTTAAGGATGTAAAGAGACATTCGTCGCAGGCAGCTAATTATTTCAAGTCGCTCGGAATTAAAAAAGGCGACCGAGTAATGCTTATTTTAAAGCGTCACTACCAGTATTGGTACGCAATAATCGGACTCAATAAGCTTGGCGCAATCGCAATTCCTGCACCCAATCAGCTTCAGGAGCATGACCTTGATTATCGCTTCAAGTCGGCGGGAGTAAAGGCGATTATCTGTACAGCCGACGGCGACGTAGCCAATCAGGTTGATTTAGCGGCAAAGAATTGTCCGACCCTTGAACATAAAATTATCGTTAACGGAAATAAAGAGGGTTGGCGTAATTTCGATGACGAAATGGCGCTTTTCAGCTCCCATTACGATAGAACAGAGGATGCTCCCGGCGGAGACGACCTTATGCTAATGTTCTTTACCTCGGGTACTACAGGTTATCCGAAGATTGCCGCACATAATTATAAATATGCGCTTGGTCATTTCCATACGGCTAAATATTGGCACAATGTTGACCCCGAAGGATTGCATTTCACAATCTCGGATACAGGTTGGGCAAAGTCAATGTGGGGTAAGCTTTACGGCCAGTGGCTATGCGAAGCGGCTACATTTGTTTATGACTTCGACCGCTTTGATGCGGCGGATATTTTACCGATGTTCGAAAAGTATAAGATTACTACATTCTGCGCACCGCCTACAATGTTACGTATGATGATAAAGCAGGATATTTCAAAGTACGATTTTAGCTCGGTTAAGCATATGACAACGGCGGGAGAAGCCCTCAACCCCGAGGTTTACCGCCAATTCGAAAAGGCAACCGGACTTCAAATTCTTGAAGGCTTCGGTCAAACCGAGAGCACAATGATTATCGGAAATATGACCGGTGCCGACCATAAAATCGGCTCAATGGGTAAGCCTGCTCCTATTTATGACGTTAAACTCGTTGATTCTGACGGAAATGAAGTTCCTGTCGGCGAAAACGGAGAAATCGTAGTTAATGTTTCAAACGGAGTGCCTTGCGGTCTCTTTACCGGATATTATAATGACGAAGAAAAGACAAAAGAGGTCTGGTACGACGGTTATTACCATACGGGCGACGTTGCTTGGCGTGACGAGGACGGTTTCTATTGGTACGTTGGACGTGCCGATGACGTAATCAAGTCATCGGGCTACCGAATCGGACCCTTCGAAATTGAAAGCGTTATTATGGAGCTTCCGTACGTGCTCGAATGTGGCGTTTCAGCCGCACCCGATGAGGTACGCGGCCAGGTTGTTAAGGCAAGCATCGTACTCGTAAAGGGTACCGAGCCGAGCGACGAGCTAAAAAAAGAAATTCAGGACTATGTCAAAAAGCATACTGCGCCGTATAAATATCCGCGTATAGTTGAATTTAAGGACGAATTGCCAAAGACAATCAGCGGAAAAATTCAGCGCAATAAGCTGTAAGGTGAATGGAATGAATTTCAGCAGAATAACGATAATTTCGGGACATTACGGCAGCGGAAAAACGAATATTGCAGTTTCACTCGCTTATGATTTAAAAAGGATAAGGGAAAAGGTCGCAATAGCCGACATTGATATCGTAAACCCGTATTTCAGGACAAAGGATAACGAGCAACAGCTCGAAAATGCGGGTATCCGCCTCATTTGTTCGGAATATGCTAATTCGAATGTCGATATACCCGCCTTGCCGCAGGATATGTACGCTGTTACAGATGATAAAGAATTGCATTCAATTCTCGACGTCGGCGGCGACGAAAGGGGCGCTTTGGCGCTTGGTCGAATTTCTCCCGCAATCCGCGAGGAAAACGATTATCAAATGCTATACGTCGTGAATAAATTTCGACCGCTTACAAAGGATGCCGATTCGGCAATCGAGGTAATGCGCGAAATCGAAGCGGCATGCGGACTTAAATTCACCGCGATAATAAATAATTCCAATTTAGGCGCCGAAACAATGGCAGACGACGTAATCAGCTCGCTTAATTATGCCGCCGAAATCTCGCAAAAAACTAATTTACCCGTTTTGTTCACCTCGGTCAACAGGTCGGTTGCCGAGCAACTAAACGGCGAAATAGATAATCTTTATGTTATGGAAATTGAAACAAAACTGTAAAGGAGAATGAAAAAATGGCTGTTTTGACATTCAAAACCGACAAGTGTAAGGGTTGCGGTCTCTGTGTAGAGGCGTGCCCAAAGGGAGTTCTTGCGCTTGCATCGGATAAAATTAACCTAAAAGGACATCATCCCGTAGAGGCGGTAAATGCTGATGCTTGTATCGGCTGTGCCTTCTGCGCAACAATGTGTCCCGATTGCATTATAAAGGTCGAAAGGTGAGTGAACAAGTTGGCAGATAAAGTACTTATGAAGGGTAACGAAGCAATCGCAGAAGCTGCAATAATCGCAGGTTGCCGTCATTATTTCGGATACCCTATTACACCTCAAACCGAGGTTGCCGCTTATATGGCAAAGAGAATGCCCAAAATCGGAGGAACCTTCCTCCAGGCAGAGAGTGAAATTGCCGCAATTAATATGGTTTACGGCGTAGCCGCCACAGGAAAGAGAGTAATGACCTCGTCATCAAGCCCGGGTATCTCTCTTAAAGGCGAAGGAATTTCATATTTAGCAGGTGCCGATTTACCCGCTCTTATCGTAAACGTTCAGCGTGGTGGTCCCGGTCTTGGTGGAATTCAGCCGTCACAGTCGGACTATTTCCAGGCAACAAAGGGTGGGGCACATGGCGACTTCCATATGATCGTTCTCGCTCCCGATTCGGTTCAGGAAATGGCCGAGCTCACAGTAAAGGGTTTTGACCTTGCTGATAAATATCGTATGACTACAATGATTCTTGCCGACGGTACAATGGGCCAGATGATGGAACCGGTATCACTCGATTTCGAAGTAGGCGAAAAGGTAGAAAAGCCTTGGGCTGTCACCGGAACAAAGTTGGAGAGAGAGCATAATATTGTAAACTCCCTTTTCTTAAAGCCGGAAGAACTCGAAAAGACTAACTTCGAGCGCTACGAAAAATACAGCTATATCGAGGAAAATGAAGCACTTTGCGAAGAATATATGATGGATGATGCCGAAATTTGCGTTACCGCATTCGGTATTGCCGCTCGTGTAGCAAAGAACGCTATCAACGAAGCAAGAAATCAGGGAATAAAGGTCGGACTTCTTCGTCCGATTACCCTTTGGCCCTTCCCGAAAAAGCAGTTTGCCGCTGCCGCCGATAAGGTAAAGCAGTTTATTTCTGTTGAACTTTCAATGGGTCAGATGATTGAGGACGTTCGTCTTGCAACCGAATGCAAGGTACCGGTTACACTTTGCAACCGCGCAGGTGGTATGATACCTTCGCCCGAACAGGTACTTGAAGCAATTATCAAAGCAAATAACGGAGGTGACAAATAATGGTAGTATTCGATAAACCGCATGCACTCGCTGACGTGCCAATGCACTATTGTCCCGGCTGTACTCACGGTATCGTACACCGTCTTGTCGCCGAGGTAATTGACGAACTCGGAATCGAAGGCAGAACAATCGGTATTGCACCGGTTGGCTGTTCGGTTATGGCTTATGACTATTTTAACTGTGATATGATCGAGGCCGCTCACGGTAGAGCTCCCGCAGTTGCCACCGGTGTAAAGCGCTCCGACCCGAACAATATTGTATTTACATATCAGGGTGACGGTGACCTCGCATCAATCGGTATGGCCGAGACTGTTCATTCAGCCGCAAGAAACGAAAATATCACCATTATCTTTATAAACAACGCAATTTACGGAATGACAGGCGGTCAGATGGCTCCTACATCTTTGCCCGGTCAGGTTACTCAGACTTCACCTTATGGTCGTGACGTTGAGGCCTGCGGATTTCCGATTAAGGTTTGTGAAATGCTTTCACAGCTTGACGGCGCCGAATATCTCGAAAGAGTTGCCGTTAACAATGTAAAGAATGTAAAGAACGCAAAGAAGGCTATCAAAAAAGCCTTTGAAAATCAGGTAAACGGCAAGGGCTTCTCACTTGTTGAGGTAGTTTCAAGTTGCCCGACAAACTGGGGAATGACTCCTTCACAGGCACTTAAATGGATTGATGAAAAGATGATTCCTTATTACCCGCTTGGCGTTTATAAGGACAGATCGGCTGAGAAGGAGGACTGAAAATGAGCACAACACAGTATTTATTTGCAGGATTCGGCGGTCAGGGTATCTTGTTTTCGGGTAAATTACTCGCATACAAGGGGCTTACCGACGGAAAGAATGTAAGCTGGCTTCCTTCTTATGGCCCCGAAATGCGTGGCGGTACAGCAAGCTGTAGCGTAATTATCAGCGACGATGCGGTTGGCTCACCGATTGTATCAAAGCCCGACGTTTTAATCGCAATGAATCTTCCTTCACTTGACAAATACGAGGATACCGTCGTTTCGGGCGGAATGATTTTTGTCGATTCCTCGCTTATCGAACGAAAGGTAAAGCGCGACGACGTAAAGGTGTTCTACATTCCCGCAACAAAGCTCGCTTCCGACAACGGAATAGCTAAGCTTGCCAACATTATCCTTATGGGTAAGGTGTTGGCTGAAACAAACGGATTTGACAATGAAGAAAGTGTAAACAATGCTCTCAAAAAGGTTATTTCCGCAAAGCATAGCGATATGCTCGAGGTAAACCTTAACGCTATGCGAATCGGCAGAGATTATTAAGGGAGAGACGAAAAATGGAAATAAAGATTCAAAAAACTGCAACTCCGGCCGAAAAGCCCGATAGCAGTACACTTGGCTTCGGTAAGGTGTTTACCGACCATATGTTTATAATGGACTATACCGCCGGTGAAGGTTGGCACGATGCACGAATTGTTCCGTTTGGAAAGGTCGAAATTCATCCCGCATCAACCGTTCTTCACTACGGCTCCGAAATTTTTGAGGGATTAAAGGCATACAGAAAGGCTGACGGCAGCGTTCAGATGTTCAGACCTATCGAGAATATCAGACGTATGAACCGTTCGGCCGAGCGTATGTGTTTGCCTCAAATTCCCGAGGATTTAGCTCTCGAAGTGCTTACCAAATTCATCGAATTTGAGCAGGAATGGACCCCGTCAGCCGAGGGAACATCACTTTACATCCGTCCCTTTATGTTCGGTAATGACGAGTCACTCGGTGTTCACTCGGTAAAGAATGCTACATTTATGATTATCACTTCACCCGTTGGTAGCTATTATAAAGAGGGAATTAATCCCGTTAAAATTATGATAGAAACTAATGACGTACGCGCTGTAAGAGGCGGTACAGGTGAAGCAAAATGCGGCGGAAACTATGCCGCAAGTAACCGCGCAGGTGACAGAGCCGAAAAGCTCGGCTATTCTCAGGTTCTTTGGCTTGACGGCGTTGAGCGCAAGTATATAGAAGAGGTTGGCGCAATGAACGTTATGTTCAAAATCGGCGGCGAAATCGTTACACCGATGCTTGCCGGCTCAATCCTCCCCGGAATTACCAGAAAGTCGATTATCGAGCTTCTTAAATCCGAGGGATATGCTGTCAGCGAAAGACTTATCAGTATTGATGAGCTTGCCGAAGCTCTCGAAAACGGCACACTCGAAGAGGCATGGGGTTGCGGTACAGCAGCTGTTGTTTCTCCGATTGGCGAGCTCTGCTACAAGGATAACAAGTATGTCATAAATGAAGGAAAAATCGGCGAGGTTACTCAGCACCTCTATGATACCCTTACCGGTATCCAGTGGGGTAAGGTCGAGGATACTTTCGGCTGGACATATAAAATTAATTAAAAATTATACTTGACAAACCAATCGTTTGGTGCTATTATTATCCCATATTTTAAATGCGACGAAGGAATTATTTGTCCCTTTAAAGTACATCATAGAGAGTCGGCGATTGGTGAAAGACCGATATGTACCATGGGATAAAGTCTCGTTCCTGAGCATAATCTCCGAAAAAAGTATTTTTGAGTAAGAGATTACGGCTTGCCCCGTTATCATGGCAGAGAGCTTGTTTGAGCTCAGCGAGTGACTGTGATTGTTTCACAGTAACCGGGGTGGTACCGCGGATTAAAAGTATCAATTCGTCCCTGAAACCTAAATTTTATAGGTTTCAGGGTTTTTTTATTTGCATAAAATGCTATCGAAGGAAAGTGATGAAATGAAACAGATTAAAGTAACCGACATGACACTCGAAATGGGCGCAGCAACCCTATCATTTAAGGAGAAAATTGAAATAGCCCGTCAGCTTGATAACCTAAAGGTTGACGTTATCGATATGCCCGAGATTGTAAATGTTACAACCGATTCATTACTTATAAGAACCATTTGCGCCTTTGCAAAGAACAGCACAATCAGCGTTTCGACAGGTAGAACGGTTGATGGAGTTGCTGTTGCCGCAGCAGCAGTAGCAGGAGCAAAAAGCACAAGATTAAAGGTGAATTTACCTGTATCACCCGTTCAAATGGAATATTCTTGTCACAAAAAGCCTGCTAAAATGCTCGAACTTGCAAAGCGGCTTTTTACCGCTGCTACCGAAAAGTCGAATGATGTCGAATTTTTTGCAGCCGATGCGACACGTGCCGAACCTGACTTCTTGAAGGAAATTATTACCTTAGCCATTGATTCGGGAATAAAAACAATCACCCTTTGCGACGACGAAGATGTTATGCTGCCCGACGAATTTGCTACGTTCATATCTGATGTAAAGGAAAATAATCCTGCACTTAACGATATCAATTTCGGCGTTCTCTGCCGTAATAGAAACTCGATGGCAACCGCATCAGCAATTATGGCTATTAAGGTTGGCGTTGACGAGATAAAGTGCTGTGCCGCAAGGGACGATTTGCCGAAGCTCAATGTTCTCGCTAACATAATTAATAATAGCGGCGACCGAATCGGCGTTAAATCGAACCTTAATTATAATGAACTCTACCGTATCTTGAAGCAGATTGAGTGGATTTGCGGAACAAAGATGAATAATGACATCGAAAACATTGTCACCGATTTTGCCGATTCCGACCAGCCGATGCTTGCTTCCGACGATACGCTTGAAACTGTATCTGCCGCTGTTAAAAAGCTTGGCTACGACCTGTCGGAAGAGGACTATGTAAAGGTATATGACGAATTTAAGCGACTTGCCGAGAGAAAAAAGGTCGGATCAAAGGAGCTTGACGCTATTGTAGCAAGTACAGCCCTTCAAGTACCGCCGACATATAAGCTGGTTAGCTATGTTATCAATACCGGCAATATTGTTTCGGCTTCGGCCCAAATCACACTCGAAAAGAGTGGAGAAGAAATTTCCTCAATTAGTATGGGTGACGGCCCTGTTGACGCATCGTTTAAGGCGATTGAGCAGATTATCGGTTGTCATTTTGAGCTTGACGATTTCCAAATTCAGTCGGTTACCGAGGGCAGAGAAGCCGTCGGTTCGGCCATTGTCCGTCTCCGTCATAACGGAAAGCTCTTTTCTGGTAACGGAATTTCCACCGATATCATCGGTTCATCAATAAGGGCATATATTAACGCAGTTAACAAGATTGTTCACGAGGAGTCTTAATATGAAACTTTCTTTTTCAACAAAGGGATGGCACGGAAAAAGCTTTGACGAATTTTGCCAAATGGCAAAGGAGCTCAGGTTTTCCGGCATTGAACTTCATAATATAAATAACCGTCTTTTCACCGATAAGGAGAGCGCTTTTCAGGATTATACAGCTTCATCAACCCTACGTAAGCTGTATGAAATGAAACTCACAATTCCTTGTATCGACAGTATTTGCGACCCGGCCGATAAGGCTGCTCACGACGAGGCAATAGCCGAAATCACCGAGTGTATCCGCATAGCAAAAAATTTGCATATTCCGAATATTCGCATCCACGCATCCGAGCATGATACCGACGATATGGAAACGGTAGAAGCTTTTTGCGCCGAAATTTTACCTATAGCTGAAAAAGAGGGTATAACCCTTCTTTTTGAAACAAGCGGACTTTTCTGTGATACCGCAAAGCTGCGTGACTTACTCGAACGTTTTGCTTGCGACAGTGTTGCAGCTCTTTGGGATATGTATTCTCCTTATTTTATCGCCAACGAAGCACCCGAAAAGACGATAGAAAATCTCGGTGCGTATGTTAAGCACATTCATATCAAAGATGCTGTCCGTACCGCTAACGGAACCGAATTTTGCCTTATGGGTGAGGGCGAATTGCCTGTGAATGAGATGATTCTGGCTCTCCGTTCGGTCAATTACGACGGATTCATTTCACTCGAATGGACACCCGACTGGTGCAAGGAGCTTGACGATTTAGAAATCGTTCTTTCCCAGTTTGAAAACTATATGAGTCAGTTTTCCGACACGTCAAAGTCGGATAATAGCCTTTATTACAACAATGCGCATACAGGAAAATACGTTTGGAAAAAGGATTTACTCATCGATTGTACTTTTTCCGAGGTTCTCGACCGAATGGTTGAGGAGTTTCCCGACCGACTCGCATTTAAGTATACAACCCTCGATTATACCCGAACATATTACGAATTCCGTAAGGACGTTGATACCTTTGCGCGTTCGCTCATTTCGCTCGGAGTAAAACCCGGTCACCACGTAGCCGTTTGGGCAACAAACGTACCCCAGTGGTATATTGCCTTTTGGGCGGTAACAAAAATAGGCGCAGTTTTGGTATCAATGAATACGGCGTATAAGATTCACGAGGCTGAATATTTGCTCAAACAGTCTGATACGCATACACTCATTTTGGTTGACGGCTTCCGTGATTCAAATTACGCCGCAATTATTGCCGAGCTTTGTCCCGAGCTTGAAAATACCGAGCCCGGTCAGCCGCTCCACAGCCGCCGTTTGCCCTTCCTGCGCAACGTAATCACAGTTGGCTTTAAGCAAAAGGGATGTATAAGCTGGGAAGAAGCTATTGAGCGCGCCGAAATGGTGCCTGTTGAAGAGGTTTACCGTCGTGCAGCAGCCGTTGATAAGGATGACGTTTGTAACATGCAGTATACCTCGGGTACAACAGGTTTCCCGAAGGGCGTTATGCTTACCCATTACAACGTTGTAAATAACGGAAAATGTATCGGCGACCGTATGGACCTTTCAACCGCCGACCGTATGATGATTCAGGTGCCCATGTTCCACTGTTTCGGAATGGTACTTGCTATGACCGCATCAATGACCCATGGCGTTACCTTGCTCCCGTTGCCGTATTATGCACCAAAGCCTGCACTTGCCTGCATCAATGATGAGAGAATAACCGCATTCCATGGTGTTCCTACTATGTTTATTGCAATGCTTGAGCATGAGGACTTCGCAAAGACCGATTTTTCATACATGCGTACCGGAATTATGGCCGGAAGCCCTTGTCCCATCTCGGTTATGCGCGACGTAATTGATAAGATGAATATGAAGGAAATCACCATCGTTTACGGCCAGACCGAAGCTTCACCCGGTTGTACAATGAGCTCAACCGATGATTCAATCGAGGTTCGTGTCGGAACGGTAGGAAGAGCACTTCCCGAAATAGAATGTAAAATTATCAATCCCGAAACGGGCGAGGATTGTCCCGACGAAGTTACAGGCGAGTTTGTTGCTCGTGGATACAATATCATGAAGGGGTATTATAAAATGCCGAGAGCTACTGCCGCCGCTATTGATAAGGACGGTTGGTTGCATACAGGCGACCTTGCCTGTCGTACAGCCGAGGGAAATTATCGTATCACAGGCCGACTCAAAGATATGATTATCCGTGGCGGCGAAAATATTTATCCGAAGGAAATCGAGGAATTCATCTACACTCATCCGAAGGTAAAGGACGTTCAGGTAATCGGTGTCCCCGACGAACAATATGGCGAAGAAATTATGGCCTGTATTATCTTAAAGGACGGCGAGCAAATGACCGAAGCCGAAATGAAAGAATACATCAACGCTCATATGGCTCGTCATAAGGTTCCGCGTTATATCGATTTTGTGACCGAGTTCCCGATGAACGTCGCAGGAAAAATCTTAAAGTACAAGATGCGTGAGGACGCTATCAAAAAGCTCGGACTCCAAAAGGCAAACTCAATCGAAACAGCATAAATAAAAAAAGCAGACCAATTGGTCTGCTTTTTTTATATTATAATTCTAATTATTTATAAAGGGGATATTTTGCACAAATTTCGGCAACGCTCTGCTTAATATATTCCTGCTTATTTTCAAAGTCGAAGATAGCAAGAGCAATAAGCTCACCGATTTTTGTGAAATCGTCAACGCCGAGACCTCTTGAAGTAGCGGCAGGAGTACCTACGCGGATACCGCTTGTGATAAAGGGACTTTCGGGGTCATTCGGGATAGCGTTTTTATTAGTTGTGATGTTAACAGCGTCAAGACGGTGTTCGAGCTCCTTACCTGTAACACCTGTACCGCGAAGGTCGAGGAGAATGAGGTGATTGTCGGTACCGCCGGAAACGATGTTAATATTATTTGCTTTTAAAGAAGCGGCAAGTGCCTGAGAATTTTCAATAATACGCTTCTGATAATCTTTAAATTCGTCGGTCAGTGCCTCGCCGAACGAAACTGCCTTTGCAGCGATAACGTGCATAAGAGGACCGCCCTGCATGCCTGGGAAAATGGCCTTGTCAATTACCTTTGCATACTTTTCTTTGCAAAGAATCATACCGCCACGGGGACCGCGAAGCGTCTTATGTGTAGTAGTGGTAACAACGTCGGCGTACTGAACGGGATTGATGTGGAGCCCTGCGGCAACGAGGCCGGCGATGTGAGCCATGTCAACCATCATAATTGCGCCAACCTCGTCACAGATGTCGCGAATAATGTCAAAGCGAATTTCACGTGGATATGCTGAAGCGCCCGAAACGATGAGCTTCGGCTTGCACTCAACTGCAATTCTTCTCATTTCGTCATAATCAATATATCCTTCGGCGTTAACACCGTAAGGAACGAAGTTATAGTTTTTACCGGATGCGTTAACGGGTGAACCGTGTGTCAAATGTCCGCCGTGAGCAAGATTCATACCCATAACGGTGTCGCCATTTTCAACGAGAGCAAAATATACGGCGAGGTTAGCCTGAGCTCCCGAATGCGGCTGAACGTTAGCATGCTCGGCGCCAAAGAGCTTCTTAGCTCTATCGCGTGCAATATCTTCAACAATGTCAACGCACTGACAGCCGCCGTAGTAGCGCTTTGAGGGATATCCTTCAGCATACTTGTTTGTGAGAACCGAACCCATAGCAGCCATAACAGCAGGGGAAACAAAGTTTTCCGATGCGATAAGCTCGATATTAGCCTGCTGACGTTTGAGCTCGAGATTCATAGCGTCAGCAACTTCGTTGTCATAGTTTTTGACAAAGCTGATTGTGTCTAAATAATCCTGATACATTTTTTCTTTCTCCCTTTATTTCAAATTATTTAAAAACTCTTTTATTGCCGCTTCATCCTTTGCGTCGGGTGTACTGCTTGCTTTATAAAGCGACCAATTTTCGATACTTTCGGCCGATTCACCCGGGGCTAAATCATAAATCTGGCTGAGGCTTTCAAGCTCGAGAATGTTTTTGTCGGTGTATGTTTCAAAGTTCACATTGTTGTCGGGATAAGCAACGGCATCCTTGTAATCAAAGCGGCAAACAAAAACGTCATCACCGAGTATATAAGCGGCAAATCCGTTTTGGTTATCTGTGCCAAGCTTAAAGGGACCGTTAGCATTTTTATCCTGACGTACGGTTATGTATTCGTTGCCGAAATAGAATCGGTCATCGGTAACGTTTGAATAGGGCCAAAGTGATATAATTCTGTTTGCGAGAAGACCGGTATCGTGGGTATTTTGCGGTATAATTTCGAGACCACCGCTGTTAAGCACCGAAATTCCCCAGAGAGAGCATTGACGATTAACGTTGTTTGTGTTCTTAACCCTGTGAATGACCTTCATATCAGGGGCATTATCGGCCATCTGAACCTCGATTTGAAGCTGAACCTTGTTTCCTATCTGCTCATTTGGTGTGAAAATAGCGCCATTGTCGGTGATTTCGTATTTTACCTCGTCATTGTCGGGGTAATAAGTTTCGGGTGAACTTTCGGGCGTTAGCCAGAGACGGTGACCGCCATAAATATACCATGTGGCCGATTCATAATAATATTCATCGTATTTTTCGCCGCTACGATTTGATTTTCTCTCAATATCGTTGTAAAAAATATTATCTCCGTTGCAATGAGCAAAGCGGATAATTCGGGGTCCTACGTCGATGGTAACGTATGTCTCAATAATTCCATTTGTAATCTTTACGCAACGACCGTAATTTTCGTATTTTTCGATAATCTCGTGTGTAATAGCCATTTTAGGTCTCCTCAGATTTTTTTATCATGACAATAGGATCAGTCATATCCTTGCCGCAGGGCTTATTTGTCGGTGACATCAGCCAATATAAATCAGCAGCATTACCTTCTAATGAAAACATATTTACCGCCTGTTTGTCAAGAGTATTTACCTCTTTTGTTCGAGTAATAATGGGTAGAGTGGCTGTTTTTTTTATTATTTTGAGAATTTGGCGTCCTTTTTGATTTGCTCCGAGAATTCTGATATACGGAACAGGTGCCAAAACAGTATCTCTGCTAACCCCTAAATAAGCCGAAAGAAGTATTCTCCTTATCCTCGCCATTGTATAGCGCTTTGATTTAATTTTGTTTATTATTTCGTCGAGCGAGGTTCCTTTTCTTATCGCATTAAAAATACGGTTTTCGAGTCCTTCGCTAACATCGGGAAGATTCTTTATATCCTCGACCGAAAGCCGCCTTAAATGCGAAATAATCGCGTTTTCAGCTCGTTTTAAGCTAACGGGTGCATTGTCCGAATCAATTTCGCTTTTTAGAATTTCGGCTGCAGCTGTGGGCATATATTTTGCCGCACCTTTTATATCACCCAAAAGGAGTATTTGCCTTATTTGAGACGCGCTTGCAAATCCGTCTATTGCATCGCCATCGTGAGCCGCACCTATTCTTTTTATCGCAATCGGCTTAATTTCGCTGTCACCAAGTGCCGTGACGTATTCAACAGCCAATGTGTCATTCGGGTTTTTGAGAATAGCAGCCGCTTTTTTATCAATCGATGCTACTGCCTTTTCTCTTGCGGCGGCAAAGGTGATTCCTTTGTCAAGCTGACCTTTCAGCTCGTCGCTAATATCATTTTTTATTATTTCGGCGGTGCATTTGATAAGCCCAACGTCTCCACATTCCGAGCCGAAAGCAATCGCATCAACAATTCCGCAAGCCTTAATAATCTTGACGGCACCGAATGCAAATTTTTGTGCCGAAGCGACTGCATAGGGGAGGGGTAACTCGATTACAAGGTCAACCCCGGAGGAAATGGCCATTTTTGCTCGTGAACGCTTGTCCGAAATGGCCGCGTCACCTCGCTGAACAAAGTTACCGCTCATAACCGCAATAATCCCGTCGTAGCCCATATTTCTGACCATGGTCAGCATGTATTCGTGACCGAGGTGAAAGGGATTGTATTCAGCAATAACAGCGGCAATCTTCACCGATTTATCCTCCAATAAATAATACTTGAAAAATTCGGCAATGTATATTAAAATACATATTATGTGAATAATATAGATTTTACCTTATTTTTCGCAATACTTCAAGTGAAATCTAAAAGTTAATATGGAGGAAATGTAAAAAATGAAGATTTTGGTTGTAAATGCCGGTAGCTCATCACTCAAATATCAGCTTATCGACATGAAGGACGAAACTGTTATCGCAAAGGGTATCTGTGAGCGTATCGGTGACACCGGCGCCATCAGCCATAAGACCTTTGACGATAGAAAGTATTCAGCCGATATTCCCATGCCCAATCATACCGTTGCTTTCAACTGTGTAGTTGACGCTCTTACAAGCAAGGAATACGGAGTAATCGACTCTATGAGCGAAATTTCGGCAGTAGGTCACCGTGTCGTTCAGGGCGGCTCAATATTCGACCGTTCGGTTATCGTTGACGAAAAGGTAATAGAGGATATTTATAACCTCGCCGAGCTTGCTCCTCTTCATAACAAGGCTCACGTTCAGGGTATCCGCGCTTGTATCGAATGTCTCGGAAACGAAGTGCCCCAGGTTGTTGTATTCGATACCGCATTCCACCAGACCATGCCCGCAAAATCATATATGTACCCGATTCCTTACGAAATGTACGAAAAGTACAAGATTCGCCGTTACGGCTTCCACGGAACATCACACCGTTTTGTTTCGGGCGTTATGACCGACATTCTCGGAAAGGTAGAGGGAACAAAGATTGTTACCTGCCATCTCGGAAACGGCTCATCAATTTCAGCCGTTAAGGACGGTAAGGTTATCGATACCACAATGGGCTTCACTCCTCTTGCAGGTGTTGAAATGGGTACCCGTTGCGGCGACGTTGACCCCGCTGTTGTTACCTTTATTATGGAAAAAGAGGGCTTCACACCCGACGAAATGAGCAACTTTATGAATAAAAAGTGCGGTTTCCTCGGCGTAACCTCCGGCTACTCATCTGACTCACGCGACCTCGAGGATGCTATTGCCGCCGGCCCCTCAAATCCCCATTACGAAAAGTCAAAGCTTGCCGTTGACATCTTGATTCAGGATGTTAAAAAGTACATCGGCTCATACGCTGCCGAAATGAACGGCCTTGACGCAATCGTATTCACCGCAGGCCTTGGCGAAAACAATACACACCTTCGCGAAGAGGTTTGCTCCGATATGGAATATTTCGGAATCGAAATCGACCGCGAAATTAACGAAAAGACCCTCCGTCAGTCGAATATTGTTAAAATTTCGACCGATAATTCAAAGGTTGCAGTATATGTAATCCCGACCAATGAGGAGCTCGTAATCGCACGCGATACACTTGCCCTCATCAGTAAATGATTTAAAATACTAATTTTAAGCCTCCTGTACTTGCTTGTCCAGGAGGTTTTTGTTATACTTTTATTTGGGAGGAGTGAAAATGAACAGGAAAATAATTGCGACAGTGTTTATGCTTTTAGCTGTATGGTTTATGTTGCCGATTTGCAGCGGCATTTTACATATAGGAATGATATATCCGGCATTGATTTTGATTTTTCTTGCCGCTGTTTTGCTTATGTGGGAAAAGGTTAAGAATTTTGCTGTCGAGCATAAAATCATCTTTCGCGGACTTTGCTTCGTTTTTGTTATCGGAATGGCGGTTATTATTGTTCCGCTTGTGTTTATGGTATCATCTGTGCTGAATGCGCCGCCTGAAAATGCTACGGTCATTGTCCTCGGCTGTAAGGTGAATGGCGAAACTCCGTCAAAAATGTTATATGATCGGTCATTGTCAGCCCTTGAATATCTAAACGAAAATCCCGAAGCCGTTTGTATAGCATCTGGAGGTCAGGGAAAAGGTGAGGATATTAGCGAAGCACAGGCAATTTACAATATCTTGACCCAAAACGGTATTTCACCAGATAGAATATATCTTGAAGATAAATCAACTACAACGGCAGAAAACATGGAATATAGCGCTGAAATAATAGCGAAAAACGGGTTGTCATCCAATGTTGCTATAGCATCTGATAATTTTCATCAGTTTCGTGCTGGAATTTTTGCTGAAAAAAATGGACTTTCCGCCTATTCGGTTGGTTGTATGACATATCTGTTTGTTTCACCGGGCTATTGGGCAAGGGAAGTGCTTGCTGTATATAAAGCTGTTTTGTTAGGATATTAAAAAATGAAAAAAACGCCCTGATTAAATCAGGGCGTTTTTTTGTTATATAGTATGTATATTTAACTTTTTAATTGCGCCGATTAAAAGCGTTCCTGCCACAATGCCGGTCAATCCTTGGAATACGTTTCCTAAAACACTTTGAATGGCTAACATCGGGTTAAAGAAAATCGCCTCAAATACGAAATATCCGGATATCATAATTATTTCAGCAATAACCGCGCTTGATATATACGAGATGACGATTCGCTTTTTACTGCCTTTTGAAATCGCTTTAAACAATGCCCACGCGCACAGTGCCATACTTCCTTTTATAATAAACGTCGGGATAATGTAAATCGTGTACGAGGATAAAAAGTCAGCCAAAGCCGAGCCAATTGCGGCGGCAAGAATTCCAAACGGGCCAAGCAGCCATCCCGCGATAAGTACGAAGCAGTCACCAAAATTTACATATCCCGTCGGCGAAGGGATTCGTATTATCATGGTTGCTACGGCAATAACCGCCGAAAACATGGCGGTTAGTATTATTTTTTTAAGATTTTTTGTATTCATTTTTAATTTCACCTGCGAAAATAGCGTTTTTCGGCTAAAATTTTACCATATTAAAAGTACTATGTCAAATAAGAATAAATAACATTCGAATATTTTTTAATAAAAAAGTCCATAATAGATTTGGTTATGGCATACATTTTATTGTGATTATAGTCTATAAGCTTTAAAATTTAACTTACAATTGCTGTAAAAACTGTAAATTTGTAGTTTTAAACACGCTCAAGTGTGCACTGCTCAAAGACAATTTAGTGTATTATGCATTATTTCGTGTACACAATTTGTTAAATTATTACAAATGTTTTAAACAATCTTGAAAAAATAAAACAAATATGTTAAAATCGAAATGTGAAGAAAAAACTTCACAAAATATTATAAACTGCAATTATAAATGCAGTAGTGTCAGGAGGCTTATTTATGCGTAGAATTCTATCAATGATTTTGGCAGTAATGCTTGTTGCGTTATGTTTTGCCTCATGTGGCTCAAACAGCAGCGACACTGCAGAAGCCGGCTCGGTATTTTATTTAAACTTTAAACCTGAGCAGGATGAACAGTGGCAGGCACTTGCCAAAAAGTATCAAGAAGCAACCGGAATTAAAACAACGGTTGTAACCGCAGCAGAGGGCACATATGAATCCACTCTCACAGCCGAGATGGATAAGAGCGACCCGCCCACACTTTTCCAGGTTAACGGACCGGTTGGTCTCGCAAACTGGCAGGATTACTGCTACGACCTTTCAAAGAGTGACGTTTACAAGGAATTAAAGAGTGACGATTTCGCACTCAAGGGAGCAAATGGCGAAGTTTATGGTATTGCTTATGTTATCGAAACATACGGTATCATTTATAACAAGACCATTCTTCAGAAATATTTTGACGCAGATTGGTCAACAATAAAGTCGATTGATAAGCTCAATAACTTTGATGCTCTTTCGACAGTAGCTTCAGAAATTCAGGCTCACAAGGCTGACATCGGTGTTGACGGTGCATTTACTTCTGCCGGTATGGATTCATCATCCGACTGGAGATTTAAGACTCACCTTGCCAACATGGCTATCTACTACGAATATCTTGCTGACGGAATCGGCAAAACAGATGCTATAAAGGGCACATATCTCGAAAATTATAAAAAGATTTGGGACCTCTATATCAACTATGCAACCTGCAAACCCACCGATCTTGCTTCAAAGACAAGTACTGATGCTGAAACCGAGTTCAAGAGCGGAAAGGCTGTATTCTATCAGAATGGTACTTGGGCTTATGGCTCAACTGCTTATGACGAAGCTACCGGCTTAGGACTCAAGGATGACGAATTTGGCATGCTTCCCATCTACATGGGCGTTGACGGCGAAGAGAACCTCGGCCTTTGCACCGGTTCTGAAAACTACTGGTGCGTAAACGCAAAGGCTGACGAAGCTGACATCAAGGCTACACTCGACTTCTTAAAGTGGGTTGTTACCGACGATGCAGGAACATCAGCTCTTGCTAACGACATGGGATTTGTAATTCCGTTCAAGAATGCAAAAGAAGCTTCAAATCCGCTCGTTAAGATTGCTAACGACTATGTAACAGCAGGCAAGACTTCTGTTTCATGGAACTTCCCGACCATTCCTTCTGAGGATTGGAAAAACGGTGTAGGCGCTGCTCTTACTCAGTATGCTGCCGGTACTGGAAGCTGGGACGATGTTAAATTGGCATTTGTTGACGGCTGGGCAAGAGAATACAAAAAAGCAAACGGCTAATACTAATGTTTAGTTGAGGGGGCGGGCGGAAACGTCCGTCCTCTTTGATATAGGAGAATCGACTATGAAAGATAGAAAAAGAATAAAAAGATTAAATCCGCTTCGAGCCTATTTCCCAGTATTTGTTTTACCGACCCTTGCTGCCTTCATAATCGGTTTTTTATATCCGTTTATAAAGGGTATATATCTTTCGTTTTGTACATTTAGAACAACGAGTGATGCTAAATGGGTCGGTCTTGATAACTATATAAAGGCGTTTAATGACGAGGGCTTTTTCCATGCGTTCTGGTACACAGCTTTATTCACAGTTGTATCGGTGGTAGTAATTAATATTTTCGCGTTTATGGTGGCGTACGTGCTTACACGCGGAATAAGAGGGTCCAATACATTCAGAACGGTATTTTTTATGCCTAACCTTATCGGCGGAATTGTTCTCGGCTATATTTGGCAAATGATTTTCGACGGCATTTTAAGAAATTACGGAACAAGTATTGTTCTTGATAGCCGTTTTGGTTTCTGGGGACTGATAATTCTCATGGCTTGGCAGCAAATAGGCTATATGATGATTATTTATATTGCGGGGCTTCAAAGCGTACCGGAGGAGCTTAACGAAGCGGCAAAAATTGACGGTGCAAGTGGCTGGAAGGTGCTTAAACACATTACCATACCTACCGTTATGCCTTCAATCACAATTTGTACCTTTTTAACACTTACTAATTCATTTAAGCTATTTGACCAGAACTTAGCTCTTACAAACGGAGCACCGATAGCCTTTACGGCTGAGGGCGCAATTAAGCAAACCGAAATGATTGCGCTGAATATTTATAACACATTTTACAGTAACGCAAATTGGCGAGGCGTAGGTCAGGCAAAGGCCGTATTATTCTTTGTTTTAGTTGCGGCAATTGCGCTTATTCAGCTTCGCTTCACAAGAAAGAGGGAGGTACAGCAATGAAATCAAAAGATTTTGCGCTTAAAAAACAGAATAAGCTGTCAAATATCATTTTGACGGTTGTTTTTTCAGTTATTTCGGTAATTTATGTGCTTCCTGTTTTTGTCGTTTTGATGAACTCGTTTAAGTTTAATGAATTCGTTAACTCAACAACCTTTGAACTTCCGAACGCAATTTCCTTTGCAGGATTTAATAATTATATAAAGGGAATGACCTTTGGCAACTATCCGTTTTTTAATTCCGTATTTTACTCCTTTACAATAACAATTTTATCAACTATACTAATACTGTTATGCACGTCAATGTGCGCTTGGTATTTATCCCGCGTTGATAATTTTATTTGCAAGGTTGTATATTATCTTTGTGTATTTTCAATGGTAGTACCGTTCCAGATGGTAATGTTCACCCTTTCAAAAACGGCTGATACGCTTAAATTAAATACACCTTATACTATACCGATTATCTATCTCGGCTTTGGCGCAGGACTTGCGGTGTTTATGTTCAGCGGCTTTGTAAAATCGATGCCACTTTCGGTCGAGGAAGCGGCAAGTATCGATGGCTGCGGCCCGATAAGAACATTTTTTCAGGTAGTACTGCCTATAATGAGACCCACAATTATCTCGGTTGGAATACTCGAAATAATGTGGATATGGAATGACTATTTGCTTCCGTACCTTGTCCTTGATAGAAAATTGTATATGACAATTCCCATTCATATTCAGTATTTGCAGGGAAGCTATGGTGCGGTTGACCTTGGTGCAACAATGGCTCTTATCGTTTTGAGCGTAGTGCCGATTATAATTTTCTACGCATTTTGCCAGAAGCATATTATAAAGGGCGTTATGGCGGGAGCAGTAAAGGGATAACTACAATAAGGGAAATTTAAATTTGAAGGAGAGAATAATATGAGGTCGAGCGGAATACTGATGCATATTTCGTCATTGCCGTCACGCTACGGAATCGGCACCTTTGGAAAGGAAGCTTACCGATTTGTCGATTTTTTGAAAAAGGCGGGACAATCTTATTGGCAAATATTGCCTATTTGCCCGACCTCATACGGTGATTCTCCCTATCAGTCGTTTTCCGCCTTTGCGATAAACCCGTATTTTATCGACCTTGATATGCTTGCTGACGACGGCCTTTTAAAGCCGGAGGAATTTGAAAATATTAACTGGGGCGATGATATATCAAAGGTTGATTACGAAATTATTTACAACAATCGCTACAAGGTGCTTAAAAAGGCATATACCCGATTTAAGAAAAAATTGCCGACTGACTATGCCGCTTTTTGTGCAGAAAACAGCTTTTGGCTTGATGATTATGCCTTGTTTATGGCAATAAAGGACGCAAACAAGGGAATAGTTTGGAATAAATGGGAAAAAGGACTCAAGCTTCGCGATAAGGAGAGCATTGAAAAGGCCGCAGAAAAGCACAGTAATGCAATTGGATTCTATAAAATGCAGCAGTACTTATGCTTTAAGCAGTGGCTCGCCTTGAAGGAATATGTCAATTCCTTGGGACTGAAAATTATCGGTGATATGCCAATTTATGTTTCGGCCGACAGTGCTGACGTTTGGTCTCGACCTGACCAGTTTTTACTTGATAAAAACGGTAATCCAACCGAGGTTGCCGGTTGTCCACCCGACGCTTTTTCAGAGGACGGTCAGCTGTGGGGAAATCCGCTTTATAATTGGTCACGAATGGAAAAGGAGGACTTTTCCTGGTGGTGCAAGAGAATTTCGTTTGCTTTTAAGGTTTTTGATACCCTTCGAATTGACCATTTCCGAGGCTTTGAGGCGTATTATTGTATTCCTTATGAGGCAGAGACGGCCATCGAGGGCGTATGGAAAAAAGGACCCGGAATGAAGCTGTTTGACGCAATTAAGAAAGATTGCGGTGATTTACCTATTATAGCCGAGGATTTGGGTTATCTTACCGAGGATGTACGAAAATTACTTAAAGATTCAGGATTTCCAGGAATGAAGGTATTACAGTTTGCCTTTGACAGCAGGGAAGAAAGCGATTATTTGCCTCATTCATATGATAAAAACTGTGTTGTTTACACGGGTACACACGATAACGATACCATAATGGGCTGGACAAAAACAGCGGCACCGACCGATGTTGAATACGCCCGTCAGTATATGCATGTTAATGATAATGACGGGTTCAACTGGATAATGATGAAAACGGCTTGGGCAAGTCCCGCTGATACGGCAATTATGATGATGCAGGACTTTATGGGACTGTCAAGCGAGGCACGCATGAACGAGCCGTCCACACTCGGAGATAACTGGCAGTGGCGCATCGACGGTGTTTGCATAAATGATTGGCTTGCTGAAATTATCTACGAGAATACAAAGATTTATTGCCGCTTACCCCAGTCGGAAACGGAAGATACCGAATCCGACGAGATTATTGCCGACAAATAACTTGAAAAAAATTTAATAATGTGGTATCTTTTTAAAAGAAAGATAAAAAAGGAGGTCTTAATATGCATTTACAGGAATCAGGCGAAATGTATCTTGAGACCATCTTAATTTTATCAAAAAAGATTGGGAACGTTCGCTCAATCGATATTTGCGAGCATATGGGCTTCTCAAAGCCGAGCGTTAGTCGAGCCATCAGCCTTTTAAAAAGTGGCGGCTACGTTACCGCTAATAATGACGGATATCTTTCTCTTACCGAAGAGGGATATTCAGTAGCGTATAAAATTTATGAGCGTCATAATGTTTTGACCGAGTTTCTTATTCGCCTCGGCGTGAATAAAGAAATTGCATCGGAGGATGCTTGTAAAATGGAGCACGACATAAGCGATGAATCACTTTCGGCTATAAAGCGATTTATCGAAAAATAAATTTACATATCGGGGGACATTATGAAGAAAATAGTTGCAATTATTTTGGCGGTGCTTTGCTTAATGGGTGCGCTATGTGCTTGTTCAAGTAGCGATACCGATTCAGCTTCCAGCCAAATCATCTTAAAGGATGAAGAGGGCAATGTTATTGCTGACACCAATGACGGAGACAAGGTCGAAATTGATAATCAAACCGGCGAAATCACCATCACCGACAAGGATGGTAACGAAACCGTTATTGATACTAATAAAAAGCCGACAACCGTTATTCAGGGTAGCGGCGACAATGAAACCTCATCTCAAATTAAGGGACCATTTGAATCGTCATCAAACGGTGGTAGCTCATCGACTTCGTCAAACGATGTTTCAAGCAGCAAGCCCGAAAGCAGTGAAACCGAAAGCACAAGTTCTACTGTTTCGAGCGCACCAACTTCATCTGCGACACAGTCTGTAATTGACGGAATCGAAACGGCTGAGGATTGGCTGTAATAATGTGAATTAAAAAAAGCTTCTGCATTTTTGCAGAAGCTTTTTTTATTATATCTCGGTAATTTTCCAAATATCGCTTGCATATTCGCTAATTGTTCTGTCGGACGAGAATTTTCCGCTTGAAGCAAGGTTAATGAACCCTTTTTTAGCGAATGCAGCTTTGTTTTTTGTTTCGCGATTGAGCTTAATTCGTGCCTCATAGAATGTGGTGAAATCGAGCAAAAGATAGTATTTGTCCGCCTTTTCGTATTCTGAATTGGTAAGCAGTGAATCAAATATTTCCTTAAAAACGCCGCTTTTTCCGTCGTCAAACGTACCGTCAACCAACGTGTTAAGCACCCTGTTAATCTTAGCGTTGTTTTTATACAAATTTTGCGGTTCGTATTCATCCTTTATTTCGTCGAGGGTGTCCACCGTCATGCCAAAAATATAATTATTTTCCTCGCCGGCCTCGTTTACGATTTCAATGTTTGCGCCATCAAGTGTACCGAGAGTGACCGCACCGTTCATCATCATCTTCATGTTTCCTGTGCCGCTTGCCTCTGTACCTGCGGTTGAAATTTGAACCGAAACGTCAGCAGCCGCAACCAACTTTTCGGCATAGGTGACATTATAGTTTGGCAGAAAAACTATCTTCATATATTTTGAAACTTTTTTATCGTTTTCAATCATATTTGCGACTTCATTGATAAACTTGATTATACCCTTTGCTCGTCTGTACCCTGGTGCCGCCTTTGACGCAAAAATGAATGTGGTTGGCTCAAAATCGGTTATAGTGCCATCCTTAATATCGTAATAAATTGCAAGTATAACAAGCGCGTTAAGAAGCTGCCTTTTATATTCGTGAAGCCGTTTTATCTGAATATCAAAAACGGTGTTGGGGTCAATTTTTATACCGTTTTGTTCAAGTAAATATTTTGCCAACTGCTCTCTTTTTTTCTTTTTTATTTTCATAAAGCTGTCGATAACTACGCTATCATTTTCAAAATCGTGTAATCGGCTCAGCTCGCTTGTGTCGGTTATCCATTCATCGTTTGAAAGAAGCCCTGTAATAAGCGTTGACAGTTCATCGTTACATAAACGTAGCCATCTTCTTTGGGTGATTCCGTTTGTTTTGTTGCGAATTTTATTGGGATATATCTTGTGCCATTCAGACAGAACCTCGTTTTTCAGTATTTCGGTGTGAATTACGGCAACTCCGTTTACGGCCGACGAAGCGTATACGGCAAGATTCGCCATATTCACGGTTTTGTCTTTGATAATAGAAATGTTTTCTATTGTTTCGCTGTCGATTTTTCTATCATTAAGCTCCTTTTTCATCGCCGTATCAATCTTTTTTATAATCTGCGCAATTTCCGGCAGGGTTTCTTCTATCAGCCCTATATCCCATTTTTCGAGAGCTTCTTGCATAACCGTGTGGTTGGTGTAGTTAAAAATATTTTTTGCCATTTCGAGAGCTTTATCGAAGGAGATGCCCTTTTCGGTAATTATGCGAATAAATTCGGGTATTGCAAGTACGGGATGGGTGTCGTTGAGCTGAATGGTTGCGTATTTTTCAATTTCATTTATGTCGCCGTGAGCGAATTCGGTACGTCTGAATATATCTTGGAGTGACGCCGAGGTGAAAAAATACTGCTGTTTAAGACGGAGCATTTTTCCGTTTTTCTTTGTATCGTTTGGATATAATACTCGCGAAATGTTTTCTGCATTGTTTTTGTCGCTGAGAGCTTTGTCATACTCTTGCTCATTGAATAGCATAAAGTCAAAAGGCTCGGTTGGTTCAGCTTGCCATAATCTGAGTGTGCCGATGTTATCGGTGCCATAGCCGATTATCGGCATATCGTACGCTACTGCGACTACGCTTTGGTTGCCAAAATTTACGGTAACGGCAAGGTCGTCCCGCCTTATCGACCAGGGGTCACCGCCACGTGTCCAGTCATCGATTTTTTCAATCTGCTCACCGTTTTCAATTTCCTGTTTAAATAGCCCGTATTTATATCTTATTCCGTATCCCATCAGCGGTAAATTGAGGGTAGCCGCGCTATCAAGAAAGCATGCCGCAAGCCGACCTAAACCGCCGTTTCCGAGAGCCGCATCCTCGCTTTTTTCGAGGTCTTTGAGGGACAAGCCCTTTTCGCCGAGCATTGTATCCATTTTATCGGTAAGTCCTAAGCAAAGCAGATTATTAAAAATCGCTCTACCAATCAAATATTCAGCTGAAAAGTAGTATGCGCACCTTGTCTTTTCTTGCTTTTCGCGGCTTGTTTTCCATCTTTCGGCTATTTGAGCCATTATTGAGCGTGATACAGCCGTGTGAAGTTGATTTGATGATGCATCATTTAGTCCCTTTCCAAAAAGCGCCTTTGATATAATTTCGGCTTCGTTAATTATAATTTTGTCGTTAATGTTCATTTTCCGCCTCCGTAGATTGATATGTTCACAAAGGCATTTTTCCCAATAAAAATCAAAAAATGCGAGCAAGTGCTTTTGAATTAGCATTTGTTCGCATTTTTTCTATACATATATTATGTTTGTCATTATACCTGACGGCGTAATTTCGATAATACCGTAGCTATTTTTGCCGCCACGACCTGCCGAACCGGGATTAAGAATATAAAGCCCGTCACGGTATTCGTTGTGGGGAATATGCGTATGTCCGTAAAGCATTATGTCGCATTTGTTTCGCTTTGCCTCGGCAATCATGCCGCCAATACCCGATTTAACGCTGAATGTATGACCATGGGTAATTATGAACTTTTTTCCGCCCAAAAATAATATTTTTTCGTTTTCAGCATTGCAACCTAAATCGCAGTTTCCCTTTACCGAGATGCAAAGCTTATTATCGAAATAAAGCGAAAAATCCTCAAAGTCGCGCCAACCGTCACCTAAGAAGATAAAGGCGTCAGCGTTTCTGTGCGATAGTCCTATGTCTATAAGATTTCCGCATTTTCCATGTGAGTCGGACATTACAATAATTTTCATACTGTGTAACCTCGTGTCATATAATGTATTGAAAAAATTAAAAGGGTGATTTTATGAGTAACAATCATGATAATTTAATAAATTCAGCGGCGAAGCGTCTCGGTACAACTCCCGATGCAATTAAATCAGCTGTGCAAAGCGGATCGGCGGATAGTTTAATGTCGAGTATGCCTCCCGAAGAAGCTGAAAAATTAAAAAAATTCTTGTCAAATAAAGCAGCAACCGAAAAGCTTTTAAAATCGCCTCAGGTGCAGGAGCTTATGAATAAGCTGATGGGTAATAAAAATGAATGATATTGTGTCTCAGCTTTCGTCATTTATCGAAAGTGAAGAGGGAATGAATACGGTCAAAAGCCTTGCAGAATCGCTAATTTCGGGCGATTCGGATATTTCGTCCCTGATTTCGTCCATTGTTCCGGAGACGCCGTCATCCATTTTACCTCCGGCAAAAAAAGAGGAAAAGGTCGATGCATCTCTTCCTATTTCTCCTGATCAGCTTTCGTCAATAATGCGAATTATGAAAGCGTTTAACAGCTCATCTGATGATTCAAGGACTCGACTGCTTTTAGCGCTTAAACCGCATTTGAGCGAAAAAAGGCGGGAGCGTGTGGATAAGGCGATTAAGATTATGAAGCTTCTTGCGATAATGCCTATGATTACCGAAAGCGGTATTTTTAAATTATAGCATATTTATTTTATTATGAAAAGAGCGGTGCATAAAAATGGCCGAAAACAATAGCCGAAATTCGAGATGGTCACAAAACGGCCTTGGAAATCGAGGAAACACCGGGCGTCAAAGAGAAGAGCATAATATAAATAATCGAAACGAACCTCAGGGAAAACAACGAGACGATGGGCGAAGAACAGAGCAACCGAGAGCCAATCATTCACGTCCAATTATGCCCGATTACGTACGACCGATTAGAAACTTTTCTTCACCCACACATCAACCTGCACCTACTCACCAATCCGAACCCACACATCAACCTGCACCTACTCACCAATCCGCACCTACACACCAACCTATCAAAAGTGGTATAGGAGGTTTTTTAGATAAACTCAATCTAAAAAATTTTGAATTAGATGGTGATAGAGCACTGATAATTATGATGATGGCGCTTTTACAAAAGGAAGGCTTTGATGAAACGCTGATGTTAGCCTTACTTTATATTATGTTGTGATTTTTTTCATCAAAATCTGCCAATAATACTCTTATAATAGGATAAGGAGAAGGATATGGCGGATTATAAATACTTAATGGACAGAATAAAAGAGATGAGTCTACCGTCAATGCTTTATACGGCAAAAGCGGTTAGGGATAGGAGCAACAAAAGCACAGTCGCAACGGTTGCTGATATGGTTAAATGCGGAATAAAGTATTCTGCAGGATATACCGATTATTATAATTTTACCTTTGAAACAAAAAATGCTACTGAGCGTAAAAATATAATAACTCGCGGTGTAAATAATGACTATGTAAAGGCGCTAAATAGCGCTGAATTAATGGACTGTTTTAATGATAAGCGCCAAATGTATAGACTTTATTCTGATTTTATTTCTCGAAATTGGCTTGATTTAGAAAGGTCAAATGCACATCAGCTTCGTGCTTTTTTAGGCGGTGATAATACGGCAGTGGTTAGAGCCTCTGATTCGAAAACGGAAAAGGGTAGTTTTGTTCTCAATCTGCTCGGTATATATGATTATGAGGATTTACGTGAACGACTATTGCGGATGGGACTTAATATAGTTGAAAAATGTGTTAAGCAAAATGAAGAGATGGAGCGACTTTGTGGAAATGCACTTGGTATAATTCGGGTAGTAACCGTTGGCGAAAGTCCGGTTTTTTCCTGTCTCAATATGCGTCAAGGGAAAACGTTTTTAACCGCTGCTGTTGACGATAAGACGGGAATTGTAATAGGTAGCGCTTTTGATAAAAATAACGGAATGTATCATCGCCACCCGGTTACAAATAAGCGGTTTGACGGGTTTCGTATTCCCTTGTGGAACGAAATTCTGTCAATGGTTTCGGCGGCATCAAGGGTGCTCACCTCGGTTAATTATTGCGGTTGGGATATTGCCGTTTTAGCCGACCGAGCCGAACTGATTGACGCAACAAGCTTTCCTCGTCATGATTTTTACCGCGTTAGCGATAACAAGAGCTTACGTCATAGAATCGAGAGGGAAATGTATAGCGGAATAAAAAATAATCAAAAAATTATTATAAATAAAAACAAGTAAAAAAAATAACCTGTTGCATTTTAATAATGCGACAGGTTATTAATAATTAACATGAGTACGTTTTTTTATTAAAAACAAGGTCAATGCTTTTGTTTAAATAAAATATCTACAATCTTTTCAGCAGCATTAAATCCATAACCGCCGAAATTAAATTGTTTAAAAGGCTCAACCTTTTCAATTTCAAAATCTTTGTTATTAATTGCATTGATAAGGTCATCAAAATTTGAAACAATTTTACCCGGTACGAATGTTTCAAACGGTTCATAGAAATCACGCGAAGCTATATATTCATCAAGGTCAAAGGTATAAAACAGCATCGGTTTATTCAAAAGAGCAGACTCGTAAATTAACGAAGAATAGTCGGTGATGACTAAATCGGCCTCGTGCAATATGGTGTTAATTTCACGAATATCCGACTTGTCAACAAGGACGTCTTTTTGACTGTCTAAAATTGGTACATTATCCTTAATAAACGGGTGCATTTTAAATATAACCTGCATATTGTTTTTTCTGCATAGGTCGGCAAGCTTATCCAAATCAAGCTTATCATAAGGATAGTGTGCGCTTTCGGCTCCGTTTCCGCGAAATGTCGGCGCAAAGAGTATGGTGAATTTGTTGTTATCTTTTGACGTGGCGCAGTTAAGATTATCGCAACGGGGGACACCCGTAGCATAAACGCATTCCATCGGTATACCAAATGCTTCGGCATAATATTTTCTAACACCGTCACCGCTTACAAAGGCGTGAGTATAGCATCTGTGTGCATTCGAGTCAAAACGTAAAGAGCCTTCTTTTCCAAGCCGACTGTAACCGAATGTCTTAAATGCACCGCAAGCATGCCAAAGCTGAGCAATTTTCACCTTTTTATTATAATTAAAACGATAAATAATGGGGTGGTGATCGTCGATAATTATGGTTTCGCTTTTACCGAGTAGCCAAGCCGTCTTTAAATAATACTTAAAATCAGGTTTATTTGTAAATGAAAAGTTTATATTGAGTCTGCTTTTTAGCTCATCCTGCTTTAAAATTTCGTCTAAAATAAATTTTTCGTTGCCCGAAATATCTTTTCTTGATTGGCTGGTAAAAAGGACACGATTATCTGATTTTGATGTAATTTTTGATATAAAAAACACCGTTTTCAGTATAACATCGGCGCATTTTACAGCAAAACTCGTCTTTGTCGGCGACAGAGTGCTTGTCAAAATAATTTCGTCATTGTTACACTCAAGTGCAATTTTATATACACCGCCATTGTCGCTAAAATCACGATTATCGGTTAACTCGGTTTCTATTTTACCGTCAAATTTAAGCAGCCATTTTCCGCTTGCGAGAGGTGCTTTTTTATATCCTGATGCTAAATCGAAGCAGGCAGTGAATCCATTTTCATCATCACTCTTGTATAGCGGCATAAAGCGCATTTCGCTCTTTTCAGAGACAAAGTGAATATCGCCGCTATTACATTTTCCGCAAATAAAAAGAAGGGCTCGCTTAAAGTACACTGTAGTAATAGCGTTTTTACTCATAAAGCGGTCCTCCTTAATAATTTATTCTTTTGTTCCTAAGATTAGCCAGTCAATAACTCGGTCTGTTGAGCCACCGTCCTGATATTCAAAGTTTTTATCTCTAAACGGTGCAACCTTTTCTTGTTCAAAATCATTTGTCCCAATCGCCTTCATTAGCTCGCCAAAGGTTTTTACGATTTTACCCGGAACAAATGTTTCAAACGGCTCATAAAAATCGCGTGACGATATATATCCTTCAAGGTCGAATGCATAAAACAGCATAGGAATATTGAGGCTGGATGCCTCATAAACAACCGACGAATAGTCGGTTATGAGAAGGTCGGTAATAAAAAGAATATCGTTAATTTCGCGATATTCAGACGCGTCAATCATAACGTCTTTAAATTCGTCAGGAATAAAAATCGGCGTTTTGACAAATGGGTGCATTTTAAAAATTACAACGCTGTCGGTTGATTTGCAATAATCGCCGAGCGCCTGCATATTAATTTTACCAAAGGGATAGTGAGCGCTTTTGGCGCCGTTACCTCGGAAGGTTGGAGCAAAGAGAATAACATTTTTACCTCTTGCTTGCTCAAATGCCGCATACATTCTTTCTTTAACTTCAGTTTTATATTCGTCATTAAAGAAAATATCGGTGCGAGGTACTCCTGTTGGATAAACCTTGCTTTCGTCTATGCCAAATGCTTCGGAGTAAAATTTTGATACGTGGGTTGAGCTTGCAATTGCGTGAGTATAAAGCTTATGTGATTTTGATTTAATAATTGGGCCTCCGGGCTTTCCAAGTCGGCTGAATCCAACCGTTTTAAATGCACCGCAAGCATGCCATACCTGAATGATTTTAACATTCTTTTTATATTTAACCAGCTGAATAGTGGGGTTAAAGTCATCGATAAGTATAATATCAGCACGACCAAGCAAGAAAGGCATTTTGAATTTATCGAAGAATGAGCGTCTTGTTTTCAGACTTTCTTTAAACATCATATAAATGGTGTATTGCTTATCGAGCCCTCTTTCGCACATTCTGTCATAAATTAGACCAAGGTTTCCACCAATTTCAGCACGTGAATCGGATGTAAAAAGAACATTTTTACCCGAATGTGGTAAAAGGCTAGCCGAATAATAAATAATTTTAAACCACGATTTATTGAACCAGTAAACAAGCGGTTTAAATAATTTCACAAATCCTTTTATGAATTTGACAAGAGCATTCTTCTTATTCGGATGCTGATAAAAAATATCAAGAGTTAATCCGCCTTTTGAGTTTAGGGTTGGATTTGACTGATAATAATGCTTTGCGCTTTTAGTGAATTTTTTATTAAAACGCTGAATTTTTATCGACTTATCGTTACAATATACATATTCGTCTTCTATCCCATCATCACAGAAAAGGTCATCCGAAATTTTAGGCATATATGTTACACCGGTGACATTATCATGTGCCATCAAGGTCCATTCGCCGTCATCAAGATAGCTGCAATTTACGTTTACTGTGGTGACGTTGAGACGTATGAGATAGTATCCGTCAATAAATTGAACCGATTTAAGCGGTAAGGAAACGTCTCCGTTGGTGAGAGAAAATAAAACCGAACCTTCATCAATATTCTTTATCTTACCTGCAATATTGAGTATAACTCGTTCCCATTTTATGCTGTCAATAGTGATACACGGTGTATAGTCCATTTTTAAATTAATCCTTTACTGATTGGTGAATTTGTACGAAAGAGAAACAATGCCGCTTCCGACATAGTTTGTTTGTGTAACGGTGAATTTGCGTTTATTAGAAAAGCCGACAAAGAAGGTTGAATCATTATCCCAAAGCTCACCCGAAAGAAGATAGGTGCCTTCAAGCAGGGGAGGTGAGTCAATTTTTATCTCGAGCGAATGTTTGCCAATCCTTCCGTCTATGAGACTGTTGGCATTTCTTTTATCGCTCATGAAAATAAGCTTTTTTTCCGCATCTCTTACAGTGAATCCGAAATTGAGCTTTTCGATTTCCTTTTTAACCTCGTAATCAAAGCGGACGGTTATATCTTCGCCACGTTTAAATTCGGTAGTTTTTTCGTCGTCTGAATTAAACATAGCGAAGTTCTTTACCTGTAAAATATCCTTCTTTTCGGTAGGAAAGTCCTTGCTTTTTTCGGCTTGACTGGCTGTAATTCGTGCCTTTTCCTTTTTTAAAAAGTCCTCGTATTTAAGTATAACAGAGCCCAAATCTCCGTAATCCATCAATTTTCCTTCGTTAATCCAAAGCCCCATTGTACAAAATGCTTTAACTGTAAAAAGGGAATGGCTGACGAACAAAATTGTCTTACCTTCCTTGCGGAATTGCTTCATTTTTTCGATGCATTTAAGCTTAAAAATATCGTCGCCGACCGCAAGCACTTCATCAACAACGAGAATGTCGGGGTCAACGTTTACTGAAACGGCAAAGCCGAGCCTCGATTTCATTCCGCTTGAATATGTTCGTACCGGACGGTTGATATAGTCGCCAATATCGGCAAAATCGGTAATATCGTTAATTTTTTTTTCGATTTCTGCTTTTGGTATACCCATCGAAATGGCCTTAAGATAAATATTTTCTATACCGGTAAGCTCGGGGTCAAATCCGCTTGTGAGTTCGAGCATGGCCGAAATTTTTCCGTTCGATTCTATTTCACCCGATGTTTGCTTCGCAACGCCTGTTATTATTTTTAGAAGGGTTGATTTTCCCGAACCGTTTTTACCAAGAATTCCGATAACCTCGCCCTTTGGAATATCAATCGAAATATCCTGGAGAGCAGTGAATTCTTTATAATGCTTTTTATGAAAAACTGTGTCAAAGATTCGTTTAAGCGGAGATGAATATATTTTATAAGCTTTTGTGAGGTTTTTTATTCTAATAGCATATTCCATAATTTATCTCCTTATAAAATATCGGCAAAATCGCGTTCGAGTTTTTTAAACAGATAGCTGCCTACAAGGGCGATAACGATAATTTCGCCCCAGAAACAAGCTGTACCGATAATATCGTTGAAAAACCAGGAGTATGTTACACCGAAATTACCCAAAAAAGCTGAGCGGTAAACCTCGATAATATACGAAACGGGATTAAGTCTTACTATTGTATAAACGAGGGGATAGTCCTTTACCTTTTCAATGTTCCATAAAATCGGTGATAACCAGAAAAGCACCTGTGTAAGTGACTTTATCATGTGTTCAAAGTCACGGCTGATTATTACAAGCGCCGAAAAAATAAGCGATACCGCCCACATAAGCACAAAAATACAAATCCAGCCGTATAAAATCTGAATAAAATTCAGTGACATATATCCCGAAACAGCGAAAATAACGGCTGCAACTGCGGTTAGTATCATGTGAACGAGAAATTGATGCATTTCTTCAAAAACGGGTATGGTCGATATGGGAAATACTGTTTTTGTAACTAAATGCTTGTTTCTTCTTATCGACGTTCCGCAACGAAACCATGATTCCGAAATAAAGAACCAAGGGAGAATACCTGCAATAAGATTAAAAATATATGGAACGTTACCCGAATTTCCGCCTTTAATACCGATTGTTATACCGAACCAATATACAAGAACAAAAAGCACAGGCTTAACAAAGGCCCAAACCATACCAAAGGTTGACCCTGAATAAGTCTTTTTAAGCTCAATAGCCGACATGCTTACGCTCTGTCGAAAATTCTTTACATTAGTCGAGATAATGTCAAACAGCGCTTTAAAGGCAAAAATCATTAAATTTCCTCACTAAATATTCCATTTTAATATGGTTTTAAACGGATTTGTCAAATCGCGGTCAAACGACCTGTAAATATCATCAATACAGTTAATTTCAACCGTTTCTGATATTATTCTTTCAATTCGGTTTTGAACCTTTTTATCTCTCAAAAAATCCATTGTGTTTTCAAAATCTAATCTTCCCGAGCGGCTGCAACCGACGAGAGTAAGTCCTCTTTCGAGTACCATTCTGGTTGCAATCGGCACCTCTTCTTCGGTAACGCCCATAAGCATAAGTGTGCCTTGCGGGTTTATTGTATCAATAATCTGCTTTATTGCATAGTAGCTACCGCCACCGCCACAGCATTCAAATGCGTGGTCAACCTTGAAATTAGTTGGCAGCTTATCTGCTAAATGTGTTTCGTTGACAAATGAGAACATGCTGAGCTTTGTTTCGTCCATGCCGATAACTGAGATTTTTGCATTCGGGAATTTATTTTTTAAAACGAGTGCTGTCAAATAACCGAGACCGCCATCTCCCCAAATTCCAATGCTTTTAACATCGGTTTGAACTGCACGTTCGAATCGGTTTGCTGCGTGGAAGGGAATGGTCACGAATTCGCTCATTGCCGCTACCTGCGGCTTTATTCCTTCGCAGGAAACAAGTCTTTCTGCAGGAAGGTCAACAAATTCACGCATGAATCCGTCAGCGCCGCTTGATGAAAATACACTGTCGAGACGGTAATTTTCATATTCGCCGCTAATCTCTTTTCCGGGCGCATTCGGTATCAAAACGACCTTTTCGCCAACTTTAAACTTGTTATTCGGGCAATAAACAACCCTTCCCATGCACTCGTGGATGAGAGCCATGGGGAGTTTTTTTCTTAAAATTGCGGCATCACGTAAACCGAAATAATAGCGCTGGTCAGCGTGACAAATTGACATATATTCGGGTCTAACGATAACCTTGTCGGTGTTAAGGTTAATGTTAGTGTACTTAACCGAAATTACCTTCGGTTTTATGAGTTGATAAATATAACTAATCAAAGCAAATTACTGCCTTTCATATTTTTATTTAATAACCAGCATAGCCTTTGCAAGCTGATAATCACTGATTGTAGTAATTTTAAAATTGAGAACTTCACCGTTTACGAGGTGAACGGGATGTTTTTTCAGTACAAGAATTTTACAAGCGTCGGTGAGGGTAGCCTTTTCTTCATCGGTGAGCGCGTTAAAGCTGTCCATAAGTAACTTGATGTTAAAGCTTTGGGGTGTTTGTCCCTGATAAAGACGGCTTCTTTCGGGGACGTCGGAAATTGTGGCGCCATCATCCGAGCTAACGATTGTATCGGTTGCGGGAATAACCGTGTCACATGCTCCGAATTTAAGAGCAACTTCAATATTATCCTCGATAATTCTTTTTGTAACAAAGGGACGGACAGCGTCATGGGTAACGATGATATCATCGTCATTGAGACCGTTAATTTCTTTTATAACATCAACAATATTACAGAGGGTACCGTTTCGGTCGTTTCCGCCGGCACAAACTATAATGCGGTCGTCATTACCTATATTTTTTTCAATCAAATCTTCACAGTATGATTTCCAATCGGGATTGATTCCAATTATAACCTTTTCAAATCGGTCACACATGAGCATTTTTTCAATTGTATGGATAATAATGGGCTTTCCGTCAAGCTCAAGAAACTGCTTCGGAACATCGGTGTTACCCATTCTTGTTCCTTTTCCACCGGCTAATACTGCTGCATAAATCATAATTTAATCTACCTTTCGTTTAGGCTTTTTTTAGCCTAAATTGTTTTCTAATTTTTTTATGAGTTCGGTTGAATGCTTTGAGACGTTTTGTATAAAAGCATCACCGGCTGTTTTTTTAATTTTATTGAAATAGTTGTCAAAGGTCGGGGGACGGAAATCAATTCCGTGTGTGTCTGAGCCGATATAACAAATTTGACCTGATTTTAGCCATTTTTTAAGCCTTTTAACGCGCGTTTTGTCATTAACAAATTCGGCATTTACCTGAGTTTTATAGCCAAGACTGAATAGCTTTTCAAACATATCGTTTGATATAAAGTCAACATATCTGTCGGCGTGAGCGATTATCGGTTCGATGTCGTTATCATTACAAAGGTCGCGAAGCATTCTAAGCATCCAACTTTGCCATTCATAATAGGGAAGTTCAATAAGCATTATATTGGTGTTTTCGATACAAAGCTTCTCTTTATCTTCCGCTTCTACAAAATCCATTGTAAGCAAAACTTCGGCACCGAGAATTATTTTCGGTAAATCGAGCCCTTGCTTATCAATTTCATTTTTAAGATTTTGATATGATTCATTTCTTTTTATTATAAATTCATCAATACTGTTGCTTTTATCAGTCATTTTAAAATGAGGCGTTGCAATAACATGAGTTATTCCTTGCTCCTTTAATATTTTAAGTATAGCTATTGATTCGTCAATGTTTCTTGAACCGTCATCAAGCTTAGGCAAAATATGGGAGTGGGTATCAATCATTTATTAAAGCAAACCTCCTTTTTTAGATTAGAATAAAAAAAGCATGAGTGTTAAGCTCATGCTTTGGTGTTTAGTGGTTGTTAATTATGTGCAAAGCAGAGCACATATTATCTCTTGGCATAAGTTGGATAAGGGCGATTAATAGGTATAGTCGCTGTAATTATCGTAATAATCGTAGCCGCTGTATCCTTTTCTGTAATTGTAACGGTAGCTATAACGATACCTATATTTATATGTTTTTCCGTTACCTTTTGAGTCGTTAAGGATAAAGCCGAGAATTTTTGCATCAGCAAATTTAAGTGCTGAAATAGCTTTTTCAAGCTGCTCGTGAACACAGTAGTATTCACGAATAGCTACCACAACTCCGTCAACCTTCTCAACAAGTGCAAGACTGTCGCTGACAATTCCGACAGGGGGAGTATCAATGATAATGTAATCATAATATTGAGATAGGGTGCTGAGAAGATCATCACACGGCTGAGCCAAAAGCAGTTCTGCCGGATTTGGCGGTGTAGGTCCTGCTGTCATACAGTCGAAACCGTGGGGCGTCTTTTTAATAATTTCGTTGAGCTGGGTGTATCCGCTTAATACGTTGCTGAGACCAAGCGTATTTTTAATGCCGATATATCTGTGAATGGATGACTTACGCATGTCAGCATCAATAAGAAGAACCTTCGCGTCCGTTTGACCGAATGTGATAGCAAGATTAACAGCAGTGGTTGTTTTACCTTCAGCTGATACAGAGCTTGTAATTAAAAAGATTTTGCAGCCTTTTTTTGCGCCGATAGCAAAGTTAATATTAGCACGAACTGCTTTATATGCCTCTTTTATGGCGAAGGGAGACATTTCGTTGAGCAATAATGGCTTACGGCGGTGCCTTTTAGGAGCCTTTGCCGGTTCGTTAGGGTCAGTTATCTGTTCATAAATATTTATATCATTTTTACGACTCATAATTGCTCGTTGCCTCCTTTCGGTAAGAATATCGGCTGTAATTATTTTTGTTACTTAAATAGAAATTGGGTATAACGCCAAGATTTGGAATTGCGTATTTTTTCTCAATTTCAGCTGCCGATTTGACTCTTGTGTCAAGTGATTCAATGAAATAAAGAAGCACGAGAATGCCAATTGTACTTAGAATGAATGCAGACATTGTATATGATTTTACCGGGGTTGAGGACGCTCCTGCATAAGTAACCGGTTCGAATGCTTCAATGTAACAATATGACTTCTGAACATGCTTAGGTGCAAGAGTAGCGTAGGTGTGAGCAAGACGTCTTAGTATTTCCGGGTTTGTTCCGTTGAATTGAATTTCAATAATAGGTACATTTTCTTCATTCGTTACACTCATCATGGCAGCAACCTGATCGGGTTTCAGAATTTTATCATATCCGGATTCTTTTAGTACTTCTTTCAGCAAGGCGGAACCTTTTAACCGTGGCTTAATAGTAGTAACTTGATTTTTAGCAAAGTCGGCTGCTGTTAATGCACCGGTAGGAGAAAGTTCAACGTTGTTCCAAGCGACTTCGACCCCATACGATAATTTATATCCATAAGAGGTTATCGCCATTGATGATGAAACAAAATAAGTTATAACAGAAAAAACCAAAGCGGTAACTATAGATACTACTATGTTTTTTCGAATAAATTGCAATAAATCAGCAAGGGTAAGGTCTTTATTCAAAATTATAACACCTCCAAAATATCAGAATAATTATATAATAACATCAAGAAAAAATCAATATTAATATTATTTTATTTAGTGTAATATTTTATAAAAACCATTAAACGCGGTAAATTATTCGATGCGTATTCTTTCTATCGCAATGCATTTTCCGCTTTTTGTATTAATTGTGAAAATGCAACCATCAAGACAACATTCGCCATCAGCTATGGCAAATCTAACGGGAAGCTTGTCCTTCATTTTTTTAATCGACAACTCAGGCTTTACGCCTAAAACCGAATGTTTCGGACCAACCATTCCGATATCGGTGATAAATCCGGTGCCGTAGGGCAAAATTTGCTCATCTGCTGTTTGAACATGAGTGTGGGTGCCGAACACTGCCGAAACTCTTCCGTCAAGGTAGTAGCCTATTGCCTTTTTTTCTGCGGTAGCTTCGGCGTGAATATCGATTATTATGTTTTTTATGCCGTCCGTTTTCATCTTTTCGATAATATCATCAGCGGTTTTAAAAGGACAATCAAGCGGTTCGGTATAAACTACGCCCATAATGTTGATAATTCCAATTTGCGTAAAACCGAGGTCAATAATTGCATATCCCTTACCAAAAGCACCGTTAGGATAATTTGCAGGTCGGATAATAGTATCGCTTTCATCAAAAAGGGGATACATCTCGGGACGTCGGAATGAATGATTTCCGCCTGTTATAATATCGGCACCACTGTCTAAAATATGTTTGGCCGAAACAGGCGTGATGCCGTTACCGTCAGCCGAATTTTCTCCGTTGACTATAACAGCATCTATTCCTTTGATTTTTTTAATTGAAGGTAACTTTGACCTTAAAAATTCACAGCCAATGCTACCTACAACATCCCCAACGCAAAGAATATTTATTTCGTTTTTCATTTGTTTAAAAAGAGAACGCCGAGGGTTCCCGGACCGCAGTGGGCGGAAATGGTGCAGCCGGCGGTGGCTTCGATTACCTCGTCAAAGTAGTTTAGGCTTTTTATATAATCATAAACCGATTTTGCTGGCACAGAGCCGTATTCCATTGTGTGTGTAACAAAGCAGCGGCTTTTATCAATGTTTTCAAGGTTTTCGAGTCTGTTTTTTGTATATTCGATGAGAACGTCGCTGTATTTTCCTCTGTATTTTTTAGCAACGTCCATTTTACCGTCGTGAACCTCGATACAAGGCTTAAGCTTTAAAAGATTAGCTCCCAGCATAGCAACCGCCGAGCATCTTCCGCCCTTATGGAGATAGAGAAGGGTGTCGATAACAAACGAAGCGTTTACTTTATCTGTGCTTTCGATCATTTTGTTATATATGCTTTCTGCGTCTTGACCGTTTTGTGCCATTTCGGCTGCCCATAAAACGAGAAGTGCGATACCTGTCGAAAGGTTTCGGCTATCGATTACATATACGTTTTCAACGTCCTCGGCAGCCATTTTTGCATTATTACACATGGATGACATTTCTGAACTGAGACAGAAGTGAATAATTATATTTTCATCCTCGACGAGAGGCGTGAAAAAGTCGACATAATCCTGATAATTGATTGCGGCGGTTTTAGGAAGTACACCCGTTTCATCGTGGTATTTAAAAAGATCGTGGGGCTGAATATCTATTCCGTCGGTGTAAGCCTTATCTCCAAGGATAACCGGACCGTGACATATTTTAATATCGTATTTTTCAATCAACTCTTTTGGAAGGTCGCAGGTGCTGTCAGCGCTGATAATTACTTTACTCAAATCTAACACTCTCCTTAATATATATCTCTATAATTATACGTAATTCTAGTCATTATTTCAACACTTATTTAAAATTGGCTTATATTTCAGTAGAATAATTCTAAAAAATTAATAACATTTATAACACCTACCTGTATTTCAATATATTTCATATTTTGTATATATTGGCTTTGAATAGCATTATAAGTTAATGAAATTATAAAATTTTTAAACAAAGTGCACAAATTTAAATTAAAAATAAGTTATAATGAATACTTGAAATTTAAATAGTGATGTAATATCATATATTTAGTATTATTTTATCTTTAACAATTGTTGTTATGGGGGAATAAATTTATTATGACAAAGTATACTACAAAAAAGATACAAGAACTTATTGAAGCAAAGTTATCGCACAATTTTGGAGTAAATCCGTCGGTAGCTTCTAATGATGTTTTTTATAAGGCATGCGTCCTTGTTATCAAGGATATTATGAAGAAGCAGAGGGAGGAATTTGAAAAGCGCGCAAATGAGCAGGAGACTAAGCAGGTCTTTTATTTATGTATGGAATTCCTCATGGGTCGTTCATTTAAAAATGCGCTTTATAATCTCAATCTCGAAAGTACCTTTAAAAAGGCGCTTTCAAACATGGGAGCAAAGCTCGAAAAATTATATGAGCTTGAACCTGATGCAGGTTTAGGAAATGGCGGTCTTGGTCGTCTTGCTGCTTGTATACTCGACGGACTCGCAAACGGCGAATATTTTTCTATGGGATATTCAATTCGCTATGAATACGGTATCTTCCGTCAGAAGCTTGTCGAAGGTTGGCAGGCGGAAACACCTGATTTCTGGCTTCCGGGTGGCGAAGTTTGGTTTGAGAAGCGTCCTGACGAGGCGGTTGAAGTCAGCTTTGACGGCCATGTGAATGAATGGTGGGACGGAAACTATCATCATATCGAAAGTCATGGCGCGACAATTGTAAAGGCCGTACCCTACGATATGATGATACCGGGCAAGGATGGCGACGGAGTTGCCGTGCTTCGCCTTTGGGAAGCTACAAAGCCGGGATTTGATATGGCTCTCTTTAATCAGGGCGACTATTTACGCGCTGTTGAAGAAAACGCTATGGCAGAGGCTATCAGCAAGGTGCTTTATCCTGCTGATAACCATTACGAAGGAAAGTCGCTTCGTCTTCGTCAGCAGTATTTCCTTGTTTCTGCTTCAATTCAGGATATAGTACATCGTCATCTTTCAAAATACGGAACAATGGAGAATTTTGCCGATAAGGTTGCAATTCACATTAACGATACTCATCCGGCTCTTTCTATACCTGAGCTTATGCGTATTTTACTTGACGAATGTGGGTATACTTGGGATGAGGCATGGGCGATAGTCACAAAAACTGTCGGCTACACTAACCATACAGTTATGGTCGAGGCTCTCGAATGCTGGAATGAGGAGCTGTTTAGACAGCGTTTACCCCGAATTTATCAAATTGTTCAGGAAATCAACCGTCGTTTCCACGGTGAAGTTCTTAGCAAAACGGGAAACTGGGATTTGGCTAACCGTACCGCGATTATTGATAATAAAATCATTCGCATGGCAAATCTTTCGGTTGCAGGCTCGTATTCGGTAAATGGTGTTTCACGTCTCCACAGCGATATTTTAAAGGAGTCGGTTTTCCACGATTTCTATACTTTAACCCCCGAAAAGTTCTGTAACGTAACTAACGGTATTGCTCACAGACGTTGGCTCTGTCAGGCTAACCCCGAGCTTACCGCTATGATTAAGGAACTTATCGGTGACGGGTTTGTAAAGAATGCTGCCGAGCTTGAAGGACTCATGAACTTTACCGAGGATAAGAATGTTCTTTCACGTCTTGCTGATATTAAGAGAAATAATAAGCAGCGTTTTGTTGATTATATTAAATCACAGGGACATACTGATATCAATGTTGATTCAATCTTCGACGTTCAGGTAAAGCGCCTTCACGAGTATAAGCGTCAGCAAATGAATGCACTGCACATTCTCACCGAATATCTGTATATCAAGAATAATCCTAATGCACCCTTTACACCAAAAACATACATTTTTGGCGCAAAGGCTGCTCCCGGCTACTATGTAGCAAAGCAGATTATCCAAATGATATACAAGATTTCAAAGATGATTGATAATGACCCCGATATGAAGGGCAAGTTAAAGGTAGTATATATCGAGGATTATCGCGTAACAATGGCCGAGCTTCTGATGCCTGCTGCCGAAATAAGTGAACAGATTTCATTAGCAGGAACAGAGGCATCGGGAACAGGTAATATGAAATTCATGCTTAACGGCGCAATTACCCTCGGCACAGAGGACGGCGCAAACGTTGAAATTCATGAGGCTGTCGGTGATGATAATATTATCATCTTCGGTATGGAGGCTCACGAGGTTGACCGTCTTAAAGCTAACGGCTATAATCCGATGAATTACTACAACAATAATCCTCAGCTTCGCGAGGTTGTTGACCTTATCGGACGCGGAATTGACGGAATGTCCTTTGATAATATCAAGCATATTCTTCTTTCGTCCGATACCTATATGGCCTTTGCCGACTATGCTGATTATTGCAATGCTCATCAGCGTGCATACGACCTCTATGCTAATAAGGAAGCATGGAATAAGGCATCTCTCGTTAATATTGCAAAATCGGGCAGATTTGCTATTGACCGCCTTATTGACGATTATGCCAATACTATTTGGAATCTTAAAAGGGTTGAAAAATAATGCATATTTTTTGCAGCCGAGATAAAAAGTATAAATCAAAGCTCTCTCCGATTACCGTCGGGGAGAGCTTGAATTTGTCTATTATTTTGCACGATAATTATTATCCGTGCAACGTTCATCTTGTAATCAGGCGTGATGGCTGTGATGATCAGTATATCGAAATGTACCCGTGTGAAAGGGTCTATGATTGCTATACTATGTATTCGGTAACATATTCGACCGATACGGCGGGACTTTATTGGTATCATTTTGAATTTGATGGCAATTTCAAACGAAATAGGGTATTTAACGTTGGGCACTCGGTTGGTGAGGTTACCGACAAGGGTAGCGAATATCAGCTTACGGTGTATAATGCCGATTATACTACTCCTGACGATTTTAAGCAGGGTGTATTTTATCAGATTTTTCCCGACCGATTCTATAATTCAGGTGATGATAAGGGTGAATTACCTTATGGGCGTTACCTTGTAACCGATTGGTCGGAAAAGCCTGTTTGGAAACAGGATAAAGTTTTTCCCGAAATCGGCCAGGACTATTTTGGCGGCGATTTAAAGGGCATTGAGCAAAAATTGCTATATTTGAAATCGCTTGGTGTGACAATAATATATCTCAACCCGATTTTTGAGGCTCACTCAAATCATCGTTACAATACCGCCGATTATTTTAAAATTGACCCGTCACTCGGAACTGAAGCCGACTTTGTTTCACTTTGCAAAAAAGCAAAGAAGATGGGAATAAAAATAATTCTCGATGGTGTTTTCAGCCATACGGGAGATGACAGTATTTATTTTAACCGTTATGGCCGATATGGTAATTCCGGTGCTTATAATGACCGAGATAGTGAATATTTTAGCTGGTTTAACTTTATCAACTGGCCTGATAAATGCCATTCTTGGTGGGGGGTTAAAACCTTACCGGAGCTTAATGAAACCGAGCCGAGCTATATGGATTTCATTTGCGGCAAAAATGGCGTTTTGCGCTATTGGATGAAAAGGGGAGCATCCGGCTGGCGTCTCGACGTTGCTGATGAATTGCCGGATGTATTTCTTGATGAAATACGCTGTACAATAAAGAGCGAAAATCCCGATGCCTTGCTTATTGGCGAGGTGTGGGAAGACGCAAGCAATAAAATCAGCGGCGGGGGAAGACGGCGCTTTTTACTTGGAAATCAGCTCGATTCAGTTATGAATTATCCATTCCGTAGCGCAATAATCGATTTTGTCACAGGTGGAGACGGCTTTGATTTTATCGACAGAGTTTTGACGGTAATTGAGAATTATCCAAAGCCGTCGTTGGATACGCTTATGAATAATATCGGAACTCATGATACCGAGCGAATTATTACCGCACTTGGAGCCGAAAATATGCCGTCAACCCGTGCTGAGCAGGCTGAATTTATCATGACGGACGAAATGTTTTCACGTGGAAAGAAACTGTCAAAAATAGCGGCAGTGCTTCAATATACATTACCTGGAATTCCATGCCTTTATTACGGCGACGAAGCAGGAATGTATGGCTGTCGCGACCCCTTTAACCGAGGAGGATATCCTTGGGGAAAAGAAGACACCGAGCTTATTGAGTTTTATAAAAAACTCGGTTCATTACGTGCGAAAAATGTTGCCTTTGACGGTGGCGAATTCAACATTACCTTTAGCGGACTGGGTTATGTGGTATTTACTCGTGAAAAGGGTGATAACAAGGTTCTGGTTGCCGTTAATCGCTGGTATGAGGAAGAAAAAATGGAGCTTCCTGACGAATGGAAAAATGCAGAAATATTTATGGGCAACATTGTGGATGACCGCTTAATTATAAAACCGTTTGGAGCATCAATTTTAATAAAAAAATAAAAAAACTGAATAAAAAGTTTTTTGTCGGGAAAACTGTTTATGAAACTTAAAGTAACCGAATCAATAGCGGTTATTAAATAAGGAGTTGAAAAAACAGATGCTTGACAAAACTGCTTTAACATTAGCTATCATTGGTGCTCTTAACTGGGGCAGTATCGGCCTTTTCCGATTTGATTTAGTTGCGTGGATTTTTGGCGGCCAAACCTCAATTATTAGCCGTATTATTTACACATTGGTAGCTTTGGCGGGTGTATGGTGCATTTCTCTCTTATTCAGAGATATCGAGCCCGTCGAAACAATTGAAAAATAACCCATAAAAAGTAAAAAAACGAGTTGATTTTAAAAATCAGCTCGTTTTTTTGTAAATATTATTAATACGTTTTAATTAGCCGCGACTATATATTTTTCCGGGTTTGATTTTTGATTTACCGATAAGTTCTGTTACTGTAACGAATCTAAATCCATCTTTGTAAAGCTTGTCTGCGGCCTTACAAAATGCTTCATAAGAATTTTCATAAATTTCGTGCATTAGAATAATGTCGCCGTTTTTAACATTTTTTATGGTGTTATTATAAATGGTATTGATTTTATCTGATGAGCCGGCTGGCTTTTTATATCGCCAGTCATTCGAATCAACATTCCATTTGATTACAGCGTATGGGCATGAGGCAGCACGGCTGGATGTAATACTTCCTCCGACGGGACGCATTAGAGTAATGTTATAATCGGGTAAATATTTGTGAATAGCGTTGGCTGTTTTCGAAAGTTCGCTCTTATAAGTTGATTCGCTGCAGCTACCGTATTTATATTTATGAGTATATGCATGAATGCCGATTTCATTTCCTTTTTGTACGGCGTATTGAATCGCGGCACCGTTCTTACTGTTAAGAAGATTTCCTATTACAAAGAAGGTACCTCTTCCGTTATATGAAGCAAGCTTATCAACAATTTTTTTGGTATATGTTGAGCTTGGTCCGTCGTCAAATGTAAAAGCAACATATTTGATTTTGCCTGAATTTCCGCTGGGAGTTGACTGAGTATCTGTTGAATCTTCAATTGATGAACTTTCAGGCGAAGATACTTCTACCGATGAGCTTTCATTTGACAAATCCTCCGATGATGAATCAGTAACTGACGATTCTTCAACAGACGGTTTTTTAGAGCTTACATTATTGTGTGATGAGGTTTCTTTTTTTGACTCGGTTGAAGATGATTTACTATTATTATTCGCACTTGAATCTAAATCGCTGGTGCTTGATTCATTATCGCTCGAAACAGTTAAGGCATTATTTGATTCGTTTTCAATAGTAATATTTGAAACATCAGTGTTTGATTGTTTATTATTATCAGGTATAGCAACCCAAATGCCAACACCTATGATAATAGCAAGCAATATGCTTAATGCTACAACAATTCTTTTTTTCATCAGAACAGCCCCTAAAAGTAATTACATTTACATTGTAACCTATTTTTCGAGCAAAAACAAGCAATAAAACGTTGATTTTCATGGTATTTTTTGTAATATATTAAGATATAAAAAATGAGCGTTTCAAGAATACTATCTAAAATGCTCTTTTTTGCTATTTTTCAGTACAAAAATCCTTGAATTTGCTTGAATATTTTTGTTGACCGTCGGTGATTACCCACATCGCTTCAACGTTTTCGAGGGATTCGATGAGCTTATATCCTTTTTCGTATTCCATGGAAAACAGCGCTGTTGACAAGGCGTCGGCATAGGCTGACGATTCGCAAAGCACCGAAATAGACAAATATCTATCGCTTGGCATTAATGTTTCAGGGTCAATAATATGGTGATAATTCTTTCCGTTTACTGTATAAAATCGTTGGTACGAGCCGCTTGTTACAAGCGACATATCTTCAATTTCGAGATATTCAATATACGGTTTTTCAATGTTTTCAGTGTCGGGGTTTTCAATTCCAACCTTCCATTTTTCGCCGTCTCGGCGGTGACCAACAGATCTAACGTTTCCACCGACATTGAGTAGATACCCGTCCATGCCGTTTTTTTTCATATATTGGGCTATTTGTTCAACAGCATATCCCTTTGCGACAGCGCCAACGTCGAGCTTCATTTTTGGGTCGGAAATATAAACTGTACTTTTATTCTCGTTGATTATGAGGTTGTTTATATCGGTATGTTTATAAGCCTCTTTCAAATCATCATATTTTGGCAATTCGGCATTTTCAGGATTATCCAACCCATCTTGGCGATAATTATGCCAAATTGAAAGAACACTTCCCATAGCGATGTTTAGCCTTCCGTCGCTAAGCGTGTATATTTCTTTAGCAAAGCTCAGCATATCAATAATTTTGTTGTCAACCGTTAATTCAGAATGTTTGCCATCATTTACGCTGTTTATTAGACAGAGGTTGTTAATTCCGTCATATCGGTTGTAGATGGTATACAGCTTGTGATATTCTTCTAAAAGGCTTTTTATTTTATCACAGTTTTTATCAAAGTCTGATTTGCTATTTTCGTATCCGATAATAGTTGTGACAGTATCAAAATATTCAAATGAATAGTCGGTGAATTTTTCGTAGTTTACTTGATTTTTACATCCTGTAAAATTAAGCGAAATTACGAATATACATACAACTATTATCAAGCTAATAATTTTTTTCATAATATGTCGCCTTTAAAGTAATAAAATTAAAAGGGGATTGTTGTCAACAAATCCCCTTTGTGTATTCAGTTTATACGGCTTTTGAAAGAGCCTTTACCATGTCGCCGATATGGATAGTGCAGCCTGCTTTTTGGAGGTCGTCTGAACCATATCCTTTATCATTAGAAAGGGAAGCAATATCGTTTGCGGTCTTTCCAACGCAAGCGGCATTGAATGCATCGGCCTGTTCAAACCATTCGAGAACCTTGCCGTCACCGTTGAGGTCGTTTCCGTAGGAAGCCATGCCGTAAGCGGTGCCTGCGTCCTTCTTTGTTGTGATAGCTGCAGCTTCTGTTGCAGAAACGCCCTTTGTATCAAAAGTAACCTTAGCTGAAAGAGCGTCGGTAGAAACAGCAACGATTTTTCCGTCTTTATCTACTGCGGCAGCAACTACGGTTGTGTCAATCTGGTTAGCGCCCTCAGCCTCTTCGGTTGCGTCCTTGCTGCCGGTCTGTGTTGAAACAACACCAAGTTTAATTGTGCAGTCATTTGTTGATTTTGAATCAGCGGCATTTTTAACTGCGTTTTCGATGGCATAAACAAAGTCAGAAACATAAATTGTGCAGCCGGCGTTTACAACTTCATTGGTGCCTTTGTAATCAGAAGCAACCAGTGCCTTAACTTCGTCAATTTTCTTTCCTTCAACGAGAGCGCAGAAAGCATCGACCTGTTCAAACCATTCCTTTTCGGCATTGGCGTAAGCAACCATACCATAGTCATTGCCTTGTTCGTATTTGGTTCTATATTCGCCGATTTCTATAAATTTGCCTTCGGATGTAAATGACATATTGTTATCCATAGCGTCGATTGTACATTTAACGATTTTTCCATCCTTGTCGAGGAGAACAGCGGCAGTGGTTATAGCAGCTTTTGCGTTTCCGTTTGTGTCGCCGTCAGCGCTTTTTACCGATTCAAGCTTTGCACTGATACCCATACCGAACTTAAGTGTTTCGGCGGTTTCGGTATTTGTTTCACCCTTGTCAGAGCAGCCGACAAGACAGGTGAGAGAAAATACCATAACGATACTGAGAATTAAGCAAAGTAACTTTTTCATAAATTTCTCCTTTAATTGTAAATTTTTGGACAGTTTCATATTATCATATTGTTAAAAAATTGTCAATACGCTTTATATACTTAATTTATTAGAGTGTTTTAGCATCAAATTACCTGCTATTCCAATTAAAATTCCTGCAATAGCTCCCGTAACTGCGAGTACAATCATATAATAACCGATTTCTTTTGTTTGTAGTACAATCATTGCTACGATAATTTGACCTAAATTGTGAAAAACACCGCCTGCAATACTAACTCCAATGGTGGAAAAGAGACCGGTCCTTTTTAATATTACCATTATTATAACGCTTAATACAAATCCGGCTATGCTGTACATCAGTGTCATCATATTTCCAAACAGAAATGCAATCGATATTATTCGGATAAAGGCAACTGCTGTCGCTTCTTTAAAAGAAAATTTATACAGTAGGGTAATGGTAACAATGTTAGCAAGGCCAACCTTTATTCCCGGAACAGCCGACCAAATCGGAGGCAAAATTGCTTCAATATAGGAGAATACAATCGCTACTGCCGAAAAAAGCGCCAGTATGGATAATTTCCTTGTTTTTAATTTCATAATATTCTCCGTTTTTTATCATTTTTCTTCCGTCACTGAAATAACAATTTTGTGCGGCAAGCATACTATGGTTTCGCCATCCTTTGAAATTGGTCTATGTCCGACACAAATTTTATCGGGACAGGTTGCGCTTTTTATATAAGCCTTACAGTCTTTGATAACAAGTGTGTTGGTATTTTCGCCGTTTTCGCCGGTAATAATATCGGTTTCAATGCTATCAGAAAGAGAATATGAATATTTTTCTTTACCGTTTATGGAAACTGAAATATGGTTGCCATCCTTCATAGTCAGTTTAAAAATTAAAAAACCGATAAGCGACAGTGAAAGAATAATCGCAACTAAAATTATGTCATTTCTAACCTTTTTAATTTTATTTGATTTCAGCATATCGGTGGAAGCAACTTAATGCATTTTGTTGGGCAGCTTTCTGTGCATTTTCCGCAATTTGAGCATTTAGTATAGTCGATGTGAGCAAGGTTGTTTTCGACTTTAATCGCATCTGAGGGACATACAGTTTCGCATTTTTTACATCCGATACAAGCGTTTTTGCATGTTTTACGTGCAATTGCGCCTTTTAAAGTGTTGTTACACATAACGGCAACTCGGCTAATTTGCGGAATAATTTCAATTATATTTTTCGGACATGCTTTTGCACACAGTCCGCAACCGATACATAGCTTGTTATTGATATGAGCAACGCCATTATGAACACATATTGCGTTAGAAGGACAAACCTTTTCACAGTCGCCGCAACCGAGACAGCCATAGCGACAATCATATATTCCGCCATAAACAAGGGTTGCCGCAGTGCAGGAATTTATTCCTTGATAATGAGCAAATTTAGTTGTTACGTTACAATTTCCGTTACAACGAACGTGAGCAATCATTTCAATAACGTCCTCAGCTTCGACACCGAGAATTTCGGCAATTTCAGCCGCAACCGAGTCGGAGCCCGGAATACACAAATTTGTTTTAACATTATCATTTGCGAGAGCTTTTGCGTAATCGTCGCAGCCTGCATATCCGCAAGCTCCACAGTTTACACCCGGTAAGCGTTCTCGGATTTTGAGCATTTTTTCGTCTTCATCAACATGTAAAAAGTGAGAGGCGAGCGTTAATAATACTGCGCAGATAATTCCAACTGAAGCTACGACCAAAAAGGCAACAAGAATATTTTCAATCATTTCTCACTACCTCCTTTTATGCGAATAAATTATCAACTATTCCCGCAAAGCCGAGGAATGCCATCGATACGAATGAAGCGGCTATGAGGGTAGCGGGTAGACCCTTAAAGCTTTCGGGAATTTCGCTGTCATCAATCTTTGAGCGAACACCTGAAAACAGTACCATCGCAAGAAGAAAACCGAGTCCGCATCCGAGAGAGTTTACAAGTGATTCGACAAAAGTAAAGCTTTCGTCAATGTTTTCGATTGTAACGCCTAAAACGGCGCAGTTGGTCGTAATCAGCGGCAGGTAAACACCCAGACTCTTATGAAGAGAGGGAATAAACTTTTTGAGTGCCATTTCGATAAATTGAACGAGAGCGGCAATAACAAGTATGAATACAATGGTCTGCATATAGCCAAGCCCGTAGTTGTCAAGAATAAAGTACTGAATGGGCCATGTAACAGCGGTAGCAACAACCATTACGAATATAACCGAAAAGCCCATGCCGACAGCTTGATTAAGCTTCTTTGAAACGCCTAAGAACGGGCATATACCGAGGAAACGATTGAGTACGTAATTGTTAACAAGTACAGAGGACATAAGGATAATGATTAAACTTTTAAAGGTATCCATTATTTAGCCTCCTTTACTGTGTTATCGCATTTTACGCCGCCACAAACCGAGAATGACGGACAGCTTTCACACCCGAATTTAGTCTTTTTAGGAGCTTTTCCGTGGGTAATCTTATAAACAACGGCAATCATAATACCGTAAATAAGGAATCCACCGGGCGTTTTTTGTAAAAATTCGATTTTATAATCGACGAGAACAGGAATCTCAATTCCGGCAAATGTACCTGCACCGATTACTTCACGAATGGTTGCAATCGAAAGTAATGCAAGTGTGAATCCAAGCCCCATTCCAACTCCGTCAAGCGCAGATTTGAAAATGGTATTTTTACCCGCAAACATTTCGGCTCTTCCGAGAATGATGCAGTTAACCGTAATCAGCGCAAGGTAAACTCCAAGTGTTTCGTAAAGGGATGGGAGATAGGCGCGGATAAACATTTCGACAACGGTAACAAATCCTGCGATGATTACGATATAGCAGGGGATACGTACCGTATCGGGAATAAATTTTCTAAGCAAGGAAATAACCATATTCGAGCAAATAAGAACAGCCGTTGCGGCTAGTCCCATTCCAAGCGCACCGATTATGGTCGTACTTGTTGCAAGGGTAGGACAGGTGCCGAGAATAAGCACAAATACGGGGTTTTCGAGGAGAAGACCTTTTAATAAAATCGACATGTTACTGTTTTTCTTATTCATATCAGCCATCTCCTTTCAAAATTTTTATTGCTTCAAATACCTTTGAAACGGCGGTTTTGTATCCGTTTGTGGTAAGGGTAGCTCCGCTTATTGCGTCAATTTCTCTGTAATTTGCTTCTTCTTTTCCGTTAAACTGTGAATAGAATTCGGGATTTGCACACGCGTCACCGATGCCTTCACTTTCCTTCTGCGAAACAGTTTCGCACATAATGATTTCGCCTTCAGTGGTAGCCGAAACTTTTATCATAATATATTCGCCTGAAGGGTTGTAGTAAGCATCACCGTTGATACCGAATCCGGCAGCACGAAGCTCAAATACAAAGTTTCCGCTGTTTGTTTTGTACGCTTTCAATACCTGTTTAGGCATGTTTTCATATTTCGAAATATCGATTTCTGTGATTTTTGAACCAATTACTTTTTTCGCCGATTCGGATATGCTTGATTTAAGCTCATTGTCAACGTTAGAAATTACTTCACCGTTTGCATCGGTTGCGATAAAGTTTTCACCACTGATGAATACATAGCCCTTATCATTGTCGGCTTTATAAACTGCTGAAACTCCGTCAAGCTCTTCTGTGATAAATAATGACGTGAATTTACCATCGCCGTCGGGAAGTGCAGCGGATAAATTATCGTTAAGGATTTGAGCTTCATCTCTCAAATCAACGCTTCCACCGCCGAGAATTACCGATGCGTTAATCGCATCCTTTGCGGCATTTTTGTATGCGCCTGTTGTTTTTGTTGCTCCTGAAACGGTAGCAACCCCGTCGATTGTATCCTTTGTAGAGCCGATAAGAGTGTCGCCGTAGCCCTTTTCAGCTCCAAGTGTTTCACTGCTGGCGATATAGGTTGCTCCGGTAACTGCGCCGTTTGCGTCGACGCCGCACATAATTACAAAGCCTGAATTATATCCTGTAGTTTCTATTTTAAATACATAGCCGCCGCTTTTTTCGCTATATGCTTCTGTGATTGTATTGGGTAATTCATATTCTGAAATATCGATTTGTTCAAATCCTTCACCGCCCGGAAAAACATCAGCAAGAGCGGCAAAAGCAGCTTCGTTTTCCTGCTCTTTAATTATCGGAGCAGTAATGTGATTTGTTGCGGCAAGTAAAATTGCTACAACTGCGCAAATAATTGAAAGGGAACATATTGTAGTTAAATGTTTTTTCATTTCTCTCTACCTCCGAAAAGTTTTCTCTGGGTGAGAGTTTCAATATAAGGATTAACTATGTTCATAAGTAATATTGCGAACGAAACCCCTTCGGGATATGTGCCGTAGAATCTGATAATTACTGTAATAAAACCCGCACCAAAAGCAAATATAATTTTACCAAGCGGGGTTGATGGTGATGTAACATAGTCGGTCGCCATAAATATCGCGCCGATAAAGAGGCCGCCCGACATTGTCCATGAAAGAGCTGAAATAAAGCTGAAATCTTCAATAATAAAGCTAAAAATGAACACAGTAGCGATCATTGTAACGGGGATATGCCATGTAATTACGCGCCGTGCGATTAGATATATTCCGCCGATAATAAGCGCTAAGGTACATGTTTCGCCTATTGCGCCGCCTTTTTTTCCGAGGAACAGGTCAACAAGCGACGGAGTAGCATCGTTTTTAATCAGTTCAAGCGGAGTTGCACTCGAAACGGCATCTACTGAGATGGGGAATGCGACCTTTGCCATCGCGCCAAAGGCGATGAGCATAAATACTCGCGCCGTAATTGCAGGGTTTACAACGTTGCAACCGAGACCGCCAAAAATGCATTTAACAATTATAATAGCAAATGCGGAGCCGATAGCTGCCTGCCAGAACGGTATATTTGCGGCAAGGTTAAGTCCTAAAAGAAGACCTGTTACAACAGCGCTTAAATCGCCTATGGTTTGGTCCTTTTTTACAATGAGGTTAAAGATATATTCGGAAGCAACCGAGGCTAAGATACAAACCGCTACAACTGCAAGCGATCTCATTCCGAATATAATACAGCCGGCAATTGTTGCAGGCAAAAGTGAGATTGTGACATCAAGCATTATACTTGCTGTGGTAATTTTACTTTTAATATGGGGTGAAATCGAAAGATACATTCTCGATGCGGCCATTATGCTTTTGCCTCCTTCGCTCTAAGTTTTAATAAAGTTTCTTTTGCAATTTTGTTATTTTGAACAATAGGTCTTTTTGCGGGGCATGCAAATGAGCAGCAGCCGCAGCTCATACATAACTCAATGCCTGATTTTTCAAGTCCTGCTAAATCCTCGGTTTTGAGCGCCTTTGCTGCTACGATGGGGTTGATTCCAAATGGGCAAGCGTTTGCACATGCATTGCATTTAATACAAGCGGTTGCCTTAGGAACCTTTGCTTCGTTTCTACTGAACGCCAAAACGGCATTTGTGTTTTTGAGAACGGGGACTGTAAGATAAGGAACTGCAATTCCCATCATAGGACCACCGTAAAGAACCTTTTTCGGTTCGTCGGTAAATCCACCGCAAAATTCAAATACTTCTTCAAGAGGGGTACCGATTGGCGCAATAACATTCTTGGGATCCTTTACGATATTGCCGTCAACTGTGACGCATCTTTCGATAAGCGGCATTCCTGTTTTAAGATATTTACCTATTTCGGCTATTGTTGAACTGTTTGAAACAACGCAGCCGACGTCAATAGGTAATTCTCCGATTTTTACAACCTTTTTAGTTGTATGATAGATGATTACCTTTTCTGCACCCTGGGGGTAGAGGGTAGGCAATACCTTAATTTCAATGTTTTTTCTGCCGCCAAGAGCTTTTTTAACCGTGTTGATAGCATTGGGTTTATTTTTTTCTATAGCAAAAATTACCTTTTCAATTCCAATATATTTTACGAGAATGTCGATAGCGTAAACGATGTCATCAATTCGGTCAACCATCGTAACCGTATCACTTGTGATATACGGCTCACATTCGGCACCGTTGATGATAAGCTCGTTTATAGGTTTATCGGTAGCAAATTTTACATATGTGGGGAATCCTGCACCGCCGAGACCTACAATTCCGCTCTTCTTTAAAGCCTCGATTACATCTTCTTTGTTATTTACTACGGGAACAGATACACTTTCGTCGATAGACATTTCGCCGTCTGATTCAATTTTTATTATAGGAGCAGTTTTTCCGTTTGATAAAAGCATATCGGAAATATCGGTAACTGTACCGGAAATGCTTGAATAAACAGGGGAGGAAATATATCCGTTCTGCTCAGCGATGAGGGTACCGACCTTTACATTGTCACCGACCTTCACAATCGGTGTAGCAGGTGCTCCAATATGCATGGAGGTGGGGATAGAAACGTATTTGGGTGCAGTCATTTTAACTGCGGATAAATTAGATGTGCGCTTTAAGTGAGGGACATGGACGCCTTTTAAATAAAAAGACATTATTTTGCCACCTTTCCAAATCGTAAAATTACAAGATAATTATATATTAAATTTCCTTTATTGTCAACGATTTTAGCGGCTTTTAGAACTGCCTAACATTGTCAAAAAAATAACAAAAATTTAGCCGTTTTGGTAATTTAAATTTGACCATTAAAATGACAAAATTTTATGTATAAAAAATGCTTTTAATTTGTATTGAAATGTGGTAAAATAATTTAAAATTAAAAATAAATACATTAACGGAGAAAATGTTATGAACATTACAAATGACATTAAATATGTTGGCGTTAACGACTACGAGATTGAACTTTTCGAAGGACAGTATGTTGTCGAAAACGGTATGGCGTATAATTCTTATGTCATAATTGATGAAAAGATTGCCGTAGTTGATACTGTTGATGCCCGTTTTACTCATGCTTGGCTTGATAACGTAGCCGAGGCGCTTGATGGAAGAAAACCGGATTATCTTATAATTCAGCATATGGAGCCCGACCATTCGGCAAATATCGCTAATTTCTTAAAGGTTTATCCCGAGGTTAAGATTGTCTCATCGTCGAAATCGTTTGCCATGATGAACCAGTTTTTTGGTAATGATTTTATTGACAATCAGATTGTTGTAGGTGAGGGAGATACACTTTCGCTTGGCCGTCACGAGCTTAATTTTGTAGCAGCTCCCATGGTTCATTGGCCCGAGGTAATTATGTTCTATGACAGCTACGATAAGGTGCTATTCTCGGCCGATGCATTCGGAAAGTTTGGCGCACTTGATGCTGATGAGGACTGGGCATGTGAGGCGCGTCGTTATTATTTCGGTATTGTTGGAAAATATGGCGCTCAGGTACAAAATTTGTTTAAAAAGATTGCAGGACTCGACATTTCAATAATATGTGCTCTTCACGGACCGATTCTCACCGAAAATCTCGGATATTACATCGACCTTTATCAGAAATGGTCATCATATTCGGTTGAAAGTGAAGGAATCGTTATTGCTTATACCTCAGTTTACGGAAATACAAAAAAGGCGGCACATATTCTTGCCGATAAGTTGAAGGCAAAGGGATGCCCAAAGGTTGTGCTTAACGACCTTGCTCGTTGCGATATGTACGAAGCGGTTGAGGATGCATTCCGATATGGTAAAATCGTTCTTGCTACTACAACATATAACGGTGATATTTTCCCCTTTATGCGTGAATTTATCAACCATCTTACCGAGCGTAATTATCAGAATAGAACGGTAGCATTTATCGAAAACGGAACATGGGCACCAATGGCCGCAAGGATAATGGCAAAAATGCTGGAAAATTCAAAAAATATTACCTTTGCTGAACAGAAGGTATCAATTCTGTCGGCTCTTAATGAGGATAGCAGTGCTCAGCTTGAAGCGCTTGCCGATGAGCTTTGCTGCGATTATGATAAGACCGGGATTGAAGAAAAGAATAATTTAAATGCACTCTTTAATATCGGCTACGGACTTTACGTTGTCACCTCGAACGATGGCAAAAAGGATAACGGACTTATCGTTAATACGGTTACCCAGGTTACAAATACTCCTAACCGAGTTGCAGTTACGATTAGTAAGGAGAATTACTCACACCATGTTATTAAAAACACCGGTATTATGAATGTGAATTGCCTTTCTGTCGAAGCACCGTTTAAAGTGTTTGAAGTATTTGGATTCCAAAGCGGCAGAAATGTAAACAAGTTTGCTGATTGCGAGCCGAAAAGGTCGGATAACGGACTTGTCGTTTTACCGAAATACATTAACTCATATATGTCACTTAAGGTTGAGAATTACGTTGATTTGGGTACTCACGGAATGTTTATTTGCAGTATAACCGAGGCGAGTGTTGTTTCCGATACCGAAACGATGACATATTCCTATTATCACGAAAATGTAAAACCAAAGCCTGAAACCGACGGTAAAAAAGGCTGGGTGTGCAAGATTTGCGGATATGTTCATGAGGGAGAAAATCTGCCCGATGATTTTATTTGCCCATGGTGCAAGCATGGTGCGGCTGATTTCGAGCCGATAAAATAATAAATTGATAAAAAGCTGTGGGTTTGCCACAGCTTTTTATTTTTTTATGTATAAAAGTTCGTCCTATTCTCATATAAATTAGAAAAAAGAGGAGGACAAACTGAAAAAATATGATTGAATACGCTTTTTATATCGGCGGGGTAGTATGCGCAATTGCATTGATAATTTTTTCGTTCAGAGGAAAGCGGCCCTTTCGAACGATGATGATAACAGCGCTTTTGGGCCTTCTTACCCTTGCAATTGTTTGTATAAGCGGAATTTTCACCGGTGTAACCTTGCCGATAAACATATGGACCGTTTCATGTTCGGCACTTGGCGGAATTCCCGGAGTTATAACCCTTTTAATACTGAAAATGATTTTCGTCTGAATAAAATAAAGAGGTTGCTTTTTTTGCAACCTCTTTATTTTATTCGAAATATTCGTTTTAACTTGTTTTTTGCCCTAAAAATAAATTGTCTCAAAGGACGGGAGTTAACTCTTTTTTTAGCATCGCTAATGAATTTTTTGCTGTCTGCTTCTATAATTTTACCCTTTCGAGTGTAGCGAGTGACAACTCCGATAACCTGATTATGTTCAATGTTTTTTTCAGGGTAAACCTCGTTATCTCCGCATAAAATGTAGTTTTCACCGTCTAAATCAATAATTCGGTGAAGAACAAATTGACCACTTCTTCTTCGATATAGAATAATATCGAATTTTTTTAGCCTTTCGGTTGTCTTTTTTATCGTAACGGTGTCGCGACCACCGACGATGGTGGGGAGCATACTAATCCCGTTTGGCATAAAGGAAAAGGTGTCTCCTTGGTCAAGTGTTTTGTTAATTTCAGGCAAAATTTCAATTAACCTTGTCTTTTTCATTATATGCTCTTTTCACCGCTCATTACATCGTGCGCAAGCTTCGCAGCTTCACCGGAAATATTACAGCCGAGCTTATAAACGGGTACAATTGAAATGATTTTTGCAATCATGTTTTGAACCTTTTGCTGTATTTCGGGCGGCTGACCTTTAAAAATTGTTTGATTTATAATAAGCGGAATCGCCTTAAACGGCGGAATTTTTTCTATATAATTATTTTCGCTTCTTTCTATGAAGCAAATAGCTTTAAGCGGGACGATGACATTCAAGTTGATGTCTGATTTTCCCGAAAAGGGAGTTCCGCAGGCATATGCCTTTGAGTCAATAATTCTGATTGCAGGCTTGTCATCGTTAAAATTTTGTGCTCTATCCTTGCCATACACCTTTTGCCAAAGGGCGGTGTGGGTTGATTTTCCGGTTCCGCTTCGAGCCGAGAAAAGATATGCATTTTCGTCCATCATAATTGATGATGAATGGAGCATCATTCCGTTGTGGTCAAGTAACTGAGTATAGAATTGAGTTCCTGCTATTGAATATTCACAGCTACCGAGGGTGAAATGAGGATTTCCGTCCTGGTAAGCCATAGACTTGCTTTTTGGGACATTAATGATAATATCGGGCTCGCCTTCAAAATCGCTTTTATATTTAGGCATGTTGGTTTTCATTCTGTCATAATGAAATTCAGCACATACCTTTAATCCGGCGATAACGTATTTATCCATATTTCCACCTCTTTATTATAATCGGATTGATTATAACATATAATTTTATGATTGTCACTATCTTTTTTATTTTGGAGGGGTTACTTTGAGATATATTTTATTAAAAAAGAAGCATCTTACTGCTACAATGGCAACGCTTTTTGTTGCGGTAGTGCTGATAATTTTATCTGCATCACTTATGAGTGCGTCAAAAAGTCGTTTATTGCCCGTTTATTCGGTTGACAGAAATGATAATTTTGTATCATTAACCTTTGATGCGGCATGGAGTGCAGATGATACCGATGATATTATTAGGTTGCTCGACAGCTATGATGCGAAAGCAACGTTCTTTTGTGTAGGTACTTGGGTAGAGGCAAATCCTCACGCTGTTAAAAAGCTTCACGATGCCGGTCACGAAATTATGAATCATTCTGATAAGCATCCGCATATTACAAATATCAGCGAGGGAAAATTTATTGAAGATACGATAGCATGTAATAAGAGAATAAAGGAAATAACCGGTGTTGAGCCGACATTATACAGGGGACCTTACGGCGAATATGATAACAAAACTGTGGCGGCTATTGAAAAATTAGGTATGTACTATATTCAATGGTCGGCTGATACAGTTGACTGGAAACCCGAAAATGATTCAAAAAAGCAGATTGATAATGTAATGAGACGGCTGGAATCGGGCGGAATAATTCTTATGCATAACGGAACGGAACATACGGTGGAAACACTTGCAGGGCTACTCGAAAATATAAAAAACAAGGGGTATAAAATTGTACCTGTGACCGAGCTTATATATAAAGATGGCTATACTATCGACCAATCGGGAAAACAGTGTAAAAATAATTGATATAAATAACATAAATTTTTACATAGATATGGTAAAAAGCAACAAATTCGATATACATTTATAATTTTTTATAGACAAATTAACCCATATATGATAAAATAACTATAGTTTTCTTAAATATATGGGTGAGGAGTGCTTTTGTTTATGAAAAAAACATTTGAATCAGCTGTTACAACGCGGTGTAAAACGGTTGAGGAATGCCTAAAAAAGGATGCTATTACCGAGCGCGCATGGGTATGGTCAAAGAGACTTAATATTTTTGGAAGAATTATTTTTCTTATCCTTATGCTTGGAGGAGCCATCTTTTTTATCTTTACCGGACCTAAATCGTTCTCACGTTTTGTTGCATTTTTTACTACATACATAAGTATACTTATGGTCGAGTTTATAATATATCATATTGCGGTTGTTTCGTTGCAAACGCTTGCGGCAATGACATATCGACTCAGCGTTTTAGCTAATTTAAAAGAAATTGATTCACGTGAAAAAGAGGCTGCAAGAGTAGTTAAGTCAACTCAATCAGAAAAGGTAAAGTACGAATTTAAAAAAGATGAATAAACTTGTTTTAGAATAAATAAAACGAGCACCTAATGAGGTGTTCGTTTTATTTATTTAACTGTGTTTGAAAAATCAAAGTTTCCTCTATAGAGGTCAAAAATATAGCCGTTAAGGTTTGGTGTAGTTGCAATTGTCATTGGGCTGATATAAACGGGATAAACATAATTGCTTTCGATTAAGAAATTTTCTGCCTGGTGTAAAAGTTTCGCCTTTTTATTGGCGTCTGCTTCGGATTGAGCCTTTTCCATTATTGAGTCAAAGTATTCGTTTTGAATACCGAAAATGTTGTTTTTATCATACGATATAAATTGCTGTAAAGCCGTCTCGGCATCGGATATTTCATAGCCAATTGGGTAAAGCGCTACTGTATAATTTCCACTTTTAATACGTTTTTTCATTTCGCCGAAGGTAACCCCTTCGGTGTTAATATAAGCGTCAAGATTGCTTTGCCAGCTTGCAGCTATTTTTATAGCCATATTTCCTGCCTGATTTGAATTAACATATAAGAGGGTGGAACCGTTGAGGCTGCTGCCGGTTTCTTTAATCGCCTGCATATATTCATTCTTCGCTTCCTTTGCCTGTAGCGATGATTGGCTGTATTCGTTGATATAATGAGAATATTTGTTACCGCATAAATTTAGCTCGGGCGCAATAAGACCGCTGAACATACTGTAACCTGCCGGCAGCGCATCTTCGATTGAGTGTCGGTCAATTGATTTTGTCATTGCCGAAAGGGTAAGCGGATTTTCTGTAATTTTTGTATTAGGGTTAATTATAATTGCCCATACGGTATTGTGAATTGAATGGGTGGTAAGCCCTGCTTCTTTTGCAGCTGTTTCTTTTTCTGACTCAATAATCGCAATGTCAATAACATTCTTTTTAATTGCATCAATCTTTTTATTAGCCGTTTCGTTAAAGGTCATAGTAAGAGTTGAAGGTTTGGCTTTTTCTCCAACATATTCAGAGTTTCTGCTCATTTTAATATATTTGTCTGTCCAATTACTGACATAAAACGGACCGCAGTGCAGCATATCCTTTTTTGATAATCCGTATTTCCCCTTGCATTTGTTAAAAAAGTCACGGTTGCAGGGCATGGAAGGCATATCGGCAAGTCGATATTCAATATCGTTGATTTTTTTATTTAAAACGAGTTTAAACGATTTTGTATCTATGAGGCTAATTCCGAGCTCGTTTTCGCCTACATCACCGTTGTTGAACTGCTCGGCGTTTTTAATAAAGAAAAGGGTGTATGCAAAGGGAGATTTCGTTTCGGGAGTTAATGCACGTGTAATTCCGAATACAAAATCATCAGCGGTAATATCATCGCCGTTGCTCCATTTTGCTTCTTTAATTTTGAATTCATATGTCAGACCGTCACTTGAGACCTTGTATTCCTCGCATAATGACTTTTCGGCATTACCTTTTTCGTTTATTCGAAAAAGACCTGTCATTGTATTCCTTGCAATTGTTAGCTCACTCTGCGATGATGCAAGTTGCGGGTCAATATTTTTCGGTTCGTTTTCGGTATCCATGCTGATTATTTTATTTGCGCCCGGATTATAGTTACAGCTGCAAAGACCGATAACTGTAATAAGCGATAATAAAAGTGCAGTTATTCTTTTAAAATATGACACAGCAGTCATTCCTTATTATTTTTATTTAAAAAATTAAGCGGCCGTATACACAACCGCTTAAAAATAATTAAATGCCATCGTCTTGCATTACCGATTCGGGCTTTAAAAGCAGCTGTTCGGGCTTTTTAATTAGCTTTTTAAGCATTTTCATCGATGAAGCATAATAATATCCGTCACAAATACGCTCGTCAGCAACTATTTTAATTTTAATTATCTTTCGTTTGCTGACCGTACCGTCTTCGTTAAGTACATTTTTGGTTTCCTTTTTACCCATCGCAAAAAAGAGGGAACAGGTACCGAATTCGTAAAGATGGTGAAAAACGGGACCTACGCCAAGCGAGCCCATATCGGTAATGAATGCGCTTGAGTGAAAGGGTGAAAGGCGGTTAATCATTTTAGGCATAAAGCCGATTTTGTCAAGATTTCGTGCCGCCCAGACTATTGATGATTTAATAAACATCGGACAGGCACCGACAGCCTTTGCAAAAAGGTCGGTTTTGTTTCCCTTAGATTCAGCCTTTTTAACGCTTTCAACCTCTTTTTGTATGCTTTCGTTGAATTTTTTATTAATTTCGTAAAGGCTGTCATCCGGCTCGAATTCGGGCATAATTGTGGTTTCTGCACCTGTATCGGTAAGACTGTGCTTGACCGTAAGCGAAATACGAAGACTGTTTCTTGCATAAATTTTCTTTCCTGCGACAAAGCGGTTAAGTCGTGGACGAAGCGAAAATACACGAATTATCGCCGACATGAAAAGCTGAAGCATAGAAAGATTTTCCATTCCTGCTCGTCTATGCTCACGGATAAATTGCTCAACCTCGGTAATATCAATTTCATCCTCAAAATATACAAGCGAGTCGGTTCGGGTACGCATAATAACGGGAATTAACTGAAAAAGTGTATCTACCTTTCTTAATTTAAAGCCGTCATAGCGGTCGCCTAAACGACGTTTTCTATCCTTATAAATCATAATTTCCTCCGAAATAAGAAAAGACAATATTACCGCAGTCTTTTTACATTGTTTTCATTATATATTACCTAAGTGCTTTTTTCAAGAAAAAATTATGCTTGACAAATATATGCAGAGGTAATATAATAAATTGGCTGTAAAGTTTAAGTGCTTTACACCCGTGCTTTTTTAACAAGGCATATAAGGAGTATTTTTTTATGGGAAAGAATTTTCATATTAGTTTGCTTCTTGAATACTACCGACCTCTTTTAACCGAAAAGCAACGTTTGTTGCTTGATTTATATTATAACGAGGATTTATCCCTTGCCGAAATAGCTTTGGATGAAGGAATTACGCGTCAGGGTGTACGCGACTCGATAAAAAAGGCGGAAACAGCACTTTTATCATTTGAAGAAAAGTTGCATCTTGCCGAACGATTTTCAAAAATTGAGTCATCACTTGAAAAAATCAGAAAAATTACAGATAATACCGAGATTATTAATATAGTAAACAATATTTTAACCGAGGAGGAGCTTGAATAGTGGCATTTGATAATCTTACCGAAAAGCTTAGCGCTGCCTTTAAGCGCCTCAGATCAAAAGGAAAGCTTACCGAAGCTGACGTAAAGGAAGCCATGCGCGAGATTCGCTTGGCCCTTCTCGAAGCCGACGTAAACTATAAGGTTGCAAAGGATTTTACAAACACCCTTACCGAAAAATGTATCGGCGAAAAGGTAATGGAAAGTCTTACTGCGCCTCAAATGGTAGTAAAGCTTGTTAACGAAGAATTAACTCAGCTTATGGGCGGCGAAAATGTCCGTCTCAACACATCGTCAAGGTTGCCGTCGGTAATTATGATGTGCGGACTTCAAGGCTCGGGTAAAACTACCCATTCAGCAAAGCTCGCAAAAAAGCTTAAATCAATGGGACATCGCCCCTTGCTTGTAGCTTGTGATATTTACCGTCCGGCCGCTATCGACCAGCTTAAAGTAGTTGGCGAAAAGGCAGGGGTCCCCGTTTTTGAAAAGGGAACACAAAAACCTGAAAAAACCGCCGAAGAAGCAATTCGTCATGCGCGCGATTACGGAAACGACTTTGTAATTCTTGATACCGCCGGCCGTCTTCATATTGATGAGGACCTAATGGCTGAGCTTACAAGAATAAAGGATAAGACCGACCCTTGCGAGATTATTCTCGTAGTCGATTCAATGGTCGGTCAGGATGCTGTTAACGTAGCAAAGGCATTTAATGACCTGCTCGAAATTGACTCCGTTCTTTTAACAAAGCTTGATGGCGATACTCGTGGCGGTGCTGCGTTATCGGTTCGTGCCGTAACGGGGAAACCCATAAAATACGTCGGTACGGGTGAAAAACTTGACGATATTGAGGAATTCCATCCGTCACGAATGGCATCGCGAATTCTCGGTATGGGTGACGTTCTTTCGCTTATTGAAAAAGCAGAACAGCAGCTTGACGAGAAAAAAGCGCTTGAGATGGCGAATCGCCTTCAAAATAATACCTTCGATATGAACGACCTCTTATCACAATTTCAGGAAATACGTAAGATGGGACCGCTTAAACAGGTGCTGTCCATGCTTCCGGGAATGGGTAGTAAATTAAAGGACGTTGATATTGACGACCGTCAGCTTTTACGTGTCGAGTCTATAATCTACTCAATGACTAAAAAGGAGCGTTCACGTCCCGACATAATTAACGCATCACGTAAAAAGCGTATTGCGGCGGGTAGCGGAACCTCGGTCGAAGAGGTAAATAAGCTTCTCCGTCAACACGAGCAGATGAAAAAAATGTTCAAGCAAATGGGCGGAATGAAGGGTAAAGGCAAGCGTTCCATGAGAGGAATGCAGCTTCCGCCAAACTTTAAATTCTGATTTCATCCCGATAACTAACTAATTATCAGGTGAATATACAATTTTTTTAAAATTATTACAGGAGGTGCTGAATATGGCAGTAAAAATCAGACTTCGCAGAATGGGTGCAAAGAAGGCTCCCTTCTACCGCATTGTTGTTGCAGATTCCAGATATCCGCGTGATGGACGTTTCATCGAGGAAATCGGCTACTACAATCCGCTTACTAATCCCGCAGAAGTAAAGGTTGACGCTGAAAAGGTTCAGAAATGGATTTCTAACGGCGCACAGCCCACAGATACCGTTAAGTCTCTTTTAAAGAAAAACGGCGTTCTTTAATCTTGGAGGAAATAGTAAATGGAAGAATTATTGGTTACTATTGCTCGTGGCCTCGTAAAATGCCCCGACCAAGTAACCGTTTCGGTTGACGAGCCCGATTTAGACGGAACAATTGTGTATCACCTACACGTTGCAGCCGACGATATGGGCCGCGTCATTGGAAAGCAGGGACGCATTGCGAAGGAAATTCGTACGCTTATGCGCTCTGTTGCCAACCGCAACGGTCAAAAAATCATGGTTGAAATCGACTGATTTTTCAACCGAGATAACAAAAAACAAAGGGGCAGACGCAATTTTGTCTGCCTTTTTTGTTTAGACCAAAAAAATTAATTAAAGTAGGAGCTTAATTATGCTCAAAAAATATATAGAAGCAGGAAAAATTACAGGAACCCACGGAATAAGAGGGGAGATGCGCCTCGATACATGGTGCGACTCGCCCGAATTTATGATGCGGTTTAAGACACTTTATCTAACCTCTGACGGAAAGGAAAAATGGTCAAAGGTGTCCTGCCGCCCTCATAAAAATATTGCGATTATTAAGGTGCCTGAAATTAATTCAGTCGAGGAAGCTGACGCATTTAGAGGCAAAATTGTTTATATCGACCGAACCGATGCAAAGTTGCCGAAGGATAAATATTTTGTCCAGGATTTGATTGGTATTGACGTTTTTGATGTTGATAGCGACAGATGCTACGGTAAGATTACAGACGTGTCTAAAACCGGTGCTAACGACGTGTGGCATATTACAAACGAAAGCGGCGAATATTTAATTCCGGTAATTGATGACGTTGTAATCTCGGTAGATATTGATAATCAAAAGGTGCAAATCCGCGCATTAAAGGGGATTTTTGACGATGAAGATTGATATTATGACCTTGTTTCCCGATATGTGCAACGCCTTTCTTAACGAGAGTATAATCGGAAGGGCTAAGCAGGCGGGAATTATCGACGTTGAATGTACCGATATTCGTCCCTTTACTGAAAATAAGCACGGAAAAACCGATGATTATCCCTATGGCGGCGGCATGGGCATGGTTATGTCAGCCCAGCCGATTTACGACTGTTATAAATCAATTTGCGAAAAAAGAGGGGATACCCCACACGTGATTTATATGTCACCAAAGGGTAAGGTTTTAACCCAAAAACGTGCTTATGAGCTGTCAAAAACCGACGGGTTTATCATTCTATGCGGTCATTACGAGGGGGTCGACCAGCGCCTTCTTGACGAAATAGTTGATGAGGAAATTTCAATAGGCGACTATGTTTTAACCGGTGGCGAAATGCCGGCGCTTGTGCTTACCGATGCTGTTTGCCGAATGATAAAGGGTGTTTTATCCGACGATGAATGCTTTACGGAAGAAAGTCATTTTTCGGGTCTGCTCGAATATCCGCAATTTACCCGTCCGTTTGAATGGCACGGAAAAGAGGTGCCCGAAATTTTGATGTCGGGTCATCACAAAAATATTGCGGATTGGCGCAGAAAAAAGATGCTTATGGAAACGGCAGACAAGCGTCCAGATATGCTTGACAGCGCTGACTTAACAGAAAAAGAGCGGTTATTTGTAACAAATTATATGAAGGATAATAATATAATTAAAGGTTAAATAAACCTTATTTGGTTGAATTATGTAATTTAACCCTAATTTGTAGTGAAAGTTATACAAAATCTCCCTTGAAAATTAAGTCGAGTTTTGTTGACACAACTGAACTTTTTTTAAATCATTGACCTAACGAATATTTGTGATATAATAATTGTGTAAATTAAAAATGATTTTTAAGGAGCGATATTAATGTATATTAAGGATGTCGTTGTTCAGAATAAGGTTGGGCTTCATGCTCGTCCGGCTACCTTCTTTATTCAAAAGGCTAACGAATTCAAGTCTTCTATTTGGGTAGAAAAAGAGGAACGTCGCGTAAATGCGAAGAGCCTTCTTGGTGTTCTTTCACTCGGAATTATCGGTGGCACAGGTATCAAGATTATTGCTGATGGTGCTGATGAAGAGGCAGCAGTTAACGGCCTTGTCGCTCTTGTAGAATCAGGATTTGCTGAATAATTATTAATAGAAGTAAAAAAAGGTTCGTCGATTTTCGGCGAACCTTTTTTGTGTACAAATAAGTACCGCATAGCGAAATGCGGTGCTTATAATTTTTCTTATTCTTTTCCGCATTCACCGTCGTGGCAACATTCGTGAATTTCGCCAACGATTAGGGTGGGGTCGATGCCCTGACGAGTGTAATAGTCGGCAATGGCCGCCTTAATCGACTGCTCAGCAAGAACTGAGCAGTGAATTTTATGAGCAGGGAGACCGCCGAGCGCTTCAACAACCGCCTTGTTAGAAAGCTGTAATGCCTCCTCAATTGTGTGTCCCTTTATCATTTCGGTAGCAATCGAGCTGGTTGCAATAGCCGAGCCACAGCCGTATGTCTTAAACTTTACGTCGGTTATAATATTGTTCTCGACCTTGATGTACATCTTCATAATATCGCCGCATTTGGCGTTTCCAACCTCACCGATTCCGTCGGCATCAGTGATTTCGCCAACGTTTCTCGGATTTGTGAAATGGTCCATAACGAGTTCTGTATACATATTATTCACCCTTTTCTTCCTTTTTAATTCTTTCCCAAAGCGGAGACATTGCACGAAGCTTGTCGATAATTTCGGGCAAAACTTCGAGAATATAGTCAACATCTTCAACTGTATTTTCGTCAGAAAATGAAATTCTGAGTGAGCCGTGAGCAATTTCATGCGGCAACCCGATTGCAAGAAGAACGTGGCTCGGGTCGAGTGAACCCGATGTACAGGCCGAACCTGATGAAGCGCAAATTCCTTTGTTATCGAGCCAAAGAAGCAGGCTTTCGCCCTCGATTCCTTCAAAGCAAACGTTCGCACTTGCCGAAAGTCGCTTTTCTCTATCACCGTTGAGACGTGAACGCTCAATTCTCAGTGCGCCGTCAATAAATCTGTCGCGGAGTATCTTTTTCTTTTCATTTCTTGCGGCAATATTCTGGACAGCGTCGGTGATTGCTACACTGAGACCGACAATTCCTGCTGTGTTTTCGGTACCTGCACGTTTATTTCTTTCCTGAGCGCCACCGTCGATAAGGTTTTCTATTCTTATTCCGTTGCGGCAGTAAAGTGCGCCAACGCCTTTTGGTCCGTGAATTTTATGCGCCGAAAGCGACAGCATATCAATATTCATATCAACAACGTTAATTTCGACGTTGCCGATAGCCTGAACAGCGTCGGTGTGAAAAATTATGCCCTTTTCACGACAAAAAGCACCGATTTCAGCAATGGGCTGAATTGTACCGATTTCGTTATTTGCGAACATAATGGTTACAAGTCCTGTATCTTCGCGTACAGCGCTTTTCAGCTCGTCAAGGCAAACAAGTCCGTCCTCGTGAACGTCGAGAAGGGTGATTTCGAAGCCCTCTTTTTCGAGCGCGTTGAGAGTGTGAAGCACAGCGTGATGCTCAAATTTACTTGAAATAATATGCTTTTTGCCCTTTTTAGCGAGAATGTGTGCTGCACCCTTGATAGCCCAGTTATCCGCTTCGCTGCCGCCTGAGGTGAAATAAATCTCATTCTCTTTATTGGCACCGAGAGCCTTTGCAACAATCCTTCTTGCCTCGTCAATAGCAGAGTGAGCACTTTGACCGATTGAGTAAAGGCTCGAAGGATTACCGTAATTTTCGGTTAAATGTGGGAGCATTGCATCGAGAACATTCTTTGATATTTTAGTTGTAGCCGAATTGTCGGCGTAAACGAATCTATGCAATTTATGATTTCCTTTCTTTTTGAAAGTAATATGTTTATATCAGACCTATTATATTACTTAGTTTTTCCATTTGCAACAGATTATGTGAAAATATTTTCATATATTATTCGATATTTTTAAATTTTTGGTAGCTTTCTACTGCAAGAGTATCACATCTTTCGTTTTCGGGGTGCCCCGCATGACCTTTTATCCAGTTGAAATTCACCTTGTGAGTATCAAGAAGTTCCAATAACTTTTCCCACAGGTCAACGTTTAAGGCGGGCTTTTTGTCGGCCTTTTTCCAGCCGTTTGCCTTCCAAGAATATAACCATCTCTTAGTCACAGCGTCACAAACATATTTTGAGTCGGTAAAAAGCTCGATTTCGCAGGGCTCTTTTAGTGCCGAAAGCCCCTCAATTACCGCAGTAAGCTCCATACGGTTATTGGTGGTTTCTGCCTCACCGCCGCAAAGCTCTTTTTCGTGACCGTTATATCTGAGAATGGCACCCCAGCCACCCGGCCCCGGATTTCCCGAACAGGCGCCGTCGGTAAAAAGTTCGATTTTCTTCATTACATATTCTCCGAATTAAATTTTATAGTTGCTTCGTGCAGATATTTGTATAATTTCGAGAGCAACTTATATTCTTTTTTGAGTAAGGTGAGTAATTCCTCGGGCTTATCAAGCATCTCTATTCCGCTGCGCCTTTTGATTACAAAAATATCCTTTGAATCATACCATTTTTTAAGCTCACCTGTTATTCCTACAGTATCCGCCTTTGACCTTTTATAGTTGTCGGTATCGAGTATGAATTTATTTCGCTTAAGCGGCTTTATCGCTTCTAAAAAGCGGTCACTGTCATTAGATAAGCATTCGCGAAAATATTCCATAAATGCAGGTGTTGTGCTTATCACTCCACAGCCGTATTCAAAGCCGTTCTGCTTAATTTCGAGCCACATAACAGCGGTTGGAAGCTGATTTTTTACGTGGCGAAACATAACCCATATATTCTCTCTGTAAAGCGATTTATCGTGGGTGTATCGTGTATCGCGGCGTATTCTTGAAATACATCTTACAGGGTCAACAATAATGTCGGGATTAATCCTATGCATTGTTTCGGTCAAGTCGGCAACAAGCCGTCTTAGCGGCATAACCACGCCTTCTTTTATTGCTTCCTTGTTTTCTTCATAAAATTCTTTGCTGTCATTAAATCGGTTTATGGCGAGTAAAAACAAATCGTCGCTTTTTATACCGTTAAAATTCATTTATTCATTCTCCTTACAAACCCTGTAACAAAGCTCGTACAGCTGTTCAAGGCTTGTTAATTGTCCGCATTCGTTGCGGTATTTTGCCGCACCTTTTATTCCTTTTAGATACCATGCAGCGTGCTTTCTCATCTCGCGCATCGCGTTGTTTTCTCCCTTATCCTCGACGGTCATCTGAGATTGCTTGATAAGTATCCTCATTCTTTCACTGAGTGGCGGTTCGGGAACGGTGATTCCCTCATACATCCAGGCGTTGATTTGGTTAAAAATCCAGGGTGAGCCCATGGCACCTCTACCAACCATTACAAAGTCGCAACCTGTGTATTCATACATATTTGCGGCATCCTTGGCTGTATAAATGTCACCGTTTCCTACAACAGGAATGTTTACCGCCTTTTTAACTTCTTTTATTATGTCCAAGTTGACGGGGGGGACATACATTTGAGTTCGTGTTCTTCCGTGAATAGTTATAATCGAAGCGCCCGCATCCTCGCAACGCTTTGCAAGTTCGGTTGCATTTATTGAATTTTCGTCCCAACCGGCTCTCATTTTTACCGTTACGGGTACTGAAACAACCTCTTTAACCGCCTTTACGATTTTTGCCGCAAGTATAGGGTCTTTCATAAGTGCGCTTCCGCCGCCATTTGAGGCAACCTTTGGCGCAGGACAACCCATGTTAATATCAACAAAATCGGGATTGAATTGCATTCCGCTGATTGCGGCTGTCGCCATTGTTTCGGACTCGTTTCCAAAAAGCTGCAGGCCGACAGGTCTTTCGCTTTCGATCATATTCATCATACCGAGCGACTTTTTATCATTGAGACTGACCGCCTTTGAGCTGATAAGCTCGCTTACGGTATAAGCCGCACCAAATTCGCGACAAAGCCGTCTAAAGCTGCGGTCGGCAACTCCTGCCATTGGAGCCAAAGCGGCGTAACCATTTAATTCAATATCACCGATTTTCACATTTTTCACCTCAATTATTTAATTTTAACATATCCTGACGCAAATTTCAAAGAAAATATATATTTTTAAAATATAATCAGTAATATTGACAAGTATAGGTAAGATTTGATATTATAATATAATATTAATTTATGAAAGCGAATGATATTTAAAATGATAAGCAGTATGACCGGTTACGGACGTGGAGAGGCCGCATCAACAAGCCTTTCCTGCGTTGTTGAGCTTCGCTCGGTAAATCACCGTTATTTTGAATTTTCGTCAAGGGTGCCGAGAGGCTACGCTTTTTTAGAAGAAAAATTAAAGGGGCTCTGTCAGCAGAGAATTTCGCGAGGAAAGGTTGAGCTTTATCTTACAATCGACCTTAACGAAAGCAATGACGTATCGGTTGAAATTAACCATTCCCTCGCACGAAGCTATGTAAACGCCATAAAGGAGCTTGGCGAAACATACGGACTTAATTCCGATTTGTCGGCAGTAACACTTTCGCGCTATCCCGACCTTTTCAGTGTAAAAAATCAGGTTGTCGATGAGGATGCCGTTTTTGAGGTGGTCAAGGAGGCTACTCAATCGGCTATCGACAGCTTTATCAATATGCGAAAAATTGAGGGTGAAAAGCTTTATGACGATATAAAGAGACGTGTTGATTTCATTTTAGATAAGGTTGCTTTTGTCGAGGAGCGCTCACCTGAAACAGTAAAGGCATATCAAACAAAGCTCGAAACTCGTATTAGGGAATTGCTTGAGGATAAAACGATTGACGAAGCAAGACTCCTTACCGAAGCGGCAATTTTTGCCGATAAGGTAGCTGTTGCCGAGGAAACAGTCCGTCTCAGAAGTCACATTAAGCAGCTTTGCGACCTTATAAGCTCCGATATTGCAGTTGGACGAAAGCTCGATTTTATTGTTCAGGAAATGAACCGAGAGGCTAATACAATCGGCTCAAAGGCACAGGATATCGAAATTGCTCATACCGTTGTCGATATAAAGGCTGAAATTGAAAAAATAAGAGAACAAATTCAGAACGTAGAGTAAGGGTGAAAATTTATTTATGAAGCTTATAAATATCGGTTTTGGTAACATGGTTGCCGCGAATAGAATGATAGCCATTGTTTCACCCGAGTCGGCACCGATAAAGCGTATTATCCAAGACGCAAAGGAAAAGGGTATTCTTATCGATGCTACACACGGCAGAAGAACAAGAGCGGTTATAATCACCGACAGTGACCATATTGTACTTTCTTATTTACAATGCGAAACCTTAACCAACCGCATCAGTGAATATGATAACGAATATGATGAGGAGGGTGAAGAAAATGGATAAAGGTGTTGCAATTATAGTTTCGGGCCCTTCCGGATGCGGAAAGGATACAATTTTACGAAATTTGTTTAAGGAGCATCCCGAAATTAAATTTTCGATTTCGACCGTTACACGTCCACGTAGAGGAATAGCTGATGAGGATGCAAAGTACAATTTTGTTACCCGTGACGAATTCGAAAATATGTTAAAAAATGACGAATTGCTCGAATATAACGTATATGTCAACAACTATTACGGAACGCCGAAAAGACCGGTTGTTGAGGCAATTGAAAACGGCGACATTATGGTAATTGAGGTTGATGTAAACGGTGCGGCAAGTATAAGAAAGAAAATGCCCGGAATAAAGAGTGTTTTTGTCATGCCTCCGTCAATCGAGGAGCTTGAACGCCGCCTTTCATCACGCGGTACCGATAGCGACGAGGTTGTAAGGAAGCGCATTGACGAAGCAAAGGCAGAAATCGCACGAAAAGATGAATATGACTATACAATTGTAAACGGCGTACTTGAAAACGCGGTAAAAGAGTTGTATAATATTATAGTTAACTTAAAATAATTTACGAGGTGTATTTAAAAATGTTAAATCCAGCAATCGGAAAGCTTATCAACAATTACGAAAATCGTTATCAGCTTGTTCATGACGTAGCTAACAAGGCTCGCGAAATAGCCCAGAATGCCGAGGATAATCGCGAAATTTTGGTTGAAAAGACAGTTAGTCTTGCAATTAACGAGCTTGCTGAGCAAAAGGGTCTTTAATAACATACATAAATTGAATTAAAAAAATGGAGGTGGCTTGTCATGAGAAGTGCTTTGGTTGCGCATGTTGCGATTGACCGAACAGCATATCATTTTGACAAGCCATACGATTATCTTGTACCCTTTGACATGATTGATGAGGCAAAGGTCGGCTGTCGTGTACTTGTACCGTTTGGTACGGGGAACAGAAAGCGCCAGGGAATGATTTTATCGGTCGACGAAACCACCGATTTCGATAAATTAAAGCCAATAAATTCCGTACTCGATGCCGAGCCGCTTTTGTCGCAGGAAATGATAAAATTAGCGTCATGGATAAAGGAACGTACGTTTTCGACCTATTTTGATGTTTTCCATTTGATGATTCCTGCGGGAATTAATATGCATATGGTAAGTGCATATCACCTTTGTGAAATCGATGAAGAGACTCAAAATTCACTTTCGGATGACGAAAAATTAGTCGTAAAATATCTTCGTCAGTCGGGAGCCCGTGTTGAAAAAAATCGTTTGCTTGATATCTTAGGTCTTAATTATGATAGCAACTTTTTGGACAAAATGGTCGAAAAGGGCATAATCAGCCGCTTTGACGATGCAGTGAGACGAATGGGCGATGCAACGGTAAAAATGGTTCGCCTGAATGACCAATTTGACGAAAGCTTAAAGCTTACAAAAAAGCAACGTGACGTTGTTGAGCTTTTAAAAATCTGCGGTGCAGCATCGGTAAAAGAGATTTGCTATTTCACCGGTGTCACTAATGCGGTAATAACCTCTCTTGCCAAAAAGGAAATTATTGAATATTTCGAAGAAGAGGTTTATCGCAATTTTCTCGATACGAATAAAAATGAGGATTTGAGTGATATCGTCCTTACCGATGAGCAGAGCAGCGCATTTGACCGCCTTACCGAAATTTATCATTCGGGAAATGGCGGAGCATCCTTACTTTATGGAGTTACCGGAAGCGGAAAGACAAAAGTGTTTTTACGTCTTGTTGACGAGGTAATCGCAAGCGGTAAGCAGGTTATCGTCATGGTACCCGAAATTTCACTTACTCCTCAAACACTTTCACTTTTTCATAACCGTTACGGCGGAAAGGTGGCCGTTTTTCATTCAGCTATGTCAATGGGACAGCGAATGGATGAATGGAAAAGGGTAAAGCGAGGTGAAGCTACCGTTGCAATCGGTACAAGGTCGGCTGTTTTTGCTCCGTTTGATAATTTAGGACTTATAATCATTGACGAGGAGCAGGAGCATACTTATAAATCCGAATCATCACCACGATTCCATGCACGTGATGTTGCGCGCTTTCGTTGTGCCGAGAATAAGGCTTTGCTTTTACTCGCATCGGCAACTCCGTCACTCGAAACATATACTGCCGCTATTAATGGCAGGTATGAATTATGTAAACTAACAAAGCGATACGGCAATTCAACCTTGCCTGAGGTTAAAACCGTCGATATGAACGAAGAAATTCAGTCGGGAAATAAATCAATGCTCAGCCGTGAGCTGATTGAGCAATTGCAGGAAAATATGGATGCAGGAAAGCAGTCGATACTGTTGCTTAACCGAAGAGGGCATAATACCTTTGTTTCCTGCGGTGGCTGCGGAGAGGTTGTTTCATGTCCAAATTGCAGTATTTCGCTGACCTATCATTCGGCTAATAATCGGCTTATGTGTCATTACTGCGGATATTCAAAGCCATTCGCCGAAAAATGTGAAAACTGCGGGAATGAACACGTCAGATATTCGGGAGCAGGTACCCAGCGAGTTGAGCAGGATTTGTTGATGTATCTGCCCGAAGCACGAATTTTACGTGTTGATGCCGACAGCACAATGCAAAGGTCATCGTTTGAAAGAATGCTGACCGATTTCGGTAACGGAAAATACGATATAATGCTCGGTACCCAAATGGTTGCAAAAGGGCTTGATTTCAGTAATGTTACACTTGTAGGAGTGCTTGGTGCCGACGGACTTCTTTATTCCGACGACTATCGTTGCTATGAAAGAGCTTTTTCCCTTTTAACTCAGGTTGTCGGACGTTCGGGACGCGGAAATGATAAGGGAACAGCTCTTGTTCAAACGGTAACACCTGAAAACTCGGTCATAAATTTAGCCGCACTCCAGGATTATGAAAAGTTTTATGAGCAAGAGATTTTGACTCGTAAAATTATGATTTATCCGCCATACTGTGAGCTTTGTGTAGTGGGCTTTGTCGGCGAGGATAAAGATAAGGTTAAGGCTTCCGCATTTTTGTTTTTTGAAAAGATAAAAACACTTAACGAATATAAATATCAGTCGGTAAAAATGATAATTCTCGGTCCGTCTGCGGCATCAATTCCGCGAGTGAACGGAAAATATCGTTACCGCATAATTATAAAAACAAAGAATACCGCGGATTTCAGAAAGATTATTTCTACCGCACTTATTGAATTTGGACGGGACAGACGTAATAGCAAGGTAACTGTATATGCGGATATGAAGCCCGACAGTATTATGTAAACTAATTTGAGGTGAATTTTTGTGGCAATAAGAAATATTGTAAAAATGGGTGACCCAATGCTCAATAAGATCAGCCGTCCTGTTGAAAAATTTGACGAAAAGCTCCATATCCTCCTTGACGATATGGCCGAAACAATGAGACTTGCTGACGGTTGCGGACTTGCTGCCGTTCAGATTGGAGTTTTGCGCCGAATTTGTATAGTTGATGCAGGAGATGGACTTGTCGAACTTATCAACCCGAAAATTATCGGTCAGTCAGGAAAGCAGGAGGAATGCGAAGGTTGTCTTTCTTGCCCGAATAATTGGGGAATTACAAGCCGTCCTATGTCGGTAATTGTTGAAGCTTATGACCGCAACGGAAATAAATTCCGTGTAAAAGGCGAGGGACTTAAAGCAAGAGCTTTTTGTCACGAAATCGACCACCTTGACGGTATATTATTTACAACAAAGGTAATACGTCCCTACGTGGAGGAATAAAATGAAACTTGTATTTATGGGAACGCCCGATTTTGCTGTTCCTTGTTTGAAAGCGCTTATTGATGCAGGACACGAAATTGTCGGCGTATTCACTCAGCCCGATAAACCCGTCGGCAGAAAGCAGATTTTAACCCCACCTCCCGTTAAGCAAACGGCGATCGAAAACGGGCTTACTGTTTATCAGCCGAATTCGGTTCGTACCGACGAGGCAATTTCGCTTATGCGGGATTTAGCACCCGACTGCGTTGTCGTCGTTGCGTATGGTAAGATTATTCCTGTCGAAATGCTGAAAATAGCGCCGCTCGGATTTGTAAACGTTCACGGCTCGCTTTTACCTAAATATCGTGGCGCAGCACCTATTCAATGGGCGGTAATCGATGGCGAAGAGGTGACGGGAATTACAACAATGCAAATGGACGAAGGACTTGATACCGGCGATATGCTTGAACAGGTTTCGACCAAAATCGGTGAAAACGAAACGGCAGGAGAGCTTTTTGACCGCCTTTCTGGTATGGGCGCTGAGCTTATTGTTTCAACCCTCAAAAAGCTCGAAGAGGGAAGCATTACACCTATTAAACAGGACGATTCTAAGTCAAATTATGCTAAAATTATTTCAAAGGAAATGGCAGAAATTGATTTTAATAAATCCGCTGACGAAATTTTCAATTTAATCAGAGGGTTTAATCCGTGGCCTGTTGCTTATACTATAATTGACTCAAAGAGACTAAAGGTATTTGCCGCCGAAAAAATCGGAAAAACAAACGGCCAACCGGGCGAAGTTGTTTCTGTTGATGGCGGACTTTCGGTTGCATTTGGCGACGGAAACGGACTAAAATTTACCGATATTCAGCTTGAAGGAGCAAAGAGAATGAGCGCTTCTGATTTATTAAAGGGACGCGCTATTGAAATCGGCACAGTTATTGGAGAATAATTATGTTTTATTACTCGTATTCCTACTTGCTTTATATGCTACCCGGACTTGTGCTAATGCTTTATGCACAGTTTAAGGTTAAGCATTCATTTTCAAAATACAGTCAGGTAACGAATCAACGCGGTCTTACCGGTGCTGATGCGGCGAGAGAGGTGCTTCGTCAAAACGGAGTTGACGGGGTAAGAATTGAGCACGTTTCAGGAAATCTCAGTGACCATTATGACCCGAGAACAAATGTTATTAGACTGTCTGACGATGTCTATAACTCGACCTCGGTTGCGGCTGTTGGAGTTGCGTCTCATGAGGCGGGACACGCTGTTCAGTACGCAAAAAGTTATGGCCCAATAAAGCTTCGTGCGGCTATTATCCCTGCTTGCAATATTGGCTCACAGCTTGGTATTCCGCTTGCATTGATTGGTGCTGTAATGGGAGTTTTAGGGCTTGTCTATGCTGGTTTGGCTCTTTTCGGCTTGGCAGTGCTGTTTCAGGTGATTACTCTCCCTGTCGAGTTTAATGCGTCAAGACGTGCTATAAATGCTATAAATTCAACCGCCTTGTTAACAAAGGAAGAAGCAAAGGGAGCAAAGGCTGTTTTATCAGCCGCAGCAATGACCTATGTTGCCGCAATGATTCAGTCTTTGCTAATGCTGCTTTATTATGTTTCACGGTTCACCGGTCGTCGTGATTGAAAGGAATAATTGATTATGCCTAATCCTCGTAAATCGGCCGTAAAAGCGCTCATAAAGGTTGAGGCGGACGGCGGATTTTCAAATCTTGTAATAGATAACGTGATAAAACAGGACGGACTTGTCGGAGCCGATTCGGCTCTTGCTACCGCCCTGTTTTACGGCGTTCTTGATAGAAAAATTACTATCGATTACATATTGTCTAACTATTCAAAACAGCCGATAAAAAAGCTGCCGTATTATGTTGCGGCGGCTTTAAGAATCGGCGTTTTTCAGCTTTTATATATGGATAAAATTCCACCCTTTGCCGCTATTAACGAATCGGTAAATTTGGTTAAGCGGTCAAAGAATGCAAATTCATCAGGCTATGTAAACGCTGTTTTAAGAAAGGTTGACCGAGAGGGAAGAGAAATTTTACCCGATGATGATTCGGTTAAATCGATTAGCATTCGTTATTCATTCCCTGAATGGATTGTTATTCGATTCGTTAGTCAGTTTGGCATTGAAAAGACAAAAGATATTTTTACCGAAATGTTAAAAAAATCTGACGTATATTTGCGCGTGAATAATACTAAAATCAGCGTAGATGACCTTATTGATAAACTTCATAGCGAGGGAGTCGAAACCGAAAAAGCAGAGATTGAAAACAGTCTTAAAGTTATTTCTTCGTTGGGCGCCATTGACAGCCTTTCGTCATATAAAAATGGATATTTTCATGTTCAGGATTTATCGAGCCAAATTTGTGCCGCTTCTCTTGATTTAGGTGAAAATATGAAAGCGCTTGATATTTGCGCAGCTCCCGGTGGAAAGAGTTTTACTGCGGCTGAAATTATGAATGGTACAGGTGAGGTCGTTTCATGCGACCTTTATGAGCATAGAGTGAAACTGATTTCAAGCGGCGCAAAGCGGCTTTCACTTAATAATATAAAGACCTTAACCGCTGACGCTTTGGTTTATAATAACGAGTTGGGCGAATTTGACCGTGTTTTATGCGATGCTCCATGCTCAGGACTTGGCATAATTGGACGTAAACCCGACATAAAATTTAAAAATGAAGATGAAATAAAAGATTTACCCGAAATTCAGTATAATATTCTTAAAAATGCGGCAAAATATGTAAGACCGAATGGAAAAATTGTCTATTCAACCTGCACTGTTTTGAGGGAAGAAAACGAGGATGTTTTTGACCGTTTTATTTCATCAAACCCTCATTTTAAAGTAATTAGTAAATTAACGATTTTGCCGAGTGAAAAGGGTGGTGACGGCTTTTTTATCGCCGTTGCCGAAAGGATAGACTAAATGATTAAAAAAGATATAAAATCAATGACCTTGGTCGAAATTGAGGCTGAAATGAAGGCGCTCGGTCAACCAAAATTCAGAGCAGCTCAAATATTTGATTGGCTTCAAAAACGCTGTGTAACCTCCTTTGACGAAATGACAAATTTATCAAAGGAATTGCGCGCATTACTCGCTGACGAATACTATATTGCAAATTGCGAAATCGAGGATAGGTTTGACTCAAAGCTTGACGAAACGGTAAAGTATTTGTTTAGGCTCAATGACGGCGAATGTATCGAAAGCGTTTTGATGAAATATGAGCATGGCTGGTCGATTTGTATTTCGTCCCAGGTTGGTTGTCGAATGGGCTGTAAATTTTGCGCTTCTACGATTGGCGGACTTGTCCGTTCATTGACCGCATCCGAAATGCTGTCACAAATTATGGCTGCTCAAAAGGATAGGGGTATCAGAATCTCGAATATCGTTATGATGGGAATTGGCGAGCCCTTTGATAATTATGATAACGTTGTAAGATTTCTGTCGCTTGTCGGCGATGAAAAGGGTCTCAATATCGGTATGCGCCACATTTCACTTTCTACATGCGGAAGGGTTGACGGTATTCGACGTTTTATGGAGCTTGATAGTCAGATTACCCTTTCGGTTTCGCTTCACGCGCCTAATGATAAAATAAGAAATACAATGATGCCGATTAATAAGAAGTGGAATGTTGCCGAGCTTATAGCTTCCTGCCGAGATTATTTTAACCGTACGGGAAGAAGAATTTCATTTGAATATGCATTAATAAAGGGTGTAAACGACAGCCGAGAATGCGCCGACGAGTTGATTAGGTTGTTAAAGGGGCTTGTTTGTCACGTAAATCTTATACCCGTGAACAAGGTTAAGGAAAATAGTTACGAAAAAAGTGATAGAGTTCGTGAATTCTGTAATTATCTTAATCAAAACGGGATGAACGCTACGGTAAGAAGAACGCTTGGCTCTGATATTTCGGCATCTTGCGGCCAGCTTCGACAAAAGCATACCCTAAATGATACAAAACTGTAACTTTAAATGAAAAAGATTATATGATAAAATTGTAAAATAAACGCAGAATAAAAGGGAGTGAGATAGGCATGATTATTTCAGGCGGAAGCAATATCGGCCGCGTCAGAAGTTCTAACCAGGACTCGTTCGTTACGGAGAAAATATCCGATTCGGTCGGTTTTATTGTAGTTTGCGACGGAATGGGCGGCGCAAATGGCGGAAATATAGCAAGTGAAGTCGCAACGAATATCATAAGTGAACATATAAAATCGGCCTATCGCGAAAATATGAGCTCTAATTCAATGCGTTATTTACTCATGTCAGCAGTTATCGCGGCTAATGCCGAAATTTATGACAGAGCACAAGAGGATGATGACCTTTTAGGCATGGGAACAACAGTAGTTGCAGCAATTGTTGTTGATAAAATGGCTCATATTGTACATGTCGGAGATTCAAGAGCATATATCGTTAGCTCTAATAATATTGAACAAATTACTCGTGATCATTCGGTTATTCAGTCGATGATAGAAAATGGCGAAATCACCGAACAGGAAGCAAAAAATCATCCCAACCGAAATGTTATAACTCGTGCTCTCGGCGTTCGTGATAAGGTTGACGTTGATTATAATGAAATTGTTCTTTCAGAAGATGACATATTACTGATTTGTACCGACGGACTTTCAAATTTCGTCGAGGATAAGAAGATTACAAAGATAATTAAAAAGCATAAAATCAGTGAATATCCCGATGTACTTATTGATACCGCAAATAATAACGGTGGCGGAGATAATATTACCGTTGTTACATTGTCGGTTAAGGAATAAGGAGGGTTATCATGGATAGATTTTTAGGAAAACGACTTGACGGACGATATGAGATACATGAAATTATCGGTGTCGGCGGAATGGCCGTTGTATATAAAGCCTACGATATTCAAGAGAAAAAAGTAGTTGCAGTTAAAATATTAAAGGAAGAATTCGGCTCAAACAGCGAATTTTTACGTCGTTTTCAGAATGAGTCAAAGGTTATATCTGTACTCTCTCACCCAAATATTGTAAAGGTGTTTGACGTTAGCTTTGGTGATAATTTTCAGTACATTGTAATGGAATATATCGACGGCATCACCTTAAAGGAATATATCGAAAGAAAGCAAAGTGTGCCCTGGAAGGATGCGCTTTATTTCGCAGTACAGATTTTGCGTGCTTTACAGCATTCTCACGATAAAGGCATTGTTCACCGCGACATAAAGCCGCAAAATATTATGCTTTTGCGTGACGGAACGATAAAGGTAACCGATTTCGGAATTGCCCGTTTTTCACGTAGCGAAGAAAGAACAATTACCGATAAGGCGATCGGTTCGGTTCATTATATCAGTCCTGAACAGGCAAAGGGAGGTCCCATTGACGAAAAGGCTGACCTTTACTCCGTAGGTGTACTTATGTACGAAATGCTTACCGGAAGATTGCCGTTTGATGGCGATAATGCCGTTTCTGTTGCTATAATGCAGCTTCAAGATGAGCCTACTCATCCGCACGAAATCGACAGCTCCATTCCTCTCGGAATTGAACAAATTACCATGCGTGCAATGAGAAAGAATCCGGAACATCGCTACCATTCGGATGCCGAAATGTTGCGTGATTTAGAGGAGTTTAAGCGAAATCCTGATGTTGATTTCGGTTACGAAGAGGCCTGTGTCGACGTAGACGATTTTGATTCATTAAGTAATGTTGATAATTATAACAATGATTTAATAGATTCACCTGAATATGATAACGATTATTACGACGATGATTACGAAGAGGCTGAAGAAAAGAAAAAAAGTCCTATTCTTCCAATACTTGCAGGGGTTGCAGCAGCAATAATTATAGTTTTTGCTTGTGTTGCTGCATGGTTTGCGTTTAATACGGATGAAGTGGCCGAATTTGATTGTCCTAATTTAATTGGCCTTAATATTGACCAAGCAAAGATGAATTATCCCGGTATAATCATTATCGAAAGAGATAGGGGATATTCTGACGAATACGATTATAATGTTATCATAGACCAGGATATTAAGTCGGGAAAACCGATTAAAGAGGGAACTACTCTTTATGTTTCAATAAGTAATGGCAAAAATAAGGTTGACGTTCCCGATGTATACAACCTATATTACGAAGAAGCTAAGAAAAAAATTGAGGCGAGTGGTCTTATCCCTGTTATAAAGCAAAAGAATGCTGAAAAGATTGACCAAAACTATGTAATTTCAACCTCACCGTCAAAAGGGACTCCGGTCGATAAAGGATCCGAGGTTGTAATTTACGTTAGTCTCGGTAAAGAAATGAAATACCTTGTTGTAGAAGATGTTATTGGACTTTCCGTTGATAATGCAAAAAAACTACTCAATGGATTTACAGTCATTGAACAGTCTAAAGATTCCGAAATGAGCGCGGGAACGGTTGTTGATCAATCGGTTAAAGGTGGAGAAAAGCATGGCGTTGATCAGGAAATAATAATATATGTCAGCACCGGAAAGCCACCTGTCGAGTACGAATTCGAGGTTTCGGTTACGAAACCTGCGGATTTAGGTACCGATACATATTCATTCCTTGTTTTATGCGGTGGAGATCTTGAAGTGCTTGAGAAGAATCCATCAACAGTAAAGGATAAAACCGAAAATGTGAAAAAGGATATATCCGAATACACCTTCAAGTTCACCACAGAAAAAAGTGAAGAAGAGGTTTATATTTACGTTGTTGTCGGAAATAAAAAAGCGCTTTATCAGACCTTTATAATTACCGAAGGAAAGGTGTCTGAGCCCCGTGATTATGAAAATTGGGCTGACGATTTAGTATGACGGGAATAATAGTAAAAGCATTGTCCGGTTTTTATTATGTAAAAACTGATGAGAATAAAACTATTCAATGCCGCGCAAGAGGAAGATTCAGAAAAAATGATGAGCATCCTCTTGTTGGCGATTTTGCCGAAATCAGTCTTACAGGCGATGACGGCATTGTTGACAGAATAGTTGATAGAAAAAACAGTTTAATTAGGCCGCCTGTTGCGAATATTGATCGGCTTTATATTGTCTCGGCATATACCTTGCCGTCGCCCGATTTTTCGATCATTGACCGACTTACCGTAATTGCCGAAATGAACGGAATTGAGCCGATTATCGTGTTTAATAAGAGTGACCTTGGCGATTTTGAGCCATACGCTTCGGTGTACAAAAAGGCTGGGTTCAGAACATTTATTGTGTCCTGCGAAACAGGCGAAAACATGGACCTTTTAAAAGATGATTTAAGTAAAGGAATATCAGTATTTACGGGAAATTCAGGTGTAGGGAAGTCAAGTATACTTAACAATATACTCGACGGGGTTAAGATTGAAACCGGTGAGGTTAGTGAGCGACTTGGTCGTGGAAGGCATACAACCCGTCATGTTGAGCTTTATCAAACTTTAAAGGGCGGATACGTAGCGGATACACCCGGATTTTCGTCAATCGAGAATAAACCGATATTAAAGGATGAATTGCCGCTTTATTTCAGCGATTTTGCTGATTATCGCGATGATTGCCGATTTGTCGGTTGCTCCCATACCTGTGAAAAAGGTTGCGCTGTTTTAGACGCAGTAGTAAGTGGAAAAATCGAGAAAACGCGTCACGAAAGCTATGTTCAAATGTACGAAGAAGCGAAAACAATAAAAGAATGGGAACTAAAAAGATAATGAAATGTATTATTTTTTCGGGTGCTGATATTTTCGATTATGATTTTGTTGCTTCGTATATTGACAGTGACGATTTTATAATCTGCGCCGATTCCGGATTTCGCCATGCTGAAAGGCTCGGTCTTTGCGCCGACCTTCTTATTGGTGACTTTGATTCCGCTTCCGAAATTGGGCAAAATCAATATAAAGAAATTATAACCTTACCTTGTGAAAAGGACGATACCGATACATATGCGGCGGCGAAAATTGCTGCCGAAAAGGGTGCCGACGAGGTTATTATTTTCGGCGCGATCGGAAGCAGAATGGACCATACTTTAGGCAACATATCTACTCTTGAATTTTTGCATCAAGAGGGAATAAATGCCTGCATTATAAATGAGAAGAATGAAGTTGGGATAATAAGCAACGGAACTGTGTCGGTTAAAAAAAGAGAAAATTCATTTTTATCCCTAATTCCTCTTGATGAAAAGGTTGGTTTTGTATCAATAAGCGGCGTAAAATATCCGCTCGAAAATGCAACAATAGAACGGAGCAAAACCCTTGCAATAAGTAACGAATTTTATGATGACATAGCCGAAATTTCGGTTCAAAACGGTACAATGCTATATATAATTTCAAAGGATTAACACATTTTCATCGCCTGCATACAATGGTAAAGAAAAGCAGGCGGTGATTTTATTTATGCGGCGATTTAATAACAGGAGAAAAAGATGCAATAGCGGGGTTGGTGCACTATGCTTTGCCTTTGGATTGCTTGCGGCATTTTGCTTACCGTCAATTTGCATAATAATTTTTCTTGCGATATCGCTGATTTTACTCGGTTTCACCTGCTATAAATACTGATTAAGGGGATAAAATTCATGAAAGTAGTTCTTGTTAAAAGTCCAAAAATGCTGTCGGGTTTACTTCGCCTTTTGTTCGGGATAAAAAAGGAAAATAATACATAATCTAATTAGTGAGAAAACCGATAAAAAAGGTTTTCTCACTTTTTTTGCATACCTTTGAACTGCGTTGAATATATTTTATCAGTATTATTAAAAAGGAGCAGTTACAAATGGAGTATAACATTCTAAAACAAAATGTTTATGTTACCGAACCTGTATTTAATCAAAATTTAGAGCAACCGATTGACACCGAATTTACCTTGCCCGATTATTGTCCCGACATTGACCGAATTATAAAATGCGTTATTGTGCCCAGGATAGCCCAAAAATCATTCAATGGTGATATGCTTAATATCGATGGAATAGCCGAGTTATGCTTGTTTTATACAGACGGAAGTCAGGTGCGTTGCTATGAGCATCCGTTTCATTTCAGCCGTCAGGTTCCCCTTCATAATATGGTTTCAAATGCATCGGCAAAGGTTACAATAACAACCGAATACGTTAATTGCCGTGCGGTTTCTAAGAGAAGGGTCGACCTTCACGCTTCGCTTAATTTAAATGTTACTGTTGCAACCGTCTGTGAGCATAGTATTGTGGCTGATATCGATTCGCCGTCGGTACATACGCTTGTATCAACCACTCCTGCAACAACCCCAATGGGAATGGGTGAAAAATATATTTTGTTTAGTGACGAAGTAGAAGTGCCGTCAACTAATAGCCCTATAAAAAACCTTCTTCGTACCGATGCAAGAGCCATAGCCCACGAAGCAAAAATTATCGGTAACAAGGTTGTTATAAAGGGTGAGCTAACCGCAAGCTTCTTTTATATCGGTGAAAATGACGGCAAGCCTGAGCATTTTAACTGTACAATGCCGATAAGTCAGATTGTAGATATTGACCGCCTTAACGATAGCTGTACAGCAACAGCCGAAATCGAAATAAACGAGTTAGAGGTAAAAACTCATACATCAGCGGCAGGGGAAATATCAACAATCTCTATTTCAGCAAAGCTTACCGTCAGCGCAACAGCTTATTGCAATCTCGACGTACCGATTGTACTTGACGCATACTCAACCGATTATAATATGGAACTTGAACATAAGCCGATAAAATTCAAAAAGGTTGATTCTGCAGTATATGACAATTTCGTTTGTAAGGGAAATGTTGAGTTTGTTAGCGACAATATTGCCGAGATAATCGACGTATGGTGTCAGCCGAAGGTCACTTATGCCGATATTCATGATAATTCTGCTGTGATAAAGGGAATCGCTACCGTAAATATTCTTGCCGTGGACACCGATAATTATCCGAGATTTTACGAAAAGCAGCTCGAATTTGATTATGAGCGCCCTTGTAATGACGGAGTGACCGAAATTACACCGCCACAGGTTATTTCGCTTGGCTGTGAGCATAGTTTAATGCCTTCTTCTGCTGATATAAAAATAAATCTTGCAGTGCATACCGAACTTGTTTGTATGAATGAAATGAAGGCATTATGCGAAGCAAAGCTTTTGGAATTAAAACAGAAGCAAAAGGATGATTTTTCAAGACTTGTAATTTATTATCCTAATCAAAGGGAGCGGCTTTGGGATATTGCCAGAAAATTCAATACCGATATTGAAGATTTAACCTCAATAAATAATCTCTCCGATAATGAGGTTGACAAGGGTATGGTTTTACTAATTCCGCAAAAATAGAATATTGATTTAAACGGGTGAATTTTAATTGACAAATTCACCCGTTTTCAATATAATGTATAGGATTGATGTAATGATAAAATTCGGCAAAATTTTATGTTAAAACATAACAATTTTGTGAGTTGCGGAGGAATTTAAAATGAAGGATATATTTACAGCGCCTTTTGTACATGAAATGATGGAAACAACGGCGAATATGTATCGTCTCGGCTGGGACGAGCGTAATGGCGGAAATATCAGCTATATGCTCGACGAAAATGACGTAGCTGAGTATCTTGAAGTAAACAAGGTTATTCGCACTATTCCTATCGGCTTTGAAGCAAAATCACTTATCGGAAAGTATTTCATCGTTACCGGAACAGGTAAGTATTTTAAGAATGTTGAAAAGGACCCCGAAAACAATCTCGGAATTATACGTATTGCTGAGGATGGCACAACTGCCGAGCTTTTGTGGGGATATGCCGACGGAGGTAGGTTTACTTCCGAGCTTCCTGCTCATTTAATGAGCCATATGGCGCGACTTTCTGTCGACCCTGAAAATCGAGTAATCATGCACTCACACCCGACAAATACACTTGCGATGAACTTTGTTCACGAGCTTGACGAAAAGAAGATTACACATACCCTTTGGGAAATGTGCACCGAATGTATCGTAGTATTCCCTGACGGAGTAGGTGTTCTTCCGTGGATGCTTTGCGGAAATAATTCAATCGGCGAAGCCACTGCCGAAAAAATGAAGGAATTCCGCCTCGTTATCTGGGGAATGCATGGAATTTACGGTGCAGGTAAAACAATGGACGAAACCTTTGGACTTATCGAAACGGTCGAAAAGGCAGCCCAGATATTTATGCTTACCTGCAACAGCAAGCGCATCAATACAATAAAGGATAGCGAAATGGTCCAGCTTGCCGAGGCATTCGGCGTTAAATATCGCAAGGATTTTCTTAATTTATGAGAATGAGAAAAAAGAAGTATCTCGAATCAAGGCTTTCGAAATGCAAGGATAATTTAATTGAGTATATGACCGACAAGCCGAATTTTAACGAGATAACCGACGTAAACTATATCGACCTTGAGGAGTATTTCGGTAATAATAATCCGATTAGGCTCGAAATAGGTTGCGGAAAGGGACAGTTTGTCTGCGAAATGGCAATACGTCATCCAGAAATCAACTTTATCGCAGTTGAAAAGACGGCTAATGTTATTGTTTTAGCCTGCGAAAAGGCAAAGGAATTAAAGCTTAAAAACGTACTTTTTATTAAAACGAGTGCCGAGTATTTACCTCGACTGTTGAAAGAAAAAAGTGTAACCGGGCTTTATCTAAACTTTTCGTGTCCATATCCAAAATCAACATACGCAACCCACCGACTTACAAACAGCCGCTTTTTGAAGATTTATGACCGCCTGCTTTGTGACGGAGCCGAAATCCATCAAAAAACGGATAATATGCATTTTTTTGAATACTCAATCGAGGAATTTACTTCATCAGGATATAAGCTTAAGAATGTTTCACTTGACCTTCATTCGAGCGATTTCGAGGGTAATATTGTAACCGAATATGAAAGACGCTTTTCCGAACAGGGAATGCCGATTTATCGCCTCGAAGCTTATAAATGATGATAACGGATATACAGCATATTCAACTGTATATCCGTTAATTTGTTAGTATTTGCTTATCTTTGCACAAATGTTTATGCATTTGGTGATAAAAAATATACACTTTTGATAATAAAAATGTATATTTATAAATAATAATTGACTTAATATGCAACAAGTTGTATAATTTATGCATATTGTTGGTATATAATTGCATATTGGAGTATAAATGATGAAAAAGAAAGTTTTTATCGACGGAAAAGCAGGAACAACAGGGCTCAGAATTTACGAAAGATTGTCGGGCCGTGATGATATTGAAATCATCACACTTTGTGAAGAGGAAAGAAAGAATATCGATTCGCGAAAGAAGGCGCTCAATAACGCTGATATTGCCTTTTTGTGCCTTCCTGATGCCGCCGCAATTGAAGCAGTATCGCTTATTGAAAATGATAATACGGTAGTTATCGACACTTCTACGGCTCACCGAACCGATGCTGATTGGACCTATGGCTTTCCCGAGATAAGCAAGGAACTTGACAATGCAATTTCAAAATCAAAGAGAATTGCGGTTCCGGGTTGTCATGCCGGTGGATTTATAGCCCTTGTAAAGCCGCTCATTGATGCGAATATTATTGATAAAACTTCGCTTTTAACATGCCATTCGGTTACGGGTTACAGCGGCGGCGGTAAAAAGATGATTAGCGAGTATGAGGGTGAGGATAACAGTATACTTTTATCAGCACCCCGTCAGTATGGAATTAAACAAATGCATAAGCATTTAAAGGAAATGAAAGCGATAACGGGGCTGGATAATGAACCGATTTTTTGTCCGATTGTAGCTGATTTTTATTCGGGAATGCTGGTTACCGTTCCGCTTTTTAGTAGCCAGTTGAACGAAGGAAAGTGCATTTCTGATATTAAAAAGCTTTATAGCGAAATGTATAATTCTTCAATCGTGAGTTACAGTGATGAAATTGACGAAGAAGGCTTTATTTCAGCTGCGGGAATGTCATTTAAGGATTCGATGCAAATCACGGTTTCGGGTAACGATGACCGCATTTTACTAATAGCACGCTACGATAATCTCGGAAAGGGTGCATCGGGCGCAGCTATTGAATGCTTGAATATGGTTATCGGCTCGGAAAAAACGACCGGTCTTGATTTATAATAGGTTGACAAATAGGTGAGGATATTATGAAAATTATTAGTGGCGGAGTTTGTGCCGCGAAAGGATTTACCGCAAATGGAGTTCATTGCGGAATAAGAAAAAATCGCGAAAAGAAGGACTTGGCTCTTATTTTCAGTGAGGTAAAGGCGTCGGCAGCCGCTGTTTATACAACTAATTTGGTTAAGGGTGCTCCACTGACGGTTACAAAGAGTCATCTTGCCAACGGCTATGCTCAGGCGATAATTTGCAATAGCGGAAATGCTAATACCTGTAACGCTAACGGAATCGAAATTGCTGAAGAAATGAGCGATTTAATCGCAAACGAACTTAAAATTTCATCATCCGACATTGTTGTTGCATCGACAGGAGTTATTGGTCAACCGCTTGATATCACCCCGATAAAGAATGGAATTCCTTCACTTGTTGAGGGACTCGGCTTAAACGGTGATGCGGCTGCTGAGGGTATAATGACCACAGATACAGTATCAAAAGAGGTTGCAGTCAGCTTCGAAATTGACGGAGTTGAATGTAAAATAGGCGGAATTGCAAAGGGCTCTGGAATGATTCATCCTAATATGGCCACAATGCTCGTATTTATTACAACCGACTGTGCAATTTGCCCCAAAATGCTACAAAAAGCGCTTTCGTCTGATATTACCGATACATTTAATATGGTTAGCGTTGACGGAGACACTTCGACCAATGATATGGTATGCATACTCGCTAACGGAATGGCAGGTAATACCGAAATTGTCGCTGATGATGAAAAATTTGAAACATTTATGAAGGCGCTTAATACAGTAACTGTTCATCTCTGCCGTATGATAGCAGGAGATGGCGAAGGTGCTACAAAGCTTCTTGAATGCAGTGTTACAGGCGCTAAAACAAAGGATATTGCAAAGGTAGTAGCAAAGAGCGTTATCTGTTCATCACTTACAAAGGCGGCAATGTTTGGCGCAGATGCAAACTGGGGACGCGTGCTTTGCGCAATCGGTTATAGTGGTGCCGATGTTGACGTTAATAAGATTGACGTTTCATTCATTTCAAATAAAGGCGAAATCCCTGTATGTAAAAATGGCGCAGGAATCGATTTTTCGGAAGAAAAGGCAAAGGAAATCCTGCTCGAAAAGGAAATCACAATTTCCGTTAATCTTAATGACGGTGAATATTCCAGTACAGCGTGGGGCTGTGATTTAACCTATGAATATGTAAAAATTAACGGTGATTATCGCACCTGATTTAATGGGGGATAAATAAAAATGCAGATTTCAAATTCACAGAGAGCAAGAATACTTGTTCACGCTTTGCCGTATATTCAGAATTATAATGGCAAAATTGTTGTAATTAAATATGGCGGAAATGCCATGATAAACGAAAAGCTAAAGGATTCGGTAATCCGTGATATTGTACTTTTATCCCTTATCGGAGTAAAGGTTGTACTTGTACACGGCGGTGGTCCCGAAATTACCGAAATGCTGAATAAAATCGGCAAGGAAACCGAGTTTGTTGACGGACTTCGCGTAACTGATAAAGAAACTGCCGAGGTTGTTCAAATGGTCCTTGCGGGTAAAATTAATAAGGGTCTTGTTAATCTTATTCAGTTAAAGGGTGGCAAATCAATCGGTTTATCAGGTCTTGACGGACATATGATTGAAGCCGAAATGAAGAATGAAAAGCTCGGCTTTGTCGGTGATATTAAGAAGATAAACGTTGAGCCGATTGTTGACGTTTTAGAGCGTGGTTATATTCCCGTTGTATCAACCGTTGGTTGCGATAACGAGGGTAACGTATATAACATTAACGCTGATACTGCGGCAGCTAAAATTGCCGGCGAATTAAAGGCGGAAAGTCTTATTTCGCTTACCGACATCAGCGGTATATTAATGGATAAGGACGACCCTTCTACACTTATACCCGAAATTTCGCTCAGCTATGCCGAACGACTTGTTGCTGATGGAATTATTAGCGGCGGTATGATACCGAAAATGGAATGTTGCACTAACGCGATTAAATGGGGAGTTAATAAGGTATTTATAATTGATGGACGTGTTCCGCATTCTATTCTTATCGAAACTCTTACCGATGAAGGTATTGGAACAATGTTCAAAAGGGATGATTCTGATGAATAAAATTACGGAAATTGATAAGGAATATGTAGCCGATACATATGCACGGTTTCCTCTTGAATTAGCAAGCGGAAAGGGCTCTCTTTTATATGATACTAATGGAAAAGAATATATTGACCTTGGTACCGGAATTGCAGTAAACACCTTTGGAGTTGCCGATGGTGAATGGGCTAATGCTGTTTCAGATCAGGCATCCAAGCTTTCCCACGTATCTAATTTGTATTATAGTGAACCTTGCGCAGTTCTTGCTGAAAAGTTGTGCTATCGTACCGGAATGAAAAAAGTCTTTTTTTCGAATTCGGGAGCCGAAGCCAACGAATGCGCTATAAAAACCGCACGTAAATATGCTCAGGATAAAAAGGGTGAGGAATATTACAATATTATCACCCTGAAAAACAGTTTTCACGGACGTACTGTTACCACCTTGGCGGCTACCGGTCAGGATGTTTTTCATACAATGTTTAATCCGCTTACCGACGGATTTTTATACGCTGATGCAAATGATATTGAGTCTGTAAAGGCGCTGGTTAGCGGTAATAAATGCGCGGCTATAATGTTTGAGGTCGTTCAGGGAGAGGGTGGCGTAATGCCGCTTGAACCCGAATTTGTAAAGCAGCTTGCCGAAATAGCCGAAAAAGAGGACATTTTACTCATAGCAGACGAGGTTCAAATCGGAAACGGTCGTAGCGGAATGCTGTATGGTTATATGAATTACGGAATTACCCCTGATATTGTAACTACTGCAAAGGGACTTGCCGGTGGGCTTCCGCTTGGTGCAACTCTTTTTGGCGAAAAGACAAAGAATGTTTTAACTAACGGAACACATGGCTCGACATTTGGCGGAAACCCGATTTGTTGCGCCGGTGCAATTAATGTACTTGATCGAATTGATGATAACCTTCTTGATGGAGTTCGCCAAAGGTCAAAGATTATCATTAGCGCACTTTCCGGTACAGACGGCATAAAAGCAATCAGCGGAATGGGACTTATGCTTGGTATAGAAACCGAAAAAGACGCAGGAGAAGTTGTTTCTGAATGTATGAAAAACGGCGTTCTCGTTTTAAAGGCTAAGAATAAGGTTCGTCTTCTTCCGGCGCTTAATATTCCTATTGATTTATTGATAAATGCGCTGGAAGTTTTAAAAAATGCTTGCAAAAGCTGAAAGGGAACTGTTATGAATTTAAAAGGTAGAGATTTTTTAAAATTGCTCGACTATACAAGCGATGAAATTGAATATTTAATCGACCTTGCCGCCGATTTAAAGACAAAGAAAAAGGCAGGAATTCCCCACGAAATCTGTAAGGGAAAGAATGTGGCACTTATTTTCGAAAAAACGAGTACAAGAACTCGTTGTGCATTCGAGGTTGCTGCTCGTGATTTAGGTATGGGCTCGACCTATCTTGATCCATCAGGCTCTCAAATCGGTAAAAAAGAAAGCATCGCCGATACGGCAAGAGTACTTTCGGGAATGTATGACGGAATTGAATATCGTGGCTTTGGTCAGGAAATAGTCGAAAAATTGGCCGAATATGCCTCTGTACCCGTTTGGAATGGACTGACCGATGAATTTCACCCTACTCAAATTCTTGCCGATTTCCTCACAATAAAAGAGAAATTCGGCAGGTTAAAGGGCATTAATTTCGTATATATGGGCGATGCTCGGTTCAATATGGGTAATTCGCTTATGGTCGGCTGTGCAAAAATGGGACTTAATTTTACAGCTTGTTCACCAAAAAAGTATTTTCCGAGCAGCAAGCTTATTGCTGAATGCGAAAAAATTGCAAAAACAACCGGTACAGTTCTCAAATTTGAGGAAGACCCGATTGTCGCAACAAAGGGCGCTGACGTAATTTACACAGACATCTGGGTTTCCATGGGTGAGCCTGTCGAGGTTTGGTTAGAGCGTATAAAAGAGCTTTCACCTTATCAGGTTAATATGCAAATCATGAAAAACGCCGGAAATAATGCAATTTTTATGCATTGTTTGCCATCGTATCACGATAAGAATACAGTTATCGGAAAAGAAATGTGCGAAAGGTTTTCACGCGATTCAATGGAGGTTACAAACGAAGTGTTTGAGGATAAATGCTCGGTTGTATTCGACGAGGCAGAAAACAGAATGCACACAATAAAGGCAGTAATGGCTGCAACACTTTAATATTAAAAAGCAAGACAGTTCGCTGTTTTGCTTTTTTTGTGTCTAAATAAATATAAAATCAGCGTTTTGAAATTTTTCAAAACGCTGATTTTTTTTGTTAAGTTATAATACCGAAATTAAAAATCGAAATCTTCGCCTTCTTCAATTCCTGTGTCAATGTTACCTGAAGTAACAGTTGAGGCGGAATATACATCGGTATAAATTGTAACATATTCGCCATTTTCCATATAGGTCAAATATGCTCTGAGGTAAACAGTGATGGCAGTGCCTTCTCTCGATGAAAGTGTCATTCTCATTTGACCGTTAGGTGTGTTATATGTTGCTGCTTTGCTACGTATAGCGCCACCGATATTTTCAAGAGTCATAGAGTCAGCAAGATTTACGTTTGATGTGTAAATTACACCTGATTCAATGAATTTTACGCTATCAGGAACCGTACGCTGAGCAAGGAATGAAACCTTTTTACCATCTTCGACAACAGCAGTATCGGTAATTGCTACGATTGGCTTTGCTGTTACCTCGTTTTCAATAATGATAGCTATAACGTCTACGTCAGCACCAACAAAGAAGGTGTAAATTTCAGCGTAGCTGATAACTTCGTTTCTCTCATTTGCCCAACCGCCGAAATACTCGTTTTCGCCGAGAATAAGCTGGTCAAAGTGAAGCGTAATTTTATCGTTATAGCTGTATTCACCTGTATGACCTTCGTCATCGGTTGAGCCAATTACGGTAACATTGTACTTTTTACTGTTAACAACAGCATTTGCAGTGATTACAATATCTTCGTTAACGTTGATTTTAGCGCCCGCACTAAACAATTCTTCGTTAACAAGCCAGCCATTGTAAGTATATCCAAATGAAGTGGGGAGAGAGGGGAGCGTGATTTCGCTACCTTTTGTTACAGTAATAGTAGAATTTATTTCATTAGCTCTGTTTACGAAATTAACTGTAACGGATTCAACTTCGCTGTTTGCAAATACTGCTTCAACGTTGGAAACGGCAGCAAGTTTAATAGTAATCGATTCATTGTATGAAGAAATCATATCATTTATAATCCAATATTTGAAGGTGTAACCGTCGTTTGCAATTGCTTTGAGTTCATAGTTATCACCGGCGTAATATGTTGCATTAGCGTCAAATTCGCCGCCGTTAACTTTAACTGTACCGTTGTTGGCTGTGATTGTCAATTTTGATTCAAGAACGTAATCAAATTGAGCTGTAAGTTTATTTTCAGACTCGATTTCGTAGTAGAAGATACTCTTATCGCTTACAAGATTATTGTTAGCATCAAACCATCCACTAAATACATAATTGTCAGCAGCGATTGCAGTTAACTTAATGTATGAACCGATTACATACTTGTCACGAGCTATATAATCATAACGTCCGCCTAAAGCATTAATATCAAATGAGTTGGCGTATTTTGTTTCAACAAAGCAGGCTTCAAGTGAAAGATTTTTTCCGATGACGAATGTGTAATCTGCTTCAAGTGAAACGATTTCGCCGTCGTTGTTTTTCCAACCCACGAATGTATATCCATTATTATCAACGGCTGAAACGGTATGTGTGTATCCAACTTCATAGAGGGTTCCGTCAACAAAAGCTTCGCCGTCCATGAGGATTGAGCCGCCGTTGGTTGCAGTGATCGAGTAATCGCAATAAATTATCTTATCAAATACTGCAATTACGTCAACGCCATCAGTGAATACTACGTGATACTCTGTATCAGTTGAAAGAATGTTTCCGTTGCTGTCCTGCCAGCTATTAAAACGATAATATGTCTCGTCATCAATTACTGCCTTAAGTGTTGCTTCTTCACCTTCATAACGCTGAACAGTGTTGTCGAATAAGGCGCCGTTAGCGTAAATTTTGCCGCCTTCGGTTGTTTGGATATTTGAGCTGATTTCAGCACCGTTAGCTTTTAGTGAAAGGCCAATAAATTTTGCGCCACGGGCGTAGCGGCCTGATGAAGAGAATCGTACAAAGTTGATGAGCGGGGTAGTAGTAGCTCCAATTGATGAAAGAAATGTTTCCTTGTCAATTGAATATACTTTTACGCCTTCAACACCGGAAAGGTCCCAGGTTTCGAGTTTTGAATTTGATGTACCTTTGAACAAGCGCTTCATATTAACGGCCATATTGCCGTCGTTAAATGAAATATCAAGGTCGATTCTATCTCCACATGAGTATTCATTGTATGATGTATCGTTTGTTGTGTATGTCTGATAATTGCCAACGAGCTTATTTTTATAGAATAAACCAAGCACGTAGGTTATAGCATTATTTGCATCCTTAAGACGCCACATACGTAGCTGGAGATCGCCAAATGAATGCCTTACGTCATTGATATATGTATAATCCGTGGTTTCTTGGCTATATGTACCGGCCATATAACCTTGTGCATATGCCATTGAAATTTTTGCATCAAACTGATAGCCTAAATTGAATTTGTTAACGGTAGAAATTGTAGCATTTTCAATTGAGTTTATGCCTGATGTTGTGCTGGAACTTCTGTTTGAACCGGTGAAATAGGTTGAATTGATTGATGAGTCAAGCTCACGAATAACAACGTTGGAATTAGCATTTGTGTGGCTTGTATAGTTTATAGCCTTGTCATCGGTTGTCAGATTAATATTTTGATTAAGGTAATTGTAAACATTGTTACCAAGGATTGCATGACCTGCAGTGTTAGGATGGAGGCCGTCATCAGAGAAATTTTTATAATAATTAGCTGATGTTGAATCCTCATTGTAAATTTCAGTCATTGTAAAGTTATCAACAATACCGATAATGTTTTCATTACGGGCAAGCAATTTATTTTGAGCCTCAAAAGCTTCGGCCTGCCTGTTCCATGTATCACCTAAATCGCCCCAGGTGTGCATTACAGATGAGAGAATAATTTTTGTACCGTAATTTCCGTGATAGGGGTTGTTAATAAAGTTATTAATGATTCCGTTAGCCTCGGCGATGTATCTTTCCTCGGCTGATTTATTAAGATTGTATGTGTGAGCAGTACCGTTGGAATCAAGGAAGTAATAGGTGTAAGTATCGTTTTCGACGGTGATTTTTTCTTTAACAGTTACTCCGTCATCTGCGTAAGTTACAGATCCGATATAGTCGCCGTTCTCGTCTTGTGCAACTGTCACAGAATGCCATTTATTGCTGGAATTGGATTTTGACGGACCGTAATATGAGAATTTATCCCAATAAACCGATTGGCCGTCATTTGTGCCGAGAGCAAAAATAACATAATCAGGCTTAAATAACATTGCGGAATAGTAAATTACCTGAATGGTATAACAGGAATAGGTGTCGGTCATAGCGGTATTTGCCGATGCACCGCAGTTGTAGACGTCATAGTTCGGACCGAGTTTCTTTTGAAGAGTGGCAACATATGATTCCGAAGTTATGTTTGAAGCACCGACACCTTGAGTGATTGAGTCTCCGACACAGGCAATGCGCGTAACAAAGTTTCCTTCTGTTACCTTGTCCTTATTGTCGACTGAAGCAAAGTAAAGCTGATTATCTCTGTTTGGCGATGATTCGAATCCACCGTTATAATATGGACGTACCTTGATATACGAGTTGTCCTGACTAACAGCGGAGTAGTCGATAAAGTTACCGTTTCTAATATCTATGTCTGCAACTAAATCTGCATAGCTACTGTTTGTTGTATCGCTGGAAAGGTAAAAATCAAGTTTATAGTCGTTGATTTTAAATTCGATTTCAGTTGCACCATTTTTATCAGTGAAATCAACCGAAAGCTTACTCCATTCGCCATACTTAAAATCGTTTCTGATTGCTGATGATTGAGCTAACCATGACGAACTTTCAGCCTTTCGGATATAAAAGTTGAGATACATTGATGTGCTGCCGTTCCGTGGTGCCTGCAGTCCTAATACATAACCTTCCGATGCATCGCTGTTAGCACGAAATGTAAGTTCGAAACCGCCTGCAATTTTAAACATGGTTTCAAAACCATCATTTTTATAGCTGCCGAAATCTTTTATAAACGTTCTGCTGAATTTGATTGATTCGTCAGCGAGTTTGTAAGCAGATGTGTCGTTTGTATTAGAAGTCCAGTAGCTTTGATTGAAGAAAGCTTTTGGCATATTTCCCGAGTCGTATTCGCTTGCGGCAAAAGCAACTGTACCGAGAAGGGAAAACGTTGAAATCAGCATGCATATAGAAAGGATGGTGCTGATAGTCTTTTTGATAATATTATTCATTTTTGTACTCTCCTTTCTAATTATTGCTGATTTATTGTCAGCGAGTATGCAGGGGAATAAATTGTGTTGATATTTCCTTCTGCATCGACGTATGTAAGGTAGGCAACAAGTGAAACGTTAAGTTGAGCGCCTGTTGACGAACCTATAGTCTGTCTAAACTGGCCGTTTGCGTTTGTGGAAGAAACACTTCTCGAATAAATTGTTGAATTATCAATTGTATCGAGCGTCAGCTCATCATATTCGCCCGCTGTGAAGATAACGCCTGCTGCTACATATGTATAGCTTGACGGAAGGCATCTTTCGGTGAGGAAGGTAGCTCTTTGGCCATTTTCGATTAATGAAGCATCGGTTACGTTGATAGTGGGCGCAGAATTAACCTCTCCTGTTATGATGATAGCTGAAATTGTTGTATCAGCGCCGACGTAGAACGAGTAATTCTTTTCATAGCTTACTATTGAGCCATTTTCGTTTACCCAACCGCCAAAGTACTCACCTTCGTTGAGAAGAGCATCATTAAATGTAACAGATATTAAGTCATTATAGCTATAGTATGAATAGATTTCCTTAACCGCGTGGTTAATGATAATTCTGTAAGTGTCGGATGACTTTGTATAATCGGCTGCAATGATAGTGTTTTCGGTTGCGGTGAAAGAGCCTGAAGCTATGATTTCGCCTTTAATTAACCAGCCGTTTACAGTATATCCGTAGCAAGCAGCAAGTGAAGCATCGGGGAGGCTAACGGTTTCACCATATGCAACTGTAACTGAAGATACGATTTTATTCGAACGATTCTTAAAGTATATTGTAACGTTGTCGCCGTTTGTAGCAGTATCTTTTGTGAAAACAGCGGTCACTGAAACACCTTGCTCGGTGAGAATTACTGTAAGTGCGGTTTCGTATGATTTGATGTTACCGTCGGCATCAGCCCAGTAAGCGAATGAGTAACCTGCATCGGCCTGAGCGTTGAGATTAAGAATGGTTCCTATAGCAAGACGGTTTGAGGTTTTGTAATCATTTACGAATTCTTTTTCGTTTTCAATGATTTTACCGCCTTCGGTTCTATCAATATTGTACTTTGCTTTATAGAAATTGAAGGTATCAATTTTTGAGAAAAGTTCTTCCGAGCCCTTTTCTTTAATTATTGCTACCCATTTTTTTGCTGTTGCTAATGCATAAGCATCATCGGTATCAACAGCATCAATGTAGTTTTGAAATTCATTTACTGTTGAGAAAGGAACGTTCTGGGTGAGTGAGATGCTCTTTTGTGTATTTGTTTTTGTATGATTATCAGCAACCCATCCCTGAATAAGAGTGATACTTGAAGCAGAGAAATCGACTGATGAAACATCGAGATATGTTGCACTATCGTCCCAAGTGAGAAGCTTTCCATCGATTTTAATGGTCATTGTTCCTTTGGAATCAACAAAAATAGCATAGTTCTTAGCAAGACTGCCATTGATCATGTTATCGGAAATTTTCTCTGATGTTCCTATTTTCGTATCATTAGTATATACCTGTAAATATACCGGTGATGATATATTGGCGGCAGCGAGCATAATCGAGAGATCGCCGATTTTTATGTAGCTATCGCCCATCTTATGTCCCCAGCTGGAGAAGTTTAAATCAGCAACAAAATTGAAGCCCTCGCTTAAATCGAATACCTTTGAGTTTGAAGCAGTGGTATTACCTCTCGCCGAAAGAGTCATTGTTCCGTCCTTGTTGACGTAACTATTATTGTCAGAAGGAGTTTGGGCGTTAGCAAAAGTCCAATCTTCAGCTACAAAGCTATCAATAAAAACATCCTTAATATTTGAAAGTTCATAGTCAAGAAGGTCATCTGGATTATTTGAGAAGTGAGCCTTGTATATAGTAGTGTCCTCAAATGTTATTTCAAGTGAATTGCTTGAGGATATAACTTCCCCCTTTGCATTCGACCAATAGAGGAAGCAGTAACCGTCGTTAGCAATAGCTTCAGCTGTTGCCGAGGTTCCAACTTCGTATTCTTCGCTTGAATCCATAGCGGTGCCGTCAATATTTATCGAGCCCCCCTCTGTAGCGGTAATTGACCAATTTGAGTATATCTTTGCTATGTATGTAGCCTTAATATATGTAGCTGATGTTGCAGTAAAGGTGTATTCACTTTCTGTAGTAAGAACATTTCCGTTAGCGTCAACAAAAGCGGCAAAATTATATCTTGCTCCCGGAACAGCTGTAACAGTGTACTGATTACCTGCTGTAACAGTAGCAGAGCCGTCATATTCAGCACCGTCGATAAGAATTGAGCCGGTTTCTTCGCTTGTAACAGTAACATCGTCCCATGTGAATTTATAAGCGGCTTCAAGTACAGCACTATATGGTTCAATTTCTGCCTTTAATGCATCAGAGCCATTATTCATTACAACATTGTAAAGGGCGGTTGCGTTTTTGATTTCATTAAAATCACTTTTGTTGTTAATGGTGCTCAAGTAAGCGGTGAAGTCAGCAACGCTTGAATAGGGGAAACTGCTATAAAGCATGAAATTCTTATGAACACTGTGTCCGCCACCTGGATCACTTACCCAACCTTGATAAATTTTAATATTAGATACTGAAAAATCGACGGAAGTAACATCTACCTCAGTGTTTGTTGCACTGTCAAAAGCAACTGTTACATCATCAATTTTAACCGAGAATTTACCTGCGTTAAGGTTAAACTCATAGTGCTTGGCGAGAGCATTTGTTCCGTTTAGAGCGTCGGCAATCGGGGAATACGATGTCGCGATAAGTGAATTTGTTGCAGTATTGTACAGTTTAAAATATACAGGACTGCTAGCACTTGTAGAAGCATATTCGATTTTTAGATTACCGATAGTAATAAAGCTGTCATTGAAACGCCATCCTCGACCGGTAAAGTCAAAATCGCCTGAAAAAGTAAAACCGTTAGAAAGGTTATATTTATTAACCGATGTTGCGGTTTGACCACTTCTGCGATGCGTGTATAATATGTTGTTGCTAATATAGATGTTTGCACCTGAGAGCGACCAATCATCTGCATTGACACCGCTGATCATATTATTTGAGATTGCGGCAAGTTCATCATCAAGTTCACTTGCTGATGCAACGGTTACCATTGAGAACATGGAAACGAGCATTACAACAGTCAGCAAACAACTGATGAAACGTTTGGCTGTCCATTTTTTCATATTATCATCCACCTTGTATAAGATTGTTATCATTATACAAAAAAATTGTTTTTAATTACAATTCCACATTTGAACAAAACTTTACAACTTATTAGTAGGAAATTAACAAAGTTTTAAGAAATAAAAAATTTTTTTTGACAAAAAACTGCTATTTTGGGACAAAAAAACCGCTTTAGTTCAAAATAATGAATTAAAGCGGTCTTCATTTTAATTATGATTTTTTTCTTTTATGATAAATTAAAAGCAATATAGCGCAAATTACAACAACTAATATTACAACAAAAATTATAAATATTGGTAAATTTGATTTATTGTCATCATCAGTAGTTAAATTTGTGTTCGAAGCAGAGAAATGTATTATCTCATTTGATTGGGCTTGGCTGCTTTCCGGTTCACTTTCTATCTTCTTTGGCCCGTATGTCATTACAATATCATCTGTTTTTAGGTCAAGGTTTTTGTTGATGTGATTGTATATATTTTCAGCAAGTAGTTTATGACCATTTGAATTAGGGTGCAATCCGTCATCGGAAAATTTTGTATAGTGATTTTCTGTCGATGATTCGTCATATTTTTCGGTGATGGAATAGTTATCAATAAATCCGATTATGCTATCGTTTTTTGAAGCAAGTTTCTTTTGAGCCTCAAATGCTTCCTTTTGTCTATTCCACGTATTAGCGCATTCACCCCAGGTTTTCATTACCGATGAAATAATTATTTTAGCGTGGGCATCGCTGTTGTATCCGTTTGAACTGTATGTATTTATAAACGAATTTGCTTGGTCAATATACATTTGTTCCGCGTTTACCAGATTATAGGTGTGCTCTGTACCATCATTTGTCTTGAAATAATATGTGACGGTATCGTTTTTTGCGGTGATTTTTGTTGCAACTGATTTATCAGCTGCATAAGTCGTTTCTTCGATATATTTACCGCTTTCGTCCTTTTTAACGTCTACTATTCGCCATTCGTCAGATGATGAATCAGTTGATGGGCCAAAGTAATGCAATCTGTCCCAATATGATGATTGTCCGTCATTTGTTCCTAAGGCGAATATTACATAATCAGGGTCGAACAACATTGATGAATAATAAATAACCTGGATGGTATAGGGCTGATATGTATTTGTCATAACAGAGTTTGCCGATGCACCGCAATTATATACGTCATAGTGCGAACCGAGCATTTTTTGAAGATAAGCTACATATGAGTTAACCGTCGCGTTTTCTGAGCCGACACCTTGCGTAATCGAGTCGCCGATAACTGCAATTTTTGTTACATAATTATCCTTGTTTATCTTATTAACATTATCAATTGAAGCAAAGTAAATCTGATTATCTTTATTCGGAGAAGATTCAAAGCCGCCGTTGTAATAAGGTCTTACCTTAATAAATGAATTTGATTTTGAATAAGGAGAGCTGTCGATAAGATTACCATTTTCGAATTTAATGTTTTCAAAGTCAGCCGCATGGTCAGGATTGTACCGGTCATCGGTAGCAAAGAAATCAAGCTTAATATCATTTATCGTAATTATCATTTCGGTTTTATTGTTCTCGTCATTAAATTTGACTCCGAGCTTTATCCATTCGCCGTATGTAAAATAACTCGGCATAGTGCTTGTATAGGCAAGAATTGAGTTACCGTTAGCCTTCTTTAAATAAAAACTGTAATGTCCGCCTTTGCTAATGTTAGATGGAGCTTGAATACCAAAAACATATCCCTCGGTTGCATCCTCGTTTGCTCGAAAAGTAAGCTCGAATCCCCCAACACATTTAAACATGGTTTCGAATCCGTCGTTTTTATAGTAGCCAAAATCATTTACATAGCTGCGGCTGAATTTTACCGAACCGTCAGCTAAATTGAATACGGCAATATTGTTTTCATCAGGTTCCCAGTATTCCTTTTTAAAGAAATTGGGATTTATATTTCCTGAATCGACATTTTTATCGGCAACAGCCAATAATTCAATCGTATAAGTCACAGATAATACTAATATTAATGTAAGTAATATGCTCAATAACCCTTTTGTCGCTGATTTCATATTGCTTCTCCTTTAATAAAGATTGAATAAACACATTATACTATATAAATTATAAAATTCAAACAAAAAAAGATTACCCTTAAAAAAGGATAATCTTTTGAATAGCAAAATGGCGCGCCAAAAGGGATTCGAACCCCTGGCCTACTGCTTAGAAGGCAGTTGCTCTATCCAGCTGAGCTATTGGCGCAAAAAAAATGGAGCGGGTGATGGGAATCGAACCCACGTAACCAGCTTGGAAGGCTGGAATTCTACCATTGAACTACACCCGCATCTTGCAACGTCAGTTATTTTAGCACGATTGAGGTAATATGTCAAGATGTTAAAATAAAAAAATTAAATTTCTTTCATATCGTTGACTTTCACGCGGTAAACTGGTAAACTTTAATGCGTGAAAGTAAATTTATTGGAGGGACTATTATGAAGAGTATTAAGGATAAATATACTGACGAAATGTTTGAAGGAATTTTAAAATTAAAAAGTGTTGACGATTGCTACAAATTTTTTAGCGACCTTTGTACCCCTCGTGAAATAAAATCGATGGCTCAGCGTTTTACTGTTGCCAAAATGCTAATTGAGAAAAGGGTTTATAGCGACATCGTTAACCAAACCGGCGCAAGTACTGCTACAATCAGCCGCGTAAACCGTTCACTTGAATCGGGAAACGAAGGATACGACCTCATTTTTGACCGCTCGGATAAGAAATAATGCCAAATTATATTGATTTTGCCTCGTTTTATGATAGGCTAATGAGCGATTGTGATTATGATTCGCGTTGCGAATATATTCTTCAGCTGTTCGACCGTTTTGAATGCAAGCCGAAGCTGATGCTTGACCTTGCCTGCGGTACGGGTAATTTTACCTATCGAATGATAAAAAAGGGGATAGACGTAATCGGAGTCGATATGTCGGCTGAAATGCTTAATATCGCACGAGAGAAGGCTGATGAAAATTTGTCAGCTCCTCTCTTTTTATGTCAAAAAGCCGATGAGCTTGATTTATACGGTACTGTTGACTCCTGTATATGTATGATTGATAGCGTTAATCATATAACCGATTATTCTGAGCTTTGCGACAGCTTTAAAAAGGTCTCACTTTTTATGGAAAAGGACGGACTTTTTATATTTGATGTAAATACCGAATATAAACATAGTTGCGTATTAGCCGATAATACATTTGTTACCGATGACGGTGAGCTTTACACTGTATGGAGTAATGAATGTGATGGCAATATGGTTAATATTATTCTTGATTTTTTCGTTAAAGACGGAGATGTATATAACCGCTATACCGAGGAGTTTTCGGAACGAGCATATTCGGATGATGAACTAAAATTTGCACTTGATTCAGCCGGTTTTCAAACGGTTGCAATTTTTGGCGATATGTCATTCTCAGAGCCGCTCGAAGATGAAGAAAGAAAAATTTTTATTGCAAGGAAGATATAAAAAATGGGACGTCTTATTAGATGTATTACAAGTGACGGTTGCGTGACCGCTATGGCGGTTGATTCGACCGATATAGTTAATGAAGCTGTACGTTTACACGAAACAAGTGCAGTTGTTTCGGCTGCGCTTGGTCGTCTTTTGACCGCCGCTTCGATGATGGGGAGCGCGCTTAAATCAAGTGACGGAAGCGTAACCCTGCGTATTTCGGGCGATGGACCAATCGGCTCGGTGGTGGCCGTATCTGATTCGAATGGAAACGTTCGCGGATATGTTGGAAATAACGTTGTCGAAATTCCGCTTAACCCAAAAGGTAAGCTTGATGTTGGCGGTGCCGTTGGCGAAGGTAATCTTTATGTATTAAAGGACCTCGGCATGAAGGAGCCGTATAATGGCGTAATTCCTCTTGTTTCGGGCGAAATTGCCGAGGATATAACTGCATATTTTGCCGAAAGTGAACAGATTCCTACCGTTTGCGCTCTCGGTGTACTCGTCAACCCTGATTTAAGCATAAAGGCGGCAGGCGGCTATTTAATTCAGCTTTTACCAACCGCTGATGACGAGATAATTGACAAGGTTGAAAAGAGTATCGAAAAAATACAACCAATTACTACATTATTAAGTAACGGAATGTCGCTCGAAGAAATCGTTAAGACCACTCTTAATCTTTTTGAGGTTGAGGTGCTTGATGAGAGTAATGTTGAATATAAATGCACCTGTTCGCATGAGAGGACAAAGAAGGTGCTTATGACATTGGGCGCAGATGATTTAGAAAAATTATCCTCAGAAAGCGAAATTACAAGCGTAAATTGCCATTTCTGTAACAGTGTTTATGAGTTCACATCAGATGAGATAAAAGAACTCATAAAAAAATAATAAAAAAGATAAAAAAAGTGTTGACAACGCGGTTGTGTTGTGGTATTATAACTTTCGTCGCCGGCGATACGACAACGTAATCTACCGCGATTTGGGAGCATAGCTCAGCTGGGAGAGCATCTGCCTTACAAGCAGAGGGTCATAGGTTCGAGCCCTATTGTTCCCACCATTTTGGCCCGGTAGTTCAGTTGGTTAGAACGCTAGCCTGTCACGCTAGAGGTCGTGGGTTCGAGCCCCATCCGGGTCGCCAGCTTTTGCCTCTGTAGCTCAGTCGGTAGAGCAGGGGACTGAAAATCCCCGTGTCGTTGGTTCGATTCCGACCGGAGGCACCACGGAATGCGGGTTTAGCTCATCTGGTAGAGCGCCACCTTGCCAAGGTGGAGGTAGCGAGTTCGAGCCTCGTAACCCGCTCCAATTGAAAAAAATCACTCTTGCATCTGCAAGGGTGATTTTTTTATGCTTGTTTTTTAGAAATAGATTGTTAAATGCTTGACAAACATGGAGTTGTGCGATATAATTGTCTCAAATGAGACAAAAGAGGAAAATTATATGTTTAATGAATATGAACATAAGATTTTTGATGGTGTCAATGTTGATATTTTAAATGCTTTTTTAAACGATAGTCGAATTGAAAGACGCTCGTTAAAAAAAGGCGAGGTTATCTTTGCGCCGACCTCATTTAGCCACAGTATAGGCATTATTACAAAAGGTAACGCTGTTATTCGACGAACACACAGTGTTGGCGATTCGGTTATTCTTCGTCGAATTGGTGAGGGAGAAATTTTCGGCGTTTCGGCTCTCTTTAGTGAGAAAACTAAATTTGTCAGTGAGATTATTGCTGATAATGATTGCTCTGCTATATTTTTTAGCGAGGATATGATTCGCGAGCTTATTTCAAAGGATTCCGATTTCGCAATAAATTATATCACATTGCTGAGCAACAAAATTGATTATCTTAACAAGCTTATTTCTGGGTATTCTGCCCAGACAGCGAATGCAAAACTTGCCCATTTTCTTCTTCAAAATGCTGAAAAAGATACTGTATGTATTGAGTATAGTATGACACTTCTATCCGAGCGCATAGGTATAGGCAGAGCATCGCTTTACAGAGCTATTGAGGAACTTGAAGAAGCGAATATCATTACCAGAAAGGGTAAATGTATTTGTATTTCTGACATAGAAAAATTAAAAATGTATATTTAATTCTTAGGAGGAATTTATAATGAAAAAAAGTTTTAGAATTATTGCATTTATGGCAGTGCTGGTAATGATGCTGTCAATGTTTGCAGGATGCTCAACCGACAAGGATGATACTGCATTAAAGGCTGATACTTCAAGCGAAGCTGTAGAAGAAAAGGTTAAAGTTAACCTTGCAACATTAAAGGGCCCGACAGGAATCGGTATGACATGGCTCCTTGATTCCGCTGATAAAGGTACTGCATTAAATGATTATACATATACAATTGCAGCTGCTCCGGACGAAATTACAGGTAAGCTTATTAACGGCGCAATTGATATTGCCGCTTTACCGACAAATGCTGCTGCAAATCTTTATCAAAAAACCGAAGGAAAGGTAAGGCTCCTTGCTCTTAATACACTCGGTGTTTTATACATTCTCGAAAACGGCGAAAAGGTAAATAGCGTAGCCGACCTAAAGGGTTTGACAATTGGTGCAAGCGGTCAGGGTGCAGTACCTGAATTCGCTCTCAACTATATCCTTACAGAAAACGGCATTGACCCTGAAAAAGACGTTGAAATCAAATGGTTTGATGAGCATTCCGAGCTTGCAGCTCAGATGCTTTCAGGAAAGGTAAATGTAGCAATAGTACCCGAGCCATTTGTTACCACAATCACAATGCAGAATAAAGATATTCGCGTTGCTCTTAACGTAACTGATGAATGGGATAAGGTAGCTGATTGTGCGTTGTCTATGGGATGCATCGTGGTTCGTACCGAATTTGCAGAAAAAAATCCCAAAGCAGTTGAAAACTTCATTAAAGAATACGAAATTTCGGTAGAGAATACAAACAACAATATTGACGAAACAGCCGACCTTTGTGTAAAATATGAAATAGTAGCTAAGAAGCCGATTGCAGTTGCAGCTATTCCGCGTTGCAATATCGTTAATGTTACCGGCGACGATATGAAAAATCAGATAAAGGGCTTCTATGATTTACTTTTCAGCTTTAAGGCCGGTTTAATCGGAGGTGCTTTGCCCGATGAAAATTTCTATTACAAAGCGGGCTAAGTTAAATAAAATTATAAAAATAATTACGGTTTCGGCTGTATGGCTCGGACTGTGGTTTTTGATAAGTGCTGTCATTGATAAGGAGATACTATTTGTATCTCCTTATCGTGTTGTATTGACCTTTGGTGAGCTTGTTAAGGAAAGGCTGTTTTGGCAATCGGCGTTGATGTCAATTTATCGAATTATTCTTGGCTTTGTTGCAGGTATGATATTCGGTATAATTTGTTCTGTTGTCGCTCATCGTTTTGAGCTTTTTCGTATGTTTATAACCCCATTATTTAATGTCATACGAGCCACTCCTGTTGCATCGTTTATAATTTTGGCATGGGTTTGGATATCCGATAATTCAAATATTCCTATTTTTATATGCTTTTTAATGGTTTCGCCGATTGTGTGGGGAAATGTTACAACAGGTCTTAATGAGGTCGATTCAGGGCTTATTGATGTTTCGAAGGTGTTTAAATTCAGCTGGTTTAAGCGTTTGAAGCTCGTTTACATACCTTCTGTAATGCCGTATATTCTTTCAGCCGCAACAACTTCTCTCGGCTTATCATTAAAATCAGGTATTGCAGCTGAGGTGCTTTGCACTCCGAAGTTTTCTATTGGAAAAGAGATATACAATTCGAAAATTTATCTCGAAACACCCAAGCTTTTTGCTTATACAACTCTCGTCGTTATAATCAGCGTTTTGCTCGAAAAAATTATTCTTGCTGTTGTAAGACATACCTTGAAAAAATATAATATCGGAGGTGAAAAGCTTGATTGAACTTAAAAATGTGTCAATATCCTTTGACGATAAAATGATAATCAACAATCTTAGCCTTTCGCTTCCCGATACGGGACTTGTTACCTTTTCGGGTGCTTCAGGTAGCGGAAAAACTACGCTTTTACGAGCACTGTTAGGACTTAAAAAATTTGTCGGAGAGATAAATTCGAACAGGTCACTTACGTTTTCCGCAGTGTTTCAGGAATCAAACCTTTTACCATGGCTCACTGCCGCAGAAAATGTTGCCGCTGTATGCGAAATCAATGCTGAAAATATCGAAAAAGCGAAAAATCTGCTCTCGCAGGTCGGCTTTGATGAAGGCGATTTCGATAAGCTGCCAAATGAGCTTTCGGTAGGAATGGCAAGAAGGGTAGCCGCTGCAAGAGCTGTTATGATTGATGCTGATGTTTTAGTATTAGATGAGCCGTTTGCCGGTCTCGATGAGGATAATTTAAGTGCTGTTGCCGACCTTTTACTGTCAAAAAGGAGTGAAAAGCTTATTATTCTTGTCACCCATATAGGTGATTTTTCTCCTGATTTTGATTATAAAATCGGTAATAATGATTGATAAAATTTGTTTTTTAATTTATAATGATTGTAAAACATAAAAAAGGTGATTTTAATTGAAAACAATAAACAGCTTTCTTGTTGACCATACTGTGCTTTTGCCGGGTGTGTATTTGTCGCGTGTAGACGGTGACGCTGTAACCTATGACCTTCGACTAAAAAAACCGAATAAAGAAAAGGTGCTTGATAACGCCCCGATTCACACAATCGAGCATTTATTCGCCACCTTTGCGCGAAATTCAAGGTATCAAGATAGCGTGATTTATTTCGGACCAATGGGCTGTAGGACAGGTTTTTATTTTATTGTCCGTGATATAGTCAGCCATGATGAAGTAATTTCGCTTATAAAGGATGCATTTAGCTTCATTTCGACCTACGAAGGCGAAATTCCCGGAGTGAGCGCACGTGAATGCGGAAACTATCTTGACCACGACCTTAACGGAGCAAAAATTGAAGCTGTTGAGTATTTAAAAGTTCTTCAATCGGTTACTGCCGACGATATTTATTATAAATAATTGTAAATTTTGCTTTTTATGATATAATTAGTATTAGATAATGATTTTTTTGAGAGGTAAAATTAATGGATATTTTTAATGAACAGCTTGTTTTAAGAAAAAAATCACCTGTTGAAAGCGCCTTTAAATACGGTGTTTTTGCGTGTGCGGCATTGCTTATATTTATTTTAGTTGTTTTTGGTTCGTTGTTTTTTATGGGAAAAGCGTATGCTGTATTTGTTTTTGTTCCGTATATGGCGGCTGTAGGCGTTTACTATCTTGCAAAAAAATGGTACGGTGCCCTCGATATCGAATTTGAGTATTCTCTTACAAATGGTCAGTTTGATGTTGATAAAATTATTAACCGCAGCGATAGAAGCCGTATGATTACCTTTGAGTGTAAGGATATTGATACCTTCGCAAAATATGATTCAAGCGTAAAGGTTGATTTGTATAATACTCGAATTTTTGCCGCAAACGCTGATAGTGAAAATCTTTATTATTTCGTTATAAAGGCTAACGAAAGCGGAAAAACAATTGTTGTTATCGAGCCTAATGAAAAAATGCTTGAAGGGATAAAGCGCAGTATTCCGCGCAATATTTATTTTGATGTATTCGGTAGGAATTGATAGTGTCGAAATTGCACGAATTGCAGATTCGATAAAGAATGAACGATTTATAAAAAAAGTTTACGGGGATAGCGAGCTGAGCGAAATTTTATCGCGCGGCATGCATCCCCGTTATTTTGCAGTGTCATTTGCTGCAAAGGAGGCCTTTTCGAAGGCGATTGGCACGGGAATTGTCGGTTTTTCGCTTAACGAGGTTGAGCTTCTTCATAATGAATTAGGCGCACCTTATATTTTCCTTTCCGGAAAGGCAAAAATAATTGTCGAAGAGAAGGGGTATACTTTTTCAACAAGTGTAACTCATACTGAAAGTGTAGCAACGGTTATAGTTTTGGCATATCGGGAGAAATAAATTATGCTTTATACACGAAACGAAATTATCAGCATTGAAAACAACTCCGAAAAATTTGGTGTTGATAAACCCACCTTAATGGAAAATGCCGGTCAAGCTGCCTTTGAATCTATTTCAAGGCGGTTTTGCAATATTTCTGATGCTGTTGTTGTTTGCGGTGGTGGAAATAATGGTGGAGACGGACTTGTAGTGGCGGCTCATCTTATAAAAGCAGGCGTAAAAACAAAGGTTTATCTTCTTTTGCCGCCAAAAACCGATTTGGCCAAGAAGATGTATGATAGGTTATGCGAAATTGATTCAGAGGCAATATCTTTTGATTTTAATGATTTCAATAATGATATTAATAATGCGGATATTATTGTTGATGCAATTTTCGGTACAGGGTTCAGAGGTAATATTGACGATAAAACCAAAAAAATTATAGGTTTAATTAATTTGTCAAAAGCAGGTGTTATATCACTCGATTTGCCGAGCGGTGCTCAATGTGATAGTGGAGTGATTGGGAATACGTGTGTGAAGTCGAATTTTACCGTTTCGTTTATTGCATTAAAACCCTGCCATGTTCTTTATCCTGCGGCTGAATTTTGCGGAGAAATAGAATGTGTTGACATCGGTGTACCGCAAGAGGCGTACTTTTCCGAAACCATTCATTTAATTCATGAAAATGACGTAAAATGCTATTTTTTAAAGAAGCGTCCGTTAGTTTGTAATAAATACGATTTTGGACGCTTGACACTTGTATGCGGCTCATATGGTATGGCAGGTGCAGCTAAAATAGCTGCATCAGCCGCTGTAAAATGTGGCGCAGGTATTGTAGCAGTATGCCTTCCAAAATCAATTTATGAAATAGTTTCGTCTAATTTAAGCGAGCCGGTTTTTTATCCCTTGAATGAAAACGCTTTTGGACGAATTTCGGCAAATAATGTAGAAATCCTTTCACCGATTATTAAAAGGTCGGATGCAATTCTTGTTGGTTGCGGTATGGGTTGCGACGATGATACTAAACGGGTTGTAACTCAAATAATAAATGAAGCGGAATGTAATATAATTATTGATGCCGATGGTATAAATTGCGTTTTAGAGAATATAAATATAATTAAAAGGGCTAAATCCGATTTAATCCTAACTCCTCATATGGGTGAGATGTCACGCCTTTTGGGAATATCGGTTAATGAAATTCAATCTGATATTATCAATATTGGACGCAATTTTTCGAGAGAATATAACGCAATTTTGGTGTTAAAAGGACCGCGTACGCTTATTTTTGAACCAAGCGGAGAGGTTCATATTAATACCACGGCTGACAGCTCAATGGCAACTGCAGGAACAGGAGATATGCTTGCAGGAATGATTGCCGCCTTTTGTGCCGAGGGTATTGGCGCCGTTGACGCAGCAAGATTTGCGGTATTTCTTCATGGAAAATCTGGCGTAATGTCATCTGAAATTTATTCTCAGCGTGCTACAACTCCAACAACAATGATTAAATGTTTGGAAGAGCTCTTTTTAAATTATGAAACCAATGAAGGTGATTGATTGAGGGCTAAACAAATATTTTTATTTTTTATCAGCGTGATTTTATTAACAAGTTGTTCAGTGAAAAAAACGATTGTTCCTGTTACATCAAATTTCACTGCTGATATTCGTATAGAATACGAAGATTTTCAATGTGAGGGTAATATTGAATTTATAAATGTTTCCGATTTTACAGTAAATATTACATCTCCCGAAACTATTAACGGTTTAAAAATTGATGTTAATGCGGATAAAATTGATGTTGAATATAAAGGACTTAATTGTACAAATCTTTATGATTTTTCAGCAATTTCTATTTTTCTAAATACTATAAAAAGCATCGATTTTACTTCAAAATTTGAATACGATAATGGCAAAATTGAATTTGATGATTGTGAAATTTATATTGATGAAAATGGATTTATTAAGTCAATTGAGTTTGATGAAGAGGATTTGAAAATTTTTTTCAGTAGTCAAAGGTCAATTAATTAATGAGATAATAGATTAAAAACCGGCTTATGCCGGTTTTTTTTAATTTTTATATGAAATTTTGGGAATGATATTTTTTATCAAATTTCATATTTCAAAAATATTATGTTGTAGGCGGCGATTAAAATATGCCGTTGCTGGTAAGAATATTGGTGCGAACAATTTTTGGAGTGTGAATATAATGACTATCAAACGAGGCGATATTTATTATGCCGATTTGAGTCCTGTGGTGGGATCGGAGCAGGGGGGAGTACGTCCTGTTTTAATTGTACAGAATGATGTCGGAAATAAGTATAGCCCAACAGTAATTGCTGCAGCAATTACAAGTCAACGCGAAAAAACAAAATTACCTACACATATAAGGGTTGATGCTGATGAATCGGGACTTGCAAAGGATTCAATTGTTTTACTTGAACAAATACGAACAATTGATAAACAGAGATTAAAGGAACGAATGGGTAGACTTGATATGGGGTCAATGAACATGGTAGACCGTGCGTTATCGGTAAGCTTTGGCCTGAATTCAGAAATAAATACTGTTATATAATTTTGTAGCAGTAAAAAACCGCTGAAACTAAATAGTTTCAGCGGTTTTTTATTTGTTTATCTAAATGTATTGAGCGAGAATCCTGTCATCAAGCAAGCTCTCCAAATTTCGTAATTCCAAAGCTCGTAAGCTGCATAATAATCTTCGTTAGGAACGTCAGCCTCCAGCATAACTCTCTTTGTGCCTAAGGTAAGACTTTCTTTAATAACCTTAACCTTACCTCTATCATAACGAATGGTAAACTTACATGTTGTTGTATCGTATTCGCTTGTTGTCGCAGCGATTTCCTCTCCATCGTAATAAATCTTATAAATCTTATTACAGTCAGCAATTCTAACCTTTAATTTACCAATTGTGAAATCGGTATAGTATCTTTCGCCCCATACGGTTGAGAAGTTAATTGTGCATGACTGAGTAAGTGTAGCGGTCCATCTGTTTCCTAAGTCGTACTTAGGTGTTTTGAGATAGCAACCGTTTCCATCAAGGTATATGTCGCCTTTAAAGAATTCAACGTTACTGCCTTCGGCAAACAATCCTCTATCAGCTACGTTAAAGTTTGACTGGAAGAGGTTTGTGGGCATTTCGCTAAGTGTCGGATCCTTTACAACGGTAACCTTACAAACAGCGCTCATGTTGCCCGAAAGGCTTGTTGCAGAAATGGTTGCAACACCGGTAGAGTTAGCAGTGATATTACCTACAGTATCAACTGTTGCAACTGCGTTATTGCTTGATGCCCAAACGAGTCCGGTGAAATCGGCATTTTCAGGTGATATTGTTGCAGAAAGGAATCCCTGGTATCCTTCGTAAAGGGTGAGCTCACTCTTATCCATTGTAACCGATTCAGCCATGATTTCGCTTTCGCCGCTTGATTCAGCATTGTTTCTTTCAAGAACGTCGTCAATGATTCGTTCAAACCATGCGTCAGCCATTCTTGCCTGGCCTACTTCGTTTGGGTGAGTACCGTCATTAGAGTTGAAGTCGCCGTTGCCTTTACAAAGGTTGGTAGCGCCGCAAAGATCGAAGTATCTAACATCGTAGCCTTCTTCTACAAGGTCAGCAACCCAGTTGTGAAGGTTTGCATTTTGAGCCTGGTCGTATGTAAAGCCGTAGTGTTTATTCTGAATGCCGCCATCCTGATAGTTGTAGTCGGGTGAGTGACCGTTATCCTGGTTTATCATTGTTGCACAGTAGAGGGTGATATTAGGCTGGCGTGTAAAGATTTCTCTGACAAGATTCTTGTACTCATCCTCGAAAATATGGCGACCGTCGTCCCCAACAAGAGCAACGTTTCTAAAATAGTTATTATGTCCGATCATCATAAGACCGATGTCAGCAATATACTGAGGATTTCCCTCTGAATCGTACGGGAATATACCGGGAAGCTGTTGATAAATACCATCTTGACGGCCATCGCTTGTTGATGTCGGGCCGACAAAATAGCCTGCCCAACCGGCATGATTTCTATATCTTTCAGAAATTCTGGGGTCGTAGCTTGTTCTGGGACCTACAAATTCAACGTTTGCTCCTGCGTCATAGAGATTCATAGCAAGCTGTGTTCTATATGAATTATATGTACCTGAGCCCTCAGTGATTGAGTCACCAATGGTAACAATTCTAACCATTTTACCAAGTTCCTTAACCTCAGATGATGCAGTTTGGCTGATTGTATTTATACCAAGCATATGCATTGACATATTAAGAATGTCGGTAGCGTTATTCTTCTTGTCAAGGGTAATGTCGGCAGCAAGGAAGTTTATTCTATCAAGTGTAGTATTGCCCATAATAGCTTGAGAGAGAACAACCGAGTCGGTAGAGTCAATAATACCATCGCCGTTAACATCGCCGTAAACAATTGTTGTGAATGTATCAACGGTAGCACCTGACAACGAAACTGTTACACCGAAACCTGTACCGATTTTTGTATCGGTTGTAACTGTGGTGTTTAAAATATTCTTAACACTTAAATCATATCCGCTAAACATAGTTTCAAGATCAGAAACTGTTGTTCCGGGGTTGATTCCGGCTAAAATGCGACCGGCATTAACGTCAGTAATAAACTTTGCTTCTTCCGGAGCAGTGTAGTCGGCTGCGCTGACAGTAATGGGAACAAATAAGCTAACTGTCAATAAAACAAATGCAACTACTCCTGAAATTAATCTAATTGCTTTTTTCATTTAGGTCAATCCTTTCGGCTTTTACAATCAATTCATTATACAATAATGTTGTCGATTTTTAAATTGATAAAAAGTACAAATAGAAGATAAATAATTGTTAAAATAAAACAAAAACTATATTATTTCAACTAATTTCAAATCATTAATCATGCAGAATCTTTCGCCTTCGCTTGAGTAAAGTTCAATATGTGATGATGACAGCTCTATTTGCTTATCAACTGAAATAATAAGCTCTCCGCCTTTGTACATCTCGATTCTACCATTGTAATATTTAAGCGTATATGTACGTGGCTCAATTTCAAAATAGCTATTATGTGTTGCTAAAATCTCTCCGTTATAACGAACCTCAAAGGATGAGGCTCCGTCAATTATTCTCATTTCTAAATTATTGAATTTAAACGACGTATAGTTTCCAAAATAGATGCCCTTATTGTCGGTGATTTCGTATTTCACTTGTAGCATGAAATTATTCGAAGGAGTGAATTTTTGTACTGTATTTATCTTATAATCCTTTCGAATAAACCACATTATAATGTTATTGTCGCCGATTCTTTCAATGTCACCTGTCCAATTTTCTCTATTTGAAAAGGCATTGTCAAATATAACTGAAGTATTAACCGTTTTTGCTTCGGTTATTTCTATTTCGCAAGAGGATATAAATCCACCGTCAATACATTCACCATATATAGTAGCCTTTCCCGGTTTAACAGCAGTGACTCTGCCAAGTGAATCAATTTTTACCGTATCGCTATCGCTACTCGACCATAAAACAGTGAATTCATCGGGATTCGATGGTGTGAATACAGGTAACATTTGAAATTCATCATTAGCATTTAAAGTCAACCTATTTTTATTTAAACGGAATTCCTTGACACGAATTTGATTATCGTCAGGTTTATTCATATCCTTTAAAATGGGTAAAATAGCGTCAAACCAAGCCTTTGCAATCTTTTCCTGACCGATATCATTAGGATGTGTGTTATCATGCGGTTTAAAGTCAACTTCGCCTAAGTTTGTAATACCTGCAATATCAACAAAATAAACGTTATGACCTTCATTCTTTAATTTTTCGCATACGTCAGGGAGAAGACGGTTAAGCCCGCTTAAAGCAGGGTCATTAGGAGAATTGCCGGCCTTTGAATAGTTCATAGAGCCTACAAAAATATGCATTTCGGGCTGATATGAAAGCATTTCTTTTATGAAATTATAATAAACCTCATCAATTCTATCGAGGTCAATTGATTGAAAATAATTGTTTCTGCCCATCATGAGAAGGGCGATATCAATCTTTCCCTTTAAAATATCAGGCAGTCGCGAAAAAATGTTTCCGTTGCGGCTATTATCGGGACCAATTGTGTTTCCGCCGTAACCTGCATGATAATAATATCTTTCAGGCATACGTGGGTCGTGAGCCTTCTTTGGTCCTGCAAATCTAAAATTTATTCCGCTTTTATAAAGAAGATTGTGCAGAAAAAAACGGTATCCGCTATGCGTACCTGCGCCATCGGTGATTGAGTCACCGATGGGCAGAATGTTTATAATATAATTATTTAAACTCATTTCATAATCCCGATTACGAGGCCTTTCTAATGATTATTGCCTGAATGTGTGAAACTCGTGACGGTTCGGATGAAACAACGGTAATTTTTGACGATGTCGGCATAGAGCTTGCCTTAACTGTGAAGAGCGTTTCGTAATCTCTATGAACGGTAACTACACCGTTATTGTAAGAGAAACCGTAAAGATGTCTTTTGAGTACATATTCACCCGTAAAGGAGCCAACTTCATTTCCGTTTCTAAACAGCTTAACCATTCCGCCACAGTTGTAAATTCTCAGCTCGTATCCACCGTATTCGAAGGAAACGAAATATCCGAGATTTGATTGACTGATGCCGGTATTTTGCTCAGCTGAATAAGCCATATTAATCATAAAGTTTTTACCGGCTTCGTAGCTGTTTTTAGTTGTAACCGATTTTGCTGCGCCTCCGGGAAACCATCGATACCAACCGCCGCCGTTAAAGCCGCTTGCGTCATCGCCGTCCCAAGTGCCGTTATTAAAGTTATCAGAAAGGAAGGTCTTATACGGAGGTGCATTTTCATCCTTGCTAACAGTAACCTCGCACGTAGCAATAAGACCTCCATCGATAGTTTTTGCTGTAATGGTGGCTGTACCTGTCTTAACTCCGGTTACCAATCCGAAGGTGTCAACCGAAGCTATACCTTCATCGCTTGATGTCCATATACAACCGGTATGATTTGCGTCAGATGGCTTTACAGTTGCGCTAAGCCGGATTTTACTTCCCTTGAAAACGTTTGCAGTTTCTTTATTTAATTTAACGCTTGTAGGATGCTTTACTGCGGCTACGCTGCTGTCACCCTTATCGTTAATTTCGAGTACCTGGTCAAGAATTGCGTCAAACCATGCGTCAGCCATCTTTCTTTGACCTTGCTCATTTGGGTGGGTGCCGTCATCGCCGTCAAAGTCACCTGTGCTTCCGCTGAGATTTGTCATTTCGTCAACGTCAACAAATCTAACGTCATATCCCTCTTTGCAAAGTGAATCAACAATTCCTGGCAAAATCTTGTTAAGTCCATTGTCAATATAGCCCTTGTTAACGTCGGGTGCGTTTCCATTGCTTTGGTTAACCATTGTGCCGCAATAAACGGTAATTCCGGGGCTGAGCTCGATTATTCTTTTAACAAAATTAGAATATACCTCATTCATGTTGTTCACGTCGACACCGTGAAAATAGTTATTGGCGCCGAGCATAACGAGTGCAATATCAGCACCGCCACTAAGATAACGGTCGAGGTGGTCATATGTACTTCTGTTTTTACCGTCTGTGTTGGGACCGATGAATGCACCGCCATAACCGCCGTGATACTGATATTCTGATGTTAATCTGGGGTCTGCGCTTTTTTCTGAACCAACGTAGGTGAAGGTAGCACCGGCTGAAATAAGGTTGCGATAGAGATAGTATCTGTATGCGCTGTATGTACCTGTACCCTGAGTAATTGAGTCACCGATGCAGGCAATACGTACATTTTTATATTTAAAATTAGCCGGCTTTTCAGCACGTGTTGCGCGGTAACGTGTATCAACGCTTGAAGTTGCTTCACTGTTCGTATTGTCAGCAGAATTGCTTTCGTCAGTACCGCTTACGATGGACGATGCTTCTTCTTTTGATGATGTATCAGCTGTATTATCGCCGCCACATGAGCATAATGTAATTAGTAATATTATTGCTACAGTTAAAATGCTTAATATTCTTCTGAAATTCATTTTAAATATCTCCTTAATCGTTAGTTGAATTTTTTAAGATTTATATTGGAAGCATAAATACAGCGTCCTGTTTCAGAGGTTGTGATGTTTATTTGAGTCGCTGATGGTTTACTTGCTTTCACTGAAATGATTTTTTCGCCGGCATAAATGACGGTTGCCTTGCCATCAATGTATTGAAGCTGGTAAACAGTCATTTCGGGGTTTAGACCAAAGTTTTTATACGTACCTATAAGTTTATCGTCCTTATAAAGCTCAATTTCCTTTACACAGTCCTTGATTTTAACTGTAAAACCACCGTATGAATACGACGTATAATTGTTGGGATAAACTAAATCGGTATTATTATTTATTGAATATGTAAAATAGAGAAGGAATGCACCTGATGAATCGAAGCTTTCTTTAGTAGTAATTGTGTATGCTTGGCTGGGGAACCATGTACTTAAACCGCTCTTAATAATATCAGTATCGCCTTCCCATACTTCTCGGCTTCCAAAAAAGTCCCTAAATAATTCGGTGGTATCTGCTTTAGGTGCCGATGTAACGGTTACATTAATTTTTTGTTCAAATCCGCCGTCAAGCGATTTTGCTGTAATTGTTGCGGTACCTTTTTTTATGCCTCTGATTCTGCCGCTGTTGCTTACTGTCGCAATTTTCGGGTCGCTTGAGCTCCATAATACTGTGAAAACTTCGGCATTGGATGGGGAAATGGTCGCTTTTACAGTCTCAGCTTCAAGCGTTTCAAGCGTAAGTTCATTTTTGTTTACCGAAATTCCTGTAACCCTTGCGCTACTCTTTGCCGAATTGTCACCCTTATCGTTGATTTCGAGCACAGTGTCGAGAATAGCATCGCCAATCTTTTCGCCGATTGTCTTGTTTCCGTGTTCATTCGGGTGAACCGTATCTTTTTCATAGAAGCAGTCATTTTCTTTCCAACCGTCTAAGTTAAATGTGTCGATATGATAAACCTTGTAGCCCTTGTTTTGATAATCACTACAAATTGTCGGCAATTGTTTATTAAGGTCATAGTCGTCGCCATTAACCTTTTCTCTTGTGGGAGTGATTGAACAGCAATAAACTATTGCATTTGGTTTCAATTTGAGAAATGAGTCAAGCATTTCACGATATCTAGACGGGATATTTGCCGCATCGACATTACCTAAATAATCGTTAATTCCAATCATAAAGGTATAAATATCAGCGTCAACGTCAGCAAATTTTGATATTGACTCGGTTATTTGCGAAATTTTCCATCCGCCGTAGCCGCTGTGACCGGTATATCGTTCGGGAATACGGTAATCGGGGGACGACATTCTTGTGCCGACCATTGAAAAGGTTGCACCGTTTGAGTACAGATATTCATACAAATAGTAGCGATATGTACCCGGGAAATAAACCCCTTGTGTGATTGAATCGCCTATGCAGGAGATTTTAACATTTTTGTATTTGAAATTACTGTCTTTTTTCTCTCTCGTTGCACGATATCGCGTATCAGCCACCTCCGTCTTAGCATCTGATGATACATCATTAAATTGATTATTTGAGTTTGTATCTAAATTGCTGGTTGTTTTGCTTGATGGATTTGATTTATCATCACTTCCGCAGGAACAAACGATTGCAATTAAAATTGCAATACACAGGATGATTGAAATTAACTTCAAAAACTTATTCATATAAAATCCCCCCACTATAATCAATATAAATATAACACAACACTCATAATTTTTCAATATAATATATTTTAACTGACGTAATATTCGTAACTTAATTTTGGGTGTCTCATATTATGACTTTGGAGGTGTATTTTTTTAATGCCAAAGGTATATATTTCGCCAAGTGTTCAACAGTTTAATTTGTGCAAATACGGTGATACGGAAAAGGACCATTGTCAAGAATATGCGGATATATTAGAACGTTTTTTTGATGCGTGCGGTATTGAGTATAAAAGAAATCGAAACATGAGCTTTCAGCAAGCAGTTGCGGAATCAAATGCTTGGAATCCAGATATACATTACGCGTGTCATACAAATGCGCTTGACACAAATACAAGATATTCCGTGCTTCTTGTATATAATGCGGTTGCGCAATCGCCTGCATTTCAGTGCGCAGAAGACATAAAGGAATTTAGAAAACAGGTATATCCAAACCCGATTTTTGTTAATCAAAATCGCAGTTTGTATGAAATAAGGTATTCTACAAGTCCTTGCGTCTATGATGAAATTGTGTTTCATGATAATGTTGATGATGCAACACTTTTTCATGTAAGAATGCAGACATTTGCTGAATTAACAGCAAGAGGATTTTGTAAATATTTTAATATTCCTTTTGTTTATCCTCAGGGAATAGGGCTTGAACCGGGAATTTCTGATACAGGTGTGCTTTCTGCCGGTATGGGTGCCGATAATGATGTTGATGCAACCTGCGAGGAGTTAAAGGAACTATTTGAGGATTCGCAAGAAGAACTTAATGAAATGCGTGAAAAATACAGTATGTTGCGTAGGGATATAAATCGATTGCTCGATTATTATAAATAAAAAAATGGGACGTCATCAATTTTGACGTCCCATATATATTATTTTTTCATTGAATTAACGGCTAAGAGAATACCCATTTTAGCGCTGTGAAAATTTATTCCACCCTGCATCCATACGGCATAAGGCTCTCTCAGCGGTGCATCACATGAAAGCTCGATAGAGGCACCAAGCGTAAATGCACCCGCAGCCATAATTACGTCGCAGTCATATCCCGGCATAGCCCAAGGCTCAGGCACAACATACGAGTCAACGGGCGCTCCCGATTGCATTCCTTTACAGAATTCGACAACCTTTTGCGAGTCGCCAAGAGTAACTGTCTGTATAATGTCGGCGCGTTTTTCGCTGTATTTTGGATAGGTTTTATATCCCATTATTTCGAGTAATGCGGCGGCATATACAGCTGTCTTAAGTGCTTCACCGACAACATGCGGTGCGCTGAAAAGTCCCATGTACAGCTCGCGATTTGTGCCGAGGGTTGCGCCAACTTCACCGCCGATTCCGGGAACGGTAAGCCTATTTGCGCATTGTTCAACTAAATTTGATTTTCCTGCAATATATCCACCGGTTGGAGCAATTGCGCCACCGGGATTTTTGATAAGGGAACCTGCCATAATATCGGCACCGCATTCGGTTGGTTCACGTGTTTCAACAAATTCACCGTAGCAGTTGTCTACCATGACTATTGTATCGGGAGAAACTGATTTAACCGCTTTCGCAATTTTTTCGATATCGCCAGTGCCGAGCGGACGTCTTACAGCATATCCGCACGAACGCTGAATATATGCCATTTTATAGAATTTAGTTTTAAGCTTGTCAATAATGCCGTCAATATCAACTTCGCCGTCAATAAGGTCAACCTGGTCATAATTTATACCATATTCGCGAAGTGAGCCGTCTGTAACCTTATCAATACCGATAACGCCAACAAGGGTGTCATACGGCCGACCTGTAACGCAAAGCATTGTGTCGTTCGGCCTAAGCATTCCGAAAAGAGCGACGGTAAGAGCATGCGTTCCACAAACGAAATTATGTCTTATAATAGCGCTTTCGGCACCTACAGCATCGGCAAAAACGCGGTCAAGTGTGTCACGTCCTCTGTCTCCGTAGCCGTAGCCTGTTGAGCCGGAAAAATGTGCTTCACTAACGCCGTTTTTTATAAATGCGGATAGCATTTTAACTTGATTGTATTCGGTTATTTCGTCTATTTCATTGAATTTTTGTTTACATAATTCAAGTGCTTTTTTATCGCATTCTTTTATGCTGTCACTGATTTTAAAAAAGTTCTGTTCCATTATTTCACCTTGTATGTACTGAATTCAGAAACAATACTGAATCCGTTTTTTGTATAAAAGCTGATTGGTCCGTTAATGTCAACCAAAGCAAATATTTCACCCACTGATAAATTATCAATAAGTTCTTTTAATATCGAGCTTCCAAGTCCTTTTTTGCGAAAATTTTCGCTAACACAAATTCCGCTTATGAGTGCACCATTGTCACCCTTTAATCCAATTGCTGCGCCATTATCATTTAATATCGCAACAGCGCCATCATGTCTTATTCTATGCGACATATCAGGGTACCAAGCGTTGAAATCGGGTAGTTGAAATGAGGTTGACATAATATCATATACAATTGTTAAATTGCAATTGTTCGATAGAACCTCAATCGGAGCAACCGATTTTTTAACAATATATCCGTTATCAATTATTTCGAGTGGTAATTTGCCTTCTGAATATACTGTTTCAGCACCTATAACCTCTAAAAAATCAATTATTTCCTCATAATCAGCGTTATTGTCAACGAGGGTAGCATTGCCATCCATTATGGACATGATAGCGGTAATTTTATCATCAACTATTTGATAGTAAAATCGTAAAAAATCAAAGCTTGTCCCATATGAACGGTAAAGTGACTGTATTCTTACAAGCCCGGCTGATAAAGGAAAATCGGGCAATTTACCGTCTAATAATTTTATCATATTTTGTCATCGGCCATTTGCTCAAAAAGCGCTACTGCAATATCCTTTACCGATTCAATGTCTCTTTTATCAATTACACATTCAGGGGAATGCAAATATCGGCAGGGAATAGAGAGCGAAACTGTTCTTACACCGCTCTTTGTCAAATGAATTGCACCTGCATTGTTTCCGCCTGAAGTTCCGCGTTTGACCTGAATTTTTTTACCGATATTGTTTGCGGTATTGATTGTTGAATTAAAAAGCGCCTTTTCATATAAAGTTGAGCCGTCCATAAAGGATACAACAGCGCCTTCGTTAAGTTTGCATACCGATTTATTTTCAGGTGTATCTATAATATCGCAGGCTGTTGTTGCCTCGATTGCTATTGCATAATCAGGCTCAACGCTGAAAGCAGCTGTTTTTGCTCCGCGAAGTCCAACCTCCTCCTGAACGGTGAAGCTGAACCAAGCGTCAAAGGGCAAATAAGACTTAATAATATCGATTAAAATAGCACAGCCGAGGCGGTCATCAATAGCCTTTGCCTTTATTTTATTGTCGCCGAATTCAACATAATCGCTATCAAACACCGCAGTATCACCAATTTCGATGTACTGCTCGGCATCAGCCTTTGATGATGCGCCAATATCAATTAATAGACCTTCTTTATCGGGTACTTTTTTCTTTTCGTCGCCGGATAACATGTGAATCGGTTTTACACAAATGACTCCATAAACATCTCCGATTTTTACTCGCTTAGCAAGTAAAACCTCTGTATTTATTCCGCCAATGCACGAAAATGTCAGCATTCCGTCATCTTTAATACCGGTGATAATAAGACCGACCTCGTCCATGTGAGCGTCGAATAATACACGCTTTTTGGCGGAAGAAGTTCCTTTTTTATGCGCAATAACGTTTCCGAGTGGGTCGATATAACATTCGGCATAAGGAGCAATTTTATTCACGATATATTCAGCAATCTTGCCTTCGTTTCCCGAAACTCCATCCAAAAGGCAGAGGTCTTTTAAAGTATTCATCATATTATTTTACCGCCTTTCTGACATAGTCGGCAATAAGCTTCGCCGTGTTTTCAACATCGGACATTGAAATTGTTTCCGCTGCTGTGTGCATATTGAGAAGGGGAATTGAAACGAGCGCAGTTTTCACTCCCGATTTTGTAACCGAGATAGTATCGGCGTTTGTACCTGTTGATGAGCCGCAAACCTCACGTTGATACGGTATATTTTCTTCATCACAAATATCAATTAAGCTGTTGGTCATAAATCGATCGGTGATGGGAGAAATGCATATCATGGGTCCTTTTGAAAGCTTGCCTGTTTTTTGACTCGGTATTCCCTGAAATGCACCAAAGCTAACGTCAACAACGATTGCTTCGTCAGGGAAGTAGTTATAGGTGGCGGTTTTTGCCCCTCTTAGACCAAGCTCCTCCTGAGCCGAAAGAGAAACTATTATGTTGCAAGGAGCTTCACCGTCGGCGCATAATAATTTAGCGGATTCGATAACTGCAGCGCAACCGGCACGATTGTCAAGCGATTTTCCCGTAATTCTATCGTTTACGAGTGAAACAGCCTTCTGTCTGAATGATACTCTGTCACCAATTGAAATGACTTTTTCAGCCTCATCCTTTGAAAGTCCAATATCAATTCCCATTTCGTCAATGTCAGGGAGGCTATTGCTTTCATTTTTGAGATGGGGAGGTATGGAGCAAAATACACCGAAAATATTTTCTTTTCCGTGAATTATAACCTCCTGCGAAATAAGTGTTCTAACATCAACACCGCCGCATTTCGCAACACGGATAAACCCGTCATCAATCGCTGTTACCATCATACCGATTTCGTCAATATGGGCATCGAGTAAAATTGTATAGTCCTTTTTTCCTTTAATTTCTGCGGCTAATCCGCCCATATTGTCACGACTGACCTTTCCAAGAGGTGATAGCTCCTTTTCGGCTACATTGAGCGCACCGTCAAGACCTGTAACTCCGTCAGCGTCAGCAAGTTTAATTAGCATTTCTTTAAGTTCCATATTAATTAGCTCCTTAAAGTGAATTTACGAGTTGCTTATAGTGTTTTCCTCGCTCTTCAAAGTTAGGATAAGCGTCAAAGCTGGCACATGCGGGACTTAATGAAACAATGTCACCCGATTTTGCCAACTTATGAGCTATTTTCACCGATTCTTCGAGATTGTTTGAGTGGATTATTTCCATTCCGCAATCGTCAAATCCGTCACATTCTTTAATGGCTTTTTCGATAGCGTTTGCGGTAGGTCCAGTGAGAATGAGAATTTTAATCTTTTCAATAGCGTGGGGTGCAAGCGGCTCAAACGGAATATGCTTATCGTATCCGCCACCGAGTACAATCAGCTTTTGATTAAACGCTTTTAGTCCGGCAATTGTTCGTGTAGGACTTGTTGCGATTGAATCGTTATAGTATTTTACTCCGTTTAATTCGCGTACAAATTCGATTCGGTGCTCAACTCCGCCGAATTCACGTGCGACCTTGACGATTGTTTTGATGTCAACTAGCCCCCAAATGGCCGAAATAGCGGTAAGATAATTTTCAACATTATGCTCGCCGGGAAGCTTGATTTCCTTTTTATTCATGATTTCTGTAACGCCGTTTTTATCAGCGTAGCAAATCATATCACCGTCAAGAAATGCACCGTTTTTAACCCTGTTATTGTAGCTGAAAAATACCTTTTCGCCTCTAACATCTTTTTTAAACGATTTAGTAATTTCGTTATCAATATTAAGCACGGTACGCGAAAATGCATTTTGGTGAATGAGAATATTTTTCTTTGCCTCGATATATTCATCCATGGTTTTGTGAACGTCGAGGTGATTAGGTGCAACATTGGTTACAACCGAAATATCAGGGCTTTTTCTCATGGAAATAAGCTGGAACGAGCTGAGCTCTACTACCGCAATATCATTTTCGTTAATCTCTTCAATAATCGGAAGTAGGGGGGTTCCGATATTTCCGCCAAGGTGAACGTTATATCCCTGTTCCTTTAAAATTGTCGCAATAAGCGTTGTTGTAGTTGTTTTACCGTCAGAACCCGTGACAGCGATTGTTTTGCATGGACAAAGGTCAAAAAAAACTTCCATTTCTGAGGTAACAACAATGCCGTTTTCTCTCGCTTCACATAGCTCTGGTAAAAAATAGTTCATTCCCGGTGTTCTAAATATAATGTCAACATCAAGATTTTTGAGATAATCGTTGCCGAGCAATAATTTTGCGCCGGCTGATTTGAGCGATGTAATAGTGTTATTGTCAATTGACGACTCGTCACGCTTATCGCAGGCGTAGACGTCAATGCCTCTATTCAAAAATTTATAAATAAGCGGAAGATTACTTTTTCCTATTCCCAAAAAGGCAACCTTTTTATCTTTTATATTTTTAAAGAACCAATCGACCTTGTTCATTATGTATCATCCCTTTTAAGTTATTAACTATATTATTATAACACTTTAATTACAAATATCAACAATTACAGAATAAAATAAACCGTTTATCAGCCTTTAATTTCTGATAAACGGTAGTTACGAGTAACAATTATTTAAGTTCTTTAACCTGTTTTTTAATTTGTTCCTTGTCTTGCTCGGACATAACGCGATATTTAATGATTATTTCTCTTTCATCTTCGGTTAGCTCATCAAAATATTGAAGCTCCATTGTTTTATAAGGAATCTCGGGTGCTCTAAGAACAAAATCGCTGCTTATAATCTGGTCAATCGAAACATTATATATTTTTGCCAAGGTGTTTACAGTATCAACAGAAGGGGAATGCTTGCCAATTTCGTAATAAGCGTATGTCGAACGCGACATATTTAGAACATCAGCAATGTTCTCCTGAGTTAGATTATGTGATTCACGAAGTGCTCTTAAATTGTAACTAATATTATTTTTCATATATAAGTCTTCCTTTTTACCTCGTTTTGATTTATTATAATTAATAATTTCGATTATAGTAAAAATTGTGACTTATAATCACAAATTAGTATATTTTTATGTTTGAAATCAGTGTATATTTGTGATATAATATATAAGTTAAAATTTTGAAAGGGTGATTATTTATGAATAATGGTTCAATCGGCGCCTTTGATTCGGGGCTTGGTGGCCTTACGGTCGTTAGTCAAATACATAAATATTTACCTAATGAAAGTATTGTTTATTTTGGCGATACGGGCCGTGTTCCTTACGGTAGCCGTAGTAACGAAACTATAATTAGATATGCAAAACAGGACATAAATTTCTTAAAATCGAATAATGTGAAGATTATTGTTGCTGCTTGCGGTACGGTTAGCTCGGTTGCGTCATCTGCAGCTGACGGACTTGACATTCCATTCGTTGAGGTTGTAACGCCAGCTTCCGAAATGGCGGTAAAGACAACTAAAAACGGTAATATCGGTGTTATCGGTACCGCCGCAACGGTAGCAAGCCATGCGTATAAGAATAGAATTGTCGGGATTGATAACGATATTCATGTTTTTGAGCAGGCATGTTCGCTATTTGTACCGTTTGTTGAGTCGGGATTAATCGACCCCAATGACCAGCTTGTTGAGGGTATCGTTAGGCGATATTTAGAATATTTCAATGATAAAAATATTGATACGTTGATCCTCGGCTGTACCCATTATCCTATTTTATCACCGATAATTAAAAAAGTCATGGGTGAAGACGTTACTCTTATCAACACCGGTGAAGCCGCGGCGCTAAAGGTTAAGGAAATTTTGACAAGCCAAGATATGCTTGCTGGAAATAAGGGTGAAAGCCACTTTTTTGTCAGCGATACAACTCAAACATTTATCCAAACATCTGAAATCCTACTTGGAAAGAATCTCGATTTCGATGTTCAAAAGATTGATATAGAAAAATATTGATATGGAAAACAAAAAGAAGTTTATATTTGTAATTTCAAGCGAAATTACAGCCGACGGCGATACAAGTAATATTGAGCTTACTACAACCGGAAGTTATTCGATGATAAACGGGCGTTGGGTTTTGCTTTATGATGAAATGTCGGAGGATAAAACTACCGTTATAAAAACGATTGTTAAGGCGGATAATAAATCGGTTACAATCACCCGAAATGGCGAAGGCTCATCAAAACTGATTATGACCGAGGGTGAACGAAATATGTGCCATTACCGAACACAGTTTGGCGATATTCTCATGGGCGTTTATTGTAATGAGGTCAATAGTGATTTAAATGACAGTGGCGGTATAATTTCAATGTCATATACGCTTGATGTTAATGCAACTGTTTTAAGCGATAATAAAGTAACGATAAAAATCAGAGAGGTATAAATATAAAATGTCAAAGACGGTTAATAAATCAAAATCGGATATTAAAGAAATTGTAATGAATGCAGCTAAAAAGGCTATGGCTGACGGAATTTTTTCTGCTGATGCCGAGTTGCCTTCGTTTAATGTCGAAACTCCTGCAGATAGACAGCACGGTGATTACGCAGTTAATGCCGCAATGGCATGGGCAAAGGCGCTCAGAATGCCGCCGGTAAAGATTGCAGCAACACTTCATGAGAGATTTGACCTTACCGATACCTATATTGAAAGATGCGAAATTGCAGGTCCGGGCTTTTTGAATTTTTATCTTAATGATAAGTATTATGCCGATATTCTTCTCAACATTGATGAAGAAGGAGACAATTACGGTCGCTCTGACTATGGCCAGAAAAAGCGTGTTCTTATCGAATTTGTTTCGGCTAACCCAACAGGACCGATGCATATAGGTAACGCACGTGGAGGCGCTATCGGCGACTGCTTGGCTTCGGTAATGGATTTTGCAGGATACGAGGTCGCTCGTGAATTTTATGTCAATGATGCCGGAAACCAGATTGAGAAGTTTAAGGTTTCGCTCGAAGCAAGATATTTGCAGATTTTTGATTCAACAGTTGAAATTCCCGAGGATGCATATCTTGGAGACGATATTGTTGAGCATGCAAAGAATTTTGCCGCCATTCATGGTGATAAGTTTGTAAATGCTGATTCAGAGGAAAGAAAGCAGGCACTTTGCGATTTCGCCCTCCCGCTTAATATTCAGAAGCTTCACGACGACCTTAAAAAGTATAGAATTGAATTTGATAAATGGTTCCTCGAAAGCACACTTCACAATAACGGAGCCATCAATACCATCGTAAATACACTTACCGAAAAGGGACATACCTATGAGCAGGAAGGCGCAATTTGGTTCCGTTCAACCACGTTTGGCGAGGATAAAGACAGAGTTCTTGTCCGTGCAAACGGTGTACCGACATACGTTGTTCCAGATATTGCTTATCATTACAATAAACTTGAGGAACGCAAATTCGATATTGCTATTGATGTTCTCGGTGCCGACCATCATGGCTACGTTCCGCGTATGAGAGCTGCTCTCGAAGCACTCGGTGTTGATTCAACACGATTTGACGTTATTATTATGCAGATGGTTCGTCTTGTTAAAAACGGCGAAACATATAAGCTTTCAAAGCGTTCTGGAAAGGCAATTACACTCGAAACTTTGCTTGACGAAATCCCGATTGATGCAGCAAGATTTTTCTTTAATCTTCGCGAGCCGAACAGCCATCTTGAATTTGACCTCGATTTAGCTATCGAGCAATCGTCAGAAAATCCGGTTTATTACGTTCAGTATGCCAATGCTCGAATTTGCAGCATTATGAAGAACATTGGCGAAACCGAAAATATTGACAAAATGCTTAAAAATGTCGACCTTACTCTACTTAAATTAAGCGAGGAAAGGGAACTCATACGTCTGCTTTCTACCCTTGACGAAGAGATTATTTTATCGGCTAAAAAGTATGACCCGTCAAAGATTACCCGTTACTCATACGACGTTGCTACATTATTCCATAAGTTCTATAATGCTTGTCATGTCCGTTGCGATGACCGTGAGCTTATGAAGGCGCGTCTATTCCTCTGCAAATGCACAAAGCAGGTTATCTGCAACGTTCTTAACATGCTTAAAATCACTACTCCCGAAACAATGTGAGGTGTAGGCATTGATAATTATGTCGGCTGATTTAGGATTAGCTCGTACGGGAATAGCCGTTTGTGATAAGGGCGAAACACTCGCTTTTCCTAAGGAGGTTATTTTCGAAAAAAATGAAGAACGCCTGGTTGATAAAATCATTAGTGTAGCAAAGGAAAATATGGTCGAGCTGATTGTAGTCGGACTGCCGAAAAACATGGATGGAAGTCAGGGCTACCGCTGTGACGAATGCCGCCATACTGCAAGGATGATTGAGGAAAAGTCAGGGATAAAGGTTGATTTTTGGGACGAAAGATGCACTACGATTATTGCCGCATCTAATCTTAATGATACCAACGTTCGAGGAAAAAAGAGAAAGCAGGTAATTGACAGCGCTGCTGCTACAATTATTTTGCAGGATTACCTTAATTACAGAAAAAACAGTAAATAATAAAAACCCGAAAAGAATTTACGATTATTGGCATCGCTATCTTTTCGGGTTTTATTTTAGGTTAAATTATTTCATCTATAAGTTTATCAACCTTTTTCTTTACGGTTGAGCTGATATAGGCCATGAGCATAATTGTCAGTCCTTTATGAAGCCTCTCCTTTGCTAACATTGACGGCATTTTATATTCGCCGAGCAATTTGAGCACATATGCAGGAACATTATCGGGTGTGAAATTTATTCTTCTGTCAATGTCGATAATTGCAGTACACAGGATATGATAAAGGTCTTGCTCCTCGATAATATCATCGCTTGATTCAGCCGATTTGTTACAAACGAAATTCAGCAAATCATCGATTTTTTCTAACTGAATTGTATCACGCAGAATGTTGATAATAAGAATGCGTGAAAATGATGCTTCCTCATATTTTTTGCTGTTTGTTACTTTTATCCAACCGCGTTTAACCCAATTTTGAACTGTTGAAGCGGGGAGACCGGAAATTGACGTAACTTGTGAAAGGCTGAGCCCCTTTGCCGCCGAAAAAAGCACGTCAATATTAGAAAACATCATGGATGTTTCGTTATTCAAGGGCAAGTTAGTCCCTGGTATATATTTTGCAGACATATAATCTCTCCTCAGGTTCATTTGAACTTATTTTAAATTATTATGATTTTATCACATCATTTTATGAATTGGAATAACTTTTGATAATTTTTTTCACAAATTTTAAATAATAAATTTATTTTTCTCTTTAAATTTATATTTATTTTTGATATAATATATTGATTTTAAATAAAGGAAGATGTTTTGATTGAAGCTTTTGATTGATGGTATCAACATAAATTATAACGATGTCGGTGAGGGTACACCTGTTTTAATGCTTCACGGATGGGGTTCTTCGTGCGATGCATATAATCTTATGACAAAGGCGTTTTGCGATAAATTCCGTATGATTTCGCTTGACTTTCCCGGCTTTGGAAAAAGTGATATGATTAACGAGCCGTGGGATGTCGAAAGATATTGCATGATTACGCTTGAATTTATTAAACAGCTTGGACTAAAGGACTATATCATCATCGGTCATTCCTTTGGCGGTCGAGTAATCATAAAGCTTTCGGGTACAGGTCGAATTAAACCGAAAAAGATTGTTTTAATCGACAGTGCTGGTGTTTTACCAAAGCGTTCGTTGAAATCAAAAATAAAGGTTGCATCGTTTAAGACAGTAAAATGGTTTTTACAATTACCCGTTATTCGCAACAATTCCGAGAATGCTCTTAATAAGGCGCGTGGCTATTTCGGCTCGGCTGATTACAACAGTGCTCCGCCCGTACTTCGTCAAACCTTGGTAAAGGTCGTAAACGAGGATTTGGTGCCTTATATGGATAAAATTACGGCACCTACCTTGCTCATTTGGGGCGAAAACGATACGGCTACACCGCTTCGTGATGCTCATATTATGGAGAGCAAAATCAAGGATTCGGGACTTTGTGTAATCAAAGGAGTCGGACATTTTTCGTTTGTTGAAAGACCCTACGAGGTCCATGCTATACTAAACAGTTTCTTTGGAGGCTAAGTAAATGCTTGAACTGATTTCAATCATAATTCCGGCAGTTGCAGGAATGTTTGCGCTGACACGACAGCTTCACATGCTGCAGCAAAATTCGTATTATAATTCACGCTATCTTTCATGGGCAAAGGAGAATTTCGGGTTCAAAACGATTTTTTCGTTCTTTTTGTTCGTGATTTCGTGTTCGTTTATTAGCGTTGATTGGTTTGTACTTTCTATTGTCTCAGTACTTGCGCTGATTAAGATTATGCACACCTTTTCATTTCAAAAAAAAGCGATCAAACCGCTTGTATTTACCGCAAGGGTAAAGAGAATGTATGTTACGGCAGGAATTATTTTTGCGTCATTGTGCGTATGCGCGTTCCTGTTTGAAAATGTTGCAAGCTATCTGCTCATAGCCGTTCTTGTGCTTTTCTATTTCCCGGGCATAGTTGCTGTTTCGGTCAATTTGATTAATGCACCTATTGAGAATCTCGTTAAGTTGTGGTATATCGACGACGCAAAGAAAAAGCTTCGTTCGCTTGATGAGATTAAAATAATCGGAATTACAGGAAGCTACGGAAAGACGAGCACAAAGCATATCTTAGCACGAATTTTAAACGAAAAATACAACGTTTGCTTTACTCCGGGTAGTTTTAACACCCCTATGGGAGTAGTTAGAACAATCAGGGAATATATGAAGCCGCAAACCGAGATTTTCGTTTGCGAAATGGGAGCAAAAAATGTTGGTGATATTGACGAAATATGCCGAATTGTAAAGCCTGATATTGCTATGATAACTTCAGTCGGTCCACAGCATCTCAATACATTTAAATCGATTGAAAATATTATTAAGACAAAGTTTGAGCTTGCCGATTCGGTAAAGAAAAAGGGTGGCAAGGTTTATCTTTCAACCGATAATAGTTACATTAGCGAAAAGAGCGCCGAATATGATTCGGTGACATACGGTACCAATTTAGGTAGCAGTTACAGAGCTGAAAATATTACCTGCGGACCTACGGGAACTAAATTTGACGTTGTTTATAACGATAATCGATTTACTTTATCTACAAAGCTGCTTGGAATGCACAATGTTATTAATATTACGGGTGCAGTTGCGATTGCGCTTGAACTCGGGATTTCGGAACGTGATATAATTTTCGCCGTCTCAAAGCTTGAACAAACCGAGCATAGATTACAGCTGAAACCCTTTATAAAAGGTGCAACACTCATCGATGACGCGTATAACGCCAATCCCGAGGGCTGTATGGAAGCGGTTAGGGTTCTTGGCTCGTTTGACGGAATGAAAAAGGTAATTGTTACTCCCGGCTTGGTCGAGCTTGGCGAGAGGGAATATCAGTGTAACTATGATTTAGGGCTTGAATGTACAAAATATTGCGACGAAATCATTCTCGTTGGAAAAGAAAGGTCAAAGCCGATGATCGATGCGATTGCTACAACCGATTTTGACAAAAATCATGTTCACGTTGTCGCATCTTTCAAGGATGCGGTTGCAATTATGCAGAATATGCTTGATTCAAATTACGCTGTATTATTCGAAAACGATTTACCTGATAATTATGCAAAATAAGAAAAGGGGCTATATAAAATGAAAACAAAAGTTGCTGTATTTTTTGGCGGAGTTTCGGTTGAACACGAGGTGTCGATAATTTCCGCTGTTCAGGCCATGCACAGTATGGATAAGGAAAAATACGAGATCATCCCGATTTATATTACAAAAGACGGAGTTATGCTTTACGGAGAAAAATTGGGCGATATCGAAACCTTCCGCAGACCGTCACTCGAAACCCTTAAAAATGAGTTTGAGGATGTTATGATTACCCGTGACGGTGAATCGGCTTGCATTTATTCTAAAAAAGGTGGTTTCGGTCGCAGAAAGCCGATTAATTCATTTGATATTGCATTCCCGATTGTTCATGGAACAAATGTTGAGGACGGAGCTCTTTCGGGTTGGTTCGAGCTTTTGGGTGTTCCTTATGTTGGCTGTGATATTTTATCAGCCGCTGTTGGAATGGATAAGGCAGTATTCAAGGACGTTTTGAGTGCTGCTGGTATTCCTGTTTTACCTTACGTTACATTTTTCGGCAAGGAGTGGGCTACCGATAAGGATAATATTATAGAAAAAATTGAGTCAGCTTTTAGCTATCCTGTAATTGTAAAGCCTGCTAATCTCGGTTCGTCGGTCGGAATCAGCAAGGCAAAGGACAGACGTTCACTTGAAGAAGCGGTTGACCTTGCAACCTCATTTGCACAAAAAATACTTGTGGAGCGCGCAGTTACCTCGCTTAGAGAAATCAACTGCTCGGTGCTGGGTGATATGGACGAATGTAAAGCTTCAGAGTGCGAAGAACCCGTTATGACAGGGGATATTCTTTCATACAAGGATAAGTATATCAGCGACTCCTCATCGTCAAAGGGAATGCAGACCTTGAAGCGAAAGCTTCCCGCTGAAATTTCAGAAGAAAAGGCGAAAGAAATCAAGGATTGGGCTTGTAATGCATTTAAGGCGGTTGGCTGCAACGGTGTAGTTCGTATCGACTTTTTACTTGATACCGCTGATAATGATAGGGTATACGTTAACGAAGCAAATACAATTCCCGGTTCACTTGCCTTTTATCTTTGGGAGGCAACGGGTAAAAAGTATAAGGAACTTCTTGACGATATGATTAGCCTCGGCTTCAAGAGAGATAGAGCTAAAAAGCAACTCATGTTTACTTATGATACCAACATTCTTGATGGTGTTGGTTCATTCGGTTCAAAGGGGTTAAAGGGCTCAAAATTTTAATTGGTAGTGAATTTATATGACAAAATTACTTATCAATCTTTTTGTAAAAAACAGCGATGATGTTAAGGATAAAAATGTTCGTAAAAGCTACGGTAATTTAGGCGGCTTGGTTGGAATTGCCTGTAATTTGATTTTGTTTACAATAAAGCTTGTTGCAGGTGTTCTTTCGGGAAGTATTGCTATTACAGCTGATGCTTTTAACAATCTTTCGGATATGGGTTCGTCGATTGTAACTCTGCTTGGATTTAAGCTTGCGTCAAAATCGCCGGATAAGGACCACCCATTTGGCCATGGCCGAATGGAGTATATGTCGGCATTTATCGTTTCGGTTGTAATTATTGTTGTCGGCTTTGAGTTGCTTACATCGTCTATCGAAAAGATATTTAGCCCCGAGGATATTTACGTAAATACAGTTACTGTTATTGTACTTGTGCTGTCGATAATTGTTAAGTTTTGGCTTGGTATTTTTAATAATAAGCTTGGTGAAATAATCAATTCAACTGCACTTAAAGCGACTGCAAAGGACTCAATAAACGACGTTGTTGCTACATCTGCAGTTTTACTTACATCGCTTATCAGTATGGCTTTTGGACTCAATTTAGACGGATATGTCGGTGTTCTTGTAGCGATATTTATTATGTATGGCGGCTTTTCTACTGCAAAAGAAATGCTTAGCCCGCTTTTAGGCACACAACCTGAGCCTGAACTTGTAAGCGAGATTAAATCCGCTGTTTTAGAGAATGAAGCGTTCGTTGGAATGCACGATTTGATTATTCACGATTACGGTCCCGGTCGATGCTTTGCATCCCTTCATGTCGAGGTGCCTGATACGGTTGATGTTATAAGCTGCCACGAAACAATCGACGCTTGCGAGAAGGATGTTATAGAAAAAACTGGTGTAGAGCTTGTTATACATATGGACCCGATAGCCACTGAATGCGAAAAGAGAAATGCTATTGCTGCTGTCTTAAATGAGATTTTACCCATGATTGATAGCCGTTTACATTATCATGATTTGAGAATCGTTGACGGAGAAAAAAGGGTAAATATAATTTTTGATATTGTTAAACCGTATGAGGTCGAAATAAGTGACCGTGAAATGATTGACTCAATTCAGGCTAAGCTCAGCGAAATTGACAGCACCTTTGTCTGTGTGATAAACATTGATAGGGAATATTTATAAACACGTGAGGTTAATATTATGCCGCTTATAGATTTAAATAATAAACGTGACGAAAACAAGCTTTGTGAAAATCCCGACAAGGGTTGGTATATTCATTTTTACGATAATCAGCTTTTAAATTACGGCTACAAGCTTAGTGAAGATGATATGCTCGAGGATTTTCCGTTCCTTGACCATATTTATATGCGACTTGCGTGGGCTTTTCTCGAACCGAAAGAGAACGAATTTAATTGGGAAATTATTGACAAGATTATTAGACGTTACGAGGGTAAATATCGCTTTGCCTTCCGCATAACCTGTAAGGAAACCGATGACAATTTACCCTATGCAACGCCGAAATGGGTTTTTGATTCAGGCGCAGAGGGACGAATGGTTAACGGCTATTTTGAGCCCGAATACAGCGACAAAATCTTTCTCGAAAAGCTTGATAAATTTCACAAGGCTTTTGCCGAAAGATATGACAAAAGAGATGATATTGTTTACATAGATATCGGTAGCTACGGCGATTGGGGTGAGGGGCATTGCTGTTGTTCAAGTAACAAGGATTGGCCCTTTGAAACATTAAAAGAGCATATTGATATATATTTGCGTAACTATACAACCCAGCTTGCCGTGAGCGACGATATTATAGGTAGCCGAGTTGATACTGAATGCAACGATAAACTGCTTAATTATATAATTGATAATAATATTACCATTCGTGATGATGGCGTCAGCGTTAAATGGTTTGCTATGAAATACGGGTTTGATACATTGCGTTCGGGCGAAATTTTTGACCGAGCATGGCGTCATTTCCCTACAATTTTGGAGCTCGAGCATTATGGTACTGCAAAAAAAGAAGGCGTTTATAATGACGGTTGGCCTTTCTTAGCCGCTTGTGAAGGGGCTCACGCTACTTATGCCGGATTCCATGGATTTCCGAGACAATGGTTGAGTGAAAACGAGCAACTTGCCGTTATAATGGGCAATAAGCTCGGATACTGGTATTGTCTCAATGCAATTAAGATTGATGATAAAATAAGTAGCGGCAACTTTAATATAAAATGCTTTTTTGAAAATATCGGTTCGGCACCTGCTTATAAAAAGTTTGATTTACAATTCAAGCTTGTCGGTGAAAATGGCGAGTATGAAAGAACGGCGTCTAATTTTGATAACCGCTTATTCATGCCTCATACAATTACCGTTTGCGATTATAATCTTGATTTTGGTAAGGTTGAAAAGGGTAACTATATATTAAAGATGTCGATGTTTTTAGGAGATATACCAATTAAATTAGCCATTTCGGACGATATTATCGACCAAAATGGCTATATAAAGCTATGTGATATTGAAATTAAGTGAGTAAAAAATGGATTTAAAAAGAGAATTTTGTGATTTAAGAAATAAGATAATTGAAAAGGAGTTTTCCCGTCTCAACAGTAAGCAGTTTGAGGCGGTTACTTCTGTTAATGGGCCGCTACTTATTCTCTCGGGAGCAGGAAGTGGAAAGACGACCGTGCTTATCAACCGTATTGTGAATATGATAAAATTCGGTGAAGCGTATGGCGCAGATTGCGGCGACGTAACCGAGGCCGATGTCGAAAGATTAAGAGACTGCCTTGATGGTAAATGCGACTTTCCGTCATTTGCGGCGGTAAAGCCGATTGCACCATGGAATATTCTTGCGATTACATTTACAAACAAAGCGGCACGTGAGCTCAAGGAACGTCTCGAAAAGGCGGTTGGTGAAGGCTCTAATGAAATATGGGCGGCTACATTTCACTCAACATGCGCCAGGATTTTAAGACGCTTTGCTGATAAAATCGGCTTTTCGGACAGGTTTACCATTTATGATACCAATGACCAACGAAAGCTGATGAAGGAAATTCTCAAACAGCTCAATATTGATGAAAAAATGCTTCCTCACCGTTCGGTTTTGACCGAAATCAGTCGAGCAAAAGATTCGCTTGTTTCACCTGAGGAATATGCTAATGGTGCATCTTCTGATGTCAGAAAAACGATGATTGCCCGAGCATATAAAGATTATCAAAAGGCGCTTGTTACAAACGATGCGATGGATTTTGATGACCTAATTTATAATACCATACGATTGTTTGAAGAAAACGATGACGTGCTTGAATATTATAGAAATAAGTTTAGGTATGTTATGATTGACGAGTATCAGGATACAAACTATGCACAGTATATTCTTGCAAAGTTAATTTCCGAAAAGCACGAAAATATTTGCGTTGTAGGTGACGATGACCAAAGTATTTATCGATTTAGAGGAGCAACAATCGAAAATATCCTTTCATTCGAAAGCCAGTATAAAAATTGCAGGGTTATCCGTCTTGAACAGAATTATCGTTCAACAGGAAATATCCTTGATGCCGCAAACTCGGTTATTGCCAATAACCGTAACAGAAAGGGTAAGCACCTTTGGACCGATAAAGGTAACGGCGAAAAAATTGTTATTTATACCGCACAAAATGAGCAGGATGAAGCACGTTTTGTTGCTGATTCAATACTTGATAATATGAATAATGGGTTCAAGGAATCTGATTTTGCTGTAATTTACCGAATGAATGCTCAGTCAAATGCCGTGGAAAATGTTTTTTCACGTTCGGGAATTAAATACCGAGTTTATGGCGGACTGAAGTTCTTTGACAGAAAAGAAATCAAGGATATTTTGGCTTATTTAAATCTTATAAATAATGTAAGAGATAATGTTGCGCTTGCACGTATTATAAACGAGCCAAAGAGAAGCATCGGCGCAACCACAGTTGGTAAAATGACCGAGCTTTCATATCAGCTCAATATGCCTATTCTCGAAATCATGCGAAATTCTGACCAATATGCTACCTTGAAATCAGCTTCGTCGAAGCTTAAAGCCTTTGCAAATATGATCGACAATCTTTCAGAATATGCTGAAAATGCTCAGCTTCATGAAATTTTCAACAAGGTGCTTGACGATACAGGATATATACTTGCGCTTAAAAATTTAGGTGATGAAGGTAAGGACAAAATTGAAAACGTTAACGAACTTTTATCAAGCATTGCAAAATATGAGGAAGAAAACGAAGAGGCAACTCTTTCGGGATTTTTAGAGGAAATTTCGCTTATTACCGACATGGATCGCGATGACGCCGATGATGATAACCGAGTTTCGCTGATGACAATGCATACCGCAAAGGGTCTCGAATATCCTATTGTATATATAATAGGTGTCGAGGAAGGTATTTTTCCGGGTAGTCAGTCTATTTACGCCGGTGATGCCGAAATTGAGGAAGAGCGACGTCTCGCGTACGTTGGAATCACTCGAGCTAAACAGAGACTTTATATTTCAAATGCATATCAGCGCATGCTGTTTGGCAGAACCGAGAGAATGAGAGAGTCGCGCTTTATCGGCGAAATTGATTCAAATCTTATCGAAAGAAAAGGTTCTTCATTGTTTGGTGGATTTTCCGGCGGGTTCGGTAGTCGAAGCACCGATGGATTCGGTATCAGAAATTCGGGTGGATATAGTGGTTACTCGTCAAGTGGATACTCATCCGGCAGTTATTCGTCAAATTGTAACGGCAGCAGCTATTCAGCAACAAGTTCATATAATCAGCAAAAAACTCAGATGCCGAAACCGACATTTGAAAAAAAAGCTACAGCTCCGAAAACTGTATATTCAGTAGGTGAGCGCATTAAGCATAAGACCTTTGGCGAAGGGATGATTACCTCTGTTATTCCGATGGGGAATGATTCAATGCTCGAAATTGCCTTTGATTCGGTAGGAACAAAAAAGGTTATGGCGAATTTTGCAAAACTTGAAAAAATTTAATAATTTTAGTCACAATACAACCTCTTCAACATAGAATATTATAGAAGTTTCATGTATGGTTCATACCGAATGTTTCTTCGCTAATATTGTTGGGGAGGTTCATTTTATGGCTGAAATCAGTGCAAACGGCGATTTTAGAGAAGCGGTTTGTATAGATGGGGGAAGGGTTTATGACTCGTGCTGTGACAGAGATTGTCTTGATGATATCGAGGTCTATTTTTCACCCAAGGTTGACGAAATGATTGCTCGTGCTACGACAATCCGTTGTAAATGCGCAGAGGTTGAAAACGTATATATTGACGTTGAACCGGTACATCTTAACAGAGGTTATTATTCTTGTGATTTGACCTTCTTTTTCTTGCTTAAATTCGATTTGTTTATGAGTCAACATTCATCACCTGTATCAATTGAAGGTGTTGCCTTTTATAATAAAAAGGTTATCCTTTACGGAAGTGAGGGCAAGGTAAAGGTATTTTCGAACGAATATGCTCTTGACTGCGAAAACGACAATCAAGCATCGCCGAGAAGCAATCTTCCAAAATGTGTTGTTGAATGCGTTGACCCGATTCCGCTCAGCGCAGCGATTAAAACGGTTTGTAACAGCACCTGTCATTGTCCGGTACCGAGGAGACTTTGCGATAAGCTCGGCGGTGAGATAAGAGAAAGCTATAATTCAGGGGAAAAGACTGTTTTCGTAACACTGGGTCTTTTCACAATCGTTCAGCTTATCAGAAACGTTCAAATGCTTATTCCTGTTTATGATTTCTGCATACCTGAAAAGGAATGTAGTAATTCGACCGATAACCCCTGCGAAGTATTCAGCAGACTTGATTTTCCGACCGACGACTTTTTCCCGCCGAGGGAGAGTAGAGGCGGAATTTGCGGATGTAATAATTCATTTTCTTGTTCAAAATGTAATAAGGATAACGACGAATAATTTTAAAATGCACCGTCCTGATTCAAGGATGGTGCATTTTTTGTGTTTTTATTAGTAAATATGTCAGTATTTTATTGATTGAATCAACAATTTTTATAATTATTTTGCACTTGAAAAAATAATGTTTGTTATGATATAATGTTTTTGTTCGAAAAACACTTGTTTTTTTACGGGGGACATAAATGGGGAAATTTTTACTTATTGACAGTAAAATATTGCCTGATGTTTATACAAGGGTGCTTGAAGCTAAAAAATTGATTTCCGACGGTGTTGTAAAGAATGCAACCGAGGCAGCAAAACTTGCCGGAGTATCACGAAGCGCTTTTTATAAATATAAAGATAGCGTCTTTGATTATAACGAGCGCTATGAGGGGCATATTTTTACTCTACATATTATTTTAGAGGACCGTGCAGGAGTAATGATGCAGTTTGTTAACGCGCTTTATAAGCTGGGCGCAAATATTCTTACTGTATATCAAGATATTCCAAATGGTGGACGAGCCTCACTATCGGTTAGTTTCAGAGCCGGGTTAGATGATTTAAATATTTCCGATATGGTCGAGATGCTAAAAAAGGTTGACGGCGTTGTTTCTGTCACACAGATATTAGGTTAAAGGTGATATTATGATAAATATAGCAATTATGGGACATGGCGTAGTTGGTTCGGGCGTTGTTGAGGTTTTATTACATAACAACGACGGAATAACAAGCCGTGCCGCCGAAGAGATTAATATAAAACATATTTTAGATTTACGTGAATTTCCCGACAGCCCTTTAAGCGACAGATTTACAAAGGATTTTAATGATATTCTGAATGACGAAAGCGTTAAAATCGTTGTCGAAACAATGGGCGGCGTAAAACCTGCTTATGATTTTGTAAAGTCCTGCTTACTGGCTGGTAAGAGTGTTGTTACCTCGAACAAGGAACTCGTTGCTAAGCATGGACAGGAGCTTGTCACAATTGCAAAGGAAAATAACCTTAATTTCTTATTTGAAGCAAGTGTTGGCGGTGGTATTCCTATAATCCGTCCAATGACCCAGTGCTTAGCAGCTAATAAAATTTGTGATGTAATCGGTATTTTAAATGGAACAACTAACTTTATTATGACTAAAATGATAAAGGATAATACCGATTTTAAGGAAGCCCTTTCAATAGCTCAGCAGCTTGGCTATGCCGAAAAGGACCCGACTGCCGACGTTGAAGGTCATGATGCTTGCAGAAAAATTTGTATTTTAGCGTCCCTTGCCTTCGGTAAGCATGTTTATCCCGAAAGTGTATATACCGAAGGTATATCAAATATCACCCTTCGCGATGTTGAGTATGCATCAAAATGGGGCGGCGTAATAAAGCTTCTTGGCAAGGTGTCGATTCTCGAAAACGGAAAAATTGCTGTTACCGTTTATCCCGCTTTTGTATCGAATGAAAGTCAGCTTTCACTTGTTGACGATGTATTCAATGCAATAATGGTTAACGGCGACGCTACCGGTGAGGTTATGTTCTATGGCCGTGGCGCAGGTAAGCTTCCAACTGCAAGCGCTGTTGTTGCCGACGTAATCGACTGTGTAAAGCACATGAAGGCAAGAAAATATCTTGACTGGGCACCTGCTGAGGATAACTATGTTGTTAATTATCTCGACATCAAAACGAGATTGTTTATAAGAGCAAAAACCGACAATTATAATGCTGATAAAAAGCTTATTGTTGAAAACTTCGGCGATGTTCAGTTCCTGTCCGATGAGGGCGACGAAATAGCATTTGTTACAGATGAGAATATTGAGCGCGAGCTTAGAACCGGTTTGGAAAAAACCGGACTGAAGGCCGATGCCGTTATTCATATTCTGTAATGATATAAGAGGGGAAATGGTTTAATTATGTCAATTATTGTTCAAAAATTCGGCGGAAGCTCGGTAGCTGACGCTGAGCGCGTAAATCGCGTAGCAGGCATTATTGCCGACACATACAGGTCAGGTCACGACGTAGTAGTTGTTGTTTCTGCGCAGGGTGATACTACCGACGATTTGATCGAAAAAGCAATGGAAATCAATCCTAACGCATCAAAGCGTGAAATGGATATGCTTCTTTCTGCTGGTGAACAGATTTCAATTTCATTACTTGCTATGGCTATCGAGAAGCACGGCCTTCCGGTAAAATCTTTACTCGGTTGGCAGGTTGGAGTTCATACCGATTCAATTTATGGCAATGCCCGTATTAAGACGGTAGATACCGAAAGAATGACTGCCGAGCTCTCACAGAGAAATATTCTCATTGTTGCCGGATTCCAGGGTATTAACAAGTTTGATGATATTACAACCCTTGGAAGAGGTGGCTCTGATACAAGCGCAGTTGCGTTAGCAGTTGCTTTAAAGGCCGAAAAATGCCAGATTTTTACCGACGTTGACGGTGTATATACAGCTGACCCGCGTTTGGTTTCTACCGCACAGAAGCAGGATGAGGTTAGTTATAACGAAATGCTCGAACTTGCAACATTAGGTGCGCAGGTATTACACAACCGTTCGGTCGAAATGGCTCAAAAATATGGAATTGAGCTTGAAGTACTTTCAAGTATTACAAACCAAAAGGGAACAATGGTAAAGGAGAATTTAACCGTGGAAAAGACAATTATCAGAGGCGTTGCAAAGGATGACAATATTACTCGTATTTCAATAGTAGGACTTGAAGATGTACCCGGCGTAGCATTCAAGCTTTTTGACCGCTTGGCACAGAAGCATGTTAACGTTGACATCATTCTTCAGTCGGTTGGCAGAGATGGTACAAAGGACATTACATTTACCGTTAGCAAGGACCAGCAGGATGTTGCTATGGAGGTTGTAACAGCATTTGACTCAAAGGCAAAGGTTTCTTGCGATAACAATATTTCAAAGGTATCTATTGTAGGTAGCGGGATGGAAACTCACCCGAACGTTGCTGCAAAAATGTTTGAGGCTCTTTACGCCGCTGATATCAATATTCAGATGATTAATACAAGCGAAATCAGAATTTCCGTTCTTATTGACATCAACGATTCTAAAAAGGCTGTTAAGGCTGTTCACGACGCATTCATTAAATAATTTATATGGCTTAATATATGGCTGCCTTATATTTTTTAGGCAGCCATAGCATTATGTGAGGGATTTATGACAGTATATGATGTTTGCATTATAGGTGGCGGAGCATCAGGTTTAATAGCTGCCATTTCTGCAAAAAGAACCCGACCGGATTTAAATATACTTGTAATTGAAAAAAACGATAGGGTAGGAAAAAAGCTTATAAACACAGGTAATGGACGCTGTAATATTACTAATATAGATATTTCTGCAGACCATTATTATTCATCAAATGAAGCTTTTTTCAGCTTTTTTGAAGGATTTTCTTTAAATGATACAAGGACATTTTTTAAAAGCATCGGTGTATTATTTAAAGAAGAGGAAAACGGAAAAGTATATCCCTATTCGTTGCAAGCGTCGTCGGTGCTCGATGCATTAAGATATGAGTGTGAGCGTCTTTCGGTCGAAATTCATTGTTCTGAGCGAGTCGAAAAGCTTGAAAAAGCAGATAACGGTTTCAAACTTTTGACTAATCTTTCATCATATACGTCATCAACCATTATTATTGCCGCCGGTGGAGCCGCATCGGATAAGCTTGGCGGCTGCAGGGATGGATATAATTTATTAAAACAGTATGGTCATACCTGTACGGCTTTATATCCCTGCATTACAGCTATAAAAACCGAATTAAATCTAGTTAAGGCTCTAAAAGGAATAAAATCGGATGTAAACCTGACCTTAAAGGTTGGTAAAAATAAAAAGTCCGATTTCGGCGAAATTCTTTTTACCGAATATGGATTATCAGGACCACCCGTTTTACAGCTTTCGCAAATGCTTAAGGGAAATGCAAATGACGCTCAGCTTATAATCGATTTTATGCCGGAATATGATTTTGATGATGTTATTTCGCTGATAAAAAATCGAATAAAATCGGTTCATGAGGATAAACTCGAAAACTTGTTTATCGGTATGCTTAATAAGAGAATCGGTCAAGCGGTTATTAAGTCTGCCGGATTTCTGTTATCTGATTCTGCATCAAAACTCAATGAAAAAGAGATTAGACCAATAGTCAGTAAAATAAAAAAATTCCAACTCGAAGTTACCGGAGTACGTGGATTTGAATACGCGCAGGTAACTGGAGGAGGAATTGATATTAGTCGATTTAATAGTGATACAATGCAATCAGAGTTATGCAAGGGGCTTTACGCTTGTGGTGAAGTTCTTGATATAACAGGAGATTGCGGTGGTTACAATTTGCAATGGGCATGGACAAGCGGATATAAGGCGGGATTATCAGCCGCAAAATCAATTAAACGGTAATAAAATCTTTTATTTTCTCAAACGTTTTTTCTCCAATGCCTTTTACATTTAATATTTCGTCAATGTTATTGAAATTGCCGTTATCCCGGCGATAGTCGATAATCGCTTGTGCCTTGACATCGCCGATACCTTTAAGCTGTTTAAGCGTTTCTAAATTAGCGACGTTAATGTTAATTCTGCCTGTTGGCTCAATTTCGCCGTTGAGGTATGGATTTTCTGAGATATTCTTTGCAGCAATAATATCATTTGATTCGTTATAAGAATATGTATTAAAGAAGCTTTTTGGGATTTTAAAAATAGAAACGAGAAAGAAGAAGGCAGAAAGCAGTAAAATGGTTGTATATAACCATCTGTCGATGTTTCTTTCAACCTTTTCCTTGTGTTTTTGGTGATTCATGGTTTGCTCCTAAATTTTGATGAAATTATTTTAATATAAACACATGAATATTTATAATTTTGTGTTTGTTTATCACAAAAACTTTTATTTTTACAGTAAATTATTTAAAAGGAATGATTATTAGTGAAGCTTGGAATGGTAGGACTTCCAAATGTAGGTAAATCGACGCTTTTTAACGCTATAACGAATGCTGGTGCCCAGTCGGCTAATTATCCGTTTTGTACCATTGAGCCGAATGTTGGTATTGTTTCAGTACCTGATAAGAGACTTGAACGCTTAAAGGAAATGTACAATCCTGTTAAGTTTACCCCAGCTACAATCGAGTTTGTTGATATTGCAGGACTTGTTAAAGGCGCATCAAAGGGTGAAGGGCTCGGAAACAAGTTCCTTTCAAATATTCGTGAGGTTGACGCCATTGTTCACGTTGTTCGGTGCTTTGACAGCACCGATATTATCCACGTGGAAGGTTCGGTTGACCCAATGCGAGATATTGAAATTATCAATTTGGAGCTTGTTTTTTCCGATATGGAGATGGTTCAGCGCCGAATTGATAAAACTACAAAGGCGCTTAAGGGCGACAAATCACTTCAAGCCGAGCTTGACTTTTTAAAGCGACTTTATGCGCATTTAGAGGCGGGAAAACCTGCTCGTTCAATTGAACGTGACGAGCTTGGTGACGAGGTTATTGCTACAACCGCGCTTCTTTCGTCAAAGCCTGTTATTTACGCTTGTAACATGAGCGAAGAGGATTTTTCGAGTGGCATTGACAGTAATGGGCGCTATCTTAAAATAAAGCAGCTTGCCGCTGATGAAATGGCGGAATGTTTACCTATTTGCGCTGAATTAGAGGCGCAGATAAGCGATATGTCGGATGAAGAAAAGGTCATGTTCCTTGAAGAAATCGGACTTGAACAGTCTGGACTTGACCGACTTATCAGTAAATGCTATTCATTGCTTGGACTTATTTCATACTTAACAGCCGGTCAGCCTGAGGTTCGTGCATGGACTATTAAAAATGGAACAAAAGCACCTCAAGCTGCCGGAAAAATTCACACCGATTTTGAGCGTGGATTTATTAGAGCAGAGGTGGTTTCATTTGACGATTTAATGAATTGCGGCTCGATGAATGCAGCAAAGGAAAAGGGACTTGTACGTTCAGAAGGCAAGGATTATGTTATGAAGGACGGCGACATCGTTCTTTTTAGATTTAATGTATAATTATAAATCGATTATTTAATGCTTTTCAGATACATATTTGTTTATAAAAAATGATAAATTTTATCAAAAAATTTCTTATTTTCTATTGACGAATGGTGTATTTGGTAGTATTCTTTAATATATTTTTTCTTATTTCTATATATTATGTAGAAATAAAATTTTTGGAGGTATGTATCAATGTTTAAGTCAGCTTACTTACAGCGAGTTTATGACCAGGTTGAAGCTCGCAACCCCGGCGAAAATGAATTTTTGCAGACCGTACGTGAGGTTTTTGAATCTCTTGAACCGGTTATTGAGCAGGATTCAAAATTTGAAGAAAACGGCGTTATGGAACGTATCGTTGAACCCGAACGTTTCATCAGCTTCCGTGTATCTTGGGTAGATGATAACGGCAAGGTTCAGGTTAACCGCGGCTATCGTGTTCAGTTTAACTCGGCTATCGGCCCGTACAAGGGTGGTATCCGTTTCCATCCGTCAGTTAACTCATCTATCATCAAGTTCCTCGGCTTTGAGCAGACATTTAAGAATAGTCTTACCGGTCTTCCTATGGGCGGCGGTAAGGGCGGTTCTGACTTTGACCCGAGAGGTCGCAGCAATGGCGAAATCATGCGTTTCTGCCAGAGCTTCATGACCGAGCTTTCAAAGCACATCGGAGCTAATACCGACGTTCCTGCCGGTGATATAGGCGTAGGTGCACGTGAGGTTGGCTACATGTACGGCCAATATAAGAGACTTCGCAACGAATTTACAGGCGTTCTTACAGGTAAGGGTATCGCATACGGCGGTTCGCTTATCCGTCCGGAAGCTACCGGTTACGGCGCTGTTTACTATGCTGCTGAAATGCTCAAATCATTCGGCGAAACTATCGAAGGCAAGACGTTTGCTGTTTCGGGCTTCGGTAACGTTGCTTGGGGTACTGTTAAGAAGATTACCGAGCTTGGCGGTAAGGTACTCACAATTTCAGGTCCTGACGGCTATGTATACGATCCCGACGGTATCAGCACAGACGAAAAGATTGATTACATGCTCGAAATGCGTAACTCAGGTCGTGACAAGGTTCAGGATTATGCTGATAAGTTTGGCGTTCAGTTCTTTGCAGGCAAGAGACCTTGGGAGCAGAAGGTTGATGTAGTTATGCCTTGTGCTACTCAGAACGAAGTTGGCGAAGCAGATGCTAAGAACATCGTTGCTAACGGCGTAAAATATTATGTTGAAGTTGCTAATATGCCTACAACAGAAGAAGCTATGGCTATCATTAAGGCAAGCGGTGCTGTTATCGCTCCTTCGAAGGCAGTTAACGCCGGCGGTGTTGCTGTTTCCGGCCTCGAAATGAGCCAGAACTCAATGCGTTACAGCTGGACAGCAGAAGAAGTTGACGCTAAGCTTAAGCAGATTATGGCTGACATCTTTAAGAATTCTTATGATGCAGCTAAGAAGTACGGTATGGATGGCGACCTCGTAGCAGGAGCTAATATTGCCGGCTTCGAAAAGGTTGCTGACGCTATGATTGCTCAGGGTATTGCATATTAATAGATGTTAATAAAAAAATCACCGACAGAATTTAATCTGTCGGTGATTTTTTATCTGTTTATTAATCCTCAATATATCTGTAACCAACCTCTTCGTCTGTTTTGAGAAAACAGTCATAGCTGGTATCAATTTCTTTTAAATCGGCATTATTGTTATCGGTGAACGGGTCAAAATAATATTTAATACCATCAATTTCAACCGTAACCCAGCTGTGCATACTGTTTCCCCCAACCTCAAGCGAACGAAATCCTTTTTCAAGCTTTGCATCAATACCTAAGTATCTCAGCATAGCATAGTAGGTATAGGCAAAGTCAAAGGGATTTCCTTCGTTATCATTGAGTGTTACAATAAGGCTTACCCAGTTGCTGAACCCATAATCGTGATAATCGACGTTTTTTATAATCCAGTCGTAGCAGGCGGTAGCCTTTTCTAAGTTTGTATTTCTATCTTTTGTTATTTCCTTGAGCTTATCCTTTAATAGTTTTTCTGCATTAGCCTTATTCAACTCAAAATCGTACGTTTTTTCAAGAAACGAGGTTGAAAACATATCAGTCAAGTCGGTTTCGCTTGTCAGTGATAAATAATTATCGGGCTTAAGCTCCAATTTGTTGAATTTGATTTCTACTTCTGTAAGCTCTCTTTCAGCTGCGCCTTGAGTTGACGATATATCGGTATTATCGTCGTCGCTATTGTCTGAGCATGAACAAATTGATAGCATAAGTATTATACATAATAATATTGCGACTATTCTATTCATATTTTCCTCCTATTTGTACTTATGAAATAATTATAATCAATTTCATTTACTTAGGCAATACATAAAATGTTTTTTAATTAATTTTGTTGCTTGTCATATTTTCATTCTGTTTTACATATTGATTTACAAACAAATGAAGTGACGGAGGAAATTTTCATGCCAACATCAAATATTTATCAGGATATTGCAGCTCGCACAGGTGGCGACATTTATATTGGCGTTGTAGGCCCTGTAAGAACAGGAAAATCAACATTTATAAAGCGTTTTATGGACTCGCTTGTTTTGCCAAATATTGAGGATATAACAAAGCGAGAAAGAGCAAACGACGAAATGCCTCAATCATCTGCCGGTCGAACAATTATGACTACCGAGCCTAAGTTTATTCCTGAATCGGCTGCTGAAATTACCTTAGAGGATAGCATAAATCTTCGTGTAAGACTTATTGATTGCGTAGGTTATATTGTACCGAGTGCGCTTGGATATATCGAAAATGAGATGCCGAGAATGGTTGCAACTCCATGGTTTGAAGAACCTGTACCATTCAATATGGCGGCCGAAATAGGTACTCAGAAGGTAATAAATGAGCATTCAACAATTGGCTTGGTTATAACGACTGATTCAAGCATTGGCGAAATTCCACGCGAGGAATACGAGGAAGCAGAGGAAAGAGTAATAAACGAGCTTAAGGCAATTAATAAGCCCTTTGTTGTATTGCTGAATTGCATGTATCCTGATTCAAAGGAATCGACCGAATTGGCTGAACGCTTAAGCGAAAAATATTCTACAACGGTTTTGCCCATAAATTGCCTCGATTTAGATGAAACCCAGATAAAAAATATACTCGCAAAACTGCTAAAAGAATTTCCGGTAAGCAATATTTCGCTAAAAATGCCTTATTGGATAAATAGCGTAGATAGAAATCACTGGTTTAAGCAGACATTGTATTCTGAAATTCATAAGCTTGCTGCAAACGTTAATAAAATATCAGATATTACAGCATTTATTGAAGACATTAAGGACTTAGACAATATAATTTCTGCGTCAAAGCTGAATATTGATATGGGTAATGGCGCGGTTGAAGCAGAAATTGAATTGGATAAATCGTTTTTCTATACAATTTTAAACGAGTTAACGGGACTCTCAATTTCAAGTGACAGAGATATTATCGAAACTATAATCAGTCTCGCTAAATCATTTAAAGAGTATCAAAGGGTTAAAAATGCGCTCGATGAGGTTGAGGCGACCGGATACGGAATAGTAATGCCTGAAACAGAGGAGTTATCACTCGAAGAGCCTGAAATCGTTAAGCAAGGTGGACGCTATGGCGTAAGGTTAAGAGCAAGCGCACCGTCAATTCACATGATGAAGGCGAATATAAAGACCGAAGTAAGCCCTATTGTAGGAAGCGAAAAGCAATCCGAAGACTTGGTTATGTATTTGCTTAAAGAATTTGAGGAAGACCCGGTAAAAATTTGGGACTCAAATATATTTGGAAAGTCGCTTCATGACCTTGTAAACGAAGGATTACATACAAAATTAGCAAGAATGCCTGCTGATGCACGTATGCGACTTCAAGAAACTATTGAACAGGTTATTAACGAAGGTTGTAGCGGACTTATTTGTATTATTCTATAATTATATTGGGGGAGTGCTTTTAATGAAAAAGCACTCCTAATTTTATTCACCGAATTTTATGATTACAATAATATAAAATGAGGTGATTATATGAGGGTTTTTAGAGTAATAAAGCGAACAATTTTGATTACAATAGTATTTTTCGTTATTGTTTTCATATTTTTTGATTTATATTGTGCACCGATGACAGGAAACGTTGCTCTAAATCATTCTAAATTAGTTGTTCAAAATATTATAAACGACTCATTATATAAATCGGTGATTGAATCGGATATAGATTACGATGATATGGTTAATATAAAATATGATGAGAATGGGATTGTTAAGGCTATTGAAACAAATTCGGCTCAAATAAATCTATTGAAATCTTATTTAGTTAAGGATGTCAATGAATACATAATGGATTATGAGGTTACAGAGGTTGGAATTCCGATTGGTACATTTACCGGTAGCGATTATTTATCAGGAATGGGCCCTGAAATTGACGTGTCTGTTCAGTTTAGCGGTGTTGCTGTTACCGATGTTTTCAGCGAGTTTGAATCGGCAGGAATAAATCAAACTTGTCACAGAATTGTTGTAAAAACTGAGGTTGACATTTGTGTCATCACTCTCGGAAAAAGGCTTGGCGGAAGAGTAGAAAACGAATGTTGTATAGCCGAAACAGTTATTGTCGGCACGGTACCTGAAACTTATGCCGATATTATAAAAAATTATTAATAAAATAGGTGAAAAATTATAATAGTTGTGTTATAATATAAAGGAATATGAAAAGTAGGTGTTATTATGGATTTTCATTCAGCACAGCAACGCGTACGCGAATTAAGAAAACTCCTCGAATATCATAACTATAAATATTATGTCGAAGACTCTCCCGAAATTGATGATTACGAATACGATTTATTTATGAACGAGCTTATTGAACTCGAAACAAAATATCCCGTATTGGTAATCCCGTCATCGCCTACTCAACGTGTCGGCGGAAAGGCATCGGGTAAATTTGAATCGGTTGTTCATAAGATTCAGATGGAGAGCTTACAGGATGCATTCAGCTTTGATGAGCTTCGCGATTTCGATAATCGTATAAGAGGCTTTATTGATAATGTCGTTTATTCGGTTGAACCTAAAATTGACGGCCTTTCGGTGTCACTCGAATATGCTAATGGAGAGCTTGTAAGAGGGTCAACCCGAGGTGATGGCTTTGTTGGTGAAAATGTTACTTCAAATTTACGAACAATTCGCTCAATTCCGCTTCGTATTGATAACGCACCCGAATTTTTAGAAGTTCGAGGCGAGGTATATATGCCTCATGACAGTTTTTTTAAATTGGTTGCAAGTCAGGAAAACAAGGGCGAAAAACCGGCCAAAAATCCTCGGAATGCGGCCGCTGGTGCACTTAGACAAAAGGACCCGAAAATTACCGCTTCACGTGAGCTCGATATATTCCTGTTCAATGTTCAGCAGATTAACGGAAAAAATATAGAATACCATATTGAATCGCTTGATTATATTAAGTCACTTGGACTTAAAACACTCCCATTTTATAAAGAATGTCATAGCATTGACGAGGCTATTGATGAAATTAATCGTATTGGCGGGATAAGAGGGGAGCTTCCCTTTGATATTGACGGTGCTGTTATAAAGGTTAATAATCTTCATGACCGAATCGGAATCGGTAGCACGTCAAAATATCCTAAATGGGCTATTGCTTATAAATATCCGCCGGAAGAAAAAGAAACAATCCTTCGCGAAATTGATATTAATGTAGGTAGAACCGGTGTGTTAACACCTACTGCAGTATTTGACCCAATTATGCTTGCTGGTACGTCGGTTTCACGTGCTGTATTGCATAACGAAGATTTTATTGCCGAAAAAGATATTCGAATCGGTGATACAATTTTAGTTAGAAAAGCCGGCGATATTATACCGGAGGTTGTGGCTTCGGTTAAGCATGATGATTGGTCGATAAAATATGCAATGCCGTCGCATTGTCCTTCTTGCGGAGCAAAGGTGTTCCGTGACATTGACGAATCCGCGCTCAGATGTACTAATACCGATTGTCCTGCTCAGCTACGCCGAAATCTAATACATTTCGCGTCACGTGATGCTATGGATATTGAGGGACTTGGCGAGGCTGTTATTGACCAGCTTGCAGATAGCGGACTTGTTAAAACACCGGCTGATATTTATACCCTTAAAGTAAATCAGTTAGCTGAGTTAGAACGTCTTGGTGACCGTTCAGCGAATAATATTATCAGCGCTATTGAGGGGTCAAAAAACAACGAACTTTACCGTCTTATAATAGCTCTTGGTATTCGCCATATCGGTAAGCGAGCCGCTAAACTGCTTACCGAAAGATTTGGAAGCATTGATGCAATTATGAATGCTTCTTTTAGCGAGATAAATTCAATTGACGGTTTTGGCGAAATTATGTCTCAGTCGGTAGTTGAGTATTTCTCGTTACCTCAGACAAAGGAGTATATTTCGCGACTTGCAAGCTATGGTTTAAATATGCGAGAAGATATTTCGGTAAAAAGCACATCGCTTTCCGGTCTCACGTTTGTTATAACCGGTGTATTGCCGTCTCTTTCGCGCGATGAGGCTACCGAAATAATTGAAAAAAACGGAGGCAAGGTTGCCTCCTCGGTTTCGCGCAACACCGATTATTTACTTGCCGGTGAAAGCGCAGGAAGTAAGCTTGCAAAGGCTAAAATACTCGATGTAAAAATAATTAATGAGGATGAGCTATATGAAATGCTCTAAATAGAGGAAAGTATGAAGGTTGTTGTTATCGGGGGAGGGGCCTCCGGATTAATTGCGGCAGGTACTGCTGCCGAAAACGGACACGATGTGATAGTTGTCGAGAAGAATATACGACCAGCTCGAAAATTGCTGATTACGGGAAAGGGAAGATGCAACGTTACAAATATGTGCGACACCGACGCGCTTCTTTCATCGGTCGTGCATAATTCGCGTTTTCTCTATGCGGCATTTTCGCGATTTACACCTCATGATACCTTTGATTTTTTTGAAAATTTAGGAGTAAGATTAAAGATTGAGAGGGGAAATCGCGTTTTTCCCGAATCTGACAAGGCTATGGATATTGTTGATGCACTTGTCGACTATACAAAACGAAATACGCGAATTATCAGTGCCACAGCCGATGAAGTGATCAGCGAAAACGGTAAGGTTACCGGCGTGCGTCTTAAGGATGGAAAAATCATTGAATGCGACAGGGTAATTTTAGCTACGGGAGGACTTTCTTATCCAAAAACCGGGTCTGACGGAGACGGTTACCGCTTTGCAAAAAAGCTTGGTCATACAGTGGTAAAAACTAAACCGTCACTTGTACCGCTTGAGATTAAAGAAAAATTTTGTTCATATCTTATGGGGCTCAGCCTTGTAAATATTGGCGTTTCCTTTGAACAAAGAGGAAAGATTATTTACAAAGATTTCGGCGAAATGCTTTTTACCCATTTTGGAATTAGCGGACCGGTTGTTTTGAGCGGTTCTTGCCATATCGATGAGCCAAAGGACGTTACCGTTCATATCGATTTAAAGCCGGCGCTTAGCCATGAACTGCTTGATAATCGTTTTTTACGTGATTTTTCTAAATACTCGTCAAAAGAGCTTTCAAACGCTTTATGCGACCTTTATCCCAAAAGCTTGATACCGATTATTATCAGTCTTTCAGGCGTTTCGCCAAAGACAAAGGTTAGCCAAATTTCAAAGGAAATGCGAAGCCGCCTTGTTGATATTACAAAAGATTTTAAATTAACTGTAGCAGGTTTTCGCTCGTATGATGAAGCGATAATTACATCCGGTGGCATTAGTACAAAGGAGATTAATCCGTCAACAATGGAATCTAAGCTATGCAAGGGTCTTTACTTTTGCGGCGAGGTTATTGACGTTGACGCATATACAGGCGGTTTTAATCTTCAAATCGCTTTTTCAACCGGCCGACTTGCCGGTAATTCAGTGTGAATAGGAGAATCAAAAATATGGTTTCAATAGCTATTGATGGACCTGGCGGCGCAGGGAAAAGTACAATTGCAAAGACACTTGCTAAAAAGCTTGGTTATATCTATGTTGACACAGGTGCGCTTTATCGCGCAATCGGTCTTTATATGCTTAATTCAGGCGCTGACACTAAGGATAAATCAGCTGTAGTACCAAAACTTGCTGAAATTAACGTTGAGCTTAAGTATATCGACGGCGCGCAAAAGGTAATTCTATGCGGTAATGATGTATCAACCGAAATTCGCAAGCCTGAGGTATCAATGGCTGCATCTGACGTTTCGGCGATTGTTGATGTACGTGCGTTTTTGCTTGAATTGCAGCGCGAAATGGCACGTAAGAACAACGTGATAATGGATGGCCGAGATATTGGTACGGTCGTTCTTCCCAATGCTGAAATCAAGATATTTTTAACAGCGTCTGCCGAGGAACGCGCCCAAAGACGATATAAGGAACTTATTGAAAAGGGCGTTGAGGTTGAATACGAAACGGTGCTTAAGGAATTAAACGAGCGTGATTACCAGGATTCGCATCGCGAAATTGCACCGCTTAAACCCGCTGATGATGCTCAAATGATTGATACAACGGGATATAATTTAGAGCAATCGGTTGATATGCTTGCAAAATTTGTTACAAAACGATTAGGTGAATTAGAGGAATAAGATGAAAAAATCCTTTTATGCATTAATTGTCGTAGCTGTAATTATAATATCGTTAATTGCACACTCGTTTTTTATTGGAACGGGTGATATAGTTACGGACATAAAGGGAATATTTAATAAGTTATTTAATGATGATGAAATCACCGAAACAATGGTATTTCCCGTCTTGAATTTTGACTATTCGTTTACTGAAACAGCCATCGATAAATCTGAATATTATAATTTTCAGCATCTTAATGGTTTACAGCAGGAAATGTATGATACACTTTTTGATGCTGCTGTCACTATGAAAACAGGCAATATCCAGCTTGGCAAGGGCACAAAGAAGGATGCAATAATCGCGATGTATGCGATGAAATACGATCATCCCGAATTGTTTTGGTTGGGCTTTGAATATGGAATAGGCGAAAACGACGATAGCGTGTATATGCGCTTTGACAAAGGCGATTTAAAAGGATATACATATACTCACAATGAACGCGTTACTATGATGAGCGAGCTAAAATCAGGTGTTGAAACAATTCTCGATGAATGCATAGCAAGTGATATGAGTGATTTTGAAAAGGAAGTTGCTATTCACGATTGGTTATGTCAAAACGTTGTTTATGACAATACTGTTACCGATTATGAAAAGATTGCCGAAAATAAACGTGAGAATCCGTCACCATGGACATCTTATGGCGCAATTGTAAATCGTGTAGCTGTATGCGAAGGGTATTCAAAGGCTTTTCAGCTACTAATGTATTGTGTCGGTATAAACTCTAATTTAGTGTGTGGCAGTGTTACCGATGGTTCACCTCATATGTGGAATACAGTTATGCTCGATAACGATTGGTATTATGTTGATGTTCTTTGGGACGATGTTGACGAGGATAATGTTACTCATACCTTCTTAAATGTTGATTCTGAAATGATTTCAAAAACACATACTATATTTTCGGACAGTTCGGTTGTAAACGATAATGAAAAGATTTATTCGGGAGAATATAATTTGAAATTACCGACCGCAAATAGCAAAAAAATGAATTACTATGTTGTTAACGGTACTTTAATTAACAGCGATGACGAGTTTCACGATATAGTTGTTGATAATATTATTAAAGCGGCTAAAGACGGACACGATAGTGTTGAATTTTTTTATAGTTATAAAGAAATTAACGAAAACGTTGTTAGCTTTGATATAAAAAACAGTAGAATTTTTTCTGCGGTTAAGGGGCATATCAGCGATTTTAAGGGATTTAAGTATATCGCTTATACGTATGGAAGCTTTATTTTAAAGATTAGCAGGTAAATATTATGGAAATATTATTTAAAATCTTAGTTAGCGTTATATATGTCATTGCAAAGGTTCTCTATCCGTTTAAAGCAAAGGGTATGGAGAATATTCCCGAGGATGGTGGAATTATCCTTTGCTCGAATCATATTTCTATGCTTGACCCTGTGTTTATAATTTTAACATCAAAGCGAAGGGTTTATTTTATGGCGAAAAGTGAATTGTTTAAGAATAGGATTTTAGCCGTTTTTTTTAGATTTTGCGGTGCCTTTCCGGTCGATAGAGGAAAGAATGATTCGTCGGCAATTGATAACGCTAAACAGCTTGTTATTGACGGAAAGGTCTTTGGAATTTTTGTTGAGGGAACAAGAACAAAAAATCCAGATGCAAGCCCAAGTAAACCTAAATCGGGCGCTGCGGTTATAGCTGCCTCTACCGGTTCCGATATTTTGCCTGTTGCTGTTACGTATAAGCATGGACGTCCTCGTTTATTCAGCCGAGCCGTTGTTAATTACGGAAAGGTTATAAAGTCAGAGGAAATTCAGATTAACGAGATTAAAGCATCAGAAATCAAAAAGGTAAAGAATAGAATTATGGATGAAATAACCTCTCTTTGGGAGGAGGAAACAAAATGCCTAAAATAACTGTTGCAAAGACAGCCGGCTTTTGTTTTGGAGTAAATAGAGCGATTAATTTGGCTGAGGAATTGGCCGATAGTGGCAAAAAAGTATGCACTCTTGGTCCAATAATTCATAATAATCAAATGGTTAGCATGCTCGAGAAGAAGGGGGTACGTACCGCCAAAAACGAGCTTGACCGAAACGAAAATGAAATAATGGTAATTCGCTCACATGGAGTTACGCCATCGGTTTATGAGTTGGCTAAAAACGGCGGCGAGGTTGTTGACGCGACCTGTCCCTATGTTTCGAATATACACAAAATTGTCAGGTCGGCAAGTGATGAAAATCATGTTATTATTATCGCCGGGGATAAAAATCATCCCGAGGTGATTGGAATTTCGGGCTGGTGTAATAATAATTGCTTTATTGTTTCGGACAATTCAGAGCTTGAATTTTTGCTTGAAAATAATAATAAATTTCCAAATAAGAAAATTACAGTCGTAGCTCAGACTACTTTTAACGCAAATGAATGGATAAAATGTCAAAAAACTTTAAAAAAGGTATGTACAAATGCGATTGTTTTTGATACAATATGTAAAGCTACGTCGTTGAGACAAACTGAAGCGGATAAATTAGCGGAAATTTGCGATGTTATGATTGTTATTGGTGGCAAGCATAGCTCGAATACCGTTAAGCTTGCCGATATTTGCTCAAGTCGTTGTAATAAAACATACCATATTGAAACAGCTGATGAATTACCGCTTGATGAAATTCGTTCGGCTGAACATATTGGTGTAACGGCGGGTGCATCGACACCTGCTGCTATAATAAAGGAGGTTCTGATTATTATGTCAGAGATGCAAAATCCCATTGAAGCGGCTGCTGAAATGGAGGCTAAGGTTGTTGAAAAGTCAATTGACGAAATGACCTTTGAAGAAGCTCTTGAAGCTTCACTTAACAGTATGAATTCCGAACAGAAGGTACACGGTGTTGTTCTTTCCGTAAACCGTGCTGAAATACAGGTCGATATCGGCCGTAAGCAGACCGGCTATGTATCTGCAAGCGAATATTCATCTGATCCCAATGTTGACCTTACAAATGAAGTTAAGGTTGGCGACGAATTGGATCTTATGATCCTTAAAACAAACGATATGGAAGGCACAATTATGCTTTCTAAGCGTCGTTTGGATGCTATTGCCGGATGGTCAAAAATTAACGATGCAAAGGAATCGGGCGAAATTCTTGAGGGCGTTGTTTCCGAAATTATCAAGGGTGGCGTTATCGTAGTTTCAAACGGTGTAAGAGTGTTTGTCCCTGCATCACATGCTACAATGAGCCGTAATGAGTCTCTTGAAGATTTAAAGGGTACTACTGTTAATTTCCGCGTTATCGAAATTAATAGAGGACGTCGAGCAATCGGTTCAATCCGTAGCGTATTGCGCGAAGCTAAGAAAGAAATTGAAACACAGTTCTGGGCTGCAATCGAGGTAGGTAAGCGTTACACCGGTGTTGTAAAGACTCTTACCAATTACGGTGCGTTCGTTGACCTTGGCGGAGTTGACGGAATGGTACATATTTCTGAGCTTTCATGGTCAAGAATTAAGCATCCGTCAGAGGTTGTTAAGGTTGGCGATACGGTTGACGTATATGTTAAGGAAGTTGACACCGAAAAGAGAAAAATTTCTCTTGGCTTTAAGAATGCAGAGGATAATCCTTGGGAAATTCTCAAGGCTAAATACGAGGTCGGCTCTGTTGTTGATGTTACAATTGTCAGCTTAACAAGCTATGGCGCATTTGCAAAGGTTATTCCGGGAATTGACGGACTTATCCATATTTCTCAGATTGCTAACGAAAGAATCGAAAAGGCTGCCGATGTTCTTTCTATCGGACAGGAAGTAGCTGCAAAGATTACTGCTATCGATTTTGATAAAAAGCGCGTTAGCCTTTCTATTAAAGCTCTTCTCGAACCGACTGAAGCTGCAGTAGAAGAAACTGCTGAAGGAACAGTAGTAGAAGAAGCTGTTGCAGAAGAAGCTGCTGCAGAAGAAGCTGCTGAATAATCAGCTGATTATAAAAAAGCATCACCTTTTTGGTGATGCTTTTTTGTTTACTAATGAGTGTCTGTATTTTAGTGCAAATTTTAAAGAATATTATCGTTTATTTAATTTTATATGAATGCATCGAATTATTCTTCGTTGACACACATTTGTTAATATGATAAAATAAAAATGAAAAAATCGTGATTAATTATTATAAGGTTTTGCGATACAAGTCCATATTGATATAACAAATGAGTGAATAGCACGATTCACTCATTTACAGTTTGAAAGGTGCGGATATAAAAGTAATGAACATTAACAATATAGCTCGCGATGCTGATTTTAAAGATGAAAATCCCATAAGAACCGTTGAAAATATTAAAAATATACTGGGTAAATACGGTATTGAAACCGATGTTGAATGGGCAGAATCCAGTGTTCCGTATTGTTATTCACTAAGAGTAACTGTGGTCGGAACAACATTCGGTACAAACGGAAAAGGCGTTACAAAAGAATTTGCTTTAGCAAGCGCATACGGAGAATTAATGGAGCGTTTACAGCTTGGATATATAGGAGTTGGCGGTCTACAAAAAGACGGCAATTTTTCAATAAACGACAGTCAAAATGAAACTGTTTCCGTAAAGGATCTTCTTTCCAAAAATGAAAAATGGTATAATGCATTTTCTGACGGATTATTTATGTTCACAGGAGAAAGATGTTCATCCGAAAACATTATTAAGCAATATGCGGATGAAAATGGAAATATTGTTGTTACACCTTACTATTGTTTAAATACGCAAACTAAAGAGTATCTCCCTACCGTAATGCGCAAATCGATGTATACTGCAAACGGCTGTGCCGCGGGAAATACTCCGGAGGAAGCAATTGTTCAAGCGCTGAGCGAAATTGCGGAACGTCATTGCTTGATAAGAATGATAAATGAGGATGTTACTCCACCCGATATTCCGGAACAGGTTTTAAAGCAGTTCCAAATTTCATATGACATCATATCTTATCTTAGAAATAATGGGTTTCGCGTTGTTGTAAAAGATTGCTCATTTGGTGAAAAATTTCCCGTTGTCAGTGTATGTATTATTGATAAAAAAACAGGAAGATATCACACTCATTTCGGTGCTTATCCTGTTTTTGAAATTGCATTACAACGTTCATTAACCGAAAGCTTTCAAGGAAGAAACATTGAGAGTATAGCTGAACACGAAGATTTTCAATTTAAAAAAGAGAGCGGTTTTGATATATCCAATTTGAGAAATGAGCTGATTTTTGGTGTATCTAAAAAATCTGCATTCTTCTTTGAGGGTAACCCGAAATATCCATATAATAATGATGTTGGTTTTTGTGGAGAGAACAACAAGCAGTTATTCCGCCAATGCATAGAATACTTCAAATCTATGGGCCTTGATATCCTTGTTCGTGATTGCTCTTGCCTTGGCTTTCCTACATATCAAGTTATAATTCCGGGCTATAGCGAAGTGTTTTATCAACGCTTGTCTCCAAAGCATGACGAAAATCGTTTTATGAAATGTGCTATGCGTGCGATGCGAAATCCCTCATCTGCGTCAGTTGAGGACTTGCTTGGGTTTTTAATTGATTCATTAAAATCATCGAAAAACATTTCAACCATTGCAAGTCTACCTTTAAAGCTGACAGCAAATGAAACGTCGTTTATTTTGAACGCAACACTTGCCTTTGCTAATTACACCTTGTCTCGTTATAATGATGTGCTGAAATACTTGGACGTTATGATAAAAAAATGTGACAAGAGTCAGTTAGAAAAACTAATTTGTTTAAAAAGATATATTTCACTTACAATACGCGGCTTTGATAACTCAAAAATCAAAAGCATCCTTGAAACATTTCATAATAAGGCCACTGTAGAAGCATTGTATAGCAATTTAAATAACGGTAATAATCCCTTTGATGAATATACTATGCATTGCGATATGAACTGTTATGAAACCTGCGATAAATATTCTTGCTGTTGCCAGAGCTATGTTAATCAGTTGATAGCACTTATAAATAGCAAAACAAAAGAACTTGACTTTGACAGTTCTTGTAGCCTAATTAACACAATTTTATAAACATATTCATAAGAAGACGCCTTTTATTAGAGGTGTCTTCTTCATTTTGGTAAAAAATGTATAAATTGAGAAAAACAGAGAAAAATTATGAAAAAACGAGCAAATTCAAGTAAATCAAATTTATCATATAAAATATTCATAAAAATTACATAATTCATCAAAAAAACTATTGATTTTTCGGGGATTTGGCTTTATATTTATTACTATGCATTAAAGAATTGATTTTCAATTCGCAAATGTTGACTACCAGCCGCGCCGCAATCAACCAGCGGATTTTAGAATGTCCGCCGATTGCGAAAAACCCTTTGCGGAGGGCGTGTGCAATGGGGTCGCTGGTACTGCTTAATACAGCAGTTCCTATTACCGCAAAGGGGGATGCATGTTATGTCCAAAAAAGAAAATATTGTAGTCGAATTAGAAAACATTGGTATATCCTTTGACGATGAGGTTATTTTAGATGACCTCTGTTTAAGTATAAAGGATGGTGAGTTTGTTACCTTTCTTGGTCCGTCAGGCTGTGGAAAGACAACAACACTCAGAATTATCGCAGGTTTTACACAGCCTGATACCGGTGAAGTTATTATCGACGGTAACCGTATGAATGGTGTTCCTCCGTATAAAAGGCAGGTTAACACCATTTTTCAGCGTTATGCGCTTTTTCCGCACCTTAATGTGTACGAAAATGTCGCATTTGGTCTTCGAGTTAACAAGGTTGATAAGAAGGAGATTGACGAAAGAGTTACTGCTATGCTTAAATCGGTAAATCTTTCAGGCTTTGAACGTCGCCAGATTCACTCGCTTTCGGGCGGTCAGCAGCAGCGTGTTGCTATTGCAAGAGCTCTTGTTAATAATCCTAAGATTTTGTTGCTTGACGAACCTCTCGGCGCGCTCGATTTAAAGCTCCGCAAGGATATGCAAATTGAACTTAAAAATATTCAGCAACAGCTTGGTATAACCTTCATATTCGTTACTCATGACCAGGAAGAAGCTCTTTCCATGTCTGATACAGTTGTTGTAATGAACGAGGGTAAGATTCAGCAAATCGGCTCACCTGAGGATATTTATAACGAGCCTAAAAATGCATTTGTTGCCGATTTTATTGGTGAAAGCAATATTCTTGACGGTATTATGCGCGAGGATAAGCTGGTCGAAATGTTCGGTCATAGGTTTGAATGTGTTGACACAGGCTTTGATAAGAATGAGCCTGTTGATATTGTTGTTCGTCCCGAGGATATCGACGTTGTAAGCGAAAGCGAAGGTCAGCTTTCGGGTGTTGTTTCGTCGATAACGTTTAAGGGTGTTCATTACGAAATTATTGTTGATATTAATAACTTCAAGTGGATGATTCAGTCAACAGATTCACCGGCTGTAGGGGATAGAATAGGGATTTCAATACCGCCTCAGGATATACATATTATGAAAAAATCTGAATATTCAGGTATGTTTGGCGACTATAGTACATTTAGCGACGAAATGGAGCTTATGAACGAAATTGAAGCTGACGGGGAGGATGAGACATGAAATCATCCTTTTTACGAAGGCTAATTAATGCTCCGTATCTTTTATGGTCAGCGATTTTTATAATTGTTCCGCTAATTATTGTTGCTTATTACGCCTTGACCGATGAGAGTGGAAACTTTACTTTAAGCTACATTTTAAATATTGGCGAGTATAAAGAGGTTTTTATTCGCTCACTTGTGTACGCTGTTATTGCAACATTGATTACCTTGGTTATGTCGTATCCTGTTGCATATTATATGTCAAGGTCAAAGGTAAGTACGCAGAAAATAATGATGCTCCTTGTAATGCTTCCAATGTGGATGAATTTGCTTATAAGAACATATTCATGGACAACAATTCTCGAAAAAACCGGACTAATCAACTCGTTTTTAGGCTTTTTTGAAATTGAGCCGTTGAAACTTATCGGTACCCCGGGCGCTGTTATACTCGGTATGATTTATAATTATATTCCTTATATGATTTTACCCATTTATACCGTAATGACAAAGATTGATAATTCATTGTTGGAGGCAGCCGAGGACTTGGGCTCAAATGGATGGGCGAAGTTAAAAAGAGTAATTTTACCCCTTAGCTTGCCTGGTGTAATCTCTGGAATTACCATGGTATTTGTGCCGAGTGTTAGTACCTTTTATATTTCGCAAAAGCTTGGTGGACCGCAAACTCTTATGATTGGCGACATAATTCAAAAAAGGTTTGACGCACTCAGCTATAATACCGGTGCAGCCCTTTCGCTTATTATGATGGTCGTAATACTAATCAGTCTTGCAATAATGAATAGATTTACCGACGACGATGACGGAGGTATAATCATATGAAGCTATTTGGAAAGATTTGTTCAGTATTAATGTTCATTTTCCTCTATGCGCCTATTGCAGTAATGATTTTCTTTTCGTTCAATTCGTCGAGAAGCACCTATGTTTTTGAGAGCTTTTCTATAAAATGGTATGGCGAATTATTTAATTCAAGTGCTACCTTAAACGCGCTCAAAAATACATTGATTTTAGCTGTGCTGTCTGCATTAATTGCTACCATCCTTGGAACATTGGCCGCTGTAGGAATTTTTAATATGCGCTCAAAGATTGGTAAAAGCGCAATTATGACCGCAACAAACATCCCGATGATGAATCCTGATGTTGTAACGGGCGTTTCGATGATGCTTTTATTTGTATTTATCGGACGTTTAATTGGTGCGCAGCAGTATTTAAGCTTTTATACAATTCTTATTGCCCATATTACATTTAATTTACCGTATGTAATATTAAATGTTTTGCCTAAATTACGCCAAACTGATAAAAATCTTGTCGAGGCGGCTCAGGACCTGGGATGTACACCGCATTCTGCTTTTTATAAGGTTGTTTTGCCTAATATTTCATCCGGTATTGTTTCGGGATTTATAATGGCTTTTACGCTTTCACTTGACGATTTTGTAATCAGTTATTTTACAAACGGTACGGGATTTCAAACCTTACCCTTGCTTATTTATAATCAGACAACAAAAAAGACTGTAAAGCCGGATATTTATGCATTATCAAGCGTCATATTCTTCGCAATTTTGATTCTTTTGATTATCGTTAATCTTATTCAGGCACGTTCTGAAATGAAAATGAAAAAAAGTGCAAAAGTCGGGCTTATTTCAAAAGTTGCCGGTAAAATAGGTGACTGGTTTGATAGTAAATTCAAAACAAGAGCAGCTCGTCTTTCTGTTATTAGCGGGATATTGGTTGTATGCATAACATTAAGTGTATTTGCAATAAATTCACTTCAAAATAAACAGAATGATAAATATAGTGACCTGTTTAATAATTTATCAGGAACATATACTACCGATTATGCCGGTACTGAGCTCAATGTATTCAATTGGGGCGAATATATCTCTGACGGAGATGAGGGCACTCTTGATGTAATTGATGCGTTTGAACGCCTTACAGGAATTGACGTGAATTATGACAACTTTGACAGCAACGAGTCTATGTACTCAAAGCTGAAAAGCGGTGCAGTTGCTTATGACGTAATAATTCCGTCCGATTATATGATTGAACGCATGAAAAATGAAAATATGCTTGAAAAGATTGATTTAACTAAAATCAGTAATTTTAAGTATATTGATAATAAGTATAAAAATCTCTTTTATGATGAAAATAATGAATATACAGTAGCTTATAATGCAGGAACTGTCGGTCTTATTTACGACTCAACATTGGTAAATGAAGAGGTTGATAGCTGGACAATCATGTGGGATGAAAAGTATAAAGATAATATTCTTACATTTAATAATCCCCGCGACTGCTTTGCAATTGCGCAGTTTATTCTTGGTCAGAGCTTGAATACCGAAAGTAAAGAGGATTGGGATGCGGCTTCTGATTTGCTTATTGAGCAGAACGATATTCTTCAGGGCCGTGTAATGGACGAGGTGTTTAATAAGATGGGTGGCGGAAATGCGGCCATGGCACCGTATTACGCCGGAGATTATTATGTTATGCTCGAATCTAATCCTAATCTAAAATTCGTTTATCCAAAGGAAGGTTTTAATATATTCGTTGATGCGTTTTGCATACCTACCTGCGTAAAGAATTACGATGCCGCCATGATGTTTATTAATTTTATGTGCGAGCCCGAAATTGCACTTGCAAACGCTGAATATATTTGTTACACCTCTCCGAATACGGCGGTTGCAAATAACCCTGAATATACCTATTATAAGAATGAAATTCTTTACCCGTCTGATGATATTACCAAAAAGGCGCAGTATTTTCATGATTTCGACCCCGAGATTAGAAGGTATTACGAATCACTTTGGGAAAAAATATTAATTTCATAAAAAAAACAAGCCTGAATATTCAGGCTTGTTTTTTTATGGTAGGTAAGGGGAACAAAAAATAGACGTAAAGCATTTTGCTTTGCGTCTATTTTTTGTTGGTGATCCATCGGGGATTCGAACCCCGGACACCTTGATTAAAAGTCAAGTGCTCTACCGTCTGAGCTAATGAATCAAACGACCGTATTATTATAGCAATTCATAACTATATTGTCAAGATTTATTATAAAATTAATTATTTTAAATCAGAAAAAAATTTTTATAAATAATTGATAGATTTAGTCAATTTGTGCATAATGTTGAATCTAATAATATAGGGAAATTATTGTTAGGTTGATGTAATCTATTAGTAGTTAACATAAATTGATTTTTAACGAGATATTGGGTTTACATAATGTAGTTGACATAATATTTATATTATTTACATAATGTGATTAACATAATATTTGTACAACTCTCCAAAAATGAAATTTTAACAAGAAAAACATTGATATTACTGTGATTTTGTATTATATTATTATTAGTTACTAAAAAGTATTATGTGAACCTAATATTTTCAATCAAATTTACAGCTTGAGGTTATTATTTTTAAGAGACAGGCATATTTTTAAGTGAATAGCTTGTACGGAGATGATAATATGCTTGCTGCGGTTTATAATTGCTCACCTAAGGTAAGAAAAAAAGGACTTTTGGTTTATTATTTATTAATTCTTACCGCTTATACAGCCGGGTGTGTTTTTTTTCGGCTAAATTTAAGGTTTTTATCGGTTTCGTTAATATATCATTTACTTATCGAAAGTTCTACCCAAAATGGCTATTTTACTGCTTTTATTACTTTATTTAGTATAAAGGCGGTAATATTTTTGACTGTTTATTTTCTTGGTTATTTTTGTTTTGGCAAGCCGATTTTATACATATTAATATTATATTTTGGAGCGATTTACGGTCAGTTTGCCGGTCGCATGTATTTTGATTTTGGATTTAGCGGACTTGTAATTTTTCTACTCGCTTTTTTGATATTCGGAATGTTAACGTCACTATTTTTGTACTATAGATTCAGTTGCTCACTGAACTTATCCGGTGGATTATTTGAATACACCTTTCGAAAAAGCGTAAAGGTTAATGAATTTAATAATAAAGATAATTTTATAAAGACAATAATAACGTTGTTCATAATGATATTAATTTCATTGGTGCAATCATTTGCGCTGAGGATTATTATCTATTTAGCAACTTAAACGGGGTAAATAAAAATGAAGGACTTTAAACAACAATTTCGTCAATATCTTATTGAGAAAAAAAGGGTATCAGCAAATACGCTTGAATCGTATATTCGCGATTTGAGTCAATATTGCGATTACTTTGAAGCCAATGATATAAACGACATTGAAAAGGCTACAAATGAAGATATAAGAGATTATATCAAATATCTTGAGATAAAGGGAAAGAGTCGCTCAACAGTAGTTCGTGTTGTAGCGTCTATTCGTTGTTTTTATCAGTACCTCATTATCAAAGGTGTAGTTTCGTTTAACCCCGCTGCCGGAATTAAATTTGAAAAAAGTGAAAAGAAATTGCCTGATATTTTATCAAATAGAGAGATTGATATACTTTTATCACAGCCTGATGTTAATGACATAAAGGGTTGCCGAGACAAAGCTATGCTCGAGCTTATTTACGCTACTGGTATACGTGTTTCTGAGCTGATTAATCTTAATCTCAATGACATTATCCTCGATGTCGGAATTCTTCATTGTTCAAATCCGAAAAATGACCGAATTGTTCCTGTTTATCCAACAGCATTGTCAGCTGTACGTGATTACATAAAGCGAGTTCGTTCAATTACCGTTTATGATAAAAATGAAACATCATTATTCGTTAATATGAACGGACAGAGACTCACTCGCCAAGGATTCTGGAAAATTATAAAGCAGTATGCAGCGCAAGCCGGAATTAAAAAGGATATTACGCCTCATACGCTCCGTCATTCGTTCGCAACCCATTTGCTTGAAAATGGCGCACAACTGAAGGATATTCAAGAAATGTTAGGTCATTCTGATATTTCTTCTACTCAGGTTTATGCTCATATTATGCGAAATAAATTCTCGAATGCATATAATAAGTTCCATCCAAGAGCACATAAATAATTAAAGGTGATTTTAGTTGAATATTTTTAAGAAATTAGTTGACCATAATAAGTTTGGTCCCGGTGTAAGTAAAGAGGTTAACGAATCAAAAATATCTCGATTTTTTAGAATTTTGAAGTCGAAATTTTGGAAAATATGTTCGCTTAACTTGATTATAATGGCACTTTTGATACCATTTATAGCATTATCCGTAGGTATTTATAATTTAACTCCGCTATCCGAGAGTAATATTGCCATTGAATATCTTTATTCGGAAGGTTATGTTACCGATTTTGTTAATATAGCTGATAAATGTATCGAAGCTTATCAACCAAATGAAAAAGATTTAATTGAATTAAAGGCCGCTTTTGCAGAATTTACTAATAAGATTAAAGAGGTAAATCCTGAGTTTATTACAGATGGAAGCGCTGAATTTGATTTATCTAAATATAATGAAAAAGATGGTAAAGAAATTTTATCTATAGCAACAAAGATTGTTACTATAATAGACGATAATAGATTGAAAATTGAAAACAATGACGGTAAATGGTCACTGATTGATGTAAAGAGTAACAATTATGTATTAACTTCAGTTTCATTCGATGACGATAATATAATTGTTACTGATTCTATTCCGGGTGGATATGTAGATTATTTTTACTGGGTACTTGTTTTCTTACCTTTTGCTTTTATAGGTCCTATTTTAGCAGGCGTAACTAAGGTTATTCGTGATTTTGTTAGGGAAGAACCTGCATTTTTGTTTTCCGATTTTATTGACGGCGCAAAGAAAAACTTTTTCCCGTCAATGCTTATCTCAGCCATTCAGTATATTTTCGGTGCCATTATTTTGAATGCTATTTCTCTTTATTATTCGTATTTAGGGAACGGATTTATTTATACAATAGCGTTTGCGGCTTCGCTGTTTTTAGCTTTCATATTTGTTTCAATGAATTTCTATGTTATGCTAATGCAGGTAACTCTTAAGTTGTCACTTAAAAAGATATTTAAAAACGCATTTTTCTTCTCAATAATTTGCTTGTTTAGAAATATATTGTTACTCGTAGGAATTGTTGCTACAATTTTGTTATATGTAATATTATTTATTGTCGGTCAGGCATATGGCCTTGTGCTTGGATTTACAGTTCTATCAGTACTTGGTTTTATTATAGCGTTTATGATTTATGTTCTTATTTCGGCTGTTTATCCACCGATTAAACGAATAGTAATTGATCCGTATTACGATACTCATAAAGAAGAAACATCAGCTGCAGTTATTAATAAAGAAGATAAAACAGATGTTGTTTCTGAGACCACGGCATCTACCGATTCGGAAGAAACTGCAGAAAGTGAATATGTATATCACAATGGTAGAATGATTCATCGTTCCGCACTTGAAAATGAAACATTGTTCAGAGATTAAAAAAAACCATCAACAAAATGTTGATGGTTTTTTTAGCTTAACCTAAATTTCCTTATAAAATACATCAAGTACAAGCTCATAAAGTTTTTCGTTGTCGGGATAAAAAGCCGCATAGTTGTCTTCAACACCGATTTTTCCTTCAATGCTTTTAAATTCTATATTCATATTTCCTTTGAGAAAAACTGATGTTAAAAATGTAATTTTATCAACCGAAAGGGTATTCACTGAATATTTGTTTATTTTATTATAAAGGTTGATAGGTGTCGTAATATCTTTTTTTGTTTGCTGAATAGCTTTTGACGAAAAGGCGGTTAAATAATCAATTTGCCGTGCCATTCGATGAGCGTTTGAATCGGTTTTATTAATGTTTCTTGATCTAATATAACCATACACATCGTTGCCATGTAGAGTGATCATTTTTCCTGTTTTCTTTGTCATGCTGCTATTGTAAGCAGGTACCGTTACACCTCCAACAGCATCGTTTAATACCTTAACAGCTGATAAATCAATAGCCATGTATGTGTTAATAGGAACTCCGCAAAGTACATTTGACACCGACCATATGGTGTTCTCGCAGCTCATTTCTTTGCCGTCACCGTAAGCATAGGCAAGACACAGTTGTTTATTTTCGGTTCGAATATAGTTTCCTTGCCCTGAATAAATTTTTATATCAGTCATGATTTCTCGTGAAATTCCTATAACAGTTGTTTCACCTGTTACTGTGTCAATTGTAACTGTGTATATTGCATCAGCTTGACCGTTTTTACCGTTTTTATAGGTTTTGTCAATATTAGATTTATCGACGCCCATGAACAGAATTGTAGTAATATTTTCGTTATAAATATAATTTTTGCCTTTATACTCAATTATTCCGTTTTCGTCAATAAAAGCGTCAACATCGGGAGGAATGGTATGAATTTTGTTATTTTCCAGCATAGCATTCTTACCGTATATAGTTAAAAATGTAATGCTATTAGGCAAAGCTAATAGTAAACAGAGCAATACAGCTAAAATGGTTGTGATTACTTTACCTTTTCTTTTATATAATCTGAAATAAATCAAAAGATATATGAGAATTGATAGTGAAGATATTACGATAATAGGCATTTTAAGAAGCTCATTATAATTTAACGTAGCATAATTTATTGTAAAAATTGAGCTTCCTAAAACTATAATGGAAATTAATAAGAATATAATTATTTTCCACGCTTTATCATAAATCAATAATTTTTTAATATGTGAGTTCATCTTTAATCAAGACTCCTTGAACAAGATATCTGTTATTAGGCTTATTGGTTGCTAAACAGGTGCTCAGAGTTACAATTTTATCATCAGTTGTAAGATTGACTTCACGTGTGTTTTTGTATATAGAAGTGGGGTTCTGTGCATATTCAAGATATTCTGCATAAACATCTTTATCAAAGAAATTAAACGAGTTTAAAATGTGTCTATCGTCATATTCATACGCGGCAAAAATACGGTAGGTGAGTATGTGTCCTCTCGTATAAATGTAAAAAAATTCGTTTTCATTAAAAAACTTTTCTTTTTTGAATTTATGCAGGTGACGGAACATGGTTCCGTTTTTCATATTATGACCGTAAATTATCGTATTAGGGTCAGAAAAATCCTTCTGATTAAGCTTTTGGGTAAATAGGGCTCCGGCTGCCGCCTTTTTTTTGTTTATGTTATGGTCAACATAAAAAAGGTCATCCTCTAAATAACTTTGAAGAACAGGGTAGTCAATTTTTGTATTTGGTATAGTAATCCAAGCATAAATATCCCCGTTTTCCTTTTCAAGTTTATCGAAGTTAATCGGATTTTCAACCAATTCAACCGATTCATCGTGCTTAGGATTTGATACCGTGATATTGATTTCGCCGGATGAAACTTTATAATTATCGGTTTCTAATTCACCGGCATTAAGATCATTCCAAATAATAACCGATAAAATTATGGCTATAATTAATAGAATTGAAATAAAAATGATGAAAATAGTCTTTCTTTTCTTGTTTTTCATAATTAAAATCTCTTTTCATTAGAATAATAAATAAATCCTATCCCGAAACCTTTAAGTATCAGGACAGGATTTAAAATTAGCTATAATATATTATAATTATTGAGTAACATGCTTATTGCGAATAATAGCATATCCGGCAAGAGTTAATACTGCAATCAATGAAGCAATTGCGATAGGGAGAACATTTCCGGTATTATCAGATGTAGTGGGTGAACCTGAGCCACTGTCAACAGGTCCTGAAGGTTCAGAAGTTCCAATAGGCTTCCAAATAGGAGTAACTGTAATATCGGTTGTATAGTCAAAGGTGAGCTCCTTGCTCGTTAAGCTTCCGTCGAGAATGGTGTATTCACCTTCAATAGTCCAGCCCACAAACTCGTATCCGTCGTTAGGAGTAGCAGTAACTGTATATGTTTCGTCATCATTTTCTTCGCCTACAGCGTTACCACCGTTAGTCTGAATAACGGTAACCTTGATTTCAACTACGCCGTTAGGACTCTTTTTAGCGCTTGCCATAACAGGCAAGGTAAATATAAGAGCTAATACCATGAACAGAGCAATAAATTTTTTCATAATTATCCTCCAAAATAATTTTAAATTACTACAAGGTTATTATACAGTCCATTATTTAAAAAAGCAATAGTTTTTTGTAATATTTTTATACTAATAATTAACATTATTGACATAATGAGTATTTTGCATTATATTTTTAGTTAACTTTTATGATGAAAGTGAGCAAATATTGATGATTAATATCTTGTTTGAAGACAAGGCGATAATCGTATGCGAAAAACCAATTGGAGTTTTATCCGAGAGGAGCCAAAATTTTCGCAAAAAATGTATGCCTGATTTGCTTGAAAAACAAACAAAAACATACCGAATTGATGTCGTGCACCGATTAGATAAAGCAGTTGGCGGCGCTATGGTTTTTTCGAAAAAGGCTCAGGCATCAGCCGGATTATCACGAGCTATTGCATCGCATAATATTAAAAAGGAATATCTTGCTGTTGTTTCGGGTTGTCCGAATGAAGAAGAAGGAGAATGGCGCGATTTTTTGTTCCGAGATAAGTCTAAAAATAAATCGTATGTTGTCAAAAAATTGCGAACTGGCGCAAAAGAAGCAATTTTAAACTACAAGGTTTTAAATACTGTCGAAAGTAAGGAAGGCACTATTTCTTTGCTCAAAATTTCGTTACAAACAGGTAGAACGCATCAAATAAGAGTTCAGTGTGCATCACGAAAGATGCCACTTCTCGGCGATGAAAAATATGGTAGCCGTATACATACAAAAAATATTGCTTTATGGTCAACGCGGCTTGCATTTGCTCATCCCATCACAAATAAGCCTATTGATATTACCCTCGAACCTCCAAAAACTGAACCTTGGCTATGGTTTAAAAAGGATTAATAAAAAAGCACCCGGTGGGGCACCCTCCGTAAGGAAGGTGCCCCAGTTATATTCGCCTTACGGCGAGTGATATTGCTACGCAGTTATATTTGGGGTTCGCCCAAGTGATATTGCCTTCGGCAGTTTTGAGGCGAAGATAATATCACTGAAACCGCAAGGTTTCAATATCACTTTTGCCGCAAGGCAAAAATATCACTGTGAGACCTGTCTCACAATATCACTATTAAAATTTAGTTTGTATTCTTTGAGATAGGTGTTTTTCAAAGTATGTAACCCACTATGACACTTTCCATTTTCGAAAGTGTCTTTTTCTTTATAAAAAAGCACGGGAGACAACTTCTTTACGAAGTGTCTCCCGGTTGAGTGCTTTTTATTTTAGATATATTTCACTACTTAAATCTTTCGGGACTAATTTTTCATTAATTGAGCTAGTGTCAGAATTATTATTAATTTCTTTTGGTAGATAGTTGAAAATTAACCATTCCCATTCTTTAGTATCGCAACCATAAAGATTTTGGCTTAATGTGTTTCCGTTTTCGTCAAATGCTTCACCGAAGCTTCTGTTGGTAATGAGAATATATCGTCCATTATTATATTTGATTTGAACAACGTAATTTCCATAGCTGCATGCAGCATCAATTGGTGCAGGCACAAGTATAATAAGCTTTTTAAATTGTATTTTCGCTAATTTATTTAAAAAATCTGAAAATTCACTTTTATCCAATGAGTATGCAAGTGTATCAGCATTTACATCGCTACTATCTATCCGTTCGTTTTTATTAATTTCATAAATTTCTATTGTTGACACTTTTTCTACATCAATGAAGTCATAACGCGCATAACGAGGGATAATAATGCAACCGTTGAGTGAAATGATAATACATAATATCATAAAAACGGATAATATCTTTTTATACAGTTTCATTATTACACAACCCCTTAAATAGATTTAAAACAATATTAATTATTTGTAAAATTATACCAATAATTATTAAATAAGTAAATCCATTTAACAGAAAGTTTACAAAAAATATCGATAGCTTATAAGCATATTTATTATATGCATGCATTAAAAAAAGCACTCTTTCGAGTGCTTTTTTTAATTGGTTAAATATTATTTCTTTTTATAAATCACTGTTGAGCCGAAGCTGTCTTCGATAGAAAGCTTGTCACCATCAATGGTGTATTTAAATGTGTTAGGTTCAGATTCGCCATAAGTAATTACAACAGCGGTACCGTCATCGGTGTAGGTGAAGTCCATAGCTGCGCCCATAAATTCATATGAACCCTTGCCGTCTTCGCCAAAGTTATAAATCGCACCGGCCATGTCAACCGATTCCCACGAGCCAACAATGGTGGTTTCTTTTTCTCCGCCACAAGCTACTAATGAGAATGTTAAAACAACAACCAACATTAATGCAAACAATTTTTTCATAAAATTTCCTCTTTTCAATAGATTTTAGCGTTATAATCCGCTTATGCTATAATAATACTCGACAAATTTATAAAAATCCCCACCCAAATTGAAATAATTGGGTGGGGATTGGATAAAAATTAGAATTAAATTTATTCTTCTGCTTTTGCAAGTCCCGCTGCTTCAGATACGGGAAGGGAAAATACTATTCCTTGGGCCTTTTGCTGCATGCCCATTTGTTTATAAAGAGCGTGGAGAATATCGTCACGAATTTCCTTTTCAACTACGAGCATGAGAATTTCTTTTTCAGCATGGATGGTAATTCCAAAAAAATGCAGCTTCTTCTTCGAGAGCTACACCACGTCCGTTAATAATCGTACCGCCACGAGCACCATGCTCACGTGCTACGTGCATAGCATCTTCGGCATAACCGGCGTTAACGATTGCAAAAATCACTTCATGATTATTTTTTGTCATAATTAGTCTTCCTTGCCGTGTTTGTTATTGCTTAGAAATTGATACATATTTACCCCAATAACCGATGAAAGCGGTACCGCAAACAAAATACCCTTACCGTTTCTAATTGTTTCAAATTTATTTTCTAAGCATTTGATTATAGGTTTAACTAAATCTTCACGAACAACGCTTAAGATTACCGCCTTGTGATTATTAAGTCCGAGCATTTCAATGATTTCGGAATGTGCCGTACCAATACCGCCTGTTACCATCTGAAAATTAACTTCGAATTGGTTGAGTATATCGAGATAAAACTCAGCTTTATTACGATCAACTACTGTAATAATTAATTTCAGCTTTTTAATCGCCGATTCGTTTATTGTATTAGCCATACTCAACCTCCTTACATAAATTTGATGATATGCTCATCATCAGCCTGAACAATACGTTGCATAGCTCGTCTTTCTTTTATTTTATTTGACACAATTGCCTTAAATCCAAGCAACTGAATTGTTATCAGCGGTGCCATTGCGACAAGAGCTAATACACCGAATCCATCACGAAGCACTGCGCCAATTGTATAGGCTATTATTTCGTTTTGGTTAAATGAAAATACCGGTAGAAGTGCAATAAGATATACCAATATGGTAATTGGTAAGGCCGAATAGAGCGCTTCTCGAATTTTCACCCACAATTCTTTCAATCAAATTCACCTTTTTCAATTATAATAATAAATTATTCATATAAAATAATTTTAAACAATAAGTTAAAATTAATTTGCATATGAAAATTTAAAAACTCAGGAAACTAAATAAGTAACCTGAGTTTTTAAATAATTTATTAAAGGTTATAATACTTATCAAATTCAGCAGGATGGGGAATAGCAGCAAGCTGACTGCATTCAGCACGCTTAGCTTTGATAAAGTTGCAAATGAGCTCTTCGGGGAATACACCGCCTTCGGTAAGATATTCATAATCTTTTTCGAGGCAATCAAGCGCTTCGTTAAGAGATACGGGAAGGCCTTGTAACTTAGCCTTTTCTTCTTCGGGCAGATTGTAGAGGTTCATGTCATACGGGCCCCAACCGTTTGCGTGAGGGTCAATCTTGTTTTTGATACCATCGAGACCTGCCATAAGGATAGCTGCGTAGCAGAAATAGGGGTTGCAGGTTGCGTCGGGGTTGCGAAGCTCAAAACGACGTTTATCAGGGCTCTTTGCGTATGCAGGAATACGGATAACAGCGCTACGGTTTGATGTTGCGTAGCCGACAGTTACGGGAGCTTCAAATCCCGGAACAAGACGCTTGAACGAGTTAGTGCTCGGATTTGTAATTGCGCAGAGTGAGCCAATGTGCTTTAATAAGCCACCGATGAAGTAATGAGCTGTTTCGCTGAGGTGAGAATAGCCGTTATCATCAGAGAATACAGGCTGTCCATCCTTGAAAAGAAGCATATGCACGTGCATTCCGCTACCGGCTTCGCCATAGATGGGCTTCGGCATGAATGTAGCACTCTTGCCATATTTTAAAGCAGTGTTGTGAATGATGTATTTTATCATCATTGTAGCGTCAGCCATATGAACAACCTCGCCAAGCTGCGGCTCAATCTCAAACTGGCCGGAAGCTGCAACTTCGGGGTGATGATAGTTGATTTCGATGCCTGCTTCTTTCATAAGAAGGCACATTTCGCTACGGCACTCGTATGATGTATCAAATGGCTTTGCAATATGATAGTTTTTCTGCTTCGGAACGACAACACCGTGTCCTTCAACATCAGAATTCCAATATGACTGCTTTGCATCAACTGTTGCACCGATGTATCTGCCATCAACATTCCATGTTACGTCGTCAAAAAGATAAAACTCGAATTCAGGCAATATTTTCATCTCATCGGCAACACCGCTGTTTTTCATATATTCAACAGCTGCCTTGATGATATTGCGCGGGTACTGGGCAAGAGGACGATTTTCGGGAGTGTCGATAATCATTGCGTTACCGGTCATTGAAAGGGTAGGAATCTCGCAGAAAGGATCGATAACAGCTGTATCAGGGTCGGGAATAAATACCATGTCACTCTTTTCTACAACTGCGTAGCCGTAGTTTGAAGCGTCAAATCCAATACCGCTCTTCATGGTATCTTCCGAAAAGTTTTCGGCAGGGATGGTAACGTGACGGTACTGACCGTTGATATCAACCATTTTGAAATCAACCATCTTTATGCCTTTCTCTTTGATAAGATTAAGTATATCTTGAACATTTGCCATAAAATAATACCTCTTTCATGAAATTTTCATCACAGATAATTTTACAAATTCTTTCATATTTTGTCAATATAATTGGATAAATATTGTGATTAAATTAACGATAAAAACTACAGTTTGATTAATTATATAAAAAATAATAAAAAATACTCTTCACACTGATCAGTGTGAAGAGTATTTTTGGCACGTCGCACCGAAAAAGATATCGGCATGTTTTATACTATTATAGATTTCCAAGCAAATGGAATTAAATCTTTTATATTAACCTTGATTATTTCATTGTCATCATTGTTCAAAATCACTTTAATGTCAGGGCTATATTCCACAAGCATTTGACGGCAGTTGCCGCAAGGAGCGAACAAGCAGTTTGGAGCTTTATCGTGAACGGCCACAATAGTATCAAACTCTCGTTCTCCCGCCGAAATTGCCATACCTATTGTGATATACTCGGCACAAGAACCGTGAATACCGTCACAATTAACCCCGCTATACACTTTACCGTTCTTGCAACGAATTGCCGCACCAACAGTATGATTGTAAATGCCATCATCAAAATTGTTTTCTAATGTTTTCAGAGCGATTTTGATGAGTTCTTTATCTTGTTCGGTAATTTCGTAAAAGTTCATTTCATATTCTCCTTGGCGGTGTTGATGGATGAAATTAAAATCCGTTTGACCTCGGTACAATTATCAAGCAAAGTTTTATCGTTATAATATCCGCTTTCAACAACGAGTTCAATCCAGTATTCAGTTTCGGAACACTCTTTTAATGCGATTTGCAGTTTTGCAATAAAGTCCGCCTTGCCATGAGCGTAAAATGCTTCTCGGATGTTTGCGCCTATCGAAGTTCCTGAGCGCAAAAATTGGTTTATCAATGTGCTTTCGCACCTTGCGTTTCTTAAATCTTTGCATACTTTTATCACATCGAGCGCAAACGCTTTTGATTTTATCATCAAAGGACTTTCCTTCATCACTATCACCTCTTGAACCTACTATATCTTGTATAAACTGAAAAAGCAAGGCGAAGCCTTGCAGAATACTTCTTCACTATTCACTATTACTTATTACCTCCAAAGCCCCAAAGGCGTTTTTAGTGAAGAGTGAAGAGTGAAGAGGTAATAAGTAAGCCCCAAAAGCTTACGCCTTTGGGGCTTTGGTTGCGGAGGCTGGACTTGAACCAACGACCTTCGGGTTATGAGCCCGACGAGCTACCATCTGCTCCACTCCGCGATATTGTCTTATCTCAACGACAAGATGTATTATACATCAGTCGTTTCCTTTTTGCAACCCTTTTTTGAAAAATAATTTAAAAAACTATTCGACACAATTCAACATAGAATGTTTTTGAAAAACAATTCAGATGATTTTCCGTGAGCTCTGTTGAATCTTTTCAGTTTATATAAATTCGGATTTTCTTTATCAATAAAATTTATTTTTTCCTCACAACCAAAGCTTACCTTAAACCCCATTTCCTCGATAATACTGTACGATTGCTTACAAACTCTGCCAAAAGGGTAGATAAAGGCAACGGGTGTAATTTTCGTCACTTCTTTTAATTTGTTTTGAACTGTTTTAAGGTCTGAAGCAAGCATTATTTTATAACAATCGGCACTTTCTCCAGATTTTATTGTGCTGCCTTTTCTATCATTTAAGGTATGAAGATCATAAGTATGATTTGCCATTTCAACAATACCGCTTTTGATCATTTCCTTAATATCATCCCATGTTACATGAGCATAGTTTATATTTCGGTCGTTACAGCTCGAATATAAATCAGTGTATTTACCTATTATAGAAAATACAGCCTTCATATTATATTTCTGGAGCAAAGGATATGCATATTCATAAAAGCTTAAATATCCATCATCAAAGGTTATCATAATCGGCTTTTCGGGCAAATCAAATTTTCCATCAAAATAATCAATCAAATTTTGTGAAGTGATGGTTTCGTATCCTTTATCTTTTATTAGCTTCAGGTCGTTTTCAAATTGTTCCGGTGTTATAACATAATCACCGAGTGCTGAGTATTTTTTCGAAATATGATGATACATTATAATGGGTAGTTCAATTTTATTGCTTAAATTTTCCTTGCTGTCGGCTGAAATCAGCAAACTTGATGCAATAATAAACAATGAAATTATCAGTATATAAAATCGTTTGGCTTTGATAATCATATTAGCCCTCCCTCACAACTATATGAGGAAGGGCTATATTAAATGTCAAGTTTAGTTATTGTATATCCCTTGTTTCTACATTCGTCAATTACGTCAGAAAGTATTTCTGTGTTTGTTTTTGATACAGCGTGAAGAAGATAAATCGCGCCATCGTGAACAGAGCTGGTGACCCTGTCGAACGCCTTACTTTTATCAGGTTGATTATTTACATCATAATCCTTGTAAGCGAAACTCCAAAGTATTGTTTTATAACCGAGATTTTTTGTAACAGCAAGTGTTCGTTCGGAAAATTCGCCACGAGGAGGACGTATATATTTCATTTCGTAATTATAGTTTTCGAGCATATAATCATGGAGCTTTGTGATTTCAAGTTCACAATTTTCATCAGATAAATCGGGCATTGAAGGATGCGACCACGAATGATTCCCGATAATATGCCCCTCGCTAATCATTCTGTTAATCAATTCGTCATTTCCTTTAACATAGTCATATGTGACAAAGAAAACTGCCGACACCTTTTTATCCTTTAATACGTCAAGAATTTGAGCGGTATATCCGTTTTCATATCCCTCATCAAAGGTTAAATACATGCATTTTTCTTTTTCGCCTATAAAATAGGCATCGTATTTTCCATATAGATTGTTATATTCAATTGAACTTATCGGCTGATTTTTATCATTTACATTATATCCTTGACCCCAGCATTTTTTATTGTTACTAAGATTAGATACATCAATTTCAGTGTTATTTTCCTCACTTGATACAGACTTAATATTGTTACCGCCCACGTTTTTTGTTTCGGGTGAATTTGAGTTAGAAGAGCAGGATGTTATCATTAATATAGCGGTAAAAACTATAAATATTTTTTTCATTTTATCATCTCCGCTATTATTTTTTTCAAAATTAAGCGTATGATAACAGTTAAAGATATGAAGGCTTGGAAAAATTAAACTGAAATTGAAACAAAAACTTGACTGAAGACTATATATAGTGTATTATTTATAATGTATACCCATAATATTTGAAAAATCGGAGAAATTTACAATGGCCAAAAAGACCGCAGAATACGGTAATGAAAGTATTCAATCATTAAAGGGCGCTGACCGAGTACGAAAGAGACCGGGAGTCATATTCGGCTCGGATGGAATCGACGGTTGCCAGCATTCAATTTTTGAAATTATATCAAATTCTATCGACGAAGCACGTGAAGGTCACGGTAAAAAAATTATCGTAACACGTTATCTTGACCATTCGGTAGAGGTTGAGGACTTCGGTCGAGGCATTCCCGTTGATTTTAATAAAAACGAGGGAAAAGAAAACTGGGAACTCGTTTTTTGCGAAATGTACGCAGGTGGAAAATATAATACTAATGACGGCGGAAGTTACGAGTTTTCGCTTGGTTTAAACGGACTTGGTCTTTGCTCAACTCAGTATGCATCCGAGTATATGGACGTCGAAATTAAGCGTGATGGATATATTTACACTCTTCATTTTGAAGAGGGAGAAAATATCGGTGGACTTAAAAAAGAAAAATATGAAGGAAACCAAACCGGTTCAAAAATCAAATGGAAACCTGATATAAAGGTGTTTACCGATATCGACGTTTCGGTTGATTATTATAAAGAAATATTAAAGCGTCAGTCTGTAGTTAACCCTAATATTCTTTTTGTCCTTCGCGATCAGTATAGTGCTGCCGGATTTAAGACGACTGAATTTAAGTACGAAAACGGCATTTCCGATTATGTTGAAGAAACCGCTGACAATACTGCATTTACTTCAATTCAAACATGGTCAACCGAGCGCATGGGCCGTGATAGGGAGGACAAGCCTGAATACAAGGTTAAAATCGGCGTATCACTCTGCTTTTCAAAGACTAATACATTAAAGGAATACTATCATAATTCGAGCTTTTTGGAACACGGTGGCGCACCCGAAAAGGCGGTTAGAAGCGCATTTGTATCACAGATTGATGCTTATATCAAGCAATCTGGTAAATATACAAAGAACGAGAGTAAGATTACGTTCAGTGATATTGAAGAATGCTTGTTAATTGTTATTTCTTCATTTTCGACTCAGACATCTTACGAAAATCAGACTAAAAAATCGATTACAAATAAATTTATTCAGGAGGCGATGACCGATTTCCTCCGTCATCAGCTCGAAATTTATTTTATCGAAAATAAAGCTGATGCCGATAAAATTGCCGAGCAGGTGCTTATTAATAAGAGAAGCCGTGAACGTTCGGAAAAAGAGCGACTCAATATTAAAAACACCCTGCAAACAAAGATGGATATGGCAAACCGTGTCCAAAAATTTGTCGATTGCAGAACAAAGGTTATTGATGAACGTGAACTCTTTATAGTTGAGGGTGATTCGGCTCTTGGTGCATGTAAACAGGCGCGAGACCCTGATTTTCAGGCTATAATGCCGGTAAGAGGTAAGATTCTAAACTGCCTAAAGGCTGAGTATGATAAAATTTTCAAAAGCGAGATTATTACCGATTTGATAAAGGTTCTCGGCTGCGGTGTTGAGGTAAAAACAAAGTCTAATAAAAACCTTTCTAACTTTGATATTAATAATCTTCGCTGGAATAAAATCATTATTTGTACCGATGCTGACGTTGACGGATTCCAGATTAGAACACTCATTTTGACAATGATTTATCGCCTTGCACCGACACTTATAATGGAGGGAAAGGTCTTTATCGCCGAAACTCCGCTTTACGAAATTAACACTAAGAATAAGGTTTATTTCGCCTATGACGATAAGGAAAAGGCGCAAATTCTCGAAAAAATCGAGGGTGAGAAATATACCATTCAGCGTTCAAAGGGACTTGGCGAAAACCAGCCAGAGATGATGAACCTTACTACTATGAACCCCGAAACACGCCGTCTTATCAAAATAATGCCCAGTGATGCAGAGGCGACAGCTGCGGTGTTTGATATGCTTCTCGGTGATAATTTGCAGGGAAGAAAAGAACACATTGCCGAAGTAGGTCATCTTTATGTTGACGACGCTGATTTAAGCTGATAAGGAGAAAAATTAATTATGGCTCCTCGAAAAAAAGAGATTAAGAAAAATAATAATCCTGCCGTCGATAATGCATATATTGCCGGCGCAGGAACAGTAGTTAATCAGAATATTATTGATACTCTCGAAACCAACTATATGCCATATGCGATGAGCGTTATTATCTCGCGTGCTATTCCCGAAATTGACGGATTTAAGCCATCGCATAGAAAGTTACTTTATACCATGCACGGTATGGGGCTTATTAACGGTGCAAGAATTAAGAGCGCTAATATTGTCGGACGAACTATGCAGCTCAACCCGCATGGTGATGCCGCGATTTACGATACAATGGTACGTTTATCAATGGGTAATGAAGCGTTATTACACCCGTTTGTTGACTCAAAGGGAAATTTCGGTAAAGCGTATTCACGTGACATGATGTGTGCAGCTTCGCGATATACCGAGGCTAAGTTAGCACCTATTGCAGCTGAATTGTTTAAGGACATTGACAAGGATACCGTCGATTTCGTCGATAACTATGATGCTACGATGAAGGAACCGACATTATTTCCCGTAACATTCCCAACTGTGCTTGTAAATGCTAATACAGGTATCGCTGTTGGTATGGCAAGTAATATATGCCCATTCAATTTAACCGAAGTTTGCGAAACCGAAATTGCATATCTTCGTGATGAAAACTGTGTAATTTCAGATACATTAATTGCACCCGATTTTCCCGGTGGAGGAAGGCTCGTTTACAATAGGGAAGAGCTTGAAAAAATATATGCTACCGGTCGAGGCGGATTTAAAGTAAGAGCGGTTTATAATTATGATAAAGCACAGCGCTGCATTGATATTACTCAAATTCCGCCTACAACTACTTGTGAGCAGATTATTGAAAAGATAGTTGACCTTTCGAAAGCGAAAAAAATTACCGAAATCAACGATATTCGCGATGAAACCGGTCTCGGTGGATTAAAGATTACGATTGATATAAAGAATGGCGTAGACCCCGATAAATTAATGCAAAAGCTATTTAAATCAACCACTCTTGAAGATACATTTTCGGTTAATATGAACATTCTTATCGGTGGCTCTCCGAGAGTTCTCGGTATACGCGAGGTGCTTGAGGAATGGTCAGCCTTCCGTATGGAATGTGTAAGAAGACGCGTATGTTTCGACCTTGATAAAGCAAAAAGTAAGCTGCATTTGTTAAAAGGTTTAGGAAAAATCCTTCTTGATATTGATAAGACAATTAAAATTGTACGAGAAACCGAAGAGGATGCTGAGGTTGTCCCCAATCTTATGATCGGCTTTGGAATCGATAAGGAACAGGCAGAATATGTTGCTGATATCAAGTTGCGTCATCTTAATAAGGAGTATATTCTTAAAAGGCTTGAAGAAATCGAAGAGCTCGAAAAGAAGGTTGAGGAATACGAAGGCATTCTAAGCAGCAAGTCGAAGATTAAGAAGATTATTATTGATGAGCTTCAAGCAGTTGTTAAAAAGCATGGGCAACCCAGAAAGACAGAGATTTTTGTACCTGACGAAAGTGAAATATCGAATGAAGATTTCGACGCTCCTGCTGATTATCCTGTTACACTTTTCTTTACAAAGGGTGGATATTTTAAGAAAATTACTCCTCAATCCCTCCGAATGAGCGGTGAACAGAAGCTTAAAGAAGGGGACGAAATCGCCCAAACTGTCGAAACCTCGAATACTGCACATTTGCTTTTCTTTACAAATCAGCATCAGGTTTATAAGTCGAGAGCTTCTGAGTTTGAGGACTCAAAGGCAAGTCTACTTGGCGATTTTGTAGCCGGAAAGCTCGAAATGGACCCCGAAGAATTACCTGTATATATGGCTGTTTATAACGATTATAACGGCTATATGATTTTTGCCTTCGAAAACGGAAAGATTGCAAAGGTTGATATGTCCGCTTATGAGACGAAAACTAACCGTAAAAAGCTGATAAAAGCATATTGTAACAAATTCCCGCTTGCAGCCGCTCTTCATATTAATGAGGATGTTGAACTGTTGCTCAAGTCTTCAAACGGTCGTATGCTTCTTTTCCACACAGGAGTTATCGCGTCAAAGACGACAAAGGACACTCAGGGCGTTGCAGTTATGACCCAAAAGCGTTCACAGCGACTTGTCAGCATGGTTAAGTACGAAGAAAATATGCTTCAAAAGCCGCATCGTTATCGCTCACGTAGTCTTCCTGTCGCGGGGCAGCTGCTTTCCACCGAGGAAAAGGGCGAACAACTGACATTTGAATAAATACACAAAGGGACAGCACCTTGAAAAATGCTGTCCCAATAAGGCAATTCCGGCGCAAACGCTTTTTAATAATCATGCCGTTGCCTTGATAGTATTGTTTTCTGATTAATTTATTTTATTATTGCTAATTTATGTAAAAGTTTATAATTTTAATAATTAGTTATTGACAAAGTTATATAATTAATGTGATAATGTTATAGAGGTAGTATTATGCGTGTAATTACCGGTTTAGCAAGAGGAAGAAAACTTCGTACTCTTGACGGAAATGATGTAAGACCGACCACCGATTTGGTAAAAGAATCGATATTCAGTATAATTCAATTTGATATTGATGGAAGAAGTGTACTTGACCTTTTTTCAGGTTGCGGTCAGCTCGGTATAGAAGCTGTGAGCCGAGGTGCAAAGGAAGCTGTTTTTGTTGATAAAAGCAAACAGTCTGCGACAGTAACCCTTGAAAATATTAAGTCTGTCGGTTTTGAAGATAAATGTAAGGTTTTTAATAAGGATTTTGCTACTTTTTTATCCGGTTGCGGTCAAAAGTTTGATATAATTTTTCTTGACCCGCCGTATTCGACCGGACTTTTAGCTGAAGCATTATCAAAGCTTGATAATGTTTTAAAGGATACATCGGTTGTTATATGCGAACATCCTTACGGAGAAAAGTTACCTGATTCGGTTGGCAATTTAGCATTTTACAGAAACTATAAATACGGAAAATTAGCCGTCACTGTTTATAAAAGAGGTGATATAGATGGATAAAAAAATTGCGGTTTGTCCTGGTAGCTTTGACCCGATAACCGTAGGCCATCTTGATGTTATTATTCGAGCATCTCGTCTTTTCGACAGTGTTATTGTTGCCGTTATGTCAAACGATTCTAAAAAATGCAGCTTTTCGGTTGATGAACGCGTAAAAATGATTAATGATGTTATAAATGATTGCGGCCTCTCTAATGTTTCGGTCGATAGTTCAGATAATCTTCTGGCCGATTACATGAAAGAAAAGGATGCTACCGTTATTGTAAAGGGTTTGCGCGCTGTTTCTGATTTCGAGTACGAATTTCAGATGGCGCTTACCAATAAAAGACTCAACGCAGAGGCAGAGACAGTTTTTCTTACTTCAACGGGGGAGAATATGTTCCTCAGTTCAAGTGTAGTAAAGCTGATTGCCGCACGCAATGGGGATATAAGCGGATTTGTACCCGCTATAATTCACGATTATATTAAAAAAAGACTTTCAAGAAAGGGAGATAACTAACATGAATATGGAAGAATTGCTTGACCAGTTGGACGAAATGCTTGACAGATCGATGAAAATTCCGGGAGGAAAATCACTCATCAGCATCGAAAAGTTTCGTATTATAATTGATGACATTCGTCTCAACGTGCCGCAGGAAATTAAACAGGCACGTGGAATTGTTGCTGACAGAGCAGAAATTATTGCTAACGCAAAGAAAGAGGCAGAGGGAATTATCCACGCTGCCGAAGAAAGAGCTCGTGCTATGGTAGCTCAAGAAGAAATTACAAAGCTTGCTCAGCAGAAGGCTAACGAAACTGTTGCTCAGGCACAGGCTAAATCACGCGAAATGCGTAAGGCTGCTCAGGACTTTGTCGAAGAAATTATGCGCAGAACCGACGAAAGTCTTTCTGCAAACCTCAGCGAAGTAAGAAAAACACGTCAGGCTCTCAAGCCCAGTGTACCTCCTGCTAACCGCGCTGAATAATATTTTTTCTAATATTAACAAGCCGTGATAACTCACGGCTTGTTAAGTGTATCTTTTTTATTTATGTATTGGAGTGAAATTTGTTGCAGGATATTAGCAATTTATGTATGAACTGCATGATGGATAAAGGTGAAGAAGAAACCTGTTCAGCCTGCGGTTTCAATAACGCAACAGAAAATGAATCGGGATACATTCCGTTAAGAACTGAAATTAAAGAACGTTATATAATTGGCAACGTACTTGATTCAAATGACGAAGGTGTTACATATATCGGATGGGATAAAGAAAATGACTGTTCTGTTCGAGTACGTGAATTTTATCCTGAGAAAATTGCGTCACGCGATAAAGATGGCGTTAAATTGGTAGTCAATACCGATAATGACCTTTTATTTTCACAGTATCTTGGTGAATTTATTAATCTTGCAAGAAAGCTTGAGGAATGTACCGACCTTAATAATATATTCAAGGTAACCGACGTATTTGAAGAAAACGGTACAGCATATCACGTAACAGAAAATGTGAAAACAATTACCTTGAGAGAGTTTTTGTTAAGAAACGGCGGATTGCTCACTTGGGATCAGTTTAAGCCTCTTGTTTCGCCTGTAATCTCCGCCTTGTCAATATTACATTCAAAGGGTATAATTCACGGCGGAATTTCACCTGAAACTCTTCATGTTGGTCGTGATGGCATAATTCGTGTAACAGGCTTCTGTGTCCAAAGCGTTAGGATGGAAAATTCCGACCTTCCTTCACAACTATACCCGGGTTATGCAGCTATTGAGCAATATGGATACGATGGAAAATTTGGCACCTGGACCGATGTTTACAGCATAACAGCGGTTATATTCCGAGTGCTTGTAGGAAATCCGCCACCCGAAGCAACCGAGCGTGTTTCGAGCGATCATATGATTATTCCTGCAAAAATTGTCGAAACAATGCCGCAAAATTTGCTTAATACCATGGCAAAGGGACTTGCCATTATGGCAAATGACCGAATTAAGTCAATGGACAAGCTTAAATCGGGCCTGTTTTCTCAAAATAACGGTGTAGTTGGTTCACCGACGATAGCTATTCAAGGAATTGGAAAGAAAACGGTATCGGAAGACAATCCTGAATTAATCGAGGATGATTTAGGCGAAGAAAGCAATAAAAAGTATGTATTTATTGCACTTGGGCTTACATTGTTGATTCTTTTAATAGTTTTTTTCTTTATATGGAAATTAATCATTTCGCCCAATTTATCCGCAAATAATGACAGCTCGTCAAAGGCTACCACATCGTCTGATATAACATCATCTCAAACAGTGTCTGATGATTTGCCTGATGGTGCTACAACCGTTGTTCCACAGTGTATTGGTAAAAAGCTTAGCGAAGTATTAAGCGATGTTGAAACTGCATTAACTCTTAAATTCGTTGTAATTGAAAAGAATTACAGTAACGAGTACGAGCGTAATACCATTTTTTATCAGAGTATTGAAGCTGATACAACGGTTGACGAGGGAACAACTATCGAAATTAAAATTAGTTTAGGTCCAGAAATGATAAAGGTTCCTGTTGTGCGCAGCATGACCCTTGAGGACGCTAAGCTGACGCTTGTTTTTGCCGGATTCCAGCTTGATAATATTATTATCATGCAAAAGGATGACAACACCGTTGAAGACGGAAAGGTTGTAGGTACAGATATTGATAGCGGTATGACAGTTTCTGCTGACAGTACAATTATTATTTATCAGTGCAATAATCCTAATGGTACTAACCACGGTGGAGGCAACAGCGGCGGAAATAATAACAATGGCGGCGGAACAAATAATTCGAGCAGCAACAGTTCAAATGTAAGCTCGGATAACAGTTCAAGCAAAGCTTCAAGTGAAGAATCTAATTCTTCTAATTCCTCAACTGAAGCAACAACCAGCACCGAATCCGGAGAAGGTTAAATAGATTAGTATAATAAAAAAAGACGCCTTATGTAAGGCGTCTTTTTTTATTAGATTAAAATTCAATTTTGCTTTCAATATATGCTTTGAGGTCTTCGATTTTAATTCTTTCCTGTTGCATTGTATCGCGGTCACGAACTGTAACACAGCCGTCATTTTCGCTGTCAAAATCGTATGTGATACAGAAGGGAGTTCCGATTTCGTCCTCTCGACGATATCTTTTACCGATTGAACCTGCGTCATCAAAGTCAACCATAAAGTGTTTTGCTAATTCCTGCTGAATTTCAATTGCTTTATCGCTGAGCTTCTTGGAAAGGGGAAGTACAGCTGCCTTAAAAGGAGCAAGTGCAGGGTGGAAGCGTAAAACAACACGTGTGTCGTTCTTTTCAGCGTCAACAACCTCTTCATCATATGCATCGCAAAGGAAGGCGAGCACCGATCTTTCAACACCGAGCGACGGCTCAATTACGTAAGGAATGTAATGCTCGTTCTTTTCCTGGTCGAAATAGGTCATATCCTTTCCTGAATGTTCAGCATGCTGAGAAAGGTCATAATCGGTTCTATCGGCTACGCCCCAAAGCTCACCCCAACCAAACGGGAATAAGAATTCAAAGTCGGTTGTTGCCTTTGAATAGAAGCAAAGCTCTTCGGGGTCATGGTCACGAAGACGGAGATTTTCATCCTTAATGCCAAGCGAAAGCAACCACTGGTGGCAGAAATTACGCCAATAAGCGAACCATTCAAGGTCGGTTCCCGGCTGGCAGAAGAACTCAAGCTCCATCTGTTCAAACTCGCGTACACGGAAAATGAAGTTACCCGGTGTAATTTCGTTTCGGAATGATTTACCAATCTGACCGATACCGAAGGGAAGCTTCTTTCTGCTTGCTCTTTGAACATTCGGGAAGTTTACAAAAATACCTTGTGCAGTTTCGGGACGGAGATAAACTGTATTCTTTGCGTCCTCGGTAACACCCTGGAAAGTCTTAAACATAAGGTTAAACTGACGAATGTCAGTGAAATTATGCTTTCCGCAGGTGGGGCAGGGGATATTGTTGTTCTCAATAAAATCCTTCATTTCCTGCTGCGAAAATGCGTCGATCGGCTTTTCGAGGGTTACACCGTTTTCTGCTGTCCAATCTTCGATAAGCTTGTCAGCTCTGAAACGCTCTTTACATTCGCGGCAATCCATAAGAGGATCGGAGAATCCGCCGAGATGTCCCGAAGCAACCCATGTTTGCGGATTCATAAGTATAGCGGAATCAAGTCCGACGTTATATTTATTTTCCTGAACAAATTTTTTCCACCAAGCTTTTTTAACGTTATTTTTAAGCTCGGCACCAAGAGGACCGTAGTCCCATGTGTTTGCTAAACCGCCGTAAATTTCGGAGCCGGCAAAGATAAATCCGCGACCCTTACATAATGCAACGATTTTCTCCATTGTTTTTTCGTTGTTCTTCATTTAAATCTACACCTCAACAGTAGTAAAAATTATACAGTTGTAAAAATTATACAGTTAATATAATAAGTTATATAATTAACAAAGTCAAGTAAATTAATAATTTAAAAATATTTGAATAAAATAAAGTTTACATAAAAAACACTTTACAAATCGGAATCAATGTGTTATAATCACTACTGTTCGTAATTCTGTGTTTAAGGTTTATGCCGTTTTTTTGCGGAATCACCTGATACCTTTTACTCGGTTTTATCGATATAATATTATCAAAGAGGTGAAAATAATGCTTAAAGAGGAAAAGACCGCTATAATGCAGGAGAATGCTACTCACGAAGGTGATACCGGTTCTCCTGAGGTACAGATTGCTGTACTTACAAAGCGTATCGCTGACCTTACCGAGCATCTCAAGGTTCACAAGAATGACCATCATTCACGTCGTGGACTTCACAAGATGGTTGGTCATCGTCGCAACCTTCTCTCTTACCTTCAGAAGAAGGATATCGAGAGGTATCGTGCAATTATTGCAAAGCTTGGTATTCGTAAGTAATATCAAAATCGCAGACCGATTTGATTATCCGAATCGGTCTGCTTTTGCTTTGTAAAGGTTCAAAATTTATGCAAAATACGGGGTATAAATACGGTTTTTAGCAGTGAATTGTTTGCCGAAATATTCGACAAAGAATTTATTGCTAAACCCCGAATACCCCGTAAATATAAAATTTTATGGAGGTTTAAAAATGTTCGAAAATTACAAGGTTTATGAAACCACACTTGCCGGCAGAAAGCTTAAGCTTGAAACCGGTAAAATGGCACAGCTTGCCAACGCTTCTGTACTTGCAACATATGGAGAAACATCGGTTCTCTGTAACGTTACCGCATCAGCAAAGCCGAGAGAAGGCGTTGACTTTTTCCCGCTTTCAGTTGACTATGAGGAAAAAATGTATTCAGTAGGTCGAATTCCCGGCTCATTCCAGAGAAGAGAAAGCAGACCGAGCGAAAAGGCTATCCTTACTTCTCGTTGCATCGACCGTCCGATTCGTCCTCTTTTCCCGAAGGATATGAGAAACGATTGCTCGGTTGTAGCTACTGTTATGTCGGTTGACCCCGATTGCAGCCCAGAAGTTGCCGCAATGATCGGTGTTTCGGCTGCTATCGCAATTTCCGATATTCCTTGGGCCGGTCCTATCAGTGGGGTTAAAGTTGGTCTGGTTGATGATGAAATTGTTATTAACCCGACACTTGAACAGCGTGAAAAGAGCAGAATGGATGTTACCGTTGCATCAACAGCTGACCTTGTTGCAATGATTGAAGCTGGTGCTGACCAGGTATCTGACGAGGTAATGTTTGACGCTATTATGAAGGCTCATGAGGTTAATAAAGAGGTTGTTGCATTTATCAACAGCATCGTAGCCGAAATTGGCAAGCCGAAGTTCGAGTTTGAATCAAACGATCCCGATCCCGAAATTATGGCCGAAATCGAAGAATTCTGTATCGAAGATGTTAAAAAGGCTCTCGATACCGATGATAAGCTTATTAGAGACGCTGCTCTCTTACCGATTTATGCCGCCGTTCATGAAAAGTTTGACGAGCGATTTGAAGGCAAGGAAGCAAAGCTTGACGAAATCATGTATCTTGTTCAGAAGCACGTTGTTCGTGCATGGTTAAAGGACGAGAAAAAGCGTGTTGACGGACGTGGAATTGACGAAATTCGTCCTCTTAATGCTCAGGTTGACCTTTTACCCCGTGTTCACGGTTCTGGTCTCTTTACCCGTGGCCAAACTCAGGTTCTTTCAATCGCTACTCTCGCTCCGATGGCTGACGCTCAGAAGCTTGACGGTATCGATGAGCAGGTAGAAAAGAGATATATCCACCACTATAATTTCCCGTCTTACTCTGTTGGCGAAACAAAGCCGTCAAGAGGTCCCGGTCGTCGCGAAATCGGTCACGGTGCATTAGCTGAAAAGTCACTTTTACCGGTAATTCCTTCTGTTGAAGAATTCCCGTATGCTATCCGCGTTGTATCCGAAGTTCTTTCATCTAATGGCTCAACCTCTCAGGGTTCTGTTTGCGGCTCTACACTTGCTCTTATGGCTGCCGGTGTTCCGATTAAGGCTCCTGTTGCAGGTATTTCCTGCGGTCTTATCACAGGTGATAACGGCGACTTTATGACAATGGTTGATATTCAGGGACTCGAAGATTTCTATGGCGATATGGATTTCAAGGTTGCAGGCACTCATCAGGGTATCACATCAATCCAGATGGACCTTAAGGTACACGGTCTTACTCCCGAAATCATCAAGGAAGCTCTTGAAAAGACACATAAGGCTCGTCTCTATATCCTTGACGAAATTATGCTCAAGTGTATTCCTGAATCTCGTGCTGAGCTTTCACCCTATGCACCTAAGATGATTACAACTCAGATTAGCCCCGATAAGATCGGTGATGTTATTGGTAAGCAGGGTAAGGTTATCCAGAAATTACAGGAGCAGTTTGACTGCACCATTAATATCGAAGAAGACGGAAGAGTTTATATTTCAACACTCGACCTTGCAAGAGCTGAGGCCGCAAAAGAAGTTATCGGCATGATTGCAAACGGTCCCGAGGTTGGCGCTTTCTATCGTGGTATTGTTACACGTATCATGGACTTTGGCGCATTCGTTGAAATTGCTCCAGGAATCGAAGGACTCGTTCATATTTCTAAGCTCGACATTAAGCGCACCGAAAAGGTTGAGGACGTTGTTACTGTCGGCGATCAGATTAAGGTAAAGGTTACCGAAATTGATGACCGTGATAGAGTAAACCTCTCTCGCCGCGATGCTCTTATTGAGCTTGACGGATTGGTTCCCGAGAATGATGTTTCTGAGGACCGTCCCCAGAGAAAACCCGGCGGAAAACGCCCCTTTAAAAAGCACGACTAATTTAGTATAAAAAAAAGAACTCGTACATTTCGTACGAGTTCTTTTTTTTATATCATTTAACCAAGGTTTTCATCGTAATTTGCTCTTATTCCGCCGATAAATTTCGGTCTTGTTCTTGCGGCCAGCAGGGGAGCTTGACCAATTAATTTTACCGATAATCTAACAGGCACAGCAACGTGTTTTAAATGCATTCCGATAAGAGTTCCGCCGATGTCAAGTCCAGCATCAGCCTTTATCATTTCGACGGCTACGGGGTCATTAAATGAATTATACGCAGTTGTTGCGAATGAGCCTCCTGCCTTTATCATCGGTACAACGTTTACAATGTCTTGATTCAAAACTGCATTACGCTCAATTATAATTGCACGATTAAGGTGCTCACAGCACTGAGCGGCAAGATAAATGCCTCTTTCGTTGAGAGCATCATAAATTCCATTAAAAACAGCTTTTGCAACATCTATATTGGAATATGTGCCGATTTTTTGACCGGCAATTTCGCTTGATGAGCAGCCTACAACAAGAATATTGCCTTCTTTTAACCTTGCGGCTTCGATAATTTCTTTTGCAGCAGCATTAGCTTGGTTATATAATTCGTTTAACAAAATTATCACCTTTTTTTATGAATAGTTTTGTTCAATATTAAATCAATGATGTATAAATATCTAAACAGTATTATTTGAGCAATGAGCGTAAAAATGAATTGCGGCATTCTTAAAAGTAAAACAGCCATAAATGAATATCCTTTGCTGATGCCGAAATACATGTATAAGAAATAGGTTCGTAATAATAATGTACAAACTATATTAAATAGCAACGCTGAAATGATAATATTAACAATACTTTTGTTTTTATAAAGAAAAAGTCCTAAAATTAACCCTTCGAATGCTGCTGTTGCCGTTAAAGCAGGGTTAAAAACACCGGTCGGGAGTAAAGTAGCGCCAATAAAATCGATCAAAAATGCTACAATAATTGCACCTGTGGCACCATATCGATATGCAATAAAAGCGATAGGTAAGAACCCGATTCCAATTTTACTAAATGGCATACTGATTAGTAAAAAACGATCGAATACAATACCAAGTCCGATAAACAAAGCGAATACAATAAAATCGAACAACTTATAGTTTGCAACAGAAAATCTTGATTTAAAAAATGATTTCAAAATAAATAAACCTCCTTATAATAACATCCTGTGAGCTGTAATTATAAGAAGTTTATTTCCTTATGATTTACACAGCGGGATGCGGTTTGCTCATCGCAAGAAATCTTTTCGTTCATGCGACAACTCCCCGTTCACATGACACTTAACGCTTGCAAACCTACTCTGTTGAATTTTTAAAACATTATAATACTAAAAAAACGGTATGTCAACCCATAATCATCTGTAATAATGAATATACTAAAGGAGAAATGACAATTGCCGGAAGAAAATCGGCCACCTTAATTTTTGTCACACCGATAATATTAAGACCAAGCGCCATGATCAGCAGACCACCCGTACTGGTTATAGAAGTAATAATTCCTGCGTCGGTGAGGACGCCGGAAAGAAGCTGTGATAAAAGCACAAGCCCACCCTGAAAAACAAGAACAAATATAGCGGCAAATAACACGCCAACGCCGAGACTTACCGCAAGCATTGTTGATGAAATAAGGTCAAGTAATGATTTTGTAAATAAAATTTCATTGTTATTATTAAGTCCGGCTTCAATTGAACCGGTGATTGTCATAGCCCCGATACAGAAAATAAGGCAAGCGGTAACAAAACCTTCGGCAACAGTAGAGTTTTTACCCGATTTTTTAAATTTATTCGATATGTATGAACCTACCTTATTAATCCCATCGTCAACCTTAATTAAAGCTCCGATAATAACACCGATAACCATTGAAAAAATGAGGGTTAGCGGGTCTTTACATTCAATAACACCGGAAATGCCGATATATATTGTGCAAAGGCCAATACCCGTCATAACTGCATTAGAAATCTTTTCAGGAATACCTTTTTTTAATAAAAGACCTATTGTACTACCGATGATAACTGTAATCGTATTAACTATAACGCCTAACATATTAACCCTACCTTAGTGTTTATATACATTCTATAAAATAACACATTATGTAACGGATTTCTACATTTTTTTAATAATTATAAGCATTAACCAAGCGAATCAGTTCAACTCTACTGTTAACACCAAGTATTTTATACGCATTATATATAATTCGCTTAACGGTACCGATTGATATATAAAGCTCATTTGCAATCACTTTATTTGAATCTCCGTTAATTACCATTTCTATAATCTGCCTTTGACGTTTAGTTAAATCGTCAAGTGGGTTTATCATGGAGGTTGCGGTGGCAATTAACTCAAAATCAATTTCAGCGCCGTCAGGAATAATGATTACAATACCATTTTTACATTTATAAATGTTTTTCATAAAATCGCTTCGTTTCGATATAAGATTGTGATATTATATCACATATGTCACTATTTGTCACGCTATTTTTATGATTTTTCTATTTTTATATCATGTTAACAGAAAAAATAAAATATAATTATAAAATTTATCATTTTTCACTTTTGTTTTAACATTTTATATGATATAATCATTAAATAAAATTGTTGTAAGTTGGTGAATTATGTCAAGAACATTTAAATCAGAGGAAGATAACATTTTAATTGGCAGAAACTCTGTTCTTGAATTGCTTAATTCAAATAGAGAGGTTGACCGAATTTTAATAGACAAAGGGAATAAAAGCGGTAGCATAAACGCAATTATTGCAAAAGCGAATGATAAAAAAATTCCCATCAAATACGTTGCACAGGAAAAGTTGAACAGTATTTGTTCAGGCGCCAATCATCAGGGAGTTGTCGCTTATGCCGCCATGCATGAATACTGTGATGTTGCCGACCTCTTGAAGTATGCCGAAGAAAAGGGTGAGGCACCCTTTATAATAATATGTGACGGAATTGAGGACCCATATAACTTAGGTGCGATTATTAGAACAGCTGAATGCTGCGGAGTTCACGGAATAATAATTCCAAAAAGGCGAAGCGTCGGCATTAATTATGCTGTAGGAAAATCAGCATGTGGAGCCCTTGAATACATGAAGGTTGCACGTGTTGCAAATATTACAGCGGCAATTAATGAATTAAAAGAGGCCGGTGTATGGGTTTATGGCGCTGATATGGATGGTGAACCTTATGATAAGGTTGATTTTAGTGGTCCTGTGGCACTTGTTATCGGTAGCGAAGGAAAGGGTATTAGCAGAATCGTTAACGAAAACTGCGACGTAATTTTATCCCTTCCGATGAAGGGCCACATTACATCGCTGAATGCATCGGTTGCTGCCGGTATTTTCATGTACGAAATTTTAAAATACAAAAAATAATTTTCGGGGGAAGCAATATGAATTTTGATGAAAAAAACAGTCTTAATTTTGATTTTGATACACCGATTGATGAAATAGAAACAGCTGATTTTTCAACCGATGAAGTTGATGTATTCGACCTTGCAGCTCTTACATCAGCTAACGAAAGAAAAAATTCGTCATTAAAAAGAAGCAAAATCAATGAAGATATAATAAAAGATCGTGCAATTGAACGTGAGCAAGAGATTTTCGATCTAAACAGGGAAAGACACGCTTCACAAAACGCCTCTAATAGGACAGCACCTCATGCAATTACAGCTGAAGAGCTCATGAGGGGCAAAAGCTCATTTAAGCTCAATCACGATATTAATGTTAATAATACTTCAAATTTTGAATTAGACACTAACGATATCACTAATGACGAAGTCGAGACTAATGACGTAGCTGATGATAATATCAGTGTTGAAAAAAATTACTCAAATGCTGCACAGAAGATTTTTGAAAAGCTCAGAAATAGAAAAATTGAAGAAAAAAATAATGATGATATTGATAATTCTGATGAGCAGGCTACTTATAAAACCGAAGAAGTTGTTAACCCGGTTATTAAATCCAAACTGTCGAATTCTAATAATGAAAACGATATAGACAAATTAGCATTTAACAACGAAGATACGCTTGTTTTTGAGGATATTTTCGATGATGATTCAATTGATGAAGATGAGCTAGAGGTCGCTGTTTATAATAAAATCGATTTGATTCATGAAGAACCAGCTGGAACAAAGGAGCGTCTATTCAGCGATTTTGATGATGTAATCGATGATGAAAACGATAATACTGACAGATTAATTCAAACAATTGGGATTGATGATGATATTGATTCGGTAGATACCATCAATAATACTGAAATTTCTGATACCGCAGAAATTCCGGTACAGACTCTTTTTGTTCAATACGATAATACTAATGAAGAAACTGTTACTTTGAATGATAATGTTGACGATGTTATGCAATATTCTTTTAACTCAATTCAGTTTTTTGACGACAATACTGATAAAGACGATGGTTTCACTAATTTAGATGCTTTTGTCAACGATGACGGATATATTGACGAAATTGAATTCAACGATAATTATGATTTGGCTGTTGATACAGACAAAGACTCAGAAGAATTTGATGAATTCGATGATGAGTATGATTATCAAAATGACGATTTAGACAATGATATCGGCTTTGATTTGCCCGAACTTGAACATTTTGAAGATGGTGAATTTAATGACATGCCTAATCCCGTATATAACGATTTTAATGGGTTAGATGATGAAATTTTTACCGATATTTCGCCAAAAACCAACTTTATAAATCCATTAGATAGCGATTATCTTGGTTCGGTTGAGTACAACGATATCGATGATGTTTATGATGTTGATTCCGCCTTGAACAAAGGGAAGAAGAGTAATCTTATAAAGATGTCGCTTTCTTTTGTTGTATCGTTAATTTTAATCTGTCTTAGTACAGGAATTTTTGTTTCAAGTGATTTCTTCGGTTCAATTGGCTACTGGATTACTTCAGCGGTGTTGGGAATAGCGCTTCTTGTTATCAATTTTAACAGCTCAATGTCGCTATTATCTATAAAGAACAATGAATTCAGTTTAGATTTGTTACCGACAACATTAACAGTTGCCGCCATCATTCAAGGTTGGTTGGGAATATTATCAGTTAACGTAGGAAATATCGGATTCGTACTTGTCAGCTCAGTTATTTTCGGACTATATAATCTTGTAAAATATATTAGAGTTTGTGATATTATCTCTAATTTTGATATGGTTTGCAATGAGGAAAATAAAAATATCGCTTCATTTATCGATCAACCAGAATCTAATAAAATTATTGATTCGAGTAACGATATTGATTACCGTATTATTTATCAGAAAAGTACCGTAAATATTGCTAATTTTATAAAAAACTCAATGTCACTCGGCGCTTTTGAGAAACATATTAAGAGATATTATATTAGCGCAGTTGCAGCTTCACTTATTTTAGCTGTTTTAACCGCCGTTATTGGTAAAAATGCCGGTCTTATAATATTTGGACTCTGTTTTGGATTGAGTATTTCATCGCCGTTAAGCGCCCTTATTATGACAATTATTTCAATAAGAAGGGTTAATGGAACCCTTAAGAATTATAGAGTGAAGCTGTTCGGCTTTAGTTCGGCTGAGAATATTGATAACGCTAATGTTGTTTCTATTAACGCCTCTGATTTATTTAATAAAAACAATGTCAAGCTTTATAATATAAAGACCTTTGGCGGTCTATCTCTTGATAAAGCAATTGTTGATGCTTCCGCTTTGCTTTCTGCCGCAAATAGTCCTATGATGAATATCTTTAATGATATTGCCGGCGGCGAAGCAATCCCACAAACCGATTCGGTTACATATGAGGATCGAATGGGCTTGTCAGGCTGGGTAGGAGGCAGAAAGACTCTTATCGGTAATCGCATGATTATGGAAACTCACGGTATCGAAGTGCCGCCGATTGATATTGATAAAAAAATCGTAATGAATGGATATTTTCCTGTTTACATGTCATCGGAAGGTAAGCTGTCAGCTCTATTCGTAGTTGGATATAATGCCGATCCATCTCTCGCGTATTACGTTAAAAAAGCATACAATTTGGGATTAACCTTATTAGTAAAAACCTGTGATCCAAACATTAGTGAAGACATGGTAGCCGATTATTTTGGCATCGACCGCGATAGTGTAAAGATAACTTCGCACGAGTCCGAAATTATGATGGATAAAGCAAATTCATCTAATGATGCAACAATAGTTTATGATAATGCGAAGGGCTATTTTAACGGAATTATCTCGTCGATTAATCTTATTAAAAACTCGCGTTATTCAGTAATTGCTCAATTTATCATTACGGCTCTTGCTTTTATGATATTTGGATTATCTGCAGCCACCGGTGCCTTTGGGTTAATTAGCTATATTTCGCTTATAATTTATAACATTATTTGCTTGGCTTTTGTTTATATTTTTAACTCAAAATACCATTAATTTGTAGATAATTATAACATTTTGTCGAATTGGACAAAAATTTAACAAATCCGGTTGACATGAATCGTTTTATGTGTTAAATTATGAATATTGTATGAATTTTGAAGAAAAGGAGAGTCATGAGATGAAATCTACAGGAATTGTAAGAAAAGTAGACGAGCTCGGTCGAATAGTAATCCCAGTTGGACTCAGAAAAAAATTCAACATTCAGGATAACATGGATTTGGTTGAAATTTTTAATGAGGGCGATATGATTATTATTAAAAAATATGAGCCGTCATGCATGTTCTGCAATGAAGATAACGAGCTAATCACATTCAAGGATCGCAAAATTTGTAAAAAATGTCTCGCAGAAATGAACAAAGCACTCTAAACAATCTTAAAAATAATGACCGTCACAAAAAATAACAAGTGTGGCGGTCATTATTTTTATGTAAAACGAAAATATTAATATTATCATAAATATTTTTAACATTTTCAATATAAATAGTCATGAACGTATATATATTGACTTTTTAATATAAAAAAGATATAATTAGATGAATAATTATATATTATAATATGAAGGTGTTTAAATGATAAAGTTCAAAAGATGTTTATCCATAGCTGCTTTGATGCTGTGGGACTCATTTTGTGTTTTTATATCGTTATATGTAGCTTTTACCTTAAGATATACATCTAATTCATTTGATAATCCAATGAATATACCGCCAGCTTATTATTACAACTTTCCATATTATGTTTTAGTATTTGCGATTATTATGTTTGGGCTTAATTATTTATTCAGATGTTATAATTCAGTTCTCAAACGAGTTAATTTTAATGAAGCGTTTAGACAGCTTTGTTCTTCCTGGATTGGATTTGTTTTATTTTATCTTATCGATACACTTTTTACATCAATTGGTATTTTCCCGGAATCAAAGGTGTTAGAAATCGGTATTTTACTGATTATGACCTCCTTTATGTTCTTATTCATGATTCTTGGACGCTCCTGCATAAAGATGTTTTATGCAATTAGAGCAAGATTTTCTCATATTTCGGGTTATTCGGTTCAAAAGCGCGTAATTATATTCGGCGCAGGTGAGGCAGGGGAGTTCCTTGTATCAAAGCTCGAAAATTCGCCCGAACTTGTAAAACCCGTTGCTTTTATTGACGATGACCAGAATTTAATCGGAAAACATATTAGAGGAGTTCGAGTTTTTGGCACCAGAGACAGATTAAAGGAAGCCATTAAGCGATATAATGCATACGAAGTAATTGTTGCAATTCCGACAGCTTCACGAGAGCTTTTAAAATTCGTTGTTAACGTTTGTAGCGAATGCAGATGCAGAATTCGAAGATTTGGTAAAATTGATGATGTCGATCTCGAAAATGTTAAGACTTCTAATATCAATTTTGAGGATTTATTACGAAGAAACAGCGTAAATCTTAAAATGGAGAGCATTATCGAATTTATTAGCGGAAAGACGGTTATGATTACCGGCGGAGCCGGTTCAATTGGTTCGGAATTATGCCGTCAGGTTATGTCTTTCGGATGCGAAAAGCTTATTATTTTCGATATTAACGAAAACGGACTTTTCTTTATTGATAATGAATTAAAAGATGTTTATGGCATCGGTCGTCATATTACGATTCTTGGCTCAATTCGCGATGAAGCTCGTCTTGACGAAGTTTTAGAAGAATATAAGCCGCAGGTGATTTTTCACGCTGCCGCACATAAGCATGTTCCTATGATGGAGATTAACCCTAAGGAATCGATTAAAAATAATGTTTTCGGTACGATTAACGTTGCAAAAGCTGCAATTAATCACAATGTAGAAAAATTTATTTTAATTTCCACCGATAAGGCTGTTAATCCAACTAATATTATGGGCGCATCAAAAAGAATTGCCGAGTTATCAATTCAGATGCTTGATAAAGATTCTGAAACCGATTTTGCCGCAGTTCGATTCGGTAACGTGCTTGGTTCAAACGGAAGCGTAGTGCCATTCTTCCAAAAGCAAATTAATGCCGGAGGTCCTGTAACTGTAACTCATCCTGACATGAGAAGATATTTTATGACAATTCCCGAGGCTGTTCAGCTTGTTCTTGAAGCTGGAGCAATGGCAAAGGGCGGCGAAATATTTGTTCTCGATATGGGCGATCCTGTTAAAATTTATGACCTCGCCTGTGACATGATTAGATTATCGGGATTCGAACCTAATATTGATATTAAAATTGAGTTTACCGGTTTACGTCCCGGTGAGAAATTGTTTGAAGAAATCAGCCTTGCTGATGAAGACGTTGACAGGACAAGCAACGATAAAATTGTATTCATGAAACCAATTTCTCATGACTACAATGTACTAAGTAATAATATTTCCGAATTGCACGAAACTCTTGGCGATATTTCACCCAATAATATGTTCAATATGGTCAAGAAGATTGTTCCAACCTTTAATCACAATGAAAAGAGCAGTGATGAAAAATGATTAAACGTAGCGATTTTTTACCTTTTTGCAAGCCTTGCTATGATGAAGATGAGATTATTGCGGTAACAAATGTAATCAAATCAGGTTGGTGGACAAAGGGTAACGTTACAAAAGAATTTGAACAAATATTTGCTGATTATGTCGGTGCAAAATATGCTGTTGCTTTAAATTCATGCACGGCAGCTATGCATCTTGCATTATTAGCAAAGGGCATCGGAGAAGGTGACGAGGTAATTTCAACCCCGATGACCTTCTGCTCAACGATTAATAATATTGTTCACGTTGGTGCAAAGCCGGTTTTGGTTGATATTGATGCAAGCACCGGCCTTATTGATGTTGATAAAATAGAAGCTGCAATAACTGAAAGAACAAAGGCTATTATTCCTGTTCATTATGCAGGACGTTGTTGCGATATGGATAAAATCAATGCTATCGCCAAAAAATACAACCTTTTTGTTTTAGAGGATGCCGCTCACGGACTTTCCACCGAATATAAGGGTAAAAAAATCGGTGGAAACGGAAATACTGCTGCATTCAGTTTCTATGTAACAAAGAATATTTCAACTGCAGAAGGCGGTATGCTTACAACCGATGACCGCGAACTGTATGAAAAAGCTTGTATTCTTTCTCTTCACGGAATGAGCAAGGATGCTTGGGCACGTTACGGTGATAAATGCGATTGGCATTACGAAATTGAAGAACCCGGATTTAAGTATAATATTACCGATATAGCTGCCGCACTCGGAATTGAGCAGATGAAAAAGCTCCATGATATGCAAAGGATTCGTGATGAGTATGTCGAACTCTATAACAAAGCCATTGACAACATTGACGGTATTGATCATTTAAACGAAAATGAATTTTGTAAAAGCTCAAATCACCTATATATTATCAATATTGACAATTCAAAATTTGACATTACTCGTGACGATTTTATAAACATTCTTCGTGAATATAATATTGGAACAAGTGTTCATTTTATCCCGATTTTTATGCATCCTTTTTACAATAAGTTACTCGGATATAAAAAAGGTGATTTTCCCGAAGCCGAGAAATTATTCGATGGAATTATATCGCTTCCGCTCTTTCCCTCAATGACCAGAGAGGATGTTATTTATGTCACAGAAGTATTACAAGAAATTGCCGAAAAGCATGCAAAATGAAGCGGTATATAAATACTGCGAAATAATTGCTAAAAAGAAAATATCACTCTTTTTAAAGCGTTTTTTTGATATACTTGTATCTTTTTTAGCCATTTTAGTTTTAATCATACCATTTATTATTATTTCAATTTGGATATCGCTCGATTCAAAAGGCTCTCCTTTTTTTATTCAAAAACGAGTTGGAAAAAATAATATTGATTTTGGAATAATTAAGTTTCGTACCATGGTAAGTAACGCAAGTGAGCTTGGCGGTACCCTTACAAGCGGCGATAATGATAATCGAATTACAAAAGCGGGTAAATTCTTGCGAAAATATAGAATTGATGAGCTTCCTCAGCTTATAAACGTACTTATCGGCCAAATGAGTATTATCGGTCCTCGACCCGAGGTAAGAAAATTTGTTGATATTTATTCAGAAGAACAAATGGCTACCTTATTAGTCAGACCGGGAATCAGTTGTTCATCGAGCATTGCATTTGCAAATGAAGGTGAAATACTTGCAAAATCGAGTAATCCCGATGATGTTTACATCACTGATATTTTGCCAGATAAAGCAAAAATGAATTTGGATTATATTAAAAAACTTTCAGTTTTAAATGATATAAAAATTATTTTCAGCACAATAAAAGAGGTTTTGTAACAAAGGGGTTGAATGATTTTGGAAAAAATTTTAATCGTTGATGATGATATTAATATTGCTGAACTGTTGAAAATTTATCTTGATAAAGAAAGATATGAAACAATTTTGGCTCACGACGGCAGGGAAGCGATAGCTCTTTTTGAAAAAGAACAACCTGACCTTGTATTGCTTGATGTAATGCTGCCAAAGCTTGACGGATGGCAGGTTTGCCGTCGTATTCGCGAAAACTCATTGGTTCCAATTATTATGCTTACAGCAAAGGGCGAAACCTTTGACAAGGTTCTGGGATTTGATATTGGCTGTGATGATTATATTGTAAAACCCTTTGACGCAAAAGAAGTAGTCGCAAGAGTAAAAGCTGTTTTAAGACGAACTTTGACAACAGTTGATATAAAAAAAGAGATAGTTTACGAAAATCTTAGCATAAACATCAATAATTATGTTATGAAGGTTAACGGTGAACAAATCGACACGCCGCCAAAAGAGCTTGAGCTTATATATCATCTTGCCGGCCACCCGAATCGAGTATATACACGCAATCAGTTGCTTGATGAGGTCTGGGGATTTGACTATTACGGAGATTCGCGAACAGTTGACGTGCATGTAAAGCGTCTTCGCGAAAAGCTTGAAGGCGTCAGTGAAAAATGGGCACTTAAAACCGTTTGGGGAGTTGGTTACAAATTCGAAACAAACGATCAAAAATTCTAAAAAACAAATTAGTAACTAAATATTTTTTAATATTTGGGTCAATAATACTTCTTGTAATGACCTTACTTGTTTCCATTGTAGGTTATATATCGAGTGAATATTGGATGAATGATAAGCTCGAATTATTAGAAAGCAACGCAAAGGCGCTATCTGCTTATGCTAAGCAAATGGTCGAATCACGCAACTATAATCTCGAAGTTGGAAGAACGGGGGAAGCAGTTGCAAATGCGAGCGATATAACTGTATTTTTTGTCGATGTACACGGAAACACATTTACATGCAGCGAAATCAAGCAGGATATTGACTGTATTCACATGGGAAAAACCGTTGAAAAGATTATAATGGATAGAGCTTATATTGATGGAATTTATACTGATACAACTACTCTTGGCGGCATGTATTCAACCGACCATTATACAGTAGGTGTTCCTATTACAGGCTATTTAGAATGTTACGGTGTAGTTTTCGTTTCCTGTGAGGCAAGTAACTACGAGGTATATATCCAAAAAATCATTAATATTCTTATTAATTCAGGCGTTATATGTTTAATTCTTGGTTTTATATTAATTTATATTATAACAAAGAGACTCGTTAAACCGATAATTGATGTTTCAAATTCTGCAAACGCCATGATTAACGGAGACTATTCACATCGAATCGAAGTTAATCGTAAAGACGAAATCGGAACGCTTGTATTGTCTTTTAACAATATGGTCGAAGCACAAAAATCACTTGAAACTATGCGCTCAAGCTTTATTGCAAACGTTTCACATGAATTAAAAACGCCCATGACAACAATTGGCGGTTTCATTGACGGAATACTTGATGGAACAATTCCCGAGGAAAGACAGCGTCATTATTTATCAATTGTTTCAGACGAGGTTAAGCGATTATCTCTTATGGTAAACGCAATGCTCAGCCTTTCAAAACTTGAATCAGGTCAAACCGAGCTTAAACCGATTTCGATTGACATTACTGAGATTATTTGCCGTATAATAATTTCATTTTCTTTAAAACTCGAAGGAAAAAATATCGAAATTAAAGGAATGGAAGATGCTGAACCGTTCATTATAAACGGCGATTACGATCTTATGTATCAAGCAATTTACAATCTATTTGATAATGCGATTAAATTTACACCACAAAACGGTGTTATAAAGGTTAAAATTGACGATAACAATCAACTGTTTAGCATTACTAATTCAGGTAAAGGTATAATCAAAGAAGATATTGAATTTATTTTTGATCGCTTTTATAAGGGCGACAAATCACGTTCAAAGGATAAGTCGGGATTCGGCTTAGGGCTATTCATAGTTAAGTCAATAATCAACATACATAACGGCAATATCACGGTTGAAAGTGAGTATGAAAAATCAACCACCTTCACCATCACCTTGCCGAAATAATTTCAGTGAAACCACTGCTTGGAGATGTTGATTTTGACCGAAAAAAGCTATAAGGATATAAATTCATTTTCAAAAAATAAAACAATCTCATTCAAATCTCTTGGCGAAAAAAACAGGAGACGAATGGGATTGTTTATTTATTTATTAATAACCGCTGCTATATCTCTTTTGTTTTTAATTTTCGGATACGAAATTGCGGAATATAGCCAGTCTCTTATTGAAACAAAAAGCAACGACGATAATGAAATAATCGCAAACGCAACACCTCAAAATTCAGTAGATTTATCTTTTGTTACCGAATGTACAGTTAACATAAGTGTATTCAATGATAAATATTTATCGGAGGCAACTGGAGTAATTATATCGGCTGACGGTTATATTGTAACTAATGACCATATATATCAGGATATAAGCAATCCGAAAATATTTGTATTCGACTCAAACGGAAAAAAATATGAAGCCGAATTTGTTGCCGGCGACAGTAAATATGACGTATCAGTAATTAAAATTGATACCGATAATCATAAATATTTAACCTTTGACGATAATTCTGAATTAAAAAAGGGTGACGAGCTGTTTTCTGTCGGTCGAAACGGGAGTATTACAAAAGGAATAGTTTGTGATTTTTTATTCGAAGCAAGTGATAAATCAAAATCGGTTAAAATGATAAGAACCGACTGTGCTGTTAATCCCGGAGATAGCGGTGGCCCTGTTGTTTCAGACGGAAAACTGGTTGCCATTAATTGCAGTAAAACAGTATCCATTGATGTTGAGGGAATGAGCTATCTTTTACCGTCAGATATTGTGAAACGCGCAGTTAATCAGCTTATTAACGATAAAAAGATAACCGATAGAGCGCAACTCGGTATATCATATAAATATATTTCACCGGTTTATGCCATTCAAAATAATTCAATTAGCGGAATTAGAATTGAAATTATTAATGCTGATAGCGACTTATATGGAAAAAATTTTGATGAAGGCGATGTAATAGTTGCGCTTGACGGTAAAGAAATTACTTCCGAATATATTTTTCTTGAATGGTTATCAAACCATAGAGCAGGTGACACGGCTGAACTGACCATAAGAAAAATCAATGGTACCGACCGAAAGGTTAATATAACTTTTAATTCTGACTCGTCATATTCTTCTTTTTTTGATGAATAAAAAGCATCAAACAGTCAAAAATAATAACAACCAAATAAACGGAGGTTAAATTATGTCAAAAATTATAACAACAATATTTTTGATGATTACATTACTTGCTATGTTTGCTTCGTGTTCAAGCGGCGGAAACGTTGACGAACCAAATGGTGACATTTCGGCGATGGATTCAAGCAATAACATCACAAGTTCATCTGTTTCATCAAATAACTCAAACAACGCAATTTCTTCAAACGGCGGTATCATTAGCGGTACCGAAAGCGTTATTAGCAAGGTTGAAAGCGGAATTAATTCAATGACCTAAATTAAAAACAGCGGATTTAATGCCGCTGTTTTTAATTTTGCTTGAAGAATTGAGTTATATGTAGTAAAATATAAATATTAGAATGGGGGATTTTGAATATGAAATTGCTTGTAATTGACGGAAACAGTTTAATTAACCGAGCTTTTTACGGTGTGCGTCCATTAACAACAAAGGATGGACGCTTTACAAACGGTATTTACGGCTTTTTAAATATGATGATGAAATTAACCTCAGAATTCAATCCCGATTCGGTTGCAGTTGCTTTTGACCTCAAAGCCCCGACGTTTAGGCATAAAATTTACCCGGAATATAAGGTGGGGAGAAAGGGGATGCCACCCGAACTTGCCGAGCAAATGCCTGTTTTAAAGGAGCTTCTTACCTTAATGGGTATTAAAATTATTGAAATTGAAGGATACGAGGCCGATGATATAATCGGCACTCTTGCTACAGCTTGTGAAAAAAGCGGTCATTTCTGCTATATTGCTACTGGTGACCGCGATTCTTTCCAGCTTGTCAGCGATAACGTAAACGTTTTACTCACCGCAACTGTTATGGGACGTCCCGAAATTGTAATATATAATAACGAAAAAATTGCTGAAAAATATAACGGCTTATCGCCACAAAATTTAATCGACGTAAAGGCGCTTATGGGCGACAGCTCGGACAATATCCCGGGTGTTGCAGGTGTTGGTGAAAAGACAGCAGTTTCGCTTATATCAACATTTAAAAATCTCGAAAATTTGTATGAAAATATTGATTCACCCGAAATTAAAAACGCCGCACGAAATAAGCTTATTAATGATAAAGAGAAGGCTTTTTTATCACGTGAGCTTGGTACTATTTGCCGTGAGGTACCAATTGATACAGTTATCGAAAATTACTTAATTCAGCCTCATGACGAGTCAGCACTTGCAGCATTCTTAGCTGATTTGGAACTGTTTAAAATTATTGAGCGCATGGGACTTCAAAATGTTCGTTCAACTGTTAATAAAAACACAGAAAATAATGAAATTAAGTACGGTAAAATTGAACTAAGCGATATACTTAAAAATGATACATTAAATTTGCTTTACTATCAAAATTTTATTGTAATTTCAAATAACAATGAATATGCAATTTGCGAATATAATGATGATTTACTATTCAATTTAAAAGATAAGAAATTAAGGGTTTATGACTCAAAGGAATTTTATCACTTGAATCCTGAATTAAATATCGTATTTGATTGCACTCTTGCGGCATATTTGCTTAATCCATCAGCAAGCAGCTATAATTTAACGCGCCTCTTTGATGAATATAAAATTTCTGATATTTCTGTTTCGGATATAGAAGCAGAGAATGTAGGTATTAGATTTGCGATATTATGTGAGACCTTGTATCGTGAAATTGAAGAAAATGAACAAATGCATTTATTAAACGATATTGAAATTCCGCTTGCAAAAGTTCTTGCTGATATGGAAAATGCGGGATTTATGATTGACGTTGATGGAATTCGTGAATATGATAAACAGCTTGAACAAAAAATAGAAGAACTTAAAAACCAAATTTTTTCTCTTGTTGGATATGAGTTCAATCTCAATTCGCCCATTCAGCTTGGAGTCGCATTGTTTGAAAAATTAGAGCTTCCTACGGGCAAAAAGACCAAAAAAGGCTATTCAACAAGCGCAGAGGTGCTCGAAAATTTACGCGATAAACATCCTGCCGTAAATTATTTATTGGAATACCGTCAGTTATCTAAGCTAAAATCAACCTATTGTGACGGACTTTTAAAGGTTGTATGCGATGATAACCGAATTTACAGCACATTTAATCAAACAGAAACACGCACAGGGCGAATTAGCTCAACCGAACCTAATTTGCAAAATATTCCCGTTAAAACACAGTACGGAAGCCTTTTTAGACAGTATTTTGTCGCTCCTGAGGGAAAGGTTCTTTGCGATGCCGATTATTCTCAGATTGAGCTTCGTGTTCTTGCTCATATTGCTGACGATAAAGCAATGAAGGAAGCATTTAATAACGATATCGACATTCACCGCTTAACCGCATCATCGGCCTTTTCGGTTCCTGTAGATGAGGTAACCTCGGCTATGCGTTCAGCCGCAAAAGCTGTTAATTTCGGCATTGTTTACGGTATCGGCGCATTCTCGCTTGCAAAGGATATTAAGGTATCCTTCGGTGAAGCTAAGCAGTATATTGATAATTATATGTCCACCTATACGGGTGTAGCTGAATATATGAAAAAGGTTGTTGAGGATGCAACCGAATCAGGATATGTAAAAACGCTGTTTAATCGAAGAAGATATGTTTCGGAATTAAAGGCTTCTAATGCCATCCAACGTGGATTCGGTGAAAGAATTGCTCGAAATGCACCAATTCAAGGAACAGCCGCCGATATTATCAAGATAGCTATGATTAGGGTTTATAATCGACTTAAAGCAGAGCTGCCTAATGCACGACTGATTTTACAGGTTCACGACGAGCTCATTGTTGAAGCTGATATTGCCGATGCAAATAAAGCATCATCGATTTTAAAAGAAGAAATGGAAGGCGCATTCAATCTTTCCGTTCCACTTACTGCTGATGTCAACATTGGTTCAACATGGCTGGAGGCAAAGGGCTGATGATTGAGATTTTTAAAGCAGATGAATGTTTAACTTCTAAATTAACGGCTTTTTCAAACCAATTTTTTGATGAAAAATGGTCAGAATCATCATTTTCGAATGAAATTAAAAAGCCGAATTCAGCCGTTTTTTGCGCATTTTACGATAATGAAATTGTTGGCGTTGCATGTGTTGAAAATCAATTCGGAGACGGGTATTTGCATAACATTGCTGTTGATGACGAATATAGACGGCAGGGAATAGCAAAATGGCTTATGGATAAATGCTGCGAATTTCTGCTATCAAACGGAGTTGAAAAGATTTTTTTAGAGGTTAGAAAATCTAATACAAATGCACTTAATTTATATAAAAAATGCGGTTTTGAAACGGTGAGTATTAGAAAAGGGTTTTATGCTAACCCGACCGAAGATGCCTATTCAATGGTTTTGGAGATGAAAAAATGAAGATATTAGCTATTGAGAGTTCATGTGACGAAACTGCTGTCGCAGTTACTGATGAGCGTCATATAATTTCAAGCATAGTTGCAACTCAAATTGAGGAACATAAGCTCTATGGCGGTGTAGTACCTGAAATTGCATCACGTAGACATTCTGAATCAATTGTATCTGTTGTCAACGAAGCACTTAGTACAGCTAATTGTGAGCTTGGCGATATTGATGCAATTGCAGTTACTTATGCACCGGGGTTGATTGGCTCATTACTTGTAGGAGTAAATTTTGCAAAAGGACTCGCCTTATCAACAGGAAAACCGATTATACCGGTACACCATCTGCGTTCACATATTGCGGCTAATTATATTGATAATGTTGATTTAAAGCCGCCTTTTCTTTGCCTTGTAGTTTCCGGCGGTCATAGCCATATTGTCGAGGTAAAGGATTATACCGACTATTCGATTATTGGACATACCCACGATGATGCGGCTGGAGAATGCTTTGACAAAGCAGCAAGAGCGCTTGGAATGCCTTATCCGGGCGGTGTCCATCTTGATAAAATAGCCGATAGTGGAAACCCTGATTTATTTAAATTACCTTATCCAAAAATTGACGGTTGCCCTTATGATTTTAGCTTTTCGGGGCTTAAAACGGCGGTAATTAACGCTATTCATAATGCTGAACAAAAAGGGGAGAAGGTCAATTCAGCTGACGTTGCAGCAGCACTTAGACAACGTGTTTGTGATATGCTTATTTCGTCAACGTTAAAAGCGGCTGAGGATTTAGGATATCAAACTGTTGTTATGTCGGGCGGTGTATCGGCAAACTCAGAGCTTAGAAAACGTATGAGCGACGAATGCAAAAAACGTGGTATAACGCTTTATTACCCCGAACTCAAATATTGCGGAGATAATGCTGCAATGGTCGGCGTTCAGGCTTATTATGAGCATATTTCGGGCAATATTGCGGGCGCTGACCTTAATGCCTTTGCTACAATGCCGATTGATGTACTAAATTACTAATTTGTTTAATAAAATTTTAACAAATTTATGAGAAAAATGTGTTGCTAATTGACTTAAAAATTGATATACTATAAAAGGCGAAAATTGGTATATATTTATTTATCAATAAAACAAGTTTATTATATATGGAAGGAAGCTGAATATGACCAACAATAAAACTGTTTTAAAATGGATTGACGAAATTAAAAATTTAGTTAATCCTAATGAAGTTGTATGGATAGACGGCAGCAAGGAACAGATCGAAGATCTTCGCAAGCAGGCTGTTGCTACCGGTGAACTTTTTAAACTCAATCAGGAGCTTTTACCCGATTGCTATCTTCACAGAACAAAGGAAAATGACGTAGCTCGTGTTGAGGATCGTACATTTATCTGTACAACTGATAAAGAGGATGCTGGTCCTACAAATAACTGGTATGACCCTAAGGAAATGTATACAAAGCTTTACGATATTGCTCGTAACAGCTATACAGGTAAAACTATGTATATCATTCCTTTTTCAATGGGCCCGATCGGTTCACCTCTTGCAAAAATCGGTATTGAAATCACCGATTCAATCTATGTTGTTCTTAACATGGTTATCATGACAAGAGTTGATAAAAAGGTTCTCGAGGTGCTTGGCGACAGCAATGACTGGGTTCGTTGCTTCCACTCAAGATGTGATATCGATCCTGAAAAACGCTATATCTGCCAGTTCCCTGAAGATAATACAATCATTTCGGTTAACTCAGGTTACGGCGGAAACGTTCTCCTTGGTAAGAAGTGCTTCGCTCTTCGTATTGCATCATACCAGGGTTGGAAAGAGGGCTGGATGGCTGAGCATATGCTCATTCTCGGTCTCGAAAATCCGAAGGGTGAGGTTAAATACGTTGCAGCTGCTTTCCCGTCAGCTTGCGGTAAGACCAACCTCGCAATGCTTATTCCTCCCGAATACTTACGCGAAAAGGGATATAAGATTTGGACAGTTGGCGACGATATTTCATGGATGAGAATAGGTGAGGACGGTCGCCTTTACGCTATTAACCCCGAGAATGGTTTCTTCGGCGTTGCTCCCGGAACTAACGAAAAGTCCAATTTCAACGCTCTTGAATCAACAAAGAAGGGCACAATCTTTACCAACGTTGCTCTTGATTTAAATGATAATACAGTATGGTGGGAAGGACTTAACAAGAATCTTCCCGAAAACGCTCTTGATTGGAAGGGTAACAAGTGGGATCCTTCAAAGTTTGACAAGACTGACAAGTCAACCTGCGCTGCTCACCCGAATTCAAGATTTACTGCACCGGCAGCTAACTGCCCCTGCATTTCATCTGAATTTGATAAGGGTGCCGGTGTTCCGATTTCAGCTATTATCTTTGGCGGACGAAGAGCAAAGTGCGCACCTCTCGTATATCAGTCAAAGAGCTGGGAAAACGGTGTATTCATCGGTTCTGCAATGGCATCTGAAACAACAGCTGCTGCTGCAGGTGCAGTTGGTGTAGTTCGTCGTGACCCGATGGCTATGCTCCCGTTCTGCGGCTATCATATGGCTGATTACTTCCAGCATTGGCTCGATATGGGTAAAAAGCTTGGAGACAAAGCACCCAAAATCTTCAACGTAAACTGGTTCCGTACCGACGACGAAGGAAACTTCATTTGGCCGGGATTTGGCGATAATATGCGCGTTCTTAACTGGATTATCGACCGTTGCGAAGGAAAGGCCGACGCTACCGAAACCGCTATCGGTTATATTCCGAAGCCCGAAGATATCGACCTTACCAATCTCGATATGGATATCGAAACACTTAAGGATATTCTTACCGTTGATAAGGATGTTTGGGAAAAGGAAGTTGAGGAAATCGAAAAGCATTACGAAAAATTCGGTGATAAGCTTCCTGCTGAACTTCGCAATCAGCTCGAAACCCTCAAAAACAATCTTAAATAATTTAATCGAATTAACAAAAAAGTCAGTCCCGAATATTTTCGGGACTGACTTTAAGTTAAATTTAATATAAGTAACCGCCCGTGGCGCAGTTGGATAACGCAGTAGATTCCGATTCTAAAGATCAGGGGTTCGAATCCCTTCGGGCGGGCCAAAAACCGACATTCTCGAAATAATGAGAATGTCGGTTTTTTTATAAATCAATAGGAAAGAGGGGGTTAATCCTTTTCTTTTTTCGGTTTCGCGTTTGCGAGGGGATTTGCTTCAACAGCATTTTTGATTTGTTCATTAGATAGATGTGTATAAATTTGCGTTGTACCAAGATTTTCGTGTCCTAAAATATCCTTTAAAACACGAATGTCAACGTTACCGTATTGATACATAAGTGTTGCGGCAGTATGTCTCAATTTATGAGTTGAGTATCCCTGACCTCCAAGACCAATTCGTTCCAAATTGGAATACACAATATGCTGAACGGTTTTGTTACTAATTCGCTTCTTTAAACGGCTTAAAAACAGTGCTTTTTTATGGTCGTTTGGTACGTCGTCAACCGGTCTTATCTTTAAATATTCATTTATTGCGTTTAAGCAAGCATCATTCAAATATACAATTCGTTCTTTATTACCTTTACCTACAACTCGAACTGTATTATCGGTTCGAATATCGTTCAAATTTAGCCCGCAAAGCTCGGATAGACGGAATCCACAGTTCAAAAACAGCGTCAAAATGCAGTAATCACGCTCTTTATATTCACCGGTAACACCGTTCAAAAGCTCTAAACTTTGCTCTAAAGTAAGATATTTAGGTAATGATTTTTTCGATTTTGGCAATTCAAGCTGTGCCATCGGATTAATTTCCAATAAATGACATTTATTTGTCAAATAGCCAAAAAACGAACGCAAGGAGGAGCATTTACGTGCACGGGTTTTTTCTGAATTATCTCGTTCATTTTTACAAAAAACGAGGAATTCATAGCCGTCGGTTAACGAAATTGTTCGAATAAAATCAATATCAATATCACTGAGATCAATTTTTTCAAAATCAATTCCAGTATCTACTAATCGGCGCTTTACCTTTAAAAAACGAAAGAATGTGCGAAGATCGGTAAAGTATTCATTAACTGTAGCTGACGAGCGTGATTTAATAGTTTGTAAATATGTAACATAATCACGTAGCACAGTTGGAAGCTGAGAAAACTCTAAATAATCCATTAATTAAAAACACCCCCATAAATCGAATAGGAATTATTAAAACGATGCAAGTATCACTTAAAATAAACTGATTTGACAAAGAAACTTGCCAAAAGGTCTATTTATATAAAATTTCACCTTTTCAACTCCCCTCAATTATACAAAATATTCATTTTGTATAATTTAGTATATATTTTTAAGGATATACCCTTTTTTTCTTTCTTTTATAATAATATCACATTTTTAATAATAATAAAAGACCGGATTTTACCGGTCTTTAAATTATCTTTATTTTACAATAATTTTATGGAATACCTTTTTGCCTTTTTTTATAATTGCATATCCGTCAGCAAAAAATTCATTTGACAAAATCATGTTAACATCAGTAACCTTTTCGTTGTTCACAGCAACGCCGCCCTGCTCAATTAAACGACGAGCTTCTTTTTTAGACGGAACGAGTTCTGCTGTGAGCATTACGTCAAGAATTGACATCTCATATGAATCAATTTCGGTTGAAGGCATATCGTCAGTATTTGCGCCTGAGCCAAATAATGCGCTGGCTGCAGTTTGCGCCTTTGTGGCTTCGTCTTCGCCATGAACAAGTTTGGTTAATTCAAAAGCAAGAATCTCCTTCGCCTTATTTAACTGGCTACCCTCCCAGTTATCCATTTCGTCAATCTGTTCAAGCGGCAAAAATGTAAGCATTCTAATACATTTAAGCACGTCGCCATCACCGACATTACGCCAATACTGATAAAATTCATATGGCGAAGTCTTTTTCGGGTCAAGCCAAACCGCTCCGTTGGCAGTTTTTCCCATTTTCTTTCCTTCGGAATTCATAAGTAACGTAATTGTCATGGCGTATGCATCTTTACCAAGCTTTCTGCGGATAAGCTCGGTACCACCAAGCATATTTGACCACTGGTCATCGCCGCCAAACTGCATATTACAACCGTATTCCTTGAACAAATGATAAAAATCGTAGCTCTGCATAATCATATAGTTGAATTCAAGGAAGCTAAGACCCTTTGCCATACGCTGCTTATAGCACTCTGCACGAAGCATATTATTTACCGAGAAGCAAGCGCCAACCTCGCGCAAAAGGTCAACATAATTAAGGTCGAGCAGCCAATCAGCATTGTTAACCATCATGGCTTTATCTTCACCAAACTCAATAAATTTACTCATCTGCTCCTTGAAACAGCTGATATTATGGTCAATATCCTCTTTTGTAAGCATCTTACGCATATCACTACGGCCTGACGGGTCGCCAATCATACCCGTACCGCCACCAAGAAGCGCAATCGGACGGTTTCCGGCCATTTGAAGTCTTTTCATAAGACAAAGCGCCATAAAATGACCAACGTGAAGGCTATCTGCCGTAGGGTCAAAACCAATATAAAAAACAGCCTTTCCGTTATTAATAAGCTCCTTGATTTCTTCCTCGTCGGTTACCTGAGCAATCAGTCCGCGAGCAACAAGTTCGTCATAAATTGTCATTATTTACTACTCTCCTTCTGATAATTAAAAAGTCCCCTGCCATTAATAGCAGAGGACGAAAAAATTCGTGTTACCACCTCAATTTATTGTACTGTCGCCAGTACAACCTCATCGGGTACGTAAAAAACGTATCACATACGCTATAACGGGCATAAACCGAAAACACCTAATAATTTATAAAAACGTTCAGTATTTTAGCTCCGGAGTGTATATCAGTAATAAATGCTGCTTTTTTTCACCAAAATAAAAGCTCTCTTTAAACATTTAATATTTACTGCTTCTCTCCATCAAAGCCGATATTATATTTATAACACATAAAAATCATCAAGTCAATGATTTATTAAGCATTTCAGTAGCGGTATTTCTTATATTCTCGGTAATTTCGCCGCCTGAAATAATACGTGAGAGCTCATTAATACGACCTTCGTTATCAAGTCGCGAAATATTTGTAACCGAACGATTATTATCGTTTGATTTTGAAATAAGAAAATGTGAATCGGCCAATGCGGCAATTTGAGCCAAATGTGTTACACAAATAACCTGTTTATCACAGGCAATTTGTTGAAGCTTCACTCCGACCTTTTGAGCGGCATTTCCGCTTATTCCCGAATCGATTTCGTCAAAAATAAGGGTTTTTACCGAATCAGCTCCCGAAAGCACCGTCTTTATCGCAAGCATAATTCGCGATAGCTCACCGCCGGATGCAATTTTGATTAGAGGTTTTGGCGGTTCACCGGGATTGGTCGAAATCAAAAATTCAAGCGTTTCAGCTCCTTTTGACGTGAGCTTTGTATTACTAATTTCCGTTTTAAATTTAATAAACGGCATATTAAGAAACTGTAATTGTTCCGCTACTTCCCTATCAAATTTTTCTGCCGTTTTTGCTCGGCTTTCAGTTAGTTTCTTTGATATCTTCTTAGTATTATCGAGCAATTCGGTAAATTCATTTTCAAGTTCTGATATTATGTTATCAAAATTAACTATTGAATCGAGTTTTTCCTTTGATTCAGTCAAATATATGAGCATATTTTCTTCGCTACCGTATTTTAGGGACAGGCTATAAATGAGGTCAAGTCGCTTTTCAATTTCATCAAGCTCATATCCGTCAAAATCGTATTCATTAAACTCGTTAGTTATATCATTAAGCAGTTCCCTGCTCTCGATTTCGAGGCTTTTGAATCGTTCAGAAACAGCTTTAAATCGTTCATCAATATTACTTAAGCCCTCAAAATTAGACGCGGAAATTCGCAGCATATCACAAACCGAGCTATTATTATCCGAATCATTAAGAGAATTTTTTGCAAAATCAATTACACTCTTTATTTTTTCAGCGTTTTTGATTATATTTCTTCGTGCTTCAAGCTTTTCCTTTTCGCCGGGTTTAATATTTGCTTCTTCAAGCTCCTTTATTTGAAACTCAAGTATTTCCCTTAAATCAGTATTATTATTGTTGTTCTCGGTTAAATCTTTGATTTTATGCTTTATTTCAACAAGTTTTTTATAGCTAGTAATATAATCATCAAAAAGTGATTGATTATCCGCCAAAGTATCGATAAAGGATAAATGACTTTCAGAATTTAAAAGATGCTGGGAGTCATGCTGACCGTGAATATTTATCAAATCGGCTCCTATTTCGCGTAAAATACTGACAGTGGCAGGTTTTCCGTTAATTCTGACGTTATTTTTTCCGTCAAGTGAAAGCTTTCGAGATATAATAAGGGCTCCGTCATCACACAAATAACCTAAATCAGCAAGCTTATCCTTGACTAATTTAGAAACGCTAAACTCAGCCGTGATTAAAGCATAATCACAACCGTTTCTGATAATATCTTTTGATGTTCTTTCGCCCAATATAGCGTTAATCGAATCGATAATAATTGATTTCCCTGCGCCTGTTTCACCAGTCAAAACATTGAATTTATCAGTAAAATTAATCTCGGCCGATTCGATAACAGCAACATTTTCGATATATAGCGTTTCGAGCATATTTATCTCCAATTATTTTTTAATAATATTATGCAATTCAAGACAAAGTGAAGCTGAATCTTCTTCGCTACGGGTAATGATTAATATGGTATCCTCTCCCGCAATAGTGCCTAAGATTCCCTTCATATTCATAGCATCAAGCTTTGCGCATACAGCCTGAGCCATTCCTGTGTGGCACTTGATAACAACATTATTTAATGCATACTCAATATTAATTATCGAGCTGATTAAAATAAGATAATTTGTTTCGCTTGAGCTATCGGTACGAGAAGTTACATATCTATATCTTCCGTTTTTGTCCTGAGCTTTTATAAGACCGAGCTGTTTAATGTCACGCGAAACGGTTGCTTGGGTAACATTGAAGCCAACATTTAATAACGCAGCTTGCATTTCCTCTTGAGTTTCAATTGGATGGGAATTGATTAACTCAATTATTTTATTATGACGATGTTTCTTCATATCTTTTATCCACCTATATCATTTTACTTCTTAAAATACTGTAAAAAGAATCATTCTTAATCTTTATAAAATGAGCTGTTTTATCTCTGTCAACACTGATTTTTACAGTATCGTCGGCATCAAATTTAATTGTTTCATCTCCGTCAACGGTAAGGTAAACTACGTCTTCGCTATTACGAGTTTTTGCCTGAATTTTCAACTCGCTGTTTCCGTTTAATATAATCGGTCGGTCGAATAGCGAATGGGCACAAATTGAATTTACGATAATTCCGTCAACGCTCGGGTCAACTATGGGACCGCCGGCTGACATAGAGTATGCCGTAGAGCCGGTAGGTGTTGCAATAATAATACCGTCAGCCTTCACCTTTAAAAACGGCTTATCCTTACTGGAAACGGTAATTTCGGCAATGCTTGAATCATTTGAACGCTGAATAACTGTATCGTTAAGTGCAATAAATTCGGCACCCGATTTTTCGAGTATTACCTTCATCATTTTTCTATATTCAATAGAATAATCGTTATCAATTATATTTTTAATAAGCGGAATTTCATTTAATTCAAGCTCGGCTAAATAGCCAAAATGGCCACAATTGATACCAATAACCGACTTGTTGTAATTTGAGGCAATTTTTGCAGCTCGGAGCATTGTTCCGTCACCGCCGATAGAAATAATAAAATCGCATTTTTCGGCTTCGATTGGGTTATTTTTATCCAAAATAATCGATTCACAATCATTTTCTTTTAAAAAACCTTGAACCATTTTTATCGGTTCGGTAACTAATTCAATATAGTAAATGCCGAAAATCAAGTTTATCACTCCTTTTTATCAAGTTCATTATGCGACATTGAAACAATATCCTCAGCACTAAATTCAGCTCTGTTTTCGCCTATGTTATTCTTCAAAATATGTACAAGATATTCAATATTTCCTTGCGGTCCTTTTATTGGAGAATAATCAAGGTTTAATACCGTCATTTCGCATTCATTTATGATAAAATCAAGTATTTCTTCAACAACTTTTACATGTACCGATTTATCCTTTACAACACCCTTTTTACCGACCTGTTCCCTACCAGCCTCAAATTGAGGCTTTATTAAGCAAACAGCTTCGGCATTATCAGCTAAAAGCGTCTTTAAAACAGGCATTATCAGCTTTAACGAAATGAACGAAACGTCAACGCTTGCAAAATTGAGCTTATCGGGGACAATTTCGTTGGTTACGTATCTGAAATTTGTTCTCTCAAGATTGATAACCCTTTCGTCGCAACGAAGTTTCCACGCAAGCTGACCGTAGCCAACATCGATAGCATATACCTTTTTTGCACCGTTTTGAAGCATGCAGTCGGTAAATCCTCCGGTTGAAGCACCAATATCAGCGCAGATATAATCGTTAAGACTAATATTAAAGTTTTTCATAGCCTTTTCGAGCTTTAACCCGCCGCGGCTAACATATTTTAATGAATTATCACGCACTTCAATTGTATCATCAGGCTTTAATGTAGTTCCTGGCTTGTCAGCCTTCTGATTATTAACATATACGCAACCGGCCATGATGAGTGCCTTTGCCTTCTCTCTGCTTTCACAAAAGCCTTGCTCAAAAACCGCCGTATCAAGTCTTAATTTTTCCATCAATCCTATTCCTCCGAAATGATATGATTCATTGAATCAGTATCAAGTAGATATTTCTTTAAAAGTGAGTCAATGTCATCCTGTGAAACAAATTCGTTTATCGCAGTTAATCTATATTTTCCCTTATAGCCTGTTTCAAGTAACTTTGATGCAAGAATTTGACCTATTCCGCCGTTTTCAATCCCCTCTTCAAAGAAATAAATTTCATTAAATTTTAAAAGTTTGTCAATTAGGGAATCATCAATTTTCAGCTCATTTAATTTGCATACAGAATAGTCAGTCTTATTCGCATGATTGAATAAATTTCCGTATGTTACAATTATCTTTGATGAACTGCGGTTTTTAATATAATACGAATCACCGTTATAATAGTTTTCGGCATTTTTGGGTTCTACAGTTCTCGGATATCTAACAGCACAAACTGAGCTTCTTTCATTAACTGCAACGTTAAGCATTTGTTTAAGCTCACTGTAATTTGACGGTGTAAAAATCGAAACATTAGGAATTTCGGATAAAAACGCTACGTCAAAAAGTCCGTTATGTGTAGCTCCGTCGCGTCCAACAATTCCGGCTCGATCAATGCAGAAAACCACATGCTGATTAATAATTGAGCAATCGTGAATAATTTGGTCAAATGCCCTCTGCAAAAATGAAGAATAAACGGCAAAAACAGGCACCATACCCTTGCTTGCCAAACCGGCTGCAAATGTCACCGCGTGTTGCTCGGCAATCCCGACATCAAAGAATCGGTCAGGGTACTTTTCGGCAAATTTTGTAAGCCCTGTTCCGTCAGCCATTGCCGCGGTTATAGCACAAATTTTACTATTCTTTTCGGCAATTTCGCACAATGCATTCCCGAACGCTTCTGAATAACCATAGGAAATTGATTGGAGCCCAATTTCATAATCGAAGGACGAAACACCATGATAGCTTTCAGGGCTTGATTCGGCAAAATTGTATCCCTTACCCTTTGTAGTAACGGCATGAATTACAATTGGCATACTGTTGATTTCCTTTGCCGACTTAAGAACATCTATCATTTTATGAACATCGTGACCATCGACCGGGCCGAGATAATAAAATCCGAGCGCTTCAAACATATTCTGTTTTAAAACAAGATATTTGAGCGCTTGTTTAGTTTTTTCAATAAGACGGGTTATGGGACGTCCAATTAACGCGATTTTACTTAATTTACCTTTAACATTGCGCTTTGTACTGATATATGATGAGCGTGTCCTGACATCCGAAAGATATTTTGCCATAGCGCCAACATTTTTTGAAATTGACATTTTATTATCGTTAAGAATAATTATCATATTCTCATTTGAACGGCCGATATTATTAAGAGCTTCATAGGCCAATCCGCCGGTAAGAGCCCCGTCACCTATAACACAAATCACCCTACCATAATTACCAAGCATCGTATTGGCCTTTGATATGCCAAAACCGCAGGATAACGATGTACTGCTATGGCCCGAAATGAACGGGTCATATTCGCTTTCCTTCGGGTTCATAAAACCTGAAAGTCCGTCAGCCTTTCTCAATGTATCAAATTTATCATATCGGCCGGTCAGCATTTTATGAACATAGCTTTGATGACCTACGTCAAAAATTATAGAGTCCTCAGGACAATTAAAAACCGAATGCAAAGCAACGGTCAACTCAACAACACCTAAATTAGATGCGAGATGGCCGCCGGTATTAGACACCTTTTCAATAAGCTCACTTCTGATTTCGTCGCAAAGCTCAGGAAGCTTATCTTCCGGAATTTTCTTTAAATCATTCGGATTCTTAATTTCTTTTAAAAACATTACATACCACTTTATTTTATTTATTTCTGAAGGCTAAATAATCGGCTAAATCGCATAAATCATTAGCCTTATCGCCTAAAAACGAAAGAGATTCTTTTGCTCTTTCGGTAAGCTCATGAATTTTATTTTCAGCTTCTTCGATTGACATAAATGATAAAAATGTAGATTTATTTTCCTCTTTATCGCTGCCAATTGGCTTTCCAAGCAATTCTTCATCCCCAATAACGTCAAGTATATCGTCGCGAATTTGAAAGGCTAAACCGATATTCTCGGCATATTTAAGGCATAAACTAATTTCTTCGTCATTAGCTCCCCCGAGGATACATCCAATTTTTGCAGCAGCTTCTATAAGTTTACCCGTTTTAAGTCGCTGTAAAAATATAAGTGTATCATGCGAAATTTGTTTATTTTCGCTTTCTAAATCGATAACTTGACCGCCAACCATTCCATTTATGCCGCAGCATTCAGCCAAGCAAGCGATTGATTTTACAATTTTATCGGAATCAATATTTATCCTTGTCATTGTTTCAAAAGCGAGCGATTGCAATCCATCACCCGCAAGTAAGGCAATATCCTCGCCAAATGATATGTGACAAGATGGTTTTCCTCGTCTAAAATCATCATTATCCATACATGGCAGGTCATCGTGAATAAGCGAATATGTATGAATCATTTCGATTGCACATGCGGCAGGTATAGAAACACAGTAATCGTCACAGAATATTCGACAAAATTCCATTAAAAGAGCCGGTCTGATTCGTTTTCCGCCGGCAGTTAAGCTGTAATTTACAGCATTAATTACCGATGAATATGCAACGTCGCTTTTTGGAACAAATCGTTCAATATTATCGTCGAAAACGCTCGTATACCTTAATAAAAAATTATCTACGCTCATTATTCAGCCTCTCCCGAGGTTAACTCGTTTATGTTTGAAATTTTAAACTGTGCATTATTTAATTTTTCATTACAAAGCTTAGCAAGCGAGGTACCCTCATCAAACAGCTCCATCGAGGCCTCGAGCTCGCAATCGCCCTTTTCAAGAGTTGTAACTATTTCTTCAAGACGTGAAAGCATTTCGCTAAATTTCTTTTCACCCATTGATATTCTCCTCATTAATTGATTTGACAGTGCATTCAGCCTTTCCGTCGGCAAGAACAAGAACTAAATTATCACCTGTATTTATCGACTTAACCGATTTAATTGGTCTATTATCCTTATATGCAACCGAGTATCCGCGAGATATGGTTGCGAGAGGGCTTAGCGCATTTAATTTAGCGCATTCTTCAGCAAAATTTTCTCTTTCTTGATGTAGTGCTGATAAATAGGCGCCTTTCAAATTGTTTACTGTAAAAAGCAGTTTTTTTCGCAAATTTGAAAGATAGTTATCAGGATTTTTGAGAACATAATTTTCTGCTAAAAATTTTAACCGTGCTTTAAGTTGGTTAAGATTATTCGAATACGCCGATGAAAGATTTTCTTCTGTTTTTGCAAGGAGGTATTTGACATCGGTAATATCGGGAACAGCAAGCTCAGCTGCCGCAGAAGGTGTAGGTGCGCGTAAATCGGCTACAAAATCAGAGATTGTATAATCGATTTCGTGTCCAACGGCCGAAATAACAGGAATCTCTGACCTAAAAATCTCGCGCGCTAAATTTTCGTCATTAAACGCCCACAAATCTTCTATCGAGCCGCCACCACGACCAATTATTATAACATCAGCCGCATTCATTTCATTAACCGTTTTCACCGCTTCAATAAGTTGCTCGGCGGCACCGTCACCCTGAACAAGCACGGGACACAAAATCATTTCAGCGCAAGGATAGCGACGAGTTAAAACATTTGTGATATCCTGAATTGCCGCACCTGTAGGTGATGTAATTACAGCAATTTTTTCGGGATAACTCGGTATTTTCTTTTTATATTTTTCGTCAAAAAGGCCTTCGCCTTTTAATTTTTCAACAAGCTGCTCAAATGCAATTTGCAGGGCGCCGACACCGTCAGGTTGCATATCATCAATATAAAACTGAAAGCTACCGTCTCGTTCAAACAGTGATGCTCTTCCTCTGCAAATTACCTTCATTCCGTTTTGCGGTTCAAATTTAATTCTTGCCGCACTTGAACGAAACATAACGGCTTTAATTGCTGCCTTTTCATCCTTTAAGGTTAAATAAAAATGACCTGTTTTATAATGATTAGTGAAATTAGAAATTTCTCCGACTACATAGACATAGTTAAGATAAGGATCGTTATCAATAATATTTTTTACATAATTATTTAATTGTGAAACGGTATAAGTAAGCCTATCATTACTCATATTTGTTTCTCCTTTAAGGCGGCTAAAACAGCAACTCCAACCGCGTTATCAGACGAAAATTCAGGCTCGGCAAAGCTACAATCGTATTTTTCGGTCATAAATTTTCTTATAATCGAATTACTCATAACTCCACCGGCATAAACAATCGGAAACTGACCGAATTTGTTTATAATCATTTCGGTCATTTTATCAGCAACAGAAAGAGTATAGCTGATGACATACTTTGCAATATCTTCTTTGCTTTTACCCTCATTCTGCATTTTAATACATTTATTTTCTACACCTGAAAAGCTGGGATTAAATCCCGAAAAGGACGGCTTAATTTTAAATTCAGCTGTGCTTTTACGGGCAAGCTCATCAATATGTTTTCCGCAAGGAAAAGGAAGCCCCATCATAACGCCGGCTCGGTCAATTGATTGGCCGGCCTTTAAATCACTTGAACTTGCGATAACGTTACATTTAATAATTTTATCGTCATCAGGCTCGATTAATAAGGCGTCGCTTGTTCCTCCTGAAAAATGAAACGCAATAAATTTTTCATTAATTAAATCGAGCTTATTACAGGAATAAAGTGCGGCGGCAACATGACCTCTTTGATGCGAAAATGTGAATAGTTTAGCACCCAAAACTCCGGAAATTGCCTCAGCAATCGTTTGACCAACCATAAAGCATGGCATATAGCTGCCATCATTATCGCATGGTGAAATTGACACACCAACCGATGATATATCGGTCGTAACTTTAAAAGCTTCGGACAAAAGCTCTCTGATTTGCATTGTATGGTGAAATACGGCATCACTTTGTCTTAAGCCTTTTTCTCCGCTTTTTACCGGTAATAGCTTTTTAAAATTATACGCAATATTATTTTTTTCGTCGTATAGCGCGACTGAGGTTGTATAATTGCTTGTATCAATCCCTAAAATCATGATTTTGATTTAATTATTGCGCCTAAAATGCCGTTAATAAATGCGGGTTCGTCATCGCCGCAATACTTTTTAGCCAACTCAACCGCCTCGTTAGCGGCAACACCATCGGGAGTTTCGTCGCAGTAATTAATTTCGTATACGGCAAGACGTAATATGGCAAGCGCAGTTTTAGATATTCTTCCTACGCTCCAGCCCTTTAAATTCTGTGAAATTTTATCGTCAATCGCTTCCATATTATCAACTACGCCGTTAATAAGACCGGTTGCAAATGTGTTAATCTTTATTCCTTCGCATTCCTCCGAGAGCGTAATAAGCGCTGTCACCGGCTCGTCATTAATCGACTTTTCAAAAATAATTGCAAATGCTTTTTCTCTTGCCTCAGTACGTATCATAAAATTTAAAACTACCTTTCATCGATTATCCTCAATATTATACATTATATGCAAAAAAAATGCAACAAAGATATAAAAAAGAACGGTGTAAATTTACACCGTTCTTTAAAAACAAAAATTTATATTAGTCTTCGTCCTTAATTTCAATATCAACAACGTGAATATTGATTTTTGTGACAGCCTTTCCTGTCATATTTTGAAGGGTTTCTTTAATCGTTTTCTGAGCATTTTCGCATACAGTAACAATCTCTGCACCTTCTTTTAATTTAACGAAAACGTCGATGTACATAGCGTTGTTGCTGAATTTAGCAATAACCGATTTTGCAGACTTTCCTCTAATCAGTCCTTTTATATTTGTAGGTTTAATTGCCAAATCGGCAATTCCCTCAACTTCAAGTGCGGCGGTAGCAACCATTTTTGTAATAACATCTTCGGAAATGGCAATACCTGTATCGTTCTTATATCCCATAAATAATAACCTCCTTTTTGAATATTATAACACAAAAAATCGGTAAAACAACTATTTTTTACTCAACAGCGATAATTTTAATATTTTCCGGTGAAAATTCGGTTTGCTCACTTACAATTTCGTTAATTTGAATAGTCTGTTGTGAAGTGATATCCTTAGCTTTAATTATAATATTTGCGCTTTTTTCGTTTAAAACAGCAATACATTTTTCAAAACCCTTTGCCTTTATCAACGTTTCAATATTAGCTTCTTTTTCAATATTCAGGGCTATTGTATTTTTATTCTTTTCGGCCTTTTGTTTCGCTTCACTCGATGAGCTTTTATCATCAATAATCTCGTTTAATTCGGCAATTGTGTTTTTTCTTGATTTCTCTCTATCACCGATTGCAACCGAAAAATAATCGTTTTCCTCCGGTAATGACACTGTATTGCTAACATAAATTGATTTTCCGAGGTCAGCGTCATCTTTGTTATTTTTTACTGCTTCTCCGTTGCTTTGATATTGCCAGTTAAGATAAATTGCCGCCGAAAGAGCTAACGCAAGTCCGCACATTACAATTGATTTTTTATTGATGATAACCGATTTTCTCATAATATATTCCCCTTTTAATTTGATTGTTTAGATTTTGATACATAAATTTTACTGCCGCTAATATCAAGAGCCGCCATTACTGCTGATTTTATTTCATCATCAATTACGACGCCATTATAATCATATATTATTACAACACCTCTTATTTTCGGCGAAAGAGTTGTTACAATTAATGCGCTTTCGTTGCCTGACGAATCTTCAATTATTATGTATTTTTCGCTTGAGTTATCCTTCTTTTTCGTTTCGGTGTCATTTTCATTTGTATAGTCATTTGAAATATCCTTTTCATTTAGATATACATATTCATACGACGATTCAAGTGTAACTATAACCTTTGAATTATCATTCCCCGTCATCGATTTTATTATTTTTGATATCTTATCCTCAATTAATGAGCAATATTCGTTTTCAGAAAGTTCAATGCTCGGCGTTTTATCCGAATTTTTCTCACTTTCATCATTAAACGTATCGGAAATAAATATTAATAGTATTCCAATTATCCCAACAACAAATATTGTCATCGAAACCTTTTTATTATTCAGCAAAAGCTTTAATGAATTACTCAATTTTAATCACCCTGCATTCTATTCCAAATTTATCAAACACTGAATTTTTAATTTGATTCGCATTTCCGTTTGTAATTGATAAAATCACCTCTGAATCGGTAATTTCAGTATCGCATTTTGTATCGTATACACTCTCGATGTATGTATCAATATCCTTTTTCACAGTTTCATTGATCATATTTTCATATACATTGTTATTAACGACAATATCGCATTTATTAAAATCAAAATTAAGCTCAACCGACGTTAGCGAAATTGTGATAAGTAAAATTATAATAATTTTTGACAGCATAATTAAATATGACCTGTACTTATTATTCGGAAAACATAAGGATAACACCGAAATGAAAACCGATACAACAGATACAGAAACAAGAGCCGAACCTATATCTTTCATTTCACACCGCCAAAAACGAGAATAGCAGAAATTGATAAAATCATACCGATGAAAACGCATATTATTATTGAAAGCATTACCGAAATCACATCATCAAACGAGTTTATAATATTGATACTGATTTCATTATCGGTTCCGAATGTTATCATCTGACAGAATTTTAACCCAACCTTCCATAATAAAAGCTCAACAATTACCGGCAAAAACATGATAATCATTATGATTATTGCAAAAAGCCCAATTCCCGAACGCATTATTGAAACGGAGCCAATTACTGTATTCATTACCTCGCTGATATAGCCTCCAACTACAGGTACAGACGAGCCAACAACAAATTTACCCGTTCTTATCGCAACCGAATCGGCAGCAGAGGTTATTATCGACTGAACCGACGTAACGGCAGTAAAAATTGTTGTAACAAGTCCAAGTGTCCATATAATTAGTTTTTTGATACCACCGAGCAAATTGTTAAAAATGCCGTCACTTACTGATGATACAACGCTCATAGTAAATAAGAAGGTAGAAAGCGGTGTTAAAACCGATTTAGAGATAAAAACAGTAAGCTCGGTAAAAAAATATATAGTTGATGTATATGCAATTGCTGATGTGGTAGGACTTGATGTAATTAAAAAAGAGGCGAAAATGGGCAAAAACGAGAACATAAAAATTCCGCTTGAATTTAAGCATTCAGTAACCGAAATTATAATATTTTTTAACGGTTCAGCTAATAATATACAAAGAATCAGAGAAGAAATAATTTGTGCCATTTTTTTAGTTTCCGGCTTCTCAATAATTATTTGCAACGAAACACTTAATACCGACAACAACAGTAACGAGGTTATCGTTTTCAAAGGTAAGCTGTAATTCGAAAAGGCAATCTTTATTAGTGAAAACAAGCCATCATTACTGATAATATTAATTACATCCTGAATACTTTTTAATTCGTATTCTGATTCACTAAAAACATCCTTTACATCGTCGGGAACAATATCATATACAGAATCGAAGTCATTATCAGCGTAACAATTAAAAGGAAATAATAAAACAATGATTAAAGTGATAACAAATAAACAAATTTTTTTCATATGTTAAAAAGTCCTTGAATAATTTCAACGAGTTTATCAACAAGCGGTAGTGACAACGACAGTAAAATTATCTTTGTTATTACATCAATACATACAGCTACAGTAGTGTTTCCTGCGTCCTTACAAATGTTTGAAGCCAAGTCGGACAAAATGCAAATGGCTATCGCTTTAAGCAAAATTTTTAAGAATTCCGATGCATATTCAATTGAATTAACAGTATCCACAATATTATCGGTCAAGCTTATTAAATAACTTAGAGTTACTGAGATAATAATCACCGCAAAAGCAATAATTAAAAGCACTGAGTAGGCCGGATTGTTCTGCTTCACTAAAACAGCAAGCACCGAAACAACAACCGAAATTATAATTATTGAGAGGATGTTCATAGGTCAAACATTTTTTTAACTGTATCAAAGAAGTTACTTATTTCGCCGATTATCATCATCATTACAACAATGAGTCCCGCTATTGTGGTCATCATAGCCTGGTCCTCTCTGCCCGACCGAATAAGCAACTGATTAAAAACGGCTACTATAATTCCAATTGCGGCAATTTTGAATATAAAATCAACGTCCATGACTAACCTCCGTTATTTTTAAATAAGCAAAACAAATGCGATAATTCCGATGCAAGCTCCTGATGAAATTACCATCTTCCCTTTTTGAATAAAGTCTTTGGTTTCTTTCTCTTCTTTTTCATGAAATTCGTTAATTAATCGGGTGCAGTTATCAGTAATTAATGAAGAATTAGACGTAGTTAAGCTGTAATGAAAATTTTTAAGTCTGAATGCTTCATCTTCGTTTAGAAAATTATAATCAAAATCATCAAACGCACCTGATTTTATATGTATCAACGACATAATTTTCTCTAAATTTATACGAGTATTTTTAATCGCTTTTATGCGCTTATATTTTGATAAGTAGATGTAAACTGACACGAAAATCGGGCAAAGACTAATAAGCAATATTCCTAATATTCTAATTATTTTCATAGGTAAAATCATATCGTGGGGCTTCCCCTATTTCGTCCAAATGAATGACCGTTGGACTGAATCCCACATCTAGCAATTGATTTAAAATGTATGATTTTGAGCTGTCATCAAAGCTATGAAAGGTTGCGATAACATACACTCCCGAATTTGACAATCTCTTTAAAATATCAGCATCCTTAAACCCAATTTCGTCAAAAATTATTACATCCGGTGACATCGTTCTTATTCCGATTTCGGCTGCAATTTCTTTTTTACAGTTGCTAATAACGTCACAAAACGGACCCAAGCTGAATTGATATTTACCGTTATACCCGGCAGCTATTTCGTTTCGTTCATCAGATACAAGCACCTTTATTTTATTTGTTGATAACTCATACGCAATATCTCTTATAAGCGTTGTTTTGCCAGATAATGGCTTACCTGAAATAAGTAAATGATTTCGAGTATTAATAAAGTTTTCGGCTATATACTTCCCAAATGTTTTTATATGCCTGGCAATTCTAATATTTAACGAATAAATATCGTTACAGGAAATAATCTCACCATTATTTGAAAACGAGCCGCAAACCCCCACTCTATGACCATTCTTCAATGTTAAATAGCCCTCGTTAATTTGGTTTTCAAACGTAAAAAATGAATAGTTACACATTTTTTTAATACATTCATTAAATTCATCACGGCTAACATTTATACTGTTATGTGCAGTTATTGATAAACCGTATTCGCTTAAATAATATCTATCGTTAAGTGTTATAATCACAATAGGTTGGTTAACCTTGACTCGAATTTCAGTTACGGTTGATTTGATTTTATCGGGAATTGAATTCAACCTTGATTTAAGTGAAAAATCAAAATATTCGGTAATTTCGTTGAATCTTAACATACTTGTCCTCTCCCCCTGTTGTAAAATATGAAATCGTGTGCTATAATATGATAAAAAATATTGGAGGGGAAAAATTTTGAAAGGAAAATTAAAGACCGTTTTATTTGGATTTGATAAAAAAGAAACCCTTAATTATATCGAAAATTATCAGAGAGAAAGTCAGCGTAAAATAACAACTTTAGAAAGCGAAATTTCAGCATTAAAAGAACAGGCTGAAATTCTTAAATCGGAAAATGATGCTTTTGAAACAGAACTAAATTCTGCAAAGAAGCGACTCGAAGATACTGAAAAAGAAGTTGCCGCAATCAAAAAAGCATCAGATGAAAAAGACAAGAAATATATCGACGAAATCGACGAAACCTATAAGCAGCTCGAAATCATGCGTGATAATATGAAATCATCGCTCGATAGCTTTATTAAGCAGGTCGAAAACATAAATAATAATCTTGAAAACACAAAAAACGCTATCGACACCGAGCACCAAATCGAGTCAGTCAATGACAAGATAATGTATATTTAATCAAAAAACTCTTTACAAATACGCAATATATGTTATTATATAAATATGTAACAGAACTTTTTAATCAGTACCGTGATGCTGGAAAGGTTTTTGCGTTATAGAGAATGTAAAACACCTTGTTCCAACATGAACAAGGTGTTTTTTTGTGAGGTTTATGAATGAATATTAAGGTAATGTTCGACGAAAAATCGGTGCTCAGAACGCTGGCTCGACTTTCGCACGAAATAATTGAAAAAAATGATGACGCGAGTGAGTTATATATTGTTGGAATTCGTTCACGCGGAGTCTCTATTGCAAAACTACTTGCCGAAAATATAAAGAAATTTTCTGATATTACGGTTTATCTCGGCGAACTCGATATATCGTTACATCGCGACGATATTGACAAAAACAATATCATAGAATCAAAGACAAAAATTGATTTTTCAGTCGCAGGAAAGACGGTTATACTTGTTGACGACGTATTATATACCGGCCGAACGGTTCGAGCTGCACTTGATGCAATAGTCGAAATGGGACGTCCTTCGTGCATTCAGCTTGCAGTTCTTGTCGACCGAGGTCACCGCGAATTTCCTGTTCATGGCGATTATGTCGGTAAAAATATACCAACATCACGAAATGAAAAAATTATAGTTAATATGAATGACTACGACGGAAAAACTTCTATTGAATTGCTTAGTAATTGATTAAATCGGCTAATCAGCCGTTTTGATATAAAAAATATTAGAGGTGTGAAAAAATGAAGTTAATCTACGACGTAAACGACAAACCCAAATTCGGGCAACTGATTGTATTTGCCTTTCAGCAGTTGCTCGCAATCATGGCAGCTACCCTTGTAGTACCCGTAATTATCAACAGCCGAGCTAATTTACAAGGCGAAGACGCTATGAGTACCGCGGCAGCTCTCTTTGGCGCAGGCGTTGGTACACTTGTTTATATTCTCTTTACAAAGAAAAAAAGCCCTGTTTTCCTTGGTTCTTCATTTGCATTTTTAGGCTCTATGGCGGCCGCTTTTGCCGGCGCAGCAACAGTTGCAGTTGGATATCTGGGTCTCATCATTGGTGCAATTTTTGCCGGTCTTGTGTATGTTATAATTGCAATTGTTGTTAAAGTCTCGGGGGTTAACTGGATTAACAAGCTTATGCCGGCGGTTGTTATCGGGCCGACTGTTGCTATAATCGGATTATCCCTTGCAGGAAATGCAATCGGTGACCTTAATACATCAAACATTGAAGGCGGCTCATCATATGTAACCATTATTTGCGGACTTGTTACACTTATTGTAACTACACTCTGCTCAACATACGGAAAGAAAACCGCAAAACTTATCCCCTTTATTATCGGTATTTGTTCAGGCTATTTAACTGCATCTGTTTTCTACGTAATCGGTTCATTAGCTGATATGCCTTCGCTTATGATTATCAACTATGCACCTATTACTAACCTCTTTGCGAATGGATTTGAACTCAAATCAGTGTTTGCCGTACCCGAATTCACATTTATGACAGCGCTTGGCGGATTTAAGGATATCGATCTCTCTTATATCAGCTCAATCGCAGTAGCATATGTTCCGGTTGCGTTCGTTGTATTTGCCGAACATATTGCCGACCACAAGAATATTTCGACAATTATTGAAAAGGATTTGCTGGAGGAGCCCGGTCTTTCACGCACACTTCTCGGTGACGGTGTAGGTTCAATGGCAGGTGCAGTTTTCGGTGGTTGTCCTAATACAACCTATGGCGAATCAGTTGGCTGTGTTGCAATTACTCGCAATGCATCGGTTACTACAATTATGACTGCTGCCATATTAGCAATTATTATTTCATTCTTATCTCCGTTTGTAGCATTTGTAAATTCAATTCCATCATGTGTAATGGGTGGCGTTTGTATGGCTCTTTACGGATTTATTGCTGTTAGCGGTCTTAAAATGCTTAAAGAGGTTGACCTTAATGAAGAAAAGAATCTCTTCACCGCATCGGTTATTCTCATTGCCGGTATCGGCGGCCTCAGCATTACGTTCGGTAAGGTTGAACTTACCTCAATTGCTTGCGCATTAATACTCGGCATAATTGTTAATATATTGCTTTCTAAAAAGAAAAACGAAGCATAACTTTAATCTGAAATAATAAAAGAGCAGGTTTATAACCTGCTCTTTTATTATTTCTTATACAAATTTCCGCCGAATGAATCAATTGCTACAATAAGCGGAAAATCCTTAAATTCAAGCTTTTTTACCGATTCACATCCTAAGTCATCATAAGCAACAACCTTACAGGATACAATGCTTTTAGCCGCAAGGGCTCCTGCGCCACCGATAGCACAAAGATATACAGCGCCATTTTTCACAATCGAGTCACAAACAGACCTGCTTCGTTCACCTTTTCCAATCATACATTTGAGCCCGTTTTCAATAAGTAATGGCGTGTATATATCCATTCGCGATGATGTAGTCGGGCCGCAGCTGCCGATAGCTAATCCGTCAGGCGTTGGAGTCGGTCCCGCGTAGTATATAGTAGCATTTTTTAATTCAAAAGGCAATTTAGCATTACTGTTAAGTGCATCTACAATTCTTTTATGTGCGGCGTCACGAGAGGTATACACAGTACCGCTTAAAAATATCTTATCCCCAGCTTTGACACAATTTACCCATGAGGAAATATCGAATGTATTAAAAAAATATTCCTTCAAAATTTAACACCTCAAAGACATTATATCTTTGAGGTGATTATATTTCAACATAATTATGAAACTTTAAGTCTCAATCTTAATTTATCAGCAATCATCGCAATAAACTCGCTGTTAGTAGGTTTACCTCTTTCATTATGAATTGTGTAACCGAAGTATGAGTTCAAAACATCAATATCTCCTCTGTCCCATGCAACCTCAATTGCATGACGAATTGCTCTTTCAACACGCGAAGAAGTCGTTTGATATTTTTTGGCAACCATAGGGTAAAGTTGCTTTGTAACAGAATTGATTATATCAGCGTTATTTACAGCTATTGTAATCGCTTCACGAATATAATGATAACCTTTTATATGAGCTGGCACACCAATTTGATGTATAATTTCGGTTATCATAAGCTCAAGGTCGCTGTCCTTACTATTATTAAAACTATGTATAACTGTAAGGTCGGCCTCTTTATTGTTCATTTTTAAAATACGCTCGGCAAGAATTTCAAAATCAAACGGTTTAATAAGATAATACGATGCACCGTTTTCAATAACCTGCTTTTCTAATAACGGATTATCATATCCCGACATAATCATAATAATCGGGAGCTCTCTTCTCTTTGCCTTAATATTGTCCATAACTCCAAATGAATCAATATTTGGCATAAACATATCCATTAACACTACATTCGGTCTTGTTCGTTCAATTTCTGATATAACCTTTACACCATCTTTAGCGCATAAAACAACCTCGAATCCATAGCTTTTGAGCACATTTGCGCAATTACGACTAAATTCCGTAGCATCATCGGCAATAAGCACTTTTATCTTGTTTTCCATGTTAAATCTCCTCTATTGGTAATAATTGGTAATTTTCGGTAGTTCATTTATAACATATATTTCCATAAATTGCAAGTCGATATTTAATAAATTATGATTTTAGATAAAAACTGTCAATTTTTATAATTCTTATTTAAAAAGGTTCAATAATATAACCAAATCATAACAAAAAACATCCGCCATTTTTACAGGCAGATGTTTTTTTCGTCATTTTATAACATACAAAAATTTAGTTTTCCTCTAAATAAATAAACATATCCTCAATTCTATAGAATTCGTCCTTTTTGTTCTTTTCCTTCCATTTGCGACGATATTTGTCGAGCCATTCCTTTGTATCGGTAATTCGTACAATATCTTGATTAAACATTTTTGCTGAAAGTTCACCCATTACGCAGACACCCTCGGCAGCAATAAGCATTTCCTGACGATATTCGTCATTTATCCATTTTACATCCTCAAGCTTTTGCTTAATAGAAAGATATTCATTTTGAATTGCATTAATATTACCGATTACTGAACGATTATAGTAAAACTTAGAATCATAGCGGTACTCAATATAATTGCTGCAAAAATGAAACCAGTTCATCTTTTCATGAAGTATACTCAATTCTTTGAGAATCTGAAATCCATTATCGTTTTCATAAAGAATGCTGTTAACAGCATCATAAAATTCATCGTTAATTTCGGTTGAAGCGTCCCATGATTTAGCCGCGCCAAGAACGGTTCCGTACATAGCAAGTTCAATTGAGCAAGGATTTCCCCAATCACCCCAGTTTGTATTTAAAACGCCTATTGCCTTATTTTCACGGCCAAGGTTAATCATATTAGTTATATTGTTTTCTTCAACAATTACGTTTTCGCAAAGGCGACTCCATGAAGATGTACCCGGACAAACAATTTGCTTAACCCCCATTTTACCGAATTTTACAATCGGATCAGCATCAGGATGTTCATCATAACACCAGCTGAGGAAATAAGTATCCTTCGGCATATTCTTAATTACATCAGGATCATTCAAAAGCAACGAATCAGCCCATAGCATCGCCTTTTTACCAAGCGAGTTAACATGCTTAATTAGTTTGTTAACGAAGTCTATGTGAATCATTCCAACATCATTCTGGCCATCATCCAATTTTTTAAGATCAAATGTTTCGTCACAACAAATATTGAAAATATCGCTATCGAAATTATCTGAATATCGGTCAATCATCCCGGTAATAAGCTTAACGCTTTCGTCGAGTAAGGGATTAATAGTATGATGCATCATTCTCTCATACCAGAAGTTGCTATCAGGATGATAATCCTTTAAAATGCAAAGATGCTTATATTTGTCCTGCTGTAATAATTCGTAAAGATGTCCAAAGGTAGAAAGCGAAGGAATGAAATCGATGAAATTTTTCTTACAATATGCGTCAAGCTCACGCATTTCTTCCTTAGTAATGTATCCGGTATACTCGATAATGTTCTTATATTCCTCTAATTCAAATGTATGTTCAACATAAAGCTGTAATGAATTTATCTTATAATATGCTAAATTGTCAATGAGCTTTTTCAATGTCGAGACAGTAGGAATTTTCCCGCGTGTAACATCGTGATAATATCCGCGATATTCAAAATCGGGCTTATCGTAAATATGTAAGCAAGGCACATTTTCTTCCCTGAAAATTTGCCTTAAAGTTTGAATAGCATAAAATGCACCTGCACTATCCCTTGCTCTGATACTAATTGAATCGGTATTGATGATTAGTTCATATTCTTCCTTGCCCATATCAACCGTTTCAATTATAACCGGCGAACCATCAACTGAGCAGTTAAAGAAAGAAAGCGCTTCAATTAGTCTAATATCACAATTTAAGTTGCTAATATTAAGCGATTTATTCGCTAAAAAACCGTCCTTTATATTAAGTGATTTTACTTGAGGCATTAGTTTAATCATAGCATACACCCGAGTTTTAAATGTTTGATATTATTATTACAGAATTAATAAATGTTGTCAATTAATACTAAAATTAATATGCACCTTAATTTAATCTCAATTAAGATGCATATTATCAATTTTTATGATCAATCCAAAGCAGTTTCCAACATATTTTCCGCAAAAATACCATAACCACTTGACGTATCATTTACAAGAACATGGGTCACCGCGCCGATGAGTTTGCCGTTCTGTAAAATAGGCGCTCCGCTCATCCCTTGAATTATTCCACCTGTTTTTTCTAAAAGCTCTTCATCGATAATTTTAATAATCAGATTTTTGGTTTTTTCATTATAATTAATTTTTTTAATTTCGCAATCATAATATCTGCACTCTTCACCGTTTAATGATAAATATATCTGGGCATTTGCCTTTTTTATTTTACTTGATGAACCAATTTCAACCAATTCTCCGCTATATTCAATTCCATTAAAATAAACGCCGTTATCCGAGTTTTTTATAATTTCACCTATATTCTCGTGTGATAAATTACCGCTAATATCCCCAACAACTCCATCTACCGAACGCGAAACAACAAAGTTGTCCACCTCGCAAATCGCACCCTCATTTAAGGGAATTAGAACATTGGTCTCATTATCATAAATTCCATGACCTAACCCGGCTGTAACACCTGTTTCTTTAATATAAAAGGTTGCCGTACCGATTCCCGCTAAACTGTCCTTTATCCATATTCCAAGCTTTTTGCAATTATCGGTTGCGCAAACAACAGAATATGCAATTGTTTTGTATTTTTTATTATTTCTTTCATAAACTATTTTTAGCTTTTCATCTGAATTTTTTACAATTCTTTCAATATCGGCATTAGAAAGTATTTCTTCATCGTTTATTGATATTATAATATCACCTTTTCGTAGACCGGCCTCATAGGCAGGATTCCTACTACCACTTTCTGTAAGAACCCCCGAAACAGAAGTAATTATTGAACCTGATGAATATAATTTTATCCCGAACTGATTACCGCAAAGTACAACATTTTTTACGGCTTTATTTTTAATTGTAATATTTTTAACAGGAAATATATTTAAATATTTAAGTTCATAATTTCCATTATCGCTATTACCTGCAACCGAACAATTTAAAGCATTATCACCAGATAATGATAAAAAATTATCTGAATAAATCGTGTTTGGTGTATTATTTGAAAGATAATATATATTTGAAAAAATATACGAGCATGTTATAAGTAGTACAACAGAAATTGTTTTAATAATTTTTTTCATTTTATCACCGCCAAAAGTATTATTGACCTAAAATGAAAATTAAAATTTAGATTATATATCTTGATTAGGAAAATTGAGCAGTTTTTTAATTATTAAAAGCAACTGTAAAAAAAATATCTAATTTTTTCAAAATTAAAAAGCACCGAAAAGCTGACGCTTTTCAGTGCTTAACGATTGAATATACTATTATCTTTCTTCTCTAAAATACGGGAGGCCGAGACTCTTTGGCGGCTGACTGTTTTTACTGTCACGTGCGCTGGTAAAGACAAGAACGATTATCGTAACAATATAAGGTAACATTTCAAAAAGTTCTTTTGTAGCAAAACTGATGCCGGTAATATAGCTGCTCACAATATAGAGGGCGCCAAACAAAATCGAGCCAATGATAGCTAAATTCGGCTTCCAAACGGTAAAGATTACAAGAGCTATACACAGCCAACCAATTGCGTCAATGCAATATTCCCAGTTTCCGTTAAGATAGTCCATAATAAAGGATAATCCGCTTAAACCGGCAATTGCGGAACCGATGCAGGTAGCTGAATATCGATATAAAGATACATTTATACCGGCAGCATCAGCAGTTGCAGGGTCTTCTCCAACCGAACGTAAATTAAGACCAATTCTTGTTCTATTAAGAACAAACGACGTTAAAAGAGCAATTATAATTGCTAAATATATCAAAATTCCATGTGAAAAGAAAATATCGCCAATAACACCTAAATCATCAGCAAAGGGTAAAGGAGTTGTAAAATAACGGCTACCTTTGCTGTAAATAGGTCCGGTTTTTGTAATCATATAATCAGAAACACCGACGCCAAATGTTGTAAGAGCAAGGCCGGTAACATTCTGATTTGTGCGAAGTGTAACGGTTAAAAAGCTGAATATAAGCCCCATAAGTGCACCACCGGCAAGGGTCGCGAGAATAGGAATTAATATCGCCAAAATCGGTGAGGCATTCATTCGCGCCTCGCTTAAATACAGATACTCTGCATAGCACCCGCATGAAGCACCAACACACATTACGCCGGGTATTCCAAGATTAAGATGTCCCGATTTTTCGGTAATTGTTTCGCCGGTTGAACCAAACAAAAAAGTCATGCCAAGTCTAATTGCGCTGATAAGAAAGGCTAACATTAGTTATTCTCCTTTCCGCTTTTTGAAGCAACAATTTTATATTGAAGGAAAAATTCGCAGCCAATTATAAAGAATAAAATGATTCCAGTAATAATATCAGAGATTGCGCTTGGAAGTCTGAAATCAGTAGAAACCTGATTAGCGCCATTCTGCAAAAATACGATTAAGAACGAAGTAAAAATCATAAACACGGGGTTGAATTTTGCGAGCCATGAAACCATGATAGCGGTAAAACCGCGTCCATCTACGGTTGTTGTACTGATGGTGTGATTTGTACCGCCGACAAGTAAAAGTCCTGCGATACCGCATATTGCACCCGAGACAACAAGTGTTCTGATAATTACCTTTTTTACGTTTATACCGATATATTTAGCGGTGTTTTCGCTCTCACCTACTACAGATATTTCATAGCCCTGCTTCGTTCTCTTTAAGTAAATATAAACAAGTACGGTTAATACAGCAACAGTAATTATATTAAGCACATACGAGTGGCCGATAACAGGTAGTCCGTACTCTTCCATCGGGGTCAAAACGCCGGAACCGTTCTTTACAAAATACTTAAGGAAAAATGCAACCAACTGAATGGCAACATAGTTCATCATAAGGGTAAAAAGCGTTTCGTTAGTATTCCAAATAGCTTTAAATATAGCAGGAATAACTGCCCAAATAATACCTGCGGCAACAGAAGCAAGAATCATTACAATAATAAGAACAGGATAAGTTAACTTGTCACCTAAAAACATCATAACCGAAACGTTAGCAAGTCCACCGATAAGAACCTGACCTTCAGCGCCACAGTTCCAAAATCGCATTTTAAAAGCAGGTGTTACGGCCAATGAGATACAAAGTAAAATTGCGACATTTTGAGCCATGCTCCAGATACGAAGGTCAGAACCAAATACTCCATCAAACATTGATGCATAAATCTGTAACGGATTTTTATTCGTTAAAAGGGTAATAACAACAGCTGATAGGATAAGCGAGGCGATAATTGCAACAGCACGTACAAACATATTCTTGTACCATGACATTGGCTCACGCTTAACAATGTGCAAACCAAATAAGCTCATTATTCACCCTCCTTTTCATCATTAGAAACCGTTTTTGTCATTAATAAGCCGATTTCTTCCTTTGTTGTATTTCTGGCGTCAACGATTCCGGTAATCGAGCCTGAGCCGATTACAAGAATTCTATCACAAAGCTCAATAAGAACATCAAGGTCCTCACCAACAAATATAACAGCAACCCCTTTTTTCTTTTGTGAATTAAGTAGGTTGTAAATGGTGTAAGATGCGCCTATATCAAGTCCACGTACAGGATACGCTGCCATAAGAACGGTTGGTGCTGAGGCAATTTCGCGTCCAACAAGAATTTTTTGAATATTGCCGCCGGAAAGTCGTCTTACCGGTGTATTTTCGTTTGGTGTAACAACCTCTAAGTCCTCTATAATATGTAATGCTAAATCCTTGGGAGCCTTTCTTTCAAGGAAAAGTGATTTTCCCTTATGGTAGCTGCGAAGCATCATATTTTCAACAATATCCATATTTGCGACAAGTCCCATACCAAGTCTATCCTCGGGAACAAACGAAAGCCGAACACCTAAATCTCTAATTTGAAGAGGTGTCTTATCTCTCAAATTGTCACAAGTATTTGTTTTTGGATTGTTGTAAAGTATTTCGCCATCGTTAATATGCTGAAGCCCTGCAATTGCTTCAAGAAGCTCACGTTGTCCGGAACCTGCAATACCTGCGATACCGAGAATTTCTCCCGAACGTGCGACAAACGATATGTCGTTAAGCACCTTTTTTCCTTCGCGATTGATACAGTTAAGCCCCTTAACAACCAATCTATCCTCGCAACTTTGCGGTTCACTTCTTTCGATATTAAGCGATATTTTCTTTCCTACCATCATCTCGGTTAGTTCAGCTTCGTTAGTGTTTGCAGTTTCAACAGTGCCCACATATTCACCCTTTCGAAGAACAGCAACCTTGTCAGATAATGATAAAACTTCATGAAGTTTATGTGTGATAATAATAATTGATTTGCCGTCTTCCTTCATTTTTCGTATAACGGCAAACAATTTTTGAGTTTCCTGGGGAGTCAATACAGCAGTCGGCTCATCAAGTATGAGAATATCAGCTCCGCGATATAAAACCTTGATGATTTCAACGGTCTGCTTCTCTGATACAGACATTTCGTGAATCTTTTTCATTGGGTCAATGTCAAATCCGTATTTATCACTGATTTCCTTTACGCGCATTGATGCAGCTTTGAGATTGTATCTTCCCTTTTCCTTTAGACCTAAAATAATGTTTTCGGTAGCAGAAAAAACATCAATGAGCTTAAAATGCTGATGAATCATTCCAATTCCGTACTTAAAAGCATCCTTAGGCGAACGAATCGAGACCTCCTGCCCATTTATAAAAATTTCACCTTCATCGGGGAAATAGATACCCGCAATCATATTCATAAGAGTTGTTTTTCCGCTTCCGTTTTCACCTAAAATGGAAAGAATTTCTCCACGGTTGACGATAAGATTAACATTCTTGTTAGCCATATTACCGCCAAATGATTTTGAAATATTTTTAAGTTCAATTGCAACATTATTTGTCAATTCATATTCCCCCTTAAACCCTTAAAAAAATATCTTTAATCGTAAAAAAAGGTTCTTTTTTAAGTGCTTAAATAAGTATAGGCGGGACAGTATTATCTGTCCCGCCTTCAGAGTTACTTAAAATTCCTGGTTGAGAAGTGTGATTCCATCAATTCTAAGGTCGAAGCAAGGAGCTGAACGATATTCAGATTCGTGGAAGTAACCATCAGCAATAACTTCTGTATCAGGTGTAAAGGCAGCGTCAGTGTCAACGTCTGCGAGGTATGTTGTTAATTCTTTACCTTCTACAGTAAAGTTCTTTGTAGCAAATACCTTGATTGTGCCGTTCTTAATATCTTCAACAGCCTTCTTAATAGCGTCGAAGGTACCTTCAGCAGCTACGTCCTGATTGATACCGGTAAGAACTACTGAACCTTCTGCGATACCGCCGCACCAGTCAGCAGCAATCTCTTCACCCTTTACATAGCTACCGATGATGTAGTTATAGTAAGGAGCCCAGTTGATAGCAGACGAAATGATGAATGTTTCGTAGCATGAATCATATGTGCTTCCGTTGTAAGAAACGTTAGGAATACCTGCCTTTTCACAAGCGCCGGGAGCACCCATTGAGTCAGCATGCTGACTGATTAGCTTGCAACCCTTAGCAATAAGAGCTTCTGCTGCGTTCTTTTCCTTCGGAGCGTCATACCATGAACCCGTAAACTGAACGTCCATTGTTACTGTCGGGCAAACAGATTTTGCACCGAGGTAGAATGAAGTGTAACCGGATATAACTTCGGCATATGTAAATGCGCCAACATAACCGATTTTAGCTTCTTCTGCGGTGAATTTACCGTCAGCGATCATTTCGTTAAGCTTCATACCGGCAGCTACACCTGCAAGGTAACGGCCTTCGTAGATTGAAGCAAATGCATTGTGATAATTCTTAAGATTTTCGGTGTGAGCCTTTGTACCGGTAGCGTGGCAGAACTGAACATCAGGGAATTCCTTTGCAGCCTTAATCATAAAGTCTTCATGACCGAATGAATTAGCAAAGATAATGTTACAACCTGAGTCAACAAGGTCCTTTGCAGCAACATAGCATTCGTCGCCTTCAGGAACGTTTGTCTTAACGATAACCTGACTGTCAGAAAGCTTTAATGTCTTCTGAATGGTGTCAACAGCGTTAAGGAAGTTGAGGTCGTAGGTTGAGTTTTCATCGTGTAAGCAGATGAAACCAATCTTAAATGTGCCAGGAACTTCGTAATCAACCGTCAATTCAACAGTATCGATCGGTGATTTGCTCATTCCTTTGATTTCGGGAACATCTACTTCGTTAGAATCGCTGCCGCAACCAACGAACATCCCGAGAACAAGAATTGCTGAAAGAACAAGTGCTAAAATCTTTTTCATTGTTTTTTGCCTCCTGAAATTTTAATTATTAAATGGCATGTGCCAATTTAAACTAACAGAATTCTACTCCGTTTTCAACGGTCATTGACTTTATTCTTGCAAGGGATTCAACACGTATACCCAGCTCGCGAACAATGTTTCCGCCGTTTTGATATGCTTTTTCAATCAAAATTCCGGCACCAACCGTTATAGCCCCGGCATTTTTAATAAGACTTAAAAGGCCGAGTAATGCACTACCCTTTGCGAGAAAATCGTCAATTATCAAAACCCGCTCGTTTTCTTTTAAAAATTCTTTTGAAACGACAATATCGTATGTAACGCCATGAGTATATGACTCAACCTTACCCTTATATACATCAGAATAAATGTTATTCGTTTTTGTCTTCTTTGCAAAAACAACAGGCACATTAAAATACTGGGCTACGATACAAGCTATACCAATTCCCGATGCTTCGATGGTCAGTATCTTATCAATTTTTTCATCCTTAAAACGACGAAAAAACTCCTTTCCAACTTCATTCATAAAATTGACGTCAATTTGGTGATTAACAAAGCTGTCTACCTTTAAGACATTTCCTTCGCCAATCTTCCCGTCTTTTATAATTCTGTCTTCAAGAAGTTTCATATTAATTCCTCATCAAAATAGATAATAATAAAACTATCTACATTTTATACTATAATTCGATTTTTTTCAATATAGCTGATATGTAAAAAATATTTATACAATTATATATTTCTTTGTCAATTATGACAAATATTGTGTAAAAAAAACGAATTACACAAGATATTGTGTTTTTATAAACAGTAAATTTTAATAAATCAAGGCTTCCAATTGTCGCGTAGAATTTATAACCTCATCAAAATTTTCATATGCATTATTATAGACTTCGACCATTTTCGTTGCATTCTTTATTGTATCCGAATAATTTAAAAAGGATTTAAAATCAAAGTTGCCTTTCAGAGGAAGCATGCAGTCCAATTTATTATTATGATCGCTCAAATGAATATGCTTCAAGCTATCACCCATCGCATCAGCCATTTGATAAATATCAACTCCGGAGCGAACACATTGTTTAACATCCAAAACAAAATTAGCCTTTTCACCAAGATATCTTTTCATATGCGAAATAAAGGTCGGCGAACTGCTTCTAAACTGGTTGACATTCTCCTGCGCAAGCTTAACGCCTACCTCAATTCCCCTATTATATATTGTTAAAAAGCGCTCAAAGTACACTTCGTCACTTATTTTGCCCGTTAGCCTTCCGCCATGAATTATTGCATAATCAGCTTGAAGAACCGCACCCGCATCAAAAAGACTGTCAACAAACGGAAGACAATCATCAAAACGACGCTCATAATCAGAAAAAATTAAATACGGTTCATAGGAGCAAAAATAGGAATGAACCGCAACGATTTTCATTTTATACAAATCGGCAATCTTCTTTATTTTGCTTAAAAATCTAACGTTTGTTTCTGACTGGCTATTAAAAAATATTTCAATTTGATTAACACCGTTTTTTGCAAGATATTCGACCGATTTTTCGGTTAAATTCGGATAAAAACACGCGGTAGAAACTCCAACTGACATTATATTACTCCCGTTCCAAATTGTTTGTATTGAAATTAATCATTATAAAATGTAAAAATTAATTGGTGATTAAATGAATAAGATTATTAAATATATTAACAAAATACACGACTTAACATACATATTCTTTGTAATATCTGTTACGGCCGCTATTATATCAATTTCACTTTCGATTTATTATACATCACAAGCCAATAATTTTTCAAACCCAATATTTTACCTGCGGGTTGGCAGCGAATTATTAATAAGCGCAAAAGATATAATAACTGAAGCATGTATATACAGTATAGTAATTGAGTTTATGTTAAGAAATAAATAAAAAGGTTGCAACTCGCAACCTTTTTATTTATTTAAATATAAACAGTTTTTTACTAAGGTAATTCCAGATTGTAACAAGGAAAGTTGCGGTAATTTTACCAAGCGAGTCAGATTCAAGGAACAAAGAATTAAAGCGCGAAAGATCAATCATTTCGTATAAATACATGAATACTCCTGTAAAAACAACAGTAAGTATCAAGCCAATAATGCTCGAAAGTATAAATAAAATAAGCGCTTTTGCACCTTTTCCGTTCTCTCGCTGATAATCAGCTGTAAAAACAAAAATTCGAAGCAAGAAATAATTTACAATTACTCCAACACAGTAACCGATTATATTAGCAGCCGTAGTTAAAACGGTATGCTCTCCACCATCTTGACCGAATATAATTCTATTAAAAATCAAAAAGGCAATATAATCGATTGCAAACGAAATTAAACCGACAATAACAAACTTGACGGTTTCGATAAATATGCTTTTACACTTATTGGATACTGCCAAGTTAACATCTCCCGTTACCTAAATACTCAATAAGACACCGCGCGGTATTTTTCTCTAATTCAATAAACCGCCCTTTTTCTGATATATTTTCTAAATAATGCGCATCTGAATTTTGAATCGATGGATAGTTATAGTTTTCGGGTTTACCGGACCTGCTAACCTCGATAAAATCAAAATTGCATTCGGGTACAATTTCGCCTAAGACAGCGATTATACTGTATGAATCCCTATTCACATGGGCAGGTATGGCAACACCGCCGAATGAATTAACAACTTCCTTAACATCCATAATACTGATATCACACGAATTGATAAGAAGCATGTCCACTTCGTCGATTATTTCGTCATTTTCATTCATTACATATTGATGACCGAAAATATCAGCTTCGTTAGGAATCTTCATAAGCCGTTCATATACATACTTATCAAACTTTTCAGCCGATTCTAAATCAGGAAAAAGGCAAACAACGTGAATATCCTCCGACGTTGTAAGCTCCATTCCGGGAACAACCGTTAATCCTACTTCTTCCCCGACCTTAATAGCAGCCGAACAATTTCTGCAAGTGTTATGGTCGGTAACCGCAATAATATCAAGTTCATTCAACTTTGCCATGTTGACAATATTATTTGGCGTCATATCATTATCACCGCATGGACTCAGTGAAGAATGAATGTGCAAATCGTAATATAACCTCATTTTATCAATTTGTCAATATCCACGCATAATTCAAATTGTGGAATATCGGTTTGAATTACAGGAATATCGTGCTCATCAGCCTTAATTTTGGCGTCATCGTCGAGGACTGAATTTTCAGCCAAAACGATGCAGGAAATGTCAGCCAAGACGGCAACAGCAACTGCATTTACATTACCCATTACAGTTACCCAAGCTGAATTTTCGCCGGCTCGTCCCATTACCCAGCTTAAAAGGTCGCCGCAATAACCGCATTCAACAATATTATCGAGTCCGCCTTCACCGGCTAATAATTTTGCTCCGAGAGCTTCTTTTAATTCGTTGACAGTCAAATTATTCACTTTCCTTTATATCATCGATGTTATCAGCTCTACCCTCGCCTAAATTCATACCTAAAAGGGACATTTGCTTTGCAAAATGCTGAACCTGGTCGCGCATAATGAAAACGCAATCATTTTCATTCGAATAACCGAGTGCCACATCCTCAGCAAAGGTTTTGCAACTAGGTGAGCCGCATGCTCCGCAATCAAGTCCGGGCAATTTCTTTTCAATTCCGTCAATTTTTTGCATTATGGCTAACGCTTCAAATAGGTTGTCAGAAAGTTTCATGCCCTCTACGGAATTAAGCTCACAATTAAACAGCATTTCCTTCGGTATATCGTCTTTTTCAAGGTGATTAGTCGAAACAGGCAAATATTTTCTTAAAATTTGGGTACGAGCCTTTGCCATAAATGGATTTTTTACCGTAAGAACGCCACCGACACAACCCGCGCTACAAGCTCTTAATTCAACAAAATGCAGACGCTTGAACTTCTTTTCTTCAATTTCCTCAAGTACGTTCGTGGCGTTATTTATTCCGTCAGCTGAAAGATAGTGAGACGACATGAGCGCAGCTGATTCGCCGCCGTCAATGGCCCAGCTTACACCTATTAAACCTGAATTTGCGATAGGCTCAACCTTTTCGAGCTTTTCCATCGTTGCAACAAGCTGATGATAAACCTCACAAATACCGATTACACCATCAATGTCAGTTTCGCCGTCAATAATCGGATTTTTTGATTCGGTAACCTCGGCTGTACAAGGAGATATGTAAAAAACACCAATTTTATTGGAATCAAGCCCTGTTTTATTTATAGCTTCCTCTCGAGCCATTTTAGCCGCAATATGCATGGGCGATTTTATCGGTAAAACATGACTGCACAAATCAGGAAATTTAAGCTGAATTAACTTCACGACAGCGGGACAAGCCGATGAAATTACGGGATATTCATAGTTTCCTGCATTCATATATTTTCTTGTCGCTTCTGAAACAAGTTCGGCTGCACGTGATGTTTCAAAAACATCGTCAAATCCAATTTTTTTAAAAGCGGTCATAACGTAATCCAAATCATCCAAATTACGTATTTGACCGAATATGGTTGGAGATAAAAGCGCCACCTTATGTTCATAACCATCCATAACATTAAGACGGTCATAAATCGGCTTCATCGCATGGGTTGGACAAACTCTAATACATTCGCCACAATCAATGCAAAGCTCTTTTAATATCTTCGCTTTTCCCGCACGTACACGAATTGCCCCTGTAGGACAGCATTTTATACAGTTAATACAGCCGGTACATTTATCTGTATCAAGTTGAACCGCATGGTATATTTTCTCCATAATTACAGCCCCTTATTTTATGTAAAATTCACCTTCATATAAACAGTAGTACCTACACCGATTTCTGTATCAATCTTCATTTCGTCGGTATACTTCTTTATATTAGGTAGGCCCATTCCTGCGCCAAAGCCGAGCGCTCTTATATGATCCCTTGCTGTTGAATACCCTTCCTGCATGGCAAGTTCAATATCTTTAATACCCGGTCCCTTATCTTTGAGCCAAATTTCGATACAAGTAGGAGAAATTGCAGCTTCGATTACCCCACCGTTTGCGTGAATAACCATGTTAATCTCGCCTTCATAAACGGCTATCGAAACACGACGGACAATTTCCATATCTATTCCAAGTTTTTTAAGTGTTCTCTTTATAGCGCCGGAGGCTTCGCCCGCATGTGTAAAATCGTCAGCCGATACATCGTACGAAAGTCTTACCGCTTCACTCATCAACCGCAGCCTCCCTTAAGTCCGTTCTGATATAAAAGACCACAAGCAGTAAACATTCTATGCGGTGTAGTCATTAAAACAATACCTCTATCCTTTGCAAGAGCAATAATTGTATCGTCGGGCTGCTTGCCACGAACAAATACAACGCACGGCATATCCATCATTTCGGCCGTTCTTACAACCTGAGGATTAACAAGTCCGGTTAAAAGAACAGATTGATCCTTTACGTAAGCGAGAACATCACTCATCATATCGGAGCCACAAGCCGAATTTATTTCGGTATCAATAAGATTTTCGCAGCAGATGCATTCAGCATCTAATATTTTTTTAACATCTGAGACAAGCATGTTTAAACCTCCAAACCTAATTTATCATATTATATCACCAAATTATCCTATATTCAAGGTGTTATTTTTTACGAACTGCACAAGCAAAAATAGTAATATTTATTATTGCCAAAATCAGAGTGATAGGTTATAATATTCTGTTAGAAAAGGAGTTGTTTCGTTTGATGACTGAAAATCAAAGAATTGCAGAACTAATATTCGGAAAACTTAATAAAAGTGCTGACGATTATGAAATAGAATATCCCGCTATTGAGTTAAAAGAAGGCCAACGTATCACACGAATTGCTCCAAGCCCTACGGGTTATCTTCATTTAGGAGTTTTATTTACCGCGCTCATTAACCGTAGAACTGCTGACGCAACCGATGGCATGTTTTATCTTCGTATTGAGGATACCGACGCAAAGCGTGAGGTTGACGGCGGTATGGCTGATATTATTAACGGTCTTGTTCACTTTGGCGTTAATATCGACGAGGGATACGTTTCACCCACCGAGACGAAAGGAAACTATGGTCCTTATAAGCAAAGTGAACGCGGTGACATTTATCACGTATATGTTAAAAAGCTTATGGAGGAAGGATATGCATATCCCTGCTTCTGTACCGAGCAAAAGCTTGCCGATAATCGTACTATTCAGGAATCGAATAAAGAAAGGACAGGCTATTACGGAAAATATGCATTTTGCCGTAATTTAAGCTTCGACGAGATTAAGGCAAAAATTGATAATGGCATGCCTTATGTTGTACGTCTTCGTTCACCAGGTGACGAAAATAGAAGAATCACATTTGATGACGGAATAAAGGGTAAAATCGAAATGCCCGAAAATGACGAGGACTTTGTATTACTTAAATCCGACGGTATCCCGACATATCATTTCGCTCATGCTGTTGATGACCATTTAATGCGAACAACCCACGTAATTCGCGGTGACGAATGGATTTCATCAGTACCTAAGCATATTCAGCTATTTAAATTACTCGGCTTCAAGGTACCTAAATATTGTCACGTTTCGCCGATTATGAAGGAAGAAAACGGTTCAAAGAGAAAGCTTTCGAAAAGAAAAGACCCTGAAGCAGCCGTTCATTTTTATGCTGAGCAGGGTTATCCCGCCGATTCGGTTACCGAATATCTGCTTACAATAGCAAATTCCGATTTTGAAGATTGGCGTCGTGCTAATTCTTCCCTTTTGAACAAGGAATTTAAGCTTAATTTAAAAAAGATGAGCGTATCAGGTGCCCTTTTTGATATTGTTAAGTTAAACGACGTAAGCAAAAACGTTATTTCAAAATTCACTGCCGAACGTGTCGTTTCCGAGCTTCTCGAATGGGCAAAAAAATATGATACCGATTACTATGCTTTACTTTCGAGAGATATTGAGTTTACTAAAAATATTTTCAATATTGACCGTGACACTCCGAAGCCGAGAAAAGATATTGCAAAATGGAACGAAGCAAAGGAATATTCAGCTTATTTCTTTGACGAATTGTATCATAATAATTATGAACTACCAGAAAAGCTTAATGCATCGCATGCAATAAACATTCTCACCGAATATCTTTCGGTTTATGACGAAAACGATAGTAAGGAAGAATGGTTTAACAAGATTAAGGAAATTTGTCCTAAGTGTAATTTCTGTCCCGATGTTAAGGAATATAAGAAAAATCCCAATAGCTATAATGGTCACGTTGGCGATGCCGCAACCATCATCAGAGTTGCGATTACAGGAAGAACAAACAGTCCCGATCTTTGCTCAATAATGGCTTTAATCGGTAGCGAAAAGGTACTTAAGCGTATTAACGATGCCATCGCACATTTTAAAGAGGTGTAATAATGGAAGAGATAATTAAAGAACAAGGTAATTTTATAGAAGAATTTGTAAAAGCCGACCTTTCGGAAGGCGTATATAAATGTGTTCAAACACGTTTTCCGCCTGAACCAAACGGATATCTTCATATCGGTCACGCAAAGGCTATTTGCATAGATTTCGGTATTGCTGATAAGTTTGGTGGTACCTGCAACCTCCGTCTTGACGACACAAATCCGTCAAAAGAAGATGTTGAATACGTTGATTCAATTATGGAGGATATTAAATGGCTCGGCTTTAACTGGGATAATGTTTATTACGCTTCTGATTATTTCGACTTTATCTATGAATGCGCTATAAAGCTGATCAAAAAAGGGCTTGCATACGTTTGTGACCTTTCTGCTGACGAAATTCGTGAATATCGCGGTACGCTCACCGAAGCAGGAAAAAATAGTCCCTATCGTGATCGTTCGGTTGAAGAAAACCTCGACCTTTTTGAAAGAATGACAAAGGGCGAATTTGAAAACGGCGAAAGAGTTCTCCGTGCAAAAATTGATATGTCATCGCCCAACCTTAATATGCGTGACCCGGTAATTTACCGAATAATGAAGGTTCCACATCATCGTGCCGGTGACAAATGGGTTGTATATCCGATGTATGATATGGCTCACCCACTCTCTGATGCAAGAGAAGGTGTAAGCCACTCTCTATGCTCGCTTGAATTTGAAAATCATAGACCGCTTTACAATTGGTTCCTTGAAAAATGCGACATTGAAACTCCGCCGAGACAGATTGAATTCGCACGCATGAACGTTAATTACACATTAACAAGTAAAAGAAAGTGCTTAAAGCTCGTTAATGACGGGCTTGTCGTTGGTTGGGACGATCCGCGAATGGCTACCATTTGCGGTATGAGAAGACGTGGCTATCCCGCTGAGGCTATTCGTGATTTCTGCGATAAAATCGGCGTATCAAAGGCATTCAGCGTAATCGATATAGCACTCCTTGAATCATGTGTACGTGATAACCTTAATATAAATGCCGAAAGAGCTATGGCTGTTCTTCGTCCTGTTGAGGTAGTAATTGATAACTATCCCGACAATCTCGTTGAAGAAATTGAGGTTGAAATTAATCCGAATAAGCCGGAGCTTGGCACAAGAAAGACTTATTTTTCAAAGAATATCTTTATCGAAGCTGATGATTTCTGTGAAGAGCCGCCTAAGGGATATTTTAGACTATGTCCCGAGCGTGAGGTTCGCTTGAAGGGTGCATATTTTGTTAAATATGTTTCCTGTGAGAAGGACGAAAACGGTAATATTACAAAAATTCACTGCACATATGATCCCGAAACAAAGGGCGGAAACGCTCCTGACGGACGTAAGGTTAAAGGAACAATTCACTGGGTTAGCAAAGAAAATTCTGTTGATGCAACGGTTAATCTCTATGACCGACTTTTCCTTGTTGAAAATCCGTCTGATGAAGACGCTAATGGTGAGTTTTCGAGCAATCTTAACCCCGAATCACTCACCGTACTTACCGGTTGTAAGATAGAAAAAGATTTAGCTTCCTCAAGCCCTGAAAAGAAATATCAGTTTATGCGCCAGGGCTATTTCTGTGCGGATACAACGTCTACAAGTGAATGTCCTGTTTTTAACAGAACCGTCGCTTTAAAGGATTCTTGGGCAAAGAAAAAATAAAAAACATTTGATTTTATATCAATATGTGATAGAATAAATTAGATTGCAAATTCTAATTACATCATATTTTAGGGGTGCAAATTTTGGAAAAGCTGGTTATTAACGGCAAAAATTGCCTACAAGGCGAGATCAGTATTAGCGGTGCAAAAAACGCTGCTGTTGCAATAATTCCTGCTGCAATTCTTTCTGACGGTATATGCCGTATTGAAAATTTGCCTGATATAAGTGACGTCAACGAGCTTATCGCTATTTTAAGTGAGCTCGGTGCCGGCGTTAAACAAATAAATAATTCAACCATTGAAATTGACTCATCGACAATATCATCATATATTGTCCCTGCCGAAAAAAGCAGAAAACTTAGAGCCAGCAGCTACCTAATGGGCGCTATGCTTGGACGTTTTTCAAAGGCAAAGGTAGCCCCTCCCGGAGGCTGCGACTTCGGTGTTAGACCCATTGACCAGCATATCAAGGGATTTGAACTGCTTGGTTCAAATGTCACTATTGCCGATAATATGGTTAATATCGACGCAAAAAAGCTCGTTGGAAATCAAATTTATTTAGATGTTGTATCGGTTGGAGCAACCGTAAATATTATGCTTGCTGCTGTAAAAGCGCAAGGCCTTACAGTAATCGAAAACGCTGCAAAAGAGCCACATATTGTTGACTTAGCTAACTTTTTATTATCAATGGGTGCTGATATTCGCGGTGCAGGTACCGATACAATTAAAATTCGTGGTGTATCCCATCTTCACGGTACAACCTACAGCATTATTCCTGACCAAATCGAAGCAGGAACATATATGGCTGCTGTTGTTGCTGCATCGGGTGACGTTATTATTAAGAATGTTATCCCAAAACACCTCGAATCAATCACAGCAAAGCTTGTTGAAATGGGCGCAACTATCGATGACCTTGACGACGCCTTACGTGTAAGGAGCAACGGAAAGATTCACCGTTGTAATATTAAAACTATGCCCCATCCCGGTTTTCCGACGGATATGCAGCCTCAGATTGCAACAGTTTTGACCGTTGCCGATGGCAAAAGTATAATTACCGAAAGCATATGGGACAACCGTTTTAAATACGCTGAACAGCTAACAAAGCTTGGCGCATTTATAAAGGCTGAGGGTAAAAAAGCGGAAATTTACGGAGTAGAAAGCCTTTCGGGAAACACAGTAAAGGCAACCGATTTACGTGCAGGTGCCGCTATGGTTATTGCCGGTCTTATTGCAAAAGGTCAAACCGTAATCGAGGATATTCATCATATCCAACGCGGTTATGAGAAAATTGTAGAAAAGCTTTCAAATGTCGGCGCAGATATTAAAATAATTAATGAATAAATATAACAAACGGCTGTTCTTATTTTTTAGTCAAAAAATAGAAGAGCCGCTTGTTTTGTATTTAACGAGGTATAAAAAATGGTAAGATTCTGTCCCCTTTTCAGCGGAAGCAGCGGAAACAGTACATATATTTCAAATGCTTCATTTTCGATTCTAATTGATATCGGAGTCAGCGCAAAGGCGATTACCGATGCCCTTTTAAAAATCGGCTCAAAGCCTGATGAAATTGATGCAATATTCATTACCCATGAACACACCGACCACATTAAAGGGGTTCGTATATTTGCGTCAAAATTTGATATTCCCGTTTATGCTAACAAAGTAACGATGAACGAGCTTTTAAAGGATGAAAAATTTAAAACAAGTGTTGAATACCGTGTGATGAATAAATCGGTTGATATTAACGGTAATATAATTTCTGCCTTTTCCACACCTCATGACAGCGTCTCAAGCTGCGGATACCGAATTGAAACAAATGATAATCGTGTTATTACAGTTTGCACCGATATTGGCTATGTCACTGAAGAAATACGAAATGCATTGAATGGCGCTGATATTATACTTTTTGAATCAAATCACGAAACAAATATGCTGATGAACGGTAGTTATCCGTATCCGCTTAAACTACGAATCGCATCCGATACGGGTCACCTTTCAAACAGATGCTGTGCCGAAGAATTACCTCAACTTGTTAAAAGCGGAACAACGCGAATTGTTTTAGGTCACGTCAGCAAGGATAACAATACTCCCCTTTTAGCCGAAACAACGGCAACATCTACATTAAAAATGCATGGCTTTGAACGCGATTTAGACTATATCTTAACGGTTGCAAAGCCAAGCGGAAACGGAATTATAATTGTATAATGATTAAAGTATCAATAATCGCAGTTGGAAAATTAAAAGAAAAATATTTTCGCGATGCCTGTGCCGAATATGAAAAAAGATTATCAGGCTATTGCAAACTCAATATAATTGAAATTGACGAAACCAAGTGTCCTTTCTCACCATCGCAAGCTGAGATTAACAAGGTTATTGAAGGCGAAGGAGACAAAATACTTTCGAAAATACAAAAAGGTGCATATGTTATAACTATGTGCATTGAAGGAAATCAAATCAGCTCAAATAAATTGGCTGACATGATTGAAAACGTTTCAGCATACGGTGACAGCCACATTGTATTTATAATCGGTGGGTCATACGGGCTATCTGATAGGGTTAAAAATATATCTAAATTCAGGCTTTCGATGTCACCGATGACCTTTCCACACATGATGGCTCGAATGATGATTTTGGAACAGATTTATCGAGCATTTATGATTAATTCCGGCTCTGAATACCATAAATAAACTTTTTACTACTTTTTTTATATATTATAGTAGATTTTTTTAAATGAGTATGTTATAATATTAACAATTATATTGGTATAGGTCTGTTGTTTAACAAATCTATGCTTGTATTTTAGCGTTTGGATATCAAATGCGGCATTAAATTTTGTATAATTTAAGTCGATTTTCGACTGGAAAGGCAAGGAATTATATGTTAAAGAAAATCAGTTCGCTGCCGTTTAACGGCACGCCTGAGCAAGAGGCACAGCTTGTCAAATTCATTGACGGTATTCGCACTCAGCAGGGTTGCTTGATGCCCATCATGCAGGAAGCTCAGTCAATCTATGGCTACCTTCCCATTGAGGTTCAGCAAATTATTGCAAGAGAACTCGAAATCTCCGTTGAAGAAGTTTACGGCATTTCTACCTTCTATGCTCAGTTCGCTCTCTCACCGAAAGGCAAATATAATATCTCGGTTTGTCTCGGTACCGCTTGCTACGTAAAAGGTGCGCAGGCTCTTGTTGACAGAATCACTCAAATCCTTGGAATTGGTCCTGACGAATGCACATCAGACGGAATGTTCTCTCTTGAAGCTTGCCGTTGTATCGGTGCATGCGGTCTTGCTCCCGTACTCACCGTTAATGACGATGTTTACGGTCGCCTTGTCGAAAAGGATGTTGACGATATTATCAAAAAATATCAGTAATCAATTTGGCAATTTAAGGACTGATTATCAATGCGTGAATTATCCCTTAATGTTCTCGATATTGTCCAAAATTCAATTACCGCAAATGCTAACCTTATCGAAATTGAATTGATTGAGGATATAAATAATGATATTCTAAAAATCAATATTTTCGATAATGGAAAAGGCATGACCGAGGAGCAAATTAAAAGTGTCACCGACCCGTTCTATACTACAAGAACAACGCGAAAAATTGGTCTCGGCATTCCGCTATTTAAAATGGCGGCAGAAATGTCTGGAGGCACCTTTATAATCGAGTCAACGGTCGGCGTAGGAACAAAAATTTATACCAGCTATATTCATTCAAGCATCGACAGAATGCCGGTCGGGAACATTAACGAAACGGTATCAATGCTTATCCGAATGAATCCTGATATTGATTTTATTTACACCCACGCATTTAATGAAAAAAGCTATTCCCTCGATACACGAGAATTACGCGAACAGCTTGATGAAGTACCGCTCGATACCCCCGATGTAATCGATTGGATAAATGAATACTTAACGGAAAACGATTCAATGATTACAGTCTAATCATTTTATTAATAATTCAGAAACGGAGGATAAATAATGAAATCTCTTGCTGAACTTAAAGCTATAAAAGAAAAGGCACAGGCTGAATTAGCAGCTCGTGAGAACAATGTTGACGGAACTCGCGTTCTCGTTGGTATGGCTACCTGCGGTATCGCTGCCGGTGCACGTCCCATTCTCACAAAATTCGTTGGCGAAATCTCAAGAAGAGGAATCGCCAACGTAAAGGTAACTCAGACAGGTTGTATCGGTATTTGCCAGTACGAGCCGGTAGTTGAGGTTATTTTACCCGGTCAGGAAAAGGTTACATACGTTAAAATGACCGAAGACAAGGTTGACAGAATCATCACCGAACATATCGTTAACGGCAAGGTTGTTGACGAATATACAATCGGTAACTGCAAGTTATAATTTAGTTAAATAAACATCAATCGATTTACCATGCAAAATTGATTGAGATTTAAAAAATATGATAACTGCATGGAGAAATGGTGGAAATAATGTATCGTTCACAAGTTCTCATTTGCGGCGGTACCGGATGTACATCATCAAACAGCCAGAAAATTATCGATGCAATGCAAGTTGCTCTCGATAAGGCCGGTCTTAACGAAGAAGTAAAGGTTGTTAAAACCGGTTGTTTCGGCCTTTGTGCATTAGGTCCGATCGTAATAGTATATCCCGAAGGTTGTTTTTACAGCCGTGTAGAGGTAGAAGATGTTGAAGAAATCGTTAATGAGCATCTTCTCAAGGGCCGTATTGTTAAGCGCTTAATTTACAATGAAACACTTGATGTTGAAAATGACACAATTAAGTCACTTAACGAAACTGCCTTCTATAAGACACAGCAGCGTATTGCATTACGTAACTGCGGTGTTATCAACCCTGAAAACATTGACGAATATATCGCAAACGACGGTTATGCCGCACTTGGTAAGGTTGTAACCGAAATGAAACCTGAGGAAGTTATTCAGACCATCCTTGATTCAGGTCTCCGTGGACGTGGTGGTGCCGGATTCCCGACCGGTCTTAAGTGGAAATTCGCTGCCGGAAACGACGCTGACCAGAAATACGTTTGTTGTAACGCTGACGAAGGTGACCCGGGTGCATTCATGGACCGTTCGATTCTCGAAGGTGACCCGCATGCTCTTATCGAAGCTATGGCAATCGCCGGTTACGCTATCGGCGCTACTCAGGGCTACGTTTACGTTCGTGCTGAATACCCGATCGCTGTAAACCGTCTCCAAATCGCTATCGACCAGGCTCGTGAATACGGTCTCCTCGGCAACAATATTTTCGATTCTGATTTCAGCTTCGACCTCGGCGTCCGTCTTGGTGCAGGTGCATTCGTTTGCGGTGAAGAAACTGCACTTATGACCTCAATCGAAGGTAAACGCGGCGAGCCCCGTCCCCGTCCCCCGTTCCCTGCCGTAAAGGGACTTTTCGGCAAGCCGACCGTACTTAACAACGTTGAAACTTATGCAAATATTCCTCAGATTATCCTTAAGGGTTCCGATTGGTTCAATTCAATCGGTACCGAAAAGTCAAAGGGTACTAAGGTATTTGCTCTCGGTGGTAAAATCGAGCATACAGGACTTGTTGAAGTTCCGATGGGAACCACTCTCCGTCAGATTGTTGAAGATATCGGCGGCGGTATTCCTAACGGCAAGAAATTCAAGGCTGCTCAGACAGGTGGTCCTTCAGGCGGATGTATCCCGGCAAGTCTTATGGACGTTGAAATCGACTACGATAACCTCCTTGCTATCGGTTCGATGATGGGTTCAGGCGGACTTATCGTTATGGACGAAGATACCTGTATGGTTGACATTGCTAAGTTCTTCCTTGAATTTACCGTTGATGAATCATGCGGTAAGTGTACTCCCTGCCGTATCGGTACAAGAAGAATGCTCGAAATTCTTAACAAAATTACCGATGGCAAGGCTACAATGGAAGACCTCGAAAAGCTCGAAGCTCTCTGCGATTACATCAAAGAAAATTCGCTTTGCGGTCTCGGCCAAACAGCTCCTAACCCCGTAATTTCTACATTAAAATATTTCCGCGATGAATATATTGCTCACATTGTTGACAAGAAATGTCCTGCAGGTGCATGTAAGAACCTTCTTAACTACAGCATCATTAAGGATAAGTGCTTCGGCTGTGGAATGTGCGCCAAGCAGTGTCCCGCTGACGCAATCAAGGTTACTGACTATATCGCACCCGGAAAGAAACTTGCTGCTTACGAAATTAATACAGAAAAATGTATTAAGTGTGGCGCTTGTGTTGCTTCATGTAAATTTAAGGCCATTATTAAGGAATAAGAAAGGAGTGTGCCAATAATGGAAAATGTTAATATTACAATAAACGGCATGCCCCTTAGCGTGCCTGCTAATTACACAATTCTCGAAGCTGCCAGAATGGCTGGAATCGAAATTCCTACCCTTTGTCACATGAGGGGTAAAAACGAAATCGGCGCTTGCCGTATTTGCGTTGTAGAAGTTGAAAGGGCTCGTTCACTCGTTGCTGCCTGCGTAATGCCTGTATCGGAAGGAATGGTTATCAAGACCAATTCACCCAAGGTTATGCAGTCAAGAAAAATGACAGTTGAGCTTCTTCTTTCAAACCACAATAGAAGCTGCTTACAGTGCGTACGTAGCGGTAACTGTGAGCTTCAAACACTCTCATACGAATTCGGTGTAGAAGATGCCGGTTGCTTCGACGGAGTTAAAACCGAATCTGTCGAAGACAAATCAGCTGCTCACCTCATTCGTGATAACTCAAAGTGTATCCTCTGCCGCAGATGTGTTGCAGCATGTAAGACACAGACTGCAGTTATCGGAGCTAACAACCGTGGATTTGACTCTGCAATTGGCTCTGCATTCAATATGGATCTCAATGACGTTGCTTGTATCTCATGTGGTCAGTGTATCAATGTTTGCCCGACAGGCGCTCTCAGAGAAAGAGACGACACTCAAAAGGTATTTGACGCTATCAATGACCCGACAAAGCACGTTGTAATCCAGACTGCTCCTGCCGTTCGTGCCGCTCTCGGCGAAGAATTCGGCATGGAAATCGGAACAAACGTAGAAGGAAAAATGGTTGCAGCTCTTCGCAGACTTGGCTTTGATAAGGTATTTGATACCAACTTTAGCGCCGACCTTACAATTATGGAAGAAGCTACCGAATTCCTTGACAGAGTTCAGAATGGTGGTACATTACCCCTTATCACATCATGCTCACCCGGCTGGATTAGATACTGCGAACAGTTCTATCCCGACATGATTGATAATCTTTCATCATGCAAGTCACCGCAGCAGATGTTCGGCGCAGTAATCAAGACATACTACGCTGAAAAGAACGGCATCGACCCGAAGGACATCTTCTCGGTATCTGTTATGCCTTGTACAGCTAAAAAATACGAAATTGCAAGAGATGACCAGTCAGCAGCAGGTGTTCCTGACCTCGACGCTACAATCACAACTCGTGAGCTTGCTCGTATGATTAAAAAGGCTCGCATCCAGTTCACAAAGCTTCCTGACGAAGAATTTGACAATCCGCTCGGTGCTGATACCGGTGCAGCTGTTATCTTCGGTGTTACAGGTGGCGTTATGGAAGCAGCTCTCCGTACAGCTGTTGATACCCTCACCGGTAAGGACAACGAAAACTATGAATTCACCGAAGTTCGTGGTCTTGAAGGCGTAAAGGAAGCTACCTACAACGTAAACGGACTTGAAATTAACGTTGCAGTAGCAAGCGGCGCTGACAATGCGAAGAAGGTTCTTGACGCAGTTAAGAACGGTGAAAAGAACTATCACTTCATCGAAATCATGGGTTGCCCCGGCGGATGTATCAATGGCGGCGGTCAGCCGATTCACACCCAGAGCGAATGGGCAACTATCGACATCAAGGCTCTTCGTGCAAAGGCTCTTTATGATCAGGATAAATCAATGGCTATCAGAAAGTCTCATAAGAACCCGATGATAAAGACCATCTATGATGAGTACTTCGAAAAGCCCGGTAGCCACAAGGCACATAAGATTCTCCACACATCTTACAAGGCTCAGACAAACACAATAAAATAATTACAACATAACGATTAAAGGGTTAGTTTTAATTAACTAACCCTTTAATTTTTGTATATTTGACCAGTTGTAATTGTTGTGCATGTATTATATAATATAGTTAACTATGTTTATGGAGGTGTGCTTAGTGGTACCAAAGGTTTCGTTCATTATAATCGCATATAATGCCGTAGCACATCTTAATAATATTTTAGACGACCTGCAAAAACAGACATTTTACCATAATGCAGTTGAAGTAATTCTCGTTAACAGTAATTCAACCGATAAAACCGCCAAAATGTTTGAAAAATTTAAAAATAATAACGATTTTTCGTGCTGTAAAGTCCTCGAAAATCCGAAAAAAGTACTTCCTGCTGGCTGGAATATCGCACTCGATAACGCTGAAGGAGAAATTATACTTCGCGTAGATGCTCATTCGAGAATACCAAACGATTTTATCGAAAAAAACGTCAAAAATATTGAAAACGGCGAAGATATTGTAGGCGGTCAACGTATTACCGTATTTGATAGTGATTCAAGATGGAAGGCTGCTCTTGCAGCAGCTGAAAGCTCAGCTTTCGGAAGCGGAATTGCTGTTTACCGCCGAAAATTTGAAAAGCAGTATACCGTTACACTTGCTCACGCAGCTTATAAAAAATCTGTTTTCGATAAAGTGGGACGTTATAACGAAACGCTTCGCCGAACAGAAGACAACGATATGCATTACCGAATGAGAAGGGCGGGATATAAATTCTGCCTCTGTGACGATATTGTTTCATACCACCACGTAAGAAGCAATCTAAAAACCATGCTTAAACAAAAATACGGAAACGGATATTGGATTGGTCTGACTATGTCGGTTCAGCCAAAATGCTTTTCGCTATATAACTTTGTTCCGTTTTTGTTTGTACTTGCACTCATTGGTTGTTCAATATTTTCAATTGTTTCAGTATTACCGCTAATTTTGCTTTTATCCCTCTACTTTACTGCGGCGATACTGTACGGCATAAAATCATTAACCTATAAAAGCAACCGACACTTCCCCTACCCACTATTTCCGATATTTTTCCTAATGCATTTGTTTTACGGAATTGGAACATTGGTCGGAATAATCGCAATCCCCTATTTTAAACATAAAAACAAAGAGGTATAATATGGATTTTGCGCTGAATCAAGAGCATTTTCTTAACATGTTTGCGGTGCCGACCGTTGTTACTGACAAGCATCTTAAATTATCAAACGAAGCTCAGCTAAAAGTATTACTGTATATATTAAAAAACGGCATCCAGAACTATGATATTGAAAGCATAAAAAGGGCAACAGGCCTTAACGAAAGAGATATAAACGACTCGATAACATACTGGATAAATAATGGAGTTTTTGTCGCCGTCGGAACAAAGACCGAGCCTAAAACTACTGAAAAAAAGACAGCAGTATTAAACATTCAAAAGCCCTCGCGTGACGAAATAACAAAGCGTGGTATTGAGGACGAAAACATTGCATTTTTATTACAGCAGGCTCAAATTAAATTCGGCCGTATGCTTAAACAAAACGAGGCGTCAACTCTCGTTTGGCTTTATGATAACGAAGGCCTCAACGTATCTGTTATTCTTATGATAATCGAATATGCTTTAAGCGAAGACCGCTTGACAGCCGGGTTTATCGAACAAACGGCAGTTAAATGGATAAACGACGGCGTAACAGACGTTCAATCAGCCGATAAGCAAATTGTAAAAATGCGCAACGAATCTCAGGCATGGAAAACGGTATGTGCGGTTATGGGAATTGAAAAAAGAAAGCCCAGCAAAAAGGAAATGGAAGCTGTCATGAACTGGGTTTCAGAATGGAAATTCAGTCGCGAAATGCTCAAGGCTGCTTATGACGAATGTGTTGACCACACACACAAATACAGCTGGCAGTATATTAACTCCATTCTTTTGGCATGGCATAAGAATGGAATTAAGACAATTGAGGATATAAGTAAAAAAACCGAAAATAAAAAAATAGAAAAAGAAAAAGAATCATACAGCATTGATGAAATTGAAAAAATTCTTTTTGGCAATTAAAAGGAGGAAATTATGGGTTATAAAAAAGAATACTACATAAAAGCCCTCGCAGATATTGCAAAACGACGCCTAACTGCTGACGAATTAGCAAACAGCAATTTACTTTCAGTTTATTTAGCTCATCCGGATATAAAAGCGCTTGATGATAAGATGAACGCTCTCGGGCTTTTGGCAGTTAAAAGCGCGGTAAAATTAAGCGGTGCTGACGAAATCATTAATCTTAAAAAAGAATATGAGATAATTAATGCTCAAAAGCAAGAACTTTTGAATAATTATAATATCTCGCCTTCTTCGCTTAAGCCCAGCTATTGTTGCAATAGTTGCAACGATACAGGATATGTTAACGGCGAATTATGTGACTGTGTAAAAAAGATTGCTAAGGAGTATTATTTCAACGATTTATGTGAAAAAATGCCTCTTGAAAATTCAACATTCGGGTCATTCGACCTGTCGCTCTATCCCGACGATGCACGAAACAATATGCAGGAAATTTTTAATTTCAGCAAGGAATACGCTGATAATTTTACAACAGCATCAAAGAATTTGTTATTCTTGGGCAGAACGGGACTTGGAAAAACTCACCTTTCACTTTCAATTGCTAATACAGCTATCGATAAGGGGTTCGGTGTAATTTACGGCTCATCACAGAACTTTTTTAATCAAATTCAGGACGAAGCGTTTGGCAGAAAACAAGGCGACACGCTCAATGCTCTGCTTGAATGTGACCTTCTTATATTGGACGATTTTGGAACGGAATTTATGTCTACATACATATCGTCAGCAATATATAATATCATAAATTCGCGAATTTTACGTTCCCTGCCAACCATAATCAGCACCAACCTTTCACTCACCGAGATTAATAATGTTTATGGCGAAAGAATAATGTCGCGAATTTTAGGCAATTACGTAATAAAGCAATTTACAGGCAAGGATATTCGCCAAATTCAGTTGCTAAAGAATAACACTTGACGATAAAAATAATATCTGATAAAATCAACAATTGAGCGAGTTAGACAACTGCGTAACATTCATTTTGTTATGAGGAAAGTCCGAGCTCCACAGGGCAGGATAACGGCTAACAGCCGCCGAGGGCGACCTCAGGGAAAGTGCAACAGAAATAAACCGCCTGATTTTCAGGTAAGGATGGAAAGGCGAGGTAAGAGCTCACCGGCGCATAGGAGACTATGCGGCCATGTAAACCCTATCCGGAGCAACACCGATAAAAAGCTATACATTTGCCCGATGTGCTTTTGAAAGGTGGCACGAGCCTGTAAGCAATTACAAGCCTAGATAGATAGTTGTCCACGACAGAACTCGGCTTATCGACTCGGTCAATTTATATATGAAAAGAGACACCGAAAACGGTGTCTCTTTTCATATATAAATCTTAATTACTCAGTCCATACATGAAGGTTATATATGGTTGTATAGAAAAGCTTATCATTAGAATCAAAGAAGAAATTAAGCATATAATCGCCATACTGGTACGAAAGCATTCTTGAATTTACAAGCGGTTCAACCATAAAGAACATATCGTCATTTTCAGCAATTTTATCAGACGTAGGTTTAGCTTCAATTGTTCCTTTTACTTCCGTATAGGTACTGTGACCAATCATATAACCAAAGGCATCAATCGACTGGGCTATATATGCGATGCCACTCATTGGCGATGCATTATAATAAAAATAACGAGTATCGTATGAGTACATTTTAACAATTCTGTCACCGGTATCGAGTCCGCGAATTGTTAAATTATATACTACTTCATCATCAAGTTCAGGAATAGAAATCGTCTCGGATGATGCATCGGCTTCGGAATTTTCATCATCTGATGAAAGGTGGGCGCCATGCTCATCAATAGCCGGACCATCACCATTGTAATACTGAACCACCTCATCAACCGAAGCGCCAACAGGGAAAATTACAGTATCAATCATACCCTTTGATGCATATTCGGGAACGAGTTTATTATATTCAATGCTCGAAACAGCCTCTGATGATACGTTATTTTCCTGCTTTTCTCCGCAAGAGGCGAAACTAAAAACAATCAATGAAACTAAAAATAATGACAGTATCTTTTTCATACCTATCTCCCCTATTATTCGCTATATTCTTTAATAAGATTGTGCTTTAATTCCCATAAATCGTTTGACAAATCAACATAATAATTATGCGGATTTTCAAAGCGCAGAACCTCGTCCCATAAATGCTCAACCTGCTTCTGACAATAACGCTGAATCTCGTTAACGGTATAATCAGTATAAACAAGCTTACCTGCCTTAAAAATCGGTTTTGTAAGCCGACGGGCAATAAAATTGGTTACATTTTTTCTTTTCCACGTATATTCGGGATCAAAAATCTCATACGGCTTTGTATCGTCGATTTCTTCATCAAAAAGGGTTACAACGTCAGCAATAGCCTTTCCACTCAGACGGTCAAAAAGGCGCCAAACCGACTTGAACCCAGGTGTAGTTATCTTTGAAACATTTTCGCTAAGCTTAATTTTCGGAACAACCTTGCCACCATCGTCAATAATAGCGCTGAGCTTATAAACTCCGCCCATTACGGGAGACGATGCTGAGGTAATCAACCTTTCACCAACGCCGAATGTATCAACCTTTGCTCCCTGTAACAGCATATCTGAAATAATATGTTCATCAAGCGAATTTGAGGCTACGATATGACAATCTGGATAACCAGCTTCATCAAGCATTTTTCTTGCACGCTTTGATAAATAAGTAATATCACCGCTGTCAATTCGAATTCCTACAGGTCGCTTCCCAAGCGGCTTTAATACATCGTCAAAAACCTTTATCGCATTTTTAATTCCCGATTTTAATACATTATAGGTGTCGACAAGAAGCGTACAATTATCAGGATATATCCTCGCATAAGCAGCAAATGCATCATATTCGTTGTCAAACATTTGTACCCAGCTGTGAGCCATTGTACCGGCAGGATTAAGCCCAAATTTTTGTGCCGCAAGTACACACGAAGTTGATGAGCAACCACCGATAATAGCCGCCCTTGCGCCATAAACGGCCGAATCATAGCCTTGAGCTCTTCTGGCGCCGAATTCAATAACCGGTCTTCCCTGAGCTGCTCGTACAATTCGGTTTGCCTTTGTTGCAATAAGTGATTGATGATTAAATGTAATAAGTATTAGCGTTTCTATAAGCTGAGCCTCGATGATTGGTCCTCTTACCGTTAAAACAGGCTCGTTAGGAAAAACAGGTGTACCCTCGGGAATCGCCCAAACATCGCAAGAAAAAGAGAAGTTACTTAAATAATCTAAAAACTCGTCATTAAACCCTTTTTCTTTTAAAAAGGAAATATCATCGCTGTCAAATGAAAGCTCGGTAATATAATCAATAATCTGCTTAAGGCCACACATAATTGCAAAGCCGCCGTCATCAGGGACCTTTCTGAAAAAAAGGTCAAAAATACCGACAGTATCCTTTTTACCCTCAGTAAAATAACCATTTGACATTGTTAGTTCATAAAAATCGGTCAACATTGACAAATTTCGAGAAAAATGAGTGCTCATTATACTCCTCCGTTTGAATCATCAATAATATTATAACACAAATATGATATAAATCAATTTATAATAAAAAATTAAATGACAAATTAATTAATATGTGCTATAATTATTATACATAAACGATTGGAGATAAGTAATGAGAGTTAGAAAAATGCCACTTGGCAACGCTAATATGATTGGTGAGCGAGTTGAACAGCTTAGAAACATAAATAACATGAAGCAAAAGGACCTTTTATACCATCTCAATTCAAAAGGAATTATTATGACGGCATCCTCACTTTCAAAGCTTGAGGGTCAGGTTAGACAGGTCAATGATTTTGAAATAGTTGCACTTGCCGATATTTTTGGAATATCGGTGTCGAAATTGCTTGGTATTGAGCAAAATATTAATAATCATAATTGACAAATATATAGATTTTTGTTAGAATATATATCAAAAAAATAAGAGGTTCTGTGTAACCTCTTTTTTCTTGTATTAAAGGGTGATTTTATGGGACTTACATTAGCAGAAAAAATTTTGAAAGCACACGTTGTTGATGGCGAATTTAAAAAGGGAAATGAAATCGGTTTAAGAATTGACCAAACTCTTACTCAGGACGCAACGGGAACCATGGCATATCTCGAATTTGAGGCTATGGGAATTGCGCGCGTTAAAACCGATCGATCGGTTGCATATATTGATCATAATACACTTCAATCAGGATTCGAAAATGCCGACGACCACCGTTTTATCGGCTCGGTAGCAAAAAAGCACGGCGTATATTTCAGCCGTCCCGGTAACGGAATTTGCCACCAGGTTCATTTAGAACGCTTCGGTATCCCCGGAAAGACGCTAATTGGCTCGGATAGTCATACACCTACAGGTGGCGGTCTTGGCATGATTGCTATTGGTGCCGGTGGACTTGACGTTGCGGTTGCTATGGGTGGCGGCGCTTATTATATTACATATCCTAAAATTGTAAATGTAAGGCTCAGCGGTAAATTACAGCCCTGGGTTGCCGCAAAGGACGTTATCCTTAAGGTTCTTCAAATCATGACCGTTAAAGGCGGCGTTGGTAAGATTATCGAGTACACAGGCGACGGCGTTGCTACTCTTTCGGTTCCCGAAAGAGCTACCATCACCAATATGGGTGCCGAGCTTGGCGCTACAACTTCAATATTCCCATCTGATGATATCACACGTTCATTCCTTAAAGCCCAGGGTCGCGAAGACGTATGGTCAGAGCAGAAGGCTGACGATGACGCTGAATATGACGAAATTATTGAAATCAATCTTTCCGAGCTTGAACCTATGATTGCTTGTCCTCATTCACCTGACAACGTAAAGGCTGTAAGTGAAATTGAAGGCATGAAGATTGACCAGGTATGTATCGGCTCATGCACAAACTCATCACTTCTCGATATGATGAAGGTTGCTCATATTTTAAAGGGTAACACTGTTCATCCTGACGTTTCACTTGCAATTGCACCCGGCTCTAAGCAAGTACTAAATATGATTGCTGATAACGGCTGTCTTTCCGACATAATTGATGCAGGTGCACGTATACTCGAGAGTGCATGCGGTCCGTGTATTGGAATGGGTCAATCACCCAATTCAAAGGGTATTTCACTCCGTACATTCAACCGTAATTTCGAAGGACGTTCGGGCACAAAGGACGGTCAAATTTATCTCGTCTCTCCCGAAGTAGCTGCAATTTCGGCTATTAATGGCTACCTCACCGACCCGAGAAAGATTGGCGATATGCCCGAATTTACCCTTCCGGAAAAGTTTGACATAAACGATAATATGGTTGCATTACCCTCTGACGAGGCTAATATGAACGAGGTTGAAGTATTGAGAGGTCCTAACATTAAACCCTTCCCTGTTACAACGCCTCTTGACAGCGTAATCGATTGCAAGTGCTCGCTCAAGGTTGGCGACAATATTACAACCGACCACATTATGCCCGCAGGCGCAAAGATTCTTCCTCTTCGCTCAAATATCCCCGCAATTTCAAAATATTGCTTCACCGTATGTGATGAAAACTTCCCCGAAAGAGCTGAATCACTTGGAAAGAGCATAATCATCGGCGGTTCAAACTATGGTCAAGGTTCATCACGTGAACACGCGGCACTTGCCCCCTTACATCTCGGAGTAAAGGCTGTTGTTGTAAAATCGTTCGCTCGTATTCACCGCTCAAACCTTATTAATGCAGGTATTTTACCCCTCACATTTAAGAATGAAGCTGATTACAACCTTATTAACGAAGGCGACGATTTAGTTATCGAAAATGTAATTGATTGTGTAAAGAATGACACTCAAATGGTAATTAAGAATAAGACAAATGGAGCTATCATCGAGGTTGATTGCGAACTCAGTGGTCGTGCAAAGGATATCATCCTTTCAGGCGGACTTCTTAATTATACAAAAGAGAAATTAAACTAAGAAGGTGAATTAAATGGCAGATAAAATTCAGATGAAAACACCGCTCGTCGAAATGGACGGCGACGAAATGACCAGAATTATCTGGCAATGGATAAAGGACATTCTCATTCTCCCCTACGTTGACCTCAAAACCGAATATTACGACCTCGGTCTCATTCACAGAAACGAAACCGATGACAAGGTAACATTCGATTCGGCTGAAGCAACTAAAAAATACGGTGTTGCAGTTAAATGCGCTACTATCACTCCTAACGCAGCAAGAATGCCCGAATACAACTTGAAAGAAATGTGGAAATCGCCTAACGGAACAATCCGTGCTATTCTCGACGGTACCGTTTTCAGAGCTCCCATTCTCGTAAAAGGTATTGTTCCTTATATTCCTACTTGGACAAGCCCGATTACTATTGCGCGTCACGCATACGGCGACGTTTATAAGAATTCTGAAATTCAGGTTTCTGATGGTACAAAATGCGAGCTCGTTTGCACCGACAAGAATGGAAACGAAACAAGACAGCTTATCCACGAGTTCAATGGCTCGGATGGTATTATTCAGGGACTTCACAATATTGATAAATCTATTTCAAGCTTTGCAAGATGCTGCTTTAATTACGCACTTGATACAAAGCAGGACCTTTGGTTTGCTACAAAAGATACCATTTCAAAGAAATATGACCACAGATTCAAGGATATTTTCAACGAAATATTTGAAGCCGAATACAAAGAAAGATTCGATGCCGCAAATATCGAATATTTTTACACCCTCATCGACGATGCCGTTGCTCGTGTAATTCGTTCAAACGGTGGTTACATCTGGGCTTGCAAGAACTATGACGGCGACGTTATGTCTGACATGGTCGCAACAGCTTACGGTTCACTCGCTATGATGACAAGCGTTCTTGTTTCTCCCGACGGCGTTTACGAATATGAAGCTGCTCACGGAACAGTTCAGCGCCACTACTACAAGCATCTCAAGGGCGAAGAAACTTCAACCAACTCGGTTGCAACAATCTTTGCTTGGACCGGCGCATTGAGAAAGCGCGGCGAACTCGACAATACACCCGAACTTTCACACTTCGCCGATATGCTCGAAAAAGCAACAATCGACACAATCGAAAGCGGTGTTATGACCGGCGACCTTTATTCAATGTCAACCCTTGAAGATAAGAAAAAGGTTAATACAAAGGAATTCTTAATCGAAATTAACGAGACTCTTAAAAAACTTGTTTAATAAAACACAATAATAAACCTCTCGACATATAATAAACTATAAAGTTATGTCGGGAGGTTAATTTTATGTGTTCAATATGTGGATTTGCAAATTTTGAAAGAGAAATTGATATAGATAAAAATATTATTGATAAAATGGGTAAAAGCATGAAGCACAGAGGCCTTGATTCAACAGAAAAATATGTTGACAGAAATGTTTCACTTCATCATAATCGATTATCTGTAATGGATATTGAAAACGGAAAACAACCTATGTCAGCTGAATTTATGGGCAAAGAATATATAATAGTTTATAACGGAGAAATATATAATACACCTGAATTAAAACAGCAAATATTCAAGGATTATCAAATAAAAATGAATACAAATTGTGACACCGAGGTTGTTCTGTGGACATACATTCTTTATAAAGAAAAATGCCCCGAAATGCTAAACGGAATATTCGCCTTTGCGGTGTATGATACTTATGAAAAAGAAATATTCATAGCTCGCGACCGATTTGGAATAAAGCCACTGTTCTATACTGTAAAAAACGGTGCCATTATATTTGCATCAGAAATCAAAGCAATGCTCGAATATCCCGAAATTGATTCAGAAATTGATAAAAAAGGATTATGGCAACTGCTATATCTTTCACCGGTAAAAATTAACGGCAGTGGCATTTTTAAGGACATAAATGAGGTTGAACCGGGCTATTTGGGAAAATTCGATAAAAATGGACTTAAACTAGATAAATACTGGGAACTAAAAGCTGAAGAATTGAATGTGACATCACAAGAAGCAGCCGAGCATACAAGATATTTACTCACCGACGCGATAAAAAGGCAGCTAATAAGCGACGTTCCTCTTTGCGTTTTTCTATCAGGTGGACTTGATTCATCGGTAATATCAGCCGTAGCCGCAGAGGAATACAAAAAGGAAAGGAAAACGCTCTCATCCTACTCGTTTGAATATGAAGGAAACAAAACGAGCTTTAAATCGACCTTGTTTCAACCGCAAGGTGATGACGAGTATGCGGTATATTTAGCCGATTATTTAGGCACTAATCACACAGTTTTGACTGCTCCAACCCAGTCGGTTGTTAATGCGTTATTTGATGCGACCGAACAACGCGATTTTCCCGGTCAGGCTGACATCGATTCATCACTGCTATATTTCTGTAATCAAGTGAAGAATAATCATACTGTTGCGATTTCTGGTGAATGTTCCGACGAAATTTTTGGCGGTTATCCGTGGTTTTACCGTCCCGAAATGCTTTATAAGGACTTTTTCCCTTGGATTCATGACCCATATGCAAGAATCAGGCTATTCGATGACTCTATTGTTAATTCAAAAGACGGCTACGAATACACCTCGTCAATATATAAAAGCAGTATAGCTGAATGTCCGGTTATTGACGGTGAAACTGATGATATGCGTTGCTCAAGAATTGCCACCTATTTATCGGTGAATTACTTCATGACCTCCCTGCTTGAACGTAAAGACAGAATGAGCATGGCAAGCAGTCTTGAAGTTCGAGTGCCGTTTGGCGACCATCGAATTCTTGAATATGTTTTTAACGTTCCATGGAAAATTAAATTTGAAAACAGTACCGAAAAAGCACTGCTACGAAATGCAATGAAAGACTATCTGCCCGATAAAATTCTTTGGCGTAAAAAAAGCCCGTATCCCAAAACACATAATCCAAAATATCTCGAATCGGTCTCAAATATTCTACAAAATCGCATAAAATCAAATAAAAGTATCCTTAGCGAGATGATGAATAAAACTGCGTTAGAAAGCCTTTTAAACGGCGAAAGTGTTACCTGGTTCGGTCAGCTTATGTCAACTCCTCAGCTTTTAGCTTGGCTCATTCAGTTTGATTATTGGTTCGAAAAATACAAGGTGAAGATAGTATAAAAAAACAGCCTCTTTCGAGGCTGTTTTTTAGAATAATGACATTTGTAATGAATCGGGTAAAAAGTCAAGGACATGAAGCTCGGTAAGAGTTTCTAAAATTCCCTTTGGTATTCCACCGTCAATTTGTAAATCTTCTTTTGAAAGATAGCCGCCCTTTTTAGCGGCGTTTGCAATTAAAACAGCGGCGTTTTCACCAATTCCGTCGATTGAAGCAAACGGTAGGCGAATTTTTCCATCCTCGACAAGATATTTTGTTGCATCAGATTTATAGAAATCAATAGGTAAAAACTCGATTCCACGCGCCATAAGTTCGTTTACAATCATGAGGGTTGAAAATTGTGCATTTTCCTTTGCCGATGCTTCCTTACCCTTTGCTTTAATTGCAAGCATAGCGTCCTTTACGGTCTTTCGCGAAGTAAGCAATCTTGCATTCATTTCTTCACCACGGGCGCTGAAATAAGCGGCATAATACGCAACAGGTTGATGCACCTTGTACCAACCGAGTCGAAGGGTCGAAATCATATATGCCGCAGCATGCGCCTTCGGGAACATATACTTAATTTTAAAGCAGGAATCGATATACCAATCGGGTACCCCATGCTCCTTCATTGCTGTAATATGCTCATCCGTAAGTAACTTTTTAGCATTGCCCTTTCGAGTGATTTCCATTATTTTAAAGGCCATTTTCGGCGGCAATCCCTTATGCATGAGATAGGTCATAATGGAGTCACGCGTTCCGATTACTTCTGAAATTGTGCAGATTCCGTCCTTAATCAAATCCTGAGCGTTTCCGAGCCAAACGTCAGTTCCATGTGAAAGTCCCGAAATCTGTAAAAGGTCGGAGAATGTCTTTGGCTGTGTTTCGAGCAGCATTCCGCGAACAAAATTCGTTCCTACCTCAGGAAGCGATAATGAGCCCGTCTGTGACTTAATCTCATCCTCATCATCGGTAAGCGCAAGATCAGCCTTTGTGATACCAAGCGCCTCGGTTGACGTAAATAAACTCATAACATCCGGGTCACTCATCGAAACATCCATTACTGGTATTCCTGTGAAATCTTCGAGATACTTATAAATCGTGGGCACATCGTGTCCGAGTATATCCAGCTTCAAAATGGTATCATGAATTGAATGGAAGTCGAAATGAGTAGTTTTTGTATCCGAGGTTGCGTCATCCGCAGGATGCTGAATAGGACAAAAATCGTAAATATCAAATTCACGAGGAACAACAACCATTCCTCCGGGATGCTGACCGGTAGTTCGTTTAATTCCTGTGCAACCGTTTTTAAGATGCTCAATCTCAGCCTTATTTTTCATTTGACTTCGTTCGTCACAGTATTTTCTAACATAACCGTAGGCCGTTTTCTCAGCAACAGTGGCAATTGTACCTGCTTTAAATACGTTTTCGCTACCGAAAAGAACCTCAGTAAATTTATGAGCATTTGACTGATATTCACCCGAAAAGTTAAGGTCAATATCAGGAGTTTTATCTCCATCGAAGCCAAGGAAAGTTTCAAACGGAATATCGTGACCGTCACGGTTAAGGGGTGTATTACATTCAGGGCAATTCTTTGGCGGCAAATCAAATCCTGAACCGTAGCTTCCATTAGTAATCGGTTCAAAATACTTACAATTCGGGCAAACATAGTGCGGCTCAAGCGGATTAACCTCTGAAATACCGGCCATTGTAGCAACAAAAGACGAGCCAACCGAGCCACGCGAGCCTACTAAATAGCCGTGTTCAACCGAATCAGCAACCAGCTTTTGGGCGGTAACGTACATGATAGAAAAGCCGTTCTTGATAATAGATCCCAGTTCCTTGTCAAGTCGCTTTTGAATAAGGGGAGGAAGCGGATTACCATATATTTCACGAGCTTTTTTATAAGTTACCTCCTCAATAATTTCATCTGAGCCGGGAATTGTCGGCGGAAAATTTCCTTCCGGAACAGGTCGAACTTCTTCAACCAAATCGGCAATCAGGTTGGTGTTTTTAACAACAACTTCATATGCTTTTTGCTTTCCTAAATAGTCAAAGTCATTTAGCATTTCGTCGGTTGTTTTAAAATAAAGCGGAGCTTGGTTATCAACGTCCTTATACCCTGCGCCAGCCTGCAAAATTGCACGATAAGCCGCATCGGTTTTATCAAGAAAATGAACGTCACCGGTAGCGACAACCGGCTTTCCAAGTCGGTCAGCAATTTTAATTATCGTCTTGTTAATATCAATAAGTTTATTTTCATTCTGTACAATTCGTTCACGAATCATAAACTCATTGTTTCCGTTCGGCTGAATTTCGAGATAATCATAGAACGATGCTATGTCAAGCAAGTCGCCCCATTCTCGTCCCTGCAAAATCGCCTGATAAAGTTCACCCTGCTCACAAGCGCTACCGATTATAAGTCCGTCTCGATGTTTCATAAGCTCACTCTTTGGAATCCTCGGACGTCTGCTGAAATATTCAAGGTGAGCCTTTGACACTAATTTATACAAATTCTTAAGTCCAACGCTGTTTCTTGCAAGAATTATCATATGATGATACTTAATTCTTCTCGGGTCACCGCCGGCTAAAACAGAGTTTAACTCACCTATATTATAACAGCCGGTGTTAGCATGGACCATATCAAGCAATCTTACAAAAATTTTAGCCAAAACTTCGGCATCATCAACCGCACGATGATGATTAAAGCCGCCGAGCTTTAATGCGTCTGCGATTGAATCAAGGGTATGTTTTTTAAGCTCACGCAAGGTTGAACGTGAAATCGGCACAGTATCGCAATAAGGGTTATTAAACTGCAATCCGTTTCTATCCGCAACAGCTCGAATGAATGAAACGTCGAAATTCGCATTATGAGCAACAAGCATACGTCCATCAGCGAATTCAAGAAATTTCTTTACAACATCAACATCATCGGGCGCATCAGCAACCATTTCGTTGGTGATTCCCGTGAGCTTAATAATCTTTTCGCTAATTTCCATATGAGGATTGACAAATGAGCTGAACGTATCCTTTACCTCGCCGCCGCTAATAAGCAATGCGCCAATTTCGGTAATACGGTCATTAGAACTACTAAGTCCGGTTGTTTCGATGTCGAAAACAATAAATTCGCCGTCAAAAGCCTCGCTGCTTTCACCGTAAACAGCAGGAACAGTATCGTTAACGAAATACGCCTCACATCCATAAATCGGCTTAATATTCTTACCCGATTTTTTAAGTCCGTCTATAGTTTTCATAACTTCGGGGAATGCCTGAACAACGCCGTGGTCGGTAATTGCAATTGCCTTATGTCCCCATTCGGCTGCTCGTTTAATAAGGTCGGATGCAGGAGTAAGAGCATCCATCTGTGACATATTGGTATGGAGATGAAGCTCAACACGCTTTTCGTCAGCGGTATCGGTGACCTTTTTTCGTTCGACTATATCAATTCCGTCGGGTCGAATTATATTATCTTTTTCCCAATCGTCATATTTAAGCTCACCTTTGACAAGTATAGAAACGCCATTTTTAAGCTTTGCAATTTTTTCATCGTCTTCGAGCTTAATGGCCATCTTAATCTGATGGGAATTTGTACCATCAGTTAAATAAATACTTACTCTATATTTATCACCTTTTTTAGTAAGCGCTTTGTCAATAAAGAATATTTCACCCCAAATAACATGCTTACTTCCGTCGGCTTCTAAATCACACATATTTATCGGTAATGAATTTATCTTATATCCCCAAACATGCTCAGCGGAGCTCAACTTGATGGGCAAATTATCCCCTTCAAGTGTCACAATTTTCTTCTTTTCAACAGGCTCATTAATAATTTCAGGCTCATATCTAAATATCGGTTGAGGTTCAGGAATATCGACAAATTCAGTTTCTTTAACTCCTGAAAATGTAATATTCACCTGTTTATCAAAGACGTTTAAAATCACATCGGCAAACTTTTTATCATAATTCATATCAATTAAAAATTGATAGCCGCCATGCTTTAAGCCAATATCAACTTCTTGTTCGTTAACTAAAATATCGGCATCATAAATAAATCCTCCGATATACGAATCAGCAAATTGATTAAAAACATATCCAACCGCTTTTGCGTCAAAACAGGAGCTATCGAATTTATACTTAAACACAAGCGACGAAAGCTTAAATGAACGCTTAACATCATTTTTTATATATGATAGCTCGTCTATAACTTGATTACCATTTATATATAAGCCTATGGACATAGCACGATTAGCCTTATCAACATCAAGTGATGTTATATAAAGCTTATCCTGAAGTTTATCGGAATATCCGTTTAACTGATGAGCAAAAAGCTCATAAAACGGTACCATGTTCACCCTGTTTACATCCTTTCAATTTCGTCAATCAAAGCGTCAACAAGCTTATCCTCGTCAACCTTTTTAATAATCTCGCCTTTTTTAATAACAACGCCACAACCTTCTCCACCGGCTATTCCAATATCGGCTTCTCTTGCTTCGCCGGGTCCGTTAACGACGCAACCCATTACAGCGACACGAATGTCCTTATCGCAATTTTGAAGTCGGTTTTCCACCTCATTCGCAATTTTAATAAGGTTAATTCTTGTTCTTCCGCAGGTTGGGCAGGAAACAATGGTGGGACCCGATTTTCTAAGTCCAAGCGATTTTAAAAGAGCAATTCCGGCCTTTACCTCTTCAACAGGGTCATCGGTCAGCGAAATACGAATAGTGTCACCTATTCCGTTTAGAAGCAGGCCGCCAATCACCGCCGATGATTTAATTATTCCATTATATCTTGTTCCCGCTTCGGTCACGCCCAAATGAAGTGGATAGTCGCATTTTGACGCGATAAGCGAATATGTATCATAGGCAATAACCGGGTCTGACGATTTTAAAGATAGGACAATATTGTTAAAATCGCATTTTCCAAGAAGCGATGCGTGATAAAGCGCACTTTCAACAATCGCATCAGCGCAAGGTGCACCGTATTTTTTTAATATATTTTTTTCGAGAGAACCGGAATTCACACCAATTCTAATTGGAATATTTTTAGAGGCGCAAGCATTAGCTACAAGCTTAACCTTATCATCATCGCCGATATTTCCGGGATTGATACGAATTTTATCAATACCTGCCGCAACGCATTCCAAAGCCAGCTTGTAATCAAAATGAATATCGGCCACCAGCGGAATATCGACAGCTGATTTAATTGTATCTATAAGTGAAACGGCATTCATATCAGGCACAGCAATTCGGACAATATCGCAGCCGGCCTCCTTTAATGCAACAGCCTGGTTAACCGATGCCGAAACATCAGTTGACGGTACAGAAATCATCGACTGCACGGTAACGGGATTTTCCGAGCCGATTTTTAAATTTCCTATAGCAAAATTTTTAGTTTTTCTTCGCAAAATCATATTCCCACTACCAAATTAAATTTATAATATCATTAAATGTAATAAAAATTATCAGCGCAAACAATAAAACAAACCCAATTCCATGAATTAAACCCTCGTATTTAGGCGGAATTGGTTTTTTTCTAATCATTTCGATAAATAGAAATAGTATTCTTCCACCATCTAAAGCTGGAAACGGCAATAAATTCATTATGCCGAGATTGATTGTAATAACACAGGCAAGATAAACAACATTCCATAGCGACTGCTTTGCGGCTTCGCTTACAGTTGCGGTAATACCAACAGGGCCGGACAGCTGATTAAGCTGATATTTACCAGTAATCATGTCATAAAGCGACATATAAACTATTCGAGAATATGAAACCGTAGTCTTTGCTGAATAGGATAGCGTACTTAAAAATGTTTTTTCTTCGGGATAAACCTTAAAATCAGGAAAAATATAATTGTTTCCATCTTCAAGAGTAACCATTTTAAATTCAACATCTTTTAGCTCAACCGTATCGCCGCCACGTTTTACCTTAAAATTAAGTTTTCCGTCCCTATCAGAAGCAAACATATAACTCAAATCGCTGTAACAGAAAATACGTCTGCCATTTGCTTCGATAATCTCATCATCAACCGAAAGATTATACTGGTTGCTGACGGCGCTATCGTCAAAAACGGCAATCTTTGTTGTTGCAAATTTCTGCTGTGGAATGGTCATAATAATAGCTAAAACAAAGCCGAGAATTATATTAAAAACTGCGCCTGCCGCAACAATAATAAGACGTTTCCACGGCTTTTTATTTCCAAATGCATTAGGGTCGGTACTTTCGCTATCCTCGCCTTCCATGGCGCAAAAGCCGCCGAAGGGTATCAGACGAACCGAATAAAGCGTTTCCTTCCCCTGCTTTGAAAACAGCTTAGGTCCGAATCCTAATGAAAATTCATTAACCTTAACACCAAGTAACTTAGCGGAAATAAAATGACCGAATTCGTGAATAATTATAACAATTACAAACATAAAAATCGCAATAAGAATAGGCCATATAATATTCCAAATTTCAGCCATAAACAATTCCTTCTCTAAATATTAGAATATACAAATTCACGTGCCGCCTTGTCGGCGCAATCAATATCGTAAACAGAAGTAATTTTTCCCACTTTTTGAGCGTCGGTGGCCTCTTTAACAAGCTCACCAATTCGTAAAAAACTGATTTTACCTTCTAAAAACAGCGCAACTGCAGCCTCGTTAGCACCATTGGCCGCAACGGGTTTTAATCCACCTTGCTTTATTGCATCAATGCAAGTAGTTAAGCACTGAAAGGTATCATAATCAGGCTCATAAAAAGTCATTTTTCCCGCTTTCGTAAGATTAAGACGTTCCCCTTGCGTTTCGTACCTTTCGGGATAAGTGAGAGCATACTGAATCGGCACGTGCATATCGGCCGTTCCGATCTGCGCTATAATGGCTCCGTCATCAAACTCGATTGCCGAATGTAAAAGGCTCTCTCTCTGAACAATTACGTCAATTTTATCAGCAGAAACATTAAACAAATGAGCGGCCTCGATTACCTCAAGTCCCTTATTCATCATTGAAGCGCTATCAATTGTAATCTTCTTTCCCATGCTCCAATTAGGGTGCTTGAGTGCGTCTGCGACCGTAACAGTTTTCAGCATATCTTTATTATATCCGAAAAATGGACCACCCGATGCAGTTAAAATAATTTTATGAATCTTTTTTGAAGGAGGTGCGGCGGCAAGGCACTGAAAAATTGCCGAATGCTCACTATCAACAGGATAAAGATTTACGCCCTTTTCTTTAACAGCGGGCATGACAAGTTCACCGCCAGTAACGAGCGTTTCCTTATTAGCCAAGGCGATATTCTTTCCGACTTTTATTGCCTCCAATGTCGGCTTTAAGCCAACCATACCAACAACTGAATTTACAACAGTTTCAGATTTTTCAAATGCCGCAGCTTCGCACAGGCCATCAAGTCCCGAAACCACCTTTATCGGCATATCAGCAACTCTCAGCTTAAAGTCGTTTGCGTACTTTTCATCATACACGCAAACAAGCTCGGGTTTAAATTCACGTGTCTGTTTTTCAAGCAAATTAATATTTTGATTAGCCGTAAGGACATTTACCTTTATATTAAATTTTCTTGCGATATCAAGTGTTTGAGTACCGATTGAACCGGTTGAACCAAGTAATGTAATTGAATTTGTCATAATTTTATCTTACCAATGTGAATATCTGCATAATCATAACCATATAAACGGTTACCATCAGCATACTGTCAAATCGGTCAAGTACTCCTCCATGACCGGGCATAATATTGCCATAATCTTTTATCTTATAATATCTTTTAATAGCGGAGGCAAAAAGGTCGCCAACAACGCTGACAAGTGAACCGATTACTGCCACAAGTACCACAAGAAGATAAGAAACCTCCTCAACACCTTCGACAGATAGGCTATAGATAAGGGCAAAAAGGGTCGATAATATGAGATTTGATACTATTCCGCCTACCAAACCTTCAATTGTCTTTTTAGGACTTAAAACAGGAGCTAACTTATGCTTTCCGATAGCGCAACCAACAAAATATGCACCTGTATCCGAACCCCACGCGCAGAATGCAATAAGAATAAAGTAGAACATTCCATGAGGATGGTCGATAACTGCAATCAAGCTACTGAACGCAAACGAAATAAACATAATTAAAGTATATGCAGTAAACAATACAGACATTCTGACCCTTTCGAATGAATATAAAACATAGCAACAGAAAAGAATTGAATAAATTATAGCTAATATATTAAAGGTCAAGCCAAATTCGCTTCTTACCGAGAATACTGATAAAACAGAAAATAACATTGAAATAACCATAAAAGGAATTTGACTTCCTGTTTTTGTAGTATTAAGAATTTCGTAGGTTGCGATTAAAGCAACTAAACCAATAACTATATCGAGCATAATAGTTGCTCTGAAAATAAGAGTAATTATGAGTAAAATTACGCCAACTGCGCCGGAAATTATACGTGTTTTCATATCCTTCAACTCCCTTTATTTTGTTCCGCCGTATCGTCTATCTCTTTTCGAAAAGGCTGAAATTGCCTCGTCAATATCTTTTTCACTGAAATCGGGCCACAAACGGTCGGTGAACCAATATTCCGCATAAGCAGATTGCCATATGAGGAAATTCGACAATCTATATTCTCCACTTGGTCTAATAATCAAATCAGTGTCTGGCATGCCTGCTGTATATAAATTATCCGAAAGCATCGACTCGGTAAGCTCGGCAAGATTATCGCCACGTTCAGCCATTTTTCTAACCGTTCTTATAATCTCGTCTCGGCCCCCGTAATTTAGCGCGATATTAAGATTCAGTCCAGTGGCTTCCTTTGAATCGTCCTCTGCTTTTTTGATAAGACGGTTGAGTTCATCATCAAGCATTGTTAAATCGCCCAAAAACTTAACCTTAATATTTTCGTCCTCAAAATTCACCGAATCAACCAAATAGTCATGCAACAGCTTCATAATTGCATCAACCTCGTCCTTTGGTCTTTTCCAGTTTTCAGTGCTGAATGCGTATACTGTAAGATATTTTATGCCTAACTTATTACAGTATCGTGCAATTTTTTGAAAAGTTTTTGCTCCTGAGGAATGACCGGCAGTTCGTGGGAGTCCCCTTTTCTTCGCCCATCTTCCGTTACCGTCCATAATAATACCGATATGCGTCGGAAGAATATATGGTAACTCCTTTTTCTTTTTAAAAAACAAAGAAACACACCACCATTTCATAAAAAGGGACTGCGAAAATCACAGTCCCTTTAAACTTAATCTTGTCAGAAATTACAGAGACATAATTTCCTTTTCTTTTGAGTCAGCAACCTCATCAATTTTCTTAACAAATTTATCGGTGAGCTTTTGAATATCGGTTTCGCCCTTCTTAACGTCATCCTCGGTGATTTCGCTATTTTTTTTCATTGCCTTTAACTTGTCGTTTACATCGCGACGAATTGAGCGAATAGCAACCTTTGAATCCTCGGCCATTTTGCTGATTTCTTTACAAAGATCTTTACGGCGTTCTTCGGTAAGAGGCGGAAAATTGATTCTTATAATCTTTCCGTCGTTTGCAGGAGTAATACCAATATCAGAAGCTAAAATTGCTTTTTCAATATCCTTTAATGTAGAAGCATCCCAGGGCTGAATTTGAAGCATTCTTGCCTCTGGTACAGATACTGCTGCCATCTGGATAATAGGAGTAGGCGTACCATAATAATCAACAGTAACTCTATCAAGGATTGCAGGATTTGCTCTTCCTGCTCGAATTGAACCATACTCTTTTTCGAGTGCGGCTACTGATTTATTCATTTTTTCTTCTGCTGTTTTAAAAAGTTCGTTCATGACAATTCTCCTTTTATTATTTAACTATTGTACCAATTGTTTCGCCGCATATTGCACGAACAATATTTTTCGGGTCATTGAGATTGAATACGAGAATGGGGATATTATTATCCATACAGAGAGATGCTGCTGTACTGTCCATTACATGAAGTCCCTGGCTGAGAACGTCAATGTATTTAAGTTCATCATACTTTTTGCTTTCGGGATGTGTTTTCGGGTCGCAGTCATATACACCGTCAACATTAGTTGCCTTAAAGATAATATCGGCATCAATTTCGGCTGCACGTAATGAAGCAGCTGTATCGGTTGAGAAAAACGGATTTCCTGTTCCGCAGCCGAAAACAACTACACGTCCCTTTTCCAAATGACGAACAGCCTTGTTTCTGATATACGGTTCGGCTACCTGCTGCATAGAAATGGCTGTTTGAACTCGTACGTCAACACCAAGCTGTTCAAGCGCGTCGCCAAGTGCCAGCGCATTAATAACAGTGGCTAACATTCCCATATGGTCAGCACGCGTTCTATCCATTTTTCCGCTTGTTCTTCCGCGCCAGAAGTTACCGCCGCCAACGACAACAGCTACTTCCGCACCTAGTGAAACGCATTCCTTAACGCTCTCGCAAATTTTAAGTACAGTGTCAAAATCGAGTCCAAAATGCTGTTCTCCGGCCATAGCCTCGCCGCTAACCTTAATAAGTACTCTCTTGTATTTAAGTTGCATAATACCACTCCTATATTATATATTCATATTCTACTATATTTATCAGATATTGTAAAGCAAATAAATCAATTTTATAAAAAAATCACCCGACTTTTTTTAAGTCGGGTGAAAAATTATAATTTATTTTACCATACTTGCAACTTCGTCAGCGAAATTGTCGTTTCTTTTTTCGAGACCTTCGCCCTTTTCGAGACGGGCAAACTTAACAAGCTTGATTTCTCCGCCAAGCTTCTTAGCTTCAGCATCAATATATGCGCCAACCTTGAAATCGCCATTCTTAACGAATTCCTGCTCAACAAGACAAACTTCTGAGAAGAACTTGCCAAGCTTACCTTCAACGATTTTAGCAAGAACCTGTTCGGGCTTGTTAGCCATTTTAGGATCTTCCTTCATCTGGGAAATCATGATGCTCTTTTCATGCTCGATAGCATCAGCAGGAACAGAATCACGATCGAGGTATGTGGGGTTAACGGCTGCAATCTGCATTGCTACATCCTTAGCGAGAGTCTTGAACTCTTCGGTAGCTGCGATTTCGGGAGTTGTTTCGAAGTTAACGAGAACGCCGATTTTACCGCCGCCGTGAACGTATGAACCAACAACACCTTCGTAACGCTCAAAGCGTCTGATTTTTATATTTTCGCGAACTGCGAGGAAGAGGTCCTGAACAGCCTCGTTAACTGTCTTGCCATCGAGGGTGCAGTTTCCGAGAGCTTCTACGTCAGCAGGATTCTGCTCAGCAACAACCTGAGCAACCTTCTTTGTAAGGTCTTTGAAGAGATCGCCACCGGCAACGAAGTCGGTTTCTGCATTAATTTCGACAGCTGCAGCTACGCCGTCAGCTTCATAAACGAGAACAGCACCTTCTGCTGCAATACGAGTTGATTTCTTTGCCTGCTGAGCAAGTCCCTTTTCTCTAAGGAAGTCAACAGCCTTGTCCATATCACCGTTGCATTCGGTGAGAGCCTTTTTACAATCCATCATTCCACATCCGGTTTTTTCACGGAGTGCCTGTACGTCTTTAGCTGTAAATGCCATTTTATTTTCCTCCAATATAATAAGTTTAAAAAAAGAAATCAGCGCTCGCCCGCTCCGGGCGAGCACTGTTAATTTAAAAATTTAATTATTCAGCGTCAGCTGCTTCTTCTGCTTCTTCGGTTTCAACAATAGCAGCAGAGCCCTGTTCGCCCTGACGTCCTTCGATAACAGCTGAAGCCATAGCAGAAGCGATAAGCTTAACTGCACGGATAGCATCATCGTTACCGGGAATTACGTAGTCGATTTCGTCAGGATCACAGTTGGTATCAACGATAGCAACGATCGGAATACCAAGCTTTTTAGCTTCAGCAACAGCGATTCTTTCTTTTCTCGGGTCAACGATAAAGAGAGCGCCGGGAAGCTCCTTCATATCCTGGATACCGCCAAGGAATTTTTCAAGCTTTTCGATTTCGAGCTTGAGCTTGATAACTTCCTTCTTGGGAAGAAGTTCGAATGTGCCGTCTTCTTCCATTTTGCGAAGCTGGTTAAGTCTTCTGATTCTGAGCTTGATTGTGGTGAAGTTGGTCATCATACCGCCAAGCCAACGAGCATTAACGAAGGGCATTTCGCAACGGATAGCCTCTTCCTTAACAGAATCCTGAGCCTGCTTCTTTGTTCCTACGAACAAAATTGACTTTCCTTCCATGGAAAGATCGCGTACGAAATTGTACGCAGTTTCAAGATACTTAACGGTCTTCTGCAAATCGATGATGTAGATACCGTTACGTTCAGCGAAAATGTACTCAGCCATTTTCGGGTTCCAGCGTCTTGTCTGATGGCCGAAATGTACGCCTGCTTCAAGAAGCTGTTTCATAGAGATTACTGACATTTTTAATATCCTCCTTTGGTTTTTACGCCTCCGCCAAAATCAACTTTACCGACTACCTAAAAGGCACCTTTCAGTAAATCATTTGACGTGTGTATTTTGGCACCGAATTATTTTATCACAGGTTACCAAAAAAATCAAGCAATTTTTATGTAATTTTCTATTTTCCGAAAATTCGGTTCATTACTCGCTTTTTAGGCGGCATAAAACCGCCCTGACACCTTACTAAAATTGTATCTTCACCTATAATTTCAATTTCATGCCAAGGAATTATACAATCATCGCATCTTCCTAAAAGTCCAAAGCATTTTAGACGCCCGAAAACAACTATCGCAATAACCTTTGCCGTTACGGTGTCAACCTCAACATCGCCGACGCAGCCTAAGATTGCTCCATTGTGAAGACACACGACCTCTTTATTCCGTAAATCCTGAATTCGACAATTCATACAATCACTCCCTTACATTTTTCTAATATGCAAGGGAGTGACTAATAATTCATTTATTTATCTCTAAACTTACTGCTGCGAACAGGATGACGAAGCTTTCTGAGCGCCTTTGCCTCAATCTGTCTGATACGCTCACGGGTAACGTTAAACTGAAGTCCAACCTGTTCAAGTGTGTGGCAACGACCGTCTTCGAGTCCGAAACGAAGTCTTATTACAGCCTCTTCACGTGGTGTAAGCGTTTTAAGAACACTGTCAATATCCTCGTTAGTAATTGTTTTAAGAGCGGCTTCATCGGGTGCAAGAGCATCCTCATCCCTTATAAAGTCCATAAGTCGACTATCTTCCTCAGGGCCGATGGGAGTTTCCATCGAAACGGTCTCCTGTGCAACTCGCATAATCTCGCGTACACGTTCAATCGGTAAATCCATAGCCTCGGCAATCTGTTCCTCGGTTGGTTCACGGCCGTTTTCGTGTAAAAGTTGGCTCTGTGCCTTCTTAAGTCTGTTTATCGTCTCAACCATGTGAACGGGAATACGAATTGTTCTTGCCTGGTCAGCAATTGCACGAGTAATTGCCTGTCTAATCCACCATGTTGCATAGGTTGAGAACTTAAATCCCTTTGTATAATCGAATTTTTCAACAGCCTTAATCAAGCCGACATTTCCCTCTTGAATAAGGTCAAGGAAATACATACCTCGTCCAACATATCTCTTTGCGATACTAACAACAAGTCGAAGGTTAGCTTCGGCAAGGCGTTTTTTAGCCTTTTCGTCGCCTTCGATGATTTTCTTTGCAAGTTCGATTTCATCATCTGACGAAAGAAGCTGAACGCGACCAATTTCTTTTAAGTAAAGCTTTACCGGGTCATCAAGAGAAACCGAATCAGCCGATGCAAGATTTTCTAACGATTCGTCAATATCCTCGTTTTCAACCTCGTTATCAAGTTCTTCAAGGTCCTCTGCTGTCGGTTCATCACCCATAACGTCAATATCTGCTACAGGAGGAAACTCCTCAATTTCATCATTTGTAGCAATACTTGCGCTAATACTGTTGATGTCGTAATTCTCGGTTGAATCGGAATTGTTATCATATCCCATTTCTGAATGCTTGTTCATTTTTTACTCCCTCTTTTTAAATCAGATATTTTTTTAATCGTTTCTGCCCAATTTTCCTCATTATCGTCATCGGTTGCATCTTTTAATTGCTTATCGTTCAAAATAACTTTAATGCAATCGTCTATTTGTTCGCAACCGGTATCCAATGTAGCCTTTTTATTTAACATTTCGACTATTTTACCCATTTCATCGGGTGCAAATTCGGACGAAAATAAGGATATATCGGGAATCTTTTGATTTACTAATAAGCCAATTAAGAATTTAAAAACTCGCGAATTAAATTTTGTAATAAAATCCGACGGTTTTATACGTTCATTTATATATTCATAAAGCGACGGGTCACTCATTAAAAGCGAAATGATAGTTTCCTCCGCTATTGCTGAACGCGTATTATGTTTTCGCTCCGGGTTAACTCGGTCATTTGACGATGAGCGTTTTATTTCTTTTTCGATACGTTGCTTTTTTTCATATGAAACACGCGACTTAAATATCATATTAATTTGACGTGTCAACACATCCTTGGACACACCAAATTCATCAGCTATACGCCCGGTATAAAGGTCACGTGCAATGCTGTCATCGGTATTTGCTAAAATTTGAGCCGCTTGTTTTAAGGCTGATAGCTTACCATCGTCGGTCGATAAATCGAATTTCGATTTTGCAGACATAAGCTTATACTCAATATCGTTATTTGCGCCCTCTATCAGCATTTTAAATTTTTCATTACCGAATTTTTTTATAAATTCGTCAGGGTCCTTTGCATCGGTAATTCGTAAAACTCGAATTTTTATTCCTGTCGATTTAAGAATTTCGATGGTTTTATTTGTCGCCTTTTGTCCGGCTTCGTCGGCATCAAGCGTTACAATAATTTCGTCGGTATATCGGGACAAAAGTCTCGCCTGTTCCTGAGTAAAAGCCGTTCCGCAAGCTGCTACTGCGTTATCAAACCCAGCCTGATGGAGCGCAATAACATCCATATATCCTTCGGCAAGAATGATCCCCTTGCTTTTTGAATTTTTAGCATAATTCAGTGCGTACAGAACCGTACTTTTTTTATAAACAGGGGTATCTGAGCTGTTAATATATTTTGCAATGGTCTTATCTTCGCTTAATCGACGTCCGCCAAAGGCAATAACGTTACCTCTCAAATCGATTATCGGGAACATTACTCGGTCACGAAATCTGTCAAAATATCCTTTCCCGCTTTTTCTCTTAGAAATCAAATCAGCGGAAAAAATCAAATCGTCGGAATAGCCGAGCCCTCGCAAATGCTTATACAGCGAATCCCACGAATCAGGTGCATAGCCGAGTCCGAAATGCTTAATCGTAGAACCCGAAAGCTCACGTGATTTAAAATAAGCGAGACCTTTTTTTCCACCCTCAGTTTTCAGCTGTTCGTGAAAGAATCGTGCAGCCGCTCGGTTAATTTCATAGACCTTCATTCTGAGCTTTTGCATGCTGTCGTCATAGCCCGTTTCGGGCATTCTCATACCCGACCTATCGGCAAGAAACTTTACCGCATCGATGTAATCAAGATTTTCAATTCCGCGAATAAAGGTAATCGGGTCACCGCCTGCACCACAACCGAAACAGTAGTATGAATTGCTTGACGGATAAACAGTAAATGATGGCGATTTTTCGTTATGAAAGGGGCAAAGTCCAACAAGGTTACTGCCCCTACGTTTGAGATTAACATAGGATGATATAACAGATTCAATATCGTTACGTTGTCTTAATTCTTCAATAAATTCTTCAGGTATTCTCATTCTATGTCACCCCGATTCATAATTATTTTTGCCAGGATTTTGGAATATAAATTTCGCTGAACAGAAGTACCGCATACCTATCGGTCATTCCCGCAATATAGTCAAGGGTTGCTCTTTCAACCCCTTCGCTTTCTCTTATGTAGTCAAATTCGTGAGGAAGCTTATTGCTATTGGTTGAGTAATAATGATACATTCGCTTTATCATATCATCAACCTTAGTTTCCTCGCCTTTGGCTATTGGGTTGCGATAAACATTTTCGTATAAAAATTCAAGCAGCTTGTCTGCAGCTGAATTTATTTCACCATTCATGGAAATATTGTCAACACCGTTGTTTATACACGAATTAACCATTGTATTAATTCTTTCGGATTTTGACCTTCCGAGTATATCTCGAATTTCAGACGGAATATCATTTTCGGATAAAATACCCGCCCTAATAGCATCTTCAATATCATGATTGATATAAGCAATTCTGTCGGACAGACGAACAATTCGGCCTTCGAGGGTGAATGCTTCTTCGCCGCAGGTATGTCTCAAAATGCCGTTTTTAACTTCCTTTGTTAAGTTGAGTCCCTTTCCGTTTTTTTCGAGCTTTTCTACCACTCGAACGCTTTGCTCATAATGCTTAAACCCGATTTCCGAACAATCGTCGAGTGCCCTTTCGCCGGCATGCCCAAACGGAGTATGACCTAAATCGTGAGCAAGCGCAATTGCCTCGGTTAAATCTTCATTAAGCGCAAAAGCTCGTGCAATTGTCCTTGCGATTTGAGAAACTTCGAGAGTATGTGTAAGGCGTGTACGATAATGGTCAAGCTCAGGTGAAAGAAAAACTTGAGTTTTATGTTTAAGACGTCTAAATGCTTTTGAATGAATTACCCTGTCCCTGTCGCGTTGAAAGCAGGTTCGAATATTACAATCTTTTTCCTTAATATCGCGGCCTAATGAGCTATCGCTAAAACATGCATTTTCGCATAGAATCAGTCGTTCATTATGCTCGGTTCTTTCTCTGACAGTTGAAAATTTATTCATCATATTCACCGCCTACAAATACTTCTTAATTATATTATTCGACAAAAATTAAAAATCTACTTTTTAAAAAGCTAAATATTTTTGATTATTTTTTATTAATTCAATTTTTCCGTTGCAAAGCTCAATGAAATCCTTCTCAAAGCTATCGATATTATCACTTTTTACGCAAAAATGAAGCTTAACATTATCTTCAAATTCACTTTCTATTTCTTTGCAACCATTGTTATTCAAAAACGCTTGCAAGGTACCGTAAAAGCTGTAATCGCAGACAATTTCGCATTCGGTAACGGGAGTCATAGTAATTATCTCCGCCTCGTCAACAGCAAGCGATGCGCTATGAGAATATGCGTGAACCAAGCCGCCGGTACCAAGCAATATTCCGCCAAAATAACGGGTTACTACGACAAGTACATCGACAAGCCCTTTTTTATCAATTACGTCAAGAACAGGCATGCCTGCCGTTCCCTGTGGCTCGCCATCATCAGAAAAGCGCTTAATATTTCCTTCACGAAGAATATACGCATATACGTTATGCTTTGCATCCCAATATTTACTTTTCATTTCGGAAATAATTACTTCTGCCTCTTCCCTTGTTGTTACCGGAAAAGCGGCACCTATAAATCGTGAACGCTTTTCGGTAAATTCAGTTTTTGAAATATTCCGTACAGTAATATATTCCTTTATAGCTGCCACCTTCTTTTCTAATTAAAAAAATAGTTCCGCAACCCTTTTGGTTGCGGAACTGTCAACAACAAATAGATTAGCAAAATTATTTATCCTGCAAATTGAAACGCTTTTTAAATCTGTCAACGCGTCCGCCGGTATCAACTAACTTCTGCTTGCCGGTGTAGAAAGGATGGCAGTTTGAGCAAATATCCAAACGAATGTTTTCCTTTGTTGAACGGGTTTCAAACTCAGCGCCGCAAGCACATCTAACAGTTGTCTTTTCGTACTTAGGCTGGATTTCTACTTTCATCAATTGTCACCTCTTTCACATACTTGTCTCATTAACGAAACAATAATAACACAACATTTTCCCATTTGCAAGTGTTTTTTTATTATTTTGATAAAATAGCTTAATTTTCATTAATTTATGCTCAAATTGAGGCTAATTAACCTATTTAAATTGAAAGAATAGATAAAACAATCGCTTACAGGATAGCCATAAGTATTATTCATAGCCATAGCATATAGCTTTAATTGAGTATAATACTTATCTGTAAATTCGGATTCATCATTTATTCTATCTGTTTTGTAATCGATAATAATCAGCTTTTTATCCTTAATAAGAACACAGTCGGCTACACCTTGAACAGTTACGCGCTCGTCACTTCTTATAGTACTATCAATTTCACTTGCAGGCATTTCATAGATAAACCGTGATTCACGCATGACCTTATCAGCGGAATTTATAAGGCTGAAAATTTCGCCATCAAAGAAGGCTTTTATCTTATCTCGATCAATGCAATCAGCCTCCTTTTCAGTAAAAAGCCCGATTGACACAAGACGCGAAATTTCATTCTCGATATCGGCTCTTGCTCTTTCAAAATCACATTTTTCCATAAAGCGATGCATAAATGTGCCTTTTTCAGATGATGAAAAACCACCAACGTTAAGGAATGAAGGACGCCTCGTACAATAATAATCCTTTACATTGACATTTTCTGAAAGACCTGAAGCCGAATATTTCGAATTCAAATCAACAATATCGCTATACGGATATTTAAATGAAATTCGCTCATTAATGACATCATAATCGAGAGTTATCTTTTCAGCTTGGATAAGGTTATCAGACTCTCCTATTTCAATATCATTGGAATTAATGATATTGACAATGTACTCTGTATCAAGCGCTTTTCCGATAATTAAGTTGTTATCAAAATTATCATGCAAGCTAACATTTGAAAACACAATATCCGAAACCCAGTCCAAATACGATTTTTTATGATTCAACGGCATATTACTTTTAATCGTTTGCAACGCCAAAATATCGGACATTATATTTTTCTTGACACCTACGAGAACAAGACGATTTTGTGCTCTTGTCATTGCAACGTACAAAAGACGAGCTTCCTCGGCGATTACATCATTCTTTAAATGCAATTTAACCGATTCTCTCGCAATAGTCGTTTGCTTTGTTCGCTTTCGTTCATCATAAACAGAAAGTCCGATTCCCGCATCTTGATGAATAACAAGTCTATTACTGCCATCTTTGAATTCAAAAGCCTTTGAGCAGTTTATTACAAAACAAACCGGTGCTTGTAATCCTTTTGAATGGTGAATGGTCATAATTCTGACGGCGTCCTTACTTCCGACAGTGTATTTGCGTTTGTATTCGCCGTTATTATCAGACATGGCATCAATATAATGCAAAAAGCCCGTTAATCCACCCAAGTTGTTTCGCTCATAATTTTTTGCAATTTCAATAAAATGAAGCAAATTCGCCTTTTTGGTTTCGCCATGCTCGGTAGCTAATACAGTACAGGTCAAAAGGCAATCGTTATAAATTTTTGAAATCAGCTGTGAAACTGACATTGTTGATGCCCAACGTCTATATATCGAAAGTTTATTAAGCATAAAATCAATTCGATTCGAAGAATCACGCTTTTTACCAAGCGCCGAATACAGAGGTATGTCGGGAATCTCTTTTCTTATATTCAGTAATTCATCAGGTGAAATTGAAAACAGCGGTGACAATGCAACCGACAGCATTGAAATATCCTTGATAGGATTATTAATCACCTTTAATAAATTCCAGATAATATAAATTTCATTCAGCTTAAAATAATCGCTTTCAACTTCGGTTGAAATGGGAATACCTGCCTTGTGAAACACCTCAATATATCTATCAAAATGCTCCTTACCTGAACGCGCCAAAATAAGAAAATCACTGTATTCCAGTGGCCGAAGCTTACCCTTATCGGATATCAATTCTTTACCGACCGAGCCCTTGATATATGACGCAATATATTCGGCCTGAAGAATATCATCGTTTTTATCGCTGTCAGCAGGGTCAATAATATCAATGCTCACCGAATCGGTATCGCCCTCGGCAAATTCTCCAAGCGGTTTTAGCCTATCTTCATCAAGATAGTCCATTCCACCAAGCTCCTTGCACATTAATTTTTCGAAAATAAAATTAACAAAGTTGCAAACCTTTTTACTGCTTCTGAAATTACCTTTCATTATTATTTTCGACTTTGAGCCGTCCTCGGAATATAACGGATATGTATCCTTTTTATGCAAAAAGTTTTTTGGATTTGCCTTTCTGAAATTATAAATACACTGTTTAACGTCACCAACGGTAAACAGATTTTCTCCGTTATTAGATATCGCGTCAAAAATAGCGTTTTGAAGGTCATTTGTATCCTGATATTCGTCAACGAAAACGTCACAATATCTGCTTGAAATATTTTTTGCAAGCTCGGTTTGTTTCTTTTCGCCGTTTTCGTTATCAACAAGAAGTTGAAGAGCAAAATGCTCAATATCTGAAAAATCAAATACACTGTTTTCTTTTTTTATTTCAATATATAAATCAGAGTATTTTTTTGTAATTTCAATTAGCTTTTCAATCATCACAGCCGACTTTTTAATCAAAGAAATGCTACGCTCTTTTTCAGCACAAAGCATAGTAAGTATATCTTTTACCATCTCTTTATACTGCGCGTTTTTCTCTTTTAATACCTCTTTGATTACAATGTCTAGTGACTTGCCGGCTGAAAAATTCGGCACCTTGAAATTATCACAAAGTTCAATTACTTTATCCCATTCATCATTTTGGAGCTTGCCTTTAACCTCACTAAATAATGTTTGAAATAAATAAAAATTATCAAGTCCTTTTCCGATTTCTTCAACCGAATAATAGGACATTATTATTGAGTCGATTTCGGTCAATGAATAGGTTGCAAGATTTATACACTCGTTAACAACATCTTTTTTCCACTCAGACGATTTGAAATCAAAATCATTATACATTTTAACAGTCGAATCGAGCCATTCATTATAAAAAGGTAATGTACGAGTAAATGAATAAATAAACTTAACTATCTTCTTTAACTCGAATAAATCGCCCTTGTCGCCAATAAATGAAATAAGACTAAAGAAGTTGGTATCATCATTTTGATAGTATTCGTCGATAACTGAATTTAGTGCTAGCTCACTTAAATCGAGCAACTGGTTATCAGTTGAAAGTGTATAATCAGGCTTTATCCCAAGTTGCTGAAAATTCTCTTTTACAAGATTGTTGCAAAATGAGTCGATGGTACAAATTGAAGCTGATTCGAGAAGTATTTTTTGTTTTGCAGCCCTGAAATTATTTTTATCATTATCAATAACCGTTTGCAAAGCATCACTAATTCGCTTACTCATTTCGGTTGCGGCGGCATTTGTGAAGGTTACGATAAGAAGTTCGTTAATATTAACGGGATTATCATTTAATATTCTGTGTATAACTCTCTCGGTTAATACAGCGGTTTTTCCCGAACCGGCTGCCGCAGAAACGAGTATGTTACCTCTTGCCTTTACAGCTAATGACTGTTCATGAGTCAGCTTCATTTTCCCTCACCTCATTTCGTATAATTTCCATTGCATTCTTATGTTTTTTACCTATTACTAAATTTGTGTCAGCGCTGAGACATACTTCCCTATAATCACAATATTTACACGCAACGGTAGCATCGCTGTAAAGCGGTTTTCGCGAAATATCTCCCTGCTTCATTCGGGTAGCAATCGATTGAACAACTGAAATAATTTTTTTCTTTATGTCTTCAAAATCTTCGCTGCTGTATAACGAGCCCGACTTATAATCTCCATCCTTTTTATAAGTGTACGGAACATATTTTTGCTCGGCATCGCGTTCCATGGCCTCGGGAATTCGGTCCTCAATATTTATGAGCCCGTTCATAGCAAAGCTCAGCTTATCTTCACCATCATTCGAATCAACAAAATCGTTATATTTAACCGGCATATAAAGAACACCGGCAGGCTTTAAATCATCATTAGATTTTGATTCAATATACGAGAAAAGGTAAAGGAGCATTTGCATATTAAGGCCATAAAGAATATCAGAAAGCGAGAATGTTTTTTTACCCGTTTTATAGTCAATTACTCTAATATACGCCTTACCGTCTTTTTCAAAAATATCAACTCGGTCGATGGTGCCGATAACCATGACATTTCCATCGTTGACGGGAATTTTAAGAGGCTTTATTTCATCATCCTTACCGATTTTTTCCTCAAACGAAATCGGCGCAAATTTACTTTGAGCAAGTTCGCTTCCAATATTTTTGATAACGTCAACAAGCAGTTTTTTTATTCTTTCAATGGTGAATAAGAATCGCTTTTCGTCGGTATCAAACCCGGCAAAATAAATTGAAATATATTCATTAACATAAAAATCAATTTCTGCGATTATTTCATTCTCCTTAAGTTCTGATACTCCTGAACCGTATTTTTTGAGAATGTTTTCGAGCACATGATGGGCAAGTGAACCACGGTGACTGCTTGAAATTTCAGCCTTATTGATTTTTTTCGCCTTCATATCATAAGTACAGAAATATTGGAACGGACATTTGCTAAATGTTTCAATTCTCGACGGAGAAAGATACAAATCACCCGATTTATACTTGCTTGCGGTATTCTGTGAAATATTCTCGGATATTCCATTAAGTATTCTTTCGAACATAGCCTTAAAATTACCGATATTATTAACATTCAATTTATCAAAGTCAATTTCAAGATTATCATAATTTTCGGCAATATACTCAATCAAAGAATCGCTCGATTCAAATTTATCCATTCTTGATTCAAACTCGTTATGAACAGTTAAATTAAGACGAGTTGCAATAGTGTTTACAAAGTCAGAAGGCGCCACCTCGTTATGAGATGAATCAAAACTATGATAGGTAATATATACCCTTTCACTTGCGGAGCAAACCGAGCTATAAATTACATATCGTTCTTTTATTGCATCCGACTCGATTCTATCATTTATCTCGACTCCGCTATTAATTAAAAGAGCTCGGTCAGTGATTGATAATATACCGTTATTTGACGGCGGTTTTGGCATTTCGCGATAATTTGCGCCGAGAATGAATACAATCTTAGGCTCGCATGGTCTTATTCGATAAGCATCGCCAATCATAACCTCGTCAAGACGTGACGGTATAGTACCGATTGATTCACATTTAAGCAGTAACTCGTATGTATCAATCAGTTCATCGGATTTTATATATTTAGACGAAACGGTAACAATTTTATCGAGAAGGTCGATAACCAAATCCCAACTCTTAAACTGTAAATCAGCAAGAAATTTATTCCCATCTGCTTCAAGCTTTTCGGCATACTGCTTTATCTTATCGGGAATATTAGATTTTATTAAAAAATTATATATAGAACTACAAATATTTTTTGTATCCTCTCCCTCAATTGCTTGGTTAATCGGATAAAGAAAATCTACAGTATTTTTTCTTAACAAATTAATTTTTTGAAGCATTTCTTCATTCATTACGGAATCAGTACCATCAGGATTAGATGTCCATTCATTATACCAATCCTTTGGCTTGATATTCCAAATGTATACATAATTTTCAAGCTCAGAAACGTCTTCAATATCCATAAATGATAAAGGCGATTTCAGTAAAGAAAAGATTACATCCTGCGAAAAACCGAATGCCACAGCCTTTAATAAATTATCAACATAAGCGGCAAGCATAAGGTCGATATTATCGGCTCTTTTATCAAGATAGCACGGAATATTATACCTGTTAAACGCCGATTCAAAAAGTCGACGATAGGATTCAATATCACGAACGATAACGGTAATATCACGATATCTATACCCGTTCAAACGTACCAATTTTTTTATATTTCTTGCTGTATAATCAACCTCGTCATACATGGTTGATGCCTTACAAATTGTAACAGTATCATTCGCGGAATCAAATTCGCAGCTTTCATCTCTTAAAATATGTTCAACTGCTCTTATTGCATCATTTTTGAATCTCGGATAATCATAAAAAATTTCGGGCGGTGCGGTTTTTACACCAAACTTATCAGCAATTTGCTTGATTTTATGAATTTCTTTTTTTACATTAGAGAAAAATCCTGTACCCTTTTTATCATCGGTCATAGAATCGGTACAAAATGAAAAATAAACGTCGTCGGAATCTTTAATTATATGCTCAATAATCTTATACTGCTGTGCTGTAAAGCCGTCAAATGCGTCAATATAAACGGTTTTTCCTTTAAAAAATCGGTTACCAAACAGCGCATTATTAAGCCTATCAAGGTCATCGTCTGAATCAAGATATTTTTCGGCAAGTATTGATGAGTAGGCTGAGTAAATAAAAGCAACATCATTAATTTTGTTAAAAAAATTCTTATTATCGCTGCTTTTAATGGAATTTTTTAATAATGTCGAGTCAATGCCGCTTTGCTTTAATTCGGTTATGATTTCGAGCAAGCACAGAATAAATTCAGCCGATGGTTTTGTCTTATTATAAACCGTCAATTCATCTTTTATTGAAGCAAGAGCCTTTTTCATAGCAACTGCTTTTATTCCTGTGTCAGCTCTTTTTCCAATAAATTCGTTAACATTGCTACCGATATATTCAATTAGTTTTGTAAAACTGAGTACCTCCGCCTTATCAGCGGCAGTAGCTCCAAGCGCACGTAAAAGCGCCTTTTCAGATTCGAATGTATATTGCTCAGGGGTAAGCAGAATCATTCCGCTTTTGCCCTCCTTAACCTCATTAGCTATTCGATTTCTGACAGTTGATGTTTTTCCCGTTCCTGCTGTACCAAGTATAAAATGTAGCATTTTAATACTCCTTTATTTAAAATTATCCGCCCAAATATTACAAAGGGCGGATAATTTTCATTAATTAAATAAGATATATACCGGATTCTAATAACACAACTTCATACGCACCACATTTGACATACTGATAGACAGGTTCGTCAAACTGTGCATATTTTTCCACAACATATGAATTGGTATCAACCGATTCAATGCATTTTCCGGCGGAATTGCATACAATAAGATTTTTCCCTTCGCTCCATAATCCACGCGGCTTTGAAAAAGCGTTATCCTTCTGGCTACCGATTCTAAGCTCTTCACGCATTGTTAAAGCGTTATATCTGAGAATTGTATCACCATCAGGAAAAGATACCCAAATCGAATTATCAATACATGCAACGCTGGCAGGACCGCTGTTACGGTATTTAAGCGCACCTTCCCAAACGATGTCACCCTTTTCGCTAAATACGGCAGCATCGCCATTCGGATAAACAGCAATCATACGACCGTCGGAAAGCTTAGCGCACTTATAATTTATAAAATCGGGGAAAATCTTTGAATAATATAAAAAGTCACTGCCAAACTTTGTTTCGAGATATGTTGAACGGCGAATCTGCGAAACGGAATCGTCAGAAAAATTATACATCTTATATGATACAATATACTTATCGTCAACCTGCTTTTCAGCGGCAACAAAGACAATATTTTGACCGCATGGCAATATCGCCATAGCGCTTTTATCATATATCTTTTTCATTAGATAACTCCCAAAAAAATTATAATATCATCTTTTTAATGCGTTCCATGGCCTCAACAGTATTTTCGTAATTTCCAAATGCGGTTAAGCGGAAAAACTTTGAACCGTTTTTGCCAAAGCCTGCACCCGGAGTTCCGGCAACATTAGCTTCTTCAAGCAGTTTATCAAAGAAATCCCACGAATCCATATCATTCGGGCACTTAAACCAAATATAAGGTGAATTTTTACCGCCTGTGTACCAAATACCCATTTCATCAAATGCATCAGCCATAACCTTTGCATTTCTCTTGTAATAATCAATCGATTCCTGAACCTGCTTTCTTCCCTCTTCGGTAAAGATTGCAGCAGCACCTGACTGGATAATATATGCAACTCCGTTAAACTTTGTTGTTTGACGGCGAAGCCAGAGCTTATTTATCATTGTATTATCAAAAACAAGCGACTTCGGAACAACGGTATATCCGCAACGAGTACCTGTGAAACCTGCTGTTTTCGAAAGTGAGCAAATCTCAATTGCGCAGGTTTTTGCTCCCTCAATTTGATAAATGCTGCGCGGAAGCTCAGGGTCACTGATAAACGCTTCATAAGCTGCATCAAATAAAATCACTGCGCCCTTTTTATTAGCAAAATCGACCCACTGCTTAAGCTGGTCTTTATTATAAACAGCACCGGTGGGATTATTAGGTGAGCAAATATAGATTATATCGGCGCCATATTTTTCGTCAGGGAGGGGTAAAAATCCGTTATCTTCATTAGCATCGGCGAAGATAATCTTTCTTCCTGCCATAATATTTGTATCAACGTAAACAGGATAAACAGGGTCAGGAACCATAACGGTATTATCAACCGAAAAAATATCGAGAATATTTGCAATATCACTTTTTGCACCATCGCTGACAAAAATTTCGTCAGCTTCGAGTTCAACACCGAAGGATGCATAATACTCCTTTAATGAGTTACGAACAAAATCATATCCCTGTTCAGGTCCATAACCCTTGAATGTAGCCGAATCAGCCATTTCATCAACAGCCTTGTGCATATTTTCAATAACCGCCTTACAAAGAGGACGCGTAACATCTCCTATACCCATGCGAATAATTTTCTTATCCGGATTCTTTTGTGAATATTCAGCAATCTTTCTTCCTACAGTTGAGAAAAGATAGCTTTCTTCAAGATTTTTGTAATTTTCGTTAATTTTAAGCATATATATCAAACTCCTTATTTGTTTCGCCTTCAAAGACAAAGGTGGCAGGGCCGCTCATAAATACGGTTCCGTCATCCTTATAATTTATAACCAAATCACCGCCGCGTAGCTTTATTGTAACGTCGGTATTATAATCGCAAATTCCTTTTAATACAGCAGCAACGCATACTGCACTTGCACCGGTTCCGCAAGCCCACGTCTCGCCGCTACCTCTCTCCCAAACGCGCATTTTTAAAACGTTTTTATCAATAATTTCGACAAATTCGGTATTAACACGTTCGGGGAAAATAGGATCGTTTTCATACTTAGGTCCAATTTTTTCAAGGTCTAAATCGTCAATATTTTCGGTAAAAATAACACAGTGCGGATTACCCATAGAAACACAGGTGATTTCATGCCTATTACCGCCAACAATAACCTCCCTACCGACAACCTTTTCGCCATCGAGTAGAACAGGAATTTCGGTGGGGTTTAATATAGCCTTTCCCATATCGACCTTTACGGATTTAACAGCCCCATCTTCAACATCAAGCTCAAGCTTTTTAATGCCGCCAAGTGTTTCGAGTGTAAATTCAGTTTTATCGGTTAATCCTTTTTCGTAAACATATTTCCCAATGCAACGGGTTGCGTTACCGCACATTTTTCCTTCGCTTCCGTCAGCATTAAACATTCTCATTCTGAAATCAGCAACATTCGAACGCATAATCATAACGATTCCGTCGCCACCAACGCCAAAATGGCGGTCGCTTAGCGCTATCGAAAGTCCGTTGGGGTCGCTAATATCGGTGTCAAGGCAATTAAAATAAATATAATCATTACCTATTCCATGCATTTTTGTAAACTTCATAATTATTTGCTCCAAATCAATATTTATATAATTATAATATATATTTAGAACAATATCAATACGATAAAAATAAAAAATCGCAGTTTTTACACTGCGATTTTTTTATTAAATTAGAACAAAAGTGAGTATCCGAGAATATGCTGCTGAAGCTTAAGAAGATCGAGAGCATTAACATTTCCGTCACCGTCAACATCTGCACCCTCAAGCATTTCACTCTGACCAACAATCATGTACTGGATTAAAAGAAGGTCGGTTGAATCAAGAACACCGTCAAGGTTAACGTCAGAAACAAGATTAGCAACTCTATCAGCCGCTTTAACAGCAGTTTCGAGTTTATTAACCAATTCGTCACTTACGAGATCGTATCTTACAAGAGCATCATAGTCAGCCTTAAGTTCATTTACAGTTTCAATGTCTTTATAAGTAATCTTTTCAGGGAGGTTATTGATTCTTTCGATAACATCAGCTGCTGCATCGTTGTCTTCATTTCCATGCGGAGTTTCGCCAACGGTAAAACGTGCAAGTTCAACTGTGATGTGACCGTTTGTACTATCCTCGATTGTTCCTTTGAAAATCCATTCACCAGCAGCGGTAATCTGATATGCCGATTCAGACGAACCAGTTGATTTTCCAAATCCTACCTGAACACTTCTATTAATTCCGGCAGATTCATTCACATAGTATGCATTATAAATCTTACCTGAATATGTTTTTCCACTATTTGTATCGGTGTAGTAGAATGTATAGTTGCTCCACCACGCATTATTTTTGAGGCTATCTGATACATGAATATCAGTACTGCTGAAATTCACATAGTTTGTTGATGAAGCTGAGGTATCACCGGGAACATATGTAATAGTCTGGGGTACATAAATTGCATCAAGTGCAGATTCACAAGCTAAGAGCTTTTTATAATTTTCAACATACTCTTTGTAATTGTCGTTAAGCATTGTGTATTTATCACGTGCAAACGAAATAGCATCAGCATCGGTGAGAGCTACATCGCCGGGCTCGGGTAATTCAGCAATAATTGTGATTACTTCATATGCTTTAGCGCGACCAACACTACCGTATTTGAGTGTCAAATATGCCTCATATACGGCGGTATATTTTTCACCTTCGGTGATAAATAATTGAGCTGTTGCAGAAAGCGATTCATACTGATTATGAACGTCTAAAACAGTAGCTTCATCATCTAAAGCGATTTCATCAGCGTTAGGTAAAGCCTTAACAGCTTCGTCAAATGCCTTTGCGGCATTAATATCATCCTGTGTTGGAGTGGGATAAACTGTGATTGACATCAACGAATAACGAATGTCATTATTATAGCAATAAAGTTCCCAAACACCGGGCTTATCAATTGTAATGGCGCCGCCACCTGCTCCAACATAAAGCTGGATATTTCCATATGAATTATATGAACCTGTACCGCCCTTTAATGTGAAATATGCAGTCCATGGGTCATATTTTGTTCCGTCTAAATAAATAGATACATAAGCGGTATTGAAAACAACTCTGTCTCCTGCATAGAAGGGGCCATTGCTATCGGGAGCATACCAATATCCATTGGTTCCATTAGCATCGACCATAGTTACTGTAATAGTCTGAGGCTGGTAAACGTATGCATTACCCTCGCCTATCTGAACAGTAACGCTGTCGCCAATTCCGTTAACAGAAGCATCGGTAATAAGTGCACCTTCACCGCCAGCTACAACGTCAAGATCAAGCACAGCAAGTGAAGTTGCCGAAGTATCTAAGCCCTGACTTACTGAAAATGAAGCATCGGCATCAATCTTATTAGCATTAAAGGTAACGGTAAACAATACGCCATTGTTTTCAGCAAGCTGATCGGCAGCAACATAATTGGTGTTGTCTCCGGTTAAAACAAAAGTCAAATTACCATCAACAGAATTTAATGCAACATTATTTTTAACTGAATTAATAACAGTAACTTTATCTAAATCAGGGGTAACAACATTCTCGTCAAAACTGATATTGATAACAGCGGCAGCAAGAACCTTATTACCTGAAATATAGTCATCATAATTTTTTAACGATACAGAAACATCAACAGATCCTGTATTGTCAATTTTTTGACTATTTATTGACAATGAAATGGTCACATCGTCCAATGCTTCATAAGCATTTGCAATAACACAAACCGAGAACAAGGTAAGTACCATACAAATGGAAACAGCAAAAGACAAAATTCGTTTAAGAGTTGACATAGTGTTTCATCCATCCTTTAAATTGCATATTTGCACTTTTACCTATAAATTTTACGATAAATCTCAATGAATTTCAATACATTTTTTCAAATTTATTGCATTAGTTGAATTTATTAGCAAAGTTTAATAATAAAATATAATAATTTCTGTTAAATGTGTCGAATCAAAATTTTTGTATTGACAAAATTAATAATTTAGCATATACTGTATTAGTCGTTGATACGGCGCCATAGCCAAGTGGTAAGGCAGAGGTCTGCAAAACCTTTATTCCCCAGTTCAAATCTGGGTGGCGCCTCCAGAAAAACTCCTTGAGATTTCTCAAGGAGTTTTTTCAGTTATATTCGCCTTCGGCGAGTGATATTGCTTCGCAGTGATATTTGAACTTCGTTCAAGTGATATTCGCTTCGCGAGTTTTGGTGACGAATATAATATCACTTTTGCGTAAGCAAAAATATCACTATGCCGTAAGGCATAATATCACTCTGTGCGAAGCACAGAATATCACTAATGAGTAAATTTTTATAATAAACTCCACGAACTGTTGAGTTGCGACGGATTGAATATTCTTTTTACTCAAATATGAGTGTGTTGTTATATATTTGCATTTATGTTATAATATCTACAGAAAAAGCAAGGAGGTATTATAATGAATGAATTAAAAGTTGGTACAAGAATTGCCGAATTAAGAAACATAAATAACACAACTCAACTTGAACTTGCAGAAAAGTTAGGCGTCACTGACCGTGCGGTAAGCAAATGGGAAACTGGTGGTGGCTATCCTGATATAGCGTTGCTTCCGCAAATTGCAGATATTTTTAATGTTAGTGTTGATTATTTGTTATGTGGCAAAAAGAGTATAAAACAAGAAATATACATTGATTATGCTAACAATAAATACAACGATTTTGTCAACAATCATTACTTATCTGCTGGTTGGAAAATTGTTGTTATGAAACTTTCAGGTGATGGCGAAGGTGCGTGTATGTGTGCCGTTTTATTGGAAAAAGAAATATTTGAAGATTAAATCAAGAAATTTCTCGGTTTTTGCCCAGTTCTTTTTCGGACACGAATGACAAAGCCCCAAGGACGATAAGTTCTTGGGGCTTACTTCTTATCTATTACCTCTTCACTCTTACCTCAAAAAGTCCTTGGGGCTTTGGGAAGTAACAAGTAATAGGTAAGAGTTAATATGTTTTTTTGCAAGGCTGTGCCTTGCTTTCTTTATTTTAAAGTGATACAGTTTTATCAGAAGGGCGGTAGTGTTATGGTGGATAGTCCGTTGATTACTAAATCCAAAGAATTTGCTTTGCAGATAATTAAGGTTTGTAATTTTGTAAAACAAACTAAAAAGGAAACTGTTCTTACAAATCAGCTTATCCGTTCAGGAACATCAATTGGCGCAAATATCCGTGAAGCCTTTTACGGACACGGAACTGCTGATTTTATTGCAAAACTTCAGATTGCTCTGAAAGAGTGCAGTGAAAGTGAATATTGGTTAGAACTTTTAATTGAAAGCGGTTATTACGATAACAAAGATATTCTTGATAAGTGTATTGAAGTAAAGAAATTGCTTATATCATCAGTAAATACTGCAAAAAGCAAGAAAAATAAATAAGGAAAATAATTATGGGTTTATTCGATTTATTCAAGAAAAAGAAGGTTAAATTAACAGAAGACCAGCTTAAAAGAAATAAGATGTGGGCTTTGTGGACTGAAGGAGAAGTTGAGTCACCTTATGCAGAATTGATGACCTATCAAGGTGAAATCAATAACGGTGGTCATAGTCAATATTTTTGCAATATTAAAAACAATGATGATTTAAGTAAAGAAATGTCTATATTGGAAAATATCTTATCTGATAAACTTATTGATAATTTGCATAAAGCATACAAAGCATATCTAATTTTAGAAGAAAACGAGTATGATGAAAAGGCTGAAGAGATAATAGAACAATGTGATGATACTTTTTATGAAAATGAAGAAGAAATCAATAATAAATTACAAAAGTATGCTGATAAAATTCAATTATAATTTTTGACAAAAACAAGTTGTAAACACAAATTTAAAATCCGTTCTTTAACGAGAACGGATTTTTTATTTATTCACCTTTTAACCATATTTATACAATTGCATAGAATAGATAATAGCAAATTTATAATATTAAAAGGTGTATTTGCATGAATCTTTCGGATATAAGGATTGGAGAAAAAGGTAAAATAAAATCTATAAAAATCAGCGGAAATATGCGTCGAAGACTGCTCGATATCGGTATAACCGACGGAACCGAAATCGAATGTGTATTTAAAAGCCCTTTTGGCGAACCTACAGCCTTTTTAATAAAAGGAGCTGTAATTGCTTTAAGAAACGAACAATGTGATAAAATTACAATAAAATTAAGCAGCGAAAGGGTGAGCTAATTGGGGCTTACAAATAATTCAACAGGTCACAATTTAATAGATTCAAATCTTAAAATAGTAAAGAAAAGCGAAAATGAAATTATAGTTGCGCTTGCCGGAAATCCCAACGTAGGTAAAAGCACAATTTTTAACGCCCTTACCGGAATGAAACAGCACACAGGAAATTGGCCGGGTAAAACTGTTTCAAACGCGCAGGGACGTTTTTATACGGATAAAAACTCATACCTGCTTGTTGATATACCGGGGACATATTCACTCATGGCGCACTCAACCGAAGAGGAAATCGCGAGAAACTATATATGCTTCGGCGAACCGGATGTTGTAGTTGTAGTATGTGATGCAACCTGTTTAGAAAGAAATCTTAATATTGTTATTCAAACCTGTGAGATAACAAACAATGTTATATTATGCATAAATTTAATTGATGAAGCTAAAAAAAAGCATATAAAAATTGATACGAAAAAAGTCGAAAAAGAATTAGGGATTCCGGTAATCACCACCGCTGCTAATAATAAATCAACTATAAAAAGCTTGACAGATATTCTTGATAATTTTGATAAGCTTCAAGAAACAAAACCATTGATTCCTAGATATATCAATGAAATTGAAGAAGCTATTAAAATTATTGAAACAGAATTAAAAAAACACGATTTAAAATCGGTTAATCCGCGATGGTTAAGCTTACGGTTACTTGACAACGATGGGTCACTTATAAACGAAATTAAGGCGCATTTAGGAGACGATTTTTTTAATAATAAAGAAATTATACAAGCTATCCAAAAGGCAAAAAAATACCTTGTTGAATGCAATATAAACTCTGATAAATTAAATGATTTGATTGTAGATAGTATAACAAAGCTATCACAAAAAATTTGTGAAAATTCGATTGAATACTGCGATGGACAATACAGTTTAAGAGACAGAAAAATAGACAAATTGCTTACAAGCAAGGTAACGGGCTACCCAATAATGATAATCATGCTTTTGTTTATATTCTGGCTTACAATTATCGGTGCTAATTATCCCTCTTCCCTACTTTCAAACGGTTTTTTATATATACAAAATTATTTAAGCAAAATGCTATTATATATTAATCCGCCGATTTGGTTACATGACCTTTTAATATTAGGCGTTTTTAAAACGGTTGCATGGGTAGTTTCGGTAATGTTGCCGCCGATGGCAATATTTTTTCCGCTTTTTACCCTTTTAGAAGATTTGGGTGTATTACCGCGAATTGCTTTTAATCTCGACAAGCCATTTAAATACTGCAATGCTTGTGGTAAGCAAGCACTGACAATGTGTATGGGATTCGGTTGTAACGCAGCAGGGGTTGTGGGATGTAGAATAATTGATTCACCACGTGAACGCTTGCTTGCAATTTTAACCAACAACTTTGTTCCTTGTAATGGCAGATTCCCCACGATAATCACCTTGATTTCAATTCTTATAATCGGAATATCAAGCGGTATTTATTCGTCAATTATATCAGCTGTTATTTTGACATTAGTAATAACGCTTGGTATAGGTGTAACATTTTTAGCTACAAAGGCGCTTTCTATTACATTACTAAAGGGCACACCTTCATCATACACCCTCGAATTACCACCATACAGAAGACCGCAAATATCAAAGGTAATAACACGCTCAATATTCGACCGTGCCTTATTTGTACTCGGCAGAGCTGTTTCAGTAGCCGCACCGGCCGGACTTATAATTTGGCTTATGGCTAATGTTAAAATTTACGATATAAGCATGCTGAATTATTGCTCAGATTTTTTAGACCCATTTGCAAAATTACTTGGGCTTGACGGAGTAATTCTTATTGCATTCATACTCGGGTTCCCTGCCAATGAAATTGTAATACCTATTATAATAATGGCATATTTATCACAAGGCTCACTTACCGAATTCAGTAGCATATGCGAACTAAGTAACCTATTTATTTCAAATGGTTGGAGCTGGATAACTGTTATATGCACAATAGTATTTTCATTATTTCACTGGCCCTGCTCCACAACTCTACTTACAATAAAAAAGGAAACAGCCAGTCTTAAATGGACATTAATTGCAGCTGTTCTGCCGACAATAATAGGAATGATTTTTTGCTTTATTATTAATTTAGTTGCAAATTTAGTTATATAAAAAAGGTTCGCAGTGTAATTCACTGCGAACCTTTTAGAATTATAACCACATATCCTCAGATTCGTCACATTTAGGTCTTTCCATTAATCTATTAAGTGAGGTCGAAACCGAGGTTCCTTCATAAAGTATAGAATAACATTCCTCGGTAATTGGCATTTCTACACCGAATTTTTTGGCAAGTAAAACTGCTGTTTTGGTTGCGTGATAGCCTTCAACCGTCATTCCAACCTCTTTTAACGCAACATCAGGGCTAACACCGCTACCAACAAGTGCGCCAAAGCGTCTATTACGTGAATGCTTCGATGTGCAGGTAACGATAAGGTCGCCAAGTCCGGTAAGTCCGGCAAACGTGCTATAATGAGCGCCCATAGCAACACCAAGTCGAGCCATTTCGGTAAGTCCACGCGTCATTAAAGCGGCTCTAACATTATCACCAAGACCGAGACCATCGCATATACCGGTAGCAAGTGCAATAATATTTTTTAATGCGCCTCCAAGCTCAACACCGATAATATCATCATTAATATATACTCTTAAAAAAGAGTTCATAAATAAATCCTGAATAAACATAGCGGCCTTTTTGTCATAGGAAGCGGCAACGAGAGAAGTTGCCATGCCTCTTGCCACCTCTTCAGCATGAGAAGGACCCGATAAAACGACAATTTTATTATCAGGGATTTCTGATTTTATAACGTCAGCTAAGGTAAGCAAGGTTGCATCCTCAATACCCTTTGAAACGTTTACAATAATAGTATTATCTTTTATCAATTTTTTAACTCGCTGTGCAGTTTGTCTTATTGCAAATGACGGAACAGCAAAAATTACAACGTCCGACTCGGCAACGCTATCAAGCGAATTTGTCAAATTAATTTTTTCGTCAATTTTTACACCCGGCAATAATCTCGTTTCACGGTTAGCCTTAAGAGTTTCAATTTCGTCTTCAAAAGCCGACCATACAGTTACATCATTACCGTTATTTGTTAGCAAAAGCGAAAGAGCAATCCCCCATCCACCAGAGCCTAATATGGTTATTTTAGACATGTTTTTCACCTCTATTTTCGTGAACTGAGCTGCTTTTCTTCCCCGTTATGAAGCCTTATAATATTCTGCTTGTGTTTTAATATTACCACCGTAGAAAGTACAGCCGACAAAACGATTATATAAATAAATTCGCTTGTAGAAATATCACTGTTCATATTAATCAGCAAATTAAATACCGTAAATTCAAACGCGCCCACAATTGAGCCGATTGAAATAATTTTTGTTATTAAGAATATAATAAGGAATGTTACAAAAACGCATGTTGCAACAACCCAGTTAATACAATAAAGAACTGCAATTGATGTTGAAACGCCTTTCCCGCCACGGAAACCGAAAAACACAGGATATGCGTGACCGATTATACAGAAAAATCCGCAAATATATATTCCATAAGTTGTAGAAACATACGGCGCAATAAAATCGGGCGCATTTTCAAAAACAATAGGAAATAATAAATATTTTCCTATAATCGGAGCAGCAAACCCCTTTAAAAAATCGCCAACAAATGTTATTATACCCGGCAAAAGTCCAACCGATCGAATAACATTAGTCATTCCTGCGTTTCCGCTTCCCATTTTACGAACATCTTCACGGGCAAAAATCTTTGACACGATGACAGCAAAATTTATGCTACCGAGAAGATAACTGATTATTATTGATAAAAATAGTGCTAAAAGCCAGTTCATTATTTTCCCTCTCCACGTTCTCTAATAACAAAACGGACCGGCGTTCCCTCTAACCCAAATACTGAACGAATTTGATTTTCGATATATCGCTGATACGAGTAATGGAACAAGTCCTCACGGTTACAGAAGCATACAAACGTTGGCGGTCTTGTCGATGCTTGAGTAATGTAATAAATTCTAAGACGTTTACCCTTATCAGTTGGCGGCTGGACACGTGCAGTCGCATCGGCAAGAAGGTCGTTTAACTTACCTGTTGAAATTCTCATGCTGTTCTGCTCATTAACGTATTTAATGAGTTCAAAAAGGCGGTCAATACGCTGACCTGTTTTTGCCGATATGAATATAATAGGCGCATAGGACATAAAAGAAAAATCGGTCATAAGCTTTTTACGATATGAATCCATTGTTTGACCGTTCTTTTCAATAGCGTCCCATTTATTTACGGCAATAATACAGCCCTTTCCGGCTTCAAGCGCTAAGCCCGCAACCTTTGAATCCTGCTCGGTGAATCCTTCTATTGCATCAATCATTATAACACAAACGTCGGCTCTTTCGACCGCCATTTGAGCGCGTAGTACGCTGAAACGTTCAATATCGTCGATTACCTTGCTTTTTCTCCTGAGGCCTGCTGTATCAATAAAATTAAACTTACCGTATTTATTATCAACGACGGTATCAATCGCATCGCGAGTTGTTCCCGCGATATTAGATACAATTGAACGAACTTCGCCCGAAACAGCGTTTGTGAGCGATGATTTGCCAACATTCGGCTTTCCGATTATGGCTACGTTAATTCTATCCGACTCCTCTTCATCGTCAAAATCAGGCAAATTTTCGTAAATAGCATCGAGAAGGTCACCAGTCCCGTGGCCGTGAACAGACGAAACTGCAATCGGGTCGCCGAGACCAAGATTATAGAATTCATAGAATTCAGGCGAAACCTCACCAACACCGTCGCATTTATTTACGCATAAAACAACGGGTTTTCCACTTTTTTGTAAAAGTGAGGCAACCTCTCTATCAGTAGCTACAACACCGCTCTTTAAATCGGTAACGAGAACGATAACCTGCGCCGATTCAATGGCAAGATTAGCTTGACTACGAATATGAGATAATATAATATCATCTGTTTTTGTTTCGATACCACCTGTATCGACAAGCATAATTGACTTTCCACGCCATTCACAGTATCCGTAAATTCGGTCGCGAGTTACACCCGGCTCGTCATTTACGATAGACAGGCGCTGGCCAATCAACTTATTAAAAAGTGTAGATTTTCCCACATTAGGGCGCCCTACAATAGCAACAACCGGTTTTGCCATTTAATTCTCTCCATCTAAAATGGCGGATAAAAGCTCGTATCCGTCATTTTGAATAATTTTAACCTTAACATTAAGTGCAGCTTCAATATCTTCTACACTTGTATCATCGAGCATTATATCCCCTTGCGCTCTGAACATACATGACGGCAAAAGGAGATTTTCGCCCAATTCTTTATCCTTTAACTGTGAAATCAAATCCTTTCCGGTAACGAGTCCTGCAACAGTAATCGACTCGCCGAAAAAGTTATTTTTAATTTCATACACGTTACATTCTAAATTATGCCATTTTTTCTTTGCAATGTCAACAAGTTCGCAAATAAGCGGATATGCCGCAGTACCCGTCGCAATCGACGATTTATTAAAAATCTTGCACTCATTATCGTTGCTTTCACACGCGTCGAAAAATTCACTTTTCAACAAGGAGCACATACCTACCCCATTATCGAGCTGAGCAAAATCCTCATAATAGCTCTCATTAGGAAGCGGTAATTTTGCTTTCAAATAAAATTCATCAGCAGCAAATACAATTCGTGTTCCGTATTTTTCATAACATATATCGGCGTATTTCTCGATAATTTTAATGGTTTCACGAGCGGTATTTTCATTATACGGAGTTAAGCTCGCGAGTCCGTCGCGATATTTTGTAACGCCGATAGGAACTGCCGCGATACTCTGAACAGCGGGATAAAGCGAAATCAAATCATCAAGCGTTCTTTTTAATTCGTCGCCGTCATTTATCCCAGGGCAAAGAACAAGCTGACAATTAAGCTTTGTCCCCGCTTCTGCCAAGCGGTACAATACCTTTAAAGCATCACCCGCAAACCGATTATTCATCATCTTGCATCTAAGTTCAGGGTTTGTCGTATGAACAGAAATATTTATCGGGCTAATGTGCATTTTAATAATTCTGTCAATTTCGTGCTCGGTAATATTCGTAAGGGTGATATAATTACCGAACAAAAATGAAAGACGCGAATCGTCATCTTTAAAATAAAGACTTTCACGAAGCCCCTTTGGAAGCTGGTCAATAAAGCAAAAAATACAGTTATTTCTGCATCTTTTTTGCTCATCCATAAGGTAGGACGAAAACTCTAAGCCGAGGTCATCAAACGGTTCTTTTTTAACATTAAAGGTCAACGTTTCATTGTTTCGATCGACAACTATTTTGAGTTTATTCTCAGCAGCATAAAACTGATAATCAAATACGTCAACTATCTCGTTATCGTTTATCGATACAAGGTTATCACCTGATTTTATACCGATTTTATGGCAAATTGAGCCCTTTACAACCGATATTATTTTAACAGCCATGTTTTCCTACCTCCCATCATAAAGTAATAAATGCTCTCACAAATATAAGTGAGAGCATTTATCAAACATACTATTACTTATGCCTCTTTTACAACTACCTGTCTGCCATTATAATAGCCACAGTTCTGGCAAAGTCTGTGCGGACGCTTATACTCATTGCACTGCGGGCATCTTACGAGTGCGGGAGCCTCCATCTTCCAAACGCTTGAACGTCTCTTGTTACGTCTCTGTTTTGAGGTTTTTCTCTTCGGTACTGCCATTATCAGCACCTCCTTTGATATAGTACATTTATTTTTTTATTTTTTGTTAATCTAACAACTGTTTTAGCGCTGCTAAACGAGGGTCAATATTATCCTCCTTACAGTCGCAATAGGCATAATTGAGATTCTTTCCGCAACCGGCACAAAGCCCTTTGCAATCATCATTGCAGAGATGCTTCATCGGTACGTTTAAAATCAAGTCAGCCAAAACAACCTCGTCGATGTCAATCTTTTTCTCGGATACAATGATAAAACCGTCTTTTTCATCATCGTTATCAAGCTTTTGAACTAGTGTGTAGTTGATGTCAAAATCAATCATTTCCGAGCAAATTTCACCGCATCTGTCACAAGGAGCTGTATAATTGCATCGTACATTTCCATTCAGCGTGACAAGACCTGCGTGATTAGAAATTTCTCCTTTTAAAACAACCTTTTCGTTAAAAGGACAAATCCCGTAATACTCGACATCATCGAAATTAAAGTCGAGGTCCAACTCGATAATCGAGCCATCTGCAACAAAAATATTACCAAGTTCGATAATCATAAGTTCACCTCAAAATATAACAGATAATATTATATTATCCATAATCGCATTTGTCAAGCGTTATAATCAATAAATTTCGACAAAATTTCAGGCTCTGCGGCTTAAATTTCAGCTGCAAAGCCTGTAATCTTTAATATTTAGTTTTTTGTTAAATTAAATCTTTGCTGCGTAGTCAAAAATTCTTGCCGGAAGTTCAGATTCGTCACAAGAAATTGTGAATACGAATTCAACCTTAACCTTTTTGCAAAGATCGTTCAATTTTTCCATGAAATCAGCAAGCTCTTCGTAATCACGGCTACCTATTCTAAGTGTAGCGTCAACAAAAATTTCGGTAAGGTCATAGTTTCCGGCACACATACCGCTGATAAATCCGTAGAGAGTATCAAATCCGGAAACATTGTACTCGTCAGCGTCAACAAGACGAGCCTTATGAGTTAAATCGTAAGTAAGCTTTAAACCTTTCTCAATGCAAACAACGTTACCCTTTGATGCATCAACTGCTTTGTTTACGAGGTCAACGAGTCGCTTTGTCTTGCCTGAACCTTTGTTTCCGATAATCAATGAAATCATGATAGTCACTCCTTATATAATCCGCATAAGCGGTTGTTGATAAATTTTATTTTGAAAGACGTGCCTCAAGAGCAGCCTTTTCATTTTCGTAGCCCGGCTTACCGAGTAAAGCGAACATATTTTTCTTATAGCTTTCAACACCGGGCTGGTTAAAGGGATTTACTCCAAGCATATAGCCCGAAATTGCACAAGACTTTTCGAAAAAGTAAATCAAGTATCCGAGATCATATTCGTCAGCCTTGTCCATTTCGATAACAAAGTTCGGAACACCGCCATCGGTATGAGCAAGAACAGTACCCTCGAATGCCTTTTCATTAACGAATGACATTGTTTTTCCTGCGAGGAAATTGAGTCCGTCGCCATCATTTTCGGCCTTTTCGATTACAACATCACTCTCCTGCTCACCGATTTTTACAACCGTTTCGAACATGATACGCGAGCCCTCTTGAATAAACTGGCCAAGCGAATGAAGGTCGGTCGAGAAGGTAACTGCACTTGGGAATATACCCTTATTATCCTTGCCTTCACTTTCGCCAAAGAGCTGCTTATACCATTCTGACATTAAAGTAAATCTCGGTTCGTAGCTAACGAGAAGCTCAATTGACTTACCCTTGTTATACATGATATTTCTGAGTGCTGCATATTTGTAGCAATCGTTCTTTTCAAGGTCGCATACAGCATACGCTTCCCTTGCGTCAGCAGCACCCTTCATCAGCATATCGATATCAGCGCCCGAAACAGCAATCGGCAAGATTCCAACCGGAGTTAATACCGAGAAGCGACCGCCAACATCATCGGGAATAACAAAGCATTCATATCCCTCTTCGTCAGCAAGCTGCTTTAATGTGCCACGCGCTTTATCGGTGGTGCAATAAATGCGCTTGCGAGCCTCTTCAACGCCGTAATTTTCTTCTAACCATTTACGGAACACGCGGAATGCGATAGCCGGTTCGGTTGTTGTTCCTGATTTTGAAATTACGTTAACAGAAACTCTCTTACCCTCGCAAATATTGAGCAGGTCGGAAAGCTGAGAGCCGCTAATGCTGTTTCCGGCAAAGAAAATGTCAGGTGTATCCTTCTTAATGCTGTTATAAAGCGGTGATCTTAAAAACTCGATAGCGGCACGAGCGCCGAGATATGAACCACCGATACCGATTACGATAAGAATATCGCTATCGGAAATAATCTTTTTCGCTGCTTTTTTAACTCGTTCAAATTCGTCCTTATCATAATCTACCGGCAGATCGAGCCAGCCTAAAAAATCGTTTCCGAGTCCGTTACGGTCGGTTAAAACTTCATGAGCGGCCTTTACGATAGGTTCGATGCCTTTAAACTCATCCTTTGACACAAAGGATGAAGCAAACTTTTCACTAAATCTAATGGACATTGGTAATTTGCCTCCAAATATTTATTTCTGTATATATCATACTATATTTTTACATCTAATGCAATAAGAAATACTACATATCTTACAATTTTTTTATCTGTGACGGCGCATTTGTCGGCGTCTTCGATTGATGTTATTAATTTGAATGATGGATATTATCCAATAAATAAGTAAAGTTGCTCCCAAAACAACAAAAATCAACTTGAACCAAATTGTATCGAATGAACCTGTAAACAGCATCCAAAGATATTGAAGGGTGCTCCTTTTTACCTCTTTAGAAGAGCAAAGCTCGATTTCACCAATTTTTTCATTAGCATAAAAAACATTGGCAACAGCTATTACTTGGCCCTTTTCAATCGGTGCATCAACTTTTTTGCCGTCAATGAATTTTAAATCAACCTCAATAGAACTTTTGTCAGCCTCGTTCGGTAACAAAGCGGTCAAACTATCCTTTGCAAACAGTTGAATGTTACTGTCCTCCCATGAAAGTCCAACATCAATATCGCCAAGATATTCATTCTTATCAATTACCGTCTTGTAACTGAAATTATTAAACGCCCATTCAAATAATTTTGCTGTATCGATAAATTCAATTCGTTTTTGTATTCCGTCAGAGTCAATATATTTAGGATCAGCCTTCATGACAATTGAAAGATAACGCATTCCCTCTTTTTCAGCTGTTGAAACAATACAACGTCCCGCACTTTCGGTATATCCTGTTTTTCCACCGGTGCAATATTTATAATAATAATTAGTCGTCTTATTAATCAAAAAATTGGTGGTGGAAAGCGTTCTTTCGCCGTGAAGATTTGTCGGTGGCATGACATACCGAGAATAGCTGCAAATTGTCTTTATCTTTTCGACTCCAAATGCAGCAGTGGCAAGCTTATGTATATCCAATACTGTTGTGTAATGATTATCGTCGGGTAATCCGTGCGGATTCTGAAAATGAGTTGAGTTCATACCGAGTTTTGCCGCAGTTTCGTTCATCATTTCGACAAATCTATCAACAGTACCGCCAACATATTTAGCTAATACAAGAGCTGTATCATTACCTGAAGTTATGAGCAAATAATGAAGCAACTGATCGATAGTAAGAACCTCATCGCCTACAATATAACTCAATGACGAATCGGTACCAAGGAGCAAATCAAGTAAATCTCCGTCAATAGTAACAGTTTTATTCAAATCGTCAACATTTTCGCACACAACAAGCGCTGTCATTAGCTTTGTAACAGAAGCGGGATATAATCTTTGATCCGCATTTTTAGAATAAATGACCTCGCCTGTATCCATATTGGAAAGCATGCAATATTCAGCATTAACAGTAAAATTTGAAGGAGAAAAGGCCGAGCTCGATACTGAAAACAAAGAGCAAAAAACACCTAAAATTATTATAAAAGAAAGTATAGACTTTTTCATTGAAATATCCTCAAATATGTTGTATATTATTATTGTTAATATTTAAATTATATTATAACAAATTTCTACAAGAAATAAAGTGTTTTCAAATATTTTTTTGATTTTTTTATTGGGAGATGTTGGATATGGTCTATATTACCGGCGATATGCACGGAGACGAAAACAGATTGTATGACAAAAGTATCCGAAAATTAAAAGAAGGCGACACCCTTATAATTTGCGGCGACTTTGGTTTCATTTGGACCGGAAACGATAAAGAAAAAAAGATTCTTGAATATCTCGGAAGCCGCAAATTTAACGTTTGCTTCATTGACGGAACTCACGAAAACTACGACCGGCTATATAAATACCGTGAAACATATTGGCGTGGCGGACGTGTTCATCGTATCCACGGCAATCTCTATCATATGTGCCGAGGTCAGATATTCAATATTGAAGGAATGCGTTTTTTTACCTTTGGCGGAGGAGAAAGCCCTGATAAAGAATTGAGAACCGAGCACAAAACCTGGTGGAGAGATGAGCTTCCCTCTCAGGAAGAAATGGACGAAGGTAAGGAATCGATTAACGAGGTTGGTGGCGAAGTTGACGTAATTATCAGCCACGAGCCACCCTCACTTGTAAAAAGCTCCATTCTACTGCGGCTTGGTAAAACTGACAGAATCAATAAGCTCAACGCCTATCTCGACGAAATCAACCGTTCTTGCAAATTCAAACAATGGTATTTCGGCAGCATGCATGAGGATAGAATAATTACCCCTAATCATACCTGCGTTTTTAATGAACTGTGGCCAATTAAAAAAAGTGAATTATAATTATACAAAAATAGCGGAGTGAAATTCACTCCGCTATTTTTTCGCCTTAATACCAAAGGGTAAATTTATCGAATTTCCATTTTCCGCCTTGCTTTTTCATTGTAAATTTAATCTCTTCGTCATCAACCATATCATCAGTGAGCTGGCTATAGTCATATTCCCACGAATCAAAATATTCCTCTTTAACATATTCAGCGTAAACAGTTAACTCGATTTTATCATCCTTAACATCGGTTACCGCATATTCACTTTTTACATAATAAATATCTGAACCTCTGCCATGACAGCAAGCATACATCTTTCCGTCGGCCTCAATAAAATTGCCATATCCTAATAGTTTATCAACAAGGTCACTTGTAAAAATTTCATTAAGGCTTTTCTTTAACGCCTTGTAGCTTGAAAAGTCGATAAAATCGTATTCGCCACGTTGGTCACTTTCAATAAGATAATATGTCCAAGTATAACCGTCATTATCAGCGTCGTACGTTACATCATATTCGCAATAAGGCCCACCCAAACCATCGAACATGCTATATGCTTTAACTGCATTTTTTAGATATTTTTCGTATACTTCTTCAGATGACAAATTATAAATTTCTTTATATTCGTCATAGTTACCTTTTATAATATTTCCGTCTTTTTCAGCCTGCTCGATGCTGTTTTGAATTTCGTTAACGATTGCATCACCGGTATCGGCACGATATTTATAGCACATCGCAATTTCGGTATTATATTCATTTGTCAGTGATCTGCATAGTAAATACTTGTATTTTAAATCAGGCCCATAATACCAAAAGACACCTTCGTTATTATCATAATACAAAACAATTTTATCGTTATCAATTGAAACAAAGCTTCCATTATCGACATAGGTATAATAATCGGTATTTTTAGTCACTAAATTGATTCGCTCACAGGTGCCGCTATCGGTAAATTTCCAGCTGTAAACATCGCCATCATCAGAATGATAATCAATCCAAAAATAATCATATTTAGCCTCTGTAACCGGACTGTTTGCCATCGATTTTGAGCCACCGAAAGAAAAACCGAAAGACGAATAATAAACTAAAACGCCAAATAGAATAACCAATACAATCAATATCGAGCCTAAAATTAGCCATTTGTATTTAGGCACCTGATATACTACCGTAGGCTGAGACAATTCTTCATTAAAATCATTATTATAATTTTCTCGCATTCAAATCATCTCCTATTCGTCAATTTTAATAAGGCAGGAATCTTCTAATCCCAAATCGGATGTAACAGTTATAAGTACCATTCCGGCTTTTTTAGCTGTAATTTTACCTGTTCTTGAGTCAATTTCAGCAACTGACGTGTCATTACATTTGAATAAAACACCCGTATCGTTGGTATCAACGGTAACATTAAATTTATCGCCAACGTCAATATGCTTTATGCCCGAAATTTCAATATATTTTTGTGTCGAAAATCCTTCTAATACATATCCGTTATATGAAATTCTAACCTTTAACCATATTGGATTTTTCTTATCCCCTGTGTTATAAGGCTCAACAACGGTAACTATTGAATTATGTACCTGTTTTACGTAGCTCTTTTTATTAGACGGGTTAATAAGAATTCGTTTATATTCGGTTGACGGTCCATTTCTGAAATTGAGCCATGATTTAACATCATTCAGTTTAACCACACCGGTCTTACTTGTATTACAGTTGCTTATACTCAAATACTTTGTTTGGTAATCATAATCTATTGAATCATCAATATTTGTATTCAAATTATCCGACATAATATAATATCCGGTAAGATAGTACGGGTCGTAACAAACAAAGCTATCGGCTAAATAATTATTTACGTTGACAAGAAAATCGTTTGATGCTTCTCCGCCTTCCGATAATTTAATATTTGCGCTATCGCTTTCTACAACGACCTTTTTATAATTTCGGTCAAAGCGTATCAACTCATAATTATAGTTTTGAGTATAGTCGGATTTCGAGATACCTTGATAATATCTGTAAATATGATACAAAGAGTCCTTATTTAAAACATAAACCGCTCCATCCTCACTACTATTAGAGTAAACCTTACGCAGTCGCGAATTAAACAGGGTTAATACCTCTACTATGTATTTATTTCCGTCGCTATAGCAGCATATAACATCCTCGCCGGTAGAATCGCTAAAATCAGAAATTGCAAAATGTATATCAGTATAGCCTGAATCCTCTAAAAATTTCGAGTAACGGAAACACATCTTACGCAAAAAGCTTGTATCATAAGTAATTTTATCGGCAGCGTATGCCGACTCACCTACAACCTTACGATAGGCTAATGTGTTTCCATTTAAATTGTATAAAAAGCTAAGCATTCCGTTATCAAAAACAACATTGGTAACAGAATATGGGCTAATCTGAACAGGAATTGAATGAACAACAAGATTATCAGAGACATTGTCATAATCGGCAAATATGCAAATATTTGTTGACTTAAAGCAATTCGCCAATTCGCTCTCGGAACTTGCAATCAATTTATCCATGTAGTTGGTTACAAAAATCAAATATTCATTCTGACCGTCATTATCAATATCGGAAAAAATTTTTCTCGGTTCTTCTGCGACGAAATTTGAAAGTTTGTTATAATAAGAATTCATAAAATCGTCGGCTGAATCAATTTGTTCTAAAACACAGCTTGAATAAACGAAGGCTTTACCATCGGTACTTGCTGAATTATCAACGAATACACCTTTTTTATTTAAATCAACGGTAAAGCTCTGTTCTCCGCTATCGGTTGCAAATTTATATGAAATAAAATAGTTGCTCCCATTTTTATTTAAACCGCATTCATTTGAATCAAAATACTGTTCATCAACAATAGCCGAAACTATCGAAGCGTCAATAAGCTGACCTGCTTTGTTCTCTATACTTGATTTTGATTCAAAGAAAACTCCGCTAAATCCATTTGTAACAGTAAACGCAAACGCAGAAACTACCACAGCAAAAACAGAAGTAACTGCAATCATTACCCTAAAAACAGTCCTATTATTCGGATTTTTACTTGCTTTAATAAATCCGATGACTATTCCAATTATAATACCGGTAAAAATAGCAATAATTAAATAACCTAACACCGAAAACATTTCAATTCCTCCTTAGATTACTCATAATTTGATAATATCATATATCCTCCTCTTATTCAACATATTTTGCAAAAAGACTCGGTCTCAATATGAAACCGAGTCTTTTTCAGAATTTTGAAATAATTTTCTCATACCATTCAACAAGTTTAAATTTAACCTTATAATTATCGTAGCCTTTTATGACATTAACTTCGTCATCATCCAACTTATCATCCAGTTCAATTGACGGCGAAAGACAAATTGACGGAAACATGACGCACCACCAATTTTTGCCCTTTCCCTCCCCAATTTTCACATTCAATGCCAAGTATTCTCCGGCCGGCAAGGAATATCCATCATAGTGACGGGTATCAAAATCGGTATAGTCAAGATTCGCCTCAACCCGATAATTAAATCCGTTTATGTTAATTTCGTCCTCTGCGCATTGAATTATTTGAGGTAAAATTTTATCGGTCAGTTCAACCGCCTCTTCATAATCAGCAGCAGTTAAAAACACGTCACCTGTTTCGGCTAAAATTCTGTCACGTACTTTTAATTTAAGGGATTGGTCAATTTCGCTGTCGGAATTTGCAATTACGTGAAGTCGCAGAACGTCACTTCGTATTTTTTGACAACTCACATTAAACCGTGACATAGAAACAAGACAGGTTAAAATTATAACGCACGAAATTACAACTGAAATTTTTGATAAGTACCTATGTTTAATAATATTCAAAAAAGCATCCATCCTTTCATTGGAAAGTATTGGATGCTTTTTAATTTTTTATTCAATAATTTCAATACCCGATGAAACAGGTTGGCATAAATAAATATCGTCATATTTATTTTTTAAGTTATTATAACAGTTTTCAGCCATTTGTTTATCATTAAATACACCGAAAAAGGTTGGTCCGCTTCCACTTAACGAAACAGCATCAGCACCACAGTTTATTAAATCTATTTGAACCGCAACCGATGTTTCATCGGTCCAAAACTGCTTAAAATCATTGTGCATAAAACGGAATGCATCAGGTTTTCCAGTCTTCATTTCAGTAAGCAGTTCTTCCGCATTGGCCGAAATAATTTCATTAGATTCATCAATTAAAGAGTACATATAACCCGTTGATTTTTTAGTTCCTGCTTTTATTAAAACAAGGTTACTGTTACATATAACATCCTGCTTTTCTATTACATCGCCGAAGCCCTTTACCCTTGCTGTACCGCCTATCAAGCAAAACGGTACGTCGGCACCGATCTTTCCAGCCAAAGCGACGATCTCGGTTTCGGACAATTTATTGTACATGCGGTTTAATATATACAATACTGCCGCAGCGTCGGCGCTTCCACCGGCAAGTCCTGCGCTAATGGGAATATTTTTCTCAATACTAATTTTAATATTTTGCGTCGGCATATTTGCAGACTTAAAATACTCCAATGCCGCCCTTTCGGCAATATTATCATCAATAATATCACAATTACAAAAAGCTTTTACGCCTATAGTATCACCGTCTTCAACAGTAACCTTATCAGCAAGTGAAATAGACTGCATAATCATATCAAGATCATGCAGTCCGTCATCTCTTTTACCCACAACCTTTAAAAAAAGGTTGATTTTCGCATAAGCAAGCGCAGATAATTTCATAAAATCTTATCCTTTTAGCTTATTTACAAATAATTCAATTCGTTTGAGCGCCTCTTCGATATGATCAATCGAATAGCAATATGAAACGCGGATATATCCCTCGCCACATTCGCCAAAAGCATCACCTGGTATAACTGCGACACGGTATTCACGAAGCAATCTTTCGCAAAATTCATTCGACGAAAGTCCCGTACTCTTTATACACGGGAATGCATAAAACGCACCCTTTGGCTCGAAGCAATGAAGTCCTATTTTATTAAATCCGTTCACCATATATCTTCTTCTGGCGTCGTACTGATTTCTCATTTTAATAATATCGTCATCGCCGTTTTGAAGTGCTTCGATAGCGGCAAATTGTGATGTAGTAGGTGCGCTCATAATAGCAAATTGATGAATTTTTACCATCTGCTTCATCACTTCGGGATTAGCACAAGCATAGCCCATTCGCCAACCGGTCATTGAGTGCGACTTTGAAAAGCCGCCGATAAGCACGGTTCTTTCCTTCATGCCGTCAATTTCGGCGATAGAAACGTGATTTGATCCGTAGGTTAGCTCACAGTAAATTTCGTCAGAAAGGATTAAAATATCGGTATCCTTTAACACCGCGGCGATTGCTTCAAGGTCGTCCCTGGCCATAATCGCACCGGTAGGATTACAGGGATAAGGCAAAATGAGCAGCTTAGTTTTATCACTAATTGCCTCTTTAAGCTGGTTGGCGGTTAATCTGAAATCATTTTCCTCCACCGTATTAATAAACACAGGAACTCCGCCCGCAAGACGAACAATAGGCTCGTAGCAAACAAAGCTCGGTTGAGGAATTATAACCTCGTCACCGGGGTTAACAATCGCTCTTATGGCGCAGTCAATTCCTTCGCTACCGCCAACAGTAATGAGAATATCGCTATCGGCATTGTAGCAAAGATTGTATTTGCGATTTAAATATTTTGACACCTCTTGACGAAGTGTAACAATACCTCTATTTGCGGTGTAACGGGTTTTTTTATCTTCAAGAGATTGAATCCCCGCCTGTCTGATATGCCAAGGTGTAGCAAAATCAGGCTCACCGACACCGAGAGATATAACATTTTCCATTTTTTCGGCTATATCGAAATACTTTCTAATGCCCGACGGCTTTGTATCCAATACAGCTCGATTAAGCAGCTTGTTAAAGTCCATTAGAACGAAACGTTCTCCCTATCATCGAGTTTTGTATCCTGAATTTCGATACCGTTATCCTTGTATGTCCTGAGAATAAAATGAGTTGCGGTTGAAACGACACCTGCTATTGTAGCCAGACGCTTTGCAACAAACATCGCAATTTCCTGAAAGCTTCTACCCTTTACAATTACGCAAAGGTCATATCCACCCGACATAAGATATACCGACTCAACATGTTCAAATCCCATCACACGCTCGGCAATATCCTCGAATCCGGCATTCGGCTGAGGTGTAACTTTAAGCTCAATTATTGCTGTAACATGTGTGTTATCAACCTTATCCCAATTAATGAGCGCAGTATATCCTCGAATAATACCATCTTTGTGAAGCTCTGCCATTTCTGAAGCAACAGCTTCGGTGTCGCTGCCAAGCATTAAGGCAAGCTCCTCTACCGAATATCTCGCATTTTCTTCAAGTAAAGATAAAAGTCGATTTCTCATATCTTTAATCACTCCATCAACCTGCTCCGCTAATCCAAAGAACAGCTAAAATAAGCGCGGGGATATAAAGAATCGGGCTTATAATCTTAGTCCATCTCATCCAGCTTAGACGAATACCGAAATCTCCAAGTGTCTGACACGCCTGGCAATATTTAAGGAATATCATAACATAAAGGAAGATGCTGAAAACACTTGCGCCACCGGCCCAAGAAATATCGGCAACTGAAGAAAGGAAAAAGCAAGTGTAAACAAAAAGAATACAAAAAGCCTGCATTCCAATCATAACCAAAAGACCGTTACGCTGTCTTGTTGTTATCGTAACTTTTCTGTTCTTTTCGCCTTCATCGGCCTGCATAATTGATCTAGCCAAAATAAAACGCCTCCGTTTATATATTTTTAGACATTATAACACAGCTTTTATAATAAGTAAAACATTTTTTTACATTGTTAACAAAAATATAATTTTTATAATATCCATTTACTTTATGGTAATATCGTGTTATAATATCTTGAATTTTATAAAAGAGGTAATTATTATGAGAGCTATTTTAACAGTTGTCGGTAAAGACACCGTAGGAATCATGGCAAAGATTGCATCTCTTTGCTCCACACATAATGTCAATATCGTTGACATCAACCAAACGGTTATGCAGGACCTTTTCTGCATGATTATGCTTTGCGATATCGATAAGATTAAAACTGATTTCAACAGTTTTTCCGATGCTGCAGCCGAACTCGGCGAAAAAGACAATCTTTCAATTCACGTTATGCATGAGGATATTTTTAACTCAATGCATAAGATATAAAAGGTGATAAAAAATGCTTAATACAAAGGATATTCTTGAAACTATATCAATGATTCAGGACGAAAATCTTGATATTCGTACGGTTACAATGGGTATTTCCCTGCTCGACTGTATTGATAGCGACATTAATGCCGCTTGTAACAAGGTTTATGATAAAATCGTCCGTTACGCGCATAATCTCGTTCCCGTTTGTAACCAAATCGAAAAGGAATACGGTATTCCGATTATAAATAAAAGAATTTCGGTTACACCCATCGCAATGCTTGCTTCCGCTTGCCAAACCAGCAATATAGTCAAGTTTGCTCATACGCTTGAAAAGGCAGCCATGACGGTCGGTGTCAACTTTATCGGCGGCTACAGCGCATTGGTACAAAAGGGCTTTTCTAATGGCGACTATGCCTTAATCGAGAGCATACCCGAAGCGCTTGCTACGACCGACCACGTTTGCTCATCGGTTAACATCGGCTCAACAAAGGCCGGTATCAATATGGATGCCGTAAAGATGATGGGTAAAGCAATTAAAAAAGCGGCAGAACTTACTGCTGACCGCGACTGTATCGGTGCGGCTAAATTAGTTGTATTCTGTAACGCTCCCGAGGATAATCCATTTATGGCGGGTGCTTTCCACGGAGTTGGTGAAGCCGACTGTGTAATCAACGTCGGCGTTTCAGGACCCGGTGTAGTCAGAGCCGCGCTTTCAAAACTTGATAAAAGCGCAAATATCACCGAAGTTGCCGACCTCATTAAGCGTACTGCATTTAAGATTACCCGCATGGGTCAACTTGTTGCAAAAGAGGCATCGTCACGCCTTTGCGTTCCGTTTGGAATCGTTGACCTTTCACTTGCACCCACGCCTGCAATCGGCGACTCGGTTGCTCACATTCTCGAGGAAATGGGTCTCGAACAATGCGGTTGCTGCGGTACAACTGCCGCACTGGCGCTTCTCAACGATGCTGTTAAAAAGGGCGGCGTTATGGCATCGTCACACGTTGGCGGACTTTCGGGCGCATTCATCCCCGTAACCGAAGATGCCGGTATGATTGATGCGGCAAGAAGCGGTTGCCTCATTCTCGAAAAGCTTGAAGCGATGACCGCCGTTTGCTCGGTTGGCCTTGATATGATTAATATTCCCGGAGATACTTCTCCCGAAGTTATCTCGGCTATAATTGCTGATGAAGCCGCAATCGGTATGGTAAACAGCAAAACTACTGCCGTACGTCTTATTCCCGCAATCGGTAAAAAAATTGGCGATGAGCTTTCATTCGGCGGATTGCTTGGCGGCGGTCCGGTTATGAGAGTAAATACCGGCTCACCTGAAATATTCATTAATCGCGGTGGACGTCTCCCCGCACCTCTCCAAAGTCTGAAAAACTAAACAGATTATACATAAAAAATCATCGTTGCTTAATTACAACGGTGATTTTTTTATGATTATTTTAAATCCTGACTATAGTAAAAAATTTTTAAGGCTTCCTGCCGTTTTGACAGGAAGCCTTAGTTTTACGAAAAGACTTTATGTTAGATTAAAAATCATCTTTTCCTTCTTCGATACCTACGTCGATATCAGGAGCGTTATCAGCAACCGTTTTACCCGAATATACATCAGAGTAAATGATTACGTATTCGCCGTTTTTATCAAGGTAGGTAAGGTAAGCGCGAACGTAAGCAGTTATAGCTGTACCTTCTCTTGAAGAAAGGGTGAGTCTAAACTGACCATCCTTGGTATTCCATAATGCAGCCTTCTGCTTGATACCACCGGCAAGAGTTTCGAGTGTCATATTGTCAGCGAGCTCGCTGTTAGCAGTGTAAAGAACACCAGATTCAACATAAGTAAACTCAGCAGGAGTGGTACGCTGGGTAAGGAAGGTTACCTTCTTTCCGTCATTAATAACAGCAACGTCGGTTACTGCAATAATCGGCTTAGCTTCGGCAGCTTCGCTTACGATAACTGCGTTTATGGCTACGTCGGTGCCAACAAAGAATACATAGGTTTCTTCGTAGCTGATTACTGCGCCATTTTCGTCAGCCCATCCGCCAAAGAAGTCGCCGTCAGAGAGTATTGTTTCGTCAAACACGGCGGTAACCTTAGCATTGTAGCTGTATTTACCTGAAATAGCATCGTCATTAACAGAACCAATTACAGAAACGTTATAGAAGTTTTCGCCAACATATGCATCAATTCGAATAACCATATCTGTATCGGCAATAATCTTGTCACCTGCCAATTTGGTTGTACCGTTTACGAGCCAGCCGGCTACTGTATAACCGTATTTTGTCGGATACTCAGGAAGAGTAATCTCGCTTCCGGCAGCAACTGTTACGCTTGAAATAATCATACCGTCACGGTTTACGAAAGAAACTGTAACGTCGCCCGAAGCAGCTTCGCTTGTGAATACAGCTTCTACGTTAGCGGTAGCTTCAAGACAGATTACATACTCAGGTTTATATGAGGTGATCTTATCATTAACTCTCCAATAAGCGAAGGTGTAACCCTCGTTTGCGGTAGCTTTAAGTGTATAAGTTTCACCCGCATTATATGTCTTTGTGCTGTCGAATTCAGCGCCGTCAACGGTAACGGTACCGTTTGTAGCGTTTACTGTAAAGTCGGATTCAAGTGCAAACTCAAACTTAGCAGTAATGTCATTGTCAGCCTTGAGCACGTAATAATAGGTGGTTTTTGTGCTGAGGAGGTTGTCATTTTCGTCGAACCAACCGATAAACTTGTAGTATTTAGAGCCAACAGCCTTTAGTGTGAGGAAAGAACCTACGATATAGGTATCAGCCTCATCATAGTCAACACTACCGCCGCCTATTGCATTAACGTTGAGTGAGTCGATTTCTACTGTTGGAACAAATACTGCTTTAAGAGTGATTTTTGACGGAATCTTGAAGGTGTAAACATCATTGAAGGATACAACTTCGTTATTCTCGTCAACCCAGCCGGCGAAGGTGTAGCCATCTTCTGCAACAGCTGTAAGTGTGTGCTCTAAACCGACCTCATAGAGAGTGCCGTCAACGAAAGCTTCGCCGTCCATGAGGATGGATCCGCCTTCGGTAGAGGAGATTGAGTAATCAGAATAGTGAATCTTGTCAAATACAGCTATAATGTCTTCACCACCAACGAAAGCAACGTAGTATTCGGTTTCTTTTGAAAGAATATTGCCTTCGCTATCCTGCCAGCTGTTGAAACGGTAGTTAATTTCGTCGTCAATAACTGCCTGAAGGAGAGCTTCGTCGCCTACATGACGAGTAGCAGTAAGGTCATAAGACATTCCGTAGGAATAGATTGTACCGCCCTCTGTAGTCTTAACGCTGCTTTCAATAGCAGGGTTATCAGAAGTAATCTGTGCATCGGTCATTACAACGGTACCTATGCCTGCACCTGCTGCAGAGAATCTGATTCTGTTAACGGGAGTAACCATTTCATCGCCCGAAGCTGCCATTAAATCAGCAGCAGTGTATGAGAATATTTCAACTACATCTGCGCCTGAAACGTCTGCACCTTCGGTGCTACTATGATTAGACTGGGTTGCTGACTGCTGTGAAACAGTAACGTTGCCCTTGTTGAAAGAAATGCTGTATTTAATTTTTTCGCCCATATTGCCATTTGGGCTGGTGTTTGTTCCCTCAACGTACTTATAGTTTCCTACAAGCGCATTTTTATAGAACAGACCGTAAACAAACGACAACGAACCGTTTGTACCGGTTACACGCCAAGCACGAAGCTGGAGATCACCAAATGAGTAAATCGCATGTTTTTTGAACTGGTAATCTGTGAGTGTAGCGTCATAAGCGCCAATGTTATAGTTACCCTTGTATGCAACGCTGAAGGAAGCATCAAACTTGTAACCGAGGTTCAAATAATTGATAGTAGCGAGAGCGTTATCTGAAATGCTGCCTGTTGTGTAGCTTGATGTAGCATTTTTACCGGCTACGGTAAAGAAATCGGGAGTAATTGCTGTAACCTGTCCGTTGTTGAGCTCTCTTACTGCAACGTCGGTGTTTGTCTTTTTGTAAGAGTTGTATGCAATATCTCTCGGCTCTGTGGTTAAGTCTAAGTTTTTGATAGTTGCATAAACGTTGTCAGCGAGGATTTCGAAACCTGCATCGTTGGGATGGAGTGCGTCATCAGATATGTTTCTGTAGTACATATCCGAATCCGGATCTTCGTTATACTGCGAGAAGATTGAGCGGTTGTCAACAAATGCGATAACCTTATCATTCTGTTCAGCAATCTTCTTCTGAGCTTGGAAAACTTCTTCCTGGCGGTTCCAGTCAGCCTTGATGCCTGCCCAGGTTTCGAGGGCAGATGAGTAAATAACCTTTAAGTTATCGTTTGTGCCCCAGTAGGGGTTGTCGACAAAGGAGTTAATCAAGCTGTTTGCTTCAGCAATAAATTTCGGTTCAGCTGAATTAACAGAAAGCTCGTATGAACGTTTGGTTCCGCCGCCATCGGTAAATGTGCAGGTGGGGATACCATCGGTTACTGTAATAGTGTAAAGAACGGTTGTTCCATCCTCATCATAGATAATGGTGTCTAAGGGGTTGCCGTCTTCATCAAAATTAAGGCTTACGTTACGCCAAGCGTTAGAGGTGCTGTTATGCGCCGGACCGTAGTAATAGCATCTGTCCCAGTATGATGACTGACCGTCATTTGAGCCAAGTGCAAAAATAACATAGTCGGGATTAAAAAGCTGAGCGGTATAGTAAATTACCTGACCGTTATAAGGCTTATATGTGCCAGCCATAGCCGTACAAGCAGATGCACCGCAGTTGTAGACATCATAGTTTGGACCAAGCATTTTCTGTAAAAGGGCAACGTATGCAGTCTTGCGGTAGTTAGAAGCGCCTACACCCTGTGTGATAGAGTCACCAACAACGGCAATTCTTGTTACAAACTGGTCGGAATTCAAAACCTTATTTGCATTATCAATTGAAGCAAAGTAGAACTGGTTTTCTCTATTCGGGCTGGATTCGAAGCCGCCATTGTAGTATGGGTGAAGTCCCATATAAGCGTTTGATGAGCTAACTGCATTATAATCGATAAAGTTACCATTTTTAATGGCGATTCCATCGAATTCAGCAGCGTTTGCATCCTTGGTATGTCCCGAATCCAAAAAGAAATCGAGTTTAGCATCGTTAATCTTGATTTCGATTTCGGTTGAGCCATCCATATCTACAAAGTTAATGCCAAGTTTGCACCAAGTGTTATAGAAGAAATCGTTTACTTGTACTTTTGCCTGGGCAAGCCAAATACCGCTTGCTGCACCGTTTGCTCTACGGATATAAAGGTTGTGGTATGTACCTGTTCCACCGTAACGGGGAGCCTGCATACCGATAATATATCCCTCGGTATTTTTTTCATTTGAACGAAGAACGATTTCGAAACCGCCCGCAGCCTTGAACATTACTTCAAAGCCGTCGTTTTCGTAACTGTCAACGAGTCTTGTCTTTTTGACGGTGTATTTAGTAGAGCCGTCAGCAAGCTTGAAAACAGATGTGTCTTCTGTATCCGAGTTCCAGTATGAGGGCTCATAGAAAAATAAAGGTACATTACCTGAGTCGTATTCGGCAGCAGCGCTTGCAGCTACTGTGCCGAGCATTGAAAACATGGTAATCAGCATGCAAACAGAAAGAGCAGTGCTGATAATTCTTTTAATCAAATTTTTCATTTTACTACTTTCCTTTCTGATTACTGATTGATTGTCAGTGCGTAGGTTGACGAGTAAATTGTGTTCATGTTACCGTCAGCATCAACGTATGTGAGGTAAGCTGCAAGAGAAATATTGAGAGTAGCACCGGTAGTTGAACCGATTGTCTGTCTATACTGACCGCAACCTGCCATAGAAGCAACTGCTCTCGAACGGATAGATGTTCCGTCAACTGCGTCAAGTGTAAGTTCATCAAAATCGTCAGAAGCGGTGTAAACAACGCCGGCAGTAACGAATGAGTATCCTTCGGGGAGATAACGCTCGGTGAGGAAGGAAGCCTGAGCGCCGCCATTGATAAGAGAAGCATCGGTAACCGAGATAGCGGGAACATCAGTGACAATTTCTTCAGTGATTATAGCGTAAAGCTCAACGTCAGCGCCAACATAGAATGAGTAGCTTTCGTTATAGCTTACGATAGTGCCATCTTCGTTGCACCATCCGCCGAAATGTTCGCCATCTTCAAGAATGCTTGCATCAAATGTGAACTTAACAATATCGTTGTAGCTGTATTTTCCGTCTACCTTTTCAACCGAACCGATAATTTCGACCTTGTAAGTAGCGGAGCTCTTCGAATAATCAGCATAGATAATCATATCAGCATCAGCGGTAATTGTACCGGTTGTAAGGATTTCGCCGTTTACAACCCAGCCGTTTACTGTGTAACCGAAGTTAGCAGCAGCGTCAAGCTCAGGAAGAGCAACTTCTGTACCATTTGTAACGGTAACTGCGGCTACAACCTTACCGGAACGATTCTGGAATGAGATTGTAACATTTTCGCCATCATTTGCGGTATCCTTTGTGAATACTGCGGTTACTGTAGTTGCCTTGTCGCCAAGAATAACGGTAATAGCCGAGTCATATGACTTAATAGCACCGGTTGCATCAGCCCAGTAAGCGAAGGTGTAGCCTGCTTCTGCAACAGCTTTAAGGTCGAGAACGGTACCAACTGCGAGACGGTTTGTAGTTCTGTAATCGTTTACAAAATCAGCACCGTTTTCCAAAATCTTACCGCCTACTGTAGCGCCGATGTCATACTTCGCCTTGTAAAAATTGAAGTCATTGATTTTAGATACAAGTTTGTCAGAACCAAATTCCTTTACAATCGAAACAAAGTATTTACCAAGTTCGAGTGCTGCCTTATCATCGGTATCAACGCTATCGATATAGGTCTGGAAATCAGCTACTGTTGAGTATGGGATACTCTGCTGGAGTACGATACCGGTAAATGTGTTTACAATCTGAGGAGTTGAAGAAACCCAGTTGAGGTAAACAACAATGTTTGCTGCTGAAAGGTCAACATTTGATACGTCAACCGACTTTGCCGGTGATTCGCCCCAAAGAACGATCTGATCATTAAACTTAACTGTCAACAAGCCCTTGCTATCAACAGCAATCTTAATATCAGCGCCCATTGCATCACTTGTGAATGCATCGGCAACAGCTTCGCTGGATGTAGCAAGTGTTGTGTTTGTAGCGGTATCAATAACCTTAAGATATACCGGACTTGAAGTACCCGATGTACTAATATAAATCTGAAGATTGCCTACCTGAATGTAGGGAGCATACTGCATATTGTGACCACGGCTACGGAAATCAAAGTGACCGCTTAATTCAAAGCCGGTTGAGAGATTGTAAGCGTTGTTTGTGGTAGCGTATGCGTTCATACGAGTGGTGAGGCAGAGGTTTCCATCTTTAATGTAAGAGCAATCGTTTGAGTCGGTTATTGTCCATTCATCTGCAAGATAGTCCTTGATAAGAACCTTTTTCAATGTAGTAAGCTCGTAATCGAGTATATCGTCAGGATTGCTTGAGAATAAAGCATGGTATGAAGTATTATCCTCAAATTTAATGAGGAATTCCTTATCATTGGATACGAATTCGCCTTCTGCATTCTTCCAGAAGAGGAATACATAGCCTTCTTCTGCTTCTACAGTGAGAAGGGCCTGAGTGCCTACTTCATATTCGGCTGAAGCGTCGATGTCAGCTCCGTCGATTAGTACCTTACCGCCTTCGGTTGAGGTAATTGACCAATTTGAATAAATCTTTGCAACGTAGGTTGCACGGATGTATATCTCAGCCGAAACAGTGAATGTGTATGTGGGTTCTGTAGTAATAATGTTGCCGTCAGCGTCAACAAAACCGGCGAAGTTGTAACGAGCGTTTGGAACAGCGGTTACAGTATGGGTTGAACCTGCAATTGCTTCTGCATCAGCGTCATAAGCTGCATCGTCAATGAGAATTGTTCCGTTTTCGTCGGTAAGAACGTTAAGTGCCTTCCAAGTGGTAGTCTCAGCGTTAGTAATATAACTGTAATAAGGCTCGACAGCTGCTTTAAGTCCTTCTGAGCCGTTTTCCATTACTACATTATAGAGAGCCTTTGCGTTTTTAATAGTAGCAAGAGAGGAGCTACTTGTAAGGCTTGCTAAAAAGTCGGTAAATGCCGATACAGTTGTGTAAGGGAATGTGGTGTAGAACTTATAGTTGTTAAAATATGCATTACCGCCACCCGGGTCGCCGACCCAACCGTGGAAGAAGATAACGTTTGCGTTATCAAAGCTGCAAGCTGATACGTCAACCGTATATGTATCCTCTGCGCCGAAGGCGATCTTTTCGCCATCCATGGTAACGGTAAGGAGACCGTTACCGTCAACGGTAAATACATATTCCTTACTAAGCGCGCCACCTGCGCTGAAGTTATCAGCGATGGTGTTGTATGAAGTAGCGAGGACAGTATCACCGTTTAATACTTGTAATGTAACAGGGCCGTAAGCATCAGTAGGAACTAACTGTAATTTGAGTGATCCTACTTTAATATATGAAGCAGAAAAACTGAATTTTGCACCTGTAAAATCGAAGTTACCCGAAAGGGTAAATCCGTTGCTTACGTCATATTTTTCAATACTTGTAGCGGTGTTGTGACCACGACGCTGAGAAATAAGCTGACCATTATTGTCTATGCTAATGGTTCCGTTATCTCCTACAAGTGTCCATTGATCATTAACAAAGCCATCCATTAAAACGTTATTAATTTGGGCAATTTCGTTATTGAGAATGGTCTCCACATCGTCGGAAAATACTGCAACGAGTGTTACTGTCTCGCCAAATACTATCTCGTATGTAGCTTTTTCGGAAACAACGTTTCCGTCGCCATCCTGCCAACCAACAAAGCCGTAGCCGTCTTCAGCTGTAACAGTGAGTGTAGCTGTTGAACCGATTTCGTACTGAGCTGAGCTGTCAGCAGCTTCGCCGTTAATGAATACTGAACCGCCTTCGGTTGCTGTGATTGACCAGTCGGAATAGGCAATAATTCTATCTGTGAAGTTTGTTTGTGTTTTGTTATCACAAGCATAACATTTGTAAATATCATATCCCTGTGTGGTGTATGTAGGAGCTACTGTTTCAACGAATACGGTGTACTCATGTTCATGATTCGGTACAACGCTGTATGTACCATCGGGCTGGGTAGCGTATTGATAGTCTGTAGCGGGAGTAACCTTGTTTTCGTTAAAGTTACCGCCGTAGAGATTAACTTTATAATCAGGATTGAAAAGTGAATGAATATACGCAGAATCTTTTGGGCAAATAAATGTACCGCCATAGATATCCATATTAGCAGCAAATGCATAACCACCGTTAGTGGAGTTATCCTTGTCAATTGTCCAAGTGCCGCCGTAAATAATGATTTTTTTACTGCTATCTCTTGACCAAACAATGGTTGGTTCATAGTGATTTTCAGCGTTATCAAAATCAGAGATACACTTACCGGTACCTACACTGTCAATAACGGTGAGATTACCGCTTTTGAGTGTAATTAAGTCACCGCCACCATTTGAGTTGGTAAGCGTATGACCGTTAAGGTCAAGCGTGATATCTTTTCTAACACCAAAGTATGTATCGACGTCTCCGATAAGAACAATGGTGTCACCGGCATTAGCCGCGTCATGAGCAGCATCGAGGGTTGCGTATTCGGTGTCGCCGATTTTTGCAACATTTCCTGCTGCGCTGGCCGAAAATGCGCATGCGAACATACTAAGCATTATGCAAAGAGTAAGTACTGCACAAATTGACCTTTTGATGAGTCTTTTCATTTTCTCAATCAATTCCTTTCTGCTTTTATTTAAAAGATTATAAACAAACCCTTGCAAAATATTAAAACGTTTTCGTATCAGTTAATGGTATTATGATACTTTGATAGTTATAGTTTGCATAAGTTTTTATACAATCTTGGCTGAATTGAGGACAAATTCAGCAATATAATTTTACACATTTACTGAATTTATATCTATTTATAAAACTGCTAAAGTGTTAAAAGTTTTTTATATAAGATTAACAAAACAATTTTTTTAAAACAAAATTACACAATATAAACACAAAAATATTATATTATGATATGCGTTTTCAATTATATTAACCTCTTGGAGAATGAAAAAATTAAAATCACTAATTTTATATAGAATGCAAAAATATGACAAGCTAATTTAAAACATGGCTAATTCTTTTAGGATAATAAACCTAGTGGATAATTAAATAGTAATAATTTGTATGATTTTTAGTAAGTAGGATTATATAATCATGTATGTAAAAAAGGCATTGCAAAGCGAGAATCTTTCTCGCTTTGCAATGCCTTAGTCAAAATTAATGTCATACCTTCATACTCGTATAGTAATATATTTAAGATATGTGTACTATGTTTGTTACAAAACTTATAGATGGTTTATGAGTCTAATCTTCTTATTTAACAACAATGTTAACAAGCTTGCCCTTAACGTAAAGTTCCTTAATAACAGTCTTACCACTGATTTCGGCGGCAACCTTTTCGTTATTCTTCGCCTTTTCGATAACCGCTTCCTGAGCGTCATCGATACCAACGCTCATTCTTGCTCTAATTTTTCCATTAACTTGAACAACTATTTCAACCTCGTTATCAACGCATTTTGCGGCATCAAACTTTGGCCATGACTGGTCATTGATTGTACCTCCGAATGCGAACATTTCCCACATTTCCTCGGCAAGATGCGGAGCAAAGGGGCTTACGAGGAGAAGAATAGTTTTCAGCTCATCGCATGTTACCTTTCCGCCCTTTTCGGCAATAACGTTGATTAAAGCCATAAGCGCCGCAATAGCAGTGTTGAACTTCATTTCGTCAATGTCTTCGGTAACCTTTTTGATAGTGCGGTTCATTTCGCCTACCATAAAGTCGCGGTAGCCGTCGCCGTCAATCACGTTTTCACCAAGTCCCCAAATACGTTCGAGGAAGCGCTTGCATCCTTTAATCGATGCCGAGCTCCACGGTGCCGCTTTCTCAAAATCGCCAATGAACATTTCATAAAGGCGCATTGTATCGGCGCCGTATTCGTTAACGATATCATCGGGATTTACTACGTTTCCGCGAGATTTTGACATCTTTTCGCCGTTTTCTCCAAGAATCATGCCGTGGCTGGTTCTCTTTCCATACGGTTCGCAGGTAGGAACAACGCCAATATCATAAAGGAATTTATGCCAGAAGCGGCTGTAAAGCAGATGGAGAGTTGTATGCTCCATACCACCGTTATACCAGGTAACCGGCATCCAATATTCGAGAGCTTCCTTTGAAGCAAGACACTCGGTATTATGCGGGTCGCAGTAACGAAGGAAGTACCACGATGAACCAGCCCACTGAGGCATTGTATCAAGCTCACGTTTTGCGGGCTTACCACACTTTGGACAAGTAGTATTGTACCATTCGGGGATGTTTGCGAGAGGCGATTCGCCGCTATCGGTCGGCTCATAAGACTCAACATTCGGCAAACGAATAGGAAGGTCAGCCTCATCAACGGGAACGTAACCGCAGCAGTCACAATGAACAATCGGAATGGGTTCGCCCCAGTATCTCTGACGAGAGAACACCCAGTCACGAAGCTTGTAATTAACCTTTTGAGCACCTACACCATTTTCGGTAAGCCATTCAACAATGCTTACCTTTGCTTCTTCGACGCTCTTTCCATCGAGGAAGCCCGAATTGACCATAATTCCGGTTGCGCAATCGGTGAATGCCTCTTTTTCGACCTCGCCACCCTTTACAACTTCAATAATCGGGAGGTCAAACTTTTTAGCAAATTCCCAGTCGCGAGTATCGTGAGCAGGTACAGCCATAATAGCGCCGGTACCATAAGAAATAAGCACGTAATCCGAAATAAAAATCGGAATTTCGGTATTATTAACGGGATTAATTGCCTTTACACCTTCGAGCTTAACACCTGTTTTTTCCTTAACAAGCTCGGTACGTTCAAAGTCAGATTTTTTAGACGCTTCAACCTGATATTCTCTGACAGCGTCGATATTCGAAAGCTTGTCAGCCCACTTTTCGATAAGCGGATGTTCAGGAGAAATTACCATATATGTAGCGCCAAAAAGTGTATCGGGACGTGTTGTATAAATCATCAAATCGTCACCGAGCGTTGTTTCAAACTTCACCTCAGCACCGGTTGAGCGTCCAATCCAATTACGCTGCTGGGTCTTTACCCTTTCGATATAATCGACGGTATCAAGGTCATTAAGCAAACGCTCGGCATATGCAGTAATTTTGAGCATCCACTGGCTCTTTGTCTTGTGAACAACTTCGCTTCCACATCTTTCACAAACACCGTTTACAACCTCTTCGTTAGCTAAAACGCATTTGCACGAGGTACACCAGTTAACAGCCATCTCCTTTTTATAAGCGAGGCCTTTTTTAAACATTTGAAGGAATATCCACTGAGTCCATTTAAAATATTCTGGGTCGGTTGTATTAATCTCGCGCGACCAGTCAAAAGAAAAGCCGAGCGATTTAAGCTGTCTTTTGAAATTTGCTACGTTATTCTTTGTAACAATTTCAGGGTGAACATGATTCTTTATTGCAAAATTTTCGGTCGGGAGACCAAATGCATCCCAGCCAATCGGATAAAGTACATTGTATCCTTCAAGTCGCTTTTTACGGCAAATAATATCAAGCGCAGTGTATGAACGAGGATGACCTACGTGAAGTCCCTGAGCTGACGGATACGGAAACTCTACCAAGCCGAAAAAGCTGGGCTTATCACTGTCATTCTTCGCATGGAAAACGCCGCTTTCATCCCATTTATCCTGCCATTTCTTTTCAACGCTGCTAAAATCGTATTTCATCTTTTATTCCCCCTGCTGAGCTATAAATTCGCTGATGTCTATAATTTTTCCGTCCTGCCACTGTTTATCGAGGGAATAAAACTCTCTCGCATCTGCGGTGAAAACATGAACAATAACGGTATCGTAATCAAGTAAAATCCATCCGGTTGCCTTTCCTTCAATATGATGGGGTTCAAGTCCGGCCTGCGAAAGCTTGAACTCAACCTCCTCAGCAAGAGAACGTACGTGGGTTGATGACGTACCGTTAGCTATAATAAAATATTCGGTTAAAATGGTGAGATCACCAACCTCAATAGCCTGAATATCAGCTGCTTTTTTTGAATCGAGCGCCTCAACGGCAATCTTTAAAATTTCATTCGTTTTCATTTCTATTCCTCACATATTCTTAAACACTTGGTTATAAGCCGCAATTGTATCAGGGTGAATCGCTTTTTCTTGATTAACAAGGTCTGCCACTGAAAACTTAAGTGCTTCTTTCATCGCAACGGTTAAATCCTTGCGAACCGCAATCCGCATTTCTTCAACGCCGTTATAGTCTCTATCCTGCGACGTAAAATCGGCGAGATAAATTATCTTTTCGAGCAGGGTCATATCGGCCTTTGCGGTTGTATGATATCTAACTGCCGATATTATTTCTTCATCATCAATTTTAAGCTCGCGTCTTATATACTCACTGCCTAAAATTGCATGCCATAGCTTTGGCGCCTGTTTTTCAACATCGGTCAACATTATATCAAACTCTTTAAACATTTTCAACATTTCTTCCTTAGAAATGTCTTTCATTATATCGTGCAGGATACCGGCAACATAAGCTTTTTCGGTATCGCAACCGTATTTTTCAGCCAGTTTCATCGCTTCCTCGGCAACGCAAAGGGAGTGAAAAAATCTCTTTGCGGTAAGCTTAGACTTTATTATTTCCTTATAATCAACATTCATTTTTTATCATTTCACCTGAATAAATTATTATTCTCAATATATTCGCGAACCTTATCGGGAACAAAGCCCGAAATATTCTCATTATCAATTATCATCCTGCGAATTTCTGTTGACGAAACATCAGTAACCGCTTCATCAATCACAATACATTTCCCGCCATCGTTTTCGACGATTTTTGCATATTCTTTAAGCTCATCTGCTCCTTCTTTTCGAGGTAATGCACAGAAAGCCGTCAATTTAATCAACTCGTCATATTTATACCATGTTTTTAACGTCAAAAACATATCTGCACCGCATAGCATAAAAAATTCGGCGTCGGGATATATTTTATGCAATTTCGAAAAGGTAATTAAGCTATAACTCTTTCCCTCTGCCTCGATTTCGATATCAGAAACCTCGGTGTTTGCAAATCCGTCAAATGCAAGCTTACACATATTGAACCTATCACCCGACGAAAGAAAATCAGAGCTAATCGATTTATGAGGTGGCAAAAATGTTGGAATTACAACGGTTAGGTCGGGAGAAATAACCTCTTGCGCCATTTTTACCATTTCTACATGGCCATTATGAACGGGATTAAAGGTTCCGCCAAAAACAAGTATTCTCATTTTACAAGCACAATTTCCTTATGTTCTTTACTTTCGCGGTAAAGTATAAATTTTGAGCCGATAACCTGAACAACATCAGCCTTTACCTTAACGGCAATTTCATCAGCAACCGCTCGTGACGTTGTCTGAGCGTTTTCAAGAACAGTTATTTTAATAAGCTCTCTCGCTTCGAGAGCGTCATCAACCTGTTTAATAAGAGCGTCGCCAACGCCGCCCTTTCCAACCTGAAAAATCGCCTGCATTCCGTTGGCAAGTCCACGCAACTGCGCTCTCTGTTTACTTGTAAGCATATCTAAACCTCACTTTAATACTTCTTTAAGTTTTTTACATAAGAGGCGCATCGCCTCTCCCCTATGGCTACATTCATCCTTTTGCCCGGCCGTCATTTCGGCAAAGCTTAAATCACCAACGATAAATAGTGGGTCATATCCAAAGCCGCCGTTTCCATGAGCTTCTCTTGCTATTTTGCCCTCGCATTTTCCATTTACAAAGAAATAATCATCATCTGAAAAATAGCAGCAAACCGAACAAACAAAACGAGCTGTACGTTTATTGTCATCAACATCGTTAAGCTTTGAAAGCAGCTTAATGTTATTCGCCTCGTCTGTACCCTCGTCGGAATATCTTGCCGAATAAACACCCGGCTCACCATCAAGAGCATCAACGCAAAGTCCCGAATCATCAGCGATAGCCGGAAGACCCGACTGAATAGCCGCACTTCTTGCCTTTAACAATGCGTTGTCTTCAAAGGTTGCGCCGTTTTCCTCGACCTCGTCGAACGGAAAATCAAAATCGGATTCACATTTAACAGAAATGCCTAGCGGCATCAAAATTCTCTGCATTTCCTTTAATTTATTAGGGTTCTTTGTAGCTAAAATAAAATCCATAATTACACTTCCGTATTAAACAAAGCATTTGCAAAATCATCGGGATTAAACGGCTGTAAATCATCAATTTGCTCGCCCACACCGATAAATTTAACAGGAATATTGAGCTCATCCTGAATTGTTACAACAACGCCGCCTCTTGCTGTTCCGTCAAGCTTTGTCAGAACGATACCGCTAATCTCGGTAACGTTACTGAATTCCTTAGCCTGATTTACAGCGTTTTGACCGGTGGTTGCGTCAAGAACAAGCAGCGCTTCCATATCTGCATCGGGTAATTCACGGCGAACTATACGGAAGATCTTTGCCAGCTCGTCCATAAGATTTTTCTTGTTATGGAGGCGACCTGCTGTATCACAAATTATTACGTCACAGCCCCTTGCCTTTGCGGTAAAAATTGTATCAAAAACAACTGATGCAGGGTCGCTTCCTTCAGCGTTACTAATCATTGGCACACCGGCTCTTTCGGCCCAAACACCAAGCTGGTCAATTGCAGCCGCACGGAATGTATCAGCGGCTCCGAGAACAACCTTTTTCCCTTGATTTTTGAGCTGAAGCGCCATCTTTCCGATGGTTGTAGTTTTTCCTGCGCCGTTTACTCCGATAACAATGATTACCGATGGCTTTGTACCAAGCTTAAGCTCAACGTCACCCGAAACAGTTTCGGATACTATATCCTTGATAATTCCTTTAATCAGCTGTGGGTCGGTGATACCGTCTTTTTTTACCCTCACACGAAGCTCGTCACAAATTTTTTGAGCTGTTGATACACCAATATCAGACATAATAAGGATTTCTTCAAGCTCTTCAAACAGTTCTTCATCAATTTTTGTAAAACTGTTGATAACCGAGCCCAAAGCACCCATGAACGAATCGCGTGTCTTTTTAAGTCCGTCACTGATTTTCTTAAAAAATCCCATTGTTACTCCTAATTTTCTAAACTCATTTGATGCTCAATCTCGGATACATTGAGTTCGAGCAATTTTGAAATTCCCTTTTCCTGCATGGTAACGCCATAGAGCATATCAGCCTCTTCCATAGAACCGCGTCTATGGGTAACGACGATATACTGAGTAGCGTCACTCATTCGTCTCAAATACTCGGCGAAACGTACTACGTTGACATCGTCAAGAGCTGCGTCAACCTCGTCGAGAATACAGAATGGTGGCGGATTAACCTTCATTATTGCGAAATAAATCGAAATAGCGATAAGCGCCTTTTCTCCACCCGAAAGCTGTTCTATAATTGAAATATTCTTTCCTGGCGGCTGAACGATAATTTCAATACCTGATTCAAGAACGTTATCAGGGTCACTTAACTTCAACTCGGCTGTACCGCCGCCAAAAAGCTCGGCAAATACAATTGAAAAATGCTTGTTAATTTCGTTAAAGCGGTTAACAAAAAGCGTTTGCATCTTTCCTGTAAGCTGATTAATAAGCTTATTAAGCTCGGTTCTTGAATTTTCGACGTCGGCAAGCTGTTCGGTAAGGAATTCATAACGTTCCTTTACCTCTTTATACTCCTCAATTGCCGAAACGTTTACGCTGCCAAGTGCCTTAATCTGATTCTTAAGTTCAGAAAGGCGCTTATTAGCCGACGAAATATCTTCGATAACAATACCGCGTGATTCGGCTTCGGTTCTTGTAAGACCGTATTCGTCATAAAGCTTACGAATAGTATCATCGTAATCACGAACCATAGCCGATTTTCTTTCTTCAAGACGAGCAAGCTCACCGCTCAGTTTCTCTCTATCAGAAAGGCTGTCTCTCTCGCTTTGACGAAGATTGTTAATCTCTTTTTCAGCCTCGTCACGTTCGTTATTATACTGTTCGATTGATAAAAGTGCCTGCTTTGAGCGCTCACGTAAAACGGCCGTTTGGTCGATAAGGTCGGAAATAATAACCTCGATATTAGCATTTTGCTTAGCAATATTATCGATTTCAACCTGCATTTCGTCAGCACGTTTTGATTGACCGCTCATGCGCATTTCAATTTCTGAAACCGACGCTTTGAGCATCTCAACTTCCTTTTTGAGCGTAAAGGAGTTGGCCGAAATTTCGGCTGCTTTTGCGCTTAAAGCCTCTCGCTGCTGAGAGGTAGCATCTCGGCCACCGGTAAGCGTATTAAGCTCGGCGGTAAGAACAGAGATTCTATTATCATTTTCGCTAATTTCTATATTAGACGATTTTTCGATATTCGAAAGTTCTTCTATTCTGATGCACAACAATTCCTTTTCTGCGCTAAGCTTATTTATATCGCTTAAATGAGCTTCTTTTTGCTCAGAAACGCGACGAATTTCGCTTAGAACCCTGATTTTATCCTCGTTTGCAGTTGTAAGTTCTCCCCTTGCCGAAAGCAGCTCGGCATCAAGCGAAGCGATTGCCTCTCTTACCGATTTGAGACCTGCGTTTTCACTCTCGATTTGAGCAAGAATTTTATCAGCCGCATCACGAAGCTTAGCAATTTCGCCGCTACGGCTCATAATCCCTGCATTCTTAGACAATGAGCCGCCCGTCATCGAACCGCCCGAATTAACAATTTGTCCATCAAGAGTAACAATTTTAAAATTATAGCCATACTTTCGGGCAATAGCAATCGCGCTGTCGATATCCTCGGCTACTACAATTTCCCCCAAAAGCGACGATGCTATGACATCATACTGTTTATCACATGAAATAAGCTTATTTGCAAGACCGATATAACCCGGACATTCGTCAACTCCGCCATGCTTAAAATGACGGGGTCTTACCGATGTTAAGGGCAAGAATGTAGCTCGTCCACTCTTTGTTGCTTTAAGATAATTTATGGCTGTTTTTGCATCATTTTCGGTTGAAACTACGATATTCTGAATCGAATTTCCGAGTGCAGCTTCGATAGCAACCGAATATTTATTATCAACCTTGAACAGCTTATAAACCGTACCGTGAATACCTCTAAGCTCGTTTCGGTCGGCACAGGCCATAACAGTTTTTACCGAGTAAGCAAAGCCTTCCATATTCTTTTCAAGGTCCTCAATCATTTGAGCCTTGTTTCTTTTTTCGGCTTCTTCTATGGTAAGACGGTCAATATTAGCCTTTATTGAATCAAACTTTTCTCTTCGCTTTGAGACAAGCATTTCGCAACCGTTAATTGAATTGTTGCATTCACTAACAGTTTCATCACAATGCTTTAAGTCGGTATCAAGCACCGATAATTCCTTATCAAGCTCGGTAATAAACTCTTGCTTTTCCTTTATAAAAGCATCAATATCAGAAACACGTGACACCATGCCCTCTGATGATGTTTTTGCCGTTGTGAGTTTGATTTTTAGTTCGCCGTTTTTAGCGGTAAGTACATTAAGCTCATGATTAAGGCCGTCAATTTTCTGTGAAAAGCTATCGCTCTCGCTGACAAGTCCGAGTAACTGGCTTTGAACCTCGTTAAACTGAACATTAACCTTATCAATTTCGTTGTTTTTTTCGGCTATTTGAGCTCGTTTATTTTCAAGTTCGGCAACAAATGCGCTGTCGCCTGACTTTATCGACTCAATATCCTTTGAAATACGCAAAATCGTTTCGTTATTGTGCTCAATTGTGTTGCGCTTAACGGCGATATCACCTTCGATTCTTGCCGCCTGTTCCTCCGCCTCAGACGAAGAACGATGAGCCTCATCAATGTTTACTATTAGTTGCTGAGAACGCTCGGCAAGCTGCTGAAGCTTTTTATCAGTTTCGGCAGTTTTGTCATAAATATCATCATACTGGGCACGTGCAAGGGTAATTTTATTTTCATGTTCGCGTAAAACGTCCTTATAACGAGCCAGCGAATGAAGCCAAACGCCGATTTGCAGTTCTTCCTGTTCCTTTGAAAATTCGAGAAATTTTTCGGCCTTTTTACTCTGTTCCTCAAGCGGTCCTACTCGACCCTCTAATTCTAAAAGAATATCCTTTAAGCGAAGATAATTTTCATCAGCTGCTGCAAGCTTTCTTTCGGCCTCGATTTTACGGTAGCGATAACGCGAAATTCCTGCCGCTTCCTCAAAAATATCGCGTCGTTCAGATGAACTCTTTGTGCCGATAATATCGTCAATTTTACCCTGAGCAATCATTGAATAGCCATCTCGACCAAGTCCGGTATCCATAAATAATTCATGAATATCACGAAGGCGAACTCCGGCATTATTAATTCTGTATTCACTTTCACCCGAACGGTAATAACGACGGGTTATAAGTACCTCATCGGTGTCGCATTCAAGCTGTCGCTTTGTATTATCAATTACAAGGGTAACCTCGGCAAAGCCAAGCGGCTTTCTTGCGGCAGTACCGCCGAAAATAACGTCCTCCATTTTAAGTCCGCGTAAGGTTTTATTCGATTGCTCACCAAGTACCCAGCGTACAGCGTCGGAAATATTACTCTTTCCGCTTCCGTTAGGACCTACAACCGCAGTTATTCCCTTTCCGAAATTGAGAACTGTTTTATCCGCAAAGGATTTAAAGCCCTGAATTTCGATTGATTTCAGTCTCATGCTATTCACTCCCTCTCTATTTTAACGCTTCTCGGGTAAATATCTTTATCCTCTTTAATTTTAACCTTATATCCAAGTGTTTCGAAATAAATTATATTTGACCTCTTTTGGCCAATTGCTTTCGAAACTTCTCCACGAGCCACCGACACAGTATAGTTTCCTTTTTCGTCCAGTTTCGGTAGAATAATATTTTTATAAATTTCGTTTTCGCATAGTTCACTAAAAGCCGGGTGCCACGGACCTGCGACATATTCATTTGCGTCAATAGTATGTAGACCGAGACGAATTATATCAATCCCAGCATTTTCAAAAATGGGTATTAACCTCGTACACAATTTAACCGCCTCATTAACCGTTTGAGGTGCATATTCGCCATTATTAAATTTATCAGCAAGAAATGTATCGTTAAGGACAATTGTAGGATAAATTCTCACCGTTTTGGGCTCAAGTTTTACGAATTCATTGGCGGTAAAAACGGCACCTTCATCATCGTCGCCGTAAAGCCCCGTCATCATTTGAAGTCCAAGCTCAAATCCGTATTCCTTAATAAGCTTTGACGAGTTATAAACGTCAGATGCGCTGTGTCCCCTATTATTCAGGAAAAGGACTTCATCACGCATGCTTTGCGCTCCAAGTTCAATCGATGTAACGTCAAATTCCTTTAAAATATCGAGAATTTCATTATCAATAAAATCAGGTCGCGTAGAAATTCTAATTCCCGAAACATTTCCGTTATCAATATGCCTCTTTGCTGCTGATAAAAGTTCGGTCATATATTCGCGGTCAATTGCAGTAAAGCTACCGCCAAAAAATGCAATCTCAGCTTCCTTTGCGTTGTATTTTTTTGATTTTAGTGCTTCAAAAACCGCTTTATCAACATCATCCGATTTAGGCGAATAATGCTGCTTTGTAATCGAAAACTGATTACAAAAGCTACATTTACACGGGCAACCAATATGCGGCACAAAAATTGATATATTCGAATGTGACATTTTATTCGCCCATAAGCTCTAATGCTTCTTTTGCCGCAAGCTGTTCAGCCTCTTTTTTTGAACGACCTACACCATGACCAATCGGGTTAGAATTTAGCATAACATCAACGGTAAATGACTTATTATGGTCGGGCCCCGACTCATCAATGAGAACATATTCAACCCTTTCCTCAGGGTTCTTTTGAATAACCTCTTGAAGAGTGGTTTTATAATCAATAAATACACCTTTATTATGGTTTTTAAGCTCGCGTTCAACAAATCTTAAAATAAATTTTGACGCGGGTTCGATTCCGCCATCAAGATAAATTGCGGCAATTAACGCCTCGAAGGCATCGCAAAGAATCGACGGTCTTTTCCTTCCGCCGTTAAGCTGTTCGCCACGTCCGAGTAAAAGCGATTCACCAAGTCCAATTTCTTCCGCAAAACCTGAAAGCGCCTTTTCGCATACAAGTGAGGCTCTGATTCGTGTTAAATCTCCTTCGGGTAAATGAGAATAATGGTTAAAAATATGCTCCGAAACAACTATTGACAACACCGCATCGCCAAGAAATTCAAGACGCTCGTTTGAGCCGCCTTTAAGCTTATTCTCGTTAGCATATGATGAATGAGAAAGCGCACGTTCAAGCAATTTTATATTTTTGAAAGAATATTCAATTTTTTCTTCCAGTTTATTCATTATCGGTGTTTTTCTCCTTTTTAACAGCATCTGCTATCTTTGAAATTGAACCGCCTTCTGCATAAGCAGCCGCCTGGACAAGAGCGTTTTTGAACGCCTTTGCCTTTGAATTTCCGTGAGCCTTAATAACAGGCTTTGAAATTCCCATAAGCGGTGCACCGCCAACCTCTGTATAATCAAGCTTTTTCTTAAATTCTTTTAATGAACTTTTGAGAACTAATGCGGCAAGCTTTGTCTTTAAATTCTTATAAAGTGCGCCCTTTAAATTCTTCATCATGAACATGGCTACACCTTCGATTGATTTAAGTGCAACATTTCCCGAAAATCCATCGCATACAACAACGTCAGCCGCACCGAAAAGAAGGTCTCTTGCCTCCACGTTACCGATAAAATTAATCGGTAAATTCTTTAATACATCAAAGGCTGCTTTTTGAAGGTCGCCACCCTTTGTATCCTCTGTTCCTACGTTAAGCAGAGCAACCCTCGGATTTTCGATATTCAAAAAGCTCTTCATATATTCGGAGCCCATAAGACCGAATTGACCGAGCACCTCGGGACGACATTCAACGTTCGCTCCAACGTCAAGCATCATGAAATTCCCGCCATTATCATTAGGCAAAATAGTTGCAAGTGCCGCACGTTTTACGCCCTTAATTCTCTTTACCAAAAAGGTCGAACCGATTACAGCAGCTCCCGTACTTCCTGCCGTAACAAAGGCATCACCCTCGCCCGAAGCAAGAAGCAACATTCCTTTTGCCATTGAGCTGTCCTTTTTTTCCTTTAAAATGCAATCGGGGTGTTCCTCCATAGAAATAGTATCAGGAGCGTGAACAATCTCCATATTTTGAAGAGAAACATTGTTATCCTTAGCACAGTCACGAATTTTATCCTCGTCGCCGACAAGAACAATTTCGTATTCATATTCTTTTACGGCTAATTCGCAGCCCTTTATAATTTCAAGAGGTGCGTTATCTCCGCCGAATGCATCAACAATAAGTTTCATTTTCATGTTCTCCTGTTACTTTATCATTAAGTTATTATACCACAAAAGTGAGCGATTAGAAAGGGCTGAATATCTTTCTTTTTTATCACGAATATGCGGTTCAATAGAAGGCAATACACCAAAATTAGCTCCCATCGGCTGAAAGTCCTTTACGCTTTCGTCGGTAATATAACCATTAAGAGCGCCAAGCATTGTATAATTCGGTAATGATAGCGGTTGCTCCCCTTTTAAACGAAGATATACATTTATTCCCGCTAAAATACCCGAAGACGCCGATTCCATATATCCTTCTACACCGGTGATTTGACCGGCAAAATATATGTTTGGATATTTTTTTAATGACTGGTCTTTATTAAGCAGTTTTGGCGAATTTATAAACGAATTTCTATGCATTACACCGTAGCGTACAAATTCGGCATTCGCCAATGCAGGAATCATAGAAAACACTCTTTTTTGGTCGGCGAATTTTAAATTTGTCTGAAATCCGACAAGATTAAATAGCGTTCCCTCTTTATTCTCTCGCCTTAGCTGTAAATTAGCCCAGGGACGATGACCTGTTGACGGGTCGCGTAAGCCTACCGGCTTTAAGGGACCAAAGCGCATTGTATCAGCGCCTCTTTGAGCCATAATTTCGATTGGCATACAGCCTTCGTACACTCGGCCATTAACGTCAAAATCCTTTTGCGGCGCCCTTTCGGCATTCATTAATGCCTCATAAAAAGCCTCATACTCCGCCTTATTCATAGGGCAGTTGATATAATCGTCGCCGCCTTTATCGTATCGCGATGCACAAAATGCGCGCGACATATCGATACTTTCGGCCGTTACAATCGGTGCTGCCGCGTCAAAAAAGTTTAAATTATCGCTATCGGTAAGTTGCTTTATTTTTTCAGCAAGTGCACCGTCGGTAAGAGGTCCCGAGCAAATAATAGTAATGTCATCGAGGCTTATTTCACCGACTTCTTCGTAATGAACGGTTATATTCGGATGATTCTTAATCTCGTCGGTAATAATCTGAGAAAAGTTGTCGCGGTCAACGGCAAGCGCACCTCCTGCGGCAACGCTTGACCTTTCGGCAGCTATCATCGAAATTGAGCCAAGTCGTCTCATTTCCTCCTTGAGAAGTCCTGCCGCCGAGTCAATACGAGCCGCCTTCAACGAATTTGAGCACACAAGCTCGGCAAAGCTGTCTGTATGGTGGGCAGGTGACCTTCTCAGAGGCTTCATTTCATATAAATCAACCTGTACTCCCCTTGTAGCAAGAGCATAAGCCGCCTCGCAACCGGCAAGTCCGGCCCCAATTATATTAACCTTCATTCTTTTCCTCTGATTTAGCTTTACGACCTCTGCGTTGTTTTTCCTTTTCAAACCCGCAATTTTCGGTCGCACAGTAAAGCTTTCCGCTCTTTTTAAACAATGTCTTTCCGCAATTTGGGCAATTTTCAGCGGTAGGTTCATCCCAGGTCATAAATCCGCATGATTTTCCCGTTTCACAGCCAAAGAATTTGTGTCCCGATTTTGATTTAAGCTGTAATATCTTTGCTCCGCATTTCGGGCACGAACCAGGCATTTCAGTGACAATTGGCTTAGTATTTTTACACTGAGGGTAGCCGGGGCAAGCGAGGAATTTTCCAAAACGTCCCGATTTTACTACCATCTTTTTACCACACTTGTCACAAACGACATCCGATTCAACGTCAGGCACCTTAATCTTTGTACCGTCAAGCTTCTTTTCAGCTTTAGTAAGAGTTGAACTGAATCGACCATAGAAGTTTTCGAGAACGGTTACCCATTCGATATTACCAGCTTCGATTCTATCAAGCTCGTCTTCCATTTTTGCAGTAAACTGCATATCGATAATATTCGAGAAATTATCCTCCATAAGCTCGGTAATAATTTCGCCAAGCTGGGTGGGCATAATTGTCTTTTTGCCCTTTTCACGAATAACATACTCGCGCTGTAAAACGGTTGAAATAATCGGCGCATAGGTACTCGGACGCCCAATCTTCTTTTCTTCGAGCTCCTTGATAAGAGTAGCTTCGGTATATCTCATCGGCGGTTGTGTAAAATGCTGATTTGGGGTTATCTTTTTAAGCTTCAAAAGCTCATTTTCAATAAGCTTCGGAAGTGACTTCTGGTCGCCTTCTTCCTCGTCCTTACCCTCTTCATAAAGTACGGTAAATCCATCAAACTTAACAAGATATCCGCTTGATTTAAAGAGATACTTGCCTGCATTTATATCAACGTTAACTGTATCCTGTAAGCAGGGTGACATAAGGCTAGCAATAAATCTTTCCCAAATAAGCTTATAGAGTTTATACTGGTCAGCTGTGAGTGCTCCCTTAACCTTATCAGGTGTAAGCGACGGGATTGTCGGACGGATTGCTTCGTGAGCATCCTGAGCGCTTGATTTTGATTTGTAATAGGTTCTCTTTTTCGGTAAATATTTTTCGCCATATGCTGATAAAATGTATTCCTCAGCGGCATTACGAGCTTCCTCAGAAATTCTGAACGAGTCGGTTCTCATATAGGTAATAAGACCGGTTGTACCGAGCTCGTTAACGTCAACACCTTCGTAAAGAGTTTGGGCGGCGCGCATCGTTCTTTGGGCAGTAAATCCAAGCTTTCGGGACGCCTCCTGCTGCATAGTTGAAGTGATAAACGGAGGTGCAGGTTTACGGGTTCTGACGCCTTTTTTTATTGATGCAACGGTAAATTCAGCATCCTTTACTGCGTCAAAAATCTCGTTTGCTTGTTGCTCGTTATGAATATCAATTTTTTCGGTCGCAGTACCGTAAAATTTGGAATCAAATGACTTTGTATCGCCTTTTTTGCATAATTTAGCGTCGATTGTCCAGTATTCCTCGGGCACAAATGCTCTGATTTCGCGTTCTCTATCGACAATAATCTTAACTGCTACCGACTGAACTCGTCCGGCAGAAAGACCACGTCTAACCTTTTTCCATAAAAACGGGCTAAGCTTATATCCAACAAGTCGGTCGAGAACTCGACGAGCCTGTTGAGCATCAACAAGGTCGATGTCAATCTTTCTCGGTGCGGTCATACCCTCGGTAACGCCGGTTTTTGTAATTTCGTTGAATGTTACGCGATTTTCGCTATCGACATTAAGCGCAAGCATTTGAGCCAAATGCCATGAAATAGCCTCTCCCTCACGGTCAGGGTCTGTTGCGAGATAAACGGATTCAGATTCAGCAGCCTTTTGTTGAAGCTTTTTTATTAAATCGCCCTTTGAATCGATATTGACATACTGCGGCTTAAATCCGTGGTCAACGTCGATACCTATTCTTGACTTAGGAAGGTCGCGGACATGGCCGTTTGATGCAACAACCTCGTAACCTGAGCCTAAGTATTTCTTTATTGTTTTTGCCTTTGCAGGCGACTCAACGATAACTAATTTGGACACTTTTAGTCCCCCTTGAATTTTTATATGTTAAAACTTAAATTATAAACAAACTTTATATCTTTCGCCGGCCATAGCTTCTATAATTCCCATTATTTCAAGCTCGGTAGCAGCCGAAAGAGCATTTGAAACCGACAGCCCACTCTTTTCGACAAGTTCATCAAAGAGCATTACAGTTTTATCAAACGACAAATACAACTTCTTTGCATCGTCTGATAAATTTTTAACCGATTTATGAGGTTCATATTTTTTAATCTCGTCGATTTTTTTAGGTTCAGTTTGAGCCTTTTTCTTAATAGATTTCGGCTCACTTTTATTTTGTGATGATTTTAAATCATCGCGATTATTTTCATCGAAAAATCTGGGTGCATCATGAAATTCACCTTTAAGCATTTCACTGCAACCCATAATATTTATCTTGTGAGGATAAATATGCGTATACTCCTCTAAAACATCGAGAGGCGATGTAATAACCTTTGCACCATCTCGAATAAGTTGATTTGAGCCGATGTATCTTTCTGAAGAAAGGTCGCCGGGAATAACAAATATATCTCTTCCCTGTTCAAGAGCATGTTCAACCGTTATAAGTGCGCCGCTTTTTTGACCGGCCTCAACTACAACGGTTCCTAAACAAAGGCCCGATATAAGACGGTTTCTTATATGAAAATTACGTTTAAATAACGGAAAATCCGGCTGAAACTCGCTTACCAGAGCGCCATTTGCAGCAATATCCATTCTAAGCGGTTCATTAGCGGCAAGATAGCCATAATTAAGTCCGCATGCAAGCAATGCTACCGTATTCCCTTTTGCCGCAAGGGCTCCGGTATGAGCAGATGTATCGATTCCAACGGCACCACCGCTTACTATATATGCGCCGGCTTTTGTGAGTCGGTTGCTAAGTTCGAAGGCTAAAGATCGGCTATAATTGCATGCCTTTCTTGCTCCAACAACAGCAATAGCAACTTCATTATCAATATCGGGCATATTTCCCAAAACGTATAATACAGCCGGCGGATTGATAATGTGCTTAAGGCGTGTTGGATATAATGAATTTTCGGGTGTAATTATTTTATACCCTAATTTTTCACATTTTTCAATCGTTTTATATGCATAATTTATATCATATTTTTCGATTCTTTTAATTTCGGTTTCATTAAACAGCTCTGACGAAACCTTTTCGTTATAGGACGCGTTATAAAACTTTTTTACAGAGCCGAATACGTCAAGCACCTTGAATATCTTACGGCTGCCGTATCCAAGAATATTCTGTAAATATATCCAGTAAATATCGTTATTATTATGCATATTATTTCATTAACTCCCACATGAGAATAGCTGCAGCCGAAGCCGCATTAAACGATTCCGCGCGTCCAATTATCGGTATTGTAATGCGTCTATCGCAAATATCCTTAGCTCTTGCCGAAAGGCCGTTGCCCTCGTTACCGATAATGATTACATCACCATTTTTAAACTTGCTTAAGTTCAATTTTTCTGCATCTTTATCAACAACAGAGGCGAAAAGAGTAAGATTCTTGCACTTAGAAAATTCATAAAACGAATCAATATCGTCGAAATGAAACAGCGGAAGCCTAAGCATTGACCCCATAGAAGCACGCTGAGCTTTCGGTCCAAATGGGTCGCAACAATTACCGATTAAAATCATTCCGCTTACACCGAGCGCTTCGGCCGTTCGTGAAATTGCGCCTAAATTTGACGGGTCGGATACATTTTCACATGATATATATCTTTCACCAGCCGAAATTATATCACGTGTAGATTCAATATCGGGCATAACACAAACCGCAATAACACCCTGAGGTGAAACAGTATCCGATATTTTAGCAAAAACATCGTTTGTTACCAAATATGCTTCTTCAGCTTTGTTAACAAGTAACGAAACGCTTTCGTCATATTTTTCTTTAGCCGATTCGGTGAAAAAAACGATTTTTATCTTGATACCGCTGTTAACCGCATCGGTACAAAGGCGCACTCCTTCGAGGACAAAAAGACCGCTTACCTTACGTTGCTTTGATGATGAAAAAAGCTTAACGGTTTCTTTAATTTTTTTGTTATCTTTTGCCGTAATTTTGGTAATCAACGCGTCTTTCTCCTCTCGTAATTTTTGCTTATAAATTGATTAAAACACGCCCGAAGTTATCGAGCGTGTTTGAAATTATTTTGCAAGAGCGTCCTTTGCAGTCTGTACAAGAGTTGCAAATCCAGCGGCATCACTTACAGCGATGTCGGCAAGCATTTTGCGGTTGATTTCAACTCCAGCTTTTTTAAGTCCGTTCATAAATGTTGAATAGTTCATACCATTCATTTTTGCAGCTGCTGAAATACGTGTAATCCAAAGACGACGGAAATCACGCTTTTTAAGCTTACGTCCGATATAGGCATAGTTGCCTGATTTCATTACAGCTTCTTTTGCGGTCTTGAAAAGCTTTGATTTTGCTCCGAAATAACCCTTTGCGAGTTTTAAAGTCTTCTTTCTTCTTTTGCGCGTCATCATAGCGCCTTTAATACGAGCCATTTATAATACCTCCAATTTAATGTGCCTTTATTAGCACGGCTTTTTATTTATACGGGATCAGGCGCTTAATCTGCGCTGTATTTGTCTTGTCGGCAGTAACCTGCTTACGAAGATTTCTCTTACGTTTTGTGGTCTTCTTGTTGAGAATGTGTGATTTGAAAGCATGAGCACGCTTTACCTTACCTTTACCGGTGAGCTTAAAACGCTTTTTTGCACCACTGTGCGTTTTGATCTTAGGCATTGTTTAGTCCTCCTTAATGTTTATAAGACAGTTTAATTATTTCTCGACAGACTTTGGCGACAGGAACATAAGCATATTTCTGCCGTCAAGCTTGGCGGGTTTTTCGACGTTACCATACTCCGAGCAGTATTCAGCAAAACGGGTCATATTAGCAAGACCAATATCCTGGTGTCCCATTTCTCTACCGCGGAAGCGAATTGAAACCTTTATCTTGTTCCCTGATTTAAGGAACTTAATAGCCTGGTTTCCTTTTGTTTCGAAATCGTGAGTATCGATATTAAGCGAAAGACGAATTTCTTTAATCTCGATTACATGTTGATTTTTCTTTGCTTCCTTGTCTCTTTTTGCTTGTTCAAAGCGATATTTTCCGTAGTTCATAATCTTGCATACAGGGGGTGTCGCCTGAGGCGCGATCTTTACAAGATCGAGGTCCTGTTCGTTTGCAAGTTTTTGAGCTTCTCTGGCACTCATTATGCCGAGCTGTGCGCCATCATTACCGATGACTCTTACCTCTTTGTCAATGATTTGTTCATTGATCGCAAGTTCTTTACTGCTAATGGGATATAGCACCTCCAAATAAAAATAAGCACGAACAAAGCTAATCTGTTCGTGCTCAATAAGCATAATATGGGCAGTATTACCGCCTCAAAAAACACTATTGACCCGAACGGACGACACCGCATAGGTGAGAATGGACTAAACCATTCTACTTTGTTGACCAGTTAATTGTATACCACACGAATCATTTTGTCAACTGTTTTTTAGCAAATATTCTACATATTCTTCAAGGCACATGTTGAGCTGGTTCATTTTCTTTGCATGTTCCTTGCCTACATAGCGATAATGCCACGGTTCATAAATGATTCCGGTATAGTTCCCCTTCTCCTTTTTATAACGCATTACAAATCCGTATTCCTCAGCATGCTCCCTTAGCCAAACAAGTTCGGGTCTATTCTCATATTTTTCTTCAAGATAATTGAAATCAATCGCTAAGCCAAGGTTATGGTCGCTTGTACCCGGAATTGCTATGATTGTACTTGCCTTATTTTCGGCATCCTTTCTTGAATATCCTTTATTAATGTAGTAATTCACCTTATTGTTATAATTGTTAGTCTGTCTTTCATACGAACGATAGGCCGAAACCACAATAAGTTTAACTCCGTCTTCTGCGGCAGCATCCATCATAGCTATAAGGTCATCATATACTCGCTCATCAATTTTATAGTTGTCATTGTTTCTGCAATATTTAGAACCAATATATTTTGTCGGAGGGGTGTAATCGTCAATTTTATTAAGACGGTTAGCTAATCTAAGTCTCCAATCACCTGTCTGACCGACAAAATTATAAACCGAATAATTTTCGATAACCTTAATAAATTTAGAGTCTGAAGATGAGTTTGATGAAACTTCAGATTTGCTTTCGGCTTTACTCGCAGTTGTCGACGATGTTGATGCTTCACTTTCGAGTGCTGATGTTTCGCTAACACTTGATGATACATCGGCAACAGAAGAATTTTCAATCACAGGTTCTGACGAACTGTCAGCAAGAAGGGTCTGTGATTCCTTATATTCATTTCGTGTAACAATTATAGCGCATGTTAAAAGAATTATCATAATAACAAGAGCGATACAAGTAACTACAAAATACGGTTTTTTATTAACAGAGTATTGCTGGTTATATCTACGGTCAATCTGATGATTATATCTTGACATTTAAATTACCCCTTCAATAACTTTTTTCATCTCGTCTACGCCCATACCGTTTATGGCCGAAAAAGGAATCATCGGAACATTTACGCCCATTTCGGAAAGAATTGCATTTATACTTTCTTTTTGCTTAGCAAATTCGGTTTTATTCAGCTTATCCGCCTTTGTCAAAGCAATAGCAAAATTGAAACCGTTTTCTTTCAAAAACGAAATCATCCCAATATCGTCGTTTGACGGCTTATGTCTCATATCGACAAGCTGAACGACAAGCCTTATATCACGCGAACTGTTAAAATAACTCTCCATCAAATCGGCAAAGCGCATTTTTTCTTTATCAGGAAGCTTTGCATATCCGTATCCGGGAAGGTCAACAAACCGCACATCTTCAACTCTGAAAAAGTTAACGGTAATTGTCTTTCCCGGTACAGAGCTTACTCTTACGAGTGATTTTCTGTTGAATATTTTATTCATAAGCGATGATTTGCCAACGTTCGACCGTCCCGAAAAGGTTATTTCGGGTAAATCGGATTTCGGCAATTGCTTTGAAGTTCCGTATGATGCCTCGTAAAACACCTTGTTATAGTTCATTTTGACTCCCATACATTTTTATTATTTGTAATAGATTTAGTGGATTTTTTCGTAACAGACGGTTGTTTTGATTTTGTGCCCGATTTATTAGCAACGAGCGCAGTGTCGAGCACCTGTTTCATATCGTTTACGATAACAAACTCGATATTTTCCTTTACCCTCTCGTCAACTTCGGATAAATCCGCCTTGTTTCCTTCGGGGACGATTACCATTTTAGTACCGGCTCTATATGCCGCCATGGTCTTTTCCTTTAATCCGCCAATTGGCAGCACCTTTCCGAGAAGTGAAATTTCGCCGGTCATAGCTACATCGTGACGAATTGCTATTCCCGAAAGAGCCGAAACAAGAGCTACCGCCATTGTGATACCTGCTGAAGGGCCATCCTTTGGTACAGCAGCCTCGGTTGCGTGAAGGTGAATATCCTTGTTTTTATAGAATTTGGTATCAATTCCGTAAACGTTTGCTATACTGCGAACATAGCTCACAGCGGTCTGTGCCGATTCCTTCATAACGTCGCCAAGTGAACCTGTGAGTACGATTTTTCCTGTTCCGTCAAGCGCAGACGCTTCGAGCTTCATAAGCTCACCGCCAACCGATGTCCAGGCAAGCCCGTTAACCGTTCCAACCTCGTCAAAGCATTCATAAACCGATTCGGGACGGTACTTTCTTACTCCAAGCTGACGCGAAACATTATCGGCATAAATCTTTACGCCTTCAGTTTTTCCATCAGCAATGTCAACCGCAGCCATTCGGCAAAGAGCAGCTATATTCTGTTCAAGCTTTCTGACCCCTGCTTCACGAGTGTAGTAATCAATAACCTCATAGAGTGCATCATTCGTAATTTTGCAATTTTTAGAATCAAGTCCGTGCTTTTTTATTTCCTTTGGAACAAGATATTTTTTAGCAATGCGGAACTTGTCCTCACGGGTATAGCTGGGCAATTCGATAATTTCCATTCTATCGCGAAGTGGTCCTGAAATAGCACCTTCATCGTTAGCGGTGGTAATGAAAATCGCCTTGCTCAAATCATACGGCATATCGATAAAATGGTCTCTGAAAGAAACATTCTGTTCAGGGTCGAGCGCTTCAAGCAACGCGGCTGAGCAATCGCCCTTGTGGTCGCTGCCGATTTTATCAATTTCATCAAGAAGGATAAGCGGATTTGAAACGCCTGTTTCTAAAAACGCGTTTATAATTCGACCGGGCATCGAGCCGATATATGTACGGCGATGTCCTCTTATTTCCGATTCATCCTTAACTCCGCCGAGCGAAATTCGAGCAAATTTTCGACCCATGCATTTTGCAATCGACCTTGCAACCGACGTTTTACCAACACCGGGTGCACCGACAAGACATATTATCTGACCATTAATTTCGGGGGCAAGCTTCTTTACAGCCAAAAGCTCGATAATACGCTTTTTAACATCGGTCATGCCGTAATGGTCACGTTCAAGAATTTTCCTCGACTTATCGATATTAATATTATCCTTTGAATACACTCCCCAAGGAAGCTCGAGGCAGGTATCAAGATAGCCTCTGACAACGGTTTCCTCATGTGAACCGTGAGGCATTCTTTCAATTTTTGCAACCTCTTTTTCAAGCTTTTTCTTTACGCTTTCGGTTGCATTTAAAGCGGCTATTTTTTTACGGTATTCGGCAAGCTCATCGTCAACATCGGGTGTGTTTCCAAGTTCTTCGTTGAGTACCTTTAACTGCTCTCGCATATAGTACTCACGCTGGTTATCGTCAATATTTCTCTGAACAATACCGTTAATTTCATTTTCGTAACGTAAAATATCCGACTCTTTGCGTAAAATTACAATCAAGTCCTGCAAGCGAATAGCCGGGCTTAAATTATTAAGCACCGTCTGCTTGTCCTGATACTGAAGAGGCAAATTAGATGCAATATAATCGGCAAGATGTCCCATATCATTATCGAGCAAAACTCGACCAAGAACATCGGGCGGAATTCGCGGCGATAACGAAACATACTCCTCAAATGCCTCACGTGCATTTCTGAGAAGCGCCTCTTTTTTTAGCTCAGATGCTTTTGAATATTTTTCGATACATTCATTTATCGTGACGTGAAAACAGGGCACACTATCAAGCACGCAGTCAACAGTTGCACGGCAAACACCCTCGACCATAACGCGAATTGTATCATTTGATGTTTTTAGAATCTGTTTTATTACGGCAACGCAACCGATTTTATAAACCTCGTTAACTTTCGGGTCTTCGACTGAAATATCTTTTTGCGTTGCTAAAAATATTGTTTGATTTGAATCCATCGCTTTATTGATAGCGGCAATTGATTTTTTTCTTCCGACGTCAAAATGAAGCAACATGCCGGGAAAAACAACCATTCCGCGTAAAATAAGCATTGGCATTGAATTAAAATTAGTCATTAGATAGTCCTCTCTGGTTAATTAAGGACATTATAATACATAAATCCTATTATTTCAACAAATTATACATGTATAATTTTATATTTTATTACAAACAATACCAACGAGGTGGATATAATGAACACAAAAATTAAAACTGTAAAGGCTCGTCAGATATTTGATTCCCGCTCGAATCCGACCGTTGAAGCCGAAGTTATCCTCGAAAACGGGATTTCTGCGCTTGGTGCAGTTCCGTCAGGGGCATCTACCGGAAGCCACGAAGCTGTAGAATTAAGGGATGGCGGCAATGATTACAACGGAAAAGGTATATTAAAAGCGGTAGAAAACGTAAATTCAACGATTAACGGTATTTTATGCGGTAAAAGCACTGAAAACATCGATGAAATTGATAGGCTTATGATTGAATCAGACGGAACAAAAAACAAATCAAATTTAGGCGCAAATGCAACCCTTGCCGTCTCAATCGCTTGTGCAAAAGCAGCTGCAAAGGCAAATAATGAGCCGCTTTATAAATTTATCGGTAAAGAAGATGCAATCACTTTACCCATCCCTATGATGAACATCCTCAACGGTGGCGCTCACGCTGATAATAACATTGATATTCAGGAATTTATGATAATGCCTTTTGGCGCAAATTCATTCAAAGAAGCAATGAAAATGGGCACCGAAATTTATGCCTCGCTTAAAAAGATACTGCAAAAAAAAGGCCTTTCTACCGCAGTTGGCGATGAAGGTGGATTTGCGCCGAATTTAAGCTCAGATGAGCAAGCACTCGACCTACTCATTGAAGCAATAATTTCGGCAGGTTATAAGCCGAACGACGACATAAAAATCGCACTTGACGCCGCCACAAGTGAATGGTATAAAGACGGCTCATATGTTCAGCCAAAAAGCAATATAAAAATGACGTCGGATGAGTTGATTACCTACTTTGAAAAGCTTGTAGATAAATACCCTATCTTCTCGATTGAGGACCCCCTTGCCGAAGATGATTTTGAGGGGTTCAAAAAGATAACCGAAAGGCTTGGAAATAGGGTTCAAATCGTTGGCGATGACCTCTTTGTTACAAACAGCGAAAGACTTAAAAAAGGCATTGAAACAAAGGCGGCAAATGCTATATTAATCAAGCCTAATCAAATTGGAACAATTAGCGAAACTATAAGCACCGTTAAACTTGCTCAAAGTAACAATTATAATACAATCATGTCACACAGAAGCGGTGAAACCGAAGACAGTACAATTGCCGACCTTGCAGTTGCGCTAAACTGCGGTCAAATAAAAACAGGTGCACCCGCAAGAAGTGACCGAGTTGCAAAATATAATCAGCTTTTAAGAATCGAAGAACAGCTCGGCAATAATGCAGTTTATGGCATAAAAAAATGATGAAAAGCGGTTAGTGATTATAATATCACCAACCGCTTTTTTTAATTAAATAATGTGTAAAATATAACGACAAAGATTAAAATACCACTTTTTATGTCGTGAAGAAATATGCTTATCAAGAGCCTTGTATGCCGCTTCAGCATAAGCTCTGTCCTCACGGGTGATAACCGCCTTTTTGGAATAAAGGAGCTTATTAAAGCTGTCGGCTGATAGTGGCAATATGTCATCTCCGTATTCGTCACCCAATCTTTTCAGGAAGGTATACGGCGTTTCGTCAGCTTTAATTTTTTGTCCGTCAAACCTTGAAATTCGTCGTATTTCATACCAAACAGTGTATACGAATTGACCGTTTTCGTATCGGTAAAGGCGCTTCATTTGACGTTTTCTGCGCCTTACAAGTGAATATCCGATGAAATACACAAATGCCGCTGAGCAAACAACAACAATCACAGCTAAAATATTTTTCTGTGTAGCTATTTTCTTTTCTTCCTCGGGCGAAACAACCTTGTTATCGGTTATCATCTGCTCGGATTCTTGCTCTTCTTTTTCGTCGTTTTCTTCTTCGAGTTCGGGCTCCGGTACTTGTTCGCCTTCCTCGTTAAAGATGGTTTTATCATCTCTATAATCATTCATGCTAATATCATAGAATTTTTCAGCAAAATAGGGTGACGGCTCGAATGTTACCCAGCCATATCCATCAAAATAAACCTCAACCCATGCATGAGCATTGTTATTTCCGATTACCTTATCCTTGCCTGCTTTACTGAGAGGCGCAAAGCCCTTTACATAACGGGACGGAATTCCAACCTCACGGCACATTACGGCAAGCGCCGCTGCAAAATAGGTTGAATATCCCTTTTTCTCAGTGAAAAGGAAATAATCAACAAAGTCGCTTCCGGCAGGAATAGACTCGGTCTGATATACATACTCAAAACCATACAAATAGCTCATAAGAGCATTTACCTTTTCGATTCGTGTTTCTGCGCCTACTTTTTCAATTATGCTTTCTGAAAGTTCCTTTACTCTTACGGGAACAGTTGAAGGCAGGCTAAGATATGTGTTATAAATATTTCGCTCAAATTGTTCAAAATTAGCTTGATTTATTAAAGTTTTATCAGGATTCTCGCCTGTATAAGCATCACTTGCGAGATATTTTAGTTCGTCATTTATATTGAAATAAATACTGTCAAAAGAATAGTCAAAATTTTTCTTCATATACTGGTTGGTATATAAATTATCGCAACCATCGTACCAAAGGGTTCGTTTATGCGGATTTTCAATATATGTAAGTCCGTTGGTTGTAAAAATTGTTCTAAAATCCATTTTCCCCTGATATGTAAGGGTAATCGGATTCTTTGAATATGAAAGCCCAGCCTTATCAAATGCGGCTGTTTTGAGCATAGTATTCATCGGAATATTGGACACATCGTAGGCATCCTCACCCTTTTCGTGATAACGCTTTTTACCGACAACATAGCTGGTTGAAAGCTCAAATGCACGTCCATTATAACTATTACTGTAATTGGCAACAATATATACCGGTTTTTTCGAGGTTATTGTAAGTGCCTTATCGAAGTTAAGAGCGCCTCTTGAACCGCCTAAATTAGCGTCATCATATCCAACGCCCGACCAAGCTATATAATATGAGCCAATACCGTTTTCGAAGAAGATATCGTTCGAATAGCGTTCAAGCGAAAACTTTTTACTAAATGAATTTTCTTCAAACGGTGCAATCACAGAAGCAAGTGCGATAAGTATGCACATAACCCCGGCTATTGCAAAAACGGCAAACCGCTTATATCCAAAGCTTGTGCCCGACTTATTCTCAAAATATTCAAACACCTTATACAAAGCGAGTACAACTAAAATATAAACAAGTATCGCAAATGCGCCCATTGACGCTCTGTTTTTTGTGGATGCGAACTGAAATGCATAAAAAACAAAGGTCGAAACTGAAAGCGCGACAAGATTTATTTTATCGGCAATGAAATAAACCGCTAAAAATGATATTAAGGTAATTACACCAAATACAAAGCCAAACTGTTGTCCCTCGGTTAATTTTTCTGTACTGAGAGCGCGGTCAATCAGCATCTGAAAAAGGTCACCGAATGAGGGCAAAACGCCGATTATAACCAATATTAAAAAGGTGGCAGCCGAAAGCGCCATTATCGAAAAAATACATATACTGAAAATCCTAAACGATTTTTTAAAATAGCTGAAAATATAAAAAATTATAGTAGTAATAAACGTAGAAAAAACTATAGCCGCCGTTGTAATGCTTACATCAAGCGAATTCGAGACAGCTGTCATAAATATGCAGGCAAAAAGCTCGCAAAATAAAAGTTTAATCGCTATTTTAATAAGTTTATCCTGTTTCTTTGTCATAACTGTCTCACCTCCGTTTTTTTGTTATTGATTAATTAAAATGAAATTGGTTCCATTCCAGTCGATGTAACCGAAGCTACCTTTGCACCGTCACGACGTATTCCTTCAATCTCGTCGCTACGTTTAATCCTATCCTCTTCATCCTGGGTAACACAAACATAGGATGTTTTATAACCGGTACTGATTGAATTACGAAGAATTTTCCGAATATCCTCGTCGCTTCTATCGGTAATAACAACGATATTGGCTCCTCCAACATGCTCGGTAATAATTCTGTCAACAAGATTGACCATATCGGTTTCGCCATCGAATTTAACGCAAGCCATGAGGTTGTAAAACCCTGTATAATCCTGAATTTCGTCAACGTGACGGTCACAAAAACCGCCCTTATCATAATATACAACCCTCGCAGTAAGATTCTCGGCAAGGGCACTTGCAACAAGCGAAATTGCACATTCGAGCATCTTATCCTCGTTATCGATTACAAGATAGCGCTCCTTATCCTCCTTATGCATAAGATCGAGCGCAACTATAATTCCGACCTCTTTTAGAGGCTCGTAATTTTTAACCGTAAGTTCGTTCATCTTGGCCGTTATTTTCCAATGAATTGTTTTCGGGTTATCGCTAAATTGATATGGACGAACATGAGAAACAAGCATATCGTCCTTTTTGATGGCGTTAAGCGCAAGTGACGTTTGATTTATGAGTCGGCTATCAACGCCCATTCCAGTAACAGAATATACACGAGGATAAACGGTAATTTTACAAGGTTTTATGCGCTTTTTAAGGCAAATGAGCCCCAGCATATCGTACATTCTGATTGTATCGATTCCAACATAATATACGCCACGATTAGGGCAAATTATATCGAAAGCCGTTTGACCGGGAAGTCCAAAAGAATTAACGATATATGCATCAGCAGAATTTATATTTTTAGCCTGCTCGGTAGGGCGTTTTAAATGCAACGCAATAAAGCCGAACGAAACCGAACGGCTACATTGTGAAAAAATGCGAACTCGCACCTTTTCGTTCTTATAAAGTGTTCTTCGGCTAACAGTTTGCTGAAAATTCAGCGAGAAAAACGCAAGTAATTCCAATATAAACGAAACAATCGGAACAAATATTACTGCATACAGCATTATACCTGCAACACTGTTACCGAAAACAAGCACCGATAAAACGCTTAACAAAAGCGCTACAAAATAATAAACTCTGTTTGCGGTCATTATTGCACCTAATAAAATTTATTTTCCTGACGGTACAGGTACCGACTTTTTAATTTCGCTCAGTACGTCATCAGCAGTTGTATTCGAGAATTTTGTTTCCTGAGAAAGAATAATTCTGTGAGCTATAACGGGAATAACCATTTTCTGAATATCATCGGGAATGACAAAATCACGCCCGTTAATATAAGCAGTTGCCTGAGCCGTTCTATAAAGGGCGAGTGAAGCACGGGGACTTGCTCCAAGGCGGACCGACGGATGATTACGAGTAGCCGAAACAATAGAAACTATGTATTTTTCAAGATTTTCGTGAACAAAAACCTTTTTAACCTCGTTTTGAATATTAATAATATCCTCGGGTGTAGCGACAGGCTGAAGTGCTTCAAACGGGTCGTCCATCTGATGCATAGAAAGAACGCTTCTCTCACTTTCGGCATCGGGATAACCAACCGAAATCTTAATCAAAAAGCGGTCAAGCTGAGCCTCGGGAAGCGGAAATGTTCCCATAAACTCAATCGGGTTCTGGGTAGCCATAACCATAAAGGGCTGGGGCATTTTATATGTAACGCCGTCAACCGAAATCTGCTTTTCTTCCATAGCTTCAAGCAAAGCTGCCTGTGTCTTTGGCGAAGTACGGTTGATTTCGTCGGCAAGTACAAACTGGGACATAATTGCGCCATTTTTAAATTCAAAATCGCCGGTCTTTTGATTATATACAGAAAAACCTGTTACGTCGGACGGCAATACGTCGGCGGTGAACTGAATTCGCTTAAATGAGCCGTCAATCGACCTTGCAACTGCGGCAATAAGACGGGTTTTTCCAACACCGGGCACGTCCTCAAGAAGAATATGACCGTTTGAAATAAGAGCTGTAATTACAAGCTCAATAGCCTCTCTTTTTCCAACAATGACATTTTCAACGTTTTTTATAATCTTTTTTAACATAATGTTCTCTCTTTCAAACATAATATTTTATCATATTATACGCTGTAACAGTAATAATTTCAACTATTCTATTTGTAATTTTTTTAAAAAAAATACTGTTATTTTGCACATAAAATATAAACAAATTATGAACAAAAAAACTGCAATTAATAATTGCAGTTTTTTAGTATTCTTAAACATTCATTTTTATCATTTTCGATTGCTGCAATAATTTCATCAAGGGATGAAAACTTCTTTTCATTCCTTATATATTTCTTAAACATAACCTGAACCTTTTTATCATAAAGGTCGCCCGAATAGCCGATTATATGAGTTTCGGCAAGAGGTCTATCTGTTAAAAACGTTGGCCTTACTCCAACATTCAGCACCGACGGATATTCTTTTTCATCAACAATAGCAACACCTGCATATACGCCGAATTTTGGCAAGATAAAGCCCTCATCATACGGCTGATTTATTGTCGGGAAGCCCATTTTATGTCCACGGCCATCACCTTTTTTTACATCAAAATCAATCGTATAGGAATGTCCCATCAGTCGAAAAGCTGACTCCATATCACCATTCGTGATACATTCTCTAATGGCAGTTGACGATGCTGCAGTTTCATTAACCGTTACCGTTTCGCATTTTTCGCTCTTAATTCCATTTTGCTCACAAAATACGCTGATATCCTCGTAACTGCCGCTTGCCCCTTTTCCGAATCGGTGATTTTCACCGCATACAAAAAGGCGCACATTCATTTTTTTATAAAGCATTTCGAGGTATTCGTCGGGCGTCATATCACGAATTTTGTCAAGGTCAAGGCAGATTACTGTATCCACGCCTAATTGTTCAAGATACCTGAAATTCAATTCATCAGAGAAAATTCGTTTCTTTCGATTTTTTTGCATAATCATAACAACGACGGGTGTAAATCCCGATTTTACTGCAACCGAAATTACCCTCTGATGACCTAAATGTACGCCATCAAAGGTGCCAAGTGCTGCCGCGCAGCCATTTTCGAAAAATATCGGGTTTTGTAAAACCTTCATTATTAATTTCACTCCGTGATTATGCACTTTATCTTCAATAATTCGCCTTCAACAAATCCGAGTCCGAGAAATTTATTATCATAAGAATAAACACGAATCAAATCGCCGTAGGACACTTCTGCATCAAGGCTAACTCTTTCTAAAAAAAGCTCCCCGCCATTTAAAAAACGCCGAGTTTGATTGTCGGTAATTGTCACAGATGAACAATAAGAAACCACCGAATCAGCTTCGCGTAAAAACTTTTGCGGATTTTCCTTTAATTCGTCGAGAGTAACGCACATATCGGCGGTATAGCCTGCCGTTTCGGTACGTCTAAGCTTTGACAGCGTAGCACCAACGCCAAGAGCTTTACCTAAATCATCAGCTAACGAACGAATGTATGTCCCCTTTGAACAAATTACGTCAATGATAAATTTATTTTTGCCGCTTTTTTCAATTATATCGAGCTTTTTTATATTAACAAGACGGGCTTCCCTCTCGATTTCGACTCCCTGACGAGCTAAATCGTAAAGTCGAACTCCGCCCTTTTTTAATGCAGAAAACATTGGCGGTACTTGGTTGTATTCACCGATAAACCTACTGCAAACCGATTCAAATTCAGCGACAGATATATCGCAATCGGTTTCATTAATAACATTCCCTGTTATATCGAGAGTATCGGTTTCGACACCAAGCAAAATCTCGGCAGTATAACGCTTATCCGCAGTAAGCATGAGCTCGCAAAGTCGAGTCGCACGGCCAAGCAAAATGGGCAAAACTCCTGTAGCCATAGGGTCAAGTGTACCCGTGTGGCCAACCCTTTTTTCACCAAAAATCCGCTTAACTGCCGACACTGCCGAAAAGGAGGTCATTCCCTCCGGCTTATCAAGTAAAATCATTCCCTGCATATCATTCACCGAGATAGTCAGAGATTACATCTAACATTTTCCGCTTAGCTTCATCGAGAGTTCCTAAAATCTCACAGCCTGCGGCCCTGTTATGTCCGCCACCGCCGAGCATTGAACAAATTTCAGACGCATCAATTGGCTCGTGGGTACGAACCGAGCATTTAAATTTGCCCTCCGATTTTTCGCGAATTGTAACGCCTATTAAAACCCCTTCGATTTGACGAGGAATCGGTGTTACTCCTTCAAGCTCATCAGGAGTAACCATACTTTGCATTTCAGTTGTAATAGTCATCAATGCGCAACGATTGTTAAAATGCATTTCAATATTATCAACTGCCTGCTGCTCGACCTTCAATCGTGCAAATGACTTTGTATCGAACATAATACGGTTGATTTCATAATAATCAGCACCGTATTCAATTAATTTCGATGCGATTATATGAGTATTAGCAGTAGTATTTTGATACTTAAAGCAACCGGTGTCGGTGACAATTCCCGTATAGAGATTGTCTGCAATAACCCTATCAATTTCAACACCAAGCTCCGAAATCAGCTCATAAATATTCTCGCAATTAGCACCTGCATCAGCGTTCACATAAGTAATCGGTGCATAACCTTTATTAGAGCGGTGATGGTCAATAGCAAGGTCAATTTTATCGCCGTAAAGTTCATTATTCTTACCCAAAAGCTTTAAATCGGCAACGTCAACAGCAACAATATTTTCGTGATGAAAATACTGAATTTCAACCGGTTTTACCATATAGTCATAACGTGCAGGAATTTCGTCAGCGCATTCTACCCTTGCCTTTTTGCCAATTTTATGCAAAGCGTGGCATAACCCATATGCCGACCCGACGGTATCTCCATCGGGTGACGCATGAGAAAGTATCAAAAAATTATCCTTTTCACAAAAAAATGCTGCAATAGTTTTAATATCAGTCATTCTTTACCTCGTCGCTCAAATCTTCAAGCATATGAGCTATTTTTGAGCTATATTCAATTGAATCGTCGGCTATAAAGCGCAATTCGGGAATTTTACGAATCGAAAGTCGCGAGCCAAGCTCACGGCGGATATATCCACCTGCGCTTTTAAGCCCTTCAACAGCGCGTTTTGCCGCATCGAAGCCCTCCATAGCGCAGACGTATATCTTTGCATAAGACAAATCATTTGTGACCTCGCATCTGACAACCGAAAGCATAAGTCCCGATACACGCGGGTCCTTTAACTCGCGCATAATTGACGAAATCTCACGCTTAAAATCGGACGAAATACGGTCAATTTTGTAACCTGCCATTTATGCTCAATCCTCTCTGTATTCTTCGATAATAAAGGCTTCGAAACGGTCGCCTTCCTTGATATCATTGAACTTTTCAAGTCCGATACCGCATTCGTAACCCTGGGCAACCTCTTTTGCGTCGTCCTTGAAGCGTTTAAGCGAGTCAATCTTATCCTCAGCGATAACAATACCGTCACGGATAACGCGAATTTGACAAGCACGTGTAACCTTACCGTCGGTAACGTATGAACCGGCGATTGCACCGACATTCGAAATCTTATATACCTGACGTACGTCAACCGAGCCGAGAACAACCTCGCGTGTTTTTGGCGAAAGCATACCCTTCATAGCGGCTTCGATTTCTTCGATGCAATCATAAATTACGCGGTAGGTTCTAATTTCAACGCCGTCTCTTTCAGCATTATTCTTTGCGCCTACATCGGGACGAACGTTAAATCCAACAATAATAGCATTCGATGTGTTAGCAAGCATAACGTCGGATTCGTTGATTGCGCCAACGCCACCGTGAACTACCGACACACGAACCTCTTCGTTAGTAAGCTTTTCAAGCGACTGGCGAACGGCTTCAACAGAGCCCTGAACGTCGGCCTTAACAATAACGTTGAGTTCCTTTAAGTCACCGTCAGAGAATTGGTCAAAGAAATTGTCAAGTGTAACCTTCTGCTGAGCCTTCCAAATTTCTTCCTTAGCGCGCTGTTTACGCTGTTCTACAAGCTCACGCGCAAGACGTTCATCAGAAACAGCATTAAATTCGTCACCTGCGCTCGGCACTTCGGCGAGACCGATAATCTCGACCGGTACCGACGGACCGGCAGAAGTAATCTTTGTTCCGTTTTCGTCGACCATTCCTCTTACACGGCCAACCGATGTTCCTGCAACGATAATGTCGCCGTGATTGAGCGTTCCCTTCTGAACGAGAAGGGTTGCAACAGGACCTCTTCCCTTATCAAGACGGGCTTCGATAACAATACCGCCTGCTCTTCTGTCGGGGTTGGCCTTTAATTCCATAACGTCGGCAACGAGAATGATATTTTCGAGAAGGTCGTCAATACCCTGATGCGATTTTGCCGAAACAGGTACGCAGATAACGTCACCGCCCCATTCCTCAGGAATAACATTATGCTCGGTAAGCTGCTGTTTTACTCTATCGGGGTTTGCAGTCGGCTTATCCATTTTATTTATAGCAACAATAACCTGAACCTTTGCGGCTCTTGCGTGGTTGATAGCTTCGATAGTCTGCGGCATGATACCGTCATCGGCTGCAACAACGAGAACGGCAATATCGGTAGCCATAGCGCCTCTTGCACGCATGGAAGTAAATGCAGCGTGTCCCGGTGTATCGAGGAATGTAATTTCTCTGTCCTTTAACTTAACGCGGTAAGCACCGATATGCTGGGTAATTCCGCCGGCTTCGGTTGAGGTTACGTTCTTATCACGGATAGCGTCAAGAAGCGATGTTTTACCATGGTCAACGTGACCCATTACGCAGACAACAGGGCTACGGGGACGGAGATTTTCTGTTGTATCCTCGGTATCGTCCATGATACGCTCTTCGATTGTTACTACAACCTCACGCTCAACCTTTGCGCCAAGCTCGGTTGCAACAATTTCGGCCGTATCGTAGTCGATAGTCTGTGTAATAGTAGCCATTATACCGAGAAGCATAAGCTGTTTAATAACCTCTGCGGCTGTCTTTTTAAGCTTTGCCGCAAGGTCACCAACGGTAATTTCGTCGCCGACGGTGATTTTAAGCGGCATTTTCTTAATTCTTTCGAGCTGAATGCGGCGAAGCTTATCAGCCTCTGTTTCACGCTTCGGTCCCTTTTTCGGATAGCCTTGCTGGGGACGTTTTTTAATCTGTTGACGGTTCTGTGTTTGGGTATTTACGCCCTTATCACTTGCGATTGACTCATACTTTTCGTTATAACGGTCGAGCTCAACATAAGCCGAGTGCATATCAACCTTACGAATTTCGGCAGGTCCTCTGTTAGGAGCAACAGAAGGCGCCTTTTTCTTCTTTTCAGGCATGGGCTGCTTAACACCTGTCGGTGTAGCAGGCTTCTTTTCATTAGCCTTATTGTTTTCGGCTTTTTGAGACGGTTTTTCTTTCTTTTCCGCAGCAGGTTTAGCAGGGGCTTTACCTTCCTTTTCGGCCTTTGCAGCTCTTGCCATTGCGGCAAATTCTTCGGCAATTCGAGCCTGCTCGGCTAATTTATCTTCCTTAGCCTTTGCCTCTGCTTTGCGGCGCTCTTCTCTGGCCTTATCGCCTTGAGCGAAGTAATTATCAAACGATTCAACCTGATTATTCTGAGTCATGTAATCAAAAATTATATCAAGCTCATGCTCCTCAAGAGAGGTTTGACTCTTTTTCTGGTCGCTGAAAAAGTTTGAAAGAAGTGTAATAATATCCTTACTTGGTACATCAAAGTCTTTTGCAACCTCGTGCACTCTATATTTAATCATCATATAGCTGATTCATCCTTCCTCATTGTATTGTGTATAGTGAGTAATTTTTCCGCAAAGCCCTTTTCGGTAACTGCGACTACGCCTGCCTTTATTCCGATTGATGCCGAAAGCTCGTCGAGCGTACAGTCGAGTTTTATAACAGGGACATTATATTTTTCACCAATAAAGTTCGCTTCTTTTGCAGTTTTTGGTGAAATATCACTGGCAAACAAAATCAAATGCGCCTTTTTATTCTTTGCGGTTGAAAGGGTTTCATTAAAGCCAATCGCCATTTTTCCTGCTCGTCTTACAAGTCCGAGCAGTGATAAAATTCTATTCATCGGCTGATATTTCCTCCTCCATACCGTTATAAATTTCGTCGGGTATGGTAACCTCGAAGGCTCGGTCAATGCGCTTTGATTTGCGCGCTTTTTTAAGGCAATCGGCATTCGGGCAGATATATGCTCCTCGTCCGTTTTTCTTTCCTGTTTTATCAAGCGAAATTTCGCCTTCCGATGATTTTACTATTCGTATCAGCTCGCGTTTTTCCTTCATTTCGCCGCAACCGACACACATTCTCATCGGCTGTTTACGCTTTTGCATAAACCAACGCCTCCTTTATTTATAGTAATATTATTCGCCGTAGAAACCGCTTTCAGGACGAATATCAATCTTCCATCCGGTTAAACGTGCGGCAAGACGTACATTTTGTCCCTTGTTACCGATAGCAAGTGAAAGCTGACCATCGGGTACGGTTGCCTTGCAAACCTTTTGCCCCTCGGTATCGAGTTCAACCGACAGAACCTTTGCCGGTGAAAGTGCTTCCTTTATAAAATCAACGGGGTCCTCTGAATACTTGATAATATCAATCTTTTCAGGATAAAGCTCCTCGAGAATCTTTGAAATTCTTGCGCCACGCTGGCCGATACATGAGCCAACTGCGTCAACATTTTCATCCTTTGAGTAAACGGCAATTTTTGTGCGTGAGCCTGCCTCACGTGAAATTGCCTTAATCTCGATGGTGCCGTCAAAAATTTCGGGAACTTCGAGTTCGAACATTCTTCTTACAAGACCGGGATGAGTTCTTGAAATCATGGCTCTCGGTCCCTTTTCACTCTCTCTTACATCAACGATAAACACCTTAATATTATCGCCTTCGTCGAGTATCTCGTCGGGAATCATTTCTGTCTTCGGAAGCATAGCCTCTGAATTTCCGATTTCGACGGTTACACTGCCTGTTTTAGGATTAATGCGAAGAACCTTTGCCGAAACCAATTCCTGATTCTTTGACTGGAATTCTGCATAAGTCTTATCCCTTTCGGCGTCCTTAATACCCTGACGGATAACGTGCTTTGCCGTCTGTGCTGCAATTCGGCCGAAATCCATTGTTTCGAGCTTAATTTCAACAAAATCGCCAACTACTGCATTCTTGTTATATGCACGTGCAGCTTCGAGTAAAAGCTCGGTTGCGGGGTCTTCAATCTCTTCTACAACTGCTTTTCTAACGTACACTTCAAACTTCTGCTTTTCGCAATCAATGTTGCAAAAAACGCAATCCTTGCCGTTGTAATCCTTTTTAACCGAAACTACGATTGCGTTTGCAATTTTTTCGGCTAAATAGTTTGCGGGGATTCCCTTCTCCTTTTCCATAAGAGCTATTGCTTCAAAAAAGTCCTTCTTCTTCATTTTCTATATCAATCCTTTCAATAATATACACTTTAATTAAAACAAGTCGGTGTCATCGGCTAAAACAACACTCGAAATTTCATTTTTTTCAAATCGGCGAGTTTCACCGTCGATATCAATTTCAATTCCGTTTTCATGCGAAATCAGTTTACCAGTAAAATCACGTTGGTTATCAATCGGTCGAATTGTATGAACGCGAACGTCCATACCAACTGCAAATTCATAATGCTGAATTCGTGTCAACGGACGGGCAAGGCCGGGTGATGATACCTCTAAGTAATATGCGCAACTGATCGGGTCAGCTTGGTCAAGAACAGGGTCAATCACACGTGACATATTTTCGCAATCTTCGATTCCGATTCCGTCGGGGCTATCGATTATAATGCGAAGATAGTGGCCGGTACCTTCCTTTTGAAAACGAATGTCCCATAAATCAAGATTTAATTCCTCAGCAATTGGTAATGCGAGCTCGTAAACTTTTTTTTCGGTGGAATTCATTTTATCAAGTATACTCAAATGCATAACCTCCAAACAAACATAAAAGAGCGGGTTGCCCCACTCTTTCTTTGCTCCTTTTATTCTTACATTATGTATACTATCACAGACAAATAAAAAAAGCAAGTATTTTTTCAAAAAAAGTGTTGACATACAGAAATAATTATATTATAATGCATAAGTCGCTGAAAAATGCGACGGACGATTAGGCGGTATAGCTCAGCTGGCTAGAGCATTCGGTTCATACCCGAAGTGTCGTTGGTTCAAATCCGACTACCGCTACCAGATTATGGCCCGTTGGTCAAGCGGTTAAGACACCGCCCTTTCACGGCGGTAACATGGGTTCGATTCCCGTACGGGTCACCAAAGGCAGATAAAATCCGAACTGTCTAAGGTTCGGATTTTATTTTAGCCAAAATTTAATAAAAAGCGCATCTTTCGGCTTGACACAAGCAGTATTTGTTATTATAATATTGTTGCCGATTAAATGCCTTATATATGGTGGATATGGCGCAGTTGGCTAGCGCGCCAGATTGTGGCTCTGGAGGTCAAGGGTTCGACTCCCTTTATCCACCCCATTTTAACAAATACGGGCATACGGCTCATGCCGTATGCCCGTTATAATTTATTGAGGTGTCGCCAAGCGGTAAGGCACGGGATTTTGATTCCCGCATCCGTAGGTTCGAATCCTGCCACCTCAGCCAAAAAAAAGACGGTTTCTGACCGTCTTTTTTATTTGAATATTTAGACAATATTGAATAAATATCCCCCCGTATAACGGGGGGTATTTCATTTTCGGGCATAGCCCCAATACTACTGGCGGCGCACAAGTGCGCTTTTGATTGGCCTGCCAGCCGAGCAATTGTTACTTACTACCCATAAATGGGTCCCGTGGGTCGAACATACTTAATTGATCGCTTTCTTTGTCCTTTTGCAATTGTTCCGCAATA
>JAFQSP010000011.1 GCA_017409475.1 Clostridia bacterium
AGCTAGTAACTGACAACGGATTTTCTGTACGAAAATCTGCCACAAGCAGGAGTGTTTTTAAAAGATAACGAAAATAGCAATGTGCCGAAAGGGTTAATTGCGCTTGTTTGTTATGCTAAACTATACTCCTGTGTATAGGACTAAGGCAAAAGGACTGCAAGTGAGCACTTACCTTTCGGGGTGGGTGCTTTTTGTTATCTTTTTGCCTTCTTTTTATGTTTTGTTCTCCGGTAAGTGACGGGTGCAAAATAAACGCATAAAAGAAGGGGGTTCAAAAGGCAGAGTAATTTATTATTGCTCAATCTATAACGGGAAACTAGTTGCGTTCATGGATTTGGCGCCGATTACTGTAGTCTGAGTTCTGCGACAGGCTGTGAATCACTAGCAGAAAAAGCAATTGGTTCTTGTATCGAGCCAATTGTTAAGACAAGCAGTTATATTGCAGTGATGCGGGATGCAAAGTTGTAATAGCACTGTGTAAGGTACACGGTTTTATGATTACCCGTAAATTAATCAGAACCCACTTTCACGCAGTGGTCTGAAGTATGAGAGTAGGAAGAGCCGTGATATACAAAGCCCTTCACAAAGGCGATGTGAATTAAAATGTGCGGATAGCAGAGCCGTTACGAAACAAGGATTGTTCGACTGCGAACCTGCGCACACGGCAGACCGGATGGTACAGTGTGACAAAACCACTTGTGCACAGTGGGCGAAAGAAGCGAAGTGCAATATACAGATCCGCTTTCACTTATGGCAATCTGTGAACGAAAATAAGTGCGTAGCCTGCATAGACGAAACGGACATCAGCTTCGATTGCAGAAAATGCTTGTATCAGCAAAGACAAAAAGATGACGGCTTTTAGTCTTAGAACCGAATGTTTTAGGTAGCTTTTAATCGTATGAAAAGCCCTGCCGAGCAATCTGTAGTTGAGGGATTGATTATAATTGACCATTCGATGAATGGGAGTTTTTCGGCATAGCGCGGTTATTATAACACTCTTGTTTCAAGGGTATGCGCATAGGAACCTCATATTTTTTAATTTGATTTTTTATTGGGTACGGGGTTCCGCTGTACTCACCCTTATGGGAACAATTTAATATGATGTTAGTTTTGAAATGATTATGACTATCCTTTCGATATGATATATGATACTCGTTTCGGGATGATAAAATATGACTCTCCTTTCGAGAGCGGTCATCAGTTTCTTTTTGCTCCTAAATGAGCAGAAAGAAACTGATGACCGGGCGTAGCCCAAGACCTGTTGTCATAAGGCTATGGGAAAACTTAAGGAAAAAATCAAAACTAAACCACTGCAAAACACCAATGGGTGAACTATGCCCTGACAACAGGTCTTCACATTTTGATATGATAAATGACTGTCATTTTGAAATCTTATCATTTGAATATTATATATAACTCTCGTTTTGAAATCACGCCTACGGCGTGTTCCGAGTGTTAGGAATTAGAATTAAAAATAATTCCAATTCCTAACACCCGGACTATTCCAAAAAGTGCTGACCTTTCATTTTGAGAGTAACGATGATTTTCCGTTTGAGATGACTGGGTTCAAAAAATATGATTGTCGCTTTGAAATGATATATGACTGTCGTTTCGAAATGACGGGCGCAAAAATTTTCGTCAATAAAATACCGATATAAATAAAATATCCGAATCAACATTTTGGTACAGAGAAATCCCCCTATATTCTTCTGTACGAAAATTTGATATAGGCTCATAAATTTTGGAGAGCGAATTTGTGAACCAAAAATTCTAAAGAAAGGAGAAACGACTATGGCTGCGAAATCAGAAAAAGGTAAAAGAGATGCTATTGATAATGTGATGGACCAGATCAATGCGGTTAAAAACAGAATTAACATACGCTCTTTTAAAACAGTGCATACCTATTACGGACATACTTCTCTGTTCGTAAGGTATTACGTTGAGGAATGGCACGGACAGAAGTTTGTAAATGTGTCCGGCAAGCATATCCGAGGGTATGTTAAGAAAATGCAGGAGCAGGGGTTATCCCCGTCTACCATAAAAGCAAGACTGTCGGGAATCCGCTTTTTCTATGAACAGGCAGGCGGCAAAAACCGATTACCCGATAATAACGAGTTAGGCCTCGAAAAGCGGCAGACGGGCAAAGTTAATATTGCTTGGCTGCCACAGGAAATATCCAAAGGTATTGAACGTGCAGAGCTTGGCGATCGTATGGATGCCAAGTATGCTATTAAGCTTGGCTCACAGTTTGGACTTAGGATTGAAGAATTATGTCGTGTACGCTTAGACCATATAATAAAAGCTATGCGCTACGGTGAAATTACCGTACAAGGCAAAGGTGGTCAGGTACGTGCAGTACCGATTAAAACTGCAGAGCAAAAAGCACTCATTGAAGAACTGTATAACTTTGCAAAGAAAAATAAGATTCAGCCTGTAGAGTATTTAATAAGCCCACCGGGTAAACACGGTGTAAGAAAAGAAATGAAGTCGCTTGAAAACTGGTTGACTGCACACAGAGATAAATTTACCGTTGCCAACAGAACCGACTTTGTAAAGCCCGGGGACAAGCCCCGTTCAACAACACTCACATGGCACGGACTTCGTTATTATTATGCACAGAACGAGCATCAACGTAATTTAGATGCAGGCGTAAAGCGTGCTAAGTATAAGACTAGCGAAACGCTCGGTCATCACAGACCGGATATTACAAACACCTACCTATCGAGAGCACCTAAAAAGGCGAAGAAATAACACAACGAAGAAATTTATATAGATGAAGGAGCTATTTAATTTATATACGAAAATCTTTGATTTTCATTTGTAATGGGAAGTATGGATCAGGCACCGTCTCTCCACGATGCCTGACAGTAAGGAGAATTTATATGTTATATATTTCGAAGCCTACCTCCGGCGGAAATGGAGGTAAATAAAACAAGGAGGTAACGCCTATTGAAAAAGACTTCTCTAACTGATCTGAAAGAAAAATATAAAGCGGCGCCTGTATCAAATCAGGTGATTCAGATAGATGGGATATCCTATACTGTCGTTAGCCATTATGCAGGCGATAAGGATATCAATAAAGTTGTAAGAAATATTGCTTTTAGCAAGGCTTACGAAGATATGAAAATACACTCGGCATAATGCCGTTTTATTGTCAATTCGGCTTGATTGTATGGGCTGAATATGGTATAATACAAATACATACAATCAAGCTGCTTTGACGGAAAAGGAGTAAAAAAATAAAAATGTCAAAGCTACAATTTAATAAAAAAGCAGGTCTTTATTACAGACTCTCAAAGGATGATGAACGCATCGGTGAATCCCTTTCCATCGGCAATCAGAAGCTGATACTCGAACGGTATGCAAGGGAAAACGGATTCGAAATAGTGGATGAATACATCGATGACGGTTATTCGGGAACTAATTTTAACCGCCCAGGCTTAAAGCGATTGATCGAGGATGCACAATGCGGAAGAATTGATACGATCATTGTAAAGGATCTGAGTCGTTTCGGCAGAGACTACCTACAGGTGGGACAGTATACGGAGTATATCTTCCCGGAGTTTAATATTCGCTTTATTGCCGTGACCGATAATGTAGACTCGGCTATTCAAAAGGATGATGACTTAGATACTACGCCGCTGAAAAACATTTTTAACGAATGGCAGGCGGCTAATACAAGCCGTAAGATTAAAAGGGTTATCGAAGCGGGTGCAAAGGCAGGAAAATATCGGGTGTGTCAAGCACCTTACGGTTATGTAAAAGGAACGGATGAAAAGAAGCTCCCTGTGATCGACGAACCGGCCGCAAGTAATGTCCGCAGAATGTTTGAAATGCGTGCAAGCGGTATTAGTCCGAACAAAATTGCTCAAACTTTCAATGACGAGCATATACCAATTCCATCCGATTACAAGGAAGAAAAGTTCGGTATTCCTAACACGCGCCGTTCGCATCATCTTTGGTCTTGTGCTACCGTCAAACAGATTCTCAATAACCCCATTTACTTAGGTCATCTCGTTCAAATGCGGACAACAACCGTTTCGTACAAGAACAAGAAAACAGTAAAACGAGATCCCGAGGATATGATAATTACTTACAATACTCACGAGGCTATCGTTAGTCAGGAATTGTGGGATAAATGCAGAGAGATGGAAGCTTCGGTTAGCCAAGGTAAGAAAACGAATACGGGGTATGTGCATCCATTATCGGGACTTGTATATTGTGCAGATTGCGGTAATAAGATGTATATGAAGTACAATAACACTCGGCATAGCCGCAAAGGGCCACGCATTTACTACCGAGAAAACTATTCCTGCGGAGCTTACGAGAAATTTGGGTCACGGGCTTGTTCGAGCCACTATATTCAGATTAAAATTTTGAATCAAATTGTATTGCAGGATATTCGTTCTAAGATTGACCTTGTTTCTATTGACGAAAAGAGGGCACGAGCCGATTTTCTAAGGCAACGTGATAAACTTGCCAAGAAAGAAGAAACCGAAAGCCGTAAGCAATTACGAAAGGATAAGGCGAGGCTTGAAGAACTCGGTAAACTGTTATCCTCGGTATATGAGGATAAGGTAATGGGACGGATACCCGAAGATGTCTGTATTGAACTGCTGAAAAAGTATCAGGATGAAAAGACTGAACTTGTAACAGAAATCGCCGCGCTTGAATCAAAGCTTTCCGAAATGGAAAAAACCACAGCAGATGTGGACGAATTTATTCGTAGGCTGAAAACTTACTTGGATGTACCTGAACTAACTCGTGAGATGTGTATGGAGCTTATTGAGTTTGTTACCGTTGACGAGTGCCCGGGGAAATACAGCAAGGAGCCACGCGAAATCCATATCTACTACAAACTGATTGATAAGCAACCGCTACCCGTTAGAAAATGCTTAGAAGATTCAACATGTGCGGATAATTGATATTCACGACGGCAAATATTTATGCTCATTTGGATTACAGTGCAAAAATCACTTCGGCACAGGCGATGGAAAGCGGATTGCAATTGCCTGAAGCAGGCGGATTCACAAGCCGTTGGAGTGCTGAAACTTCAAATTGAAGGCTGCAAAAAATGTTGTGGGCTCTGACCACTTGTTCTTAAAAAAAGCAAAAAGAAAAAAGCCTGAAATCGGCTTGATTACAGGCTTTTTCGATGGCGGAGAGTTAGGGATTCGAACCCTAGGTACATTTCTGTACACGACATTTCGAGTGTCGCACCTTCGACCTCTCGGACAACTCTCCGTGTATCTTCTTAACTGTAGTTTTCTCATTCAAAAACAATTTGGAGAGAACTACAGGAGAGAACAGGAAAAAATATTCGATTTTAATGTTTTGAACCCCCGATGAATCAAGGGTTTTGTGCGGACGAAACCGCCTAAGCTACGGAGAATTTCGAGTCGAGCTCGTTATGACCACTTCGATAACTCTCCATATTAAACTTTTATAGTCAAGGTAAAACCTTTAGACAAACCATTAGACAAAAGCTCTGTTTGCAAAACAGATGCTCAAAAACCCTTGTATCAAGCGGTTTTAGGAGGGTGCTCAAAAACACCAAAAAGTATTTCGAGTCAGTCCCGTTATGTCCTGTTGCGGTTTCCCGAAAAAACCTTCGCATCCGTTGGCGCTCGATTTTATTCGACCGCAGCCACTCCTTTTTGCTCGCTTCTTCTGCCACCGGCAGCGCTCGCAAACGTCCCCACTTCGATACCACACCGTATGAAATTTGGTACGAGTTATTTTCCAATAACCTCGACAGCCATACTATTATAATAACAAATTGCGGCTGTGTCAAGTAAATTGCTGTCCATTTTTCACTTTTACGGCTTATCTTTTCTGCAAAGATGACCAAAGTCAGCCGCATTCAACCAATATATGTCGATAAATGACGAACAATTTACATAACCCCCTTGAAATAACCGACCAAAAGAGGTAAAATCAGTATGTTAATTTATTTTCGAAAGGATTTGTTATAAATGGCACAGGTTTTAGTTGAAACATCAGCAAGACACATTCACCTCTCGCAAGCCGACCTCGAAACACTTTTCGGCGCAGGCTATGAGCTCACTCCGAAAAAGGATCTTTCACAGCCCGGTCAGTTCGCTTGCGAAGAAAGAGTTACCGTTGTAGGTCCTAAAAAGGAACTCGCAGGAGTTTCTATCCTCGGGCCCGTTCGTCCCGAAACTCAGGTTGAGCTTTCACTCACCGACGCTCGTTCAATCGGTCTTTCCGCACCCGTTCGCGAATCAGGCGACGTTGCCGGTTCATCAGGTTGCAAGCTGGTTGGCCCGAAGGGCGAGGTTGAGCTTGCTCAGGGTGTTATCGCCGCAAAGCGTCATATACATATGACCCCCGAAGATGCTGAAGAATTTGGTGTTAAGGACAACCAAGTTGTTCAGGTTAGAGTTCCGTCCTCAATCGGCAGAACCACAATTTTTGACGACGTTGTTGTTCGCGTTAGCCCGAAATACGCTCTCGCTATGCATATCGACACCGACGAATCAAACGCTGCCGGTGTTGCTCCCGGAACAATGGCCGACGTTATCGCCGACTGATTTTTTTAAAAAATTAAATTACTGATAAAAACCGCTTTTTGACACATAATACGGTCGAAAGGCGGTTTTTTTACATGGATATGTTTATGGAATATTTAAAGGCGTTTGTGGTTGGCGGCGTTTTTTGCGTTATCGGTCAGCTGCTACTCGATTTTACAAAACTGACACCTGCACGAATTCTTGTCGGTTACGTTGTTGTAGGGGTGATTTTAAGCGCAGTAGGATTATATAAGCCGCTGATTGACTTCGCCGGTGCAGGTGCAACCGTGCCGCTGACGGGCTTCGGTCACCTCCTCGCAAACGGAGTTAAGCAGGCAATCGGCAGCGACGGAATGATTGGAATTATGACGGGCGGACTTACCGCATCGGCCGGTGGAATTGCGGCAAGCGTCTTTTTCGGTTATGTTGTTTCGCTCATAGCAAGGCCAAAAATTCGAGATTAGCATAAAAAAGAGTGAAACCCCAAAAAATCGGATTTCACTCTCATTTTTTTATTTAAACGAAACGGGGATTTCATCTCGGTCAGATGCAAGATATTCCTCGTACCTTTCAACAAGCCACTTATGAGTCAGCTCTCTACCCTCTTCGGTAAGGGGAAAATCGGCCTTTTTATGCTCGTCGGGGCTATTCTTTGTAATAACGTCGTAGCTTTCGGCTTTGATAAGAGGATTTTCTTCCTCGCTTTTATCAACAACCAGCTTGTAACAAAATGCGTTAAAAGAAATACCAACGGCGTCAACCGCACCCGTATAGGTATTCCCATGCTTTGAAAATTTGTCTCCGCTGAGCCAGCCCATTAAGGGAACAAAGATTTTTTCTCTTCTATCGTTTTTCTTTTTCATATCAAATCACCCTTACAGTATTCATTTTAAATCATTTCTTCTCTATTTTCAATAATTTATTGCAGAAAAGATTTAAGTGTGATAAAATATATTCATTATAAAATTCTCAGGGAGATGTTAGAAAAATGGGTTGCAGTCATAACTGTTCAAGTTGCAGCGAAAATTGCTCCGACAGAAAGGCAGAAAGCCTTCTTGCCGAGCAAAATAGCATGTCAAATGTAAAAAACGTTATAGCCATTGTCAGCGGTAAGGGCGGCGTTGGAAAATCACTCGTCACCTCTATGCTTGCCGTTACAATGCAGAGAAAGGGGCTCACCGCCGCCATTCTCGACGGCGATATTACAGGTCCGTCTATCCCAAAGGAATTCGGCATTTATGAAAAGGCAAGGGGTACCGAGGACGGACTTTTCCCCTCAATGACAAAGTCGGGGATCCGCATAATGTCAACCAACCTCCTCCTCGAAAATGAAACCGACCCCGTCATTTGGCGTGGCCCCGTTATCGCAGGAATGGTAAAGCAATTCTGGACCGACGTTATTTGGGGCGATGTCGACTTCATGTTTGTCGATATGCCTCCCGGAACGGGTGACGTTCCGCTTACAGTATTCCAATCACTGCCTATAAAAGGAATCGTCGTTGTCACTTCACCGCAGGAGCTTGTCAGCATGATTGTCGAAAAGGCGGTTAACATGGCAAAAATGATGAACATTCCCGTACTCGGAATTGTCGAAAATATGTCCTACTTTGAATGTCCCGATTGCAAAAAGCGTCACTCAATCTATGGCCAAAGCCACATTGACGAAATCGCCCAAAAGCACGGAATAATAGAGGTTGCAAAGCTCCCGATTTGCGAAGATATTGCCCGCTGGTGCGACCAGGGACTTATCGAGCTTTACGAGGGTGACTGGCTCGACAAGCTTTCCGACAGCATCGAGGAGGCGGTCAAATAATGACCCACGCTGACAAGGCAGAACGGCTTTTTAAAGAGGGGTACAACTGCTCTCAGGCGGTGGTTGCCGCCTTCACCGACGTAACAAAAATGGATGAAAAAACGGCGCTTGCCCTTTCGTCTTCATTCGGTGGAGGAATGGGCCGACTTCGCGAGGTTTGCGGTGCGGTTAGCGGTATGTTTATGGTGGCTGGACTGATGTATGGATACACAAGTCCGACCGATAACGAGGCCAAAAAGGCGCACTATGCACTTATTCAAAGCATGGCGCAGAAATTTAAGGATAAAACGGGGTCAATCATCTGCCGCGAATTGCTTGGCGGTCCCGATAATTCCCCCAACCCGACCGTCCGCACAGCCGAATTTTACAAAAAGCGGCCTTGCTCCGAGCTGGTGCGAATTTGCGCCAACATCGTTGACCAAGTGATTGCCGAAAAAGAAAATTAAGGTATAAAAAATCTCAATTTAATACAACAAATACCCGTCGTAAATTCGATTTACGGCGGGTTGTTTTATGTGTATAAAATATTTTTTCTTGGTTATCTCCCTCGATATTCCTGCTTTAAGACCTCTGCCATTTCCTCGGGGGATTCCTTGCATCCACCGGCAAGCCATAATTTAATAATAGCGTTTAGCCCATTTCTAAAAAATTCAATATGATACTTAATATTGCTGTTAATATGCTCCTTTTCGGCTCTGCGTGTATCGTAAATCAAAACAAGATGCTTGTCATCGTAGCATAATTTAAAATAGGTGTTGTAAAAAATCTGATTTTCCTTTATATGCGTAAACATTTTCAGCGCACCGCTGCGCTCATTAAAATAATCATAATCAGCAAAAAGATTGGTAAAATCAGTTTCCAACTTAGTCCGTGTCTTATCAGCGAGGTCAAAAATGTCGATATAGTTAGCATAAAAGGTACTGCGATTGAGTCCCGTCTGCTTGATAATATCCGAAACCGTAATATCCTTTATTTCGCAGCTCTGTAACAGCTCGATAAATGCCGTTTCAATCCTTTCCTGTGATTCGCGGCGACGCTTGTTATTCTTTACGTTCATTTTTTCTCCCATTATTCCAACACTTGTCGTGAAATTGATGATTGTTTTCTGCTAACAAATAGCATTATACTATAATTGCAATAAAAACACAAGTGTTGGAATAATGAAAGGAGATTTTAGTATGAAAAAGAGCAGTTTTGTTGCACTAATTATGGGTACGGTAAGCGGAGTATTATTTGCGCTCGGTATGTGCATGTCACTTTTGCCCGAATGGAATAGTTTTATGGAAGGCATTGTTTTCGGCGGTACTGGACTATTACTCGGAATCATTACGCTCCTTATATGGTGCAAAATGGAAAATAAGCCGATGCCTAAATTCAGCGGTAAAAACGTGCTTCGTGCAATATACGCGACGATATCCGTGCTGGTGCTTGGCGTCGGAATGTGTCTGTGCCTTGTATGGCAGCACATCGTATGGGGTACGCTGGTCGGCTTGCTCGGTATTGTTATGCTGATTGCGCTGATTCCGATGATTAAAGGCATCAAATGAAAACGCTGAAAATTGCAAAAAGCCCTTATATACCGCTTGCGCTTAACTTTGCTTATGCGACGGCAAACTGCTGCGTAGGACTTGCCACTCATTCGTGGTGGTTTATCACGGTTGGTGCATACTACACGGTGCTTGCCGCAACGCGATTTTCCGTTTTCAATATTAAGCGTAAAGCAAACGGTAACTATGACACCGAACTTTTTGCAAAGCGAATAACGGGAATTTTACTGCTTGTGCTATCCTTTTGCTTGATAGGGGTTAATATTCTATCGGCTGTCAAGGAGCGAGGTACAAAATTTCACGAAATCGTAATGATTGCTATTGCAACCTATACATTTACAAAGATAACGGTTGCAATTATATGCCTAATCAAATTGAAGCAGTCCGCTTCGCCAATCACATCTATACTGCGAAACATATCATTTGCGGATGCAGTTGTGTCTATCTGTACTCTGCAAAGGTCGATGCTCGTATCCTTTCCCGGTATGACGCCGACCGAAATTCAGTTATTTAACATTTTAACGGGGACAGCCGCTTGGATTATCGTGCTGTTGCTCGGAATAAATTTAATAGGAGGAAAACACGTAAATATGGCAAAATCAAAAATCGTAAAGGCAAATGAAAAAATCGCCGAAGCAGTAACCGGCGGCTACAAGAAAATTGAACAAGGTGTAGTTTCGGGTTATAAAAAAATTGAAAAGGGCGTAGTTGACGGATATACCAAAATCGAGGATAAATTCGTAGACGCCTATCTCACCAAGGACGGCGAAACGTTAGAAGAAGCAAAGGAAAGACTCAAAAAAGAAAATAAAAAATAAAAAACAGCGGCAGAGAGATTTTTGTTCTCCCTGCCGCTTTTTTGCTTGCATTGTTATAAGTCGTCTGCACGTTCTATTTGCCGAGCTTTCGTAGCTCAAATATGTCCATAATTTCCTCGGTGTATTCGTCGAGATATTTTACAAGTTCATCCGCATTACTGAAATCGGCACAAAGTCCTCTTCCCTGCTTGGTCAGAAATTCACCCTCGACGGCTGTATCGAGCATTTTAAGCATATTATCATAATACCCATTTGTGTTGAGAATTGTAACCGCCTTTGCGTGTCGAGCAAGCTGCTTTAAGGTCAGCACCTCAAAAAATTCCTCAAAGGTGCCGATGCCGCCAACGGTGGTAATAAAGGCGTCCGCCCTTTCCTCCATAATCGCCTTTCTCTCGCGCATTGTTTCGGTTTTTATAAGCTCGGTACAGTTCGGAAAAAGCACACCATCAGGAAAAAATGACGGCACAACGCCAATGATTTCTGCACCTGCACGATGAAACCCTCGAGCAACTGCACCCATCATTCCGCTATTTCCTGCGCCAAAAACAAGCGAATGTCCCCTTTTGCCCAGCATTTCGCCAAGCTGCTCACCCGCCTCGATATATTCGCGATCAATATCATCCGATGCGCTGCCAAAAACACAAATTCTCATATTCTTTTTTAATCAAAGCCGACCGAAGGCATCGCGCGTCTATTTAATCAACGCAAAAAATCCGTCAAAAAGATCAGCTTTCTCCTTTCAAAAATTTCGTATAACCCATTATATCACAACTATCCCAAAATTAAAACTAAAATAGCATGAATCACGCCATAATTTGTTCCGATGCACAATAAACCGCTTGATTTCAAGGAAAAATCACCAACTCTCCTAACAGTAGAGTCGATAAAAACCAACTCTACCGACCGTTTATTTTTAGTATAGATGAAAATTGTAAGGGTAGTTTGAACTATTTGGAGGTATAGTATATAATTGCGATGTAATATGTGGAGGGTTGTTTTTGATGCGGTTTTTTTGCCGCATAGCTAAACATATACCAGACATTTGATAAGCATCAGGCTAAAATTTTACTCGAATACAATTCAAACACAACGATAACGTAAGCTAAACAAAGGTGGTATATACAATGAAATGGAAGATTATTTCCGACTCGTCCTGTGACCTCATGAAAAAGGACGTTGCCTGCGAAGAGGTTGATTTTACAACAATTCCGTTTATCCTCAATATAGGAAACGAAGAATACATAGACACCGAGGATTTAGACACCGATAAAATGATTTCGGCTATGGAAAACTGCTCTACTGCCTGTGGCTCGGCATGCCCATCGCCTGCAAACTGGCTAAATGAATATAAGAACACCGAAAACGCAATAGCAATCACTATTTCGTCCAATCTTTCGGGTAGCCATAACAGCGCCGTCGTTGCAAAAGAAATGGCAACCGACGAAAATAAAAATGTTGCCGTACTCGACTCGCGTTCAACCGGTCCGGAGCTCGCAATATGCATTGAGGAATTGGTAAAATTTATTAAATCAGAACTTCCCTTTGACGAGGTTGTAAAAAAAGCAAACGAAGTTTTGGCTCAGACAAAAACGGCATTCGCGCTCTGTTCCTTTGACAACCTTGTCAAAAACGGACGCATGAGCCGTCTCACCGGCTTTGTTGCACGAAAACTCGGTATGTGGGGAATCGGTATCGCAAGCGAACAGGGTACAATCTCGGTAACAGGCAAATCAAGAGGTCCCGAAAAGGCAATTTCACTCATCATCAACGATATGATCGAGCGCGGATTTTCCGGCGCAAGGGCTATTATAAGCCATTGTAAAAACGAGCACTTTGCCGCAAAACTTAAAAATGCAATTTTAGAAAAATGGGAAAACGCCTCTGTTTCCTTCCTTGAAACAAGAGGTCTCGACAGCTTCTATGCCGAGCGTGGCGGAATAATCATCGCCTATAGATAATAATATTAATTAAAGCCTGCTGACCAAAATCGGCAGGCTTTTTTTAATTTCGAGTAAAACGCGATTTGTATTGCAGACATATAAATAATATGTTATAATATATGTGAGCCATGCTGGCTATTGTTGCCCGAGAGGATTTGATATTTATGAAACGATTAGTTGCAAGTATTCTTTTGATTTGCTTAATTTTTACACTTTGTGCGTGTGAAAGCGGCGGCTCGGTCACAGTTGTTGACGAAACGTTTTCACTTGCTGACACACCCATTGTCGAGGAAGCGGCTAAGTTTTTCGACACAAATGGGGCAGAAACTATTGAGCTTAATTTTGACGTACCTGAAAGCGGGTATATAAAGCTACGTGCATACGATGCCAGCGAAAATGACAACCCCGACTATCCCACCGCAACCCTTTCCTTTATCAATGGTAACGGAAAGGTAATTGCCGACGGACTTTATGCCGACAGCGGCTTCATTAAAAAAGTAAAGGTCGAAAAGGGCAACCTCACCGCAAGGCTCAAATTCAGCAAGGGCTATGAAAAAATGGAAAAAGTTTCGGTTATGTGGGCATTTGCTCCCGACAAGGACGAAATTCTCGAAGTAAAGGTTGACGGCGGTCCCGTTGTTGCCCGTACAAACGATAAAAAAGAGGCAACCTTTAAGGTAAACATAGGCGAAACCGGACTATATAAGGTTTATATGAACGAGTCATGCTTGAGCGAGGGCGACTGCGCCTTTTACGTTAAAAAGGACGGTACCAAGCTGACAAGTGAGCTCTTTATTCACGGCACCGAATGGATTTGGCGTAGGCTTTTCCTCACGCCCGGCGAATACGAAATTGTCGGATGTGAAATTGACGCAGTTGCCGAATGCGAGGTTAAATTAGAGGAAAAGACCGATGACCTTCAGCTTAGCGACGCAAACGATGCCGAGTTGCCCGTAAAAGTCGGCTTCGTGATGGGCGAAACCACCGAAAGAACCGTCACCTTTACGCCCAACGACAGCGGAATTTTAGTTTTCGAGGCGGTTGGCTCCTGCACCGATAATGACGGCGGTCAGGACTTTGCAGTTACCGTGACCGACTCGATCGGTTACAGCGAAACCGATGACGAATGTGTTGGCAGCACAAGCTTCGAACTCGCCAATTTTAAGGGAAAAATCACCGCAAAAATTACCCTTTCGGGCGGCGGAATTGCAGAAATTAGAATATACAACCCCGAAAATGATGAGTAAATAATATTGTAATTAGCAACGGAGGCACCTTTCTTTACGATAGGCGCCTCCGTTGTTTATGCTTTTATGACAAATAAAATTTTATAATAAAACCGCTTGACAAAAAGCCGTTTTTTGTGTATCATTGTATTAATGCAATAATACAATGCACGGAGAAAGAAAATGAAGTTTGATTTTGATAATAATATACCGATTTATCTTCAATTGGTCACCGAGCTTAAAAGAGATATTATATCGGGCAAGCTTTCTGCGGGTGAGCGACTGCCTTCTGTAAGAGATTTGGCACTGGATCTAAAGGTAAACCCAAACACGGTACAAAAAGCGCTTGTAGAGCTTGAAGATATAGGACTTGTATTCACCGAGCGCACCAACGGCAAATTTGTAACAGAGGATAACTCGCTTATCGAAAAGTATAAACAAGAATATGCCAACACAATGACGCAAAAATATATGGAAACCATGCGAAAAATTGGTCTTAGTAAAAACGAGATATTATTGCTTATTAATAATTTAGGAGGAAACGTATAATGGAACTTCTACAATGCATAGATTTAAATAAAAATTTCAAAAAAAAACAAATTCTTAAAAATATAAATTTATCCATACCTCGCGGTAAAATAATTGGACTTTTAGGAAAAAACGGTGCGGGTAAATCAACACTTATAAAGCTTATAAACGACCTTTTAACCGTAACCTCGGGACAAATTCTTATAAACGGTAAACCGATTGGTGTAGAAAGCAAGAAAATCATTTCTTATCTCCCCGAACGTGCATATCTTGATAAAGGTATGACGGTGGACAAAACTATAAAATATTTCGAAGAGTTTTATGAAAATTTTGATAGCGAAAAGGCCTATAAGTTATTAAAAGATTTGGGGCTCGATACCAATCAAAAGCTCAACAAAATGAGCAAGGGAATGCAAGAAAAGGTACAGCTGGTACTCGTTATGAGCCGTAAAGCCGACCTTTATATCCTCGATGAGCCGTTGGGCGGAGTAGACCCTGCTACAAGAGATTATATTTTAGATACCATTCTTACCAATTTTAATGATGGCGCAAGCGTAATTATTTCCACCCATCTTATAAGTGACATTGAACGTATACTTGACAACGTTATTTTTATTGATAAGGGTGAAATTATATTAACCGCCGAAGCGGATGAGCTTAGAAATCGTGAAGACGCTTCTATTGATGAGATTTTCAGGAGGATGTTCAAATGCTGAAAAAACTGCTTAAATACGACTTTAAAAGCATTTTTAAGGTGCTTATAATTTTTTATATATTGGCCATATTTTTCGGCGTATTGACAAGGGTATTTTTCAGTTTTAAAAATTCTCTTGTGCTTGAAATTTTAGGCGAAATTTCACAAGGCGCAGCAATTTCTATGATGTGCAGCACGCTGATAAATAATTTAATGCGTATGTGGGTAAGATTTAAAGGTCATTTTTACGGTGACGAATCCTATCTTACACACACCCTACCCGTAGAAAAAAGAACACATTATTTATCAAAAATTTTAACAACAGTGATAACCCTTTTTGTAAGTTTTGGTGTGATTTTCCTTGTGCTGTTTACTGCCTACTACTCAAAAGAAAACCTGCTTTTCTTTAAAAATCTTTTGTTACCCTTGGCTGAAATTTATGACAGCTCGATATTAGGAATTATTGCTCTATTTATGTTTGTGCTTTTCTTGGAATTCTTAAATATTCTACAATGCGGATTCACTGGAATCATATTGGGACATAGAAAAAATAATGCAAAAATCGGGTTTTCGGTGCTGTTTGGCGGCTTGGCCTTTTTTGCAAGTCAGATTATAGTTGTAGCCGTTTTGTTCGGTATAGCAATTTTTAATAAAGATTTTATGAATCTTTTTGTAACTAATACTGCACTGAGCATGGAAACTATAAAGAGCATGATATACATTTCAATTTCTTGCTACACCTTGGTATCGGTGCTTATTTGCTTTGTAAATATCCGCCTTTTCAAAAAAGGTGTAAATGTAGACTAAAATTATAATGGCGGATTTTTTAAAAAAGCCCGCCATTGTTTCTTTATAAGGTTATCAGCAATATAATTCATCACACAAACCAAAAATCCGCCCTCTTTCGAGAACGGATTTTTTGTCTTGGCGCAGAAGGAGGGATTTGAAGTTGCTTCGCAACCCCTCTTGCGGTGCCCGAAAAAATTCTTCGGGCGCTACCCGCGCTTTTCCTCGATTTTTTCGACCGCTGCGCCCACCCCTACTCGCTTCATCGCCTTCGGCGCGCTCGTAGGCGTTGCCCACGCCGGAACCGTCGCTTAGGTTCAAATCCCACTTTTTCCATAAAAACCAAAAATCCGCCCTCTTTCGAGAACGGATTTTTTGTCTTGGCGCAGAAGGAGGGATTTGAACCCTCGCGCCGGTTACCCGACCTACTCCCTTAGCAGGGGAGCCCCTTCACCACTTGGGTACTTCTGCATGGTGAAATTCATTTTATGCCACAAAGTCGGCTATATTCATCGGGTAATCGACCCGTAAAAATCAGTTGGCGGAGAGAGTGGGATTCGAACCCACGGTGCCTTGCGACACGACGGTTTTCAAGACCGTTCCGTTATGACCACTTCGGTATCTCTCCATAGATGCAACAATTATACTATCACATTCGCTCGGCTATGTCAAGCAAAAATACCACTTTTTCTTTATAACTTTTTTTCGACTAAGTAAATATTGGGCTCACTTTTTTCATTTTTTGCCACATCAACCGAAGCGGTAAGGCCCTTTATCCCCTTTGGACACAAAAAAATATGCCGATTATAGCAAAAATCCATTCAAATTTTCTTGATTTTGGTCGAAAAAGGTTTATAATACTAACATAATATGTTGATGCTCGAATTTCACTTTTTTTCATCGGGCAAATTTATGTTTAAGGGGTAATTCACTTATGAATTGTAACAAAAGACCGGATAATATGGATCGCATCACTACAAAAGAGCTTGCTGACAAGTTTATTGAGGAACAGGTCGCCCTCGTCAGACAGCAGGTCGGCGATAAAAAGGTTTTACTCGCGCTTTCGGGCGGAGTTGACTCGTCGGTTGTTGCCGCTTTACTTATAAAAGCAATTGGAAAGCAACTCATCTGCGTTCACGTTAACCACGGACTCATGCGAAAGGGCGAAAGTGAAGGGGTTATCGAAATGTTCCAAAACGGACTCGACGCCAACCTTGTTTACGTTGACGCTACCGACCGTTTCCTCGATTTGCTTAAGGACGTTTCTGACCCCGAGAAAAAGAGAAAGATCATCGGCGCCGAGTTTATAAACGTGTTTGCCGATGAAGCACGCAAGCTCACCGAGGTTGATTTTCTCGCTCAGGGTACCATTTACCCCGATATTCTTGAAAGTATCAAACAGGCTGAGGGCAAAAAAGCGGTTAAATCCCACCACAATGTTGGCGGACTGCCCGAAGATTTAAAATTTGAATTGGTTGAGCCGATAAAGCTCCTTTTCAAAGACGAGGTTAGAGTTGTAGGCGAGGCTTTAGGTCTCCCTCACGCAATGGTTTACCGTCAGCCCTTCCCCGGTCCCGGACTTGGTGTTCGTTGCCTTGGCGCAATTACACGCGACCGACTTCACGCACTCCGAGAAGCTGACGCAATCTTACGCGAGGAGTTTGACAACTACGGTCTTAATGAAAAGGTATGGCAGTATTTCGTTGTTGTGCCGGATATTAAGAGTGTTGGAGTTAAGAACGAAAGCCGTTACGAAGGTTGGCCGGCAATCATCCGCGCCGTTAACACAACCGATGCTATGAGCGCAACTATTGAGGAAATCCCCTATGCCGTTCTTCATAAAATCACCGAACGCATTACTCACGAGGTCGAAGGCATCAACCGCGTCCTCTATGACCTCACACCAAAGCCCATCGGAACAATCGAGTGGGAATAAAATGAATAACGCCCGAAAGCCTTGTACTGCAAGGGTTTTCGGGCATTTTCTTTTTTGTGGCGTACCACATTCGTACCAATTTCGGCGGATATCCCCACGGATATTACAGCTCGTCATATAACGCAGGCTATGCAGCACCGCTTTGAGAGTTGAACAGTGTCGTGACGCAGGCATCAAGGCATATCAGCTTATGATTGAAAATTCAATGAGCGGACCATTTGGCTTGTTGGAAGGAATACTTGACCCAAGTGAAGAGTCGCAATGGTCAATTAATCACAGCGCGGGTGGCGGCGGCTCATGCCAGCATATGTGGGGTCAATCCACAAGCACAAAGGTTCTTTTCGACTCGCTTATTGCCGAAAAGATTGACGAAAAAATCATCATCGGTCGAGGTGTTCCTGCCGAATGGGTTGCCGACGGAGAGGAAATCGAGATTAAGGACTATTCGGTTTGCAAGAACAAAAAGGTCGGTTACAACCTTTCGGTAAAGGGTAAGGAGGTCAACATCACATTTACGAGTGACACGACGGATATTCCGTTTAGCATCAAACTTATTTCATTCAAGGATAATATTGAATCGGTAAGTGTCGGCGAATTTGATGAAACCGCTGGAATAGTTGTAGTTCCTGCCGGAACAAAGAACGTAACGGTGACAATGAAAAAACAATAAGAAAAAACAGCAACATTAAACGGCTTGGATGCGGTCGCTCCCAAGCCGTTGTTTTTATTGTAAAATAAACATTATAACTATAATATGTTACATTAGGTGCGTCCGCAAATTGTCTGTTATAACTAATTAGCGAATAAGCTTTTAACAAATGCAATTCGTATCTTCTTGCTTTTTTTCAGCCATAGCTCCAACAACATAAGTAATAGAGCCTGCTAAAGCAATCAGCACACAATCTGCAACTGTATTTTGCCATAATTCAGCGCCCTCTTTATCGTACAAGGCAATCTTTTCATCGTAATATTCACACTTTTCGCAATTATCTGATATAAGACATTGCGATTTAATATTGTGTCTTCTCCAATCATCTCGCACTTTATTTGCTTCTTGGACAACAGGCACCCAGCTGATTATATGCATAATAAATATAAATATGATAGCTAAAATAGCCAATATATACATTTTTTTAACTTTTGAACCAACCATAATGTCACCTCCTTCATATTTTTTATTATAAAGAATTAAATTACCCCTGTCAACAAAAAATGCGACAGCAAAACCCATCAACAACGCATTATTGCGAGTTGAGAAATCATCTATACATGACAATTCACCTGTTTGCTTCCCATTCCTTTTTCAGTATTGCGTACTGGTAGGTGTTTTCGAAAATCGGGTTTCCGTCGGCATCCTTGACAAAGGAAATAAACTCCTTGAAAAATCCCTCGCGGCGCATACCCAGCTTTTCGCATACGCGTTGACTGGCGATATTATAATCCTCGGTGAATGCGTAAATTCGTCTGGCTTCTTTTTCGGTAAAAAGGTAATCGACAAACGCCTTTGCCGCTTCATAGCCGTAACCCTTGCCGTGATAGTCCTTGTTCAGAATCCAGCATGGGCTAAAGGTGTCCTTATTTTCGGCAGCTTCATCTCCCTCAGGGTGAGCAAAAATTTCGCCGATGACCTTTCCGGTTTCTTTTAATACAACAGCAAGTGTAAGCTCGCTATCCTTCGCTTTTTTGGCTGTTTCATTTTTCGCCTCGTCCAAACTGTTGATTTTCATGCAGGCAAAACAATTCACCAGCGGCTCATGTTGATATTCAAAGACGTCGGGATAGTCCCCTTTCTCAAACGGTCGCAAAATCAGTCTTTCTGTTACGAGCATAACAGCACCTCTTTATCATTATGATTAAAGGCATTGTAACATATATAGGTCAGAAATTAAAGCAAGAATTTTCGACACTTTTTTCATTTTCTTGAAAACCGAAATATACTGTGATATAATAAATTGTTATTTTACAAACAGAAATATATCATTAAGAGCTAAGGAGAAGCGCTACCATGCTTACATTATTCGCTATTATCTCTTTCCTTTCTTTGCTAATACTGATTACATCGCCAACAATAGTTGATATTATTTTCACAGCCATACTTTTCATTCTTGGGGTCGCCTTGATTGTTTGGAAAAAGCCGCAAAAAAACAACCTTTTACTGACCAAACCATTACGTAGCCTTTCGTTTTATTCTGCTATTTTAATAGTAGGTTATTTCTCGTTGCGTTTTTATAACACATGGATATGCTCATCCAAAATTGCTTCAATTATAGCAAAGTTTGGCATTCCTACGAACGTATTCATACTTATAGCAACCGTTTGCTTATCCGTTTGCGCAGTGTATGCAACATATGCCATAATTGAGCAGATAAAAAATATTTTCACCTCTTTAAATGAAAAGCCTCTTGCAAAAAATATCTTCTGCTGCTTGATTGCTTCTATTGCAACCGTTATTATTTCTCAAATAATGCTTGACGTTGCTGTTTTATCCATGGGACTATTTAATTTTATATGGGGCACTATAATTGTATTTGTTTCAATTTTAATCATCTACTGTCTTACAGGCTGGATAAAGCTTTCTATTAGTTTAGGAACAGGTTTATACATAATCATATCTACCGTAAGCGCTTATATCTACAGTTTTAGAGGGCGTTTGTTTGAACCGGTCGATATATTATCCGTCGGCACCGCAATGAATGTTGCGGAAAATTTCAGTTTATTCCCTATACCTACCGGAATCATAATCGGTATGGTGATATGGATTGGAGCTCTCTCATTTTTATTCATCAAACACACTAAAAAATATCCGCTTTTAATTAAAAGAAGGGCAATTTTGGCCTTATGCTGCGCAGTTGGTGTTACTTCTGTTTTCGCCTATTCAGTTAACTTGAAAACTTACCATTGGCAAAAAGAAGGTGCTATATATAACGGATACATTTTAGATTTTGTATCTAAATTTAAAGAAATGTATATATCCGAGCCGGATGGATACAGTGTAGAAAATATAGAAATTTTTGCCGACAAATACTCCAAAAGCGCCAACGAAAGCGATAAAAAATCCCCTCATATTATTGTAATTATGGACGAGGCCTTTTCAGATTTAAGCGTGCTTGGCGAAATATCGACAAACAAAGATGTAACGCCTTTTATTTCGTCGTTAAAAGAAAATACAGTTTCAGGCTATGCATTGGCCTCGGTTTATGGCGGAAACACTGCAAATTCGGAATATGAATTCCTCACCGGAAATTCTATGGCCTGGTTATCGCCGAATGGAGTTCCGTATCAGCAATATGTTCGTTCACCGGCATATTCAATGGTTTCCTATCTCAAATCAAATTTCAATTATCAATGTATCGCAATGCATCCGTATTTGGCAAGTGGCTGGAACCGTCCAAATGCTTATTCAAATTTAGGGTTTGATAAGAGCTTATTTATAGATGACTTTCCGCAAAAGGACTATGTCAGACAGTATATAAGCGATAAAGAAATGATTGACACGATAATAAATAATTACGAAAATAAAAGCAAAGACCCTCTGTTTCTTTTCAGCGTATCTATGCAGAATCATAGCAGTTATCAATACAGCGGAAACAATTATAAACAGTCTATTTCACTGGTTGGATATGACAAGAGTTACCCCGATGTTGAACAATATTTATCCCTGATACACGAAACAGATAAGGCGGTTGAACACCTTATTTCCTATTTTGAAAGCGTGGATGAAGAGGTTGTAATCGTATTTTTCGGTGACCATCAGCCTAAATTGGACGACACTTTCTATAATACGGTAAACAAGGGCGCTTCGTCGGGACTGGACGACCAGCAGAGCAAATATAAGATTCCGTTCTTTATTTGGACCAACTATGACATTGATGAAAAATACGTTGAATGCACCAGTCTCAACTATTTATCATCCTATGTATACGAGGTTGCCGGAATTCCCTTGCCGCCGTATAATAAGTTTTTATCCGAGCTGGAAGAAAAAATCCCTTCAATTAATGCTCACGGATTTTATTCATTAGAATCAAAAAGCTTCTTGCCCTTTAACGAGGCATCGAAAAATGAGAAAGAATGGCTGCTAAAATACGAGCAACTGCAATACAACAGCCTTTTTGACCTTGAAAACAGAAATAAAAAGCTGTTTCCAACCTTGAAATAAAAAAAGCGGTCATGCCGCTGTAAAAAATCAAGCTAAGGCAATCCCTCACACAAAGGGATTGCCTTTTTTGTATTTGTTCACTTTATTTTTTATAACGATTTTGAAAGTTTTAATGTAAAATGCCGAAAATAAGAAGAGGTATTGAAATTTGACTTTTTATACTATAAAATGAGCATAATGGGTGAGTTTGGAGAATTTTTTGACACACCAAAAACAAAGGGATGTAAACGCCCGTTTCGAATATAGATTTTTATATACAGATTGATAGTAAATTGCATTTATTAAAAGAAATCAAAAAATGAAGGTGATTAAATGGACATTTTTAATGTACTCGAAATGTTCGGTGGTCTTTGCCTCTTCCTCTTTGGTATGAGCGTAATGGGCGACGGCCTTGAAAGACGCGCAGGAAACAGTCTCCGCACCCTGCTCAGTAAAATTACTACAAATAAATTTGCCGGATTTTTCACCGGCCTCGGCGTAACCTGTATTATTCAAAGCTCATCAGCTACTACCGTTATGGTAGTAGGATTCGTAAACTCGTCACTAATGACACTTAAGCAGGCAATTAACGTTATTATCGGCGCAAACATCGGTACTACTGTTACCAGCTGGATTCTTTCGCTCAGCGGAATTTCAGGCGAAAGCTTCTTTATCAAAATGTTGCAGCCGACCTCCTTTACCCCTATTTTAGCCGTTATCGGTATCATCTATTACATGTTCTGCAAAAACCAGAAAAAGAAGGACACCGGAGCTATTCTTCTCGGCTTTGCTACCCTCATGTTCGGCATGGAAATCATGAGCGGTGCATTTGACGGGCTCAAAGAAAACGAAGCATTCCAGCAGCTCTTTGTTATGTTTAAGAATCCGCTGCTCGGCATTCTTGTTGGTGCAGTTCTTACCGCAATTATCCAGTCAAGCTCGGCAGCAGTTGGTATTTTACAGGCAATCGTTCTCGGCGGAAGCTTGGTTCCCATCGGAGCGGCAATTCCTATCATTATGGGTACCGCAATCGGTACCTGCGTTACCGCTATGCTCTCCTGCCTTGGCACAAAGAAGGAAGCAAAACGTGCAGCCCTTGCACATCTTTTCTTTAACATTATCGGTTCGGGCTTCTGGCTGATTGTATATTGGGTAGTTGATATTATCTTTTCCCCGGCTATTCTCGACCAGCACACGACCATCGTTGACATCGCTATTATCAACACGGTTATCAAGGTGTTAAGCACGGTTATCCTCTTCCCCTTCTCAGCTCAGCTCGAGAAGCTCGTTTGCAAGTGCATACCCGATTCAGACACCGACGACAAAAAGATTCAACTCGACGAGCTTCTGCTTGCCACACCTCCGCTTGCTCTTGAACAGTGTCATTCGGTAGCTTGCGACATGGCACACTATTCGTTCAGAGCGCTTAAAAACAGCCTTTCCTCTCTTGCCGATTATTCACCCGAAACGGCAAAGAGCATTATCGACGACGAGGACAAAACCGACCGTTACGAAGAAGCGCTTAACTCCTATCTTATCAAATTAAGCGCACAGCAAATGAACGAAAAAGACGGCGAAGAAGCAACTAAATTGCTTAGAACCGTCGGCGACCTCGAAAGAATTTCCGACCACGCTGTTAACATTCTCGAAGCGGTTGAGGAGCTCCGCGAAAAGAACCTCTCCCTTACCGAAGAGGCTCTCAGCGACTTTGCAACCCTTTCGGCAGCATTAAACGAAATTCTCGACCTCTCATATACTGCGTTTTCCGATAACAGCATCGAAGCCGCCCTCTCAATCGAGCCGCTTGAAGAGGTCATCGACAACCTTAAGGAACAAATGCGTACCCGTCATATTCTCCGTATGCAGCAGGGTAACTGTAACGTTGAGGCAGGTTTCGCTTGGTCTGACCTACTCACCGATATTGAAAGAACCTCCGACCACTGCTCAAATATGGGTAAATCAATCATCAATACAAAGTTTAATCGCATTCACCATAAAGACATCATAAAAGCCGCTGAAAAGAACAGCGACGAATTTATGATAAAATTTAAGTCATACGACGAAAAATACGCACTCGCCGACTAATAATAATAAAAATCCCCCCGTATAACGGGGGGTATTTCATTTTCGGGCATAGCCCTAATACTACTGGCGGCGCACAAGTGCGCTTTTGATTGGCCTGCCAGCCGAGCAATTGTTACTTACTACCCATAAATGGGTCCCGTGGG
>JAFQSP010000012.1 GCA_017409475.1 Clostridia bacterium
CTCACTACAGAAAGGGAAAAACACCTTTTTCACATCTACAAAATCGCTTGTAAAAATTTCGACCGTAGAAACGGCGAAACCCCCGATAAAATCGGGGGTTTCTTGGGCAATATCTTTTTCATTGCCCTTTGATGGTGCGGGTGAAGGGACTTGAACCCCCACGGTATTACCACTAGATCCTAAGTCTAGCGCGTCTGCCAATTCCGCCACACCCGCATATTAAACTTTTTTACCTCTAATTTTTACACGGTGAGGTGACCGAGGTGGAGCTTTTGCTTAATCCACAATTTATAAAAAACAGGCAATGCCCATTTTTATCAAGCGAAAAACATTTCACACAAAAAGGCAAAAAAGAAGCGCTGAACAAAAAAGTTCAGCGCCGCGCTGGTGCGAGCAGTGGGACTTGAACCCACACGTCATGAACACACGCCCCTCAAACGTGCCTGTCTGCCAATTCCAGCATGCTCGCAAATGTCATGTTCCTTAACAGCGCATTGGCTATTATAGCAAAAGATTATTCGACTGTCAAGACATTTTTTCGTCTTTTTTATTTTTTTTATTTTTTAAGTTTAAAAGGTCTTTACTCTTGTATTTTTGTTAATAATATTATATAATTATTGTGTATATCTGTATCCTACAATAAAGGAGTCCTTTTAAATTGTTATCCGATCTTTTAAACGGTGGAATTATAAGCACTGAATACTTTATAATCACACTGTTATCAATGCTTTTTGTAATATTTTGCACCATGCCTATTCACGAAGCGGCCCACGCCTTTACTGCACATAAGCTTGGCGACAATACTGCAAAATCATTTGGTCGCCTTACCCTCAACCCGATTAAACATATAAACTATATTGGCGCATTGCTTATGTTAGCATTTGGCTTTGGCTGGGCTGAGCCTGTCCCAGTTAATCAATGGAATTTAAGAAAACCAAAGAGAGACATGGCGCTCATTGCCGCTGCAGGACCGATATCGAATATTTTAATGGCGATAGTTTTAATGCTGATTATTAATATCATTGATTTCATTTCGGGATTTTTCGGTATTGAAATGTTTCTCTTTGGAAACGAGCTTCATTACATCAGCTCCAGCGATTTTACCTTTAAGCTTTTTTATTATGTCATTCTGTTTTTAAAAATCGCCGCCAGCACCAACATATATCTTGCGGCATTTAACCTTATTCCATTCCCGCCGCTTGACGGTTCGCGAATTTTGGGCGCATTTTTACCCAACCGAATTTATTACAGGCTTCAATCATTTGAACAATACACATTCATTATCGTTATAGCCCTTGCCGCAACAGGTGCGCTGTCGTCAACAATCGGCTTCATAGGTGATAACCTATACAATGTAATTGACTATATAGTTACCCTGCCATTCAGCCTTTTTGAAGCTGCACTACCCTTTCACAACGCAATTTAACTAATCTATTTAACGGAGTCAGTTTAATATGGACAAGCTTTCATACAAGCTTGATGTGTTTGAGGGGCCGCTTGACCTGCTCCTCACACTGATAGCCAAAAATAAACTGAATATTTACGACATTAACATTTCGCAGCTGCTCGAACAATATATGGAGCAGATAAAGTTAATGCAAGACAACGACATGGACGTTGCGAGTGAATTTCTCGAAATGGCGGCCCGACTTGTTTATATCAAGACGGTTATGCTACTGCCGCAGCATGATGAGGGAGATTCGCTAAAAGAGGAGCTGTCGGCCGAGCTGCTTGAATACAGCGTTTGCAAGCAAATGGCGAAGGAACTTTCAACCATGACCGACGGATTCGGTCGATTTGTCCGCAGTCAGATGAAGATTGAGTGCGACAAAACCTACAAGCGTAAACACGAGGCGGTCGAGCTTATCGACGCTTATTTATCGGCGGTTGGACGTGGACTGAGGCATCTTCCGCCACCGGTTGATAACTTCAAGCCGCTGGTTGCGAAAAAAATCGTTGCCGTATCGACAAAGGTTATCTCGATTTTACGCAATCTTAAAAAGAAAACAAAGGTTAAGTGGAAGTCACTTTTCGCTGAGTCAAAAAGCCGTTCCGAGCTTGTTGCTACATTTTTGGCAATTCTTGAGCTCGTAAAAGCGCGAAGGGTTACGGTTGACGGTGAAGGCGAAAAAATGACGGTTACCATGTTCGGTAAGGAGGATAACAATGACTGAAAACTCGATAAAAGCTTCGGTTGAAGCGCTCATATTTGCTTCGGGTGAGCCGGTTGCCACCGACCGAATTTGTGAAATTCTCTCAATAAACTCCGACGAGGTAGCAAAAACGGTAGCTACGCTCAACACCGGTTATGAAAAAAATGACAGCGCACTCCGAATTATCAAGCTTAATGACAGCTATCAGCTTGTTACCGAGAGCAAGTTTGCTCCGATTATAAGAAAAATGCTCGAAATTCAGCGCAACACTCCCCTTTCCCCAGCAGCATTTGAGGTGCTTGCCGTTGTTGCATATAATCAACCGGTAACTCGTGCATTTATTGAGCAGGTGCGTGGTGTTGATTGCTCGGGTGTAGTTTCATCCCTCGTTGAAAAGGGGCTCATTGAAGAAAGAGGACGACTCGAATTACCCGGTAGACCTCTTATTTACGGCACAACCGACGGATTTTTGAGGTCATTTGGAATCGAAAGTTTAGACGATTTGCCCGAACTTCCTAAAAAGGCAACAGAAGACCAAGAAAAGCTCACAAACGAAGACGACGGACAATTAGAAATTGACGAAATTATCAGCAGACCGAAGGAAACCGTTCCATTAGAGCAAAGTAGCTGAACCGAATAAAATTCGCGAAAGGAGAAGATAAAAAGGCGTGACGGCGTTATATATTATATGCGGTATTGTTGCCTTTCTTGCGATAATACTGTTATCAAATCTTCGACTTTCGGTGAAATGCGAAAAAGATGCGGCGGTCAAATTAGGCTATGCCTTTTTAAACTTTACTATCCTTCCTAAAAGGGAGAAGAAAAATAAAAAAGTACGTAAAAAGAAAAAAGCTGACAATAATAAAACTAAAAAGCCGAGTTCGATTAGCTTGATGATTAAATCGGATGGTATTTCGGGCACTGTCACGAATTTGATTGATATCGCAAAAATTTTTCTGGAACGGCTCGGTGAGGTCGCGAGCCATTTGAAGATAAAAAAAGCATTTATCGTAATTGGTGTCAGTGGTGATGACGCCGCCGACACAGCAATAAAATGCGGTGCTTTAAATGCAGTGATTTACCCGTTTTTAGCCTTTACCGCGACAAAGACAAAATTCGATAACCCCGACGTAACCGTATACCCGATTTATGACGGTGAGGGTTATATTCAGCTTGATATCAAATTAAAGCTACGGCTAATTCATCTTGTATCCGCAGGAATAAAACTGATAATGCAGCTTATTAAAATTAACATTAAAAACAAAATCAAAAACGATAAAAATTTTAAGGATGGTGCTTTAAAATGAGCGATACCGCAATTAAAGGAATTATGGACGTTACGATGGATAAAATTCGTACAATGGTTGACGCCGATACTATTATCGGCAAGGAAATCACCCTCGAAAACGGAATTGTAATTATCCCTGTTTCAAAAATTTCGTTTGGCTTTGCGTCAGGCGGAAGCGACTTTCCCTCAAAGACCAATTCTAAACTTTTTGGCGGTGGCGCAGGTGCAGGTGTTTCGGTTACCCCAACCGCATTCATCGTTGTAAACGGAAGCGACGTAAGAATGCTCCAAATTAACAAAAATCCCAGCTCAGCTGACAAGGCAATTGACCTTATTCCAGCCCTTTTTGACAAGGTTACTGCACTATTTAAAAAGGACAAGGAAGAAGAAAAGGAATAAAAAACCGAATACTATCGGCCAAGCACGCCTGCATATAATTTTGCGGGCGTGTATTCATGAAATGCGCCCCGAAAGGTGCGAATGACTTATGAAACAAAGGCTGATAATTATGATAATCACCGTTATTTTCTCTTTGACATTGTTCGCCGATACGGCTTATGCATCGGCGCCAAGACCTATACCCTCCGTGTCTGCAAAATATGCCGCTGTTGTCGAAATGAAAACAGGTGAGCTGATTTGTGAAAAAAACGGAAGAGAAAAGACCAGCATGGCCAGCACAACAAAGATTATGACGGCGCTCCTTCTTTGCGAAATGTGCGACCTTGATGAAGAAATAATTGCAACAAAAGAAATGGTGACGGTTGAAGGCTCGTCAATGGGGCTATTAGAGGGCGACAGGGTTCACTACCGCGACCTTTTATACGGTCTTCTCCTTGCAAGCGGAAACGATGCCGCTAACGCTACCGCAATTTCAATAGCGGGTTCATTAAAGGAATTTGCTGTTCTCATGAACAAAAAGGCGGCCGAAATCGGTATGACCGATACGAATTTTGTTACCCCATCGGGACTTGATGACGATGAGCATTATTCGACCGCGATTGATATGGCTAAACTCGCAGTTTATGCAATGAAGAATGAAAAATTTGCAACCGCCTGCGCCAACAAAACGATGACCCTCGAATACGGAAATCCTCCATATCGCCGCACTTTGAAAAATCATAATAAGCTTTTATGGTATTACGAAGGTGCTATAGGTATAAAAACAGGATTTACGAAAAAATCGGGGCGTTGTCTCGTTTCGTGCGCTGAAAAAAATGGCATGGGCGTTATCGTCGTTACACTAAACGCGCCAAGCGATTGGTCCGACCATGCAACCCTACTCGATTACGGTTTTTTACAGCTTAAAACCGAAAAATTATATACCCCTGACGATATTGAAAATATTGCTGTTGCAAATTCGGATGATAAGGTTGCGGTAAATTTTACTGCGCCAACTGTTACCCTTTTACCCGAGCAATTCAATAACGTAACATTTAAAACTAAGCTGAACCGCTTTATATTTGCACCGGTAAAAAAGGAGCAAAAATTAGGCATTGTTGAATACTATATCGGCGAAAATAAAATTGCAGAAGCCGAAATTACTGCGGAGAATGCAATTAAATCAGGAAAATACACCATCATAAATAAAGACTACAAATATTGGTTAAAGGCGCTTTTCGGCGCAAAATAAGGAGACAACATGAACGAAAAGGTAAGATTACAAAAATACATATCCGAATGTGGAATTACTTCACGCCGAAAAGCAGAAGAGCTCATTGAATCCCGCTTTGTAAAGGTTAACGGAAGGGTTGCGAAGCTCGGTGACAAAATTGACCCGCGCAGAGACCTTGTCACCGTTCACGGAAAGCCTATTAGAAACGAATCAGAAAAAATTTATATTGTAATAAATAAGCCTCGCGGATACTTAACCTCGGTTACCGATGACAGAGATAGAAAATGTGTAACCGACCTTACAAAAACAATTAAGGAAAGAATTTATCCCGTTGGCCGTCTCGACAAGGACAGCGAAGGTATGCTTCTTATGACGAATGACGGCGAATTTGCAAATATGATGATGCACCCGAGAAGCAAAATCGGAAAGACATATCGCGTTACCGTAAGAGGTAAGGTCACCGACGAAATTATTAAAAAGCTTACCGAGGGCGTAGTTCTCGACGACGGGATAAAAACACTTCCCTGCGAAATAAGTGTTATGGAATTGTCCGAGGACAGAACGGTGCTTTCAATCATCCTTTATGAAGGAAGAAACCGTCAAATAAGACGTATGTGTGAAGCGGTCGACCTTCGAGTAATTAGACTCAAACGAACCGCAATAGGCACAATAAAATTAGGTATGCTCAAACCGGGAAAATGGCGTGAGCTTACCGAAAAGGAAATTACAAAACTTCGCTGCGACGCTCTCAGAAGCGACAAGAGCGAATCGGACGAACAACCTAAAAAAAGAGGTAGAAGAAAATGATTCACGTAAAACCAGCAACAAGCAACCAAATTGCCGAAATTTTTGATAACAACATTTTTGATGGAGCCAATGCGATGATAGCAACCGACACCGAAACAGGAGAGGTCGTAGGTCACTCAAAATTCTCAATCATTAAAGGAATTTTCACTATTTATGACATTGTCCCTGCCGAAAAGGATATTTGGCTATGCGACCTTATTTCGAGAGCTACAATGAACTATGCAATCAATCGCGGAATTATCCTCTGTAGCCTTGACAAAGAGGCTCCAAAAAGCGCATTTTTACTTCTTCGCTACATTGAAAATGAACAAACCGACTGTATAAACATTATTCAGTTGTTTACAATGTGTAAAAATTGCTCAAAAGGCACAAAAACTCTTGATAATTGACGAAATATATAATATAATCAAATAATGGAAATTAAAATGGGGTCAAATGATGACCTTTTAATAATCAGGAGGAATTTTAAATGGCAAAGGCTATTTTATCCGGTATATTTGACCAGGGCAGCTTCACCGAGTTGGACAGGCTGACCGACAACTGCGAGGTTGTTACCGGCTTTGGTTCAATTAACGGTTGCCCCTGCTACGCTTTTGTTCAGGACGCTGAAGTAAACGGTGGCGCTATGGGCACAAAGCAGGCAAGCAAGCTCATTAAATTATACGACCTTGCCGAAAAAACGGGCTATCCCATTATCGGCGTTTATGATTCAAAAGGCGGTCACATTGACGAGGGACTTGGCGCTATGCAGGCATATTCTTCGCTTATCGCAAAGGCCGACCGACTTTCAGGCGTTGTTCCCCAGATTGCCGTTATAAAGGGCGTTTGTGGCGCATCAAGCGCCATTTGGGCGCTTTGCTCCGATATTATAATCGCTACAAAGGACGCACAGCTGTTCCTTAACAAGTCGGGCGACGACGATTATATTGACGCTAACAGAAACGCTCAAATTATTACCGACGATTTAGTCGCTGCTATCGAAAGCGCAAAGAATATTATTTGCGCTCTCCCGTCAAACAATCTTGGCGAAGCTCCGATTGTTGATATTTCCGGCGAAACTTCCACCTGTGGCTGCATGATTGCCAGAATTGCCGATGCAGGAAGCGTTATCCCCCTTAATAAAGGTGAGGAATATTCCGCAAAAACCGCTTTTGCTCGTCTTGGCGGAATGAGCGTAGGTATGATTAACGTTGACGGCGAAATCAAGAGCAAGGATAGCAAAAAGATTATTTCCTTCCTCGGAATTTGCGACGCTTATTCAATTCCGGTTATCACCTTTGTTAACACCGAGGGCTATTGCAACTGCTGTCACAGCTCGTTAAAGGCTGCCGCTGCTTTAACAAAGGCTTACGCAAACGCTACAACAGCTAAAATCACCGTTATTAACGGAAAGGCGTACGGTCCCGCGTTTATGACCTTTGCAGGAAATGCATCAGGTGCTGATGAAGTTATCGCCATTAGCGGCTCGGTTATCTCGCCGATTGACCCCGAAGCCGCTATGAATATTGTATACAATAAGCGTATTCTCGAAGGCGAGGACAAGGCCACCCTCCTCGACGAATATATCAAAAACGAGGCATCAGCTGAAAAAGCCGCCGCAAACGGATATATCAGCGACATTGTTAGCGAAGACGAGCTTTGCGCAAAGCTTAGAATCAGCCTCGATATGCTTCTTTCAAAGAGAGTTTCTACACTTGATAAAAAACACACTGTTACTATTCTGTAATTCACCGATTGGAGAGATAAAAAAATGAAACAGTTTAAAATTACCGTTAACGGAAAAACCTATGACGTCGCTGTTGAAGAAACAGGAAGCGCTCCTACACCTGTTACCACTGCTCCCGTAGCCGCACCTGTTGCTGCTCCTGCACCTGCCGCAGCCCCCGCTGTCGAAACCACACCCGCGCCCGCTGCAGCTCCTGCCGCTACCGGTGCCGAAAAGGTAAACAGCCCGATGCCCGGAAACATCATTGATATAAAGGTTAGCGCCGGCGATACAGTTAAAAACGGCGATACCCTTCTTATCCTCGAAGCTATGAAAATGGAAAATGAAATTAAAGCTCCCTGCGACGGTACTGTTGCCGGCGTTCACGTTGCAAAAGGTGACACCGTTGATTCGGGCGCTCTCTTAATTTCACTTAACTAATAATAAAGGAAGGTTATCATGGCTTCTTTAAAAATTACCGAAACGATTTTACGTGACGCTCACCAGTCACTTGTTGCAACCAGAATGTCCACCGAGCAGATGCTCCCCATCCTCGAAAAGCTTGATGATATCGGCTATCACTCGCTTGAATGTTGGGGTGGTGCTACGTTCGACGCTTGTCTGCGTTTTTTAAACGAGGACCCGTGGGAAAGACTCCGTGCAATTCGCGAACATTGTCCGAAAACAAAGCTTCAAATGCTTTTCAGAGGACAGAATATGCTTGGCTACCGTCATTATGCCGACGACGTAGTTGAATACCTTGTTCAGAAATCGGTTGCTAACGGAATTGACATTTTACGAATTTTCGATGCGCTCAACGACCCGAGAAACCTTACCACCGCAATCAACGCGGCTAAGAAGGAAAAAGCTCACGTTCAGGCGGCCATTTCGTATACAACGGGACCCGTTTTTGACATTGAATACTATACAAAATACGCTAAGCAGCTCGAGGAAATCGGTGCTGACTCGATTTGTGTAAAGGATATGGCAGGATTGCTCACTCCTTACGGCACTTACGACCTCGTAAAAGCACTCAAAGAAACCGTTAAGGTGCCGATTCAGGTTCATTCCCACTATACATCGGGACTTGCTTCAATGGTACTCATGAAGGCAGTTGAAGCAGGTGCAGACGTTGTAGACACAGCGCTTTCACCCCTCGCGATGGGAACGTCACATCCCGCAACCGAGTCGATGGTAGCTGCTTTCAGCGGCACACCGTATGACACCGGTCTCGATATTGAAAAAATTGACGAGATTTCAAAACACTTTGCCGCTCTTAAAGAAGAATATTTAGCAAGCGGACTTCTCAGCACAAAGGTAATGGGCGTTGACGCAAAGGCGCTTATTTATCAGGTACCGGGCGGAATGCTCTCGAACCTTGTTTCGCAGCTCAAACAAGCAGGAAAAGAGGAAAAGCTCACCGAGGTTCTTGAAGAAGTGCCTAAGGTTCGTGCCGATTGCGGTTATCCTCCGCTTGTTACTCCGTCGAGCCAGATTGTCGGAACCCAGGCAGTTTATAACGTCATTATGGGCGAAAGATACAAGATGGTGACAAACGAGTTTAAGGGTCTTGTTCGTGGCGAATACGGTCACACTCCCCTTCCCATCGATGACGAATTCCGTAAAAAGATTGTTGGCGACGACGAGCCGATTGATTGCCGTCCCGCTGACAAAATCGAGCCCGAGCTTGATAAACTCAGAGAAGAGGTTAAGCCATGGTCAGAACAGGATGAAGACGTACTTTCATACGCTCAGTTCGGTCAGGTAGCCGTAAAATTCTTTGAACAGAGACGTAATAAAAAGCTCGGTCTTAACGGAGAATTGCTCGATATGGATAAAATGATACATCCAATGTAAAAAAACACTTGCATTTTGTCCAAGTATGTGATATTATATTATTCGCACTGTTGATGCGTACCTTTTTTAAGGAGGTTTTATATAATGGGTATAACAGAAATCATTGTTGGCTCCCTTATTATTATTTTTGCTATCGTTATTATCGCAGCTATCCTTCTCCAGGAAGGACGCAGAGCCGGTATTAACGGAGCTATTTCCGGTGGAGCTGATACCTTTTTGTCAAAGAATAAGGCTCGCTCAGTTGACGCTTTCCTTGCTCGTTGGACAAAGTACATTGCGATCGCTTTTATGATCCTTGTTGTTATCGCATTCGTTCTTGCAATGATTTAATTATTGTTACAAGAATAAATAGTCCGCAGATGGCAATAGCTGTCTGCGAGATATCCGGGTGTAGCCCAGTTTGGTAGAGCGCTTGAATGGGGTTCAAGAGGCCGCAGGTTCGACTCCTGTCACTCGGACCAAAATTAAAAATCCGCTGATGAAAATCGGCGGATTTTTAATTTTGTATCATTCATTTTTTATTATTCAATGTTCATCATTCATTAAAAGCGAATTTCCGTCATTGACAAGCAGTTGCTTACGTGATACATTGAATTTGAAAAAGCGTTCTTGTTATAACTGGCATTAATTGGTTATGTCAGTTCACTGGCTCGAATGTTTTTTCTTTTTTTATTTCCTATTTAATTCCTACCTAATGCATCGACGGGATTAAGTCTTGCGGCGGTTATGGCGGGATATGCGCCCGAAATACACCCGACGAAAATGGACAGAAAGATTAACCACAGCAGCTTTAAAAAATCGATACTGACGGTTATTTTAAGAAAATTTGCCATAATAAAAGATGACACTAATGATAGCGCAACCCCTAAAATCCCTCCGATTAATGAAACTGCACCCGACTCGATTACAAACTCAAACAGAACGCGGCTATTACTTGCGCCAATTGATTTTTTGATGCCGATTTCGTAGGTGCGCTCCTTTACAGTCAGCAGCATTATGGTCATTATCGACAGAGCTGACACGACAATTGAGGTTGCGCCGATTATTGTCAGCACCTGCTTTATAATATCAAACAAATTATTTATCCTTCCTCGTTGAATCGCCATATCCTCAGTGTACACCGAATCCATATTCCCTTTCTGAAAGCCCAAAACTCGCCTTATTTCAGCGGTTGTGTCATCGGAACGGTCGGCATTATCTACACTCACCGCAACAGTAGAAAAAGAATTCGAAATATTCGAATACGGGATGTATATATTGCTATCAATTAAATCCTTTGCGACGTTGCGAAGAATGCTGCCCTCGGTTGGAATTACGCCGATGATTTTGTATTTGCCAAAGACAGAATTTGAGTTTATGTCAACCAACATTCCGACACTATTATCCGTGTTAAACATTTCTATTGACAGGTCTTCATCAATCATGCAAACGTTCGATATGGATTTTATGTCAACCTCGTTAATATATCTCCCGTATTTCAGTTCGAGAGAAATGGACTTGTCCGCATTTTCACCTATGCCGACTATCGCAATGTCGAAATTATCCGATTTTACGCTTGCGGTGCCGTTTGTCTTTATTATCCCCATCGCGCTTTTCACATTTTCTACCGAATTTATGAGCTTAATGTCATCGGTATTTAACGGCTGAACTCCGCTGCTCGGCTCAACAGTAACAGAAATGCCGCTGATACCGAGACAATCAAGCTCACGATTAAATTTGGCGATGCCTGCGTCCCCTACAATATCAATTATCGCGACCGACATAACGCCAATTGTTACACTGAGGGCTATCATCACTGTTCTCCATTTATGCCTCAAGAGCTGACGAAATATGCCCAAAATCAGATTAGCCATCGGTTACAATCCTCGCATTTTTGTTTTCATCAAGCTGACTTTTATTTTCAATTACCAGTGAGTTTGAGTCAATTCCGCTTACTATTTCGGCAAAATCACTTCCCTCAATGCCTATTTCAACCTCTGTTTTTTTAATTTCATCTCCCAAAACAACGTATACAAAGGATTTGCTCCCGTTATATTCGATTGATGAATAAGGAACAGCAATAACCTCGGTTGCGGTATCCGTTTTTATATACAACTTGGTGCTCATTCCGATTAACAACTCGGTTTCGGCCGAGTCAACGTCTACCAAAATGCTGATTATCGTACCATTTGATGACTGCTCGGCTATATTTGACACGCGACTTATTCTTCCTGAATATGTTTTTTCGTTAGCCCCGTTTGTTTTAATTTCCACCACTTGATCTACCGAAACAAATGCGGCATCTCGCTCGCTGATTTGAGCTTTAATTTGCAGCTCACCCGGCTTTGCAACTACGGCAAGCGACACTCCGGACCTTGCCTCTTTTCCCACGGAAACAGGCAAGGCTGTAACAACCCCGCTATAATCGGAATAGATTTTTATCTCTCTCAGCCGACTGTTTAGCGCAGTCATTACAATGTCACCTTCATTAATCTTATCGCCTACCCTGACCTTTATTTCCTTTGGATAGACAGTGGAGTCATAGGTTACCGACTCGCTTTTTTTTGCGGTTACTGTACCGGTTGTAACAACTGTTCTCTCAACCGATTTCGGATATACTGAAATTGCCTTTACCTCAATTTTTGCAGATTTGAACAACAAAAAGGTCGATATTGATACAATACCAACCGCAATTACTATAATTGCTATAATTTTTTCTATTTTTTTCATTGTTATTCAACCCCACCGCTTTTTTTAATTATTTTTACTTAAAACATTATATTTATGCTATACAATATTTCGAATTTAAGGCTAAAAATAGAAAAAGCATCTTGTAACAATGCAAGACACTTTTTACTGTTTAAAAATTTTTTTATACTGTTGTGAGCTTACAAGAGAGACAAAATCCTCGCCGCTGATTATTATATGGTCAAGCACTCGAACGCCAATAATATCAAGCGCTTCGACGAGAGCAATGGTTGATTTTATATCATCACTTGACGGAACTGCCAACCCATTAGGATGATTATGCGCCAAAACTACCGCATTTGCAGAGGTTTTCATCGCAGCCTCGATTACCTTTCGCGAATTAACTGCAGTAACATTTATTGTACCGATTGAAATAATTTCCCAGCTGATTAAACGGCAACTTTGATCGAGACAGAGCATCGAAAAGACTTCATCCTGACGGAATCGATATTTTGCTACAAGATAGTTTCCTACATCTTCACAGCTGCTCATCACAGCCTTTTCGTCAACCTTATCCTCTAAATATTTTCGCGATAACGACGGAATTAAATTCAAAAGAGTTGCTGCATTTTCACCTATTCCCTTAACGCTCATAAGTTCCTCACGCGATGCCTCGAGCACTCCCGATAATGAACCGAAACGATTAAGCAATTCGTGAGCTAAATCGTTGGTATCCTTATATGGAATACCGAAGAAAAGCAAAAGCTCGAGAACATTATGCATTTCAAAATTATCAAGCCCCTCGCGGTGATATCTTTCCTTTAACCGCTGTCGGTGCTCCTTGTGATTATTCTCTTTATTCAACAAAACTCACCTAAAATCAAAATATATTTTATTATACTATAAAATTTCTCTTTTGAAAAGCAAAAAATATGTTATAATGATAAAAACATCTTTCTTTTAGGAGGAAAAGCCTTGAAAGAGTATATCATTAAGGATAATGATAGCGGTCAGCGACTCGATAAATATCTTACAAAAACATTCGCAAAGCTACCAAAATCACTTATGTACAAATACATTCGAATTAAGCGCATAAAGGTTAATTCAAAACGTGCCGAAATTTCTACAATTCTCAAAAAGGGTGACGTTATATCGTTATACATAAATGACGAATTTTTGGCCGAAACAGCGCCAAAATATGATTTCACCTCAGCACCCGATTTAATTGACATTGTGTACGAGGACGAAAATATCATGCTCGTAAATAAGCCGCAGGGACTTATAGTTCATCCCGATGATAACGAATACCGCGACACGCTTATTATGCGAATTCAGCATCATCTTTATAAATCGGGTGAATTTCGTCCCGAGGATGAAGCCTCTTTTAAGCCGGCACTTGTTAACCGAATCGACCGCAACACCGGTGGAATTGTTATTGCGGCAAAAAATGCTGCGGCATTAAGAATTCTCAACAGAATGCTTAAAATCAGGGAGATTGATAAATTCTATCTTTGCGTCGTTCACGGAAAAATGCCAAAAAAGCAGGACGTTTTAGAAGGCTATCTTGAAAAAGACGAGGATAAAAACATCGCAAAAATAAAAAAATCAAAGTCAGATAACAATCGCTCTATAAAAACAAAATACCGCGTTATTGCCGAAAAGGGCGATTTATCACTTCTCGAAATTGAACTACTCACCGGACGTACACATCAAATTCGCGCCCACCTTTCGTCAATTGGTCATCCCCTGCTTGGCGACGGAAAATACGGAAAAAATGCCGATGACAGAAAAAAAGGATTCAAGCATCAAGCACTTTGGTCGTATCGCCTCAAATTCTCATTTAATGACGATGCTGAGGAATTAAGCTATCTTAACGGAAAAGAATTTTCGGTAAAAAAGGTTTGGTTTTCCGAGGAAATATTCGGAATTTTTCCGCAGGATATTGTTCATAAATAGGGTTGAATTAATCATTCATCATGGTATAATAAATTTTGTCAAAGAAGGAAACGGGTGAAAATCCCGTACGAGCACGTCGCCGTGAGGCATAACAAAAACATTTTTTATCCTATCCGATGCCGCAAAATCGGTGAAAAGCCATTGAACCGAAAGGTTTGAGAAGGCGGGTAAAAGACATGCCGAGTCGAAATATTTCTTTGATAAAAAACTTCTCGTAAAATTTTAAGGTTGCGAGTGCCGACCTATAAGAGAGAAAAAATAAAATTAAATAAAGGAGTTACAAAAACATGAATTTTAAACGAATTAAAAAATCGTTATTGTTATGTCTTTGTATAGTGATAATTGCGGCTATGTCACTTTTTACAACAGGTTGTAGCGATGACAAGGATGGCAGTGTCGACCATTCCGACCACAATCATTCGTCGGTAATCGAGGACATTTCGTCAACAGTTTCGGAGGCGGTTACACAGCTCGGCGAAGGTCAAAAATGCTTTGCCGTATCGGTGGTTGACACAAACGGAACCGAAGCAAAATATGAAATCCGCACCGACAAGGATACCGTCGGTGAAGCATTGACAGAAATCGGTTTCATCGATGGCGAGGAAGGTCCCTACGGACTGTATGTAAAGACGGTTGACTGCCTCACTGTCGATTATGACAAGGACGGAAAATACTGGGCATTTTACATAAACGGCGAATACGCTACCGAAGGCGTAGATAAAACTGCCATCGACGAAACTGCGGTTTACACCTTCAAGGTCGAGTAAAATGAAGCTGAAAATAAAGGAAATTGCCATTTTCGGCGTACTTGGAGCAGTAATATTTGTGTCAAAGCTGATTATGGAGGTTTTTCCAAACATTCACCTTGTCGGTATGCTGATTGTCGCAATAACGGTCGTTTTTCGGGCAAAGGCATTGTATCCGATATACGTTTTTGTCTTTTTAAACGGGTTGTATTCGGGATTTCCGTTATGGTGGATTCCCTATCTCTATATATGGACGGTTTTGTGGGCATTCGTAATGTTGATTCCTAAAAAAACGCCAAAAAAGGCGTTGCCAATTATTTATATGTCGGTTGCTGCGTTGCACGGATTTTTATTCGGCATATTGTATGCACCGGCACAGGCTATTATTTTTGGGCTCAATTTCAAATCGACTATAGCGTGGATTGTATCAGGATTTCCCTTCGACCTTATTCACGGAGCAAGCAATTTCATTTGCGGCATCCTGATTTGTCCTGTTATTGCGGTTTTAAAGCGTGTATATTGGGGTAAAAGCATTTAAATATGCGATGTATATAAAAAGGAGCAGATTAAAAAATCTGCTCCTTTTTATATACAATTCAATTATTCGTCTCGGTCAGTATAGGCAATCGATTATTGATATTTACGAGGCAAACGGAAAGACGCTGGACCCGACAGGCGCAGACCGTGAAATAATCGCCAGGTTCACAAGTGAAATGCTGTTTAATGAAAAAGGCAACACGCTTGAACGGTTTATCAATGAGGTGAATAGCGAGGACAGAAATGCTATATCACAATTCATACACGATTTTATTTCGTGGTTGAAAGCTCGTTTAAAGGGTGAAAAGGTCAGCTTAAAAATCGTCAAGCTCGAAAATCGTTTTGCAGCCGTTTTGAGAAGCGTCGATAACACAAATGCTCAAAAAAATAACACCACCAATGACGGTGATGTGCAGTATTTGTTTGAAATAGATGCTGCTGTTGATGAAATTATTCAAAATCATGGGAATTTAAAAGATAATTATAATCAGCGGAAAATTTCAAAAGTTCCAAAAATAATTTCTCAAATGGTTAATGTTGCGTCCGGAGGCACAATAGACATATCTCAAAAAACATTTGCGTTAAACGGGTCCGATACCTATCATGAGTATGTTAGACATACTGATAATGCTGTTGAACAGTCAAGAAATCAAATTGCTTTTACTGATGAAACATTTAAGGACGCATTAAAAGCTTTTTATAGCCCAGATATTGTTGAATGTGTTTTTTCAACTTCTGATAATCCTACTCAACGACAGAGCTTTGCTTACGCAAAGAAACAAGATGGATATTATGTTGTAGTAGAAGCTGTTGGTGGAAAAAGAAATCCTAATGTTGTTCCTGTTGAAATACTGTATTTTACTGAACACAAGTGGAATGAAATGATTATTCAGGGTAAAACAATTGGAGAGATTTTATTTGAAAACAACCCTGAATATTACAACTCCCTTGATATTGAGGCAAATAAAAAGAACAGAGTTACCGCAGCGCAATTTGCTTCTAATAAAGAAGCCATTGCAAATACTCTGCGTTCTCCTCTGTCTAACCCCACTGTATCACAAGATACACCAGAAGTCAATACCCATTATATGCAGGAAAGCGAAAATTATTCCTCTCCTGAACAAGATAATGATGGGAATAGTTATTCCTTTGGGGATATTGACGTTTATGATGAAGCGCAGTATAATGATTATGGTTGGGTTACTGTTAATGGAATACTTACGGGAAAAGAACTCAAACAGTTATATTCACAATTTGCAGATATAAAATTGCTTAAACACAAGTGTCCCAAAACGCCCAAAGGCGAATATATTATTTTTACAGGTCATAATTATGGCATGATTGATAGCGTTGTGTTTATTAAAGGAACAAATAAACACCCAATAATTACAAAAATTTATACATATAAAAGTTTAGATAAAACTAATAGAGAAATTTCAGCAAACGAGGTGTCAGAATATGAGCAACGTGGATACGACAACGCGAATGAAATTATTGAAGCTTATGCAGGACATTCCGTATTCAGTAGATACACGCTACGAGATTGTTTGTCATATTGGGAACAAAAAAGACAAGGATTTGGGACCGCAAGCAATAAAAATAGTGGAAAGCGGAATTTCGGAACAGGAAGCGCTCAACAAAATAAAGCAACTGATAAAGCAGGGTTAGACAACTCTGCTTTTTCTATGCCCGAAAACGATGACGAGGTAAGTTATTCCTTCGAGGATGATATTGTTGATAAGACGTCGAGTTTGGCTGAACGTGTGAGATTGGGCGAAATATCGCAAACAGAATATCTCAACGAGCTGCAAAGTCTAATGAATGAGGCAACCGAAAAATACGGTGCTATTCCGAAGAGCGAAAATCCAAAGGTTGACGTTACCGTTCCTAAACAGGTAAGCGATAAACGAAACACTCGTCGCTTTGTTCGTACTGTATTAGAATCAGGCACTCTTACCGACGAAATGGTAGCAGATACAAAAAAGGCATTGACTATTCAAGTCAATGCCTTAAAATTTACAATTTAAATTTAAACGCACCTTCAAAATTGAACAATACGGAGTGGATGAGAAAGATAGAGTGGTTGTGGTAAACCACTGTAAGAAGGTCAAGCACTCGACCGATTAGTACTGCCAAGCTAAATACCTCACGGCACTTACACACGCAGCCTATCAACCCGGTAGTCTACCGGGGGTCTCACTGACTAAAAGTCACGGGAAATCTAATCTTGAGGCTGGCTTCACGCTTAGATGCTTTCAGCGTTTATCCAATCCGAACATAGCTGCCCAGCTATGCCACTGGCGTGACAACTGGTGCACCAGAGGTTCGTCCATCCCGGTCCTCTC
>JAFQSP010000013.1 GCA_017409475.1 Clostridia bacterium
GACCCACGGGACCCATTTATGGGTAGTAAGTAACAATTGCTCGGCTGGCAGGCCAATCAAAAGCGCACTTGTGCGCCGCCAGTAGTATTAGGGCTATGCCCGAAAATGAAATACCCCCCGTTATACGGGGGGATTTTTATTTTTTTCGCCAGTTTCATCATTTGTTTTATTTCTTCAATTTGTTGCAAACGGCGTGGAGATTTTTGAGGCAGGGTGGTGTAGGTTGGTGAAGTTAAGAAATTAAGCAACTCATCTTTTTTTATAAGGTGTTTTTTAAGGAATGGGACACTATGAAGCCATCCCTTTTGGAGCCAACGGTAAATTGTAGGTTTGCCGTAACCTGTTATTTCTCTGACCTGTGCGGTTGTAAGTATATCATTTTCATTTTTAAGTAGTGTATAGAAATAATCGTGAAGGATTGTTTCATCAAGCCGAATTGCCTCCTTTTTGGCGGGATTCGAATTAGTTCCCGGAAACATTCCTACAGCGAAATTGAAAGGATGTTCTATGTAGTATTCTACGTCAGAGAGTTTAACACGATATTGCCTGGTTTTCTTGCCTGTGTTAATGCAAGGTATAATCCCGTTATCAAGTATATATTTTGCCTTTCGCTTACTAATGTGAAGTATTCGGCAAACCTGTTCTTGTGTTACATACGTGTTTTTCATTAAAATTCCATCTCCGTTTCGGGCTTGGATTGATACATTTCTTCAATACTTTCGCCAATTCTTTCGAGTTCTTTTGAGTCTGGGTGAATATAGAATTTTGAAGTGGTCTCTGGGGTGGTGTGGCGAAGCCATTTTTGGATATGCTTGATACTCCAATTTTCTTCAAAGAGTCGTGTAGCTGTTGTGTGTCGAATATCGTGGAATCGAATTTTTTGCATACCGAGTTTTTTTAATAGTAACCGAAAATGATTGGTAACGTAGGTGGGTGTTATTATATATCCATCTTGCCTTACAAAGACGTAGTCTTCAAAACGGTTGTCGTAACAGTTGCCAAAGAGCTCCTTGTTACGTTCGGTTTCGGCTTTTATTTTTTTAAGAATATCGACCACGGCCGAAAGTAGTGGCATTTCAGTAGCACTAAAGTAATGCTTACCTCACATACGTTGAGGACATCGGGCATGTCTTCGAATTTTATTGTGTTTGTATTTTTTGACTTATTTGTCATATTTAATGACCTCCTTTATTTGATATGGTTTTACATATCTTGAAAGTATAAATAGCTGCTTTGTTATGGCGGCTATGTTTTGTCAAATTTAATATGACAGAAAATTTGAAAATTTTTTTATCCAAACTGCAACGGATTCGAATTTTTGACTTTAAAAATTGTTTTTTATAAAATGTTTGGTCAATGAATCGCCTTCCGGTTGATTTTGGAGTTTGTTTTTTTGTGATTCGCTACGGGTTACAGTTCCGGACAAGTCATCTTTCTTGGTACGCCTGATGCCTACTTCGCCAAAAGGTCTTGTCAAATCCACTATTCAGTTTTCAAGGTGCGTTTTTTGGGGACAAAAAAGGAGGATAAAGTTTGGCCCTTCGGCTTGACTTTAATCCCCCTCGAAAAACGAGCTTGTGAAACGAATTTTCCGTTTCGTTATATTAATTTTTTTTGCCCTCTAATTTAATTCTAACACCGAAATAAATTCGTGTCAAATTTTCTGATTTTATTTTTTCTTAACGTTCAGAAAGCTGAAATTTCTTTTGTTTTTTCTCTTTTTTGCTTTAGAAAAGGTTCAGGAAAAAAGTTTTGATTTTTGGAAATTTTCTGTTTCCAAGCGTATTTTCTTTTACGCTAACAATATGAAAGATACCTAAACGATACAAACTAAAAAAATCAAAAATATCTTCTGAATTGTTTTCCTTTTTTCTTCTCGAATTTAATCACCAAATTAACCCCTCAAAAATCACAAAGTATAACTTATTATACTTTTCAAAAAAGTATATACTTTTTGCTTTTATCGGTGACATTTTTATTCAATGGGAGTATCAACGTGCTGTTTGATTTGATATCTTTCCGTATCGTTTATAAATGCGTTGTCGATTACGTTTTTTATCCTTTCGGACGGACAAATGAGGGTAACCTGATTTTCCGGCTCGGTTTTTAAATAATCGAACGGATTGTATGTATTCGATTTTTGAAGGTCACAGAGGTTGAGAATTTTTATCTCATATCCTCGTGTTTCAAGTATCGTTCCAAATTCATCAAGCAAACGACAAGAAGTATCAAACAGAATAAAATTCCCGCTTTTTCCAAGCGCTCTTCTCGCTGCATTAAGGTTTTGACGGCCTTCACCGAAAATGAGGCAAGAGCCGTTTTGATGGAGTGGGAGCCCGTTGACCAAATCGTAATTATACTTTTCGGCAAAATTTAAAATGAACTCCAAGGACGATGTGCCATCCTCTCGGATTTTATAATAATTGCTTTTGCTAATGTTCATAGCATCGCAAAATTTTTTTGGTTTTTTGCCGGTGCTATATTGAAAATTAGTCAAATGTTCTCCTATAATTTTCATAAAATCACCACCTTTCTTTTTGGTTTCAAAGACAGTATGACAGATTGAGTTTTAAAATCGGTGCATTTTAATTTTTTACAAATAGAAAACCCCCTCTGATGTCAAAAATCAGAGGGGGTTCAGTATAATCACTATGTAATTGTGATGGCGGTTTCTTTTTACATATAGAACGGTACAGATGTTAAAATCAATCAAATACATCATTTTTCGTGATAAGGATGAATCTTCTTCCGTTCATCATATCCATTTGGTAGCAATATACGGTACGTGAATATGCGTTTGCTAAACGGTTGAGTTGTTTGCTCAGCTTCTTTTCATTCACAGAATCCACGATAACCAAAGACCATTCTTTATGCTCGGCAAAACCCTTGCGGGCAATATTATAGAATTCGTTACCGTTCAGATTTTTTGCTGTTCCGCTTGGATTCATATAATAGGACTTTTCACATGCGGGATACTTATCGCTCCATTTTTGTTCATAGGCGACGAGTTGATCCGAAAATGCAAAGAAAGGTCCTGCACCCATAGAGGTCGACTTTTTGGGGATCCAGCTTTCTGCTGTGGCGTCACAGTTATACCAAACGCCATCCAGCTTTACGCAATTCCACGTGTGACCGAGTTCTTCATTGTAACCTTCCTTTTCCACCTGTTCAAATCCTGCCATTGCAAATAAAAGAGCTAATGCATTTGCGAAGCCGTCACAGTGAGTTTTTTTGTTAATAAAAGCGTCGTGCAAGAACGGCGAAAGATGTCCGCGATAAAATCCGTTTTCATTCTCGTAAGGAATATACTCGATATTTTTTGCAACGTAACGGTAAATTTCTTCTGCCAGTTCAATGTCCGTGTCGTGCTTTTTGAATTGTGCAAAGACCTTTTTCGCTTCTTTCAGAGCGCTCATTTTCTTTTTCCACTGTTCGGGACGGAAATTATTGACCTGGATTATTTTACTGTACAAAGGAACGGAAACGACACGGTTTTCATCGACAGCATAGTCGTATTTGTTGTTGTGGTTGGCGAAACATGATGAAAATACATTTTGTTCCAACAGCGGCGTATCGACTGCCAAGTATTGTACAATCAAGTTGCAACGATCAGTTAGTATATTGATTTTTGAGTCGATATTAGTAAATTCATACGAGTTAACCATCGCATATTCCAGCGCATGGTATATATACTGTTCTTCGGTATTTAACGTATTGTAAAAATAATACGAACTGTAAGAGGCATACGGATTGGTCCACGTCAACAATTCATCCAGTGTCATTACTTTTTCCAAAGTTTCAAATTCAGAGGAAAAACCAAACCGCAGTATTTCCTGTTGTTGTTGAATTATTTCTTCATCGGAGATTTGGGGTTCGATTAGAAAACAACCGGTAATTGACAGTAATTGAATACAACATAGAAGTATTACCGCAATTTTTTTCATAACCTGTTCCCGCTTTCCTTGTTGTTTTTAAAGTTTTTATACTATGCCGAATTAGCATGTGTCAATAAATGCAGCAGATTTCGTGTTTTTTAAGAAGTGGGCTCAGAAATCCTCATTCTCCGCAAGCAAAAAGATAGTAGGTTTTGATGCCTACTGCTTTTTTATTATTCGTAAATAATTTCTCCGTCTGATATTGTTTCTTCATAATAGACGGGTGTCGTGTCTTTATTATCTGAAATCATTTTTGCAAAGGTTGCAAATAGCGCAATTAAAGCAATAATGCAGGTCACGATTACAGCTATTTTTATGGCTTTTGCCTTTTTGATTGCCTTGCCTATTTCCTCGGAGTCAAGTGAACTAATATATGAATCAGCTAACTCACGAGGTGAGCCAAACTGAGCTTCGATGTCGTCATAAGATGCGTTAGGATTGCCTTCTATATAATCATAAACGCTCGATTCAATGCGCAAAATTAAATCCTTTTTAATTTTGCGAGGACAATTAAGATTGCTTTTTGCATTCTTACAGAATAGTTTAGCGGCAACCTCTCCGAAAACAGTATTATTCGACATTTGTATTCTCCATAAGTTTCGATTATTTTTTTGTAAAATAAGGATGTTTAATATGCGAGCTCTCAATCGTAAATGATTACTGTTTCAATTTCAGTTACTTGTGTGTCCTTGTTATCCGAAATCATTTTTGCGAAGGTTGCAAAGAGCGCAATCAAAGCAATAATGCAGGTTACGATTACTGCTATTTTTATGGTTTTTGCTTTTTTAATTGCTTTGCATATTTCCTCGGAATCAAGTGAACTGATATATGAATTAGCTAATTCACGAGGTGAACCGAAATGGGCTTCAATTTCGTTGTAAGATGCATCAGGATTGCCGTCTATGTAATCATAAACGCTTGATTCAATGCGCAAAATCAAATCCTTTTTAATTTTGCGAGGGCAACTGAGCTTGTTTTTTGTATTCTTACAGAATAATTTAGCGGCAGCTTCGCCGTGGACAGTATTATTTGACATTTGTATTCTCTCCAACTACCTTCAATATTTGGTGAAGTATCTAAACATATTTTTACTAATTTATTTATTCGATAATAATGGTTTCTCCAACCGAGATGGTTTCTTCGTAATACTTGTATTGTGAGTCGCTGTTATCTGAAATCATTTTTGCGAAGGTTGCAAAGAGCGCAATTAAAGCAATAATGCAGGTCACGATTACAGCTGTTTTAATGGTTTTTGCCTTTTTGATTGCCTTGCCTATTTCCTCGGAATCAAGCGAACTGATGTATGAATCAGCTAACTCACGAGGTGAGCCAAACTGAGCTTCGATGTCGTCATAAGATGCGTCAGGATTGCCATCTATGTAATCATAAACGCTCGATTCAATGCGCAAAATTAAATCTTTTTTAATTTTGCGAGGACAATTAAGATTGCTTTTTGTATTCTTACAGAATAATTTAGCTGCAACCTCTCCGCAAATAATATCAGTTGACATTTGCATCCTCCCCAAGAACTTCCAATACACCGCCAATGACCGAAAGATATTCCTCACGAATATGCTCCAAATACTCGATTCCGGACGGCTCAATATGGTAATAAACGCGAACACGCCTTTTTCCAACCAATTCGCGCCTATCACTTATTAAACCCTTATCAATCATACGATAAAGGATCGGGTACATTGAACTTTCAGCCAATTTGTACCGTCCGCTACTACGCTTTTCAAGCTCCTGCGTTATTTGATATCCATACATATCTTCATCCCGTAAAAGCGTCAAAAGGAGTAGATCGACGGAACCTCGCTTGAGATTGTCTGAAATACTCATATTTAATTTACCTCCGGAAGTAGTGTAAAAACTACACAATAATAAGATATACGAAATATATTTCGATGTCAATACTATACACTGAAATATATTGTTGACAAGTTTCTCCTTTGTTGATATTATAAAAATGGATGAGAAAAAATTGAATTTACTTCAACGTGGGGGTTGTATAGGCAACGCTTGTCCCTTACGAGTATCTTTTTTAGGAGGAGAAAATATTATGTACAACAAAATACTCGCTATTATATCTTCTTTTATTATAATGTTTTGCCTTACCGGTTGTCAATCTACGCCCGATGACAGCTTAATAGTGAACAAAACAGATGGGAATATAGAAAGTCTAATTGGCCAGCAGGCGGAAGGCCCAGTAGTAACCGACGGCCATATTACCGAGACTATAACCTGTTGCGGAGACAGAGTTCTTGCAAATGTTGATGCGGATATAAAAAGTCAATTTGATTATTATGGGGTATATGAAATAGAGCGTGCCGAGATAACACAGGAGCAGGTTGATAAAGCAATAGAATTATTGTACGGAGATAGTGAAATATACAATTATCGCGGTCAGATAATGACAAAAGAAAAGTATGATTTTTATATTGAACATTCAAAAAAGCGTATAAAAGAAATGACTGAGAATCCACAAGAATATGAAAAAAAGATAAAGGAAAATGGAGAAGACAGTGCTTATAAGACTGTTGACGAATGGTTGGAAGCCGTAAAACAAGGACTTGAAGAAGAAATGGAAGCTCGTAAGAGCGCGCCCACAGAGGAAGAATTAAAAAGCAATTTAAATACAAAGCTGCATTATCCAAACGAAAAAAGTGATGGTTTTAGCGGAAATGATGTAAAGATAGTGATGATAAGCACTAACTTCGGCTTTGAAAACGATTCGTTGTTTGCAGTTCAGGTGCCAAACAATCAGATGGAAGATCCTGTTATGCTGTCTTATGAAAACGGGGCAAATAATGAGGAAATGACGATAGATACCATGACACACGAGCAGGCAGAGGATATAGCGGAAGCATTTGCTCTTGCTATGGATAGTTCTTTTGTACTTACAAAAAGTTCAAAGGGCGAAAATTGTTATGAATTTGTATATAGTATTGCTGCTGACGGTATGCCCATAACAAAGGCCAAAAACGGTTCTGATTATGAGTACGCATGGCTTAACGGTAATATAAATATAGAAGTAGATGATTCGGGAATTTGTTTCATCAACTGGACACAGCCGATAAAGGTTGTAAAAAAAGTAACCGAAAAGGTAAACATGATATCAGCCGAAGAGGCGTATGACATATTTGCACGTTATTTTAAGCTTAAATATGCTTCTGATTCTTTATATGAATACGGAATAGAAAAGCAAATTTTTGACTTATATGAAATAAGCGTATCTTATGTTATTGAGCCGATAAAGGATAGTACCGATAGAGCACGGGTTATGCCTTGTTGGAACTTTGTATGTAAGCACACGTTAAAGTTTAACGACGGAACACCCGATGATATTGCGCCCAGAGTATCAATATTTGCTATTAACGCAATAGATAAGAGCATTGTCCTGTAAGCAAGTATTGTATTGGTGGGTGACAATATATGAGATATACATTGGTCGAGTTGAAACGCGCCATTCTGTCTATAAGTTTTTTATTATCAGTTATAACGATGGCGATGGTAATGGTGTATTGCGTTAATGAAACGATAATAAAAATGTTAAATAATGAATTACCTGTATCCGATATAAAGATAGCCGAACTTTGCCGTTCTGTATTAAATTCCGATACCGCACTTTTTGCTATTCCGATAGTGGCTACCGTGCCCTTTTCGTGCAGTATTCTTGATGATATTTCATCGCGTTTTGTAAAAGAGCTGCTTGTCCGCGTGTCAAAGAAAAATTACGCATGTTCAAAAATAGCTACGTTGGTTATATCTGCGGGATTTACAGCGGTATTAAGCATATTTTTGTTTGAAACAATAATGTGCATTTTGTGTATTGTATCAGGAGAAATGCCGACTTTGAATACTGATACATTGTTACTAAGTATTGAACTTATGGGTAAGTATTTTATATTTTTTGCAATGTGGGGGCTATTTGGAGCCATTCTCGGCACTGAAACTGACAGTAAATGTGTTGTATATGCCTCCCCGTTTATACTGTATTACGTATTGGTAATAATTAAATCCCGTTATTTGCATACCGTTGATGCTATTGACCCGCGTTTATGGTGTTCGGGTAACAGCGGGGTTATAACGGTAGCTGTGCTTCTGGCTGTTTTGTGTATTTTGGGGTATGCAATGATAAGGAGGCGGCTTAAAGTTGTCTGATATAAGAAACGCAATTATTGCCGCAGGGTATAATTTTAAAGGGTGGCGTTATAACCCCAGAGTGTATGTAACATTTGCGCTTGAATTTATCCTATGTTTTTTATTGACCAACCGTGCTGTTGGTTATGCGCAGGCGTTTGGTACTACCATACAGATATTTGAGCCGTTTATATGGACATTCGGGGATTCAAAATCTATTCTTTTGTCATCAATGCTGCTGTTTTTGTTATTCTGCGATGTGCCGAATCTTAACAGCGGTGTGCCGTTCTATCTCATGAGAATGAATAGAAGGTCCTGGTTGTTTGGACAGGTGATATATCTTATTGCTACAACCTTTTTGTATATGATATTTACACTTGTTGCAACTTGTGTGCTGTGTATGAAATATGCTTTTATCGGAGACGTTTGGAGCGATACCTCGATAGCGCTGTATCATTCGAATTTGTCGGATGACCTTGTTATGCCGTCAAGTCTTAAAGCAATGGAGCAAATGTATCCGTATCAAAGCATGCTTATAATATTTGCGCTTATGCTTATGTACATGCTTATTTTAACACTTATTGTATTTGTTTTCAGCGTATGGAAAAGTCAAAAGGCAGGCGTTGTATCCGGCTTTGTCTTTTCGCTTTACGGCTATCTTGTTTCCCCCGAAACGATTAAGCTGATAACCGGCAAGGACAGCAAGTTGTATGTTAATGTAATTTCGGCATGGGTATCACCTTTACAGCAGGCGACATATCATATGCACAATTTTGGATTTGATTTTTTGCCTCGATTGTGGCAAACATATTTGATTTTCGGGGTGGTAATTGTACTGTTGATACTTTTGTCAAATATGGCTATTAAAAAATACAATTTTGTTTTTACGGGAGTATAAATATGGCTGATTTATCAATTCGGATTGAAAATCTTACTAAAAAATTCGGTAAGGATACGGTTTTACATGGTATTACACACGAATTCGAGGCCGGCAAGATACATGGCATAGTTGGTAATAACGGCTCAGGAAAAACGGTTATGTTTAAATGTATATGCGGTTTTTTGACTGCGGATGGCGGTAGGGTGTTTGTCGGCGGTGAGCAAATCGGCAAGGATGCGGATTTTCCGTCTAATCTCGGCGCGATAATAGAGACCCCCGGTTTTATTCCGCAATATAGCGGACGAAAAAATCTCGAAATACTTGCATCAATCAATAAAAAAATCAGTAAAAAGCAGGTGACTGAAATAATACAAAATGTCGGCCTTGATCCTAATATGAAAAAGGCGGTATCAAAATATTCACTCGGAATGAGGCAACGCCTTGGGTTAGCCCAAGCAATAATGGAGGACCCGGCATTTTTGATACTTGATGAGCCGTTTAATGGGCTCGATAAACACGGCGTGGCGGAAATTCGGGAAATTATTTCAGGCCTTCGTGATAAGGGGAAAACCATTTTGCTTGCGAGTCATAATCCCGAGGATATACGGATTATGTGCGATACTGTATGCGAAATGGACAGCGGATATCTTAAACCGTTGGATATAGCATAATGATAACGTTGCCGTTATTTAATGTGTTTCTTTTAGGGGTTGGTGTTATGAAAAAAATACTTGTTGCGGCACTTGTTTTGTGTATTGCTGTAACGTTTTTTGGATGTGAAGACAGGTCTAATGAAGATGGGTCGAATCCCGCACTAAACAACGGCAGTAGTTATGACCCGTTTGAAGAAGTGGTGTCGGACGACTTATACGCCTATCCGCAATATACTGAAACGTGGGAATATAACGATATTACACAGCTTACATATAACGGTGACGACATTTCTGTCACCGTTCACATCGACAATGAAAAGCATAAGTTTGAATTAGGTTTTATGGCATTTGTGGACGGATACTGCGTTCCTGTTACAATCGGCGGTCAAACCGATACGATGGGTGTGGTTTCTTTCGCCGAAAAGGAGAGTAAGGATGTAGTAATTTCCTTTTCTCCCACGGTTGGCAAAAAAGGGCGATGTTTTCGCCGTGGGAGCATGGGCAAAGGCGCATTCTGCTCCTCTCAACAATGGAACAAAAGACGGGGATACCTGTTTACCTGATTTTGAGCTTAAAATCCAATTTTTCAATTCAAGCGACGAGAGCGTTTCAGTTGAGGAACAGAGCTTCAACCCCGACGTAAAAACGTGGCAGTTCAACTCTTTCTGTGCTATTGCGGAAGGAGACTACGCCTATGCAAAGGTATCGGTAATTTACGACAATAACATCAATGAACTGAGCACGACCGGAATATATTGCAACAAAGAGGAGTATGGCCAAACCTACACCTATGATAAAAACGGCAATGTCGTCAGCTCAACCGACCTTGCCTCGACAACTGCATCGTTTGCATATAAGGGCAACCAGATGTCAATGTTGCTCAATCCGTCGGGAAGCAGCTATCTTTACAGCTATGACAGCGAGACCAACAACCTGCTTTATGCAAACAGCACCGACGGTCAACAGTACAGCTTCACCTATGACGACAAGGGCAATGCTACCCAGTGCGTAATTGAGGAGTCACGACCGGCTACAATTCTGCTCACGTCCGAGACCTATGTTCTGCGCAATGCATATTCGGGAAATGCCCTTGATGCCGACGACCAAACGACCGATAATAAAAATATAAACAATTATCATTACGAAGTCGGCAGAGAAAATCAGCAATGGGTAATCGAAACCACCGGCACCGACGATGTTTACAAGCTCAAATCGGTTGAATTTAATAAATACCTTAATGTTGCCGACAACAAAGACGGTACAAAATTTACCCTTGCTTCGTCGTCAACATCCAATAAACAGCAGTTTAAAATCGTTGCCAACGGTAACGGAACCTTCCGTATTCTCACCGCAATAAGCAGTAATGCAAAATGCGTTGACGGTCAGCCGGGCGACAGCACAGATACCGCCGACGACACCGTAATCAGCCAGCAACCCTTTGACGAAAACGACGTAGGACAGCAATGGTATTTCTATCCGCTGGTTGATTCGTCTGATAAAAAGATAACCTCCTCAGCCACATACACCGAGGACAAAAACTTTGTCAGCACGGTAACCGACGCCCTCGGAAACACCGTTTCCTACGATTACGATTCCACAAAGGACACCATGTCGAGCACAACCGACGCAAAGGGCAACACCCTCAACTATGTCTATGACGATAATAATCGCATTACCGACATCAAGGATGGCTCAAACACCGATTTAATTTCGTATTCATACGAAAATGACCGTCTTTCGTCAATCAATGCATACGATTCAACCTTCTATGACTTCACCTACGATGCATTCGGCAATACCACACGTACACGGGTAGGAAATGGCAACAATTTCTATACCCTTGCTACCAATACCTACGATTCCTATGGAAAATTGACCCAAATGACCTACGGAAACGGAAATTTTGTAAATTATTCCTATGATTCTCTTGATAGAATCACCGAAAAGTCGTATAATGGTAGTGTAGTAGCAAGTTATAGGTATAATAATAACGGTAATCTTTCTGTATTTACCGATATCTTCAAAAACGAGCTTACACGCAATATTTACGACCTGTCGGGTCGCCTTGTCGCTATTAATACCTATAATGGTACAAATCTTGGCAATCTCGGTACGCTTAAAAGCACTCTTTCCTATCGTTACGCCGATAAAACCAACTATCTTACCGGTATAAGTCATACCGTACCCGATTTAGGTATATCGAATAAGCTCGATTTCACCTACGGAAACCTGGCAAACGGTCAAATGCCCGACCAAATCTATTCTGTAAAGTGGAACGACGTATCAAAGAAAAATTACACCTACGACGGCCTTGGTAGAGTTACAAGCCAAACTGTCTATCCCTCTGTGGGACGTTCGTTATATAGCACTTATACTTACAAAGATACTACCGCAAATACTACAACAACCATTGTTTCGGGTGTTCAAAGCTCTCTCGGTGACTATTCGTATCAGTATGACGCTAACGGTAATATTACTCGAATTGATTATAATAATTTAAGCGTGGCTACATTTGCTCTTACTCAGTATCAAGTGAATTACGAGTATGACGAGCTTAATCAGCTTATAAGATGCTATGGAGATAATATCTCCTACGGCGGCACATATACCTATGACGATAACGGTAATATTACCTCAAAGAACAATAATACCTATGGCTATACCAATAGTGTTTGGGGAGATTTACTCACCTCCTACAACGGTAATACCATTACTTATGACACAATCGGTAACCCGTTAACCTATAAAAACGGCGAAAACTTTATGTGGCAAAACGGTCGCCGTTTAAACATGATACTTGACGGTGATGATATTACCGCGGTTTATTACTATGATGTGTCAGGTAGCCGTATTTCAAAATCTACCGAAGCAGGTGATACCTTCTTTACCTATGCCGGCGATATTCTTGCCGCACAGAAAACAGGCAATAATATTCTTGTTTGGATATATGATAACAACGGAGCATATATCGGCTTTAGCTATAACGGTACTGAGTATTATTATATTTACAATCTCCAAGGTGACGTAGAAGCTCTTGCCGACTCAAACGGTACAATTATCGCAAGATATACCTACGACCCGTGGGGTAAGATTGTTGCAATTACCGACGCTGCTTTGAATGATATTAGTAGCGACGCAACTCATATCGCCAATATTAACCCGATAAGATATCGCGGTTATTACTACGACACCGAGACAAATTTCTACTATCTCAACAGCCGCTATTACGACCCCGAAATCTGCAGATTTATCAATGCAGACGGTGCTGTTTCAGGCGTTGGCGGAGATGTTCAAGGTTATAATCTGTTTGCATATTGTATGAATAATCCTGTCAATATGAATGATACAGATGGGAATTGGCCCAAATGGATAAAAGCCGTAGATAATTGGATAAATGATAAAATCATTAAACCGGTTGTCAATACGTACAATAACATTAAAGAAGATATAAACAATTATAATAAATATAATGAAGATCCAGAAGTAGTGTTTTCTTCAAATTATTTTTCAAGTTATAAAGGAACCTTTGTTTTAAAAACATCATTTGACGCATCTTTTTTTTATGGGTTTATTGGATTAAGCAAAACACAACAAACTGAAACCAACCTAAATCATGAGTATGGCCA
>JAFQSP010000014.1 GCA_017409475.1 Clostridia bacterium
CTACTGTTTAAAAAGTACATACTCTCAAATAAAATCTTATTTGGGTCCGTCTCTCGTTGTTTAATTTTCAAGGTCCTTTTGCTACCCGCTTTTTTCGGGCGCCTGATTATAATACCACAGCGCTCCCCCATTGTCAACACTTTTTTTCAAAAAAATAAAACTTTTTTTGAAGGGCGTTTTTTACATTTTTTTGTAAAAAATTTCGCCTTACAATAAATTGTGCTTTGCCATTTTTAACGCTCAATATATATTACTTTTTTGAAGGTTTTCTTCGCCTATATATAATATAATGTAAGAGACATTAAAAAAATCAGGCGTTTGCTCGACAATAAACAGCGACAAGAATAACCATACAAATAATCAATGCGAACAGAACAATCGATACCGAAAAATTAACCGAGCCTAAGCTGACCTCTTTATTGTAAGCCGAATGCTTTTTAAGCGCAGTTTGTCTTCTCCCCTTAATTGTACCAAACGTTCTCGTCTCGCTAATGCTGTTTCTATCTTTTCGAACAGGTACAGCGCGAAACTCTCTTGTTCCGTCATGTTCTATGTTAGTTTGTCTTCGTGCCATTTATTTCACCTCCAAGCAACTGATGGTAAATATAACACATTAAAAATCTATTTGTCAACAATTACCACACAAGTTTTCTCCGTAGCCAATAATATTATGCACAATTACGGATTAATTTGTTTGCAATATTGAACGAATGTGATATAATTGTTTGATAGGAGTAAATTATTAAGGAGTGGGTGTCTTTGTTTAAGGTTAATCCGGATTGGGACAAGAGTCGCCATTCAGGTTTTAGTACCGTTTCACGAAGCAAACCTAAGGTAAAACGTTTTTCGTTTTTATGGTTTTGGCCGGCTACTATTTTCTATATGGAAATTATTATGCGCGCCTTTGTATATTCAAATACATTTTTTGGCATGGGACTTATTTACACCCTGCTTTTTTCGCTTTCGGTTGGCGCTATTCTTACCGTTTTATGCACCATTGGAACCCACAAGGTAAATAGACGTGTAACCATCGGGTTACTGCTGATTATCCTTTTTATTTTTGGCTTTCACTATGTATGCCGATTGCAGTTTCAAACCTTTTTTACACTTTCATCCTTTGGCGTAGAAGAAGCAGAAAACGTAACCGAATTCTGGAAAGAAGCGCTTGTCGCAATTGGAAGAAGTATCCCTGCAATTATTCTGTTCTCAATTCCGCTGGTTGCCTATGCCATTTTTGGAAAAAAGCATATGCCTGCGATGAAAACTCGTCAAAATTTCAAGATACTTGCACTAATTGTTTCTGTTATTGCTCATCTCTTATGCTACATTATAATAATGCTTAATTCCGGGACAAACTCGGATGCGCATTATTATAAATCAGCAATTCAAGCCAACGAAACGGTAAAGCGTTTTGGCATCGTCACAACAACAAGAATCGATTTAACTCAGCTTATTTTTGGTGCTCCCGAAACGATAGTTGACCATCCCGTTGATCAGAATATTCTAAGCGAAAGCAGCTCCGAGCCTGAAATAGTTTACGATGATAATGTTATGGATATCGATTTTGATTCTCTTATCGCAAACGAAAGCAACAGCACAATCAAGGATATGCATAAATATTTTTCAACCGTTGCACCAACCAAGCAAAACGAATTCACCGGCATTTTTAAGGGCAAAAATCTCATTCATCTTACCCTCGAAGGATTTTGTCCCGAGTTTGTAACCCCCGAATTAACGCCTACATTATATAAAATGGCCACAGAAGGCTTTGTTTTCGAGAATTTCTACAATACGCTTTGGGGAGGAAGTACAGCGTCCGGCGAATATGCAAATATGACCGGCAACTTCTATAATGCGGCAACCTGTTTGAGAAAAAGCGGCGATACAGAGCAGCCCTTCGTTCTCGGAAATCAGATGAAAAAAATAGGCTACAAAACCTATGCTTATCACAACAACACATATACCTACTATACACGAAACAAGTCACACCCCAATTTCGGTTATAGCTATAAGGGTATCGGAAACGGGCTTACCGGGCTAAAAAGCTGCTGGCCACGTTCGGATTTAGAAATGGCTGTTCAGTCAATTAACGTCGACAACTGGATAGACCAAACGCCATTTCACGTATATTATATGACCGTCAGCGGTCACTGTAATTACACCTGGAACGGTAACCAGATGGCCGTTCGCCACCGCGACATCACCGAAGGCATGGAATACAGCGAAAATATAAAAGCATATATCGCATGCAACTACGAGGTCGAGCTTATGCTTGCCGAGCTGGTGCGTCAGCTTGATGAAAAGGGTATACTTGACGATACCGTTTTCGTTATGACGGCCGACCATTATCCTTACGCGCTCGAAGACGATGAATTAGCCGAGCTTTACGGTTTACCCGAAAGTCACATACGCGACAACTTCGACCTTTACCGAAACGCGCTGTATATTTGGTCATCATCGATGGAATCACCTGTTAAGGTATCAAAGCCATGTTCGGCAATCGACGTTGTACCCACCATATCAAATCTTTTCGGTCTCGAATACGATTCACGACTTCTTGCAGGAAAGGACATTCTTTCAACCAGCGAAGGTCTCGTAATTCTCAACTGTTTGCCGAGCGGCTCGTGGAACTGGATTACCGACAAGGGAAGCTATAAAGCGTGGCGTGACGAATTCACCCTCAACCCCGAGTTTGAAGGACAGTACACCGAAGAGCAACTCGAAGAATATGTTGACTATATCAACAAGGTTGTCAACGCAAAACATGTGTACTCGCTTAAAACGCTCGATAAAAATTATTATAAGTATCTAAAGCTTGATTAAAAAAAGCGTGTCTGGTTTAATAAATCAGACACGCTTTTTATTCGTTACGATATAGACAATGTTCTTTCATATTTTTTCAATTTCTTTCATACATTTTACTATTCTATGTTGGGAGTTGAGGAGATGAAAGGAGCATTCGAAGAAAGAGCTATCGAGCTCGGACAATACATAATCGAATCGGGAGCGACCGTTAGAACAGCGGCAAAAAAGTTTCATATTTCAAAATCTACCGTTCACAAGGACGTTGCCGAACGGCTGAAAACCATTGAACCGCAACTTTATATTCAGGTTAAATCGGTTCTCGATACCAATAAGGCTGAGCGGCATATTCGAGGCGGCTTGGCAACAAAAATTAAGTATTCAAAAAAATAAAAAAATCGGTTCGCTGACACGCATTTTTGTGTAAGTGAACCGATTTTTATTATTCAATTAAGTTTATTATAATATCTCACTCAGCCTTTTCCGTAACTGCGATTGAAAGCTCGGTAAGCTGCTTTTGTTCAACAAAGTCGGGGGCTCCGCTCATAAGTTCGCCTGAATTTGCAACCTTCGGGAAGGCAATTACGTCACGAATTGACTCGCAGCCAAGCATAAGCATAACCAAGCGGTCGAGTCCGTAAGCCATTCCGCCATGAGGAGGTGCGCCATATTTGAAGGCGTCGATAAGGAAGCCAAAGCGTTCCTGTGCGTCCTCGTCTGTGAAACCGAGCGCCTTAAACATGCGTTGCTGCATTGACGGGTCGTTGATTCTAATCGAGCCACCGCCGATTTCACAGCCGTTGAGTACCATATCATAGGCTCTCGCAAGAACGGATGCAGGCTCGGTTTCGAGGCGGTCGATATCCTCAATTCGAGGATGGGTGAACGGGTGATGCATGGCAACATAGCGGTTCTCTTCCTCGCTGTACTCGAATAGCGGAAAATCGCAAACCCAGAGGAAATTAAACTTACTCGGGTCGATAAGGTCAAGCCGCTTTGCAATTTCGCAACGAAGTGCGCCAAGAGCGGCAAATACAACCTTATCCTTCGGGTCGGCAACGATGAGAATTACGTCGTTTTCCTTTGCGCCAAGGCGTGTATGAATAGCATCAACCTCGCTTTCGGTAAGGAATTTTTCGAACGACGAAGCAACGCCGTCAGCAGTAAAGCGGGTAAACGCCAGTCCCTTTGCGCCATAATCTTTTACAAATTCGGTGAGCTTGTCGATAACCTTGCGAGTGAGCTTATCGGCAGCATTCTCGACCTTTATTGCGCGGACTGATCCACTTTGGAGCGCAGAAGCGAACACCTTAAACTCACAATTTTTAAGCAAATCAGACAGGTCGCAAAGCTCGAGACCAAAGCGGGTATCGGGCTTATCTGAGCCAAAGCGCTCCATAGCCACCTTATACGGCATACGCTCAAACGGAGTAGGAATATCAATATCGAGCGTCTTTTTAAATACGTATTTAATAAAGCCTTCGTTCATTGTCATTACGTCATCTTCGTTAACAAATGACATTTCGAGATCGATTTGGGTAAATTCGGGCTGGCGGTCGGCTCTTAAATCCTCGTCTCTGAAGCATCTTGCCACCTGCATATAGCGGTCAAAGCCCGAAAGCATGAGAAGCTGCTTATAAAGCTGGGGCGACTGCGGCAAAGCAAAGAATTTTCCATGATGAACACGTGACGGAACAAGATAGTCACGGGCTCCCTCGGGAGTTGATTTTACCATAATCGGAGTTTCGATTTCGACAAATCCGTTTTCGTCATAGTAGTCGCGTGCGCATTTTACAACCTTATGTCTGAACATAATGGCATTCTGTACGGGGGGACGTCTAAGATCGAGATAACGGTATTTAAGGCGAAGCTCCTCCTTAACATTTGTGCTTTCGAGAATTTCAAAGGGCGTTGTTTCGGAAACCGACAGCACCTTTAATTCGGTGGGTACGATTTCGATTTCGCCGGTAGGAATTTCTTTATTTATGGACGAACGCTCTCTCACCTCGCCGGTTGCGATTAAAACATATTCCGAGCGAATTTGAAACGCCTTTTCGAAAATTTCCTTGTCGGTTGTTTCGTCAAAAGCAAGCTGAACAATTCCTGTACGGTCACGCAAATCGATAAAAATAAGCTGACCGAGGTCACGCTGGCGCTGTACCCAGCCGCAAACCGTAACCTTTCGTCCAATATCATCACGTCTTAAATTGCCGCAATAGTCGGTGCGCTTTAAGCCGTCTATTTTTTCAATATTTAAAGCCATTTTTTATTCCGCCTTTTTTTAATTTTGTGTTACCGATTTAAGCTGTTCGTCAATCGCATCGGTAAGATTTTCGAGAGAAGAGCTTATTGTGAGGTCGTATATTTTATCCACAAGTCCGTCAGGAATTTGCACCTCGGTTTGCTCTCCCGTTTGCATACATTTGAGATTAGCCTTGCCCTCTGCAATTTCGTTATCGCCGAGAACAACCGTATATTTTGCGCCAATTTTATTAGCGTATTTCATCTGCGCCTTGAGGCCGCGTCCGACTATATCAGTTTCGGCAAAGAAACCCTCTTCTCGAAGCATTGTTGCAAGCTTGAGTGCCATTTTTGCGGCATTGTCGCCCATCGGCGCAATATAAACATCACAGGTCTTTTCCTGAGGAACTGCACAATTCTGCGCTTGCATAATCATATTGAGACGTTCAAGTCCAACCGCAAAGCCGAGTGCCGCCGTTTTCGGTCCGCCCATCTGCTCAACAAGTCCGTCATAGCGACCACCGCCACAAACTGTCGACTGGGCGCCAAGATCGGTTGAAACAAATTCGAATACCGTACGTGTGTAATAATCAAGTCCTCGTACAATAGTGGGATTGACGGTATATTTGATATTCATTTGGTCAAGATACGCCTTCACTCTGTCGAAATGGTTGCGGCAATCATCGCAAATATAATCGAGCACAGTAGGTGCATCCTTTGCAATATTCTTACATACGGGCGATTTACAATCGAGAATTCGCATCGGATTGCGGTCGAGTCGGCTAAGGCAGGTTTCGCAAAGCTCATCCTTATGCGAGCTGAAATATTCTCTCAGCGCATCGTAAAATTTGGCACGGCATTCGGGACAACCGATTGAATTTATTTCAAGCGAAAGATTCTTAATTCCCAGCGCCTCGAATGCTGACGCGGCAAGTGAAATCACCTCGGCATCGGCAGCAGGCTCGGCTGCACCGAAGCATTCTACGCCAAACTGGTGAAACTCGCGAAGTCGACCGGCCTGCGGCTTTTCATAGCGGTAGCAGGAGGTGACGTAACTCACCTTTTGCGGCAGCGCCTCGTTATGAAGTCCGTGTTCAAGAAACGCACGAACTGCTCCTGCAGTCCCCTCCGGGCGAAGTGTAATCGAACGGCCGCCGTTATCGTCAAAGGTATACATCTCCTTTTGAACGACGTCGGTTGTATCCCCTACCGACCTTACAAAAAGCTCGGTATGTTCAAAAACGGGCGTACGAATTTCGCGGAAGCCGTAAAGCTTTGCCGTTTCGAGTAATGTTTTTTCAATATACTGCCAACGATGGCTATCGGTCGGTAAAACATCGCCGGTACCTCTTATTGCTTGGGTTAAAAGTGCCATAATTATCACCTTTTTCGTAAAAATAATAAAACCCGAACAAGCCTATTATCAAAAAAGGCTTGTTCGGGGACGAATTCATTTTTTTAAAATTCGCGGTGCCACCCCGATTGGTAAAAAAGCGCAAAATCTTTCTTTTTTTACCCATCTTTAATAAGTCCTTTAACGCAGGTATACGAGGATATTTAATTATCCCAACTCACGGACGTCTTCCCCCACCATTATTATCCAAAGCGCGCTTTCAGTCACGGCGCACTATCCCTGTCGGTAATGATGATATACTATTTCCGATCGCAGTTTTTTATATATATCGGATTGTTTAATCGATTAGGGAGCCTTTTTTATCTCGCGCCAATCGAGGTCGCCTCTTTCGAGGCCGTGAATGAGCATTTCAGCTGTTGCGATGTTAGTAGCAACAGGTATATTATGAACATCACAAAGACGTAAAATATTCTTTTCGCTCGGTTCGTGATCCTTTACTGTGAGGGGATCGCGGAACAAAAGAACAAGGTCGATTTCGTTACAGCCGATACAAGCGGCAATCTGCTCCGCGCCGCCCTGTGAGCCGCTTAAAAATCTTTCAATTTTAAGTCCGGTAGCCTCGGAAACAATCTTTCCGGTGGAACCGGTTGCACATACCTGATGACGGCTCAGTATACCGCAATATGCTATACAAAACTGAACCATCAATTCTTTTTTTGCGTCATGTGCCATTAAAGCAACCTTCATGTTTCACACTCCAAATCTATATCCTAATTGCTTATATCTTACTAATTTTTTTAAGCGCGATATTCATACCGCAAATACGCTTTACAATTCTTCCGCAGGCTCGCGCAGCCTTTCCCTTCATGAGAGGACGCCCTTTTTTCATTATCTTGTCATCAAAGGGGACAATACCGAGCAGCTGAATTCCCGTGTCATCGATTATGCTATCGATAAGGCGAATATCACGTCGCTTTATATACCGACGGTCGAAACGGTTAATTACCATTTGGCATTTCTTTTCACCAATTTCGTCAATAAGGTCGCTAACCCTTGCGGCGTCACGAATACATACCGCATCAGGACTTACTACTACGATTATTTCCTCAGCGCAGCCGACAGCCGCCTTGAATCCTCGTCCGATACCGGCCGTTGAATCGATAAAAATGTATTCGTATCCCTTCTTTAGCTTATCAATAAGTTCGGCAAGTCCATTTTCATCAAGTTCGCCGAAGGTAGCCGGTGCGGCGATAAAATCGACACCGCTTTCGGACGGACAAATTGCCGCATTTATTTCGCAACGGTCATTAAAAACATCGCTTAAATTGAAAAGAACATTTTCGGAAACACCGAGCATTATATCGATACAGCTAAGTCCTTCGTCAGCGTCGATAAGAAGAATCTTTTTCCCCTGACGGGCGAGCTGCATACCGAGTGAACAGGCTAATGTCGATTTTCCGACGCCGCCCTTTCCCGATACAACCGCTATTGCGCGACCTGTGCGTTCATTCTGCACGGTAAAAAACTCTCCTTTTTGGTTGAATTAAAAAGCTTTTAACAAATTTTATCATAAACAGCGCCTTTTGTCAAAACAAATATATCCAAATTATTGAAGCAAAGTATTAACCTTTTGTCCCGTATAAATTTCGTCAGAATTATAAAAATAAGCGTCAAAAATACTTTTTGCTACCGGGGCAATTGTTGAGCCGTGACCACCGTTTTCAATAACAATCGAAATGGCAATTTCGGGGTCGTCATATGGTGCAAAGCCAATAAACACAGCGTTATCAATTCCCTTTGGCGACTGGGCTGTTCCTGTTTTTCCCGCTACCTTTATCGAATATTTGCCAAACGTGCCCTGAGCGGTACCGTCGGAAGTTACCCTAAGCATTCCTTCCTTAACCGCCTTGTACGCATCGGCTGAAATCTCGGTTTCATTAAGAAGCTCGACAAAATCATCTTCTACCACTCTATCAAGCGAATAGCTCGAAACTGATTTTATAAGATGGTTTTGATACCTTTTTCCGCCACTGGCAAGGGTTGCGGTATACTGGGCGAGCTGCAAGGGGGTAAAGTTATTATCCGACTGACCGATTGCCGCCTGGATTGTGTCACCTGCTTGCCAAGCCTTACCCATTTTTTCAGAAAATTCAGGTCCTGCCAAAATTCCTGCCGATTCGCCGATTTCGACACCTGTTTTTACGCCAAGGCCGAGCTGCTTACAATATTTATTAAGGTTGGTTATGCCGATTCGGTAGCCAAGCTCAAAGAAAAAGCAGTTGCACGATTTTGAAATTGCAGTAGATACGTTAATCGAGCCGTGACGACCGAGACAGGACGGCTGATAATCCTTAAATCGTGTATACTTTTTATTACAATTAATGTATGACGAGGTATCGATTATCCCATTTTGAAGTCCGATAAGAGCTACCGCAGGCTTAAAGGTTGAGCCCGGCTCATATGCTCCGTAAAAAGCTCGGTTGAAAAGGGGCAGTGACTCGTCTGTCGCAAGCTTTTCGTAATTTTTTACATAATCGTCCATGCTGTAATAGGGATAGCTGACCGCTGCAAGAATTTCGCCGCTGTTTACATCGGTTACGACAACGGCTGCTCCCGATACATCATTTTGATTTGATGTTTTTCTGTTATTTGTATTAATTTCGTCGATGGAGGTTTTAAGTGCCTGCTGGGCAACACGTTGCAAATTCTTATCAATTGTCAGCTGAACGGTGTTTCCTGCGACAGCCTCTTTTACCACGTCGGAGGAAATTATCTCACCGGTTACCGACTGAACGATTTTCACCTTTCCGTCGACACCTTTGAGATATTTTTCGGCGGCATATTCGATTCCCGATTTACCGATTTTGTCATTCATATTATATTCGCCGCTATCCTTTACCTTTTCCCATTCCTCAGCGGTAAGAAGTCCTACGGTGCCTAAAATATGACTTGCAATTTCGGGGTCGGGATATTCCCTGAATGTTGCGGCTTTTATCATAACGCCTTTTAAAAACATTGAATTTTCTTCGACGATTTCGACCGTTTGTGTATTAACGTCCTCAGCAAATGTGAAGGGCAATGAAATGGAATAATCGCTGATATCCATCGAATATCTGACGCCCATAATTATTCTCTGCTCGCTTTTTTGATATCCTTCGAGTTTATACTTCTTTACCATTGCATCAAAGCAGTTTTCTGCCGTAGCGTAGTCATTGAGTTCGAGCTTTGATTTCATAACGCCTATCGAATGTTCCATATCGTCGGAAAAGCCATACGGTTTTGTAACCTTTAACGGCAATTTATCGGTCCATTTCTGGTCACTGTCGGTAAGAAGACGTGTCAGCTTTAAAATAGTTTCGTTAAGTGACGAGGTCGGTAGATATGCCGCATCAAAAACAATATTAAATCCCTCACGATTGATGACAAGAGGACGGCCGTATCGGTCGATAATTTCACCTCGTGCGGCATGAATGGTTAAGGTGCGATGGCTGGAAGTATCGGCCTGGGCAAGATAGGTATCAGCATTGACAACCTGCAATTCGACCATCTTTCCCGAAAAACAGGCAAGCGTAATTGAAAGTATGCATATAAGTGCAATAAACCGCTTATAAAACGGCTTTCGTTTCTGGTAATAATATTTCATGGCCGACTCCTTCCTTTAATATTTTTTTAATACAATTAATCGGTTCTAAGCTTTTTGGTCATATAGCCGATAAAAATATAAAACGGCAGGGTAAACACCCAGCTGTAAATCGCCATCGGCATATATCTCAGCATAAGGCTATATGCGCTGTCGTCAACCCCTGCAAGCTGGTGAAAGCAAAGCCAATAAACAAAAAAGTACAAAAAGCAGGCAACGCCGCTGAGCAAAAGGGCTGTTGCGGGCGTTCTATTAAGCAAGAACTGAATAAGCAGACCGCAGATAATACAAAAAAGGAATAAAATCGTTGTATTAAATCCGCTGATTTTTGACCAGCTTATGTCCATCAGCATTCCTGCCGCAAAGCCATAAACAAATCCTGCCGTTTCGGGATTAAACATGGTTACACAAATTACAAACGGAATCACCGGAACAGCTCGCAGTCCCGCAATTTCGGGAAATGCGTTTATCGAATTTTGCCATAAATAAAGGAGGATGCATATAAGAAAAAGCACCGTATGATAGACATATCGTCTGTTATTTCGGCTTCTCATTTCTCGCATACCTCCTCTTTTTTTAACGTTAAAATTATTTTAAATTGGTTTGGCCCTCGAAGGAAGTGATAATCATAACACTTCTCAAATCGTCAAAATCGACGGCGGTATCGATAACGGCATAAGAGGTTATATCCCCTTTATCCTGGCCCATTGTCTTTACCGTACCGATAACCAAACCCTCGGGAAAAATTCCACCGCCACCCGATGTAACGATACTGTCGCCGATTGCAACCGTACAGTCACGGGTAAGATTATTGAGACGGCATTGGTCATTCTTAGCCAATTTTGCCGAGCCGACAGAAATTCCGTTATCGTCGGTTCGTGTATCGTATGCGCCTACCTTTACCGTCGGGTCAAGTACAGTAATGACAGTAGCGCTGGTAAGCGAAACACTCTTTACATATCCGACAAGTCCCTCGGCAGTAATCACAGGGTCGTAAGGGGTTATGCCGTTTAAGCTGCCAACATTTATCGTAAATGCGCCGTAAAGGTCGGACGCGTCAACCGATACAACCTTCGCTGAGCAGAATTCAAAGTCCTCGTGCTTTTCTTTTAAGCCGAGATAGTCCTTGTAAAACTCGTTTTCGATAAGGGCTGTTTCGTATTCTGTTTTTTCTTCTGTTAATGCGGCTATTTCCTCGCGTAATGTAGCATTTTCGAGCTCCAGCTCACGTATCTTTGACGGAGCTGAAAAAATATCGCCGATATATTTACATACCGAATTAAACCCCTGCTGAACGGGGGTTACAATTGCCGAGGCTACGCTCGATAACGGCGACGAATTATTACCAAAGGCGCCCGAAACAATCATTAAAAGGATAAGTATAACCAGCACCGCTGAAATAACCTTGAATTTTAGGCTTCTTAAAAAAGCTCTCATTATATTTCCGTCCTAAAAAAATCAATATTTTCTTCTTCTGTAATAAGTATTAAAGGGAAGGTCGGCGTCAAGTCGCTTTCCTATTCCTTCGACAACGCAATCAATCGGGTTATCAGCAACGTGAACGGGAATGTCGATTTCGTCCTGAATGAGCTTGTCGAGCCCACGAAGCTGCGCTCCGCCACCGGTGAGAATAATTCCTCGGTCGATTATGTCAGAAGCGAGTTCGGGAGGTGTTTTTTCGAGAGTTTCTCTTACCGCGCTAACAATCTGGCGCATGCATCTGCTGATAGCTTCCTCAACATCGGCCGTTGTAACTACAACGTTTTTCGGCAGACCGTCAATAAGGTTACGTCCTCTTATTTCCATTGATTCGTTGACCGATTCGCGACGTGCCGCACCGATTGCAATTTTTATTTCCTCGGCGGTTCGCTCGCCTATAAGCAAATTATGCTTCTTTCGAATATATGAAATAATCGCTTCGTCCTGACGGTCACCGCCTGCTCTTACCGAACGGGCAGTTACAATATCGCCAAGAGATATTACAGCAACCTCCGCTGTACCTCCGCCGATGTCGATAACCATCGAACCGGTTGCGTCAAATACAGGAAGTCCCGCGCCAAGTGCGGCTGCAAGCGGCTCTTCGATAAGGTCAATTTCGCGAGCACCGGCGTAATGAGCCGCATCGAATACGGCTCGGCTTTCAACCTCGGTTACACCCGAAGGAATACTTACAATTACCCTTGCACGAGAGAAAAACGAGCCCTTTAATGCATCGCGTATGAACTTTTTAAGCATTGTCGCGGTAACCTCAAAGTCGGCAATTACGCCATCCTTGAGCGGTCGAACGGCAACGATTGAGCCGGGTGTACGGCCTATCATTTCCTTAGCTTCGGTTCCAACAGCTCTTACCGCCTGATTGCGAACGTCAACCGCAACAACCGACGGCTCACGCATAACTATTCCCTTTCCTCTTACATGCACGAAGGTGTTTGCTGTACCGAGGTCTATTCCTATATCACGAGTAAACATGAATTGTCCTCCCGACAAAATAAATTTTAATATTTTTTATATTTTACTAACCTATCTATTATAGCGTAAACGGTTTATATACACAACCATTTGGCGCTAATTTATTCAGGTAAAATTTGAAACTTTTTAAGTGCACGGTGAATTTCCGCTGACGGTAAGCCCATTACGGTAAAGTAATCGCCGTCAATCTTTTTTACAAGCACCGAGCCCTTCCCCTGAATTCCGTAGGCTCCCGCCTTATCAAACGGCTCATTGGTCGAAATGTACCATTCGATAAGCTGGTCATCAAGCTCATAAAATTCAACCTTTGTCGCGCTGACGAAACGCTCGCACTTTTCCTTTGAGATAATCGAAACACCGGTATAAACGGTATGCTCACGTCCCGACAAGCGTTTGAGCATTTTTACCGCATCTTCTCGTGAGGTCGGCTTTCCGAGAATTTCATCATCGAGCGCAACCACCGTATCTGATGCAACCACCACGTCGTTGGGGTTAAGAGCCGACACAGCCTTTGCCTTTCTGAATGCGAGCTCGTACACAGCATCATAACCGCCCATATCGGACGAAATCGTTTCATCCGTGTCGGTAACAACACATTCAAAGCGGTAACCGAGATTTGTTAAAATTTCGCGTCGTCTCGGTGAAGCCGAGGCAAGTATCAGCATAAATTAACCTCCAAAAAAATTATAAAAAAATCATAAAACTCCGCGTTCATAAAGTCCTCGAGTAAAATCATTTTCAGGCCTCGACGAAGTTACATATTCGGCAATCACCTCGCCTACCCTTTCCCTCGTCTCGTCGGTGAAGTTGAATAGCCAAAAGGCATATTCGCCAAAATCATTCTTTTTATCGGCAAGCCAAAGCACCTTTGAATTAAGCACCTCGCTCATCGAATACCTACACTCTATCGGGAATCGCTCACCTGCACGGTCGGTAATTTCCTTACCGCCGCCACATGAAGCACAGCCGCCCTTTTTTGAAGCGGGACAGTTTCGCGTGAGCATAAGCGGTAATCGACCGTATGCGATTATTCCAGCCTTTTTAAGCGGCGTTTTCCCTTTCGGGAGGGTGGTTTCAAAGGAAAGGGTCACCCTTTCGGCACCCATCTCCTCAATTTGTTCAATAGCGTACGAATTAAATATATTAAGTCCGAAGCCACCAAAAATTTTCATTCCCTCGGCCTTTGCAACCGAGAGTGCCGCTATGTTATGACACATAACCCATTCAACTCCGACCGCCTTTAATCCGCTAAGCCACTTTTTCGAGGCAGCTTCAAGCGAGAAAAAAGCCCTCGGCAATTCGACGCCGACCTTTACGCCATCGGCACGCAAAATGAGCTCGCTCACCATTTCGGCAGGGGTATCGGCGGGAACAAAAATCATATCGAGCCCGCTTATATCATCGGGCACCTGACTTATGTCAGAAAAGCGAGCAACAAGCTCGGCTTTTTCATTTTTATGCTCCTTTTTCTTCATAAAATCGGCTTCATAAAAAGGCACCGCTGACGGCATTCGCCCTTTATCAATCAGCTCGGTACATTCCCTTTTCATTCGGTTAATTTCCGAAACGGGAATGGCAATATTATCATCAATTTCACATTCAAATTTATTACAATAATAGGGTGTGCCGCCAAGCTTTGAGCAACGATTTTTTATATCCTCGTGACCCAGCGCCTTATTTTCGGCAATTTGAGGCATTTGACCAAACACAGTTACTGCATTTTTGCCGTCGCTCATGGTCATTTTCGTTTCTTGCCCAATTTTCGCAAAAAATGAAATGTTAACAGCCACACTCTGTCTTTCGTTTCGGTAAAGTGCTTTTAATCCGCTAACGGCTGAGCCTGATGCCGCAAGGTCGGTTTCGGTACGGTGGCCGAACATTTCCACTCCACGCTTTCCGACAAAGTAGCCATCGGTATGTCCCGACCGAGAAAAAACATCCATCAATCGAGAAAGCAGCTCGTCATCACAAAAGCCGTTATCAAGCACCTGACGAAACGCGGCGGTTGCTGCGGCAATATACTCGGGGCGCTTCATTCTTCCCTCGATTTTGAGAGAATCTACGCCGATATTTTCAATCTCGTCAAGATAATCTATAAGAGATAAATCCTTTAAGCTAAGGGGATACTTGCCGTCCTTTGACGGTAAACGGCAGGGCTGGGCGCAATATCCGCGATTTCCGCTGCGACGTCCGATTATGGCGCTCATATAGCATTGACCCGAAACGCACATACAAAGCGCACCATGAACAAAAAGCTCGGTTTCGATTCCTATTCGGTGAGCTACGTCGCAAAGCTCGGCTATTTCCCGCCTGTTCATTTCGCGTGCAAGTACAACCCTTTCGAAGCCCAATTCTTTTAGCTCATAAAGGGCTGACGGCGAAGTAACCGTCATCTGGGTTGATGCATGAAGCGGCATATCGGGGCATAAACGTTTTAGCAACCTTACGAGTCCTAAATCCTGAACGATAAAGGCGTCTACACCGGCTTCACAAGCCAGCTTCACCGTTTTTGTCACATCGTCAATTTCGCCTTCGGCAACGAGGGTATTGAGGGTAAGATACACCTTCACCCCTCGAATACGGCAATATTCGACCGCATTTTTAAACTCGTCGTCGGCAAAATTGCGCGCTGAGCGACGGGCATTGAACCGACCATAGCCCATATAAACCGCATCTGCACCGCTTCGTACAGCGGCATACAGCGCTTCATCCGAGCCGACAGGACAAAGAAGCTCCGGCTTCATCGTCCTGCAAGCTGCTTACGAAGACGGATATTTTCCATATTCAGACGCTCAATTTCGCGTCTTGCTTCGTCAACCTCGATGATAGCATCAATCGATTTTGCATCACTCACCTGCATTTTTCCTGTTATTTTGTCAAGTGCTTTCTTTGCCTTTTCGGCCTCGTCGCAGCATTCGAGTGCGGCAAAAACCGCTACCATAGTTGTTGACAGATAAGGATTCTGCTTTGCGAGCTGGTCAAGACGCTCGTTAAGCTTTGCTCCTATTCCTCTGATATAGGTTTCGTCCTCATCGGTGTTGATATAATAATCAATTCCGCCGACACAAATTTTTACCTTTTGGGACATAAAAACACCTCATCCAATAAATTTATATATACACTATAATAATATAACATATTTCGATAATTATAAAGTACTTTTTTCATTTTAAATAAATTTTGCGCCAAAAAAACTGTTCAAAATTTCAAACCATCTTTCGTCATTATGCATAAATTACAAAAAAAATTAGTATTTTATATTATTCCACTTGATAAATTGTAAGTTTTCGAGTAAAATCATTATGCAGGTATATTATGCTTGTGTTAGGAGCGTACCAATTTATGATAAATGAACTTTCGGTAAATTCATTATTTGATTTAGAAAAAACTATTGCAAAAGATATCTTTGACGGAATCAACCTACCGTTCAAGGTGCTTCCCCTCATTTCCGATTTTATTATAAAACTCGGAAACTCGCTTGACAAAGAAATTTTTGAAAAGCGCGGAGAGAACATCTGGGTAGCAAAAACGGCGAAAATTGCCCCAACCGCATATCTTAACGGGCCCCTCATTATCGATGAGGGTGCCGAAATTCGCCACTGCGCATTTATTAGAGGTAGCGCAATTATCGGTAAAGGAGCCGTTATCGGCAACTCAACCGAAGTCAAAAATGCAATTATTTTTGACAAGGCGCAGGTACCTCATTATAACTATGTCGGCGATTCAATTCTCGGCTACATGGCTCATATGGGTGCAGGTGCCGTTACTTCTAACTTAAAATCGGACAAATCGCTTGTCACCGTTTCGGTCGGAAAAGAGAAGGTCGAAACAGGACTCAAAAAATTCGGCGCAATTCTTGGCAACTATGCCGACGTTGGCTGCAACAGCGTTCTCTGTCCGGGAACAATGCTTGGTCAATCCTGCCGAGTATACCCGCTTTCGATGGTTCGTGGCTTTGTCCCCTCAAAGCATATTTATAAGAATAAGAACGACATTGTCGAAATTAAATAATCATTATTAACGAGCTTTACTGCGTTCTCAAATCATGCCGTAGAGAACATTTAAGCAGTAAAATATAAAAAAATTTTTGTACCGTCGGCAGCGGTATGGAGGAATTATCAATGAAAAAAATTATTGCTTTGCTTTGCATTTTAGCAATGGTCGCTTGTGCTTTTGTTTCTTGTGGCGGCGATGACAATACCGGCACCGAAAGCTTCAAAGGAACCGAATACGAGCCCATCAAACGCGAAGAAATCGTTTATGAAAAAATCGGAGAGCCCTCTGTAAAGCCCGAAAATACATATAAATCAGGCGATATTAAGGAAATCGGCGTTTCTATCGAAGGTGCCGACGAGGATGGTACTCTCGTTCTCAAGGTAGGTAAGAAGGCCTCCCTCAAGAGCAAGCTTTTCCCCGAAAATCCGGCTATTACCGCTGTGTACTGGGAAAGCTCAAACGAAAAAATCGTTAAGGTTGACAAGGACGGAAACGTTCTTGCTTTAGCTCCCGGTTGCGCTACAATCGCATGTACAACCGTACTCGGCTTCTCTGATACAGTAAAGGTTCTCGTTTATGAATACGAGGGTAACGACGAGCTTGCAAACGAGCTTATAACACTTCTCAACGACGCAAGAGCAAAAGAGCTTTCGAAGGCTACTGACGCTGAAGCACCCAGCGAAGAAGCCGCTTCTGAAGACGCAACAGCCGACGTATCAGCGGATGCATCAACCGACGAAACCACTGACTCACTTGACCAGTATAAGCTCAAAACCGATGACGTTATGCTCAAATATGCTGTTAATCAGCGCGTTTACGAAGAAGCCTGCGAGGGTACTATGGATTCAACCCGTCCCGACTTCTACGGCATTGGAAAAGATAGACAGCATACAACAGTCCTCACCGACTACGAAATTCATAGCCGCGGAAGCACATGTCTCAACGGAATTTGGGGCGAATACACCGCCGAGCAGGTTGCCGAGATACTCCTCAGCTCAGAGGATTCAAAAAAGGCAATCATGAACAAGAATTATGAATACATCGGCGTTGGTTGCTACAAAAACGGCGAAATTACATACTGGCTCGTTACCATGATTATACCCTTCTAATAAGAAGCATTAAAAATTTTTACCGCATAAAGCAAGCTGCTTTATGCGGTATTTTTTTATACATATAAATAAAGTTGCACTGCTCGGATTACTGGATAAAAAGCGTATTACAATACTCGGATTACTGGATAAAAAGCGTATTACAATACTCGGCTTCCTCCATAGAAATCGTGTTGCACTGCTCGGATTACTCCGTAAAGAGATACAGCGCATTCATAGCTGTCAAAAAATCATAAAATACTCATCTAATCGTCCTTAAAAATTCGCTTTTTATACGCTTACCCAAAACTAAATTAATTCTATATATAAAATTAACGCAATATAATTACGTCATACTGTGCAATTACTATGGCTTTATTTTTATACACATTTATAATTAAAAATCCCTGCTCAAAATTCGAGCAGGGAATTTTTAATTATGTTTGATATTAGAAAATATCTGTTGAATCCTCAATCTTATCCTGTGAATCGGTTGAAGATGCCGTTGTTGCGCTGTAAACCGACGAATAGATTGTATGAGTATCACCGGCAGTATCAAGATATGTCAAGTAGGAAACAAGATATACATTGATAGCTGAGCCGTCACGTGATGAAAGTGTCATTCTAAGCTGGCCGTTAGGTGTAGTGGTTGTTGCAACTCTCTTGCGTACGGTTGCCGCTACGTTTTCAAGGGTCAGCATATCAGACTTGTTATCGTCAGCGGTATAAATTACACCTGCTTCAATAAGTGTGTATCCGTTCGGTACCGAACGCTCGGTAAGGAATGTTACCTTTTCTCCACCGGAAACAAGGGATGTATCGGTTACGTCGGTAGCCGGCTTAACATCAGCAGCGGATGTAGCAATCACAGCTGTCAATACTGTATCTGCGCCAACATAGAATGTGTATCTCTGGTCATAGCTGATAACCGAAGCATCGTTATCGGTTCCGGCAACGTGCCATCCGCCAAACACTTCACCATCGGCAAGAACTGATGAATCAAATACAACAGTAATCTTTGTATTATATGCAAACTTAGCCGAATTAGCTCCGTTTACTGTACCGCCTTCAACAGTTACTGTGTATGCGCTGTCTCCCTTAACAACACTGGCCTTAATAGTCATATCAGCGTTAACAACGATTGTGCTGCCTTCAGCCATAATTGTATCGTCTACAACCCAGCCTCTATAAATATAACCATATGATGACGGAAGTGACGGAAGGGTAATTGTTTCACCCTTTGTTACGGTTGCAGTAGATACAACTCTACCTATACGGTCATAGAATACAACCGTTGCTGTATCGGAATCAGTCTTTGTAAAGTATGCGGTGTATTCGGTAACGTTAGAAAGTGTAATGTTCATAACCGCATCCTGAGAAACGATTCGATTATCACCATTCATCCAGTAAGCGAAGGTATATCCCTCGTCAGCAACTGCAGTAAGCTGAACCTCGTCACCTACAATGTAATCATCGTTAAAATTATACGGAGCGCCATTAAAGAGGACGCTACCGCCTTCACTTGCGTTGATGTGAAGCTCGCTGTACGGCTGGAAGGGGCCGAATACAGCCTTTACGATCGTCTTTTCCTCAGTAAATGTAAGGTCGAGATTGGGGTCAACAGAAATCTTATTTCCATCGGCGTCAACCCACTTTACGAACATATATCCATATGTATCGCATACGGCATTGAGGGTAACACGCTCATCAATATAATGAGTAGATGTCGGGTCGAATTCTTCACCGTAAAGCTCGATATGACCATTTTCATTATGAGTAATGTCATATTCAGCAGGTTCCATTTCGAGAGCGTGAACGCTCAAATCATTCCAGTAGTATGTCTGGTTATAAATCATGGACATACACGAAAGCTTAACATTATTGAAAGCATAGGTCGGTCCAACAAGCTTTGTTATAGCGTCACCCGAAATGCTGAAAATCTTTTCATTATCGGTGGTACGGATAACCTCAACCGAGCCGTATGAGTAGTTAATTGTGTATGCGTGCGATGACATTGATGCAGAGGAAATATACGGATCGGCAATTTCCTTTCCGTTCATAAAGAGACGGTAGGCAAAGACTGTAACGCCTTTATCATTTTTAATATTATATACTCGAAGCTCAAGACCACCGATTGCAAAGGTCTGATGACGATATTTCTCCCAATCGTAAACTTCATTTACGATTGTAACACCACCGGGTACGCTTCCCCTATAAGATGTTGAGAAGGAAGCAGTCCACTTTCTGTTAAGATTAAAGGTTGCCTTACTGAGAAGGGTCGACGATGCACTAACTGCGCCGTCAATATGGCTTATTCCGTTACTGGGGAAGCTTACAAACGCTGAGGCAGATGTGATGTTAAACATGTCCTTTGTGAACACGCCATCATAATCGGTGTAAACAGCTGAATAATTAGCATCAGCGGCTTCGATAGCAACAGGATAGGTCTTTTCTGCGGTTTTTTCGAGGCTTACGCCCGATTCGTTAACAAGCCAATCATAGAAGCCCTCGATCATCTGATAGTTACCGCCTGCGTTGGGATGTAATCTGTCGGCAAACCAATCTTCATGATCTTTTGTAAGAGTATAGTAATCATAATAAGGAACACCGAGCGATTCGGCAAGCTCAACTACCCATTCGCCGATTTTGCGAATGGTTTCGTCGGTCCAGCAGTCAACCGGATTCGATTCGGTTGCCCATGAATAGTTCCAAGGAGGAATACACAAAACAACCTGACCACCGGTACTCTGTACACCATCGATAATGGCACCATAGTTGCTAAGGAATTTCTGATGCCAACTTTCGAGGTCATCGCCGGTAAACATAACGTTATCGGAATAATTCTTGATATACTTTGAGTCGTTGGTGCCGAGCATGAGGATATAAAGGTCAGCATTTGTATTCTTTGCGATTGCGTTCTGACCTTCAAGACGGTACGGGAAGCCGTAACCTGCACCTTCAAAAGCAGCGGCTGCACTAACGCCTGCGTTGTAGCAATCGTATGTATATCCGAGCTTATCGTTGAGGAAGCAGCTAAGTGTATCGTCATGTGCTACGCTGGCGCCGTGAGTAATAGAGTCACCGATAAAGGTAATTCTATAAGGATCGGTCTTTCCTGTAAGGTCAGCATCAACCGAACGCATAAAGACAGCAGAATCCATGTTCTTTAAAGCAATTTTTTGCTCAGGAACGTACGGATTAACCTGCATATATGTACCTGTGCGAATAGGATTATAGTCGAAAATTTTACCTTCAACTACGCCAACCTCATCCGATTCCAACGAGTAAGGATTTGAATTAACGAAGGTAGCATATCTACCGAAAGGAAGTCTCTTTCCGTCAACCGAAACAATGATTTCGGTGCATCCTTCCCTATCAATAAACTCGATTTTATATCTATGCCACTTCATAAAGTCGATAATCTGGTTGTCATTATCGAACTTATTATTGTTATAGGCTGCAATCTTACCGGTAGAAATCTTATTGAAATACATCAAATTATTACCAACGCCGTAGCCCAATACGTAGCCGTCGGTACCGCTTTCGTCGGTTCTGAATACGATATTGAAGGAGCCTGCAAACTTGGCATCGAACGAAATTGAAGAATTTTCAAAGGTTGAGCCAAGGTCATATTTTATATCGTCAATAAAGCGGGTACCGCCGTCAGACAAAACATTAGCGATTGTATAATCTCCGTATGGGTTATCGTCGGATGTATCATCGGGAGTATTGTAGTTTGCCGGGTCAAAAAACGCAACCGGCATATTTCCGCTGTCTCTAACTATTTCGGTCGCGGAAGCAGTTATACCGAAAAGACAAGACATCATTGACAAAATCATAAGTACGGAAAGAATTCCTGAACAAAGTCTAATTGAAATCTTTTTCATTTTAATAGCCTCCTTTTTCCAAAATTAGTTAGCAGCAACGGTAGTCGTTGCAGTGTAAACAGGTGTGTAAATGGTGATAATTTCACCTTCGGCACTGAGATAGGTCAGGTAGCCAACCAAATAGAAGGGTGAGCCGCCGTCCTTTGAGCCGAGGTTAACTCGGAGCTGACCTCTTGCGGTATTGTACTTGGACATTGTGCGACGAATGGTTGTACCGTTTACGCCGTCAACGGTAAGCTTACCTGTCGAATTGAGGTCCTTGGTATAAATTGCACCCGATTCAATGTACTGAACATCTTCGGGCATCCAACGCTCGGTAAGGAAGCTTGCCTTTGTACCGTCGGAAACAACTGAAACATCGGTTACGTTGATAATCGGCTGGGGAGCTACACCCGTATTGTCGATAAGCGCTTCGATTGCTACATCCGCGCCAACGTAGAAGATGTATTCCTCGTCATAGCTTACAATGTTTGTTCCATTGTACCATCCTGCAAATTTTTCGTTATCTCCGAGGAGGTTTTGATTAAATTTGATCGTAAACTTTGTATTATATGTATATGTGTTATTATATTCGGTTTCGGAACCTGTAACTTTAACCTTATATGTAGTAGATGCTTTTGCTACATAAGCGGTAACGATTGTATCCTTTGTAAAGCTGTACTCGGTACCGGCTTCGTAAATACCGCCATTGATTAACCAGCCCTTGAAAACATAACCATAAGTAAAGGGCATGTTCGGAAGGGTTACTGCGCTATTAGCAGCAGTTGTGATTTCGGCAACACAGTTTCCTGTATAGTCATTAAATCTAACTGTTACTGTATCAGCCGGTTTATTAGCAATGAAAACAGCGGTAAGAACTGTTTTAAAGTTTGTAACAATGGTTATATCATTATTAGTTGTAACAACGTCGCCATCTTCATTTGCCCAGTAAGCAAATGTATAGCCACTGTTTGCAACTGCGGTAAATGTCTTTTTAACACCGAAATCGATAGGATTATTATCCTTGTCATTTTCGAAAAGAACGCCGTCGCAATAAATCTTACCACCGTTGGTAGCCTTAATATCGTAATCGCAGGTTACACCTTCGAGTAAGGCCAACTCAGCAGCTTTTATAATTACACCGAGAGGTTCAACCTCGCTAACAAGACCGCTTGTACCGTTAGCAACGATGGCGTCGTAAATTGTACGAGCCTTTGTAACGTCAGCCTGATTAAGATTAGTGGCTAAGCCATCAACAAAATCAGCAAATTTCTGTAATGTGGAGAAACCATTGTTCTTATTAAAACGGACATTCGAGAAGGTAGGAACGTTTCCGTTATACTGGCTATTAAAAGGAGCCGGAACATTGAAATATCCTAATCGTCCGATTTCGCTTGATGACTTCCACTTAACAAGAGCGTATGCGAAATCAGCTTCTGCCGACATCGGAACAGTGGTTGAAGTTGTACCGTCGGGGAGTGTCCATGTAATCGGCAAATTGCTTGCAGTTGTATCACCTTTGCCTGTAATAAGGCGGGTTACCGAAATAACGCCGTCAATATACTTGACAGTAAACTGGTTAAATGCGTACTGGTCAGCAAAGGTTGATGCATCGGCGCAACCTGTCTCAAATTTAGCAAGCTCGGTTGTACCATACATGAGATAAAGCGTTTTTGTACCGTAATTGGTAACAAATCTTAAATCTCCAACACATAACTCGGTTGTACCTGTTTCAGCGGAGCTGGTAAATATTTCCCAACTGATAGTAAAGCCGTAAGGAACAACAAAGCCTTCCTTAGAAACAATTTCTACGGCCTTTCCGGAGCTATAATTGATGTAATTGTATCGACCGTTAAAACTGCTTCCATACATATTACCCCAACTACTACCCTTGGAAACGATATTATAGTTAGCCAGTCCATTATCATCTGAACCAAATGTAAGCGAACTATAATAGTTATCGGACATAATTGCTGCAAAATCGGAATCGTAACTGGATGACACGGTAGTTGCCGAGGCGTTAATCATAAATGCACCAAGGACAATCGCCAATGTCATTACAACTGACAATCCCTTTTTCATAATATTGATCATAAGTACAAATTCCTCCTATTGTCTTATTCTCGTTTATAATAACATTAAAGCAACACCTTTGTTACAATTTTTTTGTCCAGTTTTACGTTAGGTAACATATTTTTGACTTTTTGATTAATTTTTTTTATGAGTTTTCGGTTTTTTTATATAAAACCGTCCTTGTTTTCAAATTGAATTTATCACTTTTTTGCCAAAAAATGTGAATACTATATATAAAACCGCTAACAATATAAGAAAAAGGCCGTCCCAAAACTGAGACGACCTTTTTCTTTTTTTCTACTTAGGGTATAAATCTGAGGAGGGTAGAAATACACTTTTAGGCGATGCGGCTTCGCCTTTCTTAAAGTGCAATTATAATATAACAAATGGTTTTTACAAACATATAGTCAATATATGAAATTTCTTTTAACAATTTTTTTAGCCTTGTATAAATGACTGTCACGGCGTCAAAAATATTTGTAAAAGAAAGGAAGAAGCGAATGAAAATTACAGGACTAAAACATAGTATAAATGGTAAAGGCAGTTATATCGCACTGGCAATTTGTTTAATTGGGCTCGGTGCTTGCGGTTGGCTGACGATTGGCAAAGATAGCGACGACCGCACGGCAAAAATTGATAAATCCTCATCATTCATAAGCAATGTCAGCTCGTCATATAATGACACTGTAAACGTAGGAAAGGTGCTACCACCTGACAACGATTTATCTCAGCCGCAATCAAGCAGCCATACCGATTCAAATATCAGCTCAACCGCAAATGAATCATCAAGTGAAACCGAATCGGCTGTAGAAAACAGTGCTCCTGTTGCTGATTATTTTGTACTTCCTCTAACAGGTGAAATCACAAAGCCGTTTAGCCTCAAGGAGCTGCAATATTCAGAAACTTACGCAGATTGGCGGCTTCATAACGCGCTTGATATTGCCGCTGAGCAAGGCGCAACCGTACACAGCGCAGGTGACGGCATAGTTCATGACGTATACACCGACTCAAAGTACGGCAAGGTAATCAAAATTAACCATTCAAACGGAATTTTTACCCTCTATTGCGGAATTAAAACAGCATATGTTAAAAAGGGTGACACCGTAGGAATAAATCAGGATATAGGAAATCTCGGCGAAATCCCTTGTGAATCGGCGGAAAAATCACATCTTCATTTTGCCGCTATAAAGGATGGAGTTTATATCTCCCCTCTTGAGCTCGTAAAATTCGAGTGACATCGATAAATACGCAAAAAAATTATATATTCCCCACGCCCACGGAAAACGGCTTTTATTCAAGGTACGGGCAATAAAAAGCGACGGTGAAAATCACCGCCGCTTTTTGTTATATTCTTTAAATTAAATTCAGCCGATACGTCCGTACATAGGGCCCTCGCCAAGTTCGTTAACCGGTTCCTTTGCGGGTGCTGTGTTTACGTTTCTTTGTGTCGACGAACGCGATGAATTACGTGAACGTCCGCCACGTGAAGAACGAGCCTTTGGTGCTGGCTCGCTACCCTTTTCGAAGCCGATGATTACGCGACGATTCTTTCCGTCGCTGACAGACCACGAGGTAACTCCATCAATTTCCTGAACAGCTGAATGAATGATTCTTCTCTCGTATGGGTTCATAGGTTCGAGCGATTGATTTCTTCCCGAACGAAGAGCCTGACGAGCTGTTTTCGTTGCAAGAGCCTGTAAGGTCTTTTCTCTCTTTTCGCGGTAGCCGCTGGTATCAAGAACTACCCTTCTGAATTCGCCTTTCTCTTCCTGATTGCAGTAAAGAGAAGCAAGGCACTGGATAGCGTCGAGGGTTTCGCCTCTTCTTCCGATGACGGCGCCCATTCCGTCGCCCTCGATATCGAGCTTAACGCCCTTTTCGATGTCGGTAGCGGCAATGGCAACCTCACCAATATCCATATGGTCGAGAATATCCTTTACATACTTGATTAAGCCGTCAACGTTCTTTACTCCGTAGGTGACAGGCTTTTCATCGTCGGTTTTTGTTTGTTTTTCTGCCTTTTTCTCGGCTTTTTTATCAGCCTTTTCGGTCTTTTTATCGGCCTTTTCTGCCTTATTTTGAACCTTTTTTTCGGTTTTCTTTTCGGTATTTTCTTTTACCTTCGGCATATCGTTATCTAATGATTCAACAAAAACGCGAACCTTAGCATCTTTTCCGCCAAAGAGGCCCAAAACCTTCTTTTCGGGAAGGTCGATTATCTCAAATTCGACATCGGCATCGCCAATATCTCCAAGCATTTCTATCGCTTTTTCCTTTGCTTCTTCAACCGAAGCGCCGGTAGATATAGCTTCTCTCATGTTACGGTTTCATTCCTTTCTACGTAACCCTATTTTCAACTGTTACTCGGCAGCTTCTTCCCTTTTTAAAGCTGCCTCTATCTTTTCATTTTCGTATTTCATTCTCTTTAAAACTGTTTTTGCTTCGATTTGAGCAATTGTACGCGCAGGACTATACATCTTATTAGTAAAGATGCTGATGAACATACTTACAACGTTTGAGCATGCCCAATAGAAACCTACTGCGCCCGGTACTGTAAATGCAATTACAAGGGAGAAAAGCGGCATAAATATATACATACAGCCTGCTCCCTGAGCTGCACCGGGATTAGTCTTTTTCTGCATTTGAGTGGTGATATAGGTGGACAAAATTGCCGTTGCAAAAGAAAGGAGCGGAATTATCCAAATAAATGACAGCGTACTGATAGACGGCTGCTCGGTAAGATTAAGTCCAAAAAAGGTAAAATCAAGCGAGCCTACTGCTTCTTTAAGCTCACCGCCGACCTTATCTATTCCGCCGAGGATATCCATTTCGCTTGTAACCTTAAGCGCCTTTTGAGCTCCTTCAATGAGCTTGTCCGAAGCTCCGACAATGTAGGTAAGAGGCTGTCTTACCGCAGTGTAAATAGCAACAAAGAAAGGCAAACGGATAAACATAAGCAAACAGCCGGACATAGGGCTTGTTCCCGATTCCTGCATGAGCTCGCTCATAGCCTGCTGCTGAGCCATACGGTCATCCTTGTACTTTTCTTTGATTTTGTCCATTTTATTTTTCATTCTTGCCTGGTTTGCCATTCCCTTTTGCTGCTTTATATTAAGCGGCAAAAAGATAATATTAAGAACCAAGGTAAAAATGAAAATCGACAGCGCAAAGTTGCCGCCGAGCAATCCGCAAAGCTGGTTTAAAAGCCAGCCAATCGGCTTTGCAAAAAAATCGTAAATTGCGTTCATAGTAATCCTTTCTGCGAATAAAAATTCGCTTTGGGAAAAGGTGCCCTATTTATCCCTTTTTTTCTTTTCCTTCTTTTGAGGGACGGGATCATATCCACCCTTGAACAGCGGATTGCACCTTAATATTCGATAAATTGTAAGGAGCGACCCTTTCATCGCTCCATGAATCTCCAACGCTTCGATAGCATAGTTGGAGCAGGTCGGTGTAAACCGACAGCACGGCCCTTTTGCCGCTGAAATATTTTTTTGATAAAATCGGACGAGTTTAATCAGAATTTTCTTCATTTTTTTCTACCAAGCATCCAAGTGCGGACAAATGGCGTTTCATAATGGCTGCCATGTCGCAGCTTTTTAACTCCAATGCGCGTGAACGGGCAACGAAAACAATATCGTATCCGCCTGTAATCTCTCGGCTGCATTCGTAAAAGGCAGCCCGTATAATACGCCTGACTCTGTTTCGTTCAACGGCGTGACGAAATGTCTTTTTGCTCGCAGTTATCCCTATGCGACAATAGCCCGCACGATTACGCATAATATAAGTAACCAATGCGGGACCAACATATCGTTTTCCACGACCATAAAGGCGTCTGAAATCCTTGTTTTCCTTTAAAGTGTTTTTCAAGACTTACCTTCCGTTATATCAAAATTTTTTCTTCTTTTGCGTCGCTTTACTAATTTAAAAATTAGTGAGTAAGACGCTTTCTTCCCTTCGCTCTGCGACGGGCAAGTACCTTGCGACCGTTTGCTGTTGACATTCTCTTGCGGAAACCGTGTTCCTTCTTGCGATGTAATTTCTTGGGCTGATAGGTTCTGAACATTTATACCCCTCCGTTTCATTCCCGAGTCTATACTCGGCTTTTTTTATAATGCGGTTGTATTAAAAATGTTTTTAAAACACCTTTTTAAAAATCAGTAAGACACAACCCTGCAATATAAGATTATATAATAACCAGCCCTCTAATGTCAACCAAAATTTTTAATAATTCGCAATTTAAAAGCCCGCCATCATCATATACCCAAAAGACAGTATTATCGGCTATCGGTTGCCACTATATTTTGATTTTTATTTGGCCGTATACCTTACCATTTTACAGTTGGTATAATACCATGACAGAATTTCTATATAAGAATAATTCTGACGGGCAAGATAATTTGCGCCAAACTGACTCATTCCTACGCCGTGGCCGTGGCCTTGAACCCTGAATTTGAAGCTATCGTCAGAAAATGTGACAGTAAAAACCGACGATTTGAGTCCAAGAAGCGACCTTATTTTTGCACCTGTAAACTTTTTGCCGCAAATCGAAATTTCGGTCACTGTACCCGACTCGCTCGTCTTTATTCCGCTTATCCATTTTGAATTGGAAAGGTCGGTTTCGGGTAAAGAGAGCTTTTTTAAAAGTTCATCAGCAGTGAAGCTCACCTCGGAAATATACTTCGACGCCGTAAGGTCCCCCAGCGACTCAACCGGCTGCAAATAGTAGTAATCCTTGCCCCATACGGTAAGCGCTGACTCGGTTTTTCCCGACGAAATATTGTGATATGCCGCCAAAATCGGCTTACCATCATCGTCAACCATAACATAATCCTTTACCGATGCCATCGCTTTTTCAATTTTTTCGGTATATTTATCGGCGTTATCTCCCCATTTTTTTCGAGCCTCCTCCCTTGTGATAAAGGCTTGGTCTCGCGATGACGAGGCTATTACGTCATAGTCAAGGTCGACACGTTCGTTTTTTCGATAAAGCATATACGTAAACGAGGCCACCGTCTGGGCTTTCAGAGCTTCGTCGCAATATGACGCAGGCATTTCCGCCGCTACAACACCGAATATATAGTCATCAACCGACATTTCGGTTATTTTTCCGCTTTCTTCATCAAGAATTCGCACAATTCGATTGTTTTTTTCAGCAGTTGCTGAGGGCTTTTTTATAGGTTGGTCGGTATCCGACACACCTTGCCCTTTTCCCATACAGATAATGGGTAAAGCGGTGCAGTAGATTATAATCAAAATTGTTGCAAGGGCATATATTTTTTTCATACAAAGCTCCTTATTGACTTAAAGATAAGTTTGGTGTAAAATAATATAATTAATACCCTAATGAAACGAGGTGACAAAGATGGATTTTAAAAATAACATCTTGTCCAATTTATGCAACGAATTTAAAGAATATAACAAAATTGACCCCGCTGAATACAAAAAATATCAGGTAAAGTGCGGTCTTCGTAACGAGGACGGTACCGGAGTTATGGCCGGCCTTACCCGTGTTTGTAACATAAAGGGTTATGTTGTTGACGATGGCGAAAAATGTCCTGTTCCCGGTGTGCTCAACTATCGCGGAATCAGCATTGAAGATATAGTTAACGGCTGTGTCAAGGATAAACGCTTCGGCTTCGAAGAGGTTGTTTGGTTGCTCCTTTTCGGCGAGCTGCCCGATAAACAAACTCTCAAAAATTTCAGCGCATTTCTTGCAAAAAACCGCGAACTACCGGAAAACTTTTCGGAAGATATGATTATGAAAGCGCCGTCGAGAAATATTATGAACAAGCTCTCACGTTCGGTGCTTGCTCTTTACTCATATTGTGACGACCCCGATAATATCGAGCTTTCAAACGTTTTAGGTCAATGTATCAGCATTATTGCAAAGTTACCCGTAATCATGTCACACGCGTATCAGGTAAAGCGCCGCTATTTTGACCAAAGCTCGATGTACATTCATACTCTGAAGCCCGAGCTTTCAACCGCCGAGACGATTTTAAGGGCAATTCGTGCCGATAAAAAATACACCGAGGAAGAGGCACGCCTTTTAGACCTCTGTCTTATCGTACATGCCGACCATGGCGGCGGTAACAACTCGACATTTACTACACGTGTTCTTACTTCATCACACACCGATACCTTTGCTACCCTTTCGGCCGCTATCGGCTCGCTAAAGGGACCGCGTCACGGCGGCGCTAACCTTAAAGTTGCCGAAATGCTCGAACACATGTCCTCCGCAATCAGTGACCCGACCGACGAAGCCGCTGTAAAGGACTATTTGGCAAAAATCGTTCGCAAAGAGGTTGGTGACAAATCGGGACTTATTTACGGAATGGGTCACGCTGTTTATACCATCAGCGACCCGAGAGCCGTTATATTAAAGGAAGAAGCTCGAAAGGTTGCCGAAGGTACCGAACTTGAACGCGAATTTTTGCTTCTTGACGCAATCGAGCGACTTTCACCCGGTGTGCTCAACGAAATTAAGGGTTCAAATCGTGCAATTTGCGCCAACGTTGACCTTTATTCAGGACTTATTTACCGCTCACTTGGTATTCCGTCCGACCTTTTCACTCCCTTGTTTGCCGTTGCCCGTATGGCAGGATGGTGCGCTCATCGAATGGAAGAGCTGGCTAACGGCGGTCGCATAATTCGCCCGGCATACAAATCAGTATCCAACAACGTTGTCTATGTTCCGATGGACGAAAGATAACCGGAGGAAAAAATGAAAGATTATCGTTTTTCGCTGATGACATTTTACGCATTCGCTCCCCTTCTCGTTTTAGCGCGAATTGTTCAACAATTTCTGTTAATTGATAGTAAAACCGGCTTTTATGTATCCGAATTCGAGGAGATTGCTGCTGTTATTTCGTGGCTGTTTGCCGCATTTCCGCTTATCCTCATTTTAATAACCGCTCTCGGCTCAAAGGTAAAGGTTAAAGCGCCGACCCATTCAATTCCGCTCGGTTGCTCGTCATTTGCGCTTGGTGCTGCGCTGTTTTTTGATAGCGCGGTTTCTCTTTCAAACGCAGCAAAGGGCGGTCTTACAATAGCGTTGGCAATATCTGCATTTGCATCGGCTATTTGCTTCATATGGCACGGACTTTCACTTGTAACCGACATAAAATTCACAAAAATTATGATGGTTTTTCCTGTTATTTGGGGACTAATCAATTTAATTGCTCAGTTCATCCGTTGCGCCGGTCAAAGCGCCATCGTGGATTATAAAATCTCGATTGTAACCCTCAGCTTTATGCTGTTCACCATGCTTACACAAGCTAAAATTGTTGTCAACAAATCGAGTAAAAAACAATCGGCAACCATGCTTGCGGTCGGACTTTCAACCTCGCTATTCTGTCTTATTGATACGCTGCCGACCTTTATCGCAACAATAATCGGCCAGGCGAATAATCTCATTCATGACAAAACTATTATCTCACCCACCGTTTTCATTTACGGAATTTATATTCTCATCTTCCTGCACTCGCTCAAAAAGGACGACTCGACCGATGAGGAAACAATCACAGATGAAAACTTTGAAAAAGCATCAACCGACAAAGCAGAAGCGGAAGAAATAACAACCGAAATTGGCGAAACAATATCCGAGATTACAGAATAAAAACAATTATATAAAAAAGACTTGTTCGATTGAACAAGTCTTTTTTTAATATATCAAATCACTGATTATCATATTGGATAGCAAGAAGCCATTTTTATTAAACGCAATTCTTTCATCATCGGCGTGACAGAGTCCCGCTTGTTCGTATTTTTTTGCTGCCGAAAGCATACTTCCGAATCGTTCTTTGCCGTCAGCAAAAAGTCTTTCACATTCCACCTTTGAAACCCCGTCGCAAAGACGCAGCCTCAACATAGCATATTCCTCAAAATCGCCGCCCATTGAATCAAAAATCGGCTGAGTCCCTTTTATGAAAGAGTGTATATCCCTTTCATAGAAAAAACGCTTTTGGTCAAAATAAGAATGTGCTGACGGACCGATTCCGACATATTCTTCCGAATTCCAGTATTTAAGATTGTGTCGACTTTGGTAGCCCGACCTGGCGAAATTGCTGATTTCATATTGCGTATATCCCCTGCTTTCCAATCGGTCGCAGGCAAAAAGATACATTTCTGACGTCGCATCCTCGTCGGGAATATTTATTGACGCCTTTTTATCATAAAACGGAGTATTCTCCTCAATTTTGAGCATATATGCAGAAATATGATTCACATTCAAATCGGCGCAAAAATCGATAGACTGAGTAATTGTTCCCTCGGTTTGACCCTCGGTTGCAAGCATAAGGTCGAGTGAAATATTATCAATTCCGTGAAGCCGAGCAAGGCGCACCGCCTCACTTACGTCGCCTGACGAATGGCGGCGTGTAAGCCTTTTAAGCTCGCTGTCATTGGCGGATTGAAGACCTATTGATACTCGGTTTACACCCGAATGAGAGCAAATAGCGAAAAATTCATTAAGATTATCACCGGGATTGACCTCAACTGTAATTTCGGCATCGGGTGTTATAAATTCTTTAGCCGCGTTCAAAATCAGCGAAATGCGTTTTCCGCCGAGAACAGACGGAGTACCTCCACCGAAATATACCGTATCGGCAACAAAGCGATCTTTATACTCGCCGAGCGCTGAAATCACTGCCGACGTATACGCATCCATAAGCATATCATCGCCAACGACCGAATAAAAGTCACAGTAGCCGCATTTTTTTACACAAAACGGAATGTGAATATATAGCCCGACTTTTCTCACGCAAGGTCACCTCCCCCGTTATTTTTTAAAAAAGAAAATCAGCTCGCAGAGCTGCTTTTCGTACCGTTTGCAATTTCGGCATAGTCAATCATACTGCCATAGGCATACTTCTTTTCAGCACTGATTAAAATCGCTTCTATATCCTTGCCGCCTTCAAAATAGCCTTTGATTCCCTCTCCCGAAAGGTAAAGTCCTTCGGTTTGGTCATATTTTAAAACAAATTCCTTATCATACGAGGTTTTGACTACTATGCACATTTGCAGGGAGGGCATTTTACCTTCCTTTTTAAATTTAAGCTCGGTAATTTTATCGGCAACCAGCTTGTACTCGTCTTCGGTAAGCTCGGTCACTTCGTCGGTTACTCCGTTGATAAGATAGATATTAGTTATTTCCTCCGGCTCAATCGAGGAGGTGTTATTATCATTATCTGAGCACCCCACCACCACCATCATCATTACTAAGATTAAGGAAATTATTACAAGCATTATACTTTTTTTCAAAACAAATCACCTTCACAAAACAATTTACTTAATTTTATCTTATAGTCGCAACAAATTCAAGTATCATTTGTCATTGTTTAAAAAGAGTAGAATTTTTATAACAAAATGTGCAAATAATAGTATCAAATAAAGCTTTGGGAGGAATTTTAATGAAATTAAGATATATTAAATATCTCGGATTTGCCGCTATGGCAGGAATGGTAGCGGGAATTGTCGGTACGGCAATGCTTTGCACGTCTCGCGGATTGAGGGGCACAAAAAGAAGCGCAAAAAAGGCCATGCATGCCATGGGTGACCTTATCGACTGTGTAAGAGGTATAATGGGTTAGGCTTTTAATATCAATAATAAAGTTTGTTTTTATAAAAAATATAAGCACCTCGAAAGCATTACACTTTGAGGTGCTTAAATCTTTTTGATTTTGAAAAATCAACTTATGCGGCTATTAGCCAACGATACCTGTTTTTTCTACGCTTTCTACGAAGTAGTTCTGTAAGAAAACGTACATAATCATAAGCGGAAGGATGAACAAAAGACATCCTGCAAGCTTAATCGGTGAGCTTCTGTACTCGTTTACACCGATACCTGCCTTAATACTCTCGCCAAGGCCGGAAAGAGCCTTTGCCATTGTAGCCTTTCGGCTGATGAATACGTTCGAATAGAAGGTATCGTTCCAGTACCATACAAGCGAGAAAATGAATACAGTTAAATATGCACTTCCTGCGTTCGGTACCATGATACGATAGAATGTTTTGAAGTAGCCTGCACCGTCAACCTGTGCTGCTTCCTCAAGCTCGTGAGGAATTGAGCGGAAGAACTGACGGAATATGTAGATATAAAGTCCGGCTCGTATACCGCAACCAAACATAGCCGGCAACCAGAATACAAACCATGTATCAATAAGGTTTACGGAAAGCCACGACGGCATCGGAGTTTCGAATATGATATTCATTATTGGTGAAATAATCGGAATCGAAAAACTCTGATACTGCAAATACATCGGAATTGTAACGGCCTGAGCCGGTACAATAAGCGTCATAATAACGCAGGTGAACCAAATTTCCTTGCCTCTAAACTTAAAACGGGCTAAACCGTATCCTGCGAGTGAGCAGGAGATAAGCGAAAGTATAGAGCTTGTAAGAGAAACGGTCATCGATGTATGGAATGAAGCATCGTATTCCATGTATTTTACAGCTGATACAAAGTTTTCAAAGGTATATACCTTTGGAATCCAGATAACCGACGGGTCAGCAACCTGGTCGGCGGAACGAACCGACATGGATATCATATAAAGTATCGGGTAAAGAAGTATAAAAGAAAGCCCGACGATAATAAGAAATCTTGCTAATTTCCAAACTCTTGCCATCAATTCTGATGCAAATATTTGTTTATTCATGTGTCAGACCTCCTTTCATTAATTATCCGTCTGGTAGAAAATCATCTTTCTTGTAAACAGGAATACAAGTCCAACAAGAACAAGAAGAAGAATAAAGAATATCCAAGCCATTAAGCAAGCTCTTGAATACTGGAACGCACCGAAGCCGGTACCGTTGATAATTCCCATAAGTCCATTACTTGAATCGGTAATTTTATCAATTATCGTATAAATAATGTTTACGAGAATAATTGGGGTTACGCTTGGGAAGGTAACCTTCCAGAAAATTTCCCAACCGGTTGCACCCTCGATTTTTGCTGCTTCATAAAGTTGGGGTGATACACCCTGTAATGCCGCAAGGAAGAGCAAAATCTGAACGCCGCATAACCAAAGAGTATCGAAAATCTGTGATGTTATGCTGGTAAAGATTGAAACAATGTCTTCCGGTAGGTTCATTCCCTGAAGGATATCAGACATTCCGGCTGCCTGGAATATAGCCGATGTTTCGGTGGTCTGAGTCTGGTCAGCGAAGGCGTCTCCGGTGATAAAGCTCATAACAAGTCCGGATGTAACAACTACCGGCATGAAGAATATTGCACGGGCAATAACTCGACCTCTAAATTTCTGATTAAGAATGAGGGCGATGAACAGCGAGAATATGATGATTACCGGTGTTGTGATAGCCATATCCTTGAAAGTTCCAATAAGGCTTTGCCAATAATCGTTCTCCTGCTCAAACATATATTTATAGTTTTCAAGATTGAGCTTATCAAAAAATGTATCGCCTACACCGAGGGTAAGACCGCCGCCTTTGGTCGGCTGAACGTTAATAAATGTATAAAAAAGTGAGAGTAAAAGCGGTTGAACATAGAAGCAAACGAAGCCAATCATAAAGGGAAGCAAAAACAGCTTACCGGCTCTTGCTCTGCGTCGAATTTCGGCCGCTTCGCGAGGTTTTCTTCTCATTATTCACCCTCCTTTACTACGATAAAGCTTCCTGCCTTAACGGTTACACCGCCAAAATCATAATCCTTTTCGCCGTAATTTACTACAACCGTGAGCGAATCGTCATAGGTTGTACTTCTTACGTTTTCGTTAATTATAACGTGGTCGGTAATTTCTTTGTCACAGTAGCCGTCGAAAATGGAAGAAAGAGTTTTATAATCTCTTATTGCAGTTTCATTCCATGTGTAGAAGTTACTGCTGTAAATATCGTTGAATTCAGTATCAAGGAATACTGTACTTTCGCTCCAAGTGAGCATGTAATAAGGCATTGAGCCTGTTTCCATCATGCGAAGGAACTGAATTGTCGGGTCATCACTAAGGTTATGAGCCGATTCAGTATATTCGATAAGGCCGTGTAATGCAATCTGAGCAAACGGTACATCGCATGTAGTAGATTCAAATCCGCTCGAATACATCGGAAGCGAAATAATCTTATCAGCGTAAGCATAGGTATATGCGTTTCCGTTGTCTACAACAACGCTTCCTGCCTTTTCCTTTGCTACCTTGAGAGCCTTCTTTACCAATTCCTCAGCATTCTGACGGTCGGTAAAGTTGCTTCCGTTATTAAAATCGGAATAAAGAGTAGAACCAAGAGTACCAAGCGAAATATTAGGCTGATTATAGCCCTTGAAATCGTCGGTAAACAATTTTACCTGCTCTTCAAAATATTTCGGGTTAACAAGGTAATAACTTGCCTCGCCATTATGGAAAAGTCCGTTATCGCGACGGAAGAATCCCTTTCTGGCATATTCGTTAAGAATGTTTCTAACCGCAACTTTTCTAATCGGCCAAGAGAATGTACCCTCGTATACAGCGCAGACGTCAACGTCAAAATAGAGGTCGGAACCAATCTCTTTTGCGGTTGATATAAGGTTCTTCAGTTCCTTTTCTCCGCCAAGTTCGCTTTCGGGATCGGCTGAATCAACGAAGGTCGACTTAACACCGCCATCGGTCCAAGCACTCATTCGTAAATCAACGTTTTTAACTCCGCCCTTATTAAGCTCGGTGAGCATCTTACCCGCTTCATCAAAGGTTGTAACCTTTTGAATGGCATCAACGATAAAACCAAACTTTGAAACGCTCTTTGTAATTGCGCCCATTGTATCAATATTAAGTGTTACGTCAGCGGGTGCGGTTGATTCTACACCAACCTCTTCAACAAGATACTTTCTGTAGCGCTTAGCCATTCCGACATAGTCGGTATCATCACCCATAAGCGGGTAGTAAACAACCGAGCAACAATCAATCTTTGAGTATCCGTAGGCAACCTGATTATATGCCTTGTTAAACCAGTTTGACGTGGTATCAAAGGTGTCCTGATAGTTATAGGTAAAGTCGGCATAAATCGAAGTATAGGGCACGGCTGCACGTGAAGGCATTGCAGTTACTTTTGCTACTGCGTCACCATTTTTAATAACAGCTAAAAAGCCCTTGTCGTCGCCTTTTGTTCCGAATACCGGTAATACGACCGATTCGCTTTTACCGAGAGAATATCTAATGTTCAGCGCGTTATCTTGACCGTAAATCTGGTAAGAAATGCGCTTTGAAAGGCCGTCGAGCGCTGCATAATCGTTAGCGATAAGGGCACCGCTTCCGTCAGGCAAGAACATATATCCGTCAGACTCGTAAAGCGCGCTTCCGAAGAAGGGCATTACGGCAACCGAAATAATTTCGTGCTCGGACTTTTTCTCAACCTTGATTTTTGTAAATTCGACGCCGGCCTCAAATCCGCCATCCTTTGTCAAGCGGAACACCATCGGAATAGTAAATCCGAACAATGTCTTCTTTTCTTCTGTAATCTTTTTGGGGAATTCGTAGGTGATTCTAACGCCATTATCAATCTTTTCGATTTTATAGTTTCCTTTTTTTACAGCGTCGCCGGTATAAACGTAGGAATCGTTTTTATTCTCGTTCTGATAGGTGATAATGCCGGTCGATCTTGCCTCTTTCTTTCTTGTAGCTATGGTGATGCTGTCAAGATTTTGAGGAATCGAGTACCATACCTCGCCGGTTTTTACATCCTCTACACCGAAGCAAACCCATTCGTTTGTCTTGTCAAGCATGTAAAGTCTTAATCCGCCGAGTTCGGCAATTTTTTCGAATTCTTCAATACCGCTGAAGATAGGCTCGGTTTCTTTTACTTCTTCAGTTGTATCAACCACTTCGGCAGGCTCGGTTGTTTCGTTGATTTCGTCAGCCGAAACAATGAACGAGGTAGATGACAGAGTAAGAACCAAAACAAGCGCTAATACAACATATAATAATTTGAATCTATTTTTCATCTATCTCACCTACCTATCCGTTAAATCTAAACATCAGTTCCTGTCCGATTACTTCAATAAAATCCCAGAACTGTGCTACAAGCGAAACCAACAGTACAACGAGGAGCAAGAGAATAAATACACCTAAAACAGTGAGTACCATTGAGAATATGCTCTTCTTTATTGTATATTGGTGAATAATTGTATTTGCGATTAACATGAGCAATACGGTCCAGAAGAAGGCTACGGTTCCAAGCAATGTCAACCATGACGATTCTTCTATTGTAAGGACTTTTGAAAGTATGGTGAGCGGAATGGTTGTTACCACGAGTGGCATTGTTGCATAGCTGTTAGCTATCCAAATTTCTTTAAACCAACCTTCGCCATCCATAAGTGTACATATCGCCCAGTTTGCGATTGACCATAAAACAACGATCATCGCTGAACTCATAAACTCGGACAAAACGCTAAGCATTTCAACCTTGTTTGTTGTAAACTGGAAACCGTATTCCAGATATTCATATACGCTGCTAAAGAACCACGCAGCCAAAATTATAAATGAAAGTCCTACTGAACCGGCTTTTTCGTATTTGATTTCGTTATATGCCTTTAACGGATGGATTAATACGCGGAACGGCCAAATTATCTTTTTCCAGTTCCAATATTTCGGCAATAGATGCTTCCACTGAATTTCGCTAATCATTTTTTTGCTATATTTAGCAAGTGCTGAATATGTAGCCAATTTTGTCACCTCCTAATAAATATCTAAGATTATTTGAACTTAATACTCTGCTTTTCTCTCCTAATTCCAAGTGCTGTCTGAATCAAACCGATTCCTTTAATAAATGCAACTGCACATGCAACAAGCAGTGGTACAAACCACAAAAAGTTCTCACGTACATACTGTTTTCTGTATTCTGCGAGAGCTGCTGAGTATGAAGTTCTATCCTGTCCATATTTAAGGTAGGCCAGTGACTCCTCATATTTCTCTTGTTCAAGCAATGATTTTCCTATAGCTGCGTATCCGATTGAGAAGTTTGAATTATATTTGAGAACCTCTCTCCAATATTTTTCACCTTCGACGTAATGACCGTCTCGGTAATATTTATCAGCAATAACCAGCTTTTTCATATATTCCGTAGGCTTATAAATATTAATTGAACCGGAAATCTGGTCGAGAACGTAGTACTTTTCGCCATATTTAGTAATTGCTGTCGGATGCTTAATTGAGCCAAGCTGATTGTGAGCGTTTCCGAAAACGGTAAGCTGAACGCTTCGGCTATCGTAAACGAATATACGGCACATCTTAAGGTCGACAACTGCGATATATCCCTCTTCATCAACGTAAACATCTTCAAGCTCGCTTGTAATAGCGCGGTCGCCGTAAACGGTTGAAATAATTGCGTTTGCATCGGGGATAAGAGTATTTTCGCCAAGGGGGTTAATCTTTCTCAAACGAAGGTCAGCGGCTACCGTATCGGTAGATGTTGTTGTATAAATAAATCCTTCGTCATCCATAAAGATGTTCGACATTTCGGTAGGTACGGCCTTTATGGTTGTGGATGTCGACTGACGGCCGAATACCTTTTTCCACATTGCCTGAACTACAAGCGCCCAGGTCATTACTACCTTGTTTGCGCCGTAATACTGAACAAATTCGCCCTCTTTATCAAGAATGATAAGTCCTTCAAGAATACCAAGCGCTCTTATATAAAGATAACCCGATTTATCAACTACTACGGTGAGAGGCTCGTAGTCCTTGATTTCTACCGATTCGTGAACCGGCTTTCCGTAGAATTTATTGAGCGTTCCTTCGAGATCGCCTGAAAGAATATAGCCGTCCTTGTAGTTTTCACCCTTTTCGTTTGTCTTTGTTTCGTTACAGCATACATAAATTGTATCCTCTCTTACAAAAACATCACGAGGTGAAAGAATAGGATAGCTTTCGCTTCCGTCAGCGCTTGTAAATTCGGTATAATCTCTTACAAATTGAAGTTCGCTATCAAGCACAACAATTCGGTTGTTTCCCGTGTCGGCGATAAAGAAGGTATCGTTATATCTGAACATATCTTCGGGGCGGTTGAGGCCGTTTTCTGCGCCGCTTTGACCTACACCGCCGACAACATTCATGTCTACATATGTAACCTTTTTATCAGGAATATATCCCAAAGGAGCAGCTGTTGCCTTTCCGTACGGGTCGTAGTCATAACCTTCGTACGGTGCAACCGACAGCGCTGATACCGGTAAAAGAACAGTACTGGCAACGATCACAATGCACGCTACTATGCCCATTATTTTAGTAAATAATTTCATATTAGTTCCTCCTATCATGATATTTGATGTCGTGGCTAAGATCTTATTTAAGTCCGGCCGTTGACATCGTTTCCATGATTGCACTTTGGCTAAACAGGAACAAAATGAGCGGTGGAACAAGCATAAATACACCAACAGCACAACCTGCACCTGCACGGGTCATACCTGCTGAGGTAATTTGACCGATTGCGGTCGGCAAAAGCTTCATTTCTTCTATATTGATGTAACCGGCGCCTGAACCCCAGTATCCACCAAAGTTAAAGATGATAAGAGTAAGCCAAGCAGGCTTTACGTTAGGCATTACGATTCGCCAATAAATATTCCATTCGTTTGAACCGTCAATTTTCGCCGCTTCAACTACCGCACCGGGTATATTCGCTTCCATAAACTGACGCATAAGGAATACGTTACCTGTTCCTGACCAGTTTGGTAAGAAAATTGACCAATATGTATTATAAAGTCCAAGTCCGGTAACAATAAGGTATGACGGAATACTTGTAACTTCGCCGCTAAACATCATCGCCCAAACGATAACGTTATAGAGGAATGATTTTCCTGCAAATTCGTGCTTTGCAAGAGGGTAGGCTGCAACCGATGCAATGATAATTGAGCCTACTGTTCCTACGATTGTAATAAATATTGTGTTAAAAAGATAACGCGAAAAAGGAATTTTTGATGATGAAAGAAGTCTCAGCATCAATGTGTAATGCTCGGTTGTCGGGTTTACGACGTAGAAACGAGGAGGGAATATCGAAAGCTCATTAAGCGGTTTGAATGAATTCAAAACAGTGTAATAAAGCGGAATAGCGAATATGATTCCAAAAAAGAACATTATGAAATACATAAAATAGTCGCCGCCGCGCGATCTTGACAGGCGTGCCTGTCCTTTTACGTGTGCCATTTGTTATATTCTCTCCTTTCGTTTAGTCTGTACTCCAGCGCTGTAATGCCTTGTTTACAAAGAACCAATATGTAAGCATCATTGCGAACAAGACAATTGTAATTGCGCCGGCATATCCCATTTCTAATTTTGTAAACGCACAGTCACCAAGGTGCAAGGATATTGTATGGGTACAATAGTCGGTACTTGGGTTTCCTGTAAGTGCTGCGTTAAGACTACCTGCGCCGAATGAACCCGAAATTGTACCAACTGCTCCGTAAAGCAGCTGCGGTCTCATCTGCGGTAGAGTAATGTAAAACAACTCTTGCCAACGGTTGCGAATACCGTCGATAGCACCTGCTTCTGAGTATTCGCGGTTGAGTGACTGAAGACCTGCGAGGAAGGTAAGGAATCCTGTTCCGCAGGACAGCCACAAGGAAACTACGATTACGATGGTAAAGCAGTAATCCTTATCGGTGAGCCATTGTATCGGGCTATCAATTAGTCCGTATTCAAGCAAAAATCCGTTTAAAAGTCCGTATGAGTCACCGCTGAAGATAAGCTGGAAGATAAATACCAAGCTTCCGCCGAGTGACGGTGCGTAGAAAAGGAATGTAAGAAGGTTACGTACCTTTTTAGGACTTTCGTTTATACCCCACGCAAAAACAAAGTTAAGCAGGTATCCTAACGGACCGGTTACGATGGCCATAATAAGTGTATTTTTAAGCGCTATTGTGAAAATATCGTCGTCGATTAAAAGGCGAATAAAGTTATCTATTCCAACAAATTTCGGTGTGTTGAGCATATCGTATGAGGTAAAACTCAAAAATATACCTGCTATAACAGGCACAACACCGAATACAATGAACATTAACGCCCATGGTCCAACCATCATGTAACTAATGGGACGATTGCGCTCGAGTATCGCACTCTTCTTTTTCTTGAATTTAATCACGCTTTTCCCTCCTGATAGAATTTTTTTCTGAACGGTTATTTAATTACATTAAAGTAATTGGTCGGGCGTTCATATGTTTCGTTATCTATAATGCTATGAATCGGATTACCGTCCTCATCAGCGTGATAATATCCTTCTTCATAGAACCTATCTACGTTATATTCGACACGCTTACGCTGAATTTCTACGTTTGCGTCCTTATTATAATGTAACAATGCTTCACGCGGATTGCGTCCGTCGTAAATTACGGCACGAGATGCGTTAGCAAGCTGACGTCCGATATAGTAGTCGCCGGGAACACGCGGAATATCAAACAGCCACTCCCACTGTTCCTTAATAATCTGGCTATGTTCGTACGACCACGGCAAACGTTCGAATGCTTCGAGGTTAGCGGGTGAACCACGAGCACCTCGTACAAGAATAGCCTCGTTCTTAATATTAAACTCGGTCTGTGCATCGGCACCGCACCACCATGTCATAAACTGCCATGCGTAATCAGACATTTCATTAACGTCAATCATGATACAGCAGCCGCCACCGGCAAGCTGAGTATGGTCAACGTATTCGTTGCCATCTTCATCAATACGTCTTACACCGGGGAGAAGCGCCATTTCCCAAAGGCCTTGGAGCTCGGGCGCTGATACCTGTAAGCTGTTAACCATTGTGTATCCGCCCATCATAATCGGCATTTCGCCCGTTCTGAATCGGTTGAATGCATCAAACTGAAGCGGAATTCCCCATTTTGTATTAAGCTCGCACGACTCAGTAAATGCATCTATATATAAATCGGTGTCAAAGGTTGTTCTGGACTTATCCTCGACGTAGTAGTTACCACCGTTCTGAAGAACGAGGTGTCCGGTAAGACTTCCGATAGCTACCGACATATTATTTCTCTGTAAAAGCGGAAGCATCTTATATATATCGTCCCATGTTTCGGGAATTTCGAGACCATACTCCTCTAAAATATCCGAACGGACAAACAATACCGAGAAGTCCTGTGACGTGGGCAAGCCGTATACGCCGCCATCCTGATATTGAAGTGCGATAAATGCTGATTTATGGAACCAGGTATACGCTTCGTCAAAGGTTGTATCATAAAACGCATTTTCATCATTAAACTGGGTAAGGTCAACGAGGGCGCCACGCATCGCGTATCCGATAGGTGTATCCGAACCTTCGCTGAGTGAAATATCAGGCGCAATACCCGCCAAAATAGCCTTTGTCAAGTCGCCGATACCGCCAAGCATGAGCTTAACGGGAATCTTGTACTTTGCGGTAAACTTGTCTTCAACAAGACGCGAGATAATATTGTACTGTTCGCGACCGCCACTCATCCATATTGTAATCGGCTCGCATACGTATCCGGCTTCTTCGTCAATTTCGAGTTCGCCGTAGCCGGAATAGTTGTTTGTAAAGGATGAAAGGAAGCCCTTTGCTGCGAATTCGATAGCTTCGGTAAAGTTCTTCTTCGGATAGGGTAATTTTGTTTCGTCTCCGAAATAGATTGAGTCAAGAAGAAGCGACTGAGACTTCATTGATACAACCTTATCGGTAAGCTCAGCAATATTTGACTTATATCCTGTAAGGGCGCCCGAAATTGTTGCCGGGTCCTCGATAAATCCTTCGAGCTGCTTAATAAGAACCTTTACAATTGAAGCGCCGCTATCGTCACCGTTTATTTCAACAAGCTCGTCAATACAGTCCTCTAACTCTTTTTTAACATCTTTGAATCCGTCAATAAGTCCGGGGATGGTCTTATGAAGGTCATAGTCGCGAAGTGTATCAGGTGATGCACCTGTAATCTGAACTATCTTCATATACCACTTGTTCAGCTCAGATGCCTGAGATTCAAGATTCTGAACAATATGTGCAATCGGACCGAATGTTGCGGTTAATCGTATGGTGTGCTTTCCTTTTTCAAGGTATATGTAATACGGATTTTCTTTTTTATCGCAAACGGTAAAGTTTTTCCATACCGATGTGGGAGCAAATGGAATTTCGCTAAGTTCCTGATAGGGAACCTTTCCGTCAACGGATAATTTACGGTACACGTTCATACCTACAACGTAGTCCTGCTTATACTTGAACGAAACAGCGTACAAGCCTGATTCCTTTGCATCAACCTCATATTCAACCCATGTGCCCGGAGATGTCCAGTTTTCACCGCCAAAAACGTTAAGACGTGTTTTTGCGTAATGGAGGTTATCCCCTGTTCCGTTGGTTGTTGATGCGGTGTATTCAGCACCCATCATCAACGACTGTCTGGATTTAAGTGTTGTGTATTCTGCATGAAGTGTAATATTGTTATCTTTAACCGGCTTGTATCCCTGTTCTTTGTATTCGTCGTAAACGTCAGAATACGATTTAATCTTTTTTGCACCGCCGAGAGTTACTCCGGCAAGAGCGAGTGACTGACGCAGTACATTAATTTTAATAGAATGGGTTCCTTCGCTGAAATAGAATAAAAGATCAGAGTCGGAAGAGAAAGAAACGTCATGAATCGTATAGTTTGTCCATCTGAGAACCTCTACCTGTTCAGGTGTGATTTCGTTATCGTTGAGGTCTCTCATCGGCCAGTTTCCGTTTTCGTCCTTTGTTTTGTCATCGGCCCAAAAACGATTGAACATAAAGGTTGTTGATTCCTTATACTGAACTCCGCCGTCGATAAGGAAGGAAACCTCAATATCAATTGGCTGATTAATTATCGGAAGATAATCGAAAGCAAGATGATAAAGTCCTGCCTCTTCGATATCAACGGAAAAATCAACATAACCGCCCTGATCTATAACAAGGGCGTCCTTATTTGTATTAAAATGGTCAACGACACCCTTCATTTCTGTGTTGTGCATATCAGAAACATCGTTTTTGATGTCGAGATTGACGGTATCCTTGATAACGTCTTCATCAGAAAAATATCTAAGGAATGTGAGGTAATTTGTATATTTACCCGCTTTATATCCTGAATATTTTTCGTCGATGTTATTACCAATTTCAGCGTATTTTTCCAAATCGGTAATTTCTACAACTTCTTCAGTTTCTGTTGTAGCTGTTTCCGAATCGGTGGTAGTTGCAACCAATGTTTCAGCCTTTTCGTCATCCTTTACAGCGTATGCCGTAGAAAATGCGCAGGTGAAAACAATCGCTACCGCCATGACAAAAGCCAGTGTTTTTTTCCAAGTCATCATGAATATTCCCTTCGCTAAGAATTTGTAGGCATCGAGCCCAAAGTTATACAAGCCGTTCAAATCGTTATTTCGTCTGAACGCAAAAGCTGCCAAAACTTATATTTAGCAACTTTTGCCTTTTTACGAAAGTTTTATCATGCAGATTTTTAGCTTCATTAACTGCATTATATTAACGATTTGGCAATTACAGAATACCTGTCCAAAAAAATCCCGATTATAATTAGTAATTTTTAAAACGGGTTTATCCTCTCGGACACAATGAGTCCGAGAGGATAAACATAATTAGTTTAAACTTCTGTTATTTTACAGATGCGTTGTTTTCGGCTTCGATCTGTGCGTCGAACATTGATCTGTTTGCAGAAATGATTTCCTGTGTGGTCTGTGAAGTACCTCTTACGGTGTTCCAGAAGCCCCACTGGCTGTTAAAAAGTGAACCTACACCCTGGTAAATAGGAGCAACGGTAAACTTCTGATACTCAACAACTGTTTCGAGCATTGTTTTGCCGTTTGCGTAAGCCTTGTCACCAAGCTTTTCTTTCCATGTTGCGTAGCTTTCACCTGTTGAGCCGTCATATCTGTACATCTTCTGGCAGATGATGTAGTTGATAACACCCTGGGGATTCTCTGAACTGGATACGCAGCCCCAACCGTCGATGATACCGGGAACAACTACACCTGAAGCGTCAGGACCTGTCGGGAAGGGTACGATTGACCAATCAACCTGTGAGCCGGGAATGTCGCGAGTACAAATGTTTGTAGCAAGCCAGCCTCTCATAGCAACCTTGTCTTCGCCGGCGTCCTTGTCGGTTGTACCAACGCGCTCAACGTTGTAAAGGTTACGTGCATAGTCAAGAGCATTCTTTGTGTTAAGTGATTCCATTGTGTTAACGAGGGTACCATCCTCTTCGAGAGAGATAAGCTGACCGCCGTTAGCAAGAACGAAGTAGTCGGTATCCCAGCCGTAGTAACCTACTGTATCTGTGTTACCGTCGCCGTCCCAGTCGCCAGTAATTTCACGAGCTGCCTTGAGGAAGGTATCCCAGTTCCAGTTACCTTCTGCGTAGTAAGCTGACGGTGATTTAACCTCGTGTTCCTCGAACATGCTTTCGTTTACAAAGATGAAACCGGGGTCGATTGTCTTAAAGGTGAATGCATACTGCTCGCCCTTGAATGAGAAGGCTCTCTTTGTTGTTTCTTCGTTATCGGTGATGAGGAAGTGGTCAAGACCGAGAACGCCTTTTTCCTTAAGTTCGTTGGTGGTATAGAGCATTCCGCGGTTAGCAACCTTCGGCCAAAGCTTTTCGAATACGTAGATAAGGTCGGGAGCATCGTTACCAGCATAGTGGGTAAAGAAGGTATCCTGCCATGCTTCCCAGCTAATGATACGAGCGTCAACCTCGCCGCCGTATTTTGTACCAAACTCGTTGAATACTGCCTTATCTAATTCTGATACGCCGTCAAAGCAATATACCTGAATTTTTCCCGAGTTCATAAGAGCTTCCTGAAGTTCAGCAGAGAGTTCGCCGAGTCCTTCCGGAAGTTCGCCCTTGGTGTCGCCAGCATTAGCGCCGCCGCCTGCTTTTGCACATGAACCGCAGGAAAGCACCATTGCTACAACGATGAGAAGCATCATTGCGCGTGTTAACATCTTTTTCATGTTACGCCTCCGTAAATAATTTTTTATATTGTGAGTAAATCGGACATCATTGCTCCGATTTAGTAACACCGTTATTAATGAATTCTTATCGGTTTTTATACTTTAATATGTATCTCAACTTTATGCTATAAATTTACCATATTTGAGATGCAAATGCGACTGTTTTAACAAACATTTTACATTTTTCGGCGTATTGCCCATATTATTCTTTTAATTTTAGTCAATATCACCTTTGTCAGCGAAAAAACCGGTATAATTCATAGCATTTATGCCTTTTTAATATGCTAAAATCACAAAAAAATCAGCTGTAATATTCATCGGGTGGTGCGGGCATTTTCCATACGCCACGACAGCCGTTAAAGGTGAATAATTCGCCGGTTTTTGCGTTAACTCGCATACAAATCGGCTTTTTGCCGCCGTCAGGTCCTTCCCTGCCGTCGCCCTTCTGACGAGTAAGAAGTGTCCAATTCTTACCCCCGTCAAGCGAACGCCAAACCGCCTTTAAATCAAAGTAGTAATTGCTCGAGCAGCCGGCATACATAATGTCGGGGTTTCGAGGATCAACGCATACATTGTTCGTTCCGATTTGGTCAATTTCAAGAGCCTTTAGATAGCCTACCAATTCAAAATTGTCATTCAATTTACCCTTGTAAATCTTATAATCCAGAGAATTATAGGTGTTTGTTCCCGATGCGATAAACAATTCCTTTGACTTGTAATTATAAGCAATATCGGAAATTCCGCTTGCGGCTACGATCTTTTTCCACGTAAGTCCTTCATCGGTCGAAACAACAACCATTCCGTTACTTACACCGAAAAGAGCCCCCGAACCCGAATAGTCAAGGGTGTAAACACCCGAACAGCCGTCCATTTGCTTCCATGTACGACCGCCGTCATCCGTTCGGTATTCTCCGAAAAAGGCAATCTTATCGCTTCCTATAACGCCGCAGCCAATTCGGCTTCCGTTCACCTTAAGATTAAGCGACTGGAAATTTTCGCCGCCGTCATAGGTTATCCACATCGTAATTTCGCCGAACATTCGATCAGCTACACCGGTAACTACGGTATTTTCGTTAATAACATAGCCGCCATAGGTCCAGCCTCCCCAACCTTTTCCATCCCAGCGCATATATTTCCAAGACCTGCCGCCATCCTTTGAAAAGGCACCGTTATAGTCCTGAGATGCGTAGTAAATGAGGTTGGAATTATTAACGTTGAAATTAGTCATTCCCGCCGGGCAGATTCCGTTATAGCCATTATTACACCAATCAAAAGTCTTTCCGCCGTCGGTCGACTTGCACATAAAGCACCAGCTGGCTAAAACGGTCTTTTCCTCGGTAGGACTCCAAGCAAATTTGACGTTATCGCTATTCGCCGGTACCGATGAATTGGCCGAGTTGCGGGTTGCTTTTGTCCAGGTTTTTCCGCCATCCTCGGTTGAATAAACATAACCGGGATACTTTCCTTGGCTGGAAATTGTATCGTCCATAAGCACAATGCGATTGGTATTAACAGGGCTTACTCGCATATATGTCGGCATCGACATATTAAGCGGGGTGTAATACCACGTTTTTCCGAAATTCTTTGACACGGCGAGATAATGACACTGGTCACTTTCTCTATAAATCGTTGCATAAAGACTATTCGGCTCGGTGCGTACGTAATCGAGCGACAATATGCGGTCGCTGAGTATCGTATCAAAGTTTTCACCCTTGTCATTACTTATATATAATCCGCTGTCGTTTGCGGCAACAAGCGCACCCGTATTTTTATTTACATAAACATAGCCGTCGGCATATTTTCTGCTTGTTTTTATCGGTTGCCAGCTCTTTCCGCCCGTTTCGCTACGGTAAATAAGGCAGGAGGCATCATTATCCGACTCCTTATCCTTTGACCAATAGGCGATTTTACTTCCTCCGATTGATTCATCGTAGCTGCTTTCGTCCCATGCAATCTGTGATTTCTGGTTTCGGTAATTTTTTGCGTTACTTTTATATACGTATTCCCAGGTTTCGCCTGTATCGTCGGAATAATAAATTCCGTTAGCTTCATGATGGCCTGAATTAGCCCCTGCCAAAAGCACACGCGTTTGGTTATTCGGGTCAAAGGCCATTCCAACCGCACCTGCGCTTTTCAATCCGACGCTTACAGGATAATATGATTCGCCGGCATCGACCGATTTATAAAGTCCGCCAACGTCGGTACCCATAAGCACCGTCTTTCCATCCGGGGCAAAGGTAACATAAATAATCGCCTGGCATCCTTCTCCACCCTCAATACCTCTATCGAGCATATCCTGGGTTACAAGAGGGACAGCCTTCCAAATATCTGTATCAAAATATATGGGCTTGAACTCCTCGGGATTAGAGAATGTATCGGTATCCGCCACCGACGAAATGCCGGAGGAGGATACCGCATTATCCTTTTCATCGCAAGCAGAAAGGCAAAACAGCATTGCTACCGATAATATAAAACAAATTATTCTTTTACTATTCATTTTGCCTCGTTAATAAATTTGATTGATAAATTATTTATAGTATTCAGCGGGAGGTCCCGGAATTCTATAAACACCTGTACATGAACCGTAGGTAAATACATCATGTGTCTTCGGATTAACACGTACTATGCTCGAAATACGGCCGCCTGACGGTCCCTTTGTTACTCGGGGATCGCCTACGCGATAGGTAAGAACTGTCCAATTCTTACCACCGTCGAGTGAACGACGAACACCTGCGTCCATGTCACCTGTTCCAACATAAACAATGGAGGGGTTATCAGGGTCAACGGCAACAGAATTTACGCCGCCTGAACCGCAAGGCTCGGCTACAAACTTAAAATTTTCAGTATTAAGGTCGCTCATATCAACTGAATAGAGGGCTCCCGATGCAATATAAAGCTTCTTTGCCTTATAGTCATAGGCCATATCGTTGATGTTCGTACCCATTGTACCAATCTTTTTCCATGTAACGCCATTATCTTCCGAATAGCAGGCATAGTAGCCTTCGTACGAACCAAAGAGGAGACCGCCACCGCTGAAATCGGTGGTATAAACAGCTTGACAGCCGGTACTTGTATCGCTCTTGTCCATTGACTTCCACGTTTTACCGCCGTCAGTTGTACGATACTGGGCAAAGAAGGCAATCTTGTTATTTCCAACTACGCCGCAGCCAATCTGCGATTGACACCAAAGGGTGTTTCCGTTTTCATCCTTATAGGCGTCAAAGGTTTCGCCGCCATCATATGTAATCCACAAATATGTTGCACCGAACATTGAATTTGCGTCACCGGTAACTACCGTATTCTTATCAATTACGTAGCCGCCGTAGGTCCAGCCGCCCCAGCCCTTTCCTGACCAGCGCATGTACTTCCATGTCTTACCTCCGTCCTTGGAGAAGCCACCGTTATAGTCCTGAGATGCCATATAAACGAGGTTGGGATCGTTAACGTTCCAGTTAAATTTACCGCCGATACAAATTCCGTTGTATCCGTCATTGTTCCAAACGAATGACTTACCGCCGTCCTTTGACTTACAAATGAAGCACCATGATGCAAGAACCGTCTTTTCTTCCTTCGGGCTCCAAGCAAACTTTACGTTATCGCTGTTTGACGGTACCCATGAGAGAGAAGCGTCTCTTGTTGCCTTTGTCCATGACTGACCGGCATCATCGGTTGAATAAACGTAACCGGGGTATTTTCCTGCGCCGGTAATGGTATCGTCCATGAGAATCATTCTCTTCTGATTAACGGGGCTTACTCGTAAATATGCCGGAAGTGTCATTCCGTCAATAATTGTTCTCTTCCAATTCTTTCCAAGGTCGGTTGATTCGAGAAGAACAAACATATTGTTTTCTTTTGCTGTTGCATAGATATTGTTCGACTTTGTGTATACGCAGTCAAGTGCAAGAACCTGACCTGTAAATACCTGCTTAAAGGTAGCAGCCTTATCCGAGCTAACGAAAATACCCTTTTCACCGCCGATGATAAGGTCACCTGTCTTATTTACAAATATGTAGCAACCGCCGTACATTTCGGTATTTTCAAGCTTTGCCCATGTTTCGCCGCCGTCGGTTGACTTGTAAAGTGCGGGAATAGACTCGCCTTTATCCGAATATGATTCACGCGACCAGTAAACTACTGCACTTCCGCCGATTTTTTCGTCATATGTTGTCGGGTCAAAGGCAATTTGTGTACGGACGTCGCGGAAACCGCAAACACGAGCGTTGAAAACACCCTTCCATGAGAAGCCTCTATCGGTTGAAAGATAAAGTCCGTTTGCACCGTTACCACCCGAGTTTGTACCGCAAACCATTACACGGTCGAGGTTGGTCGGGTCGGCAATAATACTTGTACCGCCGGCAGCATGCATACCTGTTGTACAGAGGTCCCATGTGTCGCCGCCGTCTTCTGAGCGGTAAATACCGCCAACGTCGGTACCCATGAATGCAAGCTTTCCGTCATCGGAAGGTGCATAGCCGATATAAATCATTGCCTGGCAGCCTTCACCGCCTTCGTGGCCCTGATCGAGAATGTACTGTGATACCATCGGTACCTGTACCCATATGTCTGTGTCAAAATAGATTCCTTCGAATCCTTTGCTTTCGCTTTTGCCGTCATCCTTTGTTTCGGATGCAACGGACGAAGTATCTGCGTCACCTGTCTTGCCATCGCCGCCACAAGAAACGAGTGTTCCAAAAAGCATGGCAACACAGAGAAGCAGACTGATTATTCTGAATGCTTTTTTCATGATTTTTTTGTCTCCTTTCGAAAAACAAAACAAAATGGTTTTTTTATTTTGAGGGGAAGCCCCTTATTTAAATATGTATTATTCCGCTGGCACTCTATTTAGTTCGTTGCGTCGGAAGGACAGCATTTTATCTTCCAAATTCCTCGGCAACCGCAAAGAACAAAGAGCTCGCGTGTAGCGGGATTGATGCGAATCTGTGTCGGCTGCTTTCCGCCGTCGGGACCTGTTCTGTTGTCGTTAGGTAAACGGTCAAGTACGGTCCAAGTTTTTCCTCCGTCAAGTGAACGGAGAATATTCGGGAAGCCAAATTCAGCATGAGATGAACAAGCAAGATAGATGATTGACGGATTTTCGGGATCAAGGCAAATGCTCAGTGCATGCTTTGACGGGTATGATATAACTTCGGGTTCGCTTCCGTCGAGCTTCATTCTGTTAAGTCCGCCCCAGTTAATGAAATAGAGGTAGCCGTTTTTATGGTCGTATGCAAGGTCGAAAATTCGAGCACCCTCGCTGAACCAAACCTTATCCCATGTCTTTCCTTCGTCATTACTCATAACGATTGTACTATCCCAGAAGGTACCGAAAAGCGTCCTTCCTTCAGGATCATACGTTCTAACGCCGTTACAGCCTTCCATATATTCAAAGGTTTTACCCATATCGCGTGTAACTACGTCGCCGAGAAATGCTACATTTTCGTTTCCGGGAACACCGCAGCTGATTGAGGTTCCGTGAATGTCCATATCGGTTCTGTCAATCGTTTTTCCACCGTCACGGGTAACGGCAAGCTTTGTTTCGCCAAACATTCTGTCAGCAAGGCCGCAGAAGGTTACATCGTCATTAAATGTATATCCGCCATAGGTCCAGCCGCCCCATTCCTTACCCGACCAGTTGACATATATCCATGTTTTACCATGGTCGGTCGTGTAGCCGCCGTTATAATCCTGGGACGAAATTTCCATATATCTTGGGTCATTAACGTTCCAGCAAACGTATCCGCCGGGACAAAGTCCGTTATATCCGGCATTTTGCCAAACGAAAGTCTTTCCTGCGTCATTAGATGCACAAACAAAGCACCATGTAACAAGCACCTTATTTTCATCGACGGGACTCCAGTAGAATTTTACCTGGTCGTTATTAGCGGGTACCCATGAAGCCTCAGCATTTCTTACCGATTCGTGCCATGATTTACCGCCGTCATTTGTATAGTAAACGGGAATTGACCATGAGCCGCAACCTGTAAGTCGGTCATCCTGAAGAACCATGTTATCAGGATTTACCGGCGACACGCGAAGCTTCGTAGGATAGCAATCGGGGTATCCCTCACCCTTTAATACCGTAAAGGTGTCGCCGCAATCATACGAAATAACCAAGCCTTCCTTTGTAGTAGCATATATGCGGTCGGGATAGCTTCTTATGCAATCGGCAAAGAGAAAATTGTCATCTCTCAGCTTTTCGAAGCTGGCGCCCTGGTCCTTTGAACGATAAAAACCGGTAGGACAGACAACGAATAACCATCCCTTTTCTTTATGTACATATATACAAGCGTCGCCCATCATTTCGGTGTTTTCGAGCTTATTCCATGTATAGCCACCGTCGGTTGACTTGTATATTCCGGGATTATTTTCAGAATCGGATCTATTCCAATGATTTTGTTCACCCTCACGAGCCCAGTAAACAATGGCGCTTCCGCCAATCTTTTCATCATAGCTGGTTTCGTCAAATGCAAACTGGTTACGTCCGTCGCGGAAGCCGCAATTTCGTGTTTGCATAATTGCGTTCCAGGTAACACCTCTGTCGGTCGACATATATATTCCGTTTTGAGGGCAGCCCCATGAATTAACACCAAGTCCGAGAACTCGATCTATATTATTGGGGTCATATGCAAAACTTGTACAACCGCAACCCTCGTAACCGATTGATGACGGAGTCCAGTGAACACCGCCGTCATCCGAGCGATACATACCGCCAACGTCGGTTCCCATAAGCCAATGTGTACCGTCAATAGGGTCGCATACAATATAAAGACAAGCCTGGCAGCCTTCGCCACCCTCGTATCCTTTTTCGATGAGTTCCTTGCTAATCATCGGTACCGGTTCCCAAACGTCAGTTTCGAAATAACGGTTGATTAAATTTTCATTTGCCATTATTTTTTCTCCTTGCCCATGTAAATTGTGAACAAAAAATGAACAAAACCGACCTTAAACCCCCATCAAAAATATTGCAAAGTTCGTTTTTTGTACAAATTGTATATTTTGTCAAAAACAGTTTTGTCATCTTGCACTAAAAATATCGATTTCGGCCAAATTAACTGCAAATAGGCGCTTTTTCAGCCAATAACCCATATTAGTATTTTTTGATTATATCAACAACCAAATAAAAAGTAAATAGACAAAATAGCACAAAAAGATGGACAAAAACGAACTTTTTGTATATAATCAAATTGGACGGGCTTATATTTCATAAAAATAACGTCCGATAGGAGATAAAAAATGCCGAATCATATTCATTTTGACGCTCAAACTGCCGCTGTAATAGGCACATCAATTGCCGCTGACGAATCCTGCCGGCTGATTTATATTACAAGCGGTGAAGGAAAAATCATTACCGAAGAAAAAACGCTTGCCTTTTCGAAAAGGGACATATTTGTTTTGCCTAAAAAAACGAGACTTGAAGCAATTTCTCAAAACGGTTATACACGAATTATGATTAGACTTGACAATGACCTTGCCGACCAAAGAGGGCGCTTTGTAAAGGCGCACGATAATCACAAGCAGGATGTTTTTACACTCATAAAAATACTTGAAAGAGAGTGCGAATCGGAAATCCCGTCACATTCCGAGTACATTTCGCGGCTTGCTCAGGTTGTTTTGTCCCTTATTTACGCGCTCAGTAAACACGACGCGTCGCACACCTATATTGAGCGAATAGAAAACATGATTGAGCATAATATTCCCAACGCCGCATTCGAGCTTGATTCGATTTATACCCTTGCGCCCGATTTAACAAAGGATTACGTGCGCAGAATTTTTAAACAAAAAACAGGACTCACTCCAAATGCATACCTCAACCGTTTACGCATAGAAAAAGCAAAAAAGCTGCTTGCCAAAACCAACGGAAACATGAACATAAAGCAGATTGCCGATTCATGCGGATTTAATGATCAATACTATTTTTCGCGAATATTTAAGCGTTCCGAAGGCATCTCACCGGCTCACTGGAAAAGACAAAAAACGACCTAATGTTTACAATATGTTAATTAATTATTGTTGAATGTTTTATAATTTAAATCATATTTTTTTGTTTTTTAAACAATATTACTATATCTTTTTATGTCCACTTTGTATAAAAGTTGGGAATTTATTTGGTGTTTTTGCGAATTTCTTTTTACATTAAATATATATATAATTATTTGGTAGCTTTTTACTGAAAGGAACTCTATTATGAAAAAACTATTATCCCTGCTATTATCAATCTCAATCATTTTAGGCATGTTTGGCTGCTTCTCTATAATAGCCTCTGCCGAAGATGAAAATGAAACATGGAAATCGACCTTTATTGCGTCCGATTTCACCGGCAATACCGGAAATATCTATTCCGATAAATTCTTTGCCAATTACAATTCAACCGACACGGTTACAGTTGAAAGCAAAAATAGCTTCAATTTAACCGATGGCTTCGGTGTATATGCCAGCCTCCAAATGGCAAACGGAACAGCAAACTATCTTGGCGAAGGTTGCTCGATGAAGGTCGGAAACATCGCTCTTAATATTAAAAATGTAAAAGATCAAGAAAATTACGTTGCCGAAATTATCGTTGGCGACAAGGTAATCGGCACAGCCGATTTAAGCTCATCTCCTAACGGAAAATACCGCCTTTGCGTAAACGAAAAGGAAATTTGGGCTATTAAGGATTACAATAACCTTAACTTTACCAACAATAGCGGTGATGAGGTACACTATCTTTCACGTCCCGGTGACGTTAATCTTTCTGACGCTCATCTTTCTTTCAGTATAAGCGGTAACAACTCAAGTTCAACACGCTCTTGGTCAAGCTTCCTGCTTCACAAAGTGCCTGCAACCAAATACATTTCAAAGGATGTTTATATTAAGGTTGCCGATTACAATGCAGCTGAGGAAAATGCATATTTTGCAGTTCCTGAGCGCACAATTATCTATACCGGTGACCGCGTTCACATGAGCTACAATGCGTGGACCGCGTTCACATGGCCCGACGGACATACCCAGACCGAATGGAACATGGCCTCGGATGTTGGCCAGTCCGGTCAGCCTCAAAACGGTTATTACTACACCTTCCTCGACGAAGGCGAACATTATATTACAACAAGAAGTATTAACCCCGCCTGTAAGCTTGTAACATTCGAGGTTGTCGACAGCTTCTACGCTCCGACAAGTGCGCAAGAGGAAGAAAGCACAGATACTACATATCCCGATGGTTCGTCACTCCCCTTTACCGACAAGCTGGTTAGCGGAGACAAAGCCGACTTTTATAACAACCCGGTTGAAAAAGGCGTTTACTTCACCTCAGATATTTGGCAAGCCGTTCCCCTCGTAAGCCAGGAAATCCTTGACCTTGGCTATTCAGGCGGTGAAGGATGCCAGCTTATTAACTCAGTCGCTTACGGTAACGATGGTAAGCTTGCATTCCTCGGAACCGACGTTGGCGGTATTTATAAATCAGTTGACAGCGGCGCCAACTGGTACCCCTGCACCGTAGGATTCGAAGCTAACGGCGCTACATCAATTACCGTTGACCCGAAGAATAATAACAAGGTTCTCTGCGTTGGCGCAAGTTCGGGCTACGACAGCACAAACGGTATCATAATGTCAACCGATGCAGGCGAAACATGGAAGCTTGTCTTCTCTGTTGACTCAATAAACGACGGTACTGTCGGCGCACACGGTGACAACCGCCGTCAGATTGCCTTTGACCCCACAAGCTATGATGAAAAGCTCGGCTACTGTAAAACAATTTACTGGTCAAGAGAAAATAACACATCTGACGCAAACTGCAACAATCCGTCAATTTATAAATCAACCGACGGTGGATACACCTGGAATATAATTGAAAACACGACAGAATACGGCGGCGGCAATATTCGCGTATCGGCTGATAACGGCTGGGTATTCGTTAATACATCTAGCGAAATTCTTCGTTCGAAGGATGGCGGCACTACATGGGAAACCATTTTTGCCGACTGGGGCGAAATGGATATGGTTGCTGCATATCCTTCAAACCTCTATGTCATCAACCGCAACGGATACCACGTTTCCACCGACTATGGCGACACATGGGATTCATTTAAGGGTAACAATTTCTTTGACGAAGGTGACCCAATGGTATTCGCCGTCAGCCCGATAAATCCCAAAAACGCTATTGTTCAGTATTACATCGGCTCTTACAATTATAAAACCTTCATCACAAATGACGAAGGATACAACTGGTCAGGTATAAGCATTGATTACACAGGACTTTGGCACGAAACATCCGGTGCTTCAGTATATGCTTTTGCTTGGAGCCCGATTCATAAAAACACCGTTCTCCTTGCAGGTTGGGGCGGTATATATAAATCGATTAACGGCGGCTCAAACTTCTTCTACAGCAACTCAGGCTTCAACAGCATTTGTGGCGGTGGAGAAATGAACTTCAACGTTAACAATCCTAATCTCATCAGCATCGCGTCTCAGGACTTCAACGGCGGCTATTCAACCGATGGTGGAAAAACATGGACCTACGTAAACTGGGGAGGAAATGGCTGGGGCGGTTTCACTTACGGCTCATATATGCTTGACGAGGATACAATTATCACAGGCGTTGCTACAGGAATGGGCGGAAGCGAAACCTATATCTACGTTACTCAGGACGGTGGAAAATCAATCACCAACACCGGCGTACGCGTTTACGGCAAAAAGGTTGGTTTCGGCGCAGTTGGAAATAACGATATTGCTTTCCTCGGCGAATACCGTACAACCGACGGCGGTCAAACCTTTGCAATAATGCCAAACTGCGCAGGTGTTTTCACCGCTGACGTTACAACAGGACGTCTCTTTGGTATAAACGGCGGCGACGTAGTTACCTCAATTGACGACGGTGCTACCTGGACAACTCTTTGTCCGACAGGACTTTCGTACTTGACCGACGTTGCATACAGCCCGTCATCAAACACCCTCTATATCACCGATGATTCTAATCTTTACATTTGCAACCCCGACTTTAATTCAACCGAAAACAGCGTTACACGCCGTGCTTTTGGCGAAGCATATGCAACAACCGTTGCAGTTGACCCCTCGAATGATAAGGTTGTTTACGTTGGATGTTCAAGCGTTGCCGACCACGACGTAAAGGCTATTTGGCGTTCACTCGACGGCGGTGTTACATGGACCTGCCTTACCCGTGCTGCCGGCGACGGAAGAGAATGCGCCGACGGCGGTAAGCAGCCCCTCTCAATCAGAGTAAACGCTAACACAGGCGAGCTCTTTGTTCTCACCGGTTGCCGCGGTGTATGGAAAATTGCAGCACCTCCTCAGTGGTATCTCGATGCTAATATCGTTCCCGGTCAGTCATTTGGCAGTCTTAAGGAAATGGTTGTAAACGATATTGTCTCCAACACAAGCTATTCAGCAAACGCTTACAGTGACAACGATACTTATTATATCTATACAAAGGCTGACTTTAACAATATCAGAAATCATATGGGCGGACTTCATATTCTGATGAACGATATTGAATTTACAGCAGCCGACTTCGCTCCGGGTGGTGACTTCTACAACAACGGTACATACTTCCAGCCTTTTGCTCCCGAATATAAAAGCGCCAAATTTTCAGGAATTTTCTACGGCAACGGATATACGATTAAGGGACTTAAATCAGCAACAAATGCTTCCTACTCCTCCATTTTCGGTTACAGTAATGGACTTATTATGAAAACCGGCTTTGTCGACTGCGAGGTAACTGGAAACAACTTATATGCAACCATTATTGCAAGCCAAAACTATGGCAATATCATCAACTGTTACGTAAAAAATGGTAAAATTGGCGGAAGCGCTTCACACCGTGCTATGATTGCCGGATTCGGTTATGTTGACCGTGTTTCAGGTTGTTACGTTGACGGCTCATTTGAATCAAGCGGTTGGCCGCTTATTACATGGGCCATAGGCACAGATACCGCACCCGAAATTCCAAACTACTATCTGAACACAATGGCTGATTACGGCTTCCCTAACGATACAAATAGAATATCAGGAACCGGTCTAAGCAAGGATGCTATGAAAAAGCAGGCATCATACGTTGGCTGGGATTTTGAAAACGTTTGGGAAATCAACGAAGGAAACGACACTCCGACACTTAAGCATTTCGTATTTGACGACACCAAGTCCGAAACCTATCTCAATTTCACCGAAAGCTCGAAAAAGCTTAGCCTTGGCGCCTCTTATCAGGCGACAGCCGTTGCTACCGACGAAAACGGTAAACAGATTGAAGCTGACACATATTTCTACACTACAACATCCGACGTTGTAGAAGTTTCTGAGACAGGCGAAATTAAAGCCGTTTCGGTAGGTACAGGATATGTATACGTTGTCGATTACAATACCAACAATATTGCAAGAATGACCGTAAAAATTTCACGTGTAACCCTCTACGGTGACGCAAACTGCAGCGGAAAGCTCGACAGCCTTGACCTGCTTGAATTACAGCAGCACATTCTCGGCTATAACGAACTTTCAGGAATAGGTTGGTACAACTGCGATATCAATGGCGACAATAAGCTTGACTCTACCGACCTCACCTCAATTCAAATGATGATTGTCGGTCTTACAACCATCGACTGATAAAACTCATAGAAATTTAATCAACTAAACAAAAAAGCAACCGATTTTGTTCCCTTTAGGAATTTAATCGGTTGCTTTTTATATGTATATTATTGTCTTATATAATAACTAAATGATAATTAAATAGTAAAATTTTTTCATTTTTGCTCTTGTTTTTTTGCATATTATTTTGCATAATGTATGTGGTCGATTGTTATATTGCCCAAGTTATGCTTTTAAATGAGAAAAAAACTGTAACCTGTAACGAAAAAATCGACTAATTATAAATAATTATTGCATAATTATACGTATAGTGATATTATTATTGCATAACAAGCGTATATTTATACAAACGGAGGTATTTTTATGAATAAACAGGATATTAAAAAGGTTGTACTCGCCTATTCGGGCGGTCTCGACACATCAATCATCATCCCCTGGTTAAAGGAAAACTATAACAATTGCGAGGTTATCGCTGTTTCGGGTAACGTTGGCCAGGCAAGCGAACTCGAAGGCCTCGAAGAAAAGGCTATAAAGACCGGCGCTTCAAAGATTTATATCGAGGATTTAACAAAGGAATTCCTCGAGGACTATGTATTCCCCTGCGTTCAAGCCGGCGCTATGTACGAGGATTATCTCCTCGGTACCGCCTTTGCACGTCCCCCGATTGCAAAGAGAATCGCTGAAATCGCTGTTGCCGAAGGTGCCGATGCCATCTGTCACGGCTGCACCGGTAAGGGTAACGACCAGGTAAGATTCGAGCTTGCAATAAAGGCATTTGCTCCCGATATGCCGATTATCGCACCCTGGAGAGAATGGGACATCAAATCACGTGAAGAAGAAATTGAATACGCCGAAGCTCACAATGTCCCCCTCAAAATAAACAGAGAAACAAACTATTCAAAGGATAAGAATATTTGGCACCTTTCACACGAAGGACTCGACCTCGAAGACCCGATGAACGAGCCGCTTTATAACAAGGAAGGATTTCTCGAAATGGGCGTGTCACCCGAAATGGCACCCGACAAGCCCACATACGTTAAAATTCACTTTGAAAAGGGTATTGCTACCGCCATCGACGGCAAGGAAATGGGCGCAGTTGAGCTGGTTGAAACACTCAACAAGCTCGGCGGCGAAAACGGAATCGGGCTCCTCGATATTGTTGAAAACCGTCTCGTAGGTATGAAATGCCGTGGCGTTTATGAAACTCCGGGTGGCGCAATTCTTTACAAGGCACACAATGTTCTCGAAACAATCTGCCTCGACAAAGAAACCGCTCATTATAAGGCACTTGTTGCTCAGAAGCTCGGCGAAATTGTTTATAACGCTCAGTGGTACAGCCCCCTCACCGAAGCCATTCTCGCCTTTGTTAAAAAGACTCAGGAAACGGTCACCGGCGATGTAACACTCAAGCTTTATAAGGGTAATATGATTAATGCAGGCGTTTCATCACCCTACTCACTCTATGACCCCGAAATTGCAACCTTTGACGAGGATAACGTATATAATCAGGCCGATTCGGCAGGATTCATCAACCTCTATGGCTTGCCCATCAAGGTTTATGCAAAAATGAAGGCTAAAAATAACTTAAAGTAAGCAGGTTTTTTGATATGAATAAAATGTGGGCAGGACGCTTTTTAAAGCAGCTCGACAGCCAGGCGGATGACTTTAATTCGTCAATCCGCTTCGACAATAAAATGTTTAAACAGGATATAACCGGTTCGCTCGTTCACGCCGAAATGCTCAAAAAACAGGGCATAATTTCGGCCGACGAGGCGGAGAAAATTAAAAACGGACTAAGCGAAATTCTTTCCGACCTCGAAAATGGAAATCTCGAAATCGACATGACCGCCGAGGATATTCATATGTTTGTCGAGCAGGAGCTTACCGCACGAATCGGCGACGCAGGAAAACGGCTTCACACCGCACGCAGCCGAAATGACCAGGTTGCCCTCGACATTCGCCTCTATCTTCGCGATAATGCGGCCGAAATCACCACGCTTATAAAGGCGCTTACCAGCGCAATTTGCGAAAAGGCAGAGGAAAACAAGACGGCAATTATGCCCGGCTATACCCACTTACAACGAGCCCAGCCAATCACATTCGCCCATCACTTACTTGCATACGCTATGATGCTTACACGCGACTGCGGACGCATCGAGGATGCCGTAAAACGCATGAATTTATGTCCTCTCGGCTCGTGTGCCTTAGCAGGAACTACATATAATACCGACCGTAGCTTTACTGCCGAAAAGCTTGGTTTTGACGGATATACTCTTAACAGCATCGATGGCGTTTCCGACCGCGATTTTTGTATCGAGCTGATGAGCGCATTTGCAACAATTATGATGCACCTTTCTCGTCTCAGCGAAGAAATTATACTTTGGTCAAGCTGGGAATTCCATTTTGTCGAGCTTGATGACAGCTACACCACCGGCTCGAGCATAATGCCGCAAAAGAAAAACTCCGATATGGCCGAGCTTGTACGAGGAAAAACAGGACGTGTTTACGGAAATCTTATTGCTACGCTAACCATGCTCAAGGGACTTCCTCTCGCATATAACAAGGATATGCAGGAGGATAAGGAGGCCATATTCGACAGCATTGAAACTGTAAAGGCATGTCTCGGCATTTTTGCGCCGATGATTGCGACGATGAAGGTAAACGCCGATACAATGTATGCCGCCGCAGGAAAGGGCTTCATTAATGCAACCGACCTTGCCGACTATCTTACAAAGAAGGGACTTCCCTTCCGTACCGCATACAAAACGGTTGGCGAAATTGTTGCCTACTGTATCGAAAAGGGATACGTGCTCGATAATATGCCCCTCGACAAGTATAAAAAATTTAACGAAATGTTCGAGGATGACCTCTTTGACGAGATTTCGCTCGAAGCCTGTGTTCAAAAGCGAATTTCAGCCGGCGGTACAGGTCCCGACTCGGTAGAAGCACAAATCAATTTTGTAAAAGAATTTTTGAAATAATATTGTTAAAAGCCCGTCAATGACGGGCTTTTTTGTCGCATAATATATTTTTCAAGATATGCATTGAACGGCGGGTCAAAATGTGGTATAATAAAAGTTAATTTAGTCCGCCTTTGGAGGTATTATAAATGAAACGAATATTTTGTTTAATATTATCGGTTCTGCTCATTCTGTCGGTCACTGCTTGCGGTGAAAAGGGCACCGCTTCGTCATCGTCAACTGAAATCAGCTCGGCTGATGCTTCGTCAGATACGTCCGAAATTATCGAAAGCTCATCAATTCCCGATACCGACGAGGCGTTTCTCGAAACGGTTACATACAGAGACTATGAGCTCACGGGAAAGAATGAACCCTGCTATATTGGCCGCTGGTTTGAAAAAAAGGTTGACGGCAAGGTTCATAAAGTAACCGTAACCGACGGCTCAATGATGTATTTTATGGTTAATGGTGCAGAATCATTTAACCTTTCATTCACCGTAACGACAGGCGAAGATATTCCCTATTATTCATACTCGATTGACGGCGCAACGCCGATAAGAAAGCTTGTCACCGACGGCACCGTCACCCTCCCCGACAAAGAACGTCACACCGTACGCATTATTACCGACGGTCTCACTGAATACGTCCACAAATGGTATGACGAAGAGGGCTTTGCTCTTCGCGAAGTCACCGCATCAGAAGGCGGTGAAATTATCGGTATTCGTCCGAAAAATAAGGTGATTTTCTTCTATGGCGACAGCATCACCGAAGGAGTTTGCAGCATTAGCAAGGGCTTTTTCAGCCCCAATAACAGCGCAACAAACGCTTTCCCCTGGTTCTGCTCCGAAATGCTGGGAGTTACCCCTTATTACGTCGGTTATAGCGGAAGCGGCGTAGTCACCGAGGGCTCTTTCCGTCCATTCGAAGTAGCTATTAACTCATTCAGCTACAACATTCCTGCTAAAGAAACTGCTACCCCTGACATTATCCTTATTAATCATGGCGCAAATGACGCAGGTGCATCCGACGATGCATTTAGAGAGGGCTTAATCACCGCGCTTGATAAGCTGAGAAAGAATTATCCCAATATCCCGATTGTATACATGATCACCTTTGGCCAGACAAAGAAAAATGTCATCACCGAGGTTATGGTCGACGTTGAAAACAGCTATATCGTACATACTGAGGGCTGGAGCATTCCCACAAACGACGGCTATCATCCCACACCCGATGGCGCAAGAAACGCCGGTGAGAGACTTGCAATGGAATTAAAATATATCTTCGGCAAAGATTTTTTTGATTAATATATGAATGTATAAAAAGCACCTCGATTAAAAATCGAGGTGCTTTTTTTGTAAGAGAGCAACTAAAAGCAGCGTGACGCACCTATTAAACAAATTCTTATTGATTCAACAGGCTTTTCTTGTTTGCTTCAATAAATTCATTAACATTATCAGTTCTTATGTCGATATAATTATCTATATTTGCTTTTGTTAAAAGTCTGATATAAAAGGGTTCTTCGTCGGGTGAACTACCGCCAACCCACAAATCAAAGGTTTCGTCGATTTCATAGACTAATATATACAACCCCGAGCCTGTTTCAATGCTTTCGTATTGCTCAAAATCACTCCAAGTGAGATTGCTGCCTTTGGATGATAATTCAACAACTTTATCAAGGGTCAAGGTGTTGCTGCTTAACCGTTTAATATCCTGATTATCGCAGGCAACCAAACTTAAAACACAAACCAACAGTAAAACGATTGCTATAATCTTTTTCATATAAGAACACCTCTACTTTATTAACTTCCGATTTGTCTAATTTAATTATATTGTAAAACTTATTGATTTTCAATGAAATATCGCTTGCGCAATATGATATACTTGCTTCGCAAGCATGATATAATATACGTTCCTTCATATGCCGAAGGCATATATCACCCAACGAAGGTGGATATCATATCGAAGATATATCATCCGTTCCGACAGGAACGGATATCATTGAAAAAGTCTCTTTTGTCTGGTAGACAAAAGAGACTTTTTTGTTGGTGGAGACGGAGGGGATCGAACCCTTGACCTTACGGATGCGAACCGTACGCTCTCCCAGCTGAGCTACGCCCCCATTATTTTCGCCGCTTTACCTTATCGCAAAGCGGCGCTTTTGTTCGTTTTTTTATTAGATATTACCGTTTCGGTAATCCTCTAATTTCTCATCAAAATAGCGGTCAAAATCACGCTCATCGTATTCGTCATATTCGTCGCGTCTATCGTACTCTTCGTAATAATAATCGTCATCATAATCGTACTCGTCATACAATTCGTACGATTCACTTTCGACAACAAGTATCATTAACAAAGACAGTCCAAGCGCAATAAATCCGGTAACAATTCCTGTCATCGATAAGCCGTTTTTTTGGCCCTTTGAACGGGCTACAAAGCCAAAAACTACTCCAATCGTGCCTAAAATAATGCCCGTAACAAATCCCCACCAAAGCGCAAGCCCGCAAATACCGCAAATCATAGCCGTGATTGCTAATCCGCTACCGGCATTATTTCTATATCCGTAAGGATAATTTCCATAAGGCTGATAATTCTGATTATTCGCCTGATTAGGATGGTATATCGGCTGGGGCTGATTCGGATAGGGCTGATACTGGCTCTGCGGCTGTGGCGCATAAGGCGGCACAGGTCGGTTATATTGCGGTTGAGCGAATTGCGGTGCAACAGGTTGCTGTTGAATCGGTTGGGCCGGCTGCGATGCAACAGGTTGCTGAATTGGCTGAGCCGGCGGATAGCCACAAGGCATAGACGGTTGGCCCATCGGCTGCTGAACAGCAGGCTGAGCCGATTGATTCATTGGTTGCATAGATTGAGGAGCAACCGGCTGAATCGGAGGCTGCCCATAAGGCTGATTCATGGGCTGATACATCGGCATAGTCTGAGGTATCGGCTGCGCAGGTTGCTGATATTCGGGTGGAAACGGACATCTCTCGGCCTGAATCGGCGGGTCAACCCTCTCCACCTGATAAGCTCCGAACATATCGGGTGCAAAATTCGGCTGATTTTCTGCAAAATTCGGCTGATTTTCTGCAAAATTCGGCTGAGCCGATACGGGAAAATCTTCGTTTTCGTTCACCTTTTGGCAAGTAGAAACGTCCGAATTTATATCATTATTTTCTACATTCATATTATTTTCAGCTTCGGTTTCGGCGATATTTAATTCCTTGTTTTCGTCCATTTTTCCTTCGCCTCCTATTAATTAAATTATATATCAATCGTATCTATTCGTCAATTACCTTTGTTGATTTGCATACATTTTTTAACACACAAATCTCGCATTTGGGTTTCCTTGCTACGCAAACCGCCCTTCCGTGAAGCACAATTCGGTGGCAAAAATCGTTCGACAATTCGGGTGGAAGAAGCTTCTTTAACTGCATTTCAACCTTAAACGCATCCTTTGAATCGCAAAGACCGAGTAACCCGCTGATACGAATAACATGGGTGTCGGCAACAACGGCAGGCTTTTTATAAATATCGCCTAAAATTAAATTTGCTGTCTTTCTTCCAACTCCTGAAAGAGTAAGCAGTGACTCCATATCATCGGGCACATTTCCGCCGAAATCATCGCGCAGCTTTTTACACATAGCTACAATGTCGGTCGCCTTTGTTTTATAAAGTCCGCAAGATTTTATGTATTCGGCGACCTCGCTTATATCAGCCTCGGCAAATTCATCAACCGTACGATAACGGCCAAAAAGCGCAGGAGTGACCATATTTACACGCTTATCTGTGCATTGAGCCGAAAGCCGTGTTGCAATAAGCAGTTCGTGAGGCGCCGAATAATTAAGCTGACATTCGGCCTTAGGGTATTCCTCCCAAAGCAGGCGAATTATTTCGGCTACTCTTTCCTTTTTGGTCATTAATTTTCTCTCCCTTTTTTATCAAAAAAAGGATAGCAACGACAAATAATTATTCTCGTTTACCATCCTTTTTTTCAGTTTAAATTATAAATACAGCTATGTATTTTTTTATTTTTCAAGTTCGCTTACTCGGTAGCAGAGGGTCATCATCGAATCGCCAAGGTGAACATTTTCAACCGCAACCCCGTCCATTTCGCCAAAATCGTAATGGCTGAAATTCCAAATCCCTTTTATGCCAAGCGCGACAAGCTGCTTTCCTAACGCCTCGGCGGCTTCCTGAGGTACACAAAGCATGGCTACCTTCGGCTTTTCTCTGCGGCAGAATTCATCGAGCCCACTGATATGTCGAATCGGCATTCCTGCTACAAGGCGTCCTGCAAGTGATTCGTTTTTATCAAAAACGGCCGTAAGATGAAATCCTCTATCTTCGAAATTCATATGGGTCGATATGGCTCGACCAAGGTTTCCTGCGCCGATAATTATACAACCGAAACGATTAGTAACGCCGAGAATTTCGGCAATTTGCTGCTCTAATAATTCGATATTATATCCATACCCCTGTTGTCCAAAACCGCCGAAACAGTTTAAATCCTGACGAATCTGACTTGCGGTAAGCCCCATTCGTTCGGCAAGTCCTTTTGACGAAATTCGTGTAAGGCCCTGTCTTTTTAACTCGCCAAGAAAACGATAGTATCTTGGCAGACGGCGAATTACCGACATAGAAACATTATCTCTCACCTTGTTTATTTCAACCTCTCTGAACAAATCTACTTCTATATATCAATATTATCCACCATTTTATCCTAATTGTCAAGAAATTGTCAGTCTTTTGGCAACCATTTTTCTTTTTCATTTATGTGTCAAGATATGCCGCCATTTCATATATTATACTGTGCAACATCGGTAGTCGGTTTGCACCTACCATCTATTTTTTATCAGCGGCATTTCATTCACGCAAACAAACCCCCGATACGCATTTGTTTACGCGAGTCGGGGGTTTGCGCCTTTGGATATTCCTGAAACTACTGCTTCAGATCAAAGGACTTACAGTCGGTGCACTGGTCCATTGAAGGATTGCACTCGTGGGTGCCTACCATAATGCAGTCGAGAGAACAGTAATTTTCGTTGCTGCAATGATGCTTACAGTTCGCTACTGTGCACTGGATAGACTTGTTAGCCTTCATCATGTCGATATACCTCCCTGATTGGACTACGCTCTTATTATGAGAAACAATTTCAAAATTATACGCATATTTTTTAAAAATTTTTATATAAATAACGAAAAGCTTTTTACATATTATATTCCAAAGAGGTGTTATAAAATTATGCAGATTTTTGAATACACGGTGACGGCTGACGAAGGACTAAAGGCATATGATGCAAGTCGGCTCATTCAGCTTGCGGTCGAATCGGGTTGCACCGTCACCCTCGAAAAAAACGGCAAGACGGTTAACGCAAAAAAGCTTTTTGCCGTAATGGGCCTGGGTATAAAAAGCCCGGATATACTCAAATTCACCGTAAGCGGCGCCAATGAAATTAAAACCGCCGAAAACATAAAGGCGCTTTTACTCGAAATGATTTAAAAAAAGGTTGAGGAAGCTTCCTCAACCTTTTTTTATTATCAATTATTCTTTTTTCGGTAAAAAGGCGCCAGACACAATAAATAAAAACAGAACCGTTAACTGTGGCCATGCAACCGTTTCGTCAAAAATACCGTGAAAAAGCACTCCCATTATTACCGCCATGGCAAACGCACAGGTAGGCTGATTTATGAGCTTTTTTATATTTTTCACAACCGGTAAAAAATAGTGAATAAAAAAGCCTGATAAAAGCGTAGTCCCTACAATTCCGAGGCACAAAAGTCCATCAAGCAAAAGGCTGTGTGCGCAGGTGGTAACCCATACGTTGAATCCAAGCTCAGCGCCAACATATTTCGGGCTTTCCATCATATAGGTTAATACCCCACGGCCAAAAATCGGCGTTTGCTTAAACAAATAGACTCCAAGCTGCCATACTCGGTATCGTGAATTAAAGGAATCACTCGCCTCAAAAAGTCGGGGTAAAAGCTTTGGATAGACTAAAACTGCCGCCAGGGCTATTATTCCCGCACCGATAAAAATGGGAACAAGTTTCCACTGCTTGTTAAACAAGAGTAAAAAGAAAACTCCGCAAACAAGCTCGGCCATACCGAGCAACGAGCCGCAAAGCGCCATGCTGACGAGATTGAATATAATTACAATAGTATAAATTCGCTTGTCACCGCGACCCGACATTATTTTATAAAGACAGGCAAGGATAACAAAAACAACCGCCGTACCAAACATATTCGGGTTAAAAAACACTCCTGCGCAACGCAAATCCTTATTCATCGCAAGGCTCGGCCAAATGGAATAAGCTATTTTTTCGATTATCGCAACGAAAGTAACAATAACGCTTGCCACCGAAGCGAATTTTGTACCCTCTTCAAATATTTCGGAGGTAATCGCCTTTTTCAAATAAATGCCGAAAATCAGCAACAAAACAAGCCCTACGCCTCCTATAATTCCGATATAGTTTCGATAAAAAACAGGCGGAATTATTGATGCGAGGGCAATCGGCAAAAGCCAATAGCAAAGCCTACACGAAAAAATCATTTTTCTCGTGCGGGAATTTATTATCAGCGATGTAACAAGCGCCGCCTCGACTATAAACGACAGTATACTCGGTAAAAAGGCGCAAAGCACCGCTGAAAGAATAATTACGCGGTCGGTAAAGCGGCCGAAAAAGCTGCTCCTATTAACCTCCATGCGTCACATTCCTTTTTTAATAAAATTATTGAGCAACCGATTCAGCTTCGGATGAAGCAAAGTTAAGCGCGTTACCGTCAACTACTTCATATTCCTGAGCCGAAATATCGGTAGCTGTTTCGCCGTCGGTAATACCAATTCTTCCGGCGTTTTCATCCTCGGGATTAAGAATTGAGCCAACGATTGCGCAAGCGATAATTACTACTACTGCACTAAGAAACATAATTACCGACTTTTTGTTCTCTTTAAAAAACTCTTTCATTTTCTTCACCTTTTAATAGTATTTTAATACCCTTTCGGGCTTTTACGAACCAATCTGCTTTTTTGCTTCCTCTGCCGAAGAAAGAATTTCTTCAAGCAAATCAAGCGGCTTTTGTCTCGATTTACCTGCCAAGCTGTAATGCGGCTTTGAACCCGCACCAACGGCAAATCGCACCGAATATTTCGCGCTGAGGGCCGCCGCGAGCTGCATATCCAAATTAACGGGATACAATTTTATTGCGCCGAGTCGATATTGAACCTCGGTTATTCCGAGAGCTGCCGCACGGTTTCGCAAAAGGGCAACCTTTACAAGTCCGTTTACCGACGGCGGTATATCGCCAAAGCGGTCGCACAGCTCGTCGATTACGTCCTCCGAATCCTCGATGCTACGAATATCGGCTATGCGCCTGTAAATTCCGAGCCGCTGGGGCAAATCGGGGATATAATCCTCGGGGATATGAGCCGTAATCGGCAGGTCAACCGTACATTCAACGAGGGAGGTCGGCTTTTCACCCTTTTCTTCGCTAACTGCATCGGCAAGAAGCCGCAAATACATATCGTAGCCAACCGAATCCATGTGTCCGTGCTGCTCTCCGCCAAGCAGGTTTCCTGCACCACGAAGCTCAAGGTCGCGCATTGCAATCTTATACCCCGAACCGAATTCGGTAAATTCACGTATAGCTTCAAGTCGCTTTCGGGCAATTTCGGTCATCGATTTTCCGCCTCTAAACGTGAGATAGGCGTATGCTCTTCGCGGTGAGCGACCTACGCGTCCTCGCAGCTGATGAAGCTGGGAAAGGCCGAATCGGTCGGCATCCTCGATAATAAGGGTATTGGCATTCGGTACATCTACCCCTGTTTCTATTATAGTTGTACAAACCAAAATGTCAATTTCTCTTTCAATAAGTTTTCGCCAAACCTCGCTTAATTCCTCCTCACCCATCTTTCCGTGGGCAATTCCGATATTACAATCGGGAATACGCTGCTTTAACTTTGCCGCTGCGAGAGAAATGGTTTCGACTCGGTTGTGAAGATAATACACCTGACCGCCACGTCGAATTTCGCGATTTATGGCGTCAACTATTACACCAAGGTCATGCTCGACAACATAGGTTTGAACGGGTTGGCGGTCATTCGGCGCCTCGTCGATTGACGACATATCACGAAGCCCCGACATAGCCATATTTAACGTACGCGGAATTGGTGTTGCCGACATGGTCAGCACGTCAACCGAAGGGCAAAGCTCCTTTAACCTCTCCTTTTGCTCAACGCCAAAGCGTTGCTCCTCGTCGATTATGACCAGTCCCAAATCCTTAAATTCGACGTCCTTGGAAACGAGACGGTGGGTACCGATTATCATATCAACTCGACCCTTTTTGAGTCGGTTGAGAATGGCTGTCTGCTGTTTTGATGTTCTGAATCGGGATAAAAGCTCGACCTCGACCGGCATATCCTCCATTCGACGCAAAACCGTTTGATAATGCTGCCAGGCGAGAATGGTGGTCGGGCATAAAAGGGCGCATTGTTTTCCCTCAGCTATGCACTTAAAGGCAGCTCTAAGCGCCACCTCGGTTTTTCCAACCCCAACATCTCCGCATAGAAGTCGGTCCATAGGCACAGCCCTTTCCATATCGTCCTTTATTTCGCTGATACAACGGAGCTGGTCATCGGTTTCGTCATATTCAAAGCGACTCTCAAAATCCGACTGGATATCGGTATCGGGCATAAAGGCATACCCCTTAGCCGCCATACGCTCGGAATAAAGCTTTATAAGCTGACGGGCCATATTCTTTACAGCCGATTTTACTCGTGAACGTGTTTTTTGCCACTGCTCACCGCCAAGACGGTTGAGCTTCACTGCGCCGTCAGCCGAATTACCGATATATTTTGATACCAAGTCAAGCTGGGTTACGGGTACGTATAAAACGTCCTGCTTGGCATAATTTATTTTGATATAATCCTTTGTTATTCCGTCATTCGCAATCTTGTGTATTCCGTCAAAAATGCCGATTCCATGGGCAACGTGAACGATATAATCTCCGCGATGCAGCTCCTCAATTCCGTTGATTTGCTCACCTTTTTTATACTTTCGACGAGAAACCGGCTTTGCGCCCATATACTTATCTCGAGTAATGACGGCGAACTTCCCTTCGGTGCTTTCAAAGCCCGATGACAGAGCACCCAGCGTTACCGTTACCCCTTTTTCACGCAAGAATGGCGGATTATCGAAAAAGGCAGCATCAATCGAGCGGTCACTCAGCTCGTCGGCAAGATTCTGTGCCGCCTTTTTATTTCCGGCAAGAAGCGCCACCGAATAGCCTGATTTAAGCATCGGCTCAATATCATCAACCAGCTGGGACACCGAGCCACGCCACGAGGTAGTTTGACGCATATTGAAGCTAACAGCCGTCTTAAGCTCGGTACCGTAGCTACCTCTCGCAAAGGTATCGGTATATACTAAATTTTTACCGCCAATACATGAGAAAAACTCGCCTTTTGTTAATGTAAAGCGGTCAAGTCCCTTTGTCAGCGTGCCGTCCTCGAACATAAGTTTCAAATCCTCACGCTGCTGGACAAAAAAGCTTCGCAAGCTCTCGTTAGCGTTATTATATTCGCTTAAAAATATCAGCTCGTCGCCGACATAGTCGATTACCGTTTGGCTGTTTTTATAGGCAAGAGGCAGATATTTATCAAAACTATGAGGAAACACACCCGACCTTGCCGCAAGGGTGGCAAGACCGAGCTTTTCCTTCGCAAGCTCGCTTTTTTTATTTAGCTTGGAGGCAAATTGCTCAACCTCTTTTACAAATCGGTCGGCAAAAATGACCTCGCAGGCAGGGGGAATAATAACCTCGTCAAGCACGTCGGTACGACGCTGACTTTCCTTATCAAAAAGGCTCACCGAATCGACCGAATCGCCCCAAAATTCGATTCTAACCGGTTTTTTCAGCTGAGGCGGAAAAAGGTCAAGTATACCCCCTCTTACGGCGAATTGACCTACGCCCTCGACCATATCGGCACGAATATATCCCGCCGAAACAAGTCGAGCCAAAATCTCGTCAAGAGGTATCTCCTGACCGTTTTTTACAGTAAAGGTATGAGCGCACAGCTCCTCCTTCGGCAGAGTAAGCTGACAGCAAGCAACGGCACTTGCAACGCAGACTGTATAGTCGCCGTCGGCAATTTTTTGCAATGCGCCAAGTCGCATGTGCTCGTACTCGCGTGAAAATCCCGCTATGTCGCGGAAGGTATAGTCCCTCGACGGATAGTAGACGGCATTCACTCCGAGAGCCGTCAAATCGTCAAAAAATCGGGTTGCTTCCGCCTCGTCGGCGGCAATAATGAGGGCCCGTCGGTCGAGCTCCTCGCAAAGCGATTTTATAAGCGCCGCCTTATGAATATGAGAAAGTCCCGTCGCCGCAGTGGGAAAGCCGAGATGGGCAAGCGCGCCTTTCAGCTCTCGGTATTCGGGCAATTTACCCATAAGCGCCGATATAAACTGCATAAACGGTCTCCTTTCTCCTTAAATTTTAGGTATAATTATGCAATTACGAATTAAATTTATTCATCGCCATATCAATCTTTTCACCAACGATAAGCTTTATCGCATCGCAAGCATTTTTTGCCGCCGATTTGAGTGGCTCTACCTCGTCATTTTTAAACCTTGACAGCACCCATGCGGCAAGGTCATATTCGGGATGCGGCTTTTTTCCTACACCCATTTTGATACGGGCGAAATTATCGCTTTGGAGCTGATAAATTATGCTTTTAAGCCCGTTGTGACCGCCGTCGCTCCCCTTTCGCTTTATGCGAAGCTTACCAACGTCAAGCAAAATATCGTCCGACACGACAATTATTCTTTCAGCAGGAATTTTATAGAATGCGGCAGCATCTCTGACCGCTTCACCCGAATTATTCATATATGTTTGCGGCTTCATGAGAATACATTTTCTATCCCCGATTTGAGCCGTACCGTAAAGTGACTTAAATTTAAGCTTTGTCACCGCGCATGAGCACTCCTCGGCAAGCATATCGATAACGATAAAACCCGCATTATGACGTGTAGCCTCGTATTCACCGCCTGGGTTTCCAAGCCCGACGATTATGTAATCAATATTACCTGTTGCCATCTTCTTTTTTCCAAAAAACATAGTTACTCCCCTAATGAATTTTTATACATAAATGAGTTTTTTATTACAATTATCTTCCACTATACATTATGACCGATTATTTCGTCTTTTTCAAGCACAATATGACCCTTTTTAGTGTCAAAAATTTAATAAATAAGCGAAAATCACTAAATTTCAGCCTTTAAAGCTTATAACTTTGTTGAAAAAAATACCACCAAATCGTAAAATTAATGTAGAAAAATTTTTTAATGTCTGTTATAATATGAAAGATATTGTGTGCGGACAAGCCGCGGCGTATCGCTTTTTAACATTGTTATCTATTTTTAGGAGGTAAATATCACATGGCAAAAAAGTATTGCTACCTGTTCTCAGAGGGTAACGCTGACATGCGTGAGCTCCTCGGCGGTAAGGGTGCTAACCTTGCCGAAATGACCAAAATCGGTCTCCCCGTTCCTCAGGGCTTCACCGTTTCTACCGAAGCTTGTACACAGTACTATGAGGATGGCAGAAAAATCAACGCAGAAATCCAGGAAGAAATCATGCAGAGCATCGTTAAGATGGAAGAAATCTGCGGCAAGAAGTTCGGCGATTTAGAAAATCCGCTTCTCGTTTCAGTTCGTTCGGGCGCTCGTGCTTCAATGCCCGGTATGATGGACACAATCCTCAACCTCGGCCTTAACGAAGACGTTGTTAACGTTATCGCTGAAAAGTCGGGCAACGCTCGCTGGGCTTGGGACTGTTACAGAAGATTTATCCAGATGTACTCCGACGTTGTTATGGAAGTTGGTAAAAAGTACTTTGAGCAGCTCATCGACGAGATGAAGGAAGCTAAGGGCGTAACTCAGGATATCGAGCTTACCGCTGAAGACCTCAAGGAGCTTGCAGGCCAGTTCAAGGCTGAGTACAAGTCAAAGATTGGTGCAGACTTCCCGTCTGACCCGAAGGAACAGCTCATGGGCGCTGTTGAAGCTGTATTCCGTTCATGGGACAACCCCCGTGCAAACGTTTACCGTCGTGACAACGATATTCCTTATTCATGGGGTACCGCTGTTAACGTTCAGGCAATGGCTTTCGGTAACATGGGTGACAACTGTGGTACAGGTGTTGCATTTACTCGTGACCCCGCTACCGGTGACAAGGGTCTCATGGGTGAATTCCTTGTAAACGCTCAGGGTGAGGACGTTGTTGCTGGCGTTCGTACTCCGATGCCTATCGCTCAGATGGCTGAAAAGTTCCCCGAAGCATTCAAGCAGTTCAACGAAGTTTGCGCTATCCTTGAAGACCATTACAGAGACATGCAGGATATGGAGTTCACCATCGAAGAAGGCAAGCTCTATATGCTCCAGACCAGAAACGGTAAGAGAACTGCAAAGGCTGCTCTTAAAATCGCTTGTGACCTCGTTGACGAAGGCATGATCGATGAGAAGAAGGCTGTTGCAATGATCGATCCTCGTAACCTCGATACACTTCTCCATCCCCAGTTCGACGTTAAGGCTCTCAAGGCTGCTACTCCGGCCGGTAAGGGTCTCGGCGCTTCTCCCGGCGCTGCTTGCGGTAAGGTTGTATTCACCGCTGAAGATGCAGAAGCTTGGAACAGCCGTGGCGAAAAGGTTATCCTCGTTCGTCTCGAAACCTCTCCGGAAGACATCACCGGTATGAAGGCTTCTCAGGGTATCCTCACCGTTCGTGGCGGTATGACATCTCACGCAGCCGTTGTTGCTCGCGGTATGGGTACCTGCTGCGTATCCGGTTGCGGCGAAATCAAGATGGACGAAGAGAACAAGAAGTTCGAACTCGCCGGCAAGGTTTATAGCGAAGGCGACTACATCTCTATCGATGGTTCAACCGGTAACATCTATGACGGTATCATCCCGACCGTTGACGCTGAAATCGCCGGCGAATTCGGTAGAATCATGGCTTGGGCTGACAAATATAGAACTCTTAAGGTTCGTACAAACGCTGATACACCCGCTGACGCTAAAAAGGCTCGTGAGCTTGGCGCTGAGGGTATCGGTCTCTGCCGTACAGAGCACATGTTCTTCGAGGCAGAAAGAATTGCTGCTTTCCGCGAAATGATCTGCTCCGACACTGTTGAAGCTCGCGAAGCCGCTCTTGATAAGATTCTCCCCTACCAGCAGAATGACTTCGAAGCTCTCTACGAAGCTCTCGAAGGCAACCCTGTAACAATCCGCTTCCTTGACCCGCCGCTTCACGAGTTCGTTCCGACCGAAGAAGCTGACATCAAGGCTCTTGCTAACGCTCAGGGCAAGACTGTTGCTGATATCAAGGCTCTCATTTCAAGCCTCCACGAATTCAACCCGATGATGGGTCACCGTGGCTGCCGTCTTGCAGTTACCTATCCGGAAATCGCTGCAATGCAGACAAAGGCTGTTATCCGTGCTGCTATCAACGTTAAGAAGGCTCACGCTGATTGGAACATCGTTCCCGAAATCATGATTCCGCTCGTTGGCGACGTTAAGGAACTTAAGTTCGTTAAGAACGTAGTTATCGCTACCGCTGACGCTGAAATCGCTGCTGCAGGCGCTGACCTCAAGTACGAAGTTGGTACCATGATCGAAATTCCGAGAGCTTGCATCACCGCTGACGAAATCGCTAAGGAAGCTGACTTCTTCTGCTTCGGTACAAACGACCTTACTCAGATGACATTCGGCTTCAGCCGTGATGACGCCGGTAAGTTCCTCACAGCTTACTATGACAGCAAAATCTACGAGAACGATCCCTTCGCTAAGCTCGACCAGAACGGCGTTGGCTCACTCATGGAAATGGCTGTTGCTAAGGGTAAGGCTACAAATACAAAGATGCACTACGGCATCTGCGGCGAACACGGCGGAGACCCTGTTTCTGTTGAGTTCTGCCACAAGATTGGCCTCGACTATGTATCTTGCTCACCCTTCCGCGTGCCGATCGCACGCCTCGCCGCCGCCCAGGCTGCTATTAAAGAGTCTAAGTAATTAGATTTGTAAAGTAAAATTATCCGCCCGAAGAAATTCGGGCGGATTTTTCTATGTATTGAACAGCAACACCAAAAGTGTTATAATAAATTCAATAAATAAGATTTATAAGGATGAAATCAATGATTGTTTTAATTGCGGGAGCGTCACATACTGGAAAAACTGCACTTGCTCAAAAACTACTTGAAAAATATAAATACCCATATTTATCTATTGACCATTTGAAAATGGGGTTGATTCGAAGCGGCAATACAGAGCTTACTCCAATGGATGATGACGACCTAACAGAATATCTCTGGCCTATTATTCGTGAAATAATAAAAACAGCGGTTGAAAACAAGCAGAACCTAATTGTTGAAGGATGCTATATTCCTTTTGATTGGGAGAAAGATTTTTCGCGAGAATATCTCGATAGCATCCAATACTATTGCCTTATAATGAGTGAGAATTACGTCAGGAATCATTTTGTCGATATAAAGAAAAATGCAAATATTATTGAAAATCGCTTAGATGATGAAGGGTGTACGATGGATAGCGTCTTGGCGGATAATGTACACACCTTAAATCTTGCTAAAAAGCATGAGGTTAATTATATTCTCATTGATGACAAATACGAAGTAGACATTGAATTATAATTTCCCTCTTTTGCCGATAGCAACACAGGCTGCTATCAAGGGCTAATCTAAGTAATTAGATTTATAAAGCAAAAATTATCCCTCTGCTGAGAAATCGGCAGAGGGATTTTTCTGTTTTGTTGCAATTTTTATATGTACGTGATATAATTAAATTTAGAAATTACAGTTTGCGGGGAGGCATATGCGATGAAAAAGATTATAACTGTTTTTTTGTTAATTCTAATGTGTTTCTCGTTAACTTCTTGTGCAATTGTTGATGCTTTTGATGCGTTAAAACATTCTATTTCAGGAGAGATTATAGACCCTGTGGATGGTTTTTCTGTTGGTGAAGAAAAGGGAGTGCTCATATATAAAGAGAACAAGTACATTATTGTAGAAGAAATTAATGGAGATTGTGAATTTGATATTGCAGATGAAGATGTTTTGTTAGGTCAAACAAGTAATTTTCCTTTTTTTCCAAACTTTTCTTATTATGCAAGTAGTCATGAATCACCTATCTTCATAATGGGCGGCAGTACCTCCAGAGATAAAGCAACTTTTGTATATTTGAAAGAAGATGTATACAATAACGACCTAGTATATGTTTTGCAAAATACGAATTATGAGTTTGAAATATCATCGACTTTTATAAAGACAGATAAGGTTGATTACGATAATCATATTATGAAAGATAAGTTTACGAAGGTTGTAAGGGTTGAATTCGTTATGAAGGATATTCCAAGAATAAGGGCAGTTAGAAGAATTTACCTAATCGATAACATTTGGTATTGTGTAGAACAAGATGTATATTATGAACTGTCAGACGAATTTGTTAGTGAATTAATTAAAAGTGGAGTTATTGAGTAGTTAACAATAAAAATTATAAATAAGATATGAGAATTACCAATGGCTAATTTCCCTCCTTTGCAGATAGCACCACAGGCTGCAATTAAAGAATCTAAGTAATTAGATTTATAAAGCAAAAATTATGGTATAATTATAAAAAATACAGGGGGCAGTTTATGAAATTTCCTTTTGATGATGCACCGAATACTATGATAATTATTTGCAGTCACATTCTCGAAAATGGTGAAAACATTTTATATGTTTCCCACGATGAAGATGATGGTATGTGGCAGTTTTTATGTGATAAATCTCACGAAATAACCGATGCGAAATTGGTTGCTCTCGAAGAAGTATTTGCACTTGATAACAGCATATCAAAAATTGCCGATATGCCTTGTGGCTATGTTGCTACCCGAAAAAATGTCACATCAAAATGGAAAATTCATAAAAAGTAATTTCCCTCCTTTGCAGATAGCAGCACAGGCTGCCATCAAAGAATCTAAATAATTAGATTTATAAAGCAAAATTATCCCTCTGCTGAGTAATCGGCGGGGATTTTGTATATATTGAGATTATTGGCAAAAGGTGATATAATGTAATTTATAAACTAAAATTTGCGGCGAGAGGGTTTAAAAAATGTTCCGAGAATTGCTGAGAAAAAACAAAAAAATATCCATAGAAGAATGTACGCATATTCTCAAAACAACCAAAAGAGGTGTCCTTTCGGTTAACGGTGACGACGGGTATCCTTACGGAATGCCCATGAATCACTGGTATAATGAAGAGGATGGAAAAATATATTTTCATTGCGGCAAATCGGGTCATAGATTGGATGCACTGCAAAAATGCAACAAGGCTTCCTTCTGCACCTATGATGACGGCTATCGCAATTCGGGTGAATGGGCGCTAAACATCAAAAGCGTCGTTGTATTCGGAAGAATAGAGATTGTAGATAATCTGAATAAAATCGCCGATATTACGACAAAGCTCAGCCATAAGTTTACATCGGATGACGAATATATCAGCGCGGAAATTGCACAAAGCGCTTGCAACACATTATTGTTAGTTTTAACCCCCGAGCATATTTGCGGAAAATTGGTTCAGGAATCATAATATTAATTTATACAAAAAAATAATCCCTTTCAGTGATTGAACAAGTCCAGATTACTGAAAGGGATTATTTTTATTCCTTTTCTTGGGGCGCTTTTTTCTCGGCCTTTTCTTCGAGGTGCATTTCCCAATGGACAAGGAATGCCAACAAGGCACGAATGACGATTACGATGCCGAGTATCGCAAGCTCCTCTAAATTATGAATAATAACCGTCTTTATAATCTCGGCACCCATCTTAAATTCCAACGCCAAAGAAAGCGCTTTTCCGAGGTCGGTGGCTACATGAAATGGCTTTTTTTCAATCATGCGCTTAATCAGTAGTATAAGTGCGCGGAATGACCCGACAATGATGATAACAATTCCAATCAGCTCCAATATACCGGCAGAAACCTCTGCGATAGGATAAAGGAGTTCCTTTAAATATGCTGCAAGTTGTCCCATTTTTTAGCACCGTCCTTTTATATTACAAATTAAATTTTATTAACCTTTATAATTATAGCACGTTGCTGCTGTTTTTTGCAACAGTTCCAATTTTACAATTTATGCATAATCGAATATATGTAAATTAACAAAAAGTTAACTAAAGCTACGTGACTACCTTATTGCATAAATTTTAGAAACAAAGTATAATAATGTAAAATAAATATAAGGGAGAAAAAATTATGATAAACGAAAAGCCTTTGGAAAACCTTGTTGGCGCTTACAGCAACACTGCGATATTCAGAAAAATTGCCTTTATCGGTGACAGTCTTTCGTCAGGCGAATTCGAGACGTTAAACGACGACGGAAGCCACGGCTATCACGATATGTTCGACTATTCATGGGGTCAGTACATTGCAAGGAAAAATGGACTCACCGCATACAATTTTTCACGTGGCGGAATGACAACCAGATGGTATGTTAACTGCTTCGCCGACGAAAACGGATTTTGGGACAAGGAAAAGGCTTGTCAGGCATACGTTATCGCATTGGGTGTTAACGACCTCGCTTATCAAAATATGCAAACCGGTGAAGCAAAGGACATTACTGCAACCGAGCTGACACATGATAGTCCCTTTATCAGCTATTATGCCGAAATTATCAGAAGATATAAGAAAATCAGCCCCGATGCAAAATTCTTTTTTGTCACATTTCCCAACGAAGGCGAACGAACCGACAAGGAAAAAACCGAGGGAATGGTAAAGGCGCTCTACACTCTTGCCGAACACTTCGACAATTCGTACGTAATCGACCTTTACAAATACGGACCTGTGTATGACGATGAATTTAGAGAAAAATATTTCTTACACGGTCACATGAATCCGATGGGCTATATATTTACAGCAAATTTGATAGATTCGTACATCGACTATATTATTCGCACAAATCCCGACGATTTTAAGAATGTCGGCTTTATCGGCACAGATATACAGTATAAGTAATTCGCTTTTTTGTATTTTTTCTCAAAGGCTAATATTAAAAATCCGTCCAAAGTAATTTTGGGCGGATTTTTTATCAACGGAGAGTAGGTTGCGGAAATTATACACAGCGGTTATATTGATTTCATAAAGAAGCGATTGATATGGACAATTACATAACCGACGCTGCTATTAAAAAGTTACGTTAAAAAAAATTAAGTTTCGTCTCTTCTTTATTTTTATAATTCAGACGGCTGTTAATCCAACTGAATTCTCGAGTTTGTAAAAAATTATTCTCTTTACTTTATTATGTTGCTACTATATAATGTTAATAATAGTATCAATATTTTAAATTGGAGAAATATTATGCAATATATAGACGAAAAATTTAAAGACGCGAAACCCGAAGATACCGTTAAAAAAATCAAGGGAATATTAGATAAGCTTGGTATAGAAGTATATGAAGAATGGCATGATTCGGGATTAGAAAACTGTTACAGTCTTTCAGTTTTGGCAAAGGGCGGAACCCCTTCAACAAACGGTAAAGGTGTAACAAAGGAATTAGCCCGTGCCAGCGCCTATGCCGAATTCATTGAGCGTTTGCAAGGCGGATTGCTTTTTTATAAATACCAATCAATAATTCGCAATTCCGAAATGAATCTCCATGCTTCTGCCCCCGATTGCAAATATATGACAGTGGAAGAATTAGAGGAAAACGGCGATTGGATGGATCAAATTATTGATACGTACAAATATCCAAGGCTTACACGTAAAACAATTGCTCAAAAATGTAAAATGTTCGCTTGTGCCGATGACGGAAAAATATTAACCCTTCCATTTTACAGCCTATTTGAAAAAAAGTATGTATATCTGCCAATTGCCTTTGTTGACCAAATCTATGCTACAAACGGTTGCTGTGCAGGAAACACACGTGAAGAAGGATGGGTTCATGCGCTTTCAGAAATTTTGGAAAGGCATGCTAATGTCAGCATCTTCACCAGCGGAAAATCAGCTCCAAAATTCTCTCCCGACGTTATAGATAAATATCCAATAGTTTCCAATATAATAAGACAGGTTCGTGAAAGCGGAGATTTCGATATTGATATCTTCGATTACTCTTTAGGTAGCGGATTCCCCGTTGTTTCCACCCGTATTATTAATAAAAAAACGCACAGCTACATGGTAAAGGTTGCTGCTGACCCAATCTTTGAAATTGCATTACAGAGAAATTTAACCGAGCTTTTTCAGGGTAGAAATATAAAGAATTTCACCCCCGGACACTCAAGCGCAATTTTAAACAAGGTTACCGATTATCCTCTTCTTAACAATATTTACAATCAATTAGAAGCAGGAAACGGACTTTATACAGCCGACTTTTTTGCAGATGAAATAACATGTCAAACCGATGCGCAAAGTTTTGCCGATAACAGCAACAAAAATAATCGCGAACTGCTTGATTATGCTTTAAGTATATTTAAAAAGCAAAACAAACAAATATACGTCCGAAATTTTTCTTACTTAGGCTTCCCTTCCTATCGATTTGTTATTCCGGGCTTTTCCGAAGCTCTTGCATTAAAGCTAATCGAAACAGTGCCTGAATATTCTATAGGCGATATGACCTGTAAATTTCACAGAAATCCTATCAGCGCAAGCAATCCCGATTTAAAATGGCTGTTAGTTCATAGCGATATGGTAAAACCGACACTCAGCAAATATAACAACTTCGGATATCTTTCGGGTGTGCCGATCGTAGGAAAAATCAATCTTTTCTTAATACATGTTACAAGAGCGTACGCTTCATACAGATTAAAGGCATACGACAACGCTATTAACTACTTGAATAAAGCCATACATGTATGTGACGAGCCCGAAACAGAAGATTACTTTAGTTGCATAAACAAGTACCTTGAGCTTAAAAAATCAGGTATAGATGAGGAAAAAATTAAAGTAATTATATGTAAATTCTTCATAAAGTCTACCGCTGACAAGCTTTTTTCAAATTTAGAAAACGGTAAAACTCCTTATGACGAATTTTTACTTAATTGCGATTTTGAAAATTGCGACAGCTGTAAATATAAGTCACATTGTTGCTATGAAAATTCAAAGAGGCTTTATCAAACAGCGGCAAAAGGATACAGCACTTTTGTAAACGGTCAGGACGAATCCGAGTTTTTATTGGATTAATAAACGCGATAAACTAAAACACAAAACTATATAACCGCAAAAAAAACACCGCTGATAATATAAATCAGCGGTGTTTTTTTTGTTGCACAGTAAGTTTTTATTCCTCAATAACGGCTACTTCATAAGGACGGTAGGTACCGCTTACGGTATCTCTGCCGTAATTGGAAAGAATAATCTTTCCGTTTGTTTCGACCGAGATTTCGGCTTCCCCCTCGAAGTTGCAAATCACGATAAAACGCTTACCCTCGTAAGTACGGGTGAAAATGAAGTTGCCATCCTCTTTCTTTGATACAAGCTCAAAATCGCCATAGAGGATTGCATCATTCTCTCGTCTGATTTTAAGAATTTCGCGATAAAAATTGAATACCGATTTTTCACTATTGCGGTCGGTTTCGAGATTGATTTCCTTATATCTGCTGTGCAAGGGCATCCAAGGCTCTGCTTCAGAAAATCCGCCGTTTTTACCCGCAGTCCATGACATAGGACGTCGAGGATTATCTCGGCTACCGAAATTTATCTTTTCAATAGCTTCCTCGGCCGACATATTTTCGCAAAAATACTTGTAAATATTAACGCTTTCGATATCATCAAATTCGTCAATCGAATCGTGATGCGAATTGGTAAGTCCAAACTCCTGACCCTGATAGATAAAGGGCACGCCACGAAGAAGATAGAACATAGCGGCAAGACAGGTTGCCGACTCGTAACGAAGCTCGCCGTCATTTCCCATACGCGAAATAAAGCGGCCGTTATCGTGATTATCGGTAAACAAGGCGTGGATAAGGTCGCGTTCCTGATTAAGTGTCTGCCAATTTGCGATAATATCACGAACCGATTTAAGCGAATCCGGCTTTTTTCTAAACTTAGTGGTGCAACCGCAGCCGAGATGGTCAAACTGGAACAGGGTGCTGAGCTCCCCTCTCTCGTATGCCGAGTGACGTACAATCTCGTCAATGTCCCCTGCCCAACATTCGCCAACGGTGAAAATGTGGCGCACCTTATCACGTCCAAAAAGGGCATGTATATGGTCATGAAGCTGAGGGCCGAAGCAATTGGAATTACCCTCCCAGTCCTTTGAAATTTGGTCAATTACGTCGCAACGGAAGCCGTCAACCCCAAGATCAACCCAGAAATCGACGACGTCCTGTATTTCCTTTACAACCTTTGGATTTTCCCAATTCAAGTCGGGTTGGCTTGGTGCATATGAGTGAAGATAATACTGCTTTCTCTGCTCGTCATATTCCCACGCAGAGCCGCAAAAACAGCTTTGCCAATCATTCTGAGGCTCGTCAAACCAATAGTAATAGTCGCTGTACGGATTATCCTTTGACATACGCGACTGCTTGAACCATTCGTGCTCCGACGAGGTGTGATTCGGAACAAGGTCCATTATAAGCTTCATGTCCCTCTTATGCATTTCGCTGATAAGACGCTTTACATCATCGAGGGTACCGAATTCGTCCATAATATCGCGATAATCGGCAATGTCGTATCCGTTATCGTCATTCGGACTTTTATAACACGGGCAAAGCCAAATTGCATTTACACCGAGATCCTTTAAATAATCGAGCTTTTCTATAACTCCGTTTATATCACCGATTCCGTCCCCATTGGTATCATTAAAGCTTCGGGGATAAACCTGATAAATAACATAACTTAAAAACTTTTTATACTGTTCGGAAATCATGCCTTATTTCCTCCTCAAAAATTATCGTATAATCAGTATAACAAATACTTTTACCCATTACAATCGCTAAATTGCCGTAAAATGTCGCTTTTTTTGCGTAATTTTATTTTATCAAAAAAGCGACCTCACACGTACCTCCGCCTTGCAACGTGGGCAGGTTGCCGTGTGTGTACCCTTTCGCCTTTTAAGCCTGAGGGTAGCACCGCAACTTTTACATTTGACGTATTTAAAATTTTTGCGGTCACGTGTTGGCTTTTCGGGAGTTGAATATACCTTTTTGCCACTGTAATTGCCGTAACCGCCCTGACTATAGCCACTGCCATATGAATTGCGCTTTTTTCTGAAAAGGCGGTCGGTAAAATTACAATAACGCTCATTTTCGCGACGACGTGCCTCGATATTTCGGGATAAAAAGCGAAAAATAATATACCCGAACAGTCCCAACATCAAAAAGCGGACAATAAAATAAACGGTATACCAATCGGTGAGAATTCCCACCAATGTTTCGCAAATCCATAACCCAAAATAGCCAATACAAAGGCCACTCATCATTCGGTCAACGCCATTTCGCCCATACATAAATCGCGAAAAAGAAACCATAAAGCGTCTAAACATCTTTTGTATCAAATTCTCCTTTTTCCCTTTTGATGCTATGATTATAAACGATTTTTTTGAACTATCGGTAGCGAATGTGTAAACAATCTATTACCGAAAATAATTTATTAAAAAAGGAAGGCAAGCCGCCTTCCTTTTTTAAATCTTTTACAGAATTGATTTATACAGCTTTATATATTCGTTAGCCGATGTTGCCCACGAATTATCACAGCGCATAGCTCTTTCGACAAGGATATTCCAGCCTTCACGATTCTTAAATCCCTCAACTGCACGGTAAACGGCATGAGCCATATCGTCGGCATTATACTGCTGGAAAACAAAGCCGTTGCCATCAAATGCGCCCGAATCGGTAATTGTGTCGCGAAGTCCTCCCGTTGCTCGAACAACAGGGATTGTTCCGTAACGCAAGGCTACCATTTGCGCAAGTCCGCAGGGCTCACTCTTCGACGGCATGAGGAAAATATCGGCTCCGGCATAAATTTTATGCGCCAAATCGGGTATAAAGCCGAGCTTCAACTTCAATCTGTCGGGATAACGAGCCGCCAAATCGTAAAGGAAATTTTCGTACTCGAATTCACCCGAGCCGAGAACTACAACCTGAACGCCAAAATCGAGTATCGCTTCGAGTCGCGCCTTTACCAAATCGAGTCCCTTGTGAGAAACAAGTCGAGTAACCATACCGATAAGGGGAATGTCAGCCTCCTCAGGAAGCTCAAAATAGCGCTGTAACTGGCGCTTGTTCTCCGCCTTATCCTCCCTTGTTTCGACCGAATAATTCTTATAAATCATTGGGTCGGTTTCGGGATTATAGAGCTCGGTATCGATTCCGTTTACGATACCCGAAAGCTTCCAACTGCGCTCCTTTAAAATTCCGTCAAGCTCGTGTGAATACCACGGGTCCATTATTTCCTGAGCATAGGTTGGACTTACTGTAGTAATTCTATCGGCTCTTTCGATTGCACCCTTCATTAAATTAACACAATCACGATATTTTACAATATCGGTGGCGAAATCAGGAATACCGAAAACGTCGCCGAGAATTTCCATTCCGTAAATTCCCTGATACTGAATATTATGAATGGTAAACACCGTTCTGATTCCCGTATATTCAGGCCTTTCGGAATAGAAAAGGTCCTTGTAAACGGGGATAAGGGCAGTTTGCCAATCGTTACAATGGATAATATCAGGCTTGAAATCGATTATCGGCAACACCTCTAAAACGGCACGTGAAAAGAAGGCAAAGCGCTCGGCATCGTCATAGTGGCCATAGAGGCTTCCCCTCTTGAAATAATACTGATTATCGAGCAAATAATAGATTACGCCGTCCGATTTCGCTTCGAAAATGCCGCAGTATTGACGGCGCCACGAAACAGGCACCGATATACTTCCGATAAAGGTCATTTTTTCGCGCAATTCGGCGCTGATACAATCGTAAAGAGGCATTATTACTCGGCAACCGACAAATCGTGTACGCAACGCCTTAGGCAATGCGCCCGAAACATCGGCAAGTCCACCCGAAGCGGCAAATGGCTGGGCTTCACTTGTTGCAAATAAAACTTTCATGATTTTTTCTCCCCTTTTGCGAGTTATACCTTTTCTGCCTTTTTGATAAACACCTGATAGGTGTCGGAGCCTTTAAGCTCGCGTTCGTCACCGATTACTACGTTCTTGTCGGTACAAACGTATTCAAGTCGAGCATTTTCGCCTACTTCGGTTCCCTGCATAAGCACACAGTTCTTTACAACTGCACCCTTGCCGATTTTTACTCCGCGGAAGATAACCGAATTTTCGACCTCACCCTCGATAGCCGAGCCATCGGCTATAAGCGCATTTTTCACCCTTGATTTAAGTCCGTAACGAACAGGGGCCTCGTCACGAACCTTTGTCATAACGGGGTAGTCGCGACGGAAAAGAGCGTTTCTGTTCTCGGCTTTGAGAAGGTCCATATTAGCCTTGATATATGTTTGAGTCGAGTCGATAACGGCAACATAGCCCTCAATTTCGTAGGACTGAATATTAAGCGTATCAACATGGCGCTGGAAAATATCGCGGTTCATGGCTGTACGGCTGTGAGCTGATGCTTCGTCGATAAGCTCAATGAGCAAATCTCTCTTTATAATATAGCAGCCGAGCGACCAGAGGCAATCCTTCTTTGCTTCGGGCATAATGAGAATTTCGGTGATTTTGCCGCTTTTGTCGGTCCTTAATTCCATAACGTCGTCGCCCGAAGGAGCCGCACCCTTTATGCTACCGATTGTGATATCAGCTTCGCTTGAAAGATGGTTTCTGAACATCTTTTTGAGGTCGAAATTAGATACAACGTCAGCCTCGCAGAGATATACATATTCCTCAACAGCCGATGCGATAAAGTTGCGCACACCGATAAGCTGTTCGAGTGATGAGCAGGGAGCGTTTCCTGCCTTGTAAAGATTAGGCGGAAGAATATAAAGTCCACCTTTTTTCCTTGCGAGGTCAAAGGCTTTACCCGTTCCAACGTGGTCCATGAGGGAATGATAATTTGCGTTTGTGACAACGCCAACCTTGCTGATATTAGCGTTTACCATATTTGAAATCGAAAAGTCGATAAGACGGTAACGTCCACCGAAGGGGACCGAGCCCATAGCTCGACTTGCGGTAAGCTCACGAATGAGATGGTCGTGCTTATTGGCAAATACTATGCCCATTATGTTACTGCCCTTCATTGACATTCACCCTCCTTCAAATTTTCTGAAAGCATTGTTTGCGGTTTTACCTCGGCGTTTTTGCCAACCTCGAGTCCGCTTCCGACTACTGCGATACCCCATTTTTCAAGGTCGGTCATCTTTTCGGGACAGCTGCCGATTTTTGCATTTTCACCGACAATACTGTTTTCGCCGACAATAGCGTATTCAACAACGGCACCTTTTTTAATCACGGCGCCCGGCATTACGATTGAATCATGAATTTCTGCGCCTTCTTCAACCATTACCTCCGAGAAAAGCACCGAAAATTCAACCTTTCCGTCGATAACACAGCCCTCGGTGACAATCGAATTCTGCACCTCTGATTTTTCACCGAGATAGTGAGGAGCGTTTCCTCTTGTTCTTGAATAAATACGCCATTTTGCGTCCGAAAGGTCGAGCTCAACATTAGGACGAAGCAGGTCGAGGTTCGATTCCCAGAGTGAATCGATTGTTCCTACGTCCTTCCAGTAGCCCTCGAAGGGATAGGCATACATTCTTCTCTTATCCGCGAGCATTGACGGAATAATGTTTTTACCAAAATCGTTTTCCGATTCGGGATTATTTTCGTCCTCGATTAAGTACTGGCGAAGCTTATCCCAGCTGAAAACGTAAATTCCCATCGATGCTTTATTCGATTTAGGCTGTTTCGGCTTTTCTTCAAATTCATAAATCATTCCGTTTTCGTCGGCGTTCATGATACCGAAGCGGCTTGCCTCCTCCATCGGCACTTCTAATACAGCGATGGTACAGTCGGCATCAGCCTCGCGATGAGCCTTTATCATATTCGAGTAGTCCATTTTATAAATATGGTCACCCGAAAGAATAAGCACGTATTCGGGATTATACTGGTCGATAAACTGGATATTCTGATAAATTGCATTTGCTGTTCCCTTGTACCAGTTGGTTCCCTTTATCTGCTGATATGGTGGAAGAAGATGAACACCACCATTGATTCGGTCGAGGTCCCACGGGCCACCCGAACCAATATATTCATTAAGCACAAGCGGCTGATACTGGGTCAAAACGCCAACCGTATCAATTCCCGAATTGATACAGTTTGACAACGGAAAGTCGATTATTCTATACTTTCCGCCATAAGGCACCGCCGGCTTTGCCATATTGTGAGTGAGAACGCCGAGACGGCTTCCCTGTCCTCCCGCAAGCAGCATGGCTACACATTCTGTTTTTGCTTTCATATATTTCAATCCTTTCGCAATAAAGGTTTTGATAACTATTTAATGCTTTTTTAGCTGATTTTCGCTTTGCGATTTGCACTTTTTTACGACATCGCGCAAAAAGGCACACGCTCCTTTTTTAATATATCAAACTTTGCCTATATTTTCAAGGGGATTTTCGTATTTATTTAATATAATACATAATAATTTTATCTGCGTTTTTGTATAAAATATCTAATTTTCTGATATTTTCACTCAATAGCAGGAGCTTTTATGATACACAATAACTCTATTCTATGTTTTTCTGACAATGGTTATGCCGTTTTTTTATAAGTTTATTTTTATCGTATAAAAGAGCAGAAAAACGACCTTATCACAAACGAGAAAAGGTCGTTTTTTTAATCTTTTTTTATTTAATAAGTCGGTTTATGAGCGACGGTCCGTGAGCAACAAATACTCCCGAAGCGGCAGCAGTTTCTTCCGTAAAGGTTGAAACGCCGCTAACCTCGGCTACCGAATCGTAAATCATAAAGGGTACAGGGTCGGATGAGTGGGTTGCCGTTGCGATAGGTGTCGGGTGGTCGGGCAAAATCATCATTCTGTAATCGGTGCCGTCGAGTGCCTTTATTATCGGAGCTACAACCTTTTCGTCAATAAGCTCGATTGCCTTTACCTTGTTTTCGGCTTCGCAACGATGGCCGCATTCGTCGGGAGCCTCGATATGCACATAAACGTAATCATTTGTTTCGAGTGCCTTAATTGCCGCTGCAGTTTTTCCCTCGAAATTGGTGTCAATATATCCGGTAGCGCCGTCAACGTCAATCGATTCCATTTTTGCGCTTTTTGCTATACCTTTAAGAAGGTCGACCGCCGAAATTACCGCGCCCTTTATTCCGTACTTTTCCTCAAATGCGGGGAGTGCCGCTCTTGTACCCTGACCCCAGAGCCAGATTGAGTTTGCGGGACGTTCTCCTCTTGCTACCCTTTCCTTGTTAATCGGGTGGTTAGAAAGGATTTCGACGCTCTTTTTCATCAAATCGTAAAGCTCGGAATTACCCATATGCGCCTTTAAATAATCGCCAACAACCCTTCCCGAAATATCGTGAGGAGGTGTAAGAGTATATCCTGCCGAGCGTCCACCATGCCAAATTGTACAATGGCGGTAAGCAACTCCGGTATAAAAATCGAATTCACCGCCGCCAAGCTCGGCCTGGAGCGTTTTTATAAGCTGGTCGGCTTCAGCTGTTGAAATGTCGCCGCCGCAGTAGTCGACCATAGTCTTTTTCTCATATTCAGGCTCGTCAGAAAGGGTGACAAGATTACATCTTATCGCTACGTCGTCATCATTAAGATCGATGCCGATTGATGCCGCTTCGAGAGGGGAACGTCCTGTATAAACTTCGGCAGGATCGAAGCCCATTACCGACAAATTGGCAACGTCGCTACCCGGCTTCATTCCGTCGGCAACCGTCTTTACCATTCCGACGGTAGCCCTTTCGGCCAAACGGTCGATATTCGGCTTTTTTGCCGCCTGCATGGGCGTTTTTCCGCCGAGAGAATCAATCGGCAGGTCGGCCATTCCGTCGCATAAAACTACTATATATTTCATTGGAATCACTCCCGAAAAAATTTAAAATTTCATTTGTCTACATTTTAACACATTTATTTTCAAAATGGAATAAAAATATCCCCGCCAATAAATTTTTTTGCTTTGTTGACAATAAGGGCAGAAAAGATTATCATAATATTGTATGAATTTTACTGAAAAGATGGGTATTCTTAATGAAACGAAATAAAAAAATAGCGCTTATTCCTTTTTTAGCGGCAATTATCTTTTCACTGATAATAATCGGGGTCGAGCTGGTCATCCCCCTCGACAAACTACATTCCGCATCAGACGAGGAATTTCAAAACATTTCGGTTGGCGGAAAGGTATGCGCTTCGGGTAACACCACCTATTACCTTTCATCAAGCGGAAAAATTCGCATGAACGGAAAAAATATTGATATAAAAATTGCCGACTCAGGCTCGAAAATTCAGAATTACGGCGATGGAATTGTTTATATGAGCGGTAATGACATTATTTCCTGCGACATGACGGGCGCCGATAAGCAAACGGTTATCAAAAATATCGGCGACTACTTTTTAAGCGGAAACTGGATTTTTTATACCGAAAAGGATAGCCGTAACCTCAAAAAAATTCGCATCACCGATAAAAAGCAATTTGACCTCGGGATTAAGGTAAACGGTCAATTCGCCGTCAGAGGCAACACACTCATATTTATCGGGGATAAAAACTATCTTTACTCGGCGCGAACCGATGGCAGCAACCTCTCCGCCTTTCTCGGTAAAAGGGTTGACAGCTTTATGTTCTATGGCAACTACATTTACTTTTTACAGGACGGAAAAATTTGGTCAACGGTAACTCACAATACCGCAAGCATGTATTCCTATTGCGAGGCCGACAGCTTCACCGTTTATAACGACACGCTGTATTATATAAGCGAGGGCGCCCTATATTCCCGCGACCTCACCGACCAGAATGCAAAAGCAATAAAAATCGAAACAAAGGGTGAAAATCCCACCGAAATATACGTTTCGGAAAATTACCTTTACTATTATCTTGCCGACGGTACACTTTATCGCTGTGATCAATATGGCGCAGGTGCCGAAAAAATGTAAACACAAATTAAAAACTCTGTCCTTTTTATTACATTTTATTAAAAAGGACAGAGTTTTTTTACTTGTTTTTATTGAAAAAGGAAATATTATGAAACAAGGGAATTTTTTAGTTTTCAACCTATTGACAAAGGTTTAATTTAGGTTTATAATAACCTTAAGTTAGCATAGGCTAACTCATTTTTTTAAGCTGTCGGTTAGCCGCCGCTAATCGTGCTAGTTTTCGGCGGCTCTCGAATACTAATTTGTGGTGAAAAAATATGAATTTAAAGGATGCAATTGAGGAAAAAGAATACATCATTCAGCGAATAGATACCGATGACGAGGAGCTAAACGCATTTCTCTTTTCACTCGGCTGTTACAGCGGCGAATCGATTACGGTTATCTCTCGTTTAAAGGGTAGCTGTGTGGTTTCAATAAAAAACGCAAGGTACAACATTGACAATCAGTTGGCCGAGGCAATTATCGTTTAATGCCGACGCTTAAGCGACGGTAAAAAAACGGTCGGCTGATTATTTTTTTCGACGGCGGGTTAGCCGCCGCTAACCTGCGAATTCAATAAATTTAATTTAATCTATGAAGGAGTTATAAAAAATAATGCGTATTGCCTTAACGGGTAACCCAAACTCAGGAAAGACAACCATGTATAATGCCCTAACAGGCGAAAGTGAAAAGGTTGGCAACTGGGCCGGTGTTACGGTTGATAAAAAGGAACATTCGATAAAAAAACGCTTTTCAAAGGGTGAAAAGATTATTGCCGTTGACCTTCCGGGTGCATATTCGATGTCGCCCTTTACAAGCGAAGAAAGCATCACCAGCGCATATATACGAGAGGAAAATCCCGACGTAATTATTAACATTGTCGATGCGACCAATCTCGGTCGAAGCCTTTTCTTCACAACGCAGATTTTAGAGCTTGGTATCCCCGTAGTCATCGCCCTTAACAAGAGTGATATTAATGAAAAAAACAGCACAAAAATCGATACAGCCGCTTTATCGAAAAAGCTCGGTTGTCCCGTTGTAAACACGGTTTCGACCTCGGCTAATGGGCTAAAATCGATCGTTTCCGCCGCCATTAAACAGGTCGGGAAACCGCAATCGGCGCCATATACCGAGGGTGAAATTGACCTTTCGGATAAGGAAGCGGTGCTCGAAGCCGACCGCAAGCGATTCGAATTTGTAAACCAAATCGTTGACCGAATTGAAACGAGAAAAATTCGCTCCAACCAGCGCAATTTTGGCGATAAAATTGACAAGGTGCTGACAAACAAATGGCTCGGTATCCCGATTTTTGCCGTTATTATGTGGGCGGTTTTCTGGGTTTCGCAGGTAGGTGTCGGTCCCTTTATAGCCGAGGGAATCGAGCTGTCAAACGGTACGGTTATACCGGGACTTGTCACACTCATCGAATGGTTCGGTGAATGGGTTGGCGGCTTTATGGTTAATTCGCCCGAAATTCTGAAAACAGTTGTTTTGGACGGAATTATAGGCGGTGTCGGCGCAGTTGTCGGCTTTTTGCCATTGGTAATGGTAATGTATTTTCTCCTCGCCATGCTGGAGGACTGCGGATATATGTCACGAGTTGCCGTTATACTTGACCCGATATTTAAAAAGGTCGGTCTTTCGGGAAGGTCGGTTATCCCCTTTGTAATAGGTACAGGCTGCGCAATTCCCGGAGTTATGGCCTGCCGCACCATTCGCGACGAGCGTGAAAGACGGGCCACCGCTATGCTTGCTCCCTTTATCCCCTGCGGTGCAAAAATTCCCGTAATCGCCCTTTTCGCCGGAGTATTCTTTCCCGAATCAGCGTGGGTTTCGCCGTCAATGTACTTTTTGGCAATTCTGATTATCTTCTTTGGCGCACTACTTATAAAGTGGATGTCGGGCTATAAATATAAAAAATCCTTCTTTATTATCGAAATGCCCGACTACAAGCTACCGTCGCTGAAATTCGCATTTAACCAAATGCTTGCGCGTGGAAAATCCTACGTTATAAAGGCTGGTACGGTAATTCTCCTTTGCAATTCGGTGGTTACTATTATGGCTAATTTCAGTTGGACGCTTTTCCCCGTCCCGCAAAGTGAGTCAATCCTGCACGACCTTGCTTCGCCATTTGCGATTCTCCTCATTCCGCTTGGCTTCGGCATGTGGCAAATGGCCGCCGCCGCAATAACCGGCTTTATCGCAAAGGAGGAGGTTGTAGGTACCCTTGCCGCCGTTTTTGCAATAAGCGAAAATGTTATCAGCGGCGACTTTGAGCTGATGAGTCAGGGCGGCGGTGAGCAGATGTTTGGCATTTCAGCTATCGCGGGGCTTTCATATCTTATGTTCAACCTGTTTACTCCCCCATGCTTCGCCGCAATCGGTGCCATGAACGCCGAAATCAAAAGTAAAAAGTGGTTTTTTGCAGGAATCGGGCTTCAATTTGCGACGGCATACGTGCTCTGCTTCATCGTATATCAGGGCGGTACTTTAATCACAACCGGCGAGCTTGGAAAAGGCTTTTTAGCAGGACTTATCGCCGTTGTCGCAATTATTCTCTTGACCGTTATACTTTCACTTCGCTCGAACGCAAGAGCAAAACGCGAATACGCAAAAAAATAAGCAAATTCGCACAAATTCATTCACAAGGAGCTGATAAAAATGGGACCGACCGATATAATTATTACGATAATTCTTTTGCTCATTCTTGGTGGGGCAACCGCCTATATTATACGGGCTAAAAAAAGCGGTGCCAAATGTATCGGCTGCCCATACGCAAAAGAGTGCGGCGGTAAATGCGGCTGCTCCTTGAATGAAAAGGATGAATAAAGTGAAACGCCTTGAAGGGAATTTCCTTCAAGGCGTTGTTTTTAATCTACTTTTTTCAGTACGATTGCAACTCGGTTTGGGATATAGCACTTAAATCCTACCCTATCGTCAGGCATTGTTTTAGCATCGTATTCGACAGAGGTATCAACCCGTGAATATCCGCCGAACTCTCCATCATCCGACGAAAGAACAACCTTATACCTGCCCTCTTTTCCAACCGGAACGAAGTATCCGTCAAAGGAGGTTGTCGGGTGGAAATTGAATATAAAGACGGTGTCCCCTTTTGTATAAATCAGCATCTTATCATCCTGGTGAAGCCATCTGTTTTCGGCAGTAAGCGAAAGGATATCCTCGTCCTTTAACAGCTTTATCATCGCCTTGTCAAAATCGTTGAGCTCCCTATATCTGAGATCGGGATTGTCGACGAGGCTCCACTGACGGCGGCAATAATGATAGCTCCAGCCGTTACCTTCGCGGGGAAAATCTATCCATTCGGGGTGACCGAATTCGTTGCCCATAAAGTTGAGATAGCCCTTTCCCGCCAATGACGCGGTAACAAGACGTATCATCTTATGCAGAGCGATTCCTCGGTCAATCACCATGTTACCGCCGAATTTATTCATTCCCGTATACATTTCGGCATCGCAAAGGCGGAACATTATAGTCTTGTCCCCGACTAATGCTTGGTCGTGGGATTCACAGTAGCCGATATTCTTTTCCTGAGGGCGACAAGAGGTAAGCTCGTACCACAATCTGCCGATGTCCCAGTATTCGTCGGGGCATTCCTTGATGATCTTTATCCATAAATCAGGCACGCCCATTGAAAGTCGGTAATCAAAGCCGATACCGCCATCCTTTATCTGAAGGCACATTCCCGGCATACCCGACATATCCTCGGCAACCGTAATCGCGTTTGGATTTATTTCGTGGATAAGCTCGTTTGCGAGCTGTAAATAGGTGACCGCGTCGGTGTCGGTATTCATCGAAAAATACATGCTGTAATCGGTGAATGCGCTTCCGAGTCCGTGGTCGTGATAGAGCATTGAGGTCACTCCGTCAAAGCGGAAGCCGTCAAAGTGAAACTCCTCCATCCAATATTTAAGATTGGAAAGTAAAAAGTGGAGCACCTCATTCTTTGAATAGTTAAAAAGCTTTGTTCCCCAGGCGCAGTGATTTCCCTTTTCGCCCTCATGGAAAAACTGATAAACCGTACCGTCGAATTCGTTAAGTCCCTCGTTGGTGTTATTAACCGCATGAGAATGAACAACATCGAGCAAAACGGCAATCCCCATATTATGAGCGGTATTGATAAGCTCCCTTAAATCTCGACTGCTGCCGTAGCGTGACGATGCGGCAAAAAAGTTTGACACCTGATAACCAAACGAGCCGTAATAAGGATGCTCCATTATCGCCATTATCTGAATCGTATTATAGCCGAGCTCCTTTATCCTCGGAAGGATGTTAACGGTGAATTCCTTATACGAGCCGACAGCACCCTTTTCCTGCGCCATTCCGATATGGCACTCATAGATAAATGGTGTCTTTTCGGGTACAAAATCGCTGTCTGTCCAAGGGAATCTTTCGGTCACATCTTCGATTTCGGCGCACCATAAGTATGTGTTCGGGTCCTGGACAACGCGGGTTGCATAAAGGGGAATTCGGCGAAGCATTCTATCCCCGTTTATGACAATCGCCTGAATCTTTTGACCTGGTTTAAGGGCATCTTTTCCTTTTAATTCAACCTCGAAAATGCCGTTTTCGAGGCGTGTCATCGGGCAATTTTGGGTATTCCAATCGTTAAAATCGCCCGTCAGATACATTCGGTCGGCGGCAGGTGCCCATTCTCTGTAAACCCAGCCGCTTCGTGTACGGTGAAAGCCGAAATAGCTATGTCCGTTGGCGAAGCTCTTTATTTTTTTGCAATCTTTTAATAAGCTTTTTCTCTTTTCAAGATAAAGCTCTTTTCGTAATTCAATATCCTTTTCAAAAGGCTCTAAATAAGGGTCGATTTCTAAAATTCTGCTTTTTTTACTTTTGCTCATTTTATTTCCCCCATTCCAAAGATATTATACTATAAACCAATTGCAAATATCAATAATATATTGTCGTTAAGTAATAATTATCCGTCCGTTTTTTAAAAGGGAGGTGGATTTTGCGTAGCAAAAGACGGATAAGGAACAAGCTTCTTATCCGCCGATTTGGTTTAGTCTTTTTTGAACAACTTTTTAATCCATTTTTTAAACTTATTTCTCTTCAACCTGCTATCAAATTGCGGAAAGCAATATAAAAAATAATTACACTCATCGCAGCAACATTCATATTCCGGATGCTCACCGTTTCCTAAACAGTGTTTACCCTGACGGCTTGGTGTCATCAGCATGCCTGTCTCATCAAGTATTTGCTTTTTTCTCATACTCTCACCTCGCAACAAAAAAGCGCACCCCGAAGGATGCGCCGAAAAAGTGTTCATCCTCACTCGTTGCTACGCGAATAACTCCATACGGGAATTAGAGGAAAACACCTTTTACCAAGGTAGTATTCCCCGTATAGAGATTATTAAATTCGCGTAGCATAGTTATTTTACCATATCGAAATTAAAATGTAAAGTCGGTAACTTAAAAGACACGAGAACGATTTTTCATATGTTTTGACAACAAAAAGCCTCCCTTGTGCAAAGGGAGGTGGCAAAAATCTCTGATTTTTGACGGTGAGATTGCGCTTTCATCACATCACAATTCCCCAGTCATTTTTTCACAAAATGACAGCCCCCTTTATACAAGGGGGCCTTGAATTTTTTATTTAAAGTATCTGTTGAGAAGTCCCTCGAATGCCTTGCCGTGTCGAGCTTCGTCACGTGCCATTTCGTGAACTGTATCGTGAATTGCGTCGAGTCCAAGTTCCTTTGCAAGCTTTGCAAGCTCGGTCTTTCCTGCGGTTGCACCGTTTTCGGCATCAACACGGAGTTCGAGATTCTTCTTTGTCGAATCGGTTACAACTTCACCGAGCATTTCGGCGAACTTTGATGCGTGTTCAGCTTCCTCATAAGCGGCCTTTTCCCAATAAAGTCCGATTTCGGGATAACCCTCACGGTGAGCCACACGTGCCATTGCAAGATACATTCCAACCTCGCAGCATTCACCCTCAAAATTAGCTCTAAGCCCCTCGATGATTCTTTCGTCAACGCCCTTTGCAACGCCAACAACATGCTCGGCGGCCCAAACCTTTTCGGCAGCCATTTCGCTGAACTTTGAACCGGGAACCTTGCACTGAGGGCAAAATTCAGGTGCGCTATCTCCTTCGTGAACATATCCGCATACAGGGCAAACAAACTTTTTCATAATCAATTTCCTCCAAAATATAATTTTATTTTTTTAATTTTTTACTTTGTTTCGGCAGGAGTCACATTCTCCATAAAACATCAGACTATAATAATCGGCATTACATCCCGTTTCATTTGCAATTTCGCATAAATCGGGAAGCTCGATATGAACGTCGCTTACTCCCCCGCAGGTCATACAGCAAAGATGACTATGCTGACTTGTATCGGCGTCGAAATGAACTGCGCCCGACTTTGTCGTCAGCATTAAAGCATCGCCGCTTTGGTGCATTTCGGCTAAATTGCGATAAACGGTAGCCAAGCTGATATTAGGAAATTCGGCTCGAACCATATCGTATACGGCCGTTGCCGTTGGATGACTTTTCACCGAACAAAGCGCGTTTCGTACAGCATCACGCTGTTTTGAATGTCGCTTCATGACTTCCCCCTTATCGATAATGATTATCGTTATCATTATAATACAGCACACTTTTCATTTTGTCAAGCGTTTTTTGTAAAAAAATTTTTATTGAGATTTTTTCTCAAAAATGGTATCATACTTACATTATATTAAAGGAGATTTTCGCTTTATGGTAAAAGGAAAAGGTGGCCGTCTGTTTTTGCTCGATGAATTGCGCGGATTCGCGATTATATGCATGGTGCTGTTTCACGCCTTTTTTACCGCTTCCGAAATGTTCTGCTGGCCGATTGCAACCAAGCTGCTCAATTTCTTTATGCCTGCCGAACCGTATTTTGCGGCGCTTTTCATACTCATTTCGGGAATTTCTTGTAATCTTTCCCACTCAAACTCGAAACGCGGGCTCATCCTTTTGGGAATAAGTATTGCAATGACACTGCTCACCTATTCGGCTAAATACATTGGAATTTACGGTATCGAAATTTGGTTCGGTATTCTTCATTTGCTGGCGATATGTATTCTCTTTGTCGCGCTTTTGGGACGTGGACTTAAAAAAATTCATCCAATTGTCGGTATCCTCATTTGCGCCTTCCTGTTTTACTTTACGATGCATATCGACCTTTATAAAGGCGCGCATCTCAACTTTTTCAGCCAGGTAATCGAATTGCCCGAATGGCTTTACAAAAATGACCTTTTATGCCCGTTTGGATTCTATTCGCGCGGATTCTATTCAGCCGATTATTTTCCTCTTTTACCCTGGCTGTTTATGTTCCTCATCGGCTACTACCTAGGCACGTATGTAAAAAAGGGCAAGTTTCCGAAATTCTTTTACAACAAGCATGTACGCCCATTTGCCTTTATTGGAAAATACACCCTTTGGATTTACATTCTTCACCAGCCGGTCATTTATGCCCTGTTTTATGCCGTTTCTTTGGTAATGGCGAACATATAAACAATCAAATAATTATTTAATTCGACATATTGACTTTTCAGTGTGGCTTGTAGTATAATGAACGATAGCTATAAAGGTATGTTGGCGGATAGTGTTCCGCCTGCTTATAATCCTTCGACAATTCGGAGGGAGGGAATTTAGATGAGCCAAGTACGCTTAAAAGAAAATGAGAGCTTGGAAAACGCACTCAGACGCTTTAAGAGAGCTACTGCCAGAGACGGTGTTATTCAGGAGGTTCGCAAGAGAGAACACTATGAAAAACCTTCCGTTAAACGCAAGAAAAAGTCTGAAGCTGCACGCAAGCGTAAATATCGCTGATTATTTGCTTAATTCGGCGTATATTTGATGCGCCCATTTTCCAGGCAAAACAAAAAAACAATCAGAGATAAATTTTATCTGCATAAAAGCGGCTTTTTTGAAAAAAGCCGCTTTTTTGTTTTTTTATCAATGTTTAATTTAGGAGAATCATAATGGGATTTTTCATTCCTGACAAGCGATTTCGCCGCATAACCGAAATCGACTGTGAATACTTAAGGCAAAAGGATATAAAGGGGCTCATCCTTGACGTTGACAATACCCTTTCGACCCACCATTCTCAAACGCCACTCGAAGGGCTCGACGAATGGCTTGACGAAATGAAAAAGAATGGTATAAAGCTCATAATCCTGTCCAATTCTAAAAAGGAAAGGGTTACACCTTTTGCAAACAAGCTCGGGCTTGATTTTATTTCGCTCGGGTTAAAGCCGCTTCCGTTCGGGCTCATCCGTGCAAAGAGAAGGCTTGGCTTAAAGGCAAAAAACACCGCTATGGTCGGCGACCAGATTTTTACCGACATAATCGGCGCGAACTCATGCGGGCTGAATACAATTTTGCTCGAACCAATTAAATTCGAAGACGGAAAAAGCTTTAAAATAAGACGAAGGTTAGAAAAGCGATTTATCGCAAAATACGAAAGGAAAGCCGCTAATGAGCGCTAAATTCGGTCCGGCAGGAAACTCGGAAAGCTTCGCTAAAATGAAATATAAATCAAGCCTCGACGTACCCGAATATATCGAAAAAATGGGGCTCGACGCTTATGAATACCAATGCGGTCGCGGAGTAAATATAACCGATGAAAATGCGACCTTACTCGGCAAGCTTGCCGCCAAAAAGGGCATTTTGCTGTCAATTCACGCGCCGTATTATATTTCACTTGCTTCTGCTGAACAGCCGAAGCTCGATAATTCAATAAATTACATTCTTCAAAGCGCAAGGGCAGCCGATAAAATGGGCGCTGCAAGGGTCATTCTTCACCCCGGCTCAAAAGGAAAATTCAATAGGCGCGACGCTGTAAATCTTGCACTCGACACCTTTAAAAAGGCGATTAACGCGCTTGATGATGAAGGGCTCGGACACATTACTCTTTGTCCAGAAACGATGGGAAAAATCAATCAGCTGGGCGACCTTGACGAGATAATGGAATTTTGCAAAATTGACGAGAGGGTTATTCCCTGCATCGATTTTGGTCATCTCAATTCGCGCACTCACGGCGGACTTAAAACAAAGGACGATTTCAACAAGGTGCTTGATACCATTGAAAATACAATCGGCAACGAAAGAATGAAAAAATTCCATGCCCATTTTTCAAAAATAGAATGGTCAGAGGGCGGCGAGGTAAAGCACCTCACCTTTGAGGATACGGTTTTCGGCCCCGATTTTAGTTTTCTTGCTGAAATTATTGCCGAGCGAAACTGCTCACCGACAATTATTTGCGAATCGGCAGGGACGCAGGCCGAGGACGCACTGATAATGAAAAAAATGTATCTTTCGGCGATAGAAAGGTGTACGAAAAAATGAAGTTCAACGAAAAGCTGAAGCTCCTGCGCGAAAAAAACGGCTATACAGTAAAGCAGGTCGCAAAAGCCGCAAGAGTAAGAGCTAAAACAATGGAAAAATACGAATCGGGAATTGAAATCCCGAAGCTTAAGACGATAATAAAAATAGCCGAATTTTACGGATTTTCAACCGCCGAGCTTTTTCAAAAAGCGATGAATGAAGTAAACGAAATTAACGAAGCGATAAAAAAAGGAGCTGACACAGAATGAAAAAAATACTCGTAATAAACGGGCCAAATCTCAATATGCTCGGAAAAAGAGAGCCCGAAATTTACGGCAGCCGTTCGCTTGATGATATAAACCGCGACATAAAAGCGCTCGGCGAAAAAATGGGCGCTGAAGTCGACTTTTTTCAGTCGAATATCGAGGGTGAAATAGTAACCGCGATTCACTCGGTGCTTGACAGCTATGACGGATGCATCATAAATGCAGGCGCATATACCCATTACTCAGTGGCAATTCACGACGCAATCGCCGCAGTTGAAAAAAAGCCGTTTATCGAGGTTCATCTTTCTAACGTGCATACCCGCGAGGAATACCGACACAAGTCAATGCTCTCACCCGTCTGCAAAGGAGTTATACTCGGATTCGGCGAAAAAAGCTATTCATTGGCTCTAAAAGCCCTTTGCGAAGACTAAAATCAAGCTTTATGCCAAACTTTTTGACATAAAAGGGATAAAAAGTTAAAAAATGCTTGAAAATAGTACAGTTTTATTATAAAATAAAATGTAATAAATTTTAAATTCACGGTAGCTTTGCTTGTCAAACCCTGTGCCGACGGATATGGGTGCGACAACATTTTACAGCATCGACTGCCTTTACCGTCGGAGAAAGAGGTTTTTATTATGGTTACAGCTGGTGATTTCAGAAACGGCGTTACTTTCGAAATGGACGGTAACGTATATCAGATTATCGAGTTCCAGCACGTCAAGCCGGGTAAGGGTGCCGCTTTTGTCCGCACAAAGATCCGCAACGTTATTGCCGGCTCGGTAGTTGAAAAGACTTTCAACCCGAACGACAAATACCCCACCGCCTACATTGAAAGAAAGGATATGGAATATTCCTACAATGACGGCGACCTTTACTACTTCATGGATCAGGAAACATACGAACTTGTTCCGATCGGCAAGGATCAGCTCACCGACAACTTTAAGTTCGTTAAGGAAAACATGATTTGTAAAATCCTTTCCTACAAAGGAAACGTTTTCGGTATCGAACCGCCTACATTCGTAGAGCTTCAGGTTACCGCTACCGAGCCCGGATTCAAGGGTGATACAGCCACCAACGCTACAAAGCCCGCTACTCTCGAAACCGGCGCAGAAATTCGTGTTCCCCTCTTCGTTAACGAAGGAGACATGCTCCGCATCGATACCCGTACAGGCGAATATATGGAACGCGCTTAATTCTTTTTTGAATAAAAAAAAGAGAAGGAGAAAATTATGATGAATCTTACCGAAAAAGCCGCTTATTTAAAGGGTCTCGCAGAGGGACTTAAAGTAAACGCTGACGACGATATGGGCAAGCTCGTTCTTGCTATCATAGACGCTCTCGACGATATGGCTCTTACCATCGCCGACATCGAGGATGAGCTCGCAGAAACTCGCGACTATATCGAAGAAATCGACGAGGACCTCGGCGCAGTTGAAGAAGACCTTTATGAAGACGATGACGAAGACGAATGCGATTGCTGCTGTGGCGACGACGATTTCTACGAAGTAGAATGCCCCGCTTGTCACGAAACAATTTGCCTCGACGAAGATATGCTTTGCGAAGGCGAAATCGAATGCCCAAATTGCGGCACCGATCTCGAATTCGACTTTGACGAGTGCGATTGCTGCGGCGACGATTGCGATTGCTGCGGCGACGATTGCGATTGTGACAGCGATTGCGATTGCGGCTGCCAGGATAAATAATTTAGGTTTAGTTTAAACATTAAAAATCACGGTTGCGTAACGCAACCGTGATTTTTTTATTCATTATTCATAAGTTTATTTACCGCTGATTTATATTCATCATAGGTAACTAAATTTTCGAGCGCTTTTGGAATTGCATTTGCCGAAAGGCGCTTTGGCAACCCCAGCATTTCCATCAGCTTTTCACGCAGCGCCTTTGAATTTTCGCCGCCATAAAGTCCGTCATCGTAAAGATCACTTTTTGTCACTCGGCGAATGTTATCGCCGCCCGAAAAGCTGTCATCAAGCGAAACGCCGGCCGCTTTAAGCGCATCAAGTATAACCTTTTCAGACACGCCCTCAACACCCAAAAGCCCGTCGGCAGAATCCTTATCCTTCCGCTTTTCCCTTCCCTTTATATCGGGGATATACACGTTAATAATTTCGCCCGAAACGGTAGACGAAATATGCGAGCGAATCAAAAAGCCCGCCGAATCGGAATCGGTCATAACAATAATTCCACAAGTTTTTGCCAATTTTCTGATAAAATCCCGCTTTTCTTTATCCTTGAAAATTCTAAAACCATCGGTTTCGATAATCAGCCCGTCAATTATTGATGAAAGCTTGATTTTATCGTATTTTCCCTCGACGATAATCGCCTGTTTCAGCTTTATCATACCCTTACCTTTCCCCCGCAAGCTGAATAAGCTGCATAACCGTTTTATCCACAAGGAGTCTGGGGTCAAGCTGGGTCGATTTAAGCACAATATCGGCTTCTCGAAGCACATTAAGCGCCTTTCTCAGAGTGAAAACGCTCATTTTTCGTGCGTTTTGAGAAGCGTATTTGAGCTTAAAGGCATTCTTTCCGTAGCCGAAATCGGCGCCAATGCTCTCGGCATTTTTTCCCTCAGATTCGGCAACCTTTGCCCTATACATATCCACATAAGCCGAGCTGAGCGCCGCAATTATCGCAATCGAATCAACGCATTGTGCCGCCAAATCGGCAAGCATGGTATACACCCTTTCAACATCACGGGCGCATACGGCATTAATGAGCTTATATGCCTTTTCATCAGGGGTTTTTACCGCAAGCGCATCAATCTCCTTTTCGGTAATTATCCCGTCCTTGCCGACAAAATCGCACAGCTTGTCAACCTCTGAAAAAAGGTTGGTCATATCGCTGCCGCAAACGCGAATAAGATATCTTGCTCCCGTCGGCTGAAGATTCACCGAGCGTGAGGCGGCCCTCTTTGTCACCATGCGGACAAGGTCGCCCTCCTCACGAAGATTAAGCTCAACCAGTGCACCATATTTTTTCACCGCGTCGAATACTTTTTTCGCCTTTGCCGACTTTGACGGGGTAATGTTAAGCTGTTCGAGCCGCATAAGAAGCACGCATCCCTCAGGCATGTCGGAGATGAGTGAAACAAGCTTTTCTACCTCATTTTCGTCGGCGGATGCAAAATTATAGTCACATACCGAAACGCAGGAATAGTCACTCATCATGGGAATCGCATCGGCTGCGGCAATTATATCGTCAACCTTCACCGAGCTGTCGAATCGGTGAAGATTAAGGTCCTCAAAATCGGTAACCGCCTTTTTTATAATAGCCGACGAATAGTATTTCTTAAGATAATCTTCATTTCCGTAAATCAAATAAACCGATTTGAAATCAGCCTTTTTAATATCTTCTATAAGCTCTTTTTCAGTTATAGCCGGCATATTTTTTCTCCTTTAATAAAGATTTTCACTCTCAATATAATAATCACTGCGGGTGACCGTTATACGAGCATTTTTACCCTTTGAAACAACAGTGGCGTCAATTCCGCCCATTGTCAAAAAGGCGCATTTATCCGCAGTTTCATTCTTCTTCCCTGTCATTATAACATATTTTGCGTCGCAGGTGGTAGCAATAAATTCACTTGGCGCAATAATTATATCCGCTTTCGGCAAATTAACATACTCGGTAGGGATAATAATTTGCGTTTTTGCGACGGTTAAAATCATTCCGTAATTCGTCACCGAAAGGCTTAGGCTGTCGGTCAGCTCCACATCACAATTAGCATATCCTATTCTTTCTGTCCCGTCAAGTGTCATAGTATCAATTCGCTCATCGTTATACATTATTCGGTCGGTATCAATATGTCGCAAAAGGGTTGTTGCTCCCTTTGAAAATTTATCACATTTGGGAGGTATCACAACCAAATCAAGCTTATCTATACCGTCATTCTTTATATCTTCCGCAATCATTTTTGCAAGATACGAAGTATCGGCGCTGCCGACCAAAACGTTTCTTCCGCCGTCACTAATCAATACAGCCGTACCCGACTCGGTCCCGTAAACAGTTAGCGTAATTGGGGTTGGTAAAATAAAACTCGGCAATATCGTTATTATCTCCATAATAAGCACAGCTGAAAGAAGCACGGTTTTTATTCGACTTCGCGGTTTTATAAGAAAATAAAAGGCAACCGCCGTCGTAAAAAGTGCACAGAGAATCATCATTCGTCTCTCGTTAATATACACCTGAGAAAAGCCAATTTTGCTCATCACTTTTGCAACGGTGAGAACAAGCCTCGCATTAAATGCGGCACCGAGTAAAATAAAACCGCCTATATACGAAAATACTCCCGTTAGACAAAGCAAAACTCCAAAAGCGGCAAGACAAACCGCAACAGTTACAAAGGTCGAAACAAGCATATTAGTAACAACTGCAAGAGGATTCACATAACCGAATCTTACTATACATATCGGCATTGTGGTTATTTGTGCCGAAATGGTTACAAGCGATAATAATAGCAGTCTTCTTACCCATTTAAAGCGGCAAATAGAAAGCTTTATTACCCGTTTTCGCAATTTTGGTTCGAATAAAATAATACCGAGGGTCGAAAAAACCGTCAGCAAAAAGGATATCGAGCAAACCGAAAAGGGATTTAAAATACACTGAAAAAGCACCGCTAATGCGAGCGTATTCATCGGATATGCCCTTTTGAAAAAGGCGTTTCCGCAAAAACAAATCATGCATGTTATACCTGCTCGAATTGCCGACGGAGTGAATCCCACAAGAGCCATTAGTCCAAAAATAAACGGCAACGTAACAAAGGCGGCCATACGACGTGACCTAAACAGCCGTCTGAAAACCGTTATAATCACCCAGGAAAGAATAGACAAATGAAGGCCGGAAACAACAGTAATATGCGAAATTCCGCTATCTCTTACCGCACTGTATGCCGAATCGGAAAGTCCGCTTCTGTCTCCAATTAACATCGAGGAAACAAGCGCACCCTCGTCACCGTTTAAATAGCGGGATACTGTATTTCTCACAGCTTTTCTTGTCGCAATAGCATAGCGGTATAAACCGCCATTCCCCTGCTCAATAATCGGCTGACTTTCACTGCTGACATATGCACGGATATAAATATTTTCGCCATAATCATTTTCAGTGCCGGTATCGTAAAAGGTCATTTCGGCTGTAATTTTATCAAATTCGCTGAAACCGAGGTCGGCATACGAAACGACCATAAACTTGAAATCGCTTAAATCGGTGTCCGAAAGTATTTCCGCCTTCATTTTATAAACAACCTTTTCATCAGTATATTCCGGCTCGTCAATCACCCTCGCCTCAACGTTATGCGTGCTGTCATTCAGCGCCTTTACGTCATTGACCTCTAAATTATAATGGACGCACATCAGCCCCAAAGCGAGAGCCGAAGAAAACAAAATAAGCGGAATAGCTGACTTCCTTTTTCTTAAAGCAATGTTAATTACCACCCCGCCTATAAACACTAATACACCCACAACCGCACAAATCTCGAACGAAAGATTCTGTGCGATTATGAGTGTACCAAATACTGTGAATGAAATTTTTACAATTCGGGCGCTTTTCATTAACCGTAGCCCCTTAACGATTTAGTCGCTGTTATTTAAAGAAAAGGGGCAGTTTATCAAGAAAGACAATGTCATCTCTATCGGCGGCATCACCTTCGGCAAGAACAGCACAGGCACAAGCCTCGATACCCTTTGCCTCGCTTACAAGCCTTCTTACCGCTTCGAGTGATTCACCCGTCGAAATTACGTCGTCGACGATAAGTACGCGCTTACCCTCGATTTTTTCAATCTCATCCTTGCCTAAAAACAGCTTTTGTACGTTTCCGGTTGTAATTGATTTTACCTCGACCGAAAGCGGATTTTCCATATACACCTTTACTCCCTTACGGGCAACTGCATAGGGCTTTCCGCTTTGACGTGCCATTTCGTAGGCGAGAGGAATACTCTTTGCCTCAGGAGTAAGAATTATGTCGAATTCGGGAACCTTTTTGAGCAGTTCTTCTGCCGCTTTTATGGTGATTTCAACGTCACCGAAGAGAATAAATGCAGCTATATCAAGCTTATCACTGACCGCAAACTTTTTTAGCTCACGGTCAAGTCCAGCTATCTTCATTTTATATGTAGCCATGGTTTTTACCCCCAATTTCATTTAAATGCTGATACAACTCAATCAGCCGGGAGGCCAAGCAAGCATTCTCCCTGCAAGAAGGTGAAAATGCAGATGACCTACCGTTTGGCCACCCTCTTCACCGCAATTGTTTACCATTCGGTAGCCCTTTTCAAGATTCTCCGACTTTGCAATTTTTGCGGCGGCTTCGAATATTTTCGCTACGACAAAGCTGTTTTCTTCGGTAATTTCGTCAGCGCATTTGATATGCATCTTCGGAACAATTACCGCGTGAAATGGCGCCTGCGGAGCAATATCCGCAAAGGCATAAACCGTTTCGTCCTCATAAATTTTAGTTGACGGAATTTCTCCGTTCACTATTTTACAAAAAAGGCAATCCATTTTTATTACACTCCCTTTTTTATTTTAACATTGATTTTACAATATCGGCTACTGCGGCAAGAGCATCATTCACCTTTGCTACGTTCTTTGCTCCTGCCATTGCGCTGTCGGGACGTCCGCCACCGCTTCCGTCGGCAATTTTTGCAACCTCACGGACAATGTTTCCTGCGTGAGCGCCCTTCTTAACAGCATTTGCGCCACAAGCGGCACAGAAGGTAACCTTTTGACCGTCAACTGCGGCAAAAACGGCTACTGCGTCGGCGTTCTGAGCCTTTATATCGTCGCCGGCGTTACGCATTGCGGCGGTGTCGCTGTTCCAGAAGGTTGTAGCGATTACCTTTATTCCGTCGATGTCAACAGCGCCGTCAAATAGTGAACCGAGCTGAGATGATGCGATTTCGGAATTGAGCTTGTCAATCTTTTGCTTTTGAGCCTTTATTTCATCCTGCAACGAGGTGATTTTACCAACCAATTCATCGGCTGACGATACCTTTGCCGCCTGAATTGTGCGGTCGATTTCATCCTTATAATCGGCAAGAAGCTTTAACACACCTGCACCTGTAACCGCTTCAATACGGCGTACACCTGCGGCAACCGAGCCCTCGGAAATAATGCGGAAAAGAGCGATTTTAGCTGTGTTTGATACGTGAGTACCGCCACAGAATTCGACCGAAACCTCGGGCACGTTTACAACACGAACGATGTTTCCATACTTTTCGCCAAAGAGGGCCATTGCTCCGAGCTTCTTTGCCTCCTCAATCGGCATTTCACGAACGTCAAGCTCGATTGCATCGAGAATAGACTTGTTTACAAGCGCCTCAACCTCTTTTATCTGGTCGGGAGTAAGCGCCGAAAAATGAGTAAAGTCGAAGCGTACCGAATCCTTTGATACAAGCTGACCTGCCTGCTCAACATGTGTACCGAGCACGGTACGAAGCGCCGCTTGGAGAAGATGGGCGGCAGTATGATTACGCATAATAGCGTTTCGGCATTCCTTGCAAACGGAAGCGGTAAGCTTATCGCCAACCTTTATCATTCCGCCTGTCATTTCACCGATATGCATATAAATTCCCGACGATGCTTTCTGTGTATCAGCTACCTTAAAGGTCGACTGGCCATCGGAAATTACGCCCATATCGCCAACCTGACCGCCGCTTTCGGCGTAGAAGGGTGTTTTATTAAGAATAATTATTCCACTGTCACCGTCGGAAAGTGCTTCGGCGGATTCGCCGTCCTTAATTACCGCAAGAACGGTTGAATCGCAAGAATAATCGGTGTAACCGACAAATTCGGTAGCATCGATTCCGTCGGGAAGTGCTGCTCCGCTCTTCCATGCATCAGCACCGGCATTTTTGCGAGCTGCACGAGCTCTTTCCCTCTGCTGTTTCATAAGCTCGTTAAAGCCGTCAACGTCAACCGAGAAACCGCTTTCACCAGCAATATCAACCGTAAGGTCAATCGGGAATCCATAGGTATCGGAGAGCTTGAATGCGTCCTCACCCGAAACCGTCTTTGATTCACTGTTTTTAAGAATCTCGTCAAGAAGCTGCAAGCCCTGGTCAATTGTTTTTCCGAAGCTTTCTTCCTCAACCTTGATAACCTTTTTGATAAGCTCGCTTTTTTCAACAAGCTCGGGATAAGCATTTTTATTCTCGTTAATTACGGTATCGCAAACATCGGAAAGGAATGTACCCTTGATTCCGAGCATTCTTCCGTGACGTGCGGCACGACGGAGAAGACGGCGAAGAACATATCCTCTACCCTCGTTCGACGGCATAACTCCGTCGCCAATCATAAAGGTGATTGAGCGAACGTGGTCGGTGGTAACACGAAGTGAAATATCCTTTTTAGCGTCGGTCTTATACTCAACACCGGCAATTTCACTGATGTGCTTCATTATGTTTCTAACCGTATCAACCTCAAAGAGATTGTCAACGTCCTGCATTACGCAGGCAAGACGCTCAAGACCCATTCCGGTATCAATATTTTTCTGCTTCAGCTCGGTATAGTTGCCGTTGCCGTCATTGTCAAACTGTGAAAATACGTTATTCCATATTTCCATAAATCTGTCGCAATCGCAACCCGGCTTACAGTCGGGTGAACCACAGCCGTATTTTTCGCCACGGTCAAAGTAAATTTCGGAACAAGGGCCGCAGGGACCTGAGCCATGCTCCCAGAAGTTATCCGCTTTACCGAGACGTACTACTCTTTCGGCAGGAACACCGATTTTCTTTGTCCATATTTCATAGGCTTCCTCGTCGTTTTCATAGATCGAGGGCCAAAGACGGTCGCCGGGAATTTCGAGCGTTTTGGTAAGGAATTCCCATGCCCATTCGATAGCTTCATTCTTAAAATAATCGCCGAACGAGAAGTTACCGAGCATTTCGAAATAGGTACCGTGACGGGCTGTATGTCCTACTCTTTCAAGGTCGGGTGTACGAATACACTTCTGGCAGGTTACAACGCGGTTACGCGGCGGTACAACCTCGCCGGTAAAGAACTTTTTAAGGGGTGCCATTCCCGAATTGATGAGCAAAAGGCTCTTATCATTATTCGGGACAAGCGAAAAGCTTGCCATACGGAGATGTCCCTTTTCCTCAAAAAAGGAAAGAAATTTTTCTCTCAAATCGTTAAGTGATGTCCATTCCATTTTTTACATTTCCTCCAAAAAAACAATATAGCTCTCCCGTCCAAAGGGACGGGAGAGCTCCGTGGTACCACCCAATTTGCCGCTTTTTTTATCTAAAAACGACCTCTTTATTTATATCCTTTAACGCTGATAGGGCGCCGTGATTAGCGGTGACTCGAAAGCGGGCTCGGTAACCTGAAGCTTTATGAGGGTGGCTCTCAGCCAATTTAAAATTAAATCGGCCACCCATCTCTTTCACAAGCGTAAAATCAGTCACCTTATGCTTTGTCATAGTCATAATAAATATAAAAAATACATTATAATTATATATTTACTCCGCCCTTTTGTCAAGCGCATAAAATCACGAGTAATATAGGTCATAGATACCGTCGCAAACCGACTTAAAAACGGGCGCGGCCGCCTTTGAGCCCGAAACGCCGTTTTCGACAAGTACGGTTATCACGTATTCGGGATTTTCGGCAGGGTAAAAGCCCGAAAACCAGCATTGATTAACAGCCTGTCCGTTCATTTTATACCCCGCTTCTGCCGTTGCCGTTTTACCCCCTGCTAAAAGGTGACTCGGTGCCGCTGATTCGCCCGTACCGCCCAATATAACCGCCGTCATCATTTCGGCAACGGTATTTGCCGACCTTTCCGATATCACCCGCCGGGGTGACTCGCTCATATACTCCGAAATGCTCCCATCGGCAAGCATAATGCCGCTGACAAGCCGGGGTGAAACCCGATAGCCGCCATTGGCAATCATCGCCGTCATCACAGCAACGTCAATCGGAGTTAGCAAAAGTTCACCCTGACCGAATGAAAAATTTGCCAATGCGGCCGGCTGAGAGCTTAGCTTTTCCTCACTCGGAAGATTACCCGACACCGACGAAAGTCGGTCGGCGAAGCTCTTTTTCTCATCAAATCGCAGTTTTTTACATAAGGATAGAATATCCTTTCCGCCAACCCGACTCGCAAGGTTGATGAAATACGGATTACAGGAATTGCTCAACGCAGCGGTCATATCAACCTCGCCGTGACCACTAAGATTATGACAATTAAAAACGTTTGTTCCGATTTTTACGTTTCCGCTGCAAAAATGGGTTGCACCTTTACCAATCCCCGATTCAACCGCCGCCGCGGCAACCAGAATTTTAAAAACCGAGCCGACGTTATACGCCGAAAAGGCACGATTAACAAGTGGAGCCGAATCACTTTTAAGCGCATCGGCGAGATTAAGCGGAGAATAATCGGGTCGACTTGCAAGGGCTAAAACCTCGCCGCTTTTTGCGTTCATTACTACAACTGCCCCCTTTTCAATCACACCTGCCGCCTGTTCAGTAAGCCGCTGAATCGAGCTGTCGAGGGTTAAAATAACGCCTGTTTTTATGTCGGTTGTACCAGAAACGGTAGGCTCAACCCCCGACAAAGCACGTCCGTTTGCGTCAACAGTATAGGTGACAGTTACATCCTCCTCACAGGTAAGTAGCTTATCAAATGCATATTCAATACCAGTAACGCCATGTCCCGACCCGTCGGTGTAGCCGATTATATGGCTTGCCGGCTGATTATCGCTGTAACGAATGGGAATACTGAAAAGGACACTTTGCTCGGCGGAAAAATCTGACACCGCCTCGATTACCGTCGGCTTGCCGCTTTTTAGCGCCTCACGTGCAATTTTTGCATAGTCGCCGAGCTTACTGTCAATTTCGTTAAGTGTCGAAATATTTGAAGGTACTGCGGCAACACACCTGCTTTGCTGCGACACCAGCTTTTTCAAATTTCGGTCATAGATATTCCCCCTCGGACTTGTCACCGTCAGCTTATAGCTCATTTGGCTCGATGCTGCCGAAAGGTCGGCATCACTGACAATGTCATATATCCGCCATGACGAAGTAATAAACATTAGCGTGACGGCAATAAAAAGCGCAACTACCCTTTTTTTCATCTTTTCATACTCCCCTGTTTCGTCTTTTTTTATTATTTTTTATCAAAGGAATAAAATTATTTAATTGTTTCTAAAAATAACACTAACCGATTGACAGAAACATGGCTGATATTATATAATTATCTATATTTTTCTTTGAACGGAGAATAACAAATGGATAAAATTAAAAGTTTATATGACCTTTGGTGCGAAAGAGCCACCGACAAGGCGATTTTAGACGAGCTTAATTCGATAAAAGGCGATGACGAGGCTATTCTCGACCGCTTTTATCGTGAATTAGATTTCGGTACAGCAGGGCTCAGAGGAGTTATCGGCGCGGGTACCAATAGAATGAACATCTATACCGTTGGACGTGCAACCCAAGGCTTTGCCGAATACATTCTCACGGTAGCCAAGAATAAGAGGGTTGCCATCGGCTACGACAGCCGCATCAACTCCGACGTTTTTTCAAAAACTGCCGCTACTGTTTTTGCCGCAAACGGAATAAAGGTTTGGCTCTATCCCGTTCTTGTTCCTACTCCAATGCTGTCCTTCGCAGTAAGGGAGCTCGGCTGTGACGCAGGTGTTGTCGTTACGGCAAGCCACAATCCGTCAAAGTACAACGGATACAAGGCCTACGGCCCCGACGGCTGCCAGCTTAACACCGAGGCAAGTAAAGAGGTGCTCGGCTACGTCGAAAAGGTTGACACCTTCGACGGCGTTAAAAAGCTCGACTTCGACGAGGCTGTAAAGAGCGGAATGATTGAATTTATCGGCAACGATATTTTCGAAAAATACTATGAAAACGTTATGGCTCAGTCGGTCAATCCTGAAATTCTTAAATCGGCAGGACTTAAAATCATATACACCGCACTTAACGGCTCGGGTAACATTCCGGTTAGAACGGTACTCAGCCGTATGGGCGTAAACGATATTACAATCGTTCCCGAACAGGAATTGCCCGACGGCAACTTCCCCACTGTACCATATCCCAATCCCGAAATCAGAGAGGCGTTTACTCTTGCACTCGACCTTGCTAAAAAGGTTGAACCCGATATTCTTCTCGCAACCGACCCCGACTGTGACCGCGTTGGTATCGCAGTTAAAGACGGCGGCGACTATACCCTTATGTCAGGCAACGAGGTTGGCGCAGTTATGCTCTATTATCTGCTCAGCCAGCGAACAGAAAAGGGTACAATGCCGATAAATCCCTTGATGGTAAAAACAATTGTTACCTCCCGTCTTTGTGATAAAATTGCGGCTGATTTCGGCTGTGAGGTTATCGATATTCTTACCGGATTCAAGTATATCGGTGAGCAAATCGGTATTCTTGAAGCAAAGGGTGAAGAAAACCGTTATATCATGGGATTTGAAGAAAGCTACGGCTACCTCGTTGGCAGCTATGTTCGTGACAAGGACGCTGTTATCGGCTCACTCATAATTTGCGAAATGGCGGCATTCTTTAAAAAGCAGAATAAGACGCTCATAGACGTTTTAAACGAGCTTTATGAAAAATACGGCGTATTCATGCACAAGCAGATGAGCTTCGCCTTTGAAGGTGCCGAGGGAATGAAGATAATGGCCGATACAATGGCATCCCTTCGCTCAAATCCGCCTAAGGAAATTGCACACATGACGGTTACAAAGATATGCGACTACGAAACTCAGGTTGCTACCGACACCGAAAGCGGCAAAAGTGAGGCCATCAATTTGCCGAAATCAAACGTTCTTGCATATGTCCTTTCGGGCGGCGCAGAGGCAATTGTACGTCCGTCGGGCACCGAACCGAAGATTAAGATTTATTTAACCGCTATTGCAGATTCGACAGAAAATGCCGACAGCTTGATGAAAGAGCTCGAAAAGGCGGCAAAGCCACTTCTTGGCATTAATTAAAATAATAAAACGCCGTATGATTAAAATAACCATGCGGCGTTTATTTTCACAAAAAAGAGGAATCAGATGAAAAAAGCAATTTGCATTTTACTTTCGCTTGTGCTGATTTTGCTTTTCGGCTGTACCGAAAACGAAAAGAAGCCGACCGAAAGCACACCGTCAAGCGACGTTAGTTCCGAGGTTGTTGACCAGCCGGGAGCCGCAATTGAAGAGGTTGAAATTAGCGCGTCACTTTCGGCCGAAAGTACCACCGTGCTCGACGTTAAAAGCGCCGAAATATTCAACCAATTAAGCGAAGAAAAAACTCCGTCAAACGCTATTTTCTATCTCGACGACGAGCTTTTTGTTGTCAGCGACGATGGACTTTATGTGCCGTTTGATGCGGCTGTTTCCATGTGCAGCGAAGGCATTATTCCCGTACTTTATGTCAAAACGAAAAAGGCGGCAAAAGCGCTTTCGGATAGGCTGAAAACCGGTGATATAACCGACTGTATCGTTATGTCGGACAATGCCGAGCTTGTGAACATGGTAAGAGAAGCCGCACCGAAAATTAGCGGTGCTATCGACGCGCGCGAAAACAAGCTTGACGATGATATAACCTATCTTATTCAGCTTCGTGACGAGGCCAACCGAAACAAAGCGAAAATCATCCTTTTCGGCTCGCACGCCTCGAATGAACAAATCGTTTATTTGCAAAAGCGACTTATGACCATTTGGGTCGAAACTGCCGACGATACAGTTGAGGCCCATTGTAACGCCTTCACAAGCGGCGCAAACGGAATTGTTTCTGCGAATAGCAAGAGTGTTTTTGACGCAATTGATATTTTTGAAAAGGATACCATATTCCGCGAACCTTTTATTGTCGGTCACCGAGGTCAGCCGGCAACAAATGCAGACAATTCCCTTTCGGGCGCAAGAGCCGCCATAGATTCGGGCGCTGATATGGTTGAATGTGACGTTTATTTGAGCGCCGACAAGGAATTTGTAGTTCTTCACAGTAACGATATTTCGTATTACACCGAGGGAGTTGGCAAGGTTGAGGAGCTTCGAACCGAACAAATTCAATTTTTCATTTTAAAAGGGACACAAGACGAGCATATTCCTAAATTACAGGAATTTTTCGATAGCTTCAGAAACGATGATATAATGCATTCTATCGAGATTAAAACCTCTGATACAGACGCGGTTTACTGGCTTCGCGACCTTATAGCCGCAAACGGTGTTTCGCATCAAGTCAATCTCATTTCATTTAACCTCAGCCAGCTAAAGCTTGCACGCGAGGTTATGCCCGAAATTTCGTGCGGTTATCTTGGCACCGTCGACGGAATTTATTCCGATATTGCCCCGTTTCTTAACCAATACAATCTTTCATACCACCCCTCTAATTCAAGGATGTCACCGGGCAACGCATATGAGCTTAACAACCGCGGAATAAGCGTAAACACCTGGACCTATTCAAAGGAAGACCCCCTTTTGAACGATGTCTTAAACGGGTATTCGTCTCTTACAACCGACGGCGCACTTTGGGCATCCGACCTTGTGACAAAAATAGCAGCCGATGAGAAAATGAGCATAAAGCTTGGCGAAGAGATTAAATTCACCGCTACAGCTATCACAAAAAACGCTGAAAAAGAAATTGAATGTGAGCCAATTGTAATGGATGGCGATATTGAATTCATAAAAGGTGAAAACGGCTATACCCCGTCAAAAAAAGGCAATGCAACCATCCTTCTCAAACACGCCAGCGTTATCAAAAACGGAAAAGTTGTTTACCACTATTCTCAGTCGGTAAAGGTTGCAGTTGAATAAAACCCAGGAATCTATTGATTTTATTTGAATATTATAATATAATTAAGATATATGGGGAAAATTTGTTTCCGGTGAAACCAATGAGGTGAATTTATGGCAATTACCGATTTTATCGGTCAAATGATACAAAATCCAATGTTGCTGGTTTCCACCCTTTTAACATTGGGCGTCATTCTCGTAAACGGATGGACAGATGCGCCAAACGCTATTGCCACCTGCGTTTCGACAAGGGCAATCGGCGTTAGAAAGGCCATTATTATGGCGGCAATTTTTAACTTTCTCGGCGTTTTTGTAATGACGTCAATCAACGCTTCGGTAGCCGCTACTATTTATAACATGGTTGATTTCGGCAACAATAGCGGTAATGCGCTGATAGCCCTTTGCGCCGCCATGTCGGCCATCGTAATTTGGGCTACTGCGGCATGGTATTTCGGCATACCGACAAGCGAAAGTCACGCGCTTATTGCGGGAATTTCGGGCGCTGCCGTTGCAGTAAACAACAGCTTCGACGGAATTAAAGGCGCCGAATGGATGAAGGTGCTTTACGGAATCGTGCTTTCTACCCTGCTCGGATTTGTGCTCGGCTTCATTTCATCAAAAATTACAGTTTTCATCTTTCAGAACAAAAACAGACTCAAATCGGAACGGTTTTTTTCGGGCGCCCAGGTTACAGGAGGTGCCGCAATGGCATTCATGCACGGCGCTCAAGACGGTCAAAAATTTATGGCAATTTTCCTTCTCGGTGCCGCACTTGTAAAGGGTGAATCAACCGGCTCATTCGAGGGGACACCGCCCTTCTGGCTCATGATACTCGTTTCGCTCATAATGGGGCTCGGAACCTCAATCGGCGGCTACCGAATCATAAAATCGGTCGGAATGGATATGGTTAAATTAAAGCCGTATCAGGGCTTTGCCGCCGACTTTGCCGCTACACTTTGTCTTCTCCTATCGTCGCTGACAGGAATCCCCGTCAGCACAACCCACACAAAAACCACGTCAATAATGGGCGTTGGCGCAGCAAGAAGAATGAGCAACGTCAACTGGGGCGTTGTAAAGGAGCTTGTCTTTACCTGGATATTCACGTTCCCGGGATGCGGACTTCTCGGGTATATAATGGCTAAGCTGTTTATCATGATTTTCGGATAAAAAGGAGAGCAAAAATGGCAAGAATTAAGAATGATTACTTTAAATTAGTCGAGCAGCAGGTTGAATACTGTGTAAAGGCTTCCGACCTTCTTGAAGAAATTTTGTGTAGCTACTCAGCAACGAGCATTCCGTTTCAGAAGGAAAAAATGCACGAAATTGAACGCAAGGCAGACGAGCTTCACCACGATATTTTAACCAAACTTTCGGTTGAATTCATTACCCCGATTGACCAGGAGGATATTCTCCGTCTTGTTCAAATTATTGACGACGTGACCGATGCTCTTGACGAGGTTGTGCTCGAATTTTATATGTACAGCGTTTACGAAATGCCCGCCGAAGCGCCGGCACTTTCGAAAATCGTTAACCGCTGTGTAAAGGCGCTTCACGAAGCCGTAAAGGAGCTCAAAAACTTTAAAAAGCCCGACCTTCTCCGTAATTTACTTGTAAAGGTGAACACAATTGAAGGCGACGCCGATGCCGCCTATGTCGAAGCAATTCACAATCTTTTTAAAAGCACTTGTGACGCGAAAAAGCTCATTTCGGACAAGGCAATTTACGAAAGTCTCGAAAACTGTTGCGACCTTTGTGAGCACGCATCCGACGTTATTGAGCAGATAATTATTAAAAATACATAAATTTAAAGTAGCAACCTTTTCTTAAAAATAATTTAAGGCGGTGTATTATTTATGCTGACTCTAAAAAAGATAGTATCCTTAATTTTAGCCATTACTATGATTGTACTGGCCGTCATCCCCGCAAATGCAAACTCGGACACATCAACTGACGATATCGGCGTAATCGATATGGTCGGCGAGGTTTCCATTTCTCAAGACAAGATGGGAAGCGCCGAAAAACGCGAAACGATAACCGTTGACTATGATTATCATCGCAGTATGATTACTCGTTCATGCGGCGCCTTCTTTGCAGCAAGAAATGCTGTATCCGAATGGGATTTTTCAACCCATTTCGGCTACGATTATCTTTCCTCATTTGAAAACGGAGATATAATGCAGGCGGTTTATTTCGACCTTTATTCCCTCTGCGTTTCGCTTATGAATGACAACTACGATATTGAATGTCTTAATATTGCCGGGGGCAACTTCTACATCTATGGCTACGTTTATGAAGATGAGTATCAAGAGCTTACGGACAAAGAGCTAATGGAAATTTATTTCCTGTTTAAGAATGATTTTCCACAGTTTTACTGGCTTTCAAACATCGCAATAGCAGGTGGCGGTGCAATATACGTTGCCGTTTTTGACGAATTTGCTACAGGTGGGGCAAGAGCCGAATATTCCGCCCAGTATCAAGCCGCTGCCGACCAAATTATTTGGCAGGCTTCGAGATTCAAAACCAAATTTGAAAAGGCGGAATTCGTCCACGATATAATTTGCAAAAAAATGAGCTATGCCTCTGACAGCAGCAGTGCTACCGGTTGGGTTGATAATGGATTCACCCATTCGATAATCGGTGCACTCGTAAAAGGCTCAGGTGTTTGCGACGGATATTCAAAGGCGTTTCAGTATATCATGAATCGACTCGGTATAAACTGCCTGCTCATTACAGGAGATGCAAACGGCTCACACGCATGGAACCTTGTCGAAATGGATAACGGAGAATATTATTTCCTCGACTTGACATGGGACGATATTGACATCGGAAATATTAACCTCTATTACGACTATTTCTTAATTGACAGCGACGAATTTTTAAGCACGCATACGCCCTTGTCTCCGATGGGAATTGACAAAAACTTTGCATCGAAGCTACCGCATCTTTCTCACGATAACTCATACTCGTTCTACAACCGCCACCATTTATACATAAGCGAATATTCATTAAAGAATTATAGCTCGGTTATTCGCAACTCAATTGAACTTTATAAACAGAAGGACAGCTCGGTCGGTTATTTAAAATTTGACGAAAGCATTTCTGCCGCTGATATAAGTAACATGCTCGGTCACCTCACCTATTTCGCCGAAATGCTCGAAACCACCGACGGAAAGAGCCTTAGCGGTTCGTTTAGCTGTCTCGGCAATGAATATTTCTACGCCTTCACCGAAGATGGCGAATATGATGCCGACGTTTACGGTGTAACCCTTTATGACGACGGCAAAAAAATCGGCAAATTTAACACGGTAAACGGCGCTGTAAATGCAATGGAAAATGACGGCTCAGAATACACAATTGAGCTTGGCGAAATCGCCGATATTTATCCTTATACCGAATTTCCGGCTAATTGCTCGGTTACCTTCAAGGGAAACGAAGACAGCTACCTTTACATTCACTCGGATATTACATTCGACTGTGATATCACCTTTGACACGGTGGTTTTATATGGTCTCGGCTACTTTGACGAGGGCAAAGAAAAAACCATTCAATACACCGACAGCTTAACCGAAAAGGGTGATGTATATCTGGCGAATATTATTCTCGAATTTTTAAAGAAAATTATAAAGGGCGACCTTGACGGAGATAAATCGGTTACCGCAGCCGACATCCTAAATCTCGAACAGTATTTTCTCGGTTTGCTGAACACCGACGGCTATGACGATATTTTATCTATCACCGACATAAACGATGACAGCATAGTTGACAGTACCGACCTGATGATACTGCAAATGAACATCATAAACGCATAATATAAACCGACCTTGACAGATAATGTACGAGGTCGGTTATTTTTTTATTTAAGCTTTGAATATATGCTTTCCGCAGTTTGATAAATTCGGTCGATTTCGGCTTTTTCGGCTATTTTTAGCATCTTCTTTAACGGATAGCCCCATATATTAAACAGCTTCGGGCCAATCCACGAGTACCCATCGGTATGGTCAAAAAGTCCCTTTAATATGCTCAGCACCGCCTTTTTCGGCCTCATAAATATTATTTTCATCGGATGCTTTATAATGGCGAAAATGAGGGGTGGATAATGGGCGGTGATATTCGTAAAGGTGATACCCGGGTGAACAACCGAAAGCATTTTTTCTTCCGTTTTCATTAGCTCATAAAGCGAAAACATGAGATATCTTTTTGAATTTCCGTAAACGAGATTTGAACGACTGCGGGTAGAAAAATCAATATCGTCGGTGTCGGTTGCCGAGTAATTATGAGCGATACTGCCGATGGCGATAACCCTTCCCTTTCGGGCGGCTAAAATGGGCATAAGCTCGCGGGTGATGTAATAGGGTGACACAAAATTTATCTGAAATACATTGTCATAACCCGTATCGCATTTTTTACGAGGTATGCTGTACGCCGCCGCATTCAAAACAAGATAGTCAATCGACATATCTTTCATCTGCTCGCAGGCTGATTTTACCGAGCCAAAATTCTCCATATCGGCTAAAATCCGTGTGATTTTTGCATCGGGAAATTCGGCGACAAGCTCCTTTTCGAGCGCAGCCGACCTCGCTTGGTTTCGGTCGACGGTAATAAGATTTGCGCCCAGCATAACGACATAGCGTGAAAGTTCTCTACCGAGTCCACCCGTTGCCCCCGTAATTGCCACCGTCTTTCCGGAAAGAGAATATGTATTCTTTTCAAGCCATTTTTTAATATTCATAAAACAAGTTTCCTCAGCTATTGTCTTTTATCATCATTTTACATTATTTTTGACGCATTATCAACCTCACAAAAAAGTAACGAAAAAGACCGAAAATTTTGTCGAAATATCAGTTGAATAATAAAATATGCTGTGATATATTATCTTAGTTGAATTTAAAAATTGAGGTATATAAGGTGAATTCATTTTATTTAAAGCCGAAGCTGTTTTCGGTAATCAAAAGCTGTTCAAAAAATCAGGTCGTAAACGATATAATTGCAGGAATTATCGTTGCAATTATTGCGCTTCCGTTATCAATTGCTCTTGCGCTTGCGTCAGGAGTAAACCCGGAATGCGGAATTTATACCGCAATTGCCGCAGGATTCATAGTTTCGCTGTTTGGCGGTAGCCGAATTCAAATAGCGGGACCGACAGCCGCATTCGCCACAATTGTAGCAGGAATCGTCGCCACAAAAGGCATGAACGGATTAGTTACCGCCACCCTTTTGGCAGGAATTTTGCTCATAATAATGGGCGTTTGCAAGGTTGGCGCGCTTATAAAATACGTGCCCTCGACCATAACAATCGGCTTCACTGCAGGAATCGCCGTTACGATATTTTTCGGTCAGATAAAGGACTTTTTCGGCATCACCTATTCAAATGGTGTAAAGCCGATTGAGGCAATCGAAAAAATAGAAGCAAACATCGAGCATTTCGGCACATTTAGCTGGCAGTCACTTTTAATCGGCATGATTTGTATGCTGATTTTAATAATTTACCCTAAGTTTGAAAAAAAGGTGCCACCGTCACTTATCGCGGTTATCGTAAGCGCCGCTTTGGTTGCGCTTATACCGAGCCTTAGCGAAAACGTCGCTACAATAGGTCGGCTTTATCAAATACCGAAGGGACTGCCGACTATTAATTTTTCGGGGCTTTCGTTCAACACCGACAGTATCATTTCGGCGCTTCCCGATGCATTCACAATAGCGGTTTTAGCGGGAATTGAGTCGCTTCTTTCCTGCGTTGTTGCTGATAAAATGGCGAATTCAAAGCACAATCCCCATGCCGAGCTTGTAGCTCAGGGGCTCGGTAACATCGGCTCGGTTTTATTCGGCGGAATCCCTGCAACAGGTGCCATTGCACGAACCGCCGCAAATGCAAAAAACGGCGGCAAAACGCCTATTGCTGGAATGGTTCACGCTGTTGTCCTTTTCCTCGTGCTTATTCTTCTTATGCCGTACGCCGAGCTTATTCCAATGCCTGCTATTGCAGCAATTCTTTTCATGGTTGCGTACAATATGAGCGAATATAAGGAATTCATTAAAATTATAAAAAGCAACCCAATCAGCGACAAAATCGTTATGGCGGTCACGTTTCTCCTGACGGTTGTTTTCGACCTCGTCGTTGCGATTGGTGTAGGACTTTCCCTCACCGCTATCATTTATATTATAAAAAAATACATTTTTAAGAAAACGACTTAAAATAAAAACCGACCTCGAGGTCGGTTTTTTATATTTATTACGGTTCTTTTTTTCACTCGTAATCCCTGTCATCGAGGGTTTCGAGATATGACCTTTCGGTATCGACAAATAAAATTCCGTGGTCGGTGGTGCGCTTATCTTCATCAGGCGGTGTCATATAATCGCCAAAAACAGCGGTTAAATACTTTTTATACCCGATGGGCGCGTGTAATGTCATTCCCTCGAATTTAATCGGTACAGTTGATGTGAACCATTCCTTTGGATATTCATTACCCATATATTTAAGGCCCGAACAAAGCTCGGTAAGATAATCGCAATACTGCAACAAATGCCGTGTCATTTTTCTTTCGTGACGTTTTCTTAAACGGTTTTTTAGCCATTTCGGCTTCATGAGCAAAAGCTTGGTAACAAAGCGGCTGAGCCCTCCATGATTTTCGGGCAACATATCGAGACAATATACCGAATACAGAACGGCATGCCTCTTTTGATTAAGGCGGGAAAGGCGCGAATACGGCGCCCCGTCAAGCGGGATAATATCCATTGTAATTCCCTGAGGAATGGGCAAATCCTTTGTCAATTTACGTACACAGGTGGTGTCACTGTCGCAAAGGGTCATAAACTGACTTCTTATATTTATGCGGTCGGTTGTTCGAAGAAGCTTAAAGCGGCCGCGTGAATTCCACATTCGCCATAAGCGCTCGTAATCGGTTCGAGGCATAAAAACATCGATGTCATCGTCCCAGGCTAAAAATCCGCCTTCACGTACGGCACCGATTAAACAGCCGCCGATAATATAATAACGTAAAAAATTATCGTCACAGAATTTTGCAAACTCCTGTAACATTTCGAGCGATTTAATCTGTAATTTTCTAATCTCTTCGGCGGTCATCCTTTACCCTCTCCCCCTTTCGAACTATAAATTTTGCGCATATATTTTAATTTTACTATATATTTTCAAAAAAATCAATAGTCGCTCTTTTTTGTATAATTTTACAAAGGAAAACGGGCGATTTTTACACTTTCTGCAAAACCAATGTTAACATAATAATTGTTGAAAACTCTGTTGAAAATGTGTAAAAACCCATATAATACGTGCTTTTTATGCCATAAAAAACTGGTTTTAGTAAAAAATAACCAATATTATGTCAACTACTTGTAATTTTTGACAATGAATTTTTATGCCCAACTATATGCCCAAAAAGGTATAATATTTCCTGTTTTGAAAAAAGCATATTTTATGCTTATTTCTTTTGGATTTCTTGCGGTTTTCTATTGTAATCTGTATAAAATAATTATATAATTATTAATGTATATGCTTTTATAAAAAGATAGGAGCCGAAAAAATATGAAAACCGTTCTCGTCACCGGCGGAAGCAAGGGAATCGGAAAAGCCATTTGCGAAATTTTCTTGAATAAAGGATATAACGTTGCCTTTTGCTACTCAAAGGACGACGAGGCGGCAAATGAATTTGCCTCTACGAATAACAAGCTTCGTTGCTACAAGGTTGACGTTTCGGTAAAAAACGATGTTGAACAAATGGTTGCCGATATAGCCGACCGTTTCGGTACGGTCGATATACTTGTCAACAATGCGGCAATCGGTTGCATAAAGCTTTTTACCGACATGAGCGAAATCGAGTGGCAACGTATTCTTTCGGTCAATCTTACGGGTGCGTTTAACTGCACCTCGGCCGTTTTGCCCGACATGATTAGAAAAAAGAGCGGTCACATTATTAACATCAGCTCAATGTGGGGAGTTACGGGTGCCTCCTGCGAGGTTGCCTATTCGGCTACAAAGGCAGGGCTTATCGGCATGACAAAGGCTCTTGCAAAAGAGGTGGGTCCCTCGAATATAAAGGTCAACTGCATAGCACCGGGGGTTATTGATACCGAGATGAACGCTAACCTTTCAAGTGAGGATATGGCCGCCCTCACCGACGAAACGCCCCTCGGCATAATCGGTACACCTCTCGACGTCGCAAAATGCGCACTTTTCCTTTCCGAAAGCGAGTTTATCACCGGTCAGGTTATCGGGGTAAACGGCGGAATGGTTATATAACCTTTTTTCATCATAAAAAATAACTAACAGAGGCGGTATGAGATGGATTTTTTCAAACGCTGCTGGGTCGAAATCGACCTCGATAAAATTGAACACAATTATAAAATCATACGCGAATTTATCGGCGATAAGAAGATGATTTCGGTCGTAAAGGCGGATGCATACGGTCACGGAGTTGAATTCATCGCGCAAAAGCTCGATTCGCTCGGCACCGATATGTTCGCCGTGTCGAATTTAGAGGAGGCGCAACAGCTTTGGCGCGCCGACACCAACAAGCCGATACTCATCCTCGGCTACACTCCCCCCGAATATACCGAAAAATTAGCCGAGCTCGGCGTTTTTCAGACGGTGTTTTCCGCCGAATATGCAAAGCGGCTGAGCGATGCCGCGGTTGCCTGCTCAAAGGAAATTCGCGTACATATTAAGCTCGACACGGGAATGCACAGAATCGGCTTCGATGCCTATACCGACGAGGGAATAAACGAGGCTATTGCGGCATGTAAGCTGCCTGGGCTTATTGTTGACGGAGTATTTACCCATTTCGCCTCAGCCGACCTCGACGGAGACAGCGACCAAAGCTATACAAAGGCGCAATTCGACCGATTTTTAGCGGCGGTAAAGCGAATTGAGGATAGCGGAGTTAACTTTAACCTAAAACATTGTTGCAACTCGGCAGGAATCTTTTCGCATAAAGAAATGCACCTTGACGGAGCAAGACCGGGTGTCATTTTATACGGACTTATGCCATCCGACCTGCTCGATAACCCGAATATTCAGCCGGTCATGTCCTTCAAGAGTGTAATTTCGATGATAAAGCCGCTGAAAGCGGGTATGGATATTTCCTACGGACGTACCTTCACCGCCGAAAAGGATATGACGGTAGCTACCGTTGCGGTTGGCTATGCCGACGGATACCAGCGACGTCTTGCAAAGGACGGATACGTGCTTCTTAACGGCAAAAGGGCGAAGATTATCGGCCGAATTTGTATGGACCAAATGATGATTGACGTGACCGATATCCCTGAGGCAAAGGTTGGCGATACCGTCACCCTCTTTGGTCGCGACGGTGACGACGAAATTACTGTTGACAGCCTTGCAAAGCGGCTCGATACCATCAATTACGAGCTGGTTTGCATTATCGGAAAGCGCGTAACCCGCGTATTCAAAAGCGGCGGCGAAACGGTTGCAATGAGAAGCCTCATCGGCAGCAACTAACGCCTCGTAAATCGGCAGCAACTAAATCGTTTGGCTGACTTGCCACGCTCAAAACAAATTCAAAAAAATAAGCCCCAAAAGGAGTTTTTTAATATGAAAGTTGAAAGATATTTCGAAAACCTAAAAATATTACACGTCGGCACCGAAAAAACACGTGCCTACTACATCCCCTTCTCTGACGCTAACGGAATTTTTCACAAAACACGTGAAGAAAGTGACCGCTTCGGTCTTTTAAACGGGGATTGGGACTTTCATTATTACGAGAATATCGACCTCGTACCCGATGACATAGTTTCACCGGACAGAAGCCTCGATAAATCAAAGATGGTAAAGGTTCCGTCAATGTGGCAATTTAACGGATACGATAACGTACAGTATGTAAATGTTCAGTACCCTTATCCTTGCGACCCGCCTTATATCCCGAAAAATAATCCTGTCGGCGTATATTCACGTGATTTTTCATGCCCTGGTGAATGGGACGGAATGGAGAAATATATCAACTTCGAAGGTGTTGACAGCTGCTTCTATTTATACATAAACGGTCGCTTTGTCGGCTATTCCCAGGTTTCGCATTCGACAAGCGAATTTAACATCACCTCCTTCTTAAAGCCCGGTCACAACCGAATCACAGTTATCAACCTCAAATGGTGCGAAGGAAGCTATTTTGAGGACCAGGACAAGTTCAGATACTCGGGAATTTTCCGCGACGTTTACCTTCTTGCAAGACCAAGAGGTCACATCCGTGATTACGAAATTCGCACCGAAATTGCCGCTGACCATTCGTCAGCCATTCTCTCAATCGACTTTGAAGCCGTTAATCCCGACGACATCGTTGTTACCCTCGCCGACCCCGACGGAAAGGATGCAGGTGAAGCAAAAACCGATAAAAACGGACATTGCGAAATTGTTATAAAAAACCCGATTTTATGGAACGCCGAAAGTCCCGAGCTTTATACCCTTCTTATCGACGGAATGGGCGAATATATTGCCGAAACCGTCGCCTTCTGTAAGAGCGAAATTATTGACGGCACATTCAAATTCAATGACCGAATGATAAAGATTAAGGGCGTAAACCGCCACGATTCAAATCCCCTTACAGGATACGTTTGCTCGGTTGAAGATATGATGCTCGACCTCAAAATGATGAAGGAGCATAACATCAACACCATTCGTACATCACATTATCCGAACGACCCTCGATTCCTCCAAATGTGCGAAAAATACGGATTTTACGTTATTGACGAGGCAGATATTGAATCGCACGGAATGAGCGAAACCGACCTCCACGCACTTGCTAACGACCCCGACTGGTACGATACCATTCACGACCGCGTCGACCGCCTTATCGAAAGGGATAAAAACCGCCATTGTATCATTTCCTGGTCGATGGGTAACGAATCGGGCTTTGGCGACAACTTCTCGAAGGTTATCGCCTACGCAAAGGAAAGAGATGCGTCACGCTGGATTCATTACGAGCCCATGCTTAATGTTGATTCACCGACACGTCTCGTTACCCCCGATGCCGACGTTTATTCGCGTATGTACACCTCACCCAGCTGGTGCAAGGAATACTGCGAGGATTCCGAGGACCCGCGTCCCTTCTTCCTCTGCGAATACTGTCACGCCATGGGTAACGGCCCCGGCGACCTTAAAGATTACTGGGACGTAATTTATACCCACGACCGATTCATCGGTGCTTGCGTATGGGAATGGTGCGACCACTCATTCTATAAGGGAATCGACCCCGAAAGCAACAAGCCGATTTATACCTATGGCGGCGATAACGGCGACTTTGTAAACGATGGTTGCTTCTGCGTTGACGGACTCGTATTCCCCGATAGACGTCCTCATACAGGACTTAAAGAGCTTAAAGCGGTTATTCAGCCGGTGAGAGTCGAGGCAATAAACCTTAAAACTGGCGATTTCAAGGTGGAAAATCTTTACGATTTTTCATTCCTTTCACGTCTCGAAGCTCATTATCAGATAACACGCGACGGAAAGATTGTTGAAGACAAATCACTTGGAGTTTTCGCCATCGGCGCACATAAGAGCGAAAATATTCACATCGACTATACCCTCCCTGCCGACGGTCGCTGCTTTATCAAAATTTATTTCACCGCGCTCAATATGCTTCCGCTGGTTAAGGAAGGCACCGAAATGGCATTTGCCCAGTTTGAACTACCGGTAAAAAGGGTACAAATAAAGGCTAATTTACCCCGACTTTCACCCGAAATCACCGAAAAGGGCAATCTCGTAAAGATAAAAGGCGACGGCTTCTGCCACGTTTATGATAAGAATACGGGTGCATTTAATGCCGTTTCGTATGGTGGCGGAAATCTGCTCAAAACGCCCATGCACTTTACAATTTGGCGTGCTCCGACCGACAATGATATGTTTATCAAGCGTGCTTGGTACCCCAACCGCTACGACCTCATGGAAGCATACACATATTCCAACGATATAAAAGAAGAAAACGGGGAAATCAAGATTGCCGTTTCATTCGGAATGGTTGCTCCGTCAAAGGCGCCCCGAGTAAAAGCAACCGCAGTATGGACAATCAACCGTGCAGGTGAAATTTCACTTAGCTGCGACGTTAAATATAACCATTGGCCCTTTATCCCCCGCTTTGGTATCGAAACGGCCATGGATAAGTCATTTGACGACGTTGTTTACTTCGGCTACGGCCCGACCGAAAGCTATATCGACAAACACCGTGCTTGTACAATCGGCAGGTATCATTCAAAGGTTTATGACCTTTATAACGACTATATTCGTCCGCAGGAAAACGGAAACCATCACAAGACCGAATGGGCCGCTGTCAGAAACGCAAACGGCGAAGGTATTGTTATCATAAACGAGGATGGCTTCGAATTCCAGGCGCTTCCCTTTACCCGCGAGGAAATGGAAAAGGCAGGACACAGCCACAAGCTGTATAAGCAGAATGTAACTGCTCTTCGCTTTGACGGACGTGTAAGCGGTGTTGGCTCAAACTCATGCGGTCCCGAAGTTGACGAAAAATACAGAGTGCCCCATGAATTCACCATGAAGATTAAGATTCGCGGTATTCACCAGGGACAAAAGCCGGTTAACGTAGCAAACACGGTTTATTACGGCACAAATGACGAGGATTTCGGCCAGGTAAAACTATGATTTCGGCTCTTTCACTTCGTGTAATTGCCCTTGTGACCATGCTGATTGACCATATCGGCGGTACTTTCGGCATAACAGAATTCCGTTATATTGGAAGAGTTTCTTTCCTGATATTCGCCTTTTTAATTGTCAACGGCTTTCGTCACACCCATAATCTCAATAAATATTTATTTCGGTTAGCGGCTTTTGCCGTTATATCCGAAATTCCGTACAATCTAATATACAGCGGCGATGTAGCATATCCAAATTCGCAAAATATTTTTGTAACGCTTTTTCTCGGACTATGCTGTATCTCGCTGATTGATTGGCTTAAAAGTAAGCATGTGCTACTCTGCGCTTTGCCGCTTATAATATGCTGCTATGCGGCATTTAAGCTAAAATGCGATTACGGATATATCGGCGTGCTTACGGTATGCACATTTTACTTTTTTGATAAGAATGATGCTAAAAATCGAGTTCTGCTTATCATTACTATGCTGTTTCTTGCATCCTACGATGTAATCAGCTTCTATGCAGGTCAGCTATTCTATGATATTAGCGGATTTAATCTTCAAAGCGTTGTATATTTTCGTCCCTTTATTTCGGAAAGTCCAAGCTTTATTCAAATTTTTCGCATTTTTGGTCTTGTCCCCATTTTCCTCTATTCAGGTGAAAAGGGGTGGCAACCCAAGTCAAAATGGGGTAAAATCGCATTTCAGTATGCATTTTACCTCTTTTATCCCATACATTTACTCGTGCTTAACGGGATATACTCTATTTGAAAGGAAACACTTCTTTATGGCTAAGAAAAAGGTTATGCTCATCGGCGATTCAATTCGTATGCTCTATCAGGACAAGGTTCAAGAGCTTCTCGGCGACGATTACGAGGTTGTTTGGCCGTATGAAAACGGACGTTTCTGCAAATATATGCTCAACGAGCTTGAACGCTGGTTTAATGCCTGCGGCGAACCCGACATTATTCATTGGAATGTCGGACTTTGGGACACTTCGGTGGTTTGTAAAGAGGATGGTGCCTTTACGCCCATTCCCGAATTCCTGAAATATATCGATTTTACCCTTCGCGAGTTAAGAAAAAAGACCGACAAGGTTGTTTTCGCAACCATTACTCCGGTAAAAGAGGGCTCACCCAACCAGAAGGTTGAATATATCGAGGAATACAATCGCCAGCTTCTCCGCTTTATGAAGGAAAATGATTGTCCGGTGAACGACCTTTTTGCGTTGCTTAACCCCGATAAAGAAAACACAATCGGCCCCGACTGTATTCACATTTCGCCGCTTGGTGCCGAAATGTGCGCAAAGGCAGTTGCCGATGCCATCCGCGAAATTGACAAGTGAGGATAAAATGAACGGATATAATGTAAGCGAAACAACAATAACCAGTGATAATATCACAGCAGAAAAAGTAGATAGGGTTACCGATAAAAACCTAAATCTTGCTGATTTTGTCCAGCATGACGATGATACAAATATTCAGCCGTCAGAAAAATCTATTGCGCCATTGTTCGACAACCTCACCCTCTTTTTAATCATGATGGCAATTGGGCTTATTGCCTCAATTACAGTATGCAACTTTTTTGGAAACTGGTATCTCGGCTTTATGCTCGGCGGCTATTTGGGTACAGCACTTGGAATTGTTGCCCTTTCTATACGCAAACTATGTTCAAAAAGTAAATAAAAATTAAAAATATTCCGTATTTTTCGCAACATTCCTTTAATACATATAATGTATACAGTATTTAGGAGGCGAAAAGATGAGATATTTTCTTTTAGTTTTAGGCACTGTTTTAATTTTAGGCGGTGTATTTACCGCTCTCGCCGTTTACAAGTGGCTGCCACCCGACTGGGTTGCTCAGAAATTCATGAAAGAAAAATTCTCGGCTATCAAAAATAAAAAGCAGCAGCTAAAAGCCATTAAGGAAACCCGCTTTGTCTTTATTTTTCTGTGCCTGACGGTGCTCCTTTTTATAGGCATATTGCTACTAATAATAGGAAGTGTCCTTACTATATAATACTATATAATATATATAATATATTGCGCGTTGAAGCTGATGCTTTGACGCGCTTTTTTGTTTGACATTTTCCTTGCTGCGCTTGATTTGCGAGATAACTAAATACAGCTTTTTGTAACCGATTCTATTATAAAAACCGATAAACTTGCCTACAATTTTGACCGATTTTACACAAAAAAGGCGATAAAACCAATATTTTTTTGATAAAACTCAAGTTTTTTCGAAAATTTATTTTTCTAAAATCGAATAATAGACGTTTTTTTATTTTTTTACTCAAAAATACACTTTTGAAAAAGACGAATTATGACGAAAAAATAAAAAAATTAAAGGAGACTATCCTTGAAAAAGCTGATAATATCAAGGTTTTTTGCCATTTTGTCATTTTCGTTAATTATTTTTGGGAGGTTGCACAAACAAAAAAATCAAAAACTTTTATTACCAGTGGTTACAAAGGTTACAAAGGTGTAACAATTCGTTTTATTTTTCTAAAATAGAAATTTATTTGTTAAAGTTGCACAAAAGGAATATAGTTTTTTGCCTTGACATTGGTGTTTCATTTGAATATAATTGCCAACAGGTCGATAAAATAGGACTGTGGGATAAATGTTCCGCTTTAACCTTTTTATTACAGAGAGATTACAAATCAGCCGTGAATAAGATTTAAATCACGGGGAAATGAGGATCAATCACAATGAATCAGCTTTTAAAGAAAACCCCTATGGTTTTCCGTCAAGGCATCTCAATCATGCTGGCAATGGTAATCGTTATTTCAACCCTTACCTTCGGTCTTAACGCTATGATTAATAAGATTAAGATCATTGACACCAGCTTCTTTAAGGTAATTTATACATTAAGCTCGAGCCCTTCATCAATTCTTGCCAACGCAGGAATTAAGCTCGACAGCGATGATACCTATTCAATGAACTGGCTCAACGGCCGTGAAGGTGAGCTCATCCTAAAGCGCGCTGTTGAAGTTACCGTTAGCTACAACGGAAAGGATGTTCAGGTCAGCCTCCCGCAAACAACCGTAAAAGAGGCTATCGACAAGGCAGGCTTCACCCTTACCGACGATATGGTGCTTAACTGCTCAGTAAACGCAACCATTACCGAGGGTATGGCAATCGAAATTTACGACGTTATAACCGAAACCGTTTATGAAGACGAGGAAATCCCCTTTGAAACGGTTACAGAAAAATCATCAAAGCTTGCAAAGGGCACCGAAAAGGTTGCTGTCGAAGGTAAAAACGGCACAAAGAGATATACCTACACCCGTACCGTTATCAATGGCGAAACAGTTTCAAATGAGCTTGTAGGCGAGGAAATTATCGAAAATCCGACCAATCGCAAGATTTTAATCGGAACAAAGACAACCACCATCTCGGCAACCAAGCCGTCAACCACCAAGCCGTCGACCACCAAGCCGTCGACAACTACTAAGCCTTCTACTTCTACCGATAAGGTTGAGAATAACGGTACTTCAACCGAAACCGATAAGGATACCTCGACCGAATCTACGCCCGAAAGCTCGGAAACTACAACAAAAACAGTTTATTACACAAAAGCGGGTTACAAATACGTTTCTTCGCTTAAACCCAGCAAGGACTTCTTGCTTGATGAAAACGGAATCCCCGTTAACTATTCAAAGAAGATTACCGGAAAAGCCACCGCATATTCATACGATGCAGGTAGCCTCACCGCTACCGGAAAAAAGGTTCGTACAGGATACGTTGCCGTTAACCCGAAACAAATCCCCTACGGCACAAAGCTCTTTATCCGTACGCCCGACGGAAAATACGTTTACGGTTACGCATCAGCCGAGGACACAGGCGGCTTTGTTAAAAAGGGAAAAATCACAGTCGACCTTTTCTTCCCCTCAACAAGCGCTTGCTATAAATTCGGCGTTCGTAATGTCGAAATTTACGTTCTTAACTAATTTTTTATCGGTGCTGCTGAAAATGCAGCACCGAATTTTTTATAGTTCGGTAGAATATGGGGGTATCCCACTCCCCTGTTTTGACCAAAAAACCGCACAAAACCGCTACATATTGCGTGCAAAAAATAGTTTGGTACAAGCTGAAAAAATTGCTTGACCTTACGTGACTTTTGTGGTAAAATGTTCAATACCTCTAAGAGGGTTTATTTTTTTGCGCATAAATCCACTTATCGAGGAAGGCTAAATTTTTCCGTAAAACGGGAGGTGCCGTCAATGAGAGTAAAAATTACATTAGCTTGTACAGAGTGCAAGCAGCGCAACTACAATACTATGAAAAACAAGAAGAATGACCCTGACAGACTTGAAATGAATAAGTATTGCCGGTTTTGCAAAAAGCACACTCTCCATAAGGAAACAAAGTAATTAGGAGGGCCCAAAATGAAAGTTGCTAAAATAATCAGTCGCATCCTTGCGATAGGTTGTGGTATAGCAGCCCTCGTAATGTTCTTCTGCCCGATTTTCAAAATCGTTGGCACAGAAGGTACATTCGAGATATCAGGTTTTCAGCTTGCCTTTGGCATGAACGCTACCTCTTGGGGTGGTAACACTGTTAACCTCGACGTTTCTGCCTACTACACCTTTGCTTTACTGACAGTTGCTTTTTCTGCAATAATGGCTTGCTTCTCTTTCAAAAAAGAGGGCTACATGGGTTCGGCTTTCTGGTCGAGTCTTATTTCAGCAGTTCTTGTGCTTCTGTTCAGGTTCAATACTCCGGCTTCGTATGTTGACTACCGTCCTATCACCGGTTCAACAGCAGCTACCCGCGAGTATTTGATTTTCTTCGACCTCTTATTCGTATTGGTATTAGCGTCGGTTGTTCTCTTTGCCGTAGCGATTCTTATCGCCGACTATGTCTCCGTACTCGCATCAAATGGCGAAAAGAAGACAATCTTCAAACGCATCATTACCTTCTTCCGCGAATACAAGAGCGAAATTAAGAAAATCACTTGGCCCGGTATGAGCACCGTAACAAAGAACACAATCGTTGTTCTCGTAATGTGCGTTATCGTAGGAATTCTTATCTTCTTACTCGATACCGGTCTCGTATGGATTCTTGATTCAATCTTAAAGCTCAAGTCCTGATTTTTCCTAGTAACAACTTAATTTATTAGGAGGTATTATCATGGCAGAAGCAAAATGGTATGTAGTCCATACCTATTCGGGCTATGAGAACAAGGTAGCGCAAAACCTTGCAACCCTCGTAGAAAACCGAAATATGCAGGACGTCATCTTTGACATAAAGGTACCGACAGAGCTCGTTACCGAAATCAAAGAGGACAAAACGCACGAATATGAACGTAAGGTATTCCCCGGATACGTACTTATTAAAATGATCGTCACCGACGATTCATGGTTTGTAGTACGAAACATTCGCGGAGTAACCGGCTTTGTCGGTCCTTCGTCCAGTCCCGTGCCCCTTAACGACGACGAGGTTGCCGCTCTCGGAATCGAGAAGCGCGTTATCGAGGTCGGCTATGCCGTTGGAGACAATGTCAGCATTGTCGACGGCCCGCTCGAAGGCTTTGAAGGTATCGTTGAGGAACTTGACCCGAGCAAAAACTATGTTAGGGTTAAAATTTCTATGTTCGGCCGCGAAACTCCGGTTGAACTCGAGCTCGATCAGGTCGAGCCGTTAGACTGATTAAAATCAGTTTAATAACCTTACTGTTATGCGGATATTTCCGCCTGACAAGTGGGAGGGCAGCAACGCATTTTATTGCGAAAAACAGAGCTGTACCGCCATACCACACTATTTCGGAGGTGTACAACAATGGCTCAAAAGGTTGTTGGTTTTATCAAACTTCAAATTCCGGCAGGAAAGGCCACTCCGGCTCCCCCTGTTGGTCCCGCGCTTGGACAGCACGGTGTTAACATCATGGCGTTCACAAAGGAATTTAACGAACGCACAAAGAACGATGTAGGACTCATCATCCCTGTCGTTATCACGGTTTATGCTGACCGTTCATTCTCGTTCATTACAAAGACTCCGCCTGCAGCAGTCCTCATCAAGAAGGCTTGCGGCATCGAAAGCGGCTCCGGCGTACCGAACAAGACAAAGGTAGCAAAAATCACCAGCGAGCAGGTAAGAAAAATTGCAGAGACAAAAATGCCCGACCTCAATGCCGCTACCATCGAGACTGCCATGAGCATGATCGCCGGTACTGCAAGAAGCATGGGTATCGAAGTCGTAGACTGATAATTATCTGCTCCCGGGCTTAGTTTCCCGGGTGGGAGGAAAATTCCGATTTAACCACTCTATTGGGAGGTCACATTTAAAATGAAACATGGAAAAAAATATACAGACAGCGTAAAGCTCGTTGAAAAGACAAGACTTTACGATGTTAGCGAGGCTATGGATCTCGCAATCAAAACAAAAACTGCAAAATTCGACGAAACAGTCGAAGTGCACGTACGTTTGGGCGTTGACTCACGTCACGCTGACCAACAGGTTCGCGGCGCTGTAGTTCTCCCCAACGGTACAGGTAAGGACGTTCGCGTTCTCGTTATCGCTAAGGGCGACAACGTTGACAAGGCTCTTGCCGCCGGCGCTGATTATGCAGGCGCTGACGACTATGTAGCAAAGATTCAGAATGAAGGATGGCTCGACTTTGACGTTGTAATCGCAACACCCGACATGATGGGCGTTGTAGGCCGTCTCGGTAAGGTACTCGGTCCCCGTGGACTTATGCCTACACCGAAGGCTGGTACCGTTACACCCGACGTTGCCAAGGCTGTTGAAGAAGCTAAGGCAGGTAAGATCGAGTACCGTCTTGACAAGACTAACATTATCCACTGCCCCATCGGCAAGGTTTCCTTCGGCGCAGACAAGCTCAAAGAGAACTTTGATACTCTTCTCAGCGCCATCATCAAGGCTAAGCCGGCTGCTGCAAAGGGTCAGTACGTTAAGTCTTGCGTTGTTGCTAACACAATGGGCCCCGGAATTAAGATCAATCCGGCAAAGCTCGAGGCATAATTTAAGGATTATTCGCTTAAATTATCCCAAATTAGCAAAAAAATATTGACATGCCAAATGGTATGTGATATTATAACCTATGCTGTTCTTGACCTGAGACAGCAGGTGCCGTTCAATACGGTTTAATGGACCAAAAGGTCCGCCTGCCGAGGAAAAGGGATTATTTCAAATTTAAAATTACGGTTACTTGCCGCTTAATTTGATTTGTAAATGCCTGTCCTCGTCGGGACAGGCATTTTTTTATCAAACACAAAACGGCGAGTTTTTTCTTTATTGTTAAAACTTGACCAAACGTGAACCACGGAGGTGAAACCAAAGTGCCAAGTGAAAAGATTTTAGAAGCAAAAAAACAGCAGGTTGCCGAGCTTAAAGAGCGTCTTGACGGTTCGGTTGCAGGTGTTCTCGTAAACTACAGCGGTATCAGCGTTGCCGACGATACAAAGCTCCGTAAAGAGCTTCGCGAAAACGGCGTTAAGTACTCAGTAGTTAAGAATACACTTCTTTCAATCGCTGTTGACGGTACTCCGCTCAGCGGACTCACCGAAACCCTCAGCGGAACAACCGCTATTGCTACCAGCGCTGACGATTACACATCAGCTGCTCGTATCCTCAGCAAATATGCTGAAACAAGCGAAACATTCAGCGTTAAGGGCGGCTTCCTTGACGGCGAAGTAATCGGCCTCGACAAAATCGAAGCTCTTGCTAAGCTCCCGTCCAGAGAGGTTCTCCTCGCTACTGTTTGCAACGTATTCAACGCTCCTATCGCTTCCTTTGCCCGTGTTGTACAGGCAATTGTTGATAAGAACGGCGAAGCAGCTCCCGCAGCTGAATAATCGCGGAACCTATTATTGTTAAAAAAATTAAAAAATTTATTAAATTTATTTTGGAGGTAAGTTAAAATGGCATCTGAAAAGATTACTGCTATTGTTGAAGAACTTAAGGTTCTTTCTGTACTTGAGCTTTCTGAGCTCGTAAAAGCTGTTGAAGAGGAATTTGGCGTTTCTGCCGCTGCTGCTGTTGCAGTTGCTGCTCCTGTTGCCGGTGGCGCTGCTGCCGCTGAAGAAAAGACTGATTTCGACGTAGTTCTCGCTGAGGTTGGTCCTAACAAGATGCAGGTTATCAAGGCTGTTAAGGACCTCGCTGGTCTCGGTCTTGCTGAAGCAAAGGCATTCGTTGACGCTGCTCCGAAGACACTCAAGGAAGCTGTTGCTAAGGACGAAGCTGAGTCAATGAAGGCTAAGCTTGAAGAAGTTGGCGCTAAGGTTGAACTTAAGTAATTTTACTTAAACTCAATAACTTAAATCAACACAATGAATCCCGATGTATGTTTCATACATCGGGATTTTTTTATGCTAACATAGACAAAGGGGGGGTTTCTTTGTTTAATTTTGTCAAATATTATTAACTTTTTTTGTCACTACCTCAAATCTTTTAATCTCTATTTAACTAAATGTTCACAAATTATATGCTAAAATCAGTGTGTTATTAAAATCTACTTATCTTGGGGGTAAATATGATTAAAAGAAGCTTGAGCTTTATTGTTTGCGTTATTATGACGCTTGCACTTGCCTTAACTACCATACCGATGGCTATTGCCGAGCCGGCGATAGAACCGGTAGCAGCTCCGAACGGATGGAGCACGCTTTTGAGCGTAAATTCGCCGTCAAAGGTGCTGACTGTAAACATTTATACAAATAAAAACGGAGAAATCGGATATACCGTTGATGGAAATGACGGCAGAGTTATCGAGCTTTCAAGCTTGGGTATCACTACCGTCGACTGCGACATGACAAGCGGTCTCAAATTCAACGATGATCTCAAAATCGAGAAGGTCACCGACGAATACACTCTCGTCTCCGATAAAAAAGATAAGGTTTCCGACACCTGCAACGAGGCTATCTTCAGCTTCACAAAGGGCGGCAAAAAGCTGACTGTTACCTTCCGAGTATATGATAACGGCGCTGCACACCGCTATTCACTTGACGGCGAAGGTCAAATCTCTATAAAGGGCGAAAAAAGCGGATTTAATTTCAATGATGCGACCACAGTTACATATCAGCCGCTTAGCCTTAGCTATGAATCCCACTATACTCAAAGGGTGCTCGGCAACGAAACGGAAGAAATAAAAGCCCTCATGCCGGCGATGTTTGAAGTACCGGTCGCAAATAATAAATACTACGTTCTTGTCACCGAAAGCAACGTTTGGGGAGACGAGCCATACTGCGCCTCGAATTTACACAAACCTTCAAATTCAAACGAATTTTCGGTAATTTTCGGTCAAAAGCAGGATACCGACGTTACCATGACATACCCATTCAACACCCCGTGGCGACTTGCCGTTATCAGCAAGGATATTAACGAGGTTTCTATGTCCACCCTCGTCACCTCCCTTGCTCCCGAAAGCGAAACCGATGACACAAACTGGGTTACCACCGGACGTTCAAGCTGGTCGTGGTGGACCACAGGCGACCCGATTACCCCCGAGGAACAGCGCGACTACATTGATTATGCCGCCGAAAACGGCTATGAATGGTACCTCGTTGACTATGGCTGGTATCTGTGGGAAAACTATGAGGAAAAACTCGCCGACCTTGCCAAATACGCAAAGGAAAAAGGCGTTAAGCTTTCACTCTGGTACGGTGTAAACAACTATTGTCACCCAACCTGTCCCGAAAATTCACTTGTCAGCTACGAAAAGATTGAACAGGAACTGAAATGGACAAAGAAAATCGGCTTTGACGCCGTTAAGGTTGACTTTATCGACTCGGACGCTCAGAAGGATATGCAGCTGATGAAAAAGGTTGCAGAAGTAGGCCTCGAAAATGAAATAGTCGTTGTTTTCCATGGTTGCCAGGCTCCAAGAGGCGAAATGCGTAAATATCCTAATGTCGTTTCATACGAAGGTATCTACGGCAAGGAAAATCAAAAATGGGTCTCGATACCTACCCAAGTAGTTATTAACCAAATTCTTATCCGTAACGCAGTAGGTCCCGCCGACTTTACCCCAAACGGCGTTAAGATTCAGGTACCGGGAGACAATTCGGTAGTATTCAGCGCCGCATTCGACCTCGCCACCATTGTAGTTTATCAGTCGGGCATCACCCACTATGCAAGCGCCCCCAGCGTATATCGCGGCAATCCGGCTCTCCCCTACCTCAATCTCATGCCGAGCAAATGGAACGATTCAAGAATAGTTGAGGCTAAAATCAACGAGTACGCTACTGTAGCCAGAAGAAACGGCGAAAGATGGTTTATCGGCTCGGTTACAGGCGTGGACCGCACTACAAATGCAAGCCTTTCCTTCCTCGGCGACGGCACATATAATATATATCTTTACATTGACGTCGAAAACGGTCTTGAAATAAAGGAATCCAAAGTAACTAATAAGGATAAAATTGCTCTTGAATTAAAAGCGAACGAAGGTTTTGCCGCAATTATAAGCAAGGAATCTCTCGATTTATCAACACCGTATGATAACCTCACCTTCTTTGAGGCTGAGGAATATCCCGCTGATAAACTATACTCCTCACTCAACCATTACGCCTCAAACAATATCGTTTATAATGTTTCCGGATTTGGCTCCGACCGTGGCGTAAAAATCCCCTACACTGCCAAAAAATCGGGTACATACAAAATCACCCTTTACGCCGGCGGCTCTGCACAAATAAATGTTGACGTAAACGGTGAAACCGCCGACAGCTACGAAATAAAATGCAGTGACGATATTATCCGCGAATACAGCTCAACAGTCGAATTAAAGCTCGGCGAAAACGAAATATTAATCTATGCCGAAGAAAATATGGAACTGTTTTATTTCGTTGACTTTGACAAGGTTTCGGTCGAAATGATTAGCAAGAGCGGGGTCAACTGGCTGCTCATTATCGCAATCGGCTCAACCGTTGCCGTTTTAGCCGTTGCAGCATTCGTTTTCATCAGAAGAAAAAATCACCCGTCACCGCAAATGAAGAAATCACTGAATAAGTAGCAATATTAAAAACAGCTTTTACCTCTTAATAGGTATGATAGCTGTTTTTAAGTTTAGAAGTCTATAAGCAATCTGCAAAGGTGCAGTTCAGCGTTTGCAACACGCTTTTTTCAATAAAAACATTTGACGAAACTAAAACATAATACTATAATATTGATAACTTAGACTTTAATTAAGTTTAACTTGTTGGAGGGTAAAAAAATGAAAAAAATTATAGCTTTATTGCTTGCCTTAATGATGGCTTTATCCATCTGCACCTCATGTAGCGATTCAAATAAAACCGCCGATGTATCGTCAAAGGCTGACCCGTTTGTACCTCCTGTTTCATCACAGGTAATTGACGAAAACCTTTATGAAAATGTGGTTGACGCTCTTAAGCAAACCGAATTGAAGCTCGACGGAACTCATGAGGTTTCGGAAGATTTGGTTATTGCAATCAACAATGCCGAATACACCGAGCCGAAAAACTTTATTTACATGATTGGCGACGGAATGGGCTTCAACATCGTAGAAGCTACAAGAGCTAAGCACGAAGACAGCTTGTATCAAAAGAAGCTTGCCATCAATCAGCTCCCCGTTCAAAGCTCCCAGACCACCTATTCAGCCAACGCTCAGGTAACCGATTCGGCTGCCGGCGGTACCGCTCTTTCAACAGGATTCAAGACCTCAAACCAGACGGTTGCTATGAATCACGACGATTCAGAAAGCTACAAAACACTCCTCGAGCTTGCCGCTGAAAAGGGCAAAAGCACAGGCGTAGTTGTAACCTCAAATGCCACCGATGCTACACCGGCTTCCTTCACCGCACACGTAGCCGATCGCTACTCACAGGAAGAAATTGCCGCTCAACAGCTTGAAAAGCTCACCGACGGCACCCTCGATATCGTACTCGGCGGCGGTAAAAAATATTATAACGCTGACGCAAACAAAGACGAGCTCGACACCGCAAAGAATGCATCGGTTACATACACCGAAAGCTGGGAAGAAGCAGAAAATGCAAAGCTCCCCCTTGTCGGCCTTTTTGCCGAAGAAAACCTCGATACCCACGACGAAAGCACTCCTTCGATCGCTCAAATGACCGACCTTGCGCTTGAGCTCCTTGACGATGATGAAAATGGGTTTTTCCTCATGGTCGAGGGCTCGCAAATTGACAAAAAGGCTCACAATAACGAATTCGACAACGAATTAAAGGAAATGTACGACTTTGACTGCGCAATTACTGTCGCAATGCGCTTTGTTGCGCTCAATCCCGATACTGTCCTCATCGTTACAGCTGACCACGAAACAGGCGGTCTCGAAATCCCTGCCGACGCTAATTCGAGCAATTTTGGCAGCGCATACTACACCACCGGCAACCATACCTACAAGCCGGTTCCCGTTGCCGCAGTCGGTAAGGGTACAGACGCTCTCCTCGGTATTAACGAAAATATCGACCTGCCGAGATTTGTTGCAAAGCTGCTCGGCGAAGAAAACTTCGGTGAAGCAAGCCAGCTTACTACTATCAAGAGTGAATTCAGCGATAAGGATATTAAAGTGATTGCAGAAAATAATTCAACCATAAACAATCACACCCTCGTCGAAAAGACGAAGAACGGAGCGCTTGCCATTCACTATAACAACGCTCACAATACCCTCTCAATTCCGACCGAATTGCTTAAAACCGAAGGCGAACTACCAAACGGTATGCGTGCGGTTCACATGTTAGTTAAAAACACCGATGAAAAAACCGTTTCGCTCCCCCATCTGGTTACAAAGGTTGCCTACGTGACCGAAACACTTGTTCCTCAGGTCGCTTACATTAGCGGTAACTCAACCATGAGGGTAACCTACATTCTTCCCGACTGGGCTTGGAGCGAAAAAACAACCGAGTCAATCAAGGAGTTTACCCTTAAATACAGCGAGGGAGTAGAAATCAACCTCGAAATCAGCAATATTGTACTTGCGACAAGAGCCGATAATAAATAATCGGTAACAAAGATAACAAACAAAAAAATCTCGCAGAGGATTAACTCTGCGAGATTTTTCAATTCTTAATTACACTTAGTTTTCGCTGAATATAACAGTTACGTTTGGATGAAGCTGTAAAATCGATGCAGGTACCATCGGTGTAATCGGGCCGAAAAATGCCTTTTCAACGATTTCGCGCTTTTTCTCGCCGTTGGCGATAAGAAGCACTGCCTTTGCCTGCATGATTGCGCCCATTCCGAGAGTAATTGCCTTCTTCGGTACCTCGTCAGCGCTGTCAAAGAAACGTGCGTTTGCCTCGATTGTCGATTCGTCAAGCTCGACAACGTTTGTTCCCTTTACAAACTCGTCGCAAGGCTCGTTAAAGCCGATATGTCCATCGAGTCCGATTCCGAGAAGCTGCAAATCGATTCCGCCAAAAGCCTCTACACGAGCGTCATACGCCTTACATTCGGCATCGAGGTCGGTAGCAATTCCGCTGGGGACATAGGTGTTCGCCTTATCAATATTAACGTGATTGAAGAGATTATCGTTCATAAAATAACGGTAACTCTGCTCATGGGTACCGTCGAGACCGATATACTCGTCAAGATTTATCGAGCGCACGGCTGAAAAATCGAGGTCGCCATCGGCACACCATTTTATCAGGTTCTTATAAGTTCCGACGGGTGACGAACCGGTAGCAAGACCAAGAACGCAATTCGGCTTTAAAATAACCTGAGATGCGATGATTGATGCTGCCTTTTTGCTAAGTTCTTCGTAAGTTTTTACTGTGATGAATTTCATCATTCAAACCTTCTTTACAAAAAATATATTTTTAAAATAGCACTTTCGCTTTTTTTTGTCAATAAAAATTTTTTACATAGAAAGAAGATTTTGCTCCGCTATTAATACAAAAACCGTGTTTTTATTATATTCGGCTTTGCTCCGTTTATTCGATTTTTTATTATAAAATCAGGCATCTGCCCTTGCCTTTAGATAAACAACAAGGCTCAAAAGCGCGCTTAAAATAAGCAGCAGCGGAAATCCGCCAAAAAACGCATTTGCAAGGCTAAACGGGGCATTCAGGAAAATCAGCGCAATATTTTCACTTGGTGAACCGCTAAAAGCCCAGATAATAGTTCCTGCAAGGCACAGCACAAATATACCAAGTAAGATACCAAAACGCTTTTTGTCCCCGAAATTATACGTAACCGCCGAAAGTCCTGCCGCAGTAGCGATAGCAACGCCAATAGTAGCAAGATTTGTCGCATACTTTTTTGACGAAAAAATCGTTTCGCAAGCGAGTGGAATAATCGTAGTATATTCGGTCAAAAGCATTACTATAAGGCAAAACGTGAGATATCCCGCAATTGTTACAAACCCGTCGATAATAATGTGTTTTGCGCCCTTCATTATTTCATAAGGTCGAGACCGGTTGCCTTAAAGAACATGTTAACCAGCTTGGCCTGGACCATGGCTGACGGATGAATTCTATCCCACGAATAATAATAGGGATGATGCGACTTTAAAAGCTCCTCAATGCCCGACATGGTGTTGATAAAGATTACGCCCTTTTCCTTTGCAAGCTTTTCGCAAACCTCGGTATAAGCATAAATTTTCTGTAACATTGCATCTTCCTTGCACGACTCAATCATGAAAGGTGACATTATGATAACTCGGTCGGTCACTTCGAGGCTCATATCAATGAGTTTAGCCATATTTTCGGTATATTCGTCGATAAGCACGTGCTCGGCAGGGTTATCCGATTCGTCAAACTGACGCCAAATATCGTTTGCGCCAATCATAATCGAGATAACGTCAGGATTTTCTGCACGAACGTCGGTGTCAAAACGTCTTACAAGATGACGTGTCTGTTCTCCGCTGGTACCCTTATTTATAAAATGGATATTGAGCTCGGGATAAATGCCGCCCATGAATGCCGCAATTTTACTTACATAGCCGTATCCCCACGGATTGAAAACGGCAATACCCTGACCTGTCGGCTTTGAACGGTCGGCATCGGTTACCGAGTCACCATAGAATAAAACTCTATCATTTTTTTGAAACAACATTTGCAATACACTCCTTATGTGCTATAATTGTTTTAATTATTACACATTCGCTTGACATTTTCAATAGCTGAGAGGTGATTTTTTGATTAAAAAGAATGATATTATTCTCACCGAAATCGACGGAATGACCGCCGAGGGTTCAGGCGTTGCCCATCCCAACGGATTCGCCGTTTTTATAAAAGGGGCGGCCATATCCGACAGGATAAACGCCCGAATTATCAAGGTTAATAAAAAATACGCTATCGCAAAAATTGACGAGGTTATAACCCCTTCACCCGACCGAATCGAAAATGATTGTCCGTCATTTCCCTCGTGTGGCGGCTGCGCCTTTCGTCACATAAGCTACGACGCCGAATGCGAAATAAAACAGCAGAGGGTTGCCGATGCCATGCGGCGAATCGGTTCGGTCGACACCCCGACCGATAAAATCGTTTCTGCCGAAGGCGCTTTCGGATACAGAAATAAGGCGCAGTATACCGTTTCATGCGATAATGGTGGGCTTAAAATCGGCTTTTACGCCGAGCGTAGCCACCGCGTCATCGATTGCAGAAGCTGTCGTCTTCAACCCGAAATTTTTAAGAAGATAATCGACATTTTCGCCGAATTTATCGAGCAAAACGGCATTTCGGTATATGACGAAATGAGCGGAAAGGGACTTCTCCGCAACATATACATTCGTCAGGCGGAAATGACCGATGAAATAATGGTTTGCGCTGTTATAAACGGGAACTCGTTGCCAAAAAGTGACGCGCTCATTGAGGGACTGAAATCCGCCCTTGGCAATCGGCTCAAAACCGTGATTCTGAACATAAATAAGGAGCGCACAAACGTCATTCTTGGCAAGGAATGTAGGGCGATTTACGGCGACGGATACATCACCGACATTCTCTGCGGAGTAAAGGTGCGGCTGAACGCCCTTTCCTTCTATCAGGTCAATCGCAAAATGGCAGAACGGCTGTACGAAATTGCCGCTGACCTCGCCGAATGCGACCAAAAAACCGTATTCGACCTATACTGCGGAGCGGGTACAATCGGTCTTTCAATGGCAAAGAGGGCAAAGCGAATCATCGGCGCCGAAATCATACACGAAGCGGTAGTCGATGCCGAATTTAACGCAGCCGCTAATGGAATAGACAACGCCGAATTTATCTGCGCCGATGCCGCCGACGCGGCAAAAAAACTCGCCAAAAAGGGCATCAAACCCGACGTGGTAATTGTTGACCCGCCAAGAAAGGGACTTGAAGACGAACTGCCCGAATTCATCGCGACCGAATTCATGCCCGAGAGGATAGTTTACGTTTCCTGCGACCCCGCAACCCTCGCACGTGACGCCGCAAAATTCGAAGCGTCCGGCTACAAAGTAAAAAAAATTGTCCCCGTCGACCTTTTCCCCCGCACCCACCACGTCGAGACGGTAGCATTATTAAGTCGGCAAATCAACGTGCATAAAATGAAGTTGAATTCCACACCTTTTGAAATGATAAAGAGTGGAGAGAAAACCATTGAACTTCGTTTGTTTGATGAAAAGCGTCAGAAAATAAGAGTTGGTGACAAGATTGTTTTCACCGATAATACAACCAGCGAAACACTTAATACCACCGTTGTGAAATTGCATAGGTTTAATACTTTCAATGAATTGTATAAATCTTTACCTTTGTTAAAGTGTGGTTATACAACCGAAAATGCCGATAAAGCGACCCCATCTGATATGGAACAGTATTATTCTGTTGAAGAACAGAGGAAATACGGCGTTGTAGGTATTGAACTTTGCCGACCTGAACAAATTACAGACGAAACTGTGTGCCTGATGGTGAAAATTTAGTCAACAAAAAGGAGATAATGCGAAATGAAAAGATTAGCGGCTCTGATAATTGCGATTGTTTGCATGACCATTTTCAGCGGATGCAAAGAAGCCAAAAAAAGCGGAAAGCCCGATATCAAAGATTTAAGCATTGTAGAAACATATAATAGCGACATAGCAACCTATTACGAAATGAGCGACGGAAGCTGGCAGGTAAACGGACAAAGCTATGAGTACCGTCTCGAAATCAGCGGCAGAATGCCTAAGGCAGCCGTCGATACAACCTTTGTTTACCTATCTAATATCGAAGATATTACCTTTGAGCAGGCGTGGAAGGCGGCAGGTTTCAGCAGCAACACCGCCGACTACTTTTCTGCCGATGAAGCCGTACTGGTAGAAATGCGAACCGGGTAAAACTCATATATTTTCACGCAAAGGCGGGGGTTACGACCTCCGTCTTTTGTCAAAAATAAAGGTAATGACAGCCGAGTGGCACTACTTTTTGTAAGATTGTTAAATTTTTCACTTGAATAATGCTTTTCTCTTGCAAAAATCGGGTTTTTAGGTTAAAATATATAATGTGCCAAAAGGCGAATATTTTTGGTTATAAAAATTTCTTTAATATAAAAAGAAGGAAGGATAAATCAATGACAGCTATCAACAAGAAAACCGTAGACGATCTCAAAGTTCAGGGTAAGAGAGTGCTTGTTCGTTGCGACTTTAACGTACCGCTCAAAGCAGGCGTTATCACCGACGAAAATCGTATCGTAGCCGCTCTCCCCACCATCAAAAAGCTCATTAACGAAGGAGCAAAGGTTATCCTCTGCTCACATCTCGGAAAGCCGAAGGGCGAACCCAAGCCGGAGCTTTCACTCGCTCCCGTTGCAAAGCGCCTGGAAGAGCTCCTCGAAAAGAAGGTTGTTTTTGCCGCTGACGATACAGTTGTTGGCGAAAATGCAAAGGCCGCTGTTGCCGCTATGAATGACGGCGACGTAGTTCTCCTTCAGAATACACGCTACCGCGCAGAAGAAACAAAGAACGTTGCTGCATTCAGCGAAGAGCTCGGTTCGCTCGCCGACGTATTCGTAAACGATGCTTTCGGTGCTGCTCACCGCGCTCACTGCTCAACAGTCGGCGTTGTTGACTATGTTGACGAAGCTGCTGTTGGCTACCTCATCGGCAAGGAGCTTAAATTCCTCGGTAACGCTGTTGATAATCCCGAGCGTCCCTTTGTATGCATTCTCGGCGGCGCAAAGGTTGCTGACAAGCTGCTCGTTATCGAAAATCTCCTCAATAAAGCTGATACACTTATCATCGGCGGCGGTATGTCATACACCTTCTTAAAGGCACAGGGCTACCGCGTTGGTCAGTCACTCGTTGACAATGAAAAGATCGACTACTGCGCCGAAATGCTCAAAAAGGCTGACGAAAAGGGCGTAAAGATTCTTCTCCCGGTTGACAACGTTGCTACAAAGAGCTTCCCCGACCCGATTGATGCTCCCATCGAAACAAAGGTATTCCCCTCCGACAGCATCGACGACGATTGGATGGGTCTCGACATCGGACCGAAGACAGCCGAAATCTTTGCCGACGCTGTAAAATCGGCTAAGACTGTCGTATGGAACGGACCGATGGGCGTTAGCGAAAACCCCTGCCTCGCAAACGGCACAAAGTCGGTTGCAAGCGCACTTGCAGAAACCGACGCTGTTACCATTATCGGTGGCGGTGACTCAGCTGCAGCAGTAAACAACCTCGGCTACGGCGCAAAGATGTCTCACATCTCAACCGGTGGCGGTGCTTCGCTCGAATTCCTCGAAGGAAAAGAGCTCCCCGGTATTGCCGCAATGGACGACAAAAACTAATTTAAAAAAATACAATCATCGAAAGCATACCTTTTTTTCGGGTATGCTTTCGCAATGTGAAGGAGTTAAATTAAAATGAATAAAGCAGTACGTAAAGCAGTTATCGCAGGAAACTGGAAAATGAACAAAACACCTGCCGAAACCACCGAAATTATCAACGCTATGAAGCCGCTCGTAAAGGACGCCGATTGCTCGGTTGTTCTCTGCGTTCCCTACGTTGACATTCACGCCGCACTCACCGCTGCCGAGGGCTCAAACATTGAAATCGGTGCAGAAAACTGCCACTGGGAAAAGTCGGGCGCATACACCGGTGAAATCAGCGCAGATATGCTCACCGCTATGGGCGTTAAATACGTTATCACAGGTCACAGCGAACGCCGTCAGTACTTTGGCGAAACCGATATCACAGTTAACAAGCGCACCCTTGCCGCAGTTAACGCAGGTCTTACCGCAATCGTTTGCGTAGGAGAAACCCTCGAACAGCGCGAACAGGGAATCACAGGCGAGCTCGTTGCAATGCAGACAAAGATTGCGCTTGGCGGCATTTCAAAGGAACAGCTCAACAAAATCATCATCGCTTACGAGCCGGTTTGGGCAATCGGTACAGGAAAAACAGCTACCGCCGACCAGGCAGAAGAGGTTTGTGCCGTTATCCGCGAAACAATCGCAAAGGTATATGACAACGAAGCTGCAGAAGCTCTCACCATCCAGTACGGCGGCTCAATGAACGCTGCTAACGCTGACGAGCTCGTTTCGAAGGTAAACGTTGACGGCGGTCTCATCGGTGGCGCATCACTTAAGGCCGAGGACTTCTCAATCATCGTAAAGGCCGCAAGCAAGTAATTTTTCGAGTTATAAAAAAAGGACTGAATAGAATGAAAAAACCGCTGGTTTTAACCATAATGGACGGCTTTGGCTTTAACCCCGAAACTAACGGAAACGCCATCAAATCGGCCGCCACACCCTGCCTTGATAAAATTTTTGCCGAAAATCCGACCACCGAAATCGGCGCTTCGGGAATGGACGTCGGTCTTCCCGACGGCCAGATGGGCAACAGCGAGGTTGGCCACACGAACATCGGCGCAGGACGCGTTGTTTATCAGGAGCTTACCCGCATAACAAAGGCAAGCAACGAAGGCGAATTTGACACTAACGAAGCTTTCACCGGCGCAATCGAAAACTGTAAAAAGAACGGTAGCGCAATTCACTTCATGGGTCTTCTCTCCGATGGCGGCGTTCATAGCCACATCGAGCATCTCTACGGCCTCGTAAAAATGGCAAAGAAGGCAGGACTGACCGAAATTTATATTCACGCTCTGCTTGACGGACGTGACGTTCCCCCTGCTTCTGCCGCCGACTTTATCGACGCTTGCAACGCCGAACTCGAAAAGATTGGCGCAGGTAAAATCTCAACTGTTATGGGCCGCTTCTACGGAATGGACCGTGACAACCGCTGGGACCGCGTATCAAAGGCTTATGCCGCACTCGTTTACGGCGAAGGAAACCACACCACCGATGCCGCAGCAGCAGTAAGAGAATCATACACAATTAAGGACGAAGACGGAAAATTCCTCACCGACGAGTTCGTTTTACCCACCGTTGTCGACGGAACAAAGCGAATCGCATCGGGCGACAGCGTAATTTTCTTTAACTTCCGACCCGATAGAGCACGCGAAATCACCCGTACCCTCGTTGACCCGAACTTTGACGGCTTCGAGAGAATCGGCGGTATGCTCGACCTCTACTACGTCTGCATGACACAGTACGATGCCACCATGCCGAATGTCGAAATCGCCTTTAAGCCGCAGTCACTTACAAATACACTCGGCGAATACCTCGCAAAAATGGGCAAAACCCAGCTTCGCATCGCCGAAACCGAAAAATATGCTCACGTAACCTTCTTCTTCAACGGCGGAAAGGAAACTCAGTTTGACGGCGAGGACAGAATTCTTGTAAACTCGCCAAAGGTCGCAACCTACGACCTGCAGCCCGAAATGAGTGCAGTCCCCGTTTGTGACAAGGTTTGCGAAGCAATTGAAAGCGGCAAATACGACGTTGTTATCCTCAATTTTGCCAACTGCGACATGGTTGGTCACACCGGAATTTTCGATGCCGCTGTAAAGGCAGTAGAGACGGTTGACGCCTGCGTTGGCCGAGTTGCCGAATCGACCGTCAAGATGAGCGGCGTAATGCTTCTCACCGCCGACCACGGAAACGCCGACCGTATGCTCGACACCGACGGAACCGCATTCACTGCCCACACAACAAATCCTGTACCCTTCTCTGTAATCGGTATGGATTGTGTTCTTCGTGAGGGTGGACGTCTCTGCGACATCGCACCGACAATGCTCAAAATCATGGGTCTCGAACAGCCGACAGAAATGGACGGCAATTCTATCATAGTTGACTAATTTACAAATACAAAAAAGCGTGTGCTATACGGCACACGCTTTTTTGTATATTTCAATCTCCGAATTGAGCTTTTATTTTTTCGTTGATTCGCGCATCCATGCCATTTGGCAATAACATTAAATCTTCCTCTTTAATTGAAATTTCGGCTATATCCGTACTGTTACCATATTGTGGAAAATACACATCCCACTCATCGTCAACGCACTCTTCTAACCATACGACACCCTGCATACCTTTGTGCACGCCGAGTTTTGCATATTTTTCTTTTTCAACAATTACTTCTACACAATCAAGATATTTCATTTTATCTTCCTCAAAAAGCTATTTGTATTTACTTAAAGGCGTTTGGTAGTTTAATCTCCGAATTGAGCTTTTATTTGTTCGTTAACAATAGCGTGCATTATTGGCACAACTTCCATATCATCTTCGTGTATCGAAATTGTTGCAATATCGTCTTTTTCACCGCATTGAGGGAAATTAACTAACCAATAGTTTTGAACTCTTTGCTCCAAACATATCCATCCGTACATACCCTTGTGAACACCATCTTTGGCGTATTCGTTTTTTTCTACTGTGATACGCACAGCATCCATTTCTTTCATATCATTTACCTCCATATGGTGTTATTAATTGTATTTTTCCATTTGGATAAACCATCCATCCGGTAATAAAAGATACATTTTCCGCTTTATCTTTTCTTGGAATTTTAATTCGAATACTAATTCGTTGCCCATCTTTATTCAATTTACCTAACACATAATTTCCCGAAATATATTTTTGTAACCCTTGTTTATTAATTTCACTCTGCAACCACTTTGCATCTGTAACTGTATATCCCCATTCTTTAAATAACTTTTCCTTATTATGAGGATATTTGCCTTCAGTATTAAACAAATATGGATTAAATTTACCATAATCGCTATCGGATGTGCTTTTGGTTAGTACTTCATTATAAGGAACATCCTCTAATACACAATGACAAAATGGATGGTGCGGCCATTTAGGAGTTTTCTCCTTTTCAAACCAACATTCGTGAAGCTTTAGACATTCTTCACAGTGATTATCACTTAAATTTCTGTGCCACCATTTATTCCATTTTGGTGCTTCGGGTGGTTGCTCGTCCCAAATTGCTGCTTTTAAAACTTCTAATAAATAGTCCAACCAATTATCTCCTTTCAAATTATAACATTTTTCGGTACAAAAGTACAGTTCAAATCCAGCCCACTGCACCGTTGACACAAAAAAGCGTGTGCAGTATAGCACACGCTTTTTTCTGTTGCACTATTTCTTTCGGCAGGAAAGAGCCACCTTATCGATTTTCACTCTTCCCTTTCCACTAAACTGAGCCGAAAAGGAGTTACCTCTTTCACCATTTACCAGCGTGAAATCATTTGCTGTTTCTGTCGGCTTAATCTTCTTTTCGCCACCTCGTCCACGCTCGTTTAAAATCGCCGCCGTCACCTCATTTTCGGCGGTAACCGAAGCGTTAAGCTTTGCCGACAACTTCTGCTCATCATCACTGCCGAAGCTGATTGTCCCCGTTTTTACCGACCACTCAATCGGCTCGGTAGTTTTTCTTCCGGTAGCGTCCTCACCCGACGTGCCGGTAAGCGAACAGGTGATTATATTATCCTCACCCTTGCGGCCAAATAAATACAGCTTCTTGTCTCCCCTCAAGGCGACCCATTTTATTCCCTCGTGGGCAACATTCCAGCTAAGCCAGCACATTTTCTTTTGAGCAGTAAGATGGTCGTTATACTGTGTATAGTTCTTTATCGCGTTTGACATACAATCGAGAACAAGCAAATCGTCACCGATAAGAAGATAATATCTTCCGTCGCAAAAAGCGCCATAAGCCGATTTCAGCTCTTCGGCCGAATGGCTTTTTATAATCGGTTCAACCGAATAAGAGAGCTCACAAATATGCTCCTCCTTTGGATTTACGACCGCCGTCATCATTCGCACAACCCCGTCGGAATTGAGCCAAACCAGCCTTCCGTTGCAATTGACCGCCGTTTCGGGACAGTCACAGCCAATGCTCGCAATCTTTCTCGATGAAAAGGAAACGGTATCACCGACATCGCCATTTGTTTCCCCGCTGTCAAGCTCGTTTTGGGTATATTTTTTGCCCGTGCTAATCTCACCGAGCCAAAGTGAATTATTCTTCAATACGGCAACCCTGTCATCCACCTGAACAACCGCCGAAATAGCATCGTTATCGGCGCCCACATCTACCTTGCCCGATTCGGGGAAATAGGTTATATCCGAGTTGCCGGTCAGCCACATGGTCGACGGCTTTGCTCTCGAACCGTAAACTATCCAGGTGGTCACACCATCCTCGGCACGAAAAACCGCCGACCGATTACACAAACAAACGGAGTCGTCGGGATTACCCTCGGTTACCTTAAACTCAAATCGATTGCAAGAATAGTTTCCGCTCGGTGTAAATATGGTTGAAAATGTATTTCCCTCCCAGTTTAAGAAGGCAACCGTCCGTCTGTCATCGCCAAAAAAACAAAGCGCCTTTCCATCCTGATCAACGCAATCGGGATAAACAAAATATCCCTCATCTGTGCTCTGGATTTGATATTCATAATACACGTTTACATCATCAACATATGACGCGTCTAAAACAGCGCTGTGACCAATCGGATATGGCAAAACGTATACGTTTTTTCCGTGATTTGTTGTCTGGGTAACCATATATTTGTTTGCGATAAGGTTCTTTTCCTCATACCTTTTTCCGTTATAATCAAAGGGCTTCATATCGTCTTCATTCTCGTAATAATAACCGGTTCCGCTTACCGACACCGTCGGAACATATGCAATTTCCTCCACCGGAATATGACTTTCAATCGTGCTAATCTCATCATCGTCATAATTACTTATTTTGGTTACAAGAGGGCCCTCTTCGCCTAAATGATAAATCACAGCATCATGTCGGTCGACAAGAAGAACAGCGTCATTGGCTTTGGCGTTAACATTTATGATTTTTTGGAGCACACCTTCATCGTTAAAATAAGCAAAGTTAACCATACCTTCCGAACTAATGCCAAAGGTGCGCCCATCGACAGTGAAAAAATCATGGTCGCCCCAGCAAGCCTTTTCCGAACAATATTCGAGTGACGGACGAAGGGAAAGCTCACCCTCATTTATCTGCAAATTTTTCATTTCAGAAAGCTGGTTTTCGTTCGCCCTGCCGTCAAGTCGCACTCCGCCGCTGAAATCAAGCTGTTCGGTTTTCGGTTTCGAAACCTTTAATTTTGGAAACTTCAATTTTATCCCCCTTTCATAAAATTAAAAAGGGGTGGACAGCGAAAATAATCCACTGCCCACCCGATTTTACCGCCTTAATTAATAAATATAAGCGTAAATTGAATTTTCGTTTGACTTTTTAACAAGAATATCGTAATAGAGGCGGTAGTCAAACTTGTACGCATCCATCTGCTGATTGCGGTCGGGAGTGAAAACGCGCACCTTATCGGTCTTTTTAATAAGCATACCAGCCTTTTTCGGCATTGCAAGAATACCGATTTCGTCGGCATCGCCACTGGGCAAGAAGCCGCCGTCGGTTTCGCCCTCGGTCACGCCATCGTTAAAGGTGTATGCGGTTTTCATTCTCGGAGCTGCAACCGGAATGATATAGGCGTTGTTGATTTTATGAAGATTTGTGGAAATCTCACCCTTCTTAAATTCGCCCATTTCGAGGGTGCGGTTGAGCTCGGTTGTGTTCATAAGCGCAGAGTAAACAACGGGATTTACGAATACAACGATTTCCTCGTCATAGCCGACCTCGCCTGCAACCTTTTCAATCGCGCTGTTTACGAGCTTAAAGCAGTTATCTTCGAGGGTTTCGCCCGAACCGAGTTGAACCGTCTGATTATTGACGGTAGCAATACCGGCGAGCTTTGAAAGAGCGTATGCGTCGATTTCTGGAGCTACCTTTGTACGAACGAATTCGCCCATAATCTGACCGGCAAGACCTGCAATACCTGTTTCGTCCATATCCTCGCGGTCAATGGAGAATGAGCGTGCTCTGTCCTGGGTCAAGCGGTAGCTTTCCTGATTAACTGTAACCGAGCCGTTGGCAAAGCCGCCGTCGCGGTCATAGTTTCCGAGACCGCTAAAATCAACGTCGGGAATAAGCACGGTACGTGCACCGACGAATTTCTGGCGGAATGAGTTGTCAGCCATAAAGGCTGTTACCGATTTCTGAACTACGGCCTTATCGAGTTCGTTAGTAAGCTTGCTTTCAAAATCAAGTGTGTTAATTGTTGACATGTTAATTTTTCTCCTTTTTTTATCTTAATTTTTGTTTATGCCCAAATTCCTTTGAGCATAGCGGCAATTTCCGGAGATGAAAGGCGGTCAGGCGAATCCTTAAGTCCGCCTGTCGCTGCTTCAGAAGCCTTTTCCTGCGCAACCGATGAGCGTTCAGCCTTCAGCCTTTCACCGTGGAGATAGCCGAGATAGGCATAATAAAGCGGAATTTCCCCTTTAAGCGATTGCTCAATGACCGTTTTCGGTACCTCGCGAATGTTTATCTCCGGAAACTTTGATTTAAGCTCCAAAAATTGAGCTGTCAGTCGGTTCTGCCGACCTTCGTTTTGTTCGTTTTGCTCGTTACTTGCCCTTTCTTCTTTTTCTTTAAACAAGTGGTCTACAAGCTGAGCAAGGCTCATCGAGCTGTCGGGCGACAGCTCTTTAAGTCGGTTCAAAACAGGTATAAGCGAGTCGTATTTCATTCCCTTTTCGGCAAAGTCACGCGCCTCGCTTTCGGACAAATGTCGCAGCTGCTTATTGAATTTGACCTCAATGCCCCTTTCTTGCTCATTGCTCGGTGTGGCAGCCTCGCTTTGAGCAGACCTTTCGGCTACTTCAATTTCATCCGCGATTTCCGCCTCTGGCTGAGCGGTAATAATCTCATCTGTCATAATTTTTCTCCTTTTACAATAAAAATTTTTAAAAAAGCGCCGAAAAAGGTCCTTTGCCGCGTCCAATCCTCAGCGGAATAAACCTCTTTCTGCGCTCTTTATTTTTAATAATATTTTGACTCGAGCTTAAAGCACGATTTCGTCCTGCTCGGTACCGTCATAGCTTAAAAAGTTGCGGTATTCGGCGGCAACCCTTGCCGCCTCCAAGCTTTCTTCGGTCGGCTGACCTATTCGAACGGTCGACCTTTCGTACGGCAGGTATCTTCCCGCTACAAAGCCGGCCAGAAAATTGACCATCACCGCCGAAATTGTTAAAAACAGTATTTCCATTTCTCTCACCTCACTTTATGTCATCAATAATTTTTACCGACATTCCGGTATCCGAGCTCTGCTGAGCGCAAACCCTCATAATTTCTTTAAGGCAGTTCATTTCCCCCGACTGCGCCTTGCTGACTATTACCGCCGCAATGAGAGCTGCGTTGTCCTTCTTCCCGGTATAGCCGAGGCTGTCAAGCAGCCCCGCTTTGTCGTCGCAGGGGAGCTTCATCAGCTCCCTGATATATCCCTCGACCGTCTTTTTCCTCTGCATCAAGTGGCTACCTCCTAACCTCGTCGATTTCCTCATTTTAGATGTTATCACATCATCAACCTGACATTCCATGACAACCTCAAAAATGTTTTTACCCATCAAAAAACGGGCTTAAAGGTTGCCTTGCCCTTTTTAAACCCGTTTCTTTATTTAGTTTTACGCAACCTTTTTGCCCATCAGTTTTTTCGCTTCCTCCAAAGCCTTTGAATGAATACGATAAACGCTGCGAGGGTCAAAGTGCATATTTTCGGCTATATCCTCCCACTTTTTGTTACAAAGATAACGAAGCGTCAACACCTGACGATAGCTTTCGTTATCAATTTTCACTATCACGCCGTTTATCTCGTTATAAAGGCATTTGAGCCGCTCGATATCCCTTTCAATCGTCCTCTCAATATCCACCATTTCCTCAACAGCGTTGGCCATTTTCGATCTCTTATATGTACCCGAAACACGACTAGCCTCGATAACCGAGGTAGCTCGTGTCGCAATTTCCTTTAAATGCAAAATTTGCTCCTGCTTAATCTTAATTCGCGTATCAATTTCCCTAATTTGCTCAAAATAATCTCTAACTGTCATTTGCTTCTCCTTTTTTCAACTTCGCCTTTTGCGCAGATAATGCAATAGGGCTCACCGCAATAGTAGTCGATAAAATCGGTTGCTCCACATTCGACACAGCCGTTTTTCTGACCGCAATCGCCGCACCCGTCACATTCGCTTGCGCTGTTTTTTAAACAATACATTATGCTTCTTTTCCTTCTAAAAACAACTGATTTTTTCGTTTCGCCTTGATTTTCGGCATAAAGTATTTTTTCGAAAACTCGACATTTTTCGACGTCTTATTTCCGCTTTTTTGCTTATAATTTATAATAAGCACAGATTTTTCTTTCATGTCACTATTCAATTTTTTCGGGGCGTTTTTATTATATATCTACTTAAAGTAGAATGTCAAGAGTATTTTTGTCACTTTTAGTCACAAAATATTGCAAATTTTCTACTTTTAATTTATAATTAATATACAAAACTAAAAAAGAGGTGAAGCCATGTCTATCGGAGAGAATATAAAAAAGCACCGTTTGACCCTCGGTTTAACCCAGGATAAGCTCGGCGAAATGCTCGGCGTCACAGGGAAGGCCGTTTCCACCTGGGAAAAGGGGATAAAAATTCCGCGTATGCCGATTATTACCCGCCTTGCCGACCTTTTCGAAATTTCAAAGAGCCGCCTTATCGATGACGAAAGCGACCTAAAGCACGAATCGATTGTTCATATTCCCCTTGTCGGCCGAGTTGCCGCAGGTGAAGGCTGCTTTGCCGAGGATAACTATGACGGCTACGAGCCGGTACCCGCCGATATTCTCACCCCCGACGAAAAATACATTTTCCTTAACGTAAAGGGTGACTCAATGTCGCCAAAAATCGAGGAAGGCGACCGACTTTTAGTTCAGCTTCAGCCATCGGTCGATAGTGGCTCATTTGCCGTTGTTGTAATCGATGACGAGGACGGCGTGGTAAAAAAAGTGTGCTACACGGCCGACCGAATCGAGCTAATCAGCGAAAATCCTTATTATCCACCCCGTGTTTTCGAGGGTCCCGAGGTTACGCGGGTTCGCGTAGTCGGCCTTGTTAAATATGTTTTCCGCAAACTTTAATTTATTAAAGAGGTGTTTTTATATGAAAAAAGCAATTTCGGTAGCGATAAAAGCCGCTATCAGCCTTGTTCTTATGTTCATCGTGTTCTGGTTTTCTTTACCTGCACTTAACCCGAAAAGCAGCGATTTTTGGAGCTTTGTTATCCTTTGCGCGATAATCGTTCTGGTGGTCAATTTCGGCCACGCAATACTGAATTTTTTTGGAGAATTAAAGGATACCAAGCATCAAAACGTGCTAAAAGACGGACTTCGCGAGTTTAAATCGCTCTCAAAGCCAGTTATAGCCATCGTCATCGGTATCGGCGTTTCTATCGTAATGACCTTCGTCTTTAACATTATCGGGTCACAGTTTTTCAATTCTGCGAGCTATCGCGACCTTATTACAATTACCGACAGCGATTTTTCGGCCGACGTAGCCGAAATCAATATGACTCAAATTCCCGTCGTCGACTACGACACAGCCGAGGCGCTCGGTAAAAGAAAGCTCGGCGAAATGAGCGACCTCGTTTCCCAGTTTGAAATTGCCGACGATTACACCCAAATCAATTACAAAAACCGCCCAACCCGAGTCACACCAATGCTTTACGGCGACCCGATCAAATGGTTTAACAATCAGTCGGATGGTATCCCCGGCTACATCATGGTCGATATGACCACCCAGGAAGTCACCCTTGTCCGTCTCGAAAAGGGTATAAAATACTCACGCAGCGAATACTTTATGCGAAATCTCAACCGTTATCTCCGCTTTAAGTACCCAACGGCCATTTTTGACGACATCACCTTCGAAATCGACGACAACGGTACACCCTACTGGGTAGCGTCGGTTGTAGATTACAAAATCGGCTTTTGGAGCGGAAAAGATATTGGCGGCGCAGTACTTCTCAATGCGGTAACGGGCGAATGCGATTACTACGATATCGATAAGGTTCCGACCTGGGTTGACCAGGTGTATGATGCCTCACTCGTCATCGACCAGCTCACCTATAACGGAAAATATCGTTCAGGCTTCTGGAATTCCGTGTTTGGTCAAAAGGGCGTTTTGCAGCCAACCGACGGCTACAACTATCTTGCCATCGACGATGACGTTTGGCTCTATACCGGAATGACCTCGGTTGTCAGCGACGAGTCGAATGTCGGCTTTGTGCTTGTAAACCTACGAACAAAAGAAACCCGCTACTATGCCGTCCCCGGTGCCGAGGAATATTCGGCCATGTCCTCAGCTGAGGAGCAGGTACAGCACCTCGGCTACACCGCAACCTTCCCGATTCTCCTCAATATCGGCGACCGACCGACCTACTTCATGTCGCTGAAGGGTGACGCAGGCCTTGTAAAAATGTATGCCTTTGTTGACGTTCAGCAGTATCAGGTGGTCGGCACAGGAAGCACCGTCAAGGAAGCAAGAAAGAACTATATTGCCAAGCTGTCAGCCGAGGGCGAAAGCCTAAATGACGTAAATAACAAAACAAAACAATTCACCTCAACCATCGAGGACATCTCATCAGCAGTTGTCGACGGAAACACAGTTTACTACATTATCCTCGACGACAACCAAATTTACACCGCCCAAATCGGCATTTCTGATATTCTCCCCTTCCTCGTAGTAGGAGATAATGTCGGCGTAACCGCAAACGGCGAAAAAATCACCGAAATCGGCTATTTCATTGATGACGAAGAAATGGGGCCGGGCGCCATAGTGCCCGACCAAACCGAGTCCGACACCGAGACTGAAAATCCGACCGATGAAAATTCGGCAACTGACAAAAACGGCGACGGCGAAAGTGCCTCCTCAACCGCCGAATAATCGCCACAAAACTTAATATCAGCATAAACATCGTGACCGCTATTGCCTCATCGCAACAGCGGTCATTTTTTATTCAATTAGAAATTTTCTTTATCGGTCGGGTTATTGAGAATACCGAAGCCGACCAGCACCGAGCCAACAACGGTTATCATATTCTGCCATCCGTCTGAGGTAATTCCCCACGCTTCAAACAGTCCGAACGAATTAAGTATCACGCCAACTGCGCCGAGCACCGAGAGCCAAACCGCCCACGATTTAAGTCGAGTTTTAATATTCATATCACATTCCTCCTAAAAGCTTATTCCAAGTATTTTTGCCTACAACGCCATCGACCGTCAGCTCATTCTTTCCCTGGTAGTCGCGTACAGCCTTGTCGGTATCGGCGCCGAAATCACCATCAGCACCATGCTTACCGCAATCGTAGCCGTAGCCAATGAGTAAAATCTGCAATGCCTTTACATTAGCGCCCTCGCAACCCTTTTTTAATGTTTCAACCGTCACTTCGCAACTCTCCTTTACTTCCTCGTCATATTTCGGTCTGCCGTAGCCGGCTATTCGAGAATAACTCAGCTTATACTTTTTCTTTGCCACGCAGCCGCCATTGGCAACAACGCCGCTTTTCGACGAAGTGTTACCCTCAATGGTGTAAACATAGCTCTTATCCACATCATACACAAGTCCGGTATGCGCTATGTCACTTTTTTTGCTACCATAAAAGAAAATCTGGTCGCCCACCTTTGGACTGGTGTGCAGTTGACCTTTTTCTTTGTAATAGTTCCGCGACCACTTGCACCCTGCACCGCAGGACTTACTCGGCTGACAAAGCAGCTTTTTCGCCTTTTCAACACCAAAAGCCATAACAAAGCACCAATCAACGAACATATCACACCAAGCAAAGCCGTTTTTCTTTCCATTATAAAATCCGCTGTACTTGGTATCAAATTCGTAGGCATACTTGGTATAGTTGTTTTTTCCGGCATTTGCGGTCTTGCTGTAAAGGTTTGCATTCGATGTTTTTTCAAGATAGCCAACCTCGTCTTTTGCAATTTTGATAACGTCATTTGCCGTAGCCATAAATTATCCCCCTTTTATGTGATGATTTCCCATTTTTTTACCTCGGCATAGATTTTATCTATGAACGAATTACCACCAAGTGCCTTATACGCCTCATAGAGAAAAACAAAGTTTTCGTACTCATATTGGCGAATAATCCCTTTTTCCCGATGGTGATAATATATCCTCAGCATCTCGCTCCGAAGCTGACACTTAGTGCCGTTTGAAATTCGGTTTACCTTCGCAAAAATCGGTGTAACAACCCCGACAAGCACCGCAATTTCACCCACAAGCGCTGCAATAGACGCCATACCCGACATTGGTTACTCCTCCCCTATTTCCAGCTCAAATTGCACCTCAGCTTGAATCTTTTCATATTCTTCAAGCGGTATTTCGTGCCAGTTTTCAGCGCTATCATTTTTACCGAGATAAATTTCTGTGCCATAAGCGCTTCCGTTGGTGAGGATTGCCCCCTCGCTTGCTATAAGTTTCTTTAATTCAATAATCTGTTCAATCATGCTAATGTCCATCCTTTCTCTGTTGCTGCCGCCTTTTCCGTATCTGAGAGTTTTGCAAGATTGGTTGCGCCAAGCGATAACGTTTTGGTTGTTCCTGTTCCTGCATAATTAAATAAAACGGATATAATATTCAGAAGGCTGTCTCGTGATAAAAGCGGGCAGGTGCTGAAATCAATATTATTGCCGATTTGACTACCCTCTGTAAAAGAGATGTTGGTTAACTTGGAATCACCACTAAAACACTGAGTAAAAACCGTCCCCTTATATACTGTCAGCCCCTCAATAGTTGTAAGCTCAGGAGAATTTGCAAACATACCGTCAGTGGCTACTCCTGCAGGCATCGTAATTTTCGGAATTTCAGTAAACTTGGTGTACTGAAACGCATTACTCATATTAGTACATTGTGACAAATCAATACTAACCTTACATTCGTTTAACCGCGCCTTTAAACTACCTACATGCGTTTCGGTATACCAAGCATAAAACATAGCTTGTGCGCTACCTTTCACCACAATATCGTACTTGGGATAAAAATTTGAAAAATCCCAGCCGTGTCCTAAATAAGCCATTTGGTAAATTGCTCTGTTACCGTTCTGTTGATTTGCATCCCAAAAGGTATCATACTGCTCTTGTTTGCCGTCAGCATAACCCTCGTCATAGTTCTCGTCGCTTATTTCCAACACTTTCGGTACAAGGGTGTTGAGGGTTTCGCTTTGACTTGCCGATACACCTTTTGTTATAAGATTATCAGCTAATGCGTTCTTTTGAGCAACCAAATCATTTAAATAATCTGCAGTTGTCGGCATTATTCATTCACCCCACTTACCACTGTCGCAAGAATTGAATTGATATTGCCAATAGTTGAGTCAAGTTCGTCTTTTGACACAGCACCGATGTTTTCTCTTGCAATCTGTTTGTGCTCGTCGTCAAATTCTTGAACAAACACTGTAGTTACACAGCTGCTTTGTACATAATCCAAGGTAACCTGCCGTTCCAACTCCTGAAAAATTTCACTTACTGCTTCGGTGACGGCTTTGTTCTGAACAGGATTTGTACTTCCACTATCTAAGCAATTATCGATTTCGAGCAACCCTATTATCTCGCTCTTGTCATCTTCGGTGAGAATATAACTGTCGCCTTTTTCACCCTTTTGTCCTCTTGGGCCGGTGCTTCCGGTTGCGCCCTTATCGCCCTTGTCGCCTTTATCACCTTTGAGGTCGGCTGACGAAGTACCGCTTGCCGAGGTGACAGTCAGCACAGTTCCATTCCACTTATGTGTAGCAGCAGTTCCATCCTTACCGTCCTTGCCATCAGCACCGTCAAATTGTCCGCTCTCCTTTAGCTCAGTCAAGGTGTTGAATATAATCTCGTCAATCTCTTCAAGCGATTGCCCCGCCAAATAAGAGGCATTCTTAGCCAAAACAGCCGACCTTTCCGCACGTTCAGCGCAATCACTTGCCTTTAAAACAAGCCCGGAAAGATCCTCTACCGCCTTTACCTCGGCTTCGTCGCCGTGAAAGCTCGGCTCAAAATACAACCGCATACCAAAAGTATAAAGCAGCTTTTTAGTTTCATTTTCAGCATATTCGGTAAAAACAAGACGCACCTCAGCGTTTCCGCCCTGAGCCGTAGCCGCCTGGGGAAGCTCGTAAATAATGCTGCTTTCATTAATATAAGTCATCGGCTCACCAAGATAATGAGCGCCTGCTCCATCGACGAGGTCGATTCGGTAACATACCTCCCCCGCAAGCGATTTGAGCGCCGAAACAAGCTCATCGGTGAGCGTAATTTCAATTTCGGTGGCGTTATGCTCACCCTGAATACCGCCAAACTGCACAGTATCCGGGCTTATCGAATCAATGCCAACCGTAAAGTTAAGTTTTCTCATTTCGTTTCTCCTTTTTCATTTTTTATGTCCATCCGCCCTTAAAATCAGACGGTGATAAGAGCCCTTCACCCCTCACCCTTTTCTTTGGCTCGGTCGGTTTAAAGCCACGAATATCCTGGGCTGCATATCTCAGCGCATCCATGAGATGATTGTCGCTGTCAACAGGATACCTGTCCATCGAGCCGTCTTTCAGCTTGCGGAATCGGTAGCTGCCAAGCTCCTTGAGGGTGTTTTTGCAAAGAGGATGAACGATAATTTCATACTCCTGAATGCCTACAATTCCGTTAATAATGCTGTCTCTGCCCTTTTCGGAGGGGACTATCCTCGTTATCCCAAGTCGCCTCAAATCGTCGTTTGATTTCGGCTCGGCTGAATCGGCTCGGATACGCTCCTTTTGGTATCCCTTGCGCTTTATCATGGCGGCTATGTCGGAATTGAGCATTCGCCTTTCGTAATGCTCATCGAAAATATAAATCCGCTTTTCAACCTGATTTACCGCTGCAGCAATAAAGGCCGTCGGGTCATTTGTATACCCGTAATCGAGCCCGAAAATATGCCGAAATTGCCACTCCTTACCCCTCTCGATTTCATCAAGGCAAAAATCCTCACTTCGCCAATTTTCAAAAACCAACCCCTCGCTTACTCCCCATTCGCCAAGTCCCGCAACAGCGTATCGACGCGGATTATTTATCCGCATACTGTCAAAAACGGCAATGTCTGTCTCGTCAAGAAATTCATTATCCTTATAGGTCGTCGAATAGGTGGTCACCGCATCGTTCTTTTTATCAAAAAAGCGGCTTTTTAGCCAATGCTGCTCACTCCAGGGGTTAAAGGTGATGGTCGTTTGCTTAAAAAGGGGCGGCGGCACGCTTCCTCTCGGCACCGAAAGGTCAAGCTGGTCAAATGCCGACTCCTGCTCAATCTCGTATGCCTCCTCCACCCAAACCCAGCAAAGATGACCGCTCGCAACTGTGGTCGAGGCGAGCTTCAGCGGGTCATCAAATCCGCGAAAAAGTATCTTTTGCCCGGTAGGAAGATAGGTCAGCTCCATGGGCGACACGGTCGATTTCCATAGCTCACCTACGCCAAGCCGCTCAATTGCCCAGTTAAGCTGAGCGAAGGTTGAGGAGCGATGGGTATCCATAACCTGACGAACGCAAAGCAGATTTGAGCCGCTGTATTTCATCAGCCGAACAATAAAATTAAGGGCGCAGGTGGTCGATTTTTTCGACCCCTTACCCCCTTTGAGTACCCTGTACCTGCTTTTATCGGTCCAGAATTTGTCATATCCACTGCCTACTATTTCGCTAACCCTCTTATCCACGCGGCAACACATCGATTATGCGGTCGCTGGTCGCCAGTGAACCCCTCTTTCGATTATAAAGGTCGCAGAAAAATGCGCTAATTTCGTCGTCTCCCTCACTCTGGGCAATAAACATGGCAAGTCCGTAAACCAATACGTCAAGTGCCAGCTTTTCGTCAATCAAAAGTTCATCGGACATCGCCTTTATCGGCGTAAATTCGATGTTTTTTGCCCTGCACACATCGATATAAGCCGCGTTAATAAGTGGAATCGCCCTCTGCTTTATGCTCTCTATATGGCTGTCACCCGTATATCCGATGAGTGAAATAGCCCTCAAAAAAATATTTGCCGCCGTCATATTTTAACCCCCTCTGAAAGCTCCTTTATCGCCATAATTTCGCTGTCGGTAAGATCGCCGATACTGCTCTCTACGCTGTCGGCGAAAATTTCCGCCTCGCTCTTTTTACGCTCAATTTCAATCGGCACGCCGTCCAGCTCCTTAATAAGTCCGCCAATGTCGGTAATAATTCCGTCGGGAAGTCGCTTCAAATACTGCTTCAATGTGATTGCGCCACGTGAAAGCAGGTTGTCGAGGGTCTTTATCGACTGGCTTTCGCTCCAGACGGTGCCTGCGCCAACGTCAACCCTTGTGCTTATAATAAGCTTGCGATAACGGTCGCTGTCAAAAGGCATATACCATGTTCCGTTTTCGTCAACAATTTTAAGTGAACGCGGACCATACATCGAAATCCAGAATTCCGCCCAAATTCTCGCCACGTCCTCACAGAACATATAGAATCGGTTTCTCACCGTGTCGAGAGGCATCATAGCCGCCTCACGAACGGCAATAATAGCCGAGGTATTATTCGGGCTGATGTCGCCGAGTGCAGCATCGTTAGCACCTGCCTGAGTAAGCGTGTTGGAAATCAGCGACGAAATATTGCTTTCGAAGCTCGGCGAAAAGGTCGGCGGCGAAACATAGCATATGGCCGAGCGAGCCTCCTCAGGCGAACCGAACACCTTTATAATCTGACCCGGGTCGTTGGTAACAGGGCCGTTTACAATGTCACCATTCACCGTCATAATCGGCATACCCATCATCATAACCGCCCAAACGTTTGCCGTCAGCATGCGGTTAATGGCAATCTGGTTCGGGATAAGATAGGTGATTTCACTGTCACCATATACGGAATTTTTGCGGTCCTGCCAATTAAACTTGGCTATCGGATAAAGGCGAATTTTCATATCAAAAACGGGACGAATTGTAGCCCCGTTTACGACCTGAACCGCCTTTACGGTCATTTCGCCCTGCTCATTCGGCTCCTTCCACATTTTTGTAAGAAGGGTTGTTTTACCTCCATCGGAATCAGCGTCACCGATTGCCTCAATTTCGCTCTGAGGTCGGCCATACTTTTTAGCAAGCGCCTTTAATTCGTCGGTTGCCTTTCTCTGCGAAATAATGATATACGGCTGCTTTTGAATCTCCTCAATCGAGCTGTCGCCGAAGTAAACGTTTTCAACGTCGAGCACTTCGCAGGCAATATCACCCTTTATGGCGCATTTTCTCTCAAGGTCGGCATAAAGCCCCGTTTCGCATTCGCTGTCCCAGTAGGTATAAATGAGTCCCGTTCCCGAAATATACGCATTTCTCAGCGCATCAAATCGCAGCTTCGAGTAACGAAGACGCTCCTCGGTTACTCGATAATAGTCGCCGAGAGCCGACATAACGAGCACCGTTTCCTCCTCATGAGAAAGATTTTTGAGCTGCTCGCCCCTTGCCATTTTTCCACGAAGGGCATCGGTCTTTTTCGACAGCTCAATTGTATTCGGAACGCCGTCAGCCGAAAATGAAACGGTCACTAAATTAGCGGTAATCGCCGCCATTTTATAGTCACCGATTCGCTTAATCACGTTATGACGTACAAGCGGTCGGTCGGTACCGCAACGTGCTCCGTGCCACTGGTCGCCGACAAAAAATCGCTCATTCACTCTCGACTGCTCGTAAATCCCCTTTTCACCGATAAGCTCCTTGTGTTCTCTTGCCGCCTTAAATTCGGCAAAGACGGTTTCGGGCGCAACCCTACTTAATTTTTGCATTTTATCACTCCTTTTAAGTATAAAAAAAGAGCCAAAAGTGTCGTCAACCTTACTCTGTCGCCAATTTTTACGACAAAGAAGGTAACAAAACCGGCCGGTATCTCACTTTTGCTCCGAATACAACATATCATCTTTTGACCCTGACATTCTATGACAGGATTTAATTTTTTTGTGTCAATGCGAGGTTTCACTCATATACTGTCACCAAGGGGGAAGTTTCTGACGGGCCCGTTTTGTGTCGGTGACGGTGTCGGCATCGTCCTTTGACCTGCCGCACATTTTTCAGTTTACCCCCATAATATAAAAAAAGTGACCGCCCTTTTTAAAAGGAACGGTCACTTTTAATTTTTCACTATTAAGCTTTTTTACGCAAGCTTTTTCCCTTTCCAGTTGCCGAATCGATAGAAACAATATGACATTATGGCGGCCACAGCCCAGCCAATTATCCACGACGAAGCAACCCCCATCATGTCGAAGAATGGTGCCAGCGCATAAGAAAGAGCAACCCTCAGCAGCAAATCGGTAAAAGTAGCTATTGCAAAAAGCTTCATAGCCCCTGCGCCACTTGTTACAGCGTCGCTGACCATCTTTACTGACACAACGACATAGAAAGAACTAATAATTTTTATACACTCGGTACCGATTTTTAGCGCCTCGCTGCTGCTACCTGTTTCGAGAAACATCGAGATAAAGAAATCGCCGAAAAGCATATATGCCACTGTAAAAAGACCCGCAACTGCGGAACTAACAAGTATTGCCGCACGAAACCCCTTTTTAACCCGGTCATAGTTCCCTGCGCCAACGTTTTGTGCCGTGAAAGCGGACATAGCTCTCGACATAGTATAAATACTTGTAATAGCGAAGGTGTTCAGCTTCACAACGGCGGAAAATCCCGCAATAACCGCTGAGCCGTAGCCGTTAATCAACCACTGAACAAGCATATTGCCGACCGAAACGAAACTCTGCTGTGTAATTGTTTGGCTCGAAACTCGGGTAAGATTACGCAGCATGGTGAATGAAAAAATCTCGTATTTTTCCGATTTCATTTTTCCGAGGCGGATAATCAAAGTAAGCACCGCAAAAATGCAAGCAAGCCCCTGCGTGATAAATGTCGCCCAAGCGGCACCTGCGACGCCCCAACCATACTCTGCGACAAAAATGTAGTCGAGCGCAACATTCGCAACCGACGAGGCTATAAGAAACCAAAGAGGCGTCTTTGAATCGCCGAGCGCAGTAAACGCACCATTTGCTATATTATAAAGGGATAAAAACAGAAATCCGCCAATGTAAATTCTAAAATATTCGGTTGCCTCGGCGGAAATATTGGTAGGTGTATTCATTGCCGTCATAATCTGAGGCGCAAAGATGAGAGCCCCCACCGAAAGCACCGTTGACAGCGCCGCCAGAGTAATCATTGAGGTACTGACGGCCGTTTTCATCTCACGCACTCGGCCTGCGCCAAAAAGCTGAGAAATAATAATCGAACATCCGGCATTAGAGCCAAATGCAATCGCCATAAAAATCATCGCTACGGGATATGAAGCGCCAATTGCCGCAAGTGCGCTTTCACCGGCGAATTTGCCCGCAATAACGCTATCGGCTATGGTATAAAGCTGCTGAAAAATCGTACTAAGTAAAATCGGCATAGCGAAAAGGAAAATAACCTTTGACGGTCTGCCTTCGGTCAATTTTTGTGCCACCTGCACCTCACACCTTTTTTTGACAAATTTTTTCTCTACCACCGTATTATAACCCCCCCGCTCCTTTTATACAAGTGGCAAAAAAGCACAAAAAACCGACCTGTAAAAACAGGTCGGTTATGAATTTATTATCTTATTCCGTATTTTTCTATGATAAAGTCCATGTCCTTATCCCCTCTACCCGAGAGGTTAATAAGAATGGAGCCACGTCCCATCTTTTGAGCCAGCTTAATTGCGTAAGCAACGGCATGTGAGCTTTCGATTGCGGGGATAATTCCCTCGGTCTTTGAAAGAGCAAAGAAGGCGTCGATGGTATCCTCATCGTCGATTACGTCATAGGTTACTCGGCCGAGGTCATGCAAAAATGCGTGTTCGGGACCTGACGAGGGATAGTCGAGACCGCTTGCAACCGAGTAAACGGGTGCGGGTTCACCGTTTTCATCCTTGAGCATGAGGCTGTTAAAGCCGTGCATGATTCCTTCCTCACCGTATTTGAGACTGGCGGCGTGGTCGCCGAGAGTTGTGCCTCTTCCAAGCGGTTCAACGCCATAAATATCAACCGGGTCATTAAGGAAGCCCGAGAAAAAGCCCATCGCATTCGAGCCGCCGCCGACACAGGCAACAATAGCGTCGGGCAGCTCACCCGTCATTTCCATAAACTGTTCTCTTGCCTCGATACCGACAACGCTCTGAAAATCACGAACCATCATCGGGAAAGGATGAGGTCCAAGCACCGAGCCGATGCAATAAATGCTGTCCTTATACTCTCTCGCATATGCGGCAAATGCAGCATCAACCGCCTCTTTTAAGGTAGCAAGTCCGTGTGTTACCTCAACAACGTTTGCGCCGAGAATCTTCATTCGTGCAACGTTTGGCGCCTGCTTTTTAATATCGACCGAGCCCATGTAAATATCGCATTCGAGCCCGAAATAAGCCGCCGCGGTAGCAAGCGCAACGCCGTGCTGACCTGCGCCGGTTTCAGCAATAACCTTTTTCTTGCCCATATATTTTGCAAGAAGCGCCTCACCCATGCAGTGATTAAGCTTGTGTGCGCCTGTGTGGTTGAGATCCTCACGCTTTACGTAAAGCTGAACGTTACCGAGCTTTCCCGAAAGACGTTCAAGATGCGAAATCGGTGTAGGTCTGCCCTGAAACTCCTTGCGGATTCGACGAAGCTCACTGATAAACTTTGCCGATTTGCATATTGTGAAATATGCCTCGGTGATTTCGTCCATGGCGGCCTTCAGCTCCTCGGTGATATACGCACCGCCGTATTTGCCGAAAAAGCCGTCCTTGTCGGGATAATTTTTAAAATAGGTATCAAATTCCATTCCGTTATGTATCATAGGTCAAATTCCTCCAAAAAAATTCAAGTTAATATATATTGTATGATGATTAAAAATCTTTGTTTCGCCGTTAAAGTGGTTAGCTGCGCCATCGCTTTGTCAGTTTTTTCATTTTTTCTCCGCCTTTTTTTATAAAAAAATAAACAGTCCCATCCCAAAATAAAATGGGACAAAACTGATGTTCTGCGGTACCACCCAAATTGACGCTTTACTTAAAAAAAGCTGTCCACTCATTAGCCGTACTATCATACGGTCCGCCGTTATAACGGGTGCGCATCCCGTCAACTGCTACTTGCGAAAATGCCGCTTTTTTTAAAAAGCACACACAAAATCCGCTTTCGGTCGCCCTCATAAGTCCATTCATTTTCGTCGTCACTGCTGCCCTTTCACCGTCGGCAGCTCGCTAAAAGCTAAATTACGAAAACTACTATTCTTAATCAAAGGTTTAAATATCTAATTACTGTTACTCTATCATATTAAAATTTCCTTGTCAACCCATTTTTGCGGTTTTTATTAAATATGGGAATTTTTTGCGCTTCGCGGACATTCGCTGTCATCACAATCTTTGCACTCGTCTGTGCTACCCTTTAGGCAGCATAAATAATAATCGCATTCATCGCAACAGCATTCTATCCTTTTTCCCCGCTCGTCAAAGTGTCGCCCATTACCAAGGCAATCCCTTCCTCTATTCCCAGGTGTCAGTTCAATCCCTGTAACATCAATTATCATACTATCCCTCTCCTTATGTACTTTTACATTATATAATGCATTAGTCTATATGTAAAGGGGGAAAATTAATTTATTATCTCATTAAAAAGTAATATATGGAGAGATAAGATATGTTAAAGTTAAGGGTACTCGAACTTTTAGAAAAATCGGGCAAGACAAAATACTGGCTGTATATGCAGCTCGGCATGAGCTATCAGAATTTCAGCCGAATGGTTAACAACCAAACAAAATCCATTCGCTACGAAAATATTGAAGCTCTCTGCCAGATTTTCAACTGCACCCCAAACGACCTTTTTGAAATCACTGAGGAGTGAAACACCAAAACCCCCGAAGCCATGATGGTTTCGGGGGTTTTTGAATACATTGAAATAATACAGATTATCTCTTTGAGAACTGGGGAGCACGACGTGCGCCTTTGAGTCCGTACTTCTTTCTTTCCTTCATACGCGGATCGCGAGTGAGGAAGCCGGCCTTTTTAAGTTCGCCGCGAAGCTCTGCATCGTACTGGAGAAGAGCACGTGCTACACCGTGACGGATAGCACCAGCCTGACCTGTAACGCCGCCACCTGCAACTGTGCAGATGATGTCGAGCTTACCGGAGGTACCGGTCAGCTCCATCGGCTGACGAACGATGAGTTTAAGTGTTTCGAGACCAAAGTAGTCGTCGATATCACGATTGTTGATTGTGATTTTGCCTGTGCCGTTAGCGTAAACGCGTACACGAGCAACCGAGCTCTTTCTTCTACCTGTGCCGTAGAAATAAGGGATTGAATCGTACATTATCAGTTACCTCCTTATCTTAAAATTCGAAATTTTCGGGCTTCTGTGCAGCATGCTCATGCTCAGCATTAGCATATACACGAAGACGAGTGAAAGCCTTACGTCCGATGGTTGTATCGGGAATCATACCCTTTACAGCGAGTTCCATAGCAAGCTCAGGCTTTGTAGCCATGAGTGTACGGTACTGAGTAGCTTTAAGTCCGCCGATGTAGCCGGAATGACGATAGTAGAACTTCTTGTCAAGCTTGCTTCCGGTGAGGACAGCTTCAGCAGCATTGATGATGATTACATGATCACCGCAATCAACGTGGGGTACGAAAACCGGCTTATGCTTTCCACGGAGAAGAACGGCAGCCTGAGCAGCAACACGGCCGAGCGGCTTACCTGCGGCGTCAATAACATACCACTTGCGGTCGATAGCCGCAGCGTTTGGCATATAAGTTGACATTGTGATTACCTCCAAATAAATTTTTCTTTTTTTCAATGACGCTGATTATGATAACACACCTTTCAACCCTTGTCAACACAAAATATACGATTTTTTAATTTGTTAAAACATATCTCCCTTTTTCTCTTATTTTCTCCGTTTTTCTCCGATTTGCTCGTTTGCGATTTTTAATTTTTTTGTTTCGGCAACCCAAAAAGCCGCCCATGAGCCGAAAAAGCCACCGTTACCACAATTTATCCACATAAAAAATGAGAGCCTTTTTTCTCAAAAAAGCTCTCATTACATTATATATTATTTTACGCCTATCGTATTTTCATAAACAAATCGGTAGTAATCGTTATTGAGAATTGCCGTCGAAACCGCCATTTTATTCGAAATAACCTGTAGCATAGCCTCGATATATCCCTCAGGCACCTTTGCCTCGTCGACGAGATAGGTTGTCTTTCCCTTCACCGCATCGTACATAACCTTATCGGTGATAAAGCTCTTGTTCGAAAGAATGGCAACGTGATTTCCGTTAGAGAAAACGTCGGTACCGCTGACAAGTCGTGAATCATATTCAAGTCCGAAAAGATTGAGCATTGTCGGGAGAATGTCGATGTTACAACAGGGAGTTTCAACCTCAACGGGTTCCATCGCCGAATTGTAGCAAATAAAGCTTGACCTAAATTTACCAAAGGTGGTATCAATCTCTTCGCCTGCAAGCTCGTTATATTCCTTGCTTGTCAGTCCGTAGGGATAATGGTCGGAAGCTAAAACGATAACGGTATCGTCAAGCTTTCCTGCCTCCTCTAATCTTTCAAAGAGGTATTCCAGCGCATATTCAAGCTCCAAATTGCACGAAATATATGCCTTAACAGCAGTTGAATAATTAAGATTCTTCACCTTGCTCTTATTTCTTGCGCACATGGGATTCGACTCGAATGAATAGCGATAATGTCCGCTAAAGGTCATATAATATGCGTGGAAACGGTCCTCGTTAATATAATCGTCAACCGATTGCTTCATCATTTCGAGGTCGGACGCAGGCCACGAGGTAGTAAATTTCATTCCGTTGCCCATGGTCTTAAAGACATCATAGCCCATATTGGGATGCGACTCTTTTCTTGTATAATACGAAGCCTTGTAATTATGATACGCAAAGGTGTTTACACCGATATTCTTAAACTGATTACCGAAGCAGAATGGCAAATAATTATCCGCCGAATGCTTAAAGCTACCGTCCGATTTATGACGGCTCATATCGGGAAACATTCCCATACAAAGCGAGTATTCACCGTTTGTTGTGGTATTCGGCCATGAGTTATAATAGTTCTTAAACACAAAGCCGCCTGTCACCATTTTATAAAGAGTAGGTGTCATTTCGCGGTCGATAAAATAGGGTGAAAACGACTCGGCACAAAGAACAATCAAGTTCTTATCCTTAAAATAACCGGTATATTCATTTTTATTGGTGCCCGACTGAGCCGCAAAGTAATCGTTAAGCTGAATAATATCCGCTTTATCGGTCTTACTGTTAAGTGTCGAAAAATCGATTCCCTTAATCACGTTCGGCGATGTATCGACCGAGGGAATATCGGGTTCCGGCTCGGAAGAAACAAACTGATTAAGGTCGATATGACCAAGGTCAACACCCGCCTCCTTTTCGCCAAGGAGCATATTTTTTAGCTCGAGTCGGGAGGTAGTAATAAGACCAAGATTTCGTGCGCTGATGTCGGTATCGGCGTCGCTGCTGTGATAAACCTCAAAAGCGGAAGCAGGACCAACACCACCGACAAAAAGCGTACCTACGGTAATAAAATGCACCAAAACGTATGCAATAACCGACGAAAGCTTGAATCTGCGCGAGGTTGAGCGTACCGAAAGAATCTTTTTCTTTGTTAAAATACCGAATGCAATCATCGGAATAAGGAAGATGGCGAACATAAACCATCTCACCTTTATGGCGTGAAAAATCTCGGAATAGAAATTGGTAACTGCGTCGCCACCCATTCCAACGGCAGTAATCGAAAGAAGTGACTTAAACACAAAGCTGTAAACGACCTGGGTTGAATAGTATAAAAATAAAAATACCAAAAAAGCCCACGAAATTATCTTGTTTACCTTTTTGCCAAAAAGATTGGTGATAAGTATAACAAATAACGCGAAGGGTATCGAGAAAATAATCGGAAAAATAAATTTCCACGTAATTTCGCTAAAAGCGTAAATCTGCATTACCAGTTCATAAAAAACAACCGTCAACGCATAAAAAGCAAAGGACAGCCTTCTTCTCGAAATTTCAACAGAAGAAAGAAACATCTGCTTTTTCACTTTACTGAAAAATTCAGCCACCAAAAATTCACTCTCTTTCGATAAAATACGTCAAAACATCTCATTTTACATATCCATACTATTATATATTATAATTATGTCGAAATAAAGGCTAAAAAATTAACAATTTATTTATTGAAATTACTGTCAAAACTCATTATAATTAACAATGTTCGATTTCTAACTGTTTGTTTTCTAACATAATTCACCTTACAGGAGGTCAAGAATGGAAAAGAAAAACGCACTCGGATACCAAATAAAGTCGCTCGAAAGAATGATTTATCACCGTCACACCCTTTCAGCAACCCGAAGCTATGTTGATAGCCTAACGGGAACTCACGGCTGGGTTATCCGCTATTTATACGAAAACAAGGATAACGATATTTTTCAGCGCGATATCGAAAAAACCTTTGGGGTGCGACGTTCGACCATCACCTCAATGCTTCAAATAATGGAAAAAAACGGGCTTATAACCCGTGGCTCTGTCCCCTATGACAGCCGACTAAAAAAAATCACCCCAACCGAAAAGGCGCTTGAACTCCACCGTCGAATTTCGGACGAAATCGATGCTATCGAAGCCGAGCTTTCGGCAGGACTCAGCGAAGAAGAAATCTCCGCCTTCATATCAACAATAGAAAAGATAAAGAAAAATTTGAACAAATAACCCTTTTCTATCTCAAAAAATTTTTTCACTGCGAAAGGCTGATAAATAATATGAAACGATGGATTAAATATGCGGCTCCGTATAAAAAATTCTTTATCCTCGGACCGCTTTGTATGATAGTCGAGGTAATCGGCGAAGCCCTTATGCCGAAGCTGATGTCAACCGTTATCAACGGCTACGACGTTGGCTCACTGACCGTTGAAAGAAGCATTATAACCGCCCTGCTTATGATTTTGCTTGCTATAATGATGCTGCTCGGCGGTGTTGGCGGAGCCTATTTCGGTGCAAAAGCCTCGGTCAATTTTGCCGCCGACATTCGCAAGGATACCTATAAAAAAATTCAGCGATTTTCCTTTGCGAACATCGACCGCTTCTCAACCGGCTCGCTTGTCACCCGACTTACAAACGACATCACCCAGCTCCAAAATTTCGTCAATATGCTGCTGCGAATGGCATTACGTGCGCCCGGAATGATGATTGGCGCGCTGATTATGTCAATAACGATAAATCCGTCACTCGCAACCGTTTTTTACGTTTCAATCCCGCTTATGCTCGGCGCAATCGGGCTTATTATCGGAATCTCATTCCCCCGATTCAAGCGCATGCAGACAAAGATTGACCGCCTCAACTCGACCGTTCAGGAAAGCGTCACAAATATCCGCGTTGTAAAGTCATTCGTTCGCGAAAAAGCCGAAACCGAGCGTTTCAAGCAAGCAAATTCCGAGCTTAAAAAATCAGGGCTTGCCGCTGTCGGAATTTCTATTCTCATGAATCCTGTAACCACCTTTTTCATGAATTTTACCGTCATCGCCGTACTCGGCTTTGGGTACAAAATTGTACTCGGCGGAGACATGCTTATCGGTGACCTTTCGGCATTCATTACATACGTGAGCCAGATTCTTTTTTCAATTATGATGGTCACCGTGCTGCTCATGACCTCATCACGAGCAATCGCATCGGCCAATCGAATTGCCGAGGTACTTGACGAGGCAATCGACCTTTCGGACGAAAATGCCGCATTCAAGGAAAAGGCCGTCGAAAAGGGCCAAATCGAATTTAAAAACGTGTCCTTCCGCTACTTTAAAAACAGCGAAGAATGCGTACTTGATAACATAAACCTGACCATTCCGTCGGGCGCAACCGTCGGCATAATCGGCTCGACAGGCTGCGGAAAAACTACACTCGTTTCAATGATTCCACGACTGTATGACGTTGATGAAGGCGAGGTGCTTATCGACGGCATAAATGTAAAGGACTACTCCCTTTTCCAGCTTCGTGAAAGCGTCGGAATGGTGCTTCAGAAGAATATTCTTTTCTCCGGCTCGGTGGAGGATAATCTCCGCTGGGGGGACCAAACCGCCGACAAGGAGGCGCTCATCACTGCCGCAAAAAGCGCCGAAGCCGACCGATTTATCTCCTCATTCGCCGAGGGTTATGATAAAAATATCGAGCAGGGCGGCATGAATCTTTCGGGCGGCCAAAAGCAGCGCCTTTGCATAGCCAGAGCGCTCCTCAAACGACCAAAAATTCTCATTCTCGACGATTCGACGAGTGCCGTCGACACAGCCACCGAACGAAAAATTCGCCACGCTCTCGAAACCGACCTCTCGGCTACGACAAAGATTATTATCGCCCAGCGAATATCATCGGTCAAAAATGCCGACCTAATCGTTGTAATGGACGATGGTAAAATTACGGGTATCGGCACTCACGACCGACTGCTCGCCGATAACGAGGAATATAAGGAAATTTACTATTCACAAATTGAAAAGGAGAACGCATAAGCCATGGCAAGAAGTTTAGAAAAGCTAAAAAAACAATACACAAGCGTTGCTCCCGATAAAAAAGGCGGTATGATGGGCGGTCACGGGCCCGGTGGTCCCGGTCGCCGAATGGGTCCACGTCCCCAAGGAAAGCCAAAAAGCACCAAGCCAACCATTTCCCGATTGCTCAAATACGTCGGCCGGTACAAGTGGCGGCTATTCCTGGTCGTTTTCTGTATGCTTTTCGGCTCGGTAACGGCTCTCTGTGGCTCATATTTTTTAGCCCCAATTATCGACCGCATCACCCTCACCGTCAACCCCGAAGCAAATATAAAAATGACCTATCTCGAAAGGGCGGCCGACAGCGTTATCGAATGGGTAACCGAAACCGAGCTTTTCTCCTCACTCATGGGGTCAAAGGCGGCAGCCGTCACGGTTTATATAACAGCGGCACTCATTATCCTTTCGATAATCTATCTTATAGAAATCTTGTCTAACTATCTTCAAAACAGAATTATGGTCTCGGTGTCGCAAAATTCGATTGAGCGCATACGAAATGACCTTTTCGAAAGCATGGAAGCACTTCCGCTCGGCTATTTTGACCGCACACCTACCGGCGAAACAATGAGCCGCTTTACCAACGATATTGACAATATCGATACCATGCTGTCAAACTCACTTACCGGCATCATTTCGGGCATAATAACCCTCGTCGGCACCTTCTTTTTCATGGTATCTACCAGCTGGCAGCTTACCCTCATCACCGTCTTTTTCATCCCCGTTTTTATAAAGGGCGGCGCAATTATCGCAAAGCGCAGCTCAAAGCATTACGGCGCACAGCAGGCGGCTCTCGGCGCAGTAAACGGCTATATTGAAGAAACCGTTTCGGGTCAAAAGGTAGTAAAGGTGTTTAATCACGAGGACGAATGTGTCGAGGAATTCGGACTTCTCAATGACGAGCTCCGCGATAAGCAGTTTAACGCCCAGTTTTATGGCGGAATTATGGGTCCCGTAATGGGAAATCTCAGTCAGGTCAGCTATGCTGTTACAATTGGGCTCGGCGGAATTATGATGTGTGTCGGCGGATTTACGCCTGGTGCCCTCACCGTTTTTGCCAAGTATTCACGCCAATTCTCGATGCCTATTAACCAAATTTCTCTGCAAATGTCGACCATTTTTGCGGCTCTTGCGGGCGCCGAAAGGGTATTTTCGGTCATGGATACCGAACCCGAAAAGCCCGATTCGACCGACGCAATTCCGATGACCGATATAAAGGGCGAGGTCGAAATTAAAAACGTCACCTTTGGCTATCTTCCCGACAAGGACATTCTCAAAATCATTTCGCTTTATGCCCATGCCGGTCAAAAAATCGCCTTTGTCGGCTCGACAGGTGCAGGAAAAACCACCGTCACCAATCTGCTCAACCGCTTTTATGATATAAAAAGCGGCGAAATAACCATCGACGGCGTCGACATTCGTAAATATCGCCGCAGCGACCTTCGCGAAAACATCGCCGTCGTTTTGCAGGACACCCACCTTTTCACCGGTACGGTAATGGAAAATATCCGCTACGGACGTCCCGATGCCACCGATGACGAGGTTATCGAAGCGGCAAAAACAGCCTCGGCTCATTCATTTATAATGCGACTGAGCGACGGCTACAACACCGTTATCGAGGGCGACGGAGCCTCGCTGTCACAAGGTCAGCGCCAGCTGCTTAATATCGCACGTGCGGCCGTTTCAAAGGCGCCCATTCTCGTGCTTGACGAGGCAACAAGCTCGGTTGACACACGTACCGAGCGTCATATCGAGCACGGACTTGCCCGACTGATGAAAAACCGTACAACCTTCGTAATTGCGCACCGTCTTTCAACCGTTCGCAATTCCGACGCAATAATGGTACTTGAGCAGGGCGAAATTATCGAACGCGGAAGCCACGACGAGCTGCTCGAAAAGAAGGGACGCTACTATCAGCTTTATACCGGAGCCGTCGAGCTTGACTGATAAACAGCCGACCTTTTCCTGATAATAACCCAAAAAATATAAACCACCGCCTGCACCACTTGTCAAGTGATGTGGGCGGTGTTATAATTAGCATCGGGAGTGAGATTATGCAGAAGCTCATGAGCCGAATGCGGTCGGCCATTCAAAAATATAATATGATTGATGACGGTGACGTAATTGCCGTTGGCGTTTCTGGCGGCAAGGATTCGGTTGCGCTGCTGGTTGCCCTTTGCGAAATGCGCCGCTTTTATCCCAAAAAATACGAGGTAAAGGCGCTTACCCTCGACCCCTGCTTTAACGGAGTCGAAACCGATTATTCCCCTATCGAGCAGCTATGTGAGCAGCTCGGAATCGAGTATATTATCCGCCGTACCCAGCTTGGCGAAATCATTTTCGAGGCACGAAAGGAGTCAAATCCATGTTCCCTTTGTGCAAAAATGCGCCGAGGAATGCTTCACGACGAGGCAAAAAAGGCGGGTTGTAACAAGGTTGCGCTCGGGCATCACCTCGACGATGCGGTGGTCACCTTTTATATGAATTTGCTTCGTGGAGGAAATATCGGCTGTTTTTCGCCCGTTACCTACCTGTCGCGAAAGGATATTTTCACCATTCGACCGATGATTCTCGCTTATGAAAAAGAGGTTCGCCACGCAGTAAGAAATCGCGACCTGCCCATTGTAAAATCGGCATGTCCCGTTGACGGAATAACCGAGCGTCAGCGCATAAAGGACCTCGTTTGGTCGCTCGAAAGAGAAAGCGGCTACGATGCCCTTTATCAAAAGACGATTGGCGCGCTTCAAAGGGCAAAAATTGACGGCTGGGGCATTGAATCAGACGAAGCCGAAACGGAATAACCCAAAATTAAACATAAAAAAGGACCGTATCGGTTGATACAGTCCTTTTAATTTATACTATGTAAAAGCTATTAAAACTTTGTTCCGCAATTTGTGCAGAAGGGGGCAGTTTCGTTTACACGAACAGCTCCACAATTAGCGCAAACAGGAGACTTTGCAGGAACTTCAGGCTGAGCAGGTACTTCGGGCTGAACCGGTGCCTGAGGCTGAACCGGTGTCTGAGCCTGAACCGGTGCCTGAGCCTGAACCGATGCTTTCGGCTGAGGCTTAGCAACTGTTGCGGGTGTCTGAGCCTTAGGCTCTTCTTTCTTATAACCGAGCTTGTTATTAATTTCAATAACATTCTTTACAAGTAAAATTGCCATCATTGTAATTTCGAAAAAAAGACGAATTGCAATTGGCGAAATAAGCATAATAAACAGACCACGCAAAGCAAGCGATTGACCATACTGCTGCATAAAGAGCATAAAGAAGCCCATTAAAACAGCAAAGATTGTCATAAATGTGTAAAGGAACTTGACAATTTTTTCAATCAAAAGGGTTCTGAAATTAAAAATATCAGCAATTCCCTTGAAAAAGCCGTTTAACGTCGGGCGCTTTTTATCCGGAAGAACAAGGACAAAGAGCAAAATGGTTGCCGCAAGCGCTGCTACAAGGCTAATTACAAGAAACGGTGTCGGGTCGGTTGAGCTGTAATAACCGCTGTAACCGTAAGATGGTGTTGAATACATTTTTTATCCTCCTCAAAGATTATTAATTAAATTATAAATACTCTGTCGAATTTTGTCAACGATTGCCCAAAAAAAGACGAACAGCGTAGGCGTTGTACCCGTAAGGATACAACGCCAGTTTTATTCGCCTTTGGCGAGTTATATTGCTTTGCAGTTATATTCGGCTACAGCCGAGTGATATTGCCTTCGGCAGTTTATTGGCGAATAAAATATCACTGAAAGCGAAAGGTTTCAATAACACTATTGCCGTAAGGCAATAATATCACTGTGAGACCTGTCTCACAATATCACTATTAAAACTTATTTTTCTTTTGAGATAGTAAAAACGGATGTGCAGAAATTCTACACATCCGTTTAATAGTTGTCTCATACCGTAACAAGCAGGGAAAATGTATATCACATTTTCAGCTTTTTAGGAGACCCTAAAACCCTAAAAAAAGCAAAATTATCTCTTACTAATTTATTATAAATTGTCATTTTTAATCCTCATTCTCTAAAAATTTAAATTTGGCTTTCAAGAAATATTTATAATCAGGTTCTTCTACGGCTTCGGCATATTCAAGCTTGATTGTATTTTCAATCCAAGCTAACATTTTATCGCTCATATCTTCATATCTGCGAATTTTTATTAAACCTGATTCTGCAGCTTTCAGTATTTCTGAGTATGCATCTTCTATAAACTCAATGTCTGTAACGGTAACAGGATGCGAACTTGTAACAGCATTACTTATATTGATATTGTCTTGATTTTCAAAAACAACATCAGCAGAATAAATATAACCTGAAACGCCTTTATATGTATCTTCTATTGCGTTTGGGTAATACTCATCTAATCTTAATGTACCATCTGGCTCAAATCCGTAACTTGCCCATTTATGCCATTTGCCATTATGTGAAAAACCTGTTTCTTTAGAATACTTTTCAATAGCATTACTCAAATAAACTAAAACATTTTCTCTTTTGGTAGAGAAATATATAAGTGGAATATTATGGTTGGATATTCTTGGTTCCAAGATTTTGATATCCGAAACCTGCGATGCGTGGTAATACATTTTATCTCCTCCACAAATTCTTATTTAACGGTTAGTTGTATTATAGCATAACTTGATTAACAAATAAAGAAGAATATTAAAACACCCTTAGCTTTAAACTACGGGTGTTTTTGTATTTTGTTGTACTGTCCTTAACGGTGTGACCCTTATTTACTGTTCATCTTTTTTAATTATCTTTTTACTTTTCTTCGTACTTCTTTAACATTATTTTTGCCGCCTTGTAAATATCTCCGCAGCCTAGGGTTATTACAAGATCACCCTCCTTAGCATTATCGACGATATAATCGGCAATTTCTTCAAACGTATCGAAATAAACCGAACCGTCAATCTTTTCGGCTATTTGGGAGGTATGGACACCGTAGGTATTCTTTTCTCGTGAGCCCATAATTTGTGACAAAACGACCTGGTCAGCAATTTTCAGCACTCGAGCAAATTCGTCAAGAAGCATCGACGTGCGGCTAAAGGTAAACGGCTGGAACACGGCAAAAACTCGGTTAAAGCCCATTGCCTTTGCTGTATTGAGGGTAACTTCGAGCTCCTTCGGGTGATGGGCATAATCATCGGCAATAACAATTCCCTTCGGCTTTCCGAGAATTTCGAATCGTCTGCATGCGCCGCCAAATCGAGAAAGTCCGTATTTTACATCCTCGCCGTTAGCTCCCGAAAGAATAGCAGCAACGGCAGCCATAGCCGCATTTAGCACATTATGACGTCCGGGACAACCAAGCGAAATATGGGTAACAAACATATCCCCTTTTAAAAGGTCGAATTCGTAAAATCCGCCCTTTGACATGATGATGTTAACTGCACGCCAATCGTTGCCATCATTTTCACCAACGGTTATAATTTCAACATCGATTCCCTCTGTCGCAATCATGCTGCGCTCGTCATCGCCGTTTACTACAACGCATTTTGTCGACGAGCCGATAAACCGCCTAAACGAGTCGATAAGTCGCTCATCCGTCTTAAAATATTCCATGTGGTCACGGTCAATATTCAGCAAAACGGCTATATCGGGCGACTCCTTTAAAAAGGTGTCGACGTATTCGCACGACTCGCAAACAAGGGTGTCCGAATTTCCACAAATGCCATTTGCGTTAATAAGCGGAAGCTTTCCGCCGATGATTGCCGACGGAGAAAGATTTGCATCTTGCAAAATTTGTGTTATCATAGAGGTAACGGTGGTTTTTCCATGAGTGCCGCAAACGCCGATAACGTTATCAAACTTTCGCGTAATTGCGCCGAGCAAAAATGACCTTTCGAGCGTAGGGATAGAAAGACGCTCGGCCTCCACAAGCTCGGGATTATCCTTCATAATTGCGGCCGAATGGATTACAAGCTCGGCTCCGTGAACATTTTCGGGAAAATGGCCGAGGGTAACGGGAATTCCCATCGCTTCCACGCGTGAAAGTGTATCGGTGCGGTTATTATCCGAGCCGGTAAGCTCATACCCTTTTTTATGCAAAATTTCGGCAAGAGGACACATTCCTGCACCGCCAATGCCTATCATATGAATTTTTTTAACGCTGTCAATCAGCTTATCGTATTCGTTGAGCTGTTTCATGCTATCGCTCCTAAATCCAGTTTTAGCACACTTACAAATATAATACCACCTTTTTCACCGATAAACAACCGAAAAGGATAATTTTATGGAAAAATTTTTTATACCCCCTTATGTAGAAGCAGTTATTAATAAAATCGAATATAACGGCTACGAGGCGTGGCTGGTTGGCGGCTGCGTCAGAGATATGCTGTCGGGCATCACTCCCCACGACTATGATATTGCCTCAAATGCGCCATGCGAAGCCATTTCGTCCATGTTTGACCGAGTAATCGAAACAGGAATTCGCCACGGCACCGTCACCGTCATCTCCGACGGTCAGCCGATTGAGGTTACTCGCTACCGAATTGACGGCGACTATGCCGACCACCGACGTCCCGACTCGGTCAATTTTACCTGCGAATTTAAAAATGACCTTGCACGTCGCGACTTTACCGTAAACGCAATTGGATATAATGAAAAACGCGGCATATTCGACTGCTTTGGCGGAAAAGAGGATATTGAAAGAAAAATTCTTCGTACCGTCGGCGATGCCAAAAGGCGATTTGACGAGGACGCCCTCCGCATTTTAAGGGCAATCCGTTTCGCCTCGACCCTCGGCTACACAATCGAAAACGGCACCCTCACTGCTATAAAAAGTCTTTCAAAAACACTTCATAACGTTAGCGCCGAGCGAATTTACAGCGAAGTGAAAAAGGTGCTTATGGGAAAGGCGCCGTCACTTATCGAAATTATAATAAAAAACGGCGGATTTGAGCATCTCGGCATAGACGATTGCGACGATTTGTCACCGCTTGATAGGGTTGACGAAAATCTAAACGTACGGATTGCCATACTTTTAAAACTATGCAGGTGCAACCCCTCGTCAGTTTTGTCGAAGCTCAAAGCCGAGCGCATAACAAGGACAACAGTAGGGCTGATTTATACCGCCCTTGACGAAAATCAACCCTTTGACCGCTGTGAATTAAAGCGCCTGTTACAAAAGCACAGCGCCGAGGACATTTTTGCCATACTTTCGGCTCATAAGGTTCTATACGGTCACGAAATTCTGGCAGCAAAAGATGAGCTTCGCGACATAGTTGAAAAAAATGAGCCCTATCTCATACGGCACCTTACCATCGGCGGCGATGACCTTGCCAAAATGGGTATCAGCGGCGAAGCTGTTGGCCGGGTGCTAAACGACCTTCTCGAAAGGGCAATAATTGACCCCGAGCTCAACTCTCCCGAAAAATTAAAAAGCATCATAAACAGTAACTAAACCGTCAAATATCTCATAGAATGGGTATAGAACATTCTATGAGATATTTTTTTACGGGGTTGAGAACATGCAATTTAAAATTATCGGTGGAGACAAACGGTTTAAGATACTCAAAAAGCTACTCATTTCAAGCGGTCACACCCTTTCACCCGACGCTCATATAATAATTCTGCCCCTTCCGCTGACACGTGACGGAAAAAGCCTCAACGCTCCGTTTGAAAGGGATAAAATCAGCCTTTCTGATATTATCGAGGCGGCCGACGAGGGTGACGTGTTTTTCGGCGGTCTCATTCCGCCCGATTTTGCCTCAAAGATAAAGGCGGCAGGTGCACTTATCTTTGATTATAACGAAAAGGATTCCTTTGCCGAGCTGAACGCTATACCGACAGCTGAGGGTGCCATTTCGATAGCCATTGAAAACACCGATTTTTCCCTTTTTGACGCCGAATGTCTCGTCTCCGGCTACGGAAAAATCGGAAAGGTGCTGGCAAATTATTTAAAGGCGATGGGCGCAAAGGTCACAGTAAGCGCACGAAAAAGCTCCGACCTCTATTATGCTGAAAAATGTGGTTTAAACCACATTTTAACCAGCGAAATCGCCGACCACATTGATAAATTTTCGATTATTTTTAACACCGTACCTTATAGAATTTACAGCGACGATACAGTAAAAAAGATAAAAAAAGACGCCCTTTACATCGAGCTTGCATCGACTCCTTACGGTGCCGATTTTAGCTCGATGTCAGCGGCTGAAATACGATATATTAATGCGCCGTCACTTCCCGCAAAGATCGCTCCCGTTACGGCGGCAAAAAACATTTTAAACACAATTAACGAAATTATTCGGGAGGAATTTTTATGAATGTATTAAACGTCGGCTTCGCTATGTGCGGCTCATTTTGCACCCTGAATGCCGCCGTAAATGAGCTGAAAAATCTTAAAAATAAAGGATACAACCTGTTTCCCATTATGTCGCCCATCGTCCAGGTCACCGACACTCGATTTGGCAAGGCGGATGACTTTAAATCACGGGTAAAGGAAATTTGCGAAAAGGACATCATCTCCACCGTAAAGGAGGCTGAACCGATAGGGCCAAAGAAGCTGCTCGACATTCTCGTTATCGCTCCCTGCACGGGAAACACCGCCGCAAAGCTCGCAAACGGAATCACCGACACCGCCGTTACAATGGCGGCGAAGGCCCATCTTCGCAACGGCAAACCCGTTGTTATCGCAATAGCCACCAACGATGCCCTTTCCGGCTCCGCGAAAAATATCGGTGCGCTGCTTAATACAAAAAACGTTTATTTTGTCCCCTTTGAGCAGGATGACGCCCACTTAAAGCCGACCTCGCTTATCTCTGATTTTTCGCTGATTGATGATACCATTTTGGCGGCAATTGAGGGAAAACAAATTCAGCCGCTGCTCATAAAGAGAAACGGCTGATGATAGGCTGATTATTGAATTAAAAAAACGTCAAAACTCGAAATTCGCCTGGGACCAGTCATACTGGGTAAGCTTACCCTCGTTTTGCAGCTCGGGGTACCCCCATTGACGAAGCACCTCGTACACGCCGATTGCAACCGAATTGGATAAATTGAGGCTTCGTGCATCGTCAATCATGGGTATTCTGACACACCTGTCAGGGTGGTCAAAGAGCAGCTTTTCGGGCAAACCGTGAGTTTCGGCGCCAAAAAAGAGGTAAGCACCATCGGGATAGGTCATATCCGAATGAGTGCCGAGGGACTTTGTCGAAAAAAAGAAAAATTCGCCCTCATTCTTTTTAAAAAAATCGTCCAAATCATCATAAAAGGTTATATCGAGCAGGTGCCAGTAATCAAGCCCTGCTCTTTTTAATTTTTTGTCGTCTATTTTAAATCCCATCGGTCCGACAAGATGAAGTCGTGCTCCCGTAGCGGCACAGGTACGTGCTACGTTTCCGGTGTTTTGAGGGATTTGGGGCTCGACCATTACGATATTGAGTACTGCCATTTTTTATAAAACATCTCACTTTTTTGGATTTATTAGATAACATTGTAACACATATCGCTCCGCTTTACAAGTTGACATAAGCCGCATAATATAGTAAAATAAAACAGAATATAAATATATGCTACTGCTTAGTAAAAAAAGGAGGCCGACGGCGAATGCTGCAATCGCTCGCATACTTTTACTGCTGGCTGATACGCTTTATCATTCCCGTAGCGGCCGTAACGGTAATATATCTTTTATTCAAAATTCTCATCGGGAATAAAAAAGAAAAACCGATTTTTGCCCGACTTATTGACCAGAACGGAAAGATTTTTCCTATTACTTCAAAGGAAAATATAATCGGTCGAGGTCGCCACTGCGACATAGTTATTAGGTCAAAAAGTGCACCCCTCAACGCCGCCGCAATTACACTCGGTGAAAATGGCTGGACGCTTCATCCCGTAGGCGATATTTTGCTCAACGGAAACGAGCCCGAAGCCACCGAGCAGATAGGCCACGGAGACATAATTACGGTAGCATCAGCCGAGCTGACACTTGACGATAGCCGCGACCCATACATTCCGTATGATAAAAACGATGAGCTGAATTTAGTCAGGGCAAAATGCGCCGCAGTTGTTCTCACAATGCTTCAGGTAATGGTTGCGCTGTCCCTCACAATTCACTATCTTTCAACCGATGCCTTTCCAATTCAGCTGCCGATTTGCTTCGGCGGACTTGTTGCTGCCGAATGGCTTTATTTAAGTGTAAAAAAATTTGACGGCGTGGGAATAGAGCTTTGTGCATTTTTTCTCTGCACATTCGGACTTTCTGTTGCCGCAAGCGCCATGCCAAATTCGCTTTATAAACAATTTATCGCCATGATGCTCGGGCTTTTGCTTTTCATCGTCATTTCATTTGTATTAAAAAATCTTTCGCTTACCATGAAACTACGTTACGCTGTTGGAATTATCGGTGTCGGCATATTATTTTTTAACATTCTGTTCGGCACCGAGCTTAACGGCGCAAAAAACTGGATTGACCTCGGATTTATCACCGTTCAGCCGTCGGAATTTGTTAAAATCGCTTATATTTTCGCCGGATGCGCCTCACTTGACCGACTGATAACTACTCGAAATTTTCTTCTTTTTACCGGCTTTTCGGGTGCATGTCTGTTACCTCTTTTCATAATGCGCGATTTCGGTACCGCATCGATATTTTTTATCGGTATGCTGATTATCGTTTTTATGCGTTCGGGCGACCTCAAAGCAATTATCCTCTTTATCGTAGCGGCAATAATCGGTGCCGCCGCAATTATCGCACTCAAACCATATGTCGCAAGCCGATTTGCAACCTATCTTCACGCGTGGGAAAATCCTTACTCAGGCGGCTACCAGCAGGTTAATACCATGATTGCCATCGGTAGCGGCGGACTTTTCGGCGTTGGTGGCGGTGAAGGAAATCTTGATACAATAGCGGCCGCCGACACCGACCTTGTTTTCGGCTTCATTGTCGAGGAATGGGGGCTTATAATCGGGCTTTGCTGCGTTGCTATCCTTATTCTTTTCACCCTCTACGCGATAAAAAGAGCAGGAATGACGCGCTCGGTTTATTATTCAATCGCCGCAGCTGCCGCATCGGGAATGTTTTTATTTCAAGCGGCGCTCAATATATTCGGCTCGACCGACCTTTTACCTCTTACGGGAGTTACCCTTCCGCTAATTTCGAACGGCGGCTCGTCAATCATGGCGAGCATGGGTATGCTCGCTTTTATAAAATCGGCTGGACTCGGAGGTGACACCCGATGAAACAAATGTCACTTCGTTCATTGTTTTTACTGCTGTTTACCGTCGCATTTTCAATTGGACTTTTTGCCCTTTGTTATCTTTCGTTTACGAATGGCGACGCTTGGACAAGCTTCCCCGCAAACCGCCATATTTATAAAAACGGCGTAATCGTAAACGCCGGCGACATCACCGACCGAGACGGAAAAATTCTTGCAACAACCGAAAATGGCGAACGAATTTACAGCCCCGATTTTTATACCCGTGTAAGTACGCTTCATGCAATAGGTGACTTTAAGGGATTCATAAAAACAGGCATTTCGACAAGTCACTGGGACACCCTCACAGGATATAACCGTGCTACAGGTCTTTTTTCGGCTAAATCGGGAGGCAACAATGTAAAGCTCACCATAAGCGCCGAGGTTAATACCACCGCATTAAAGGCACTTGGAAATTACAGCGGTGCTGTTGGTGTGTATAATTATAAAACCGGCGAAATGCTATGTATGGTTTCGTCACCCACCTACGACCCGACAAAAGACATCAACGAAGACGAAGGAATATACATGAACCGCTTTTTATCCTCGTCATATCCCCCGGGTTCAACCTTTAAGCTGATAACGGCAATTGCTGCACTCGAAACCCTCGACGATGCCGAAACTCGCACATATTTTTGCGACCACGGTACAACCGTCGACGGCGAAATTATCACCTGTATGTCAAAGCACAGCGAAATGACCTTACGTGAAGCACTTGCAAAATCCTGCAACGCGTATTTTTCACAGCTTGCAATCGACCTTGGCGCCGAAACGCTACAAAAATATGCCGATAAGCTTGGCTTTAACTCGTCGGCCGAAATCGACGGAATAAAGGCAAAGGCAAGCCGAATTGACCTTTCGAATATACGAAAGGTTGATCTCGGCTGGGCAGGAATGGGCCAATATACCGACCTTGTTAATCCGCTCAGCTACCTTACCATAATGGGCGCAATAGCTAACGAGGGAAGGGCCGTAAAACCGTATATGATAGAATCGGTTACTACCGCCGACGGAATAAAAATCGGCAGCAGCTCAACCGATTACACCTCACAACTGTTTTCGAAAACAACCGCAAACAAGCTAAAAGAAATGATGCGATACACCGTTTCGTCGACCTATGGCGACCATCGTTTCCCCGGGCTCAGCATATGCGCAAAAACGGGAACTGCCGAGGTTGACGACGGAATAACGCCGCATTCCTGGTTTGTTGGCTTTAACATGAATGACGACTGTCCCCTCGCGTTTGTTGTAGTTGCAGAAAATGCGGGCGCAGGCGTTGGCGTTGCACGAACCGTCGCAAATAAAACATTACAAGCGGCAAAAGAGCTTTATTAAAAGCTTTTTGATATAGATAATAAATTACAGAAAAAAGTAATTTTTATGAAGGGAAAGATATATATGAACAAACGAATTTTTTGCCTTACCATCGCAATAATGATGCTTTTATGCTCACTTTGCGCCTGCACATCATCAAGCGGCGATTCGCTTCTCGAAGTTGTTGCAGGGGTTGCAGGAACATCAAGCGAAGAAGCCTCGTCACTCCCGACAACATCGAACGATGCTGAATCGAGCATTCCCGAATCAAGTCAAGAGGAGTCAAGTGAGCCGGAATCGAGCGAAGAAGAATCCGAAGAAGAGGATGACAACCTTGACGTAACCTATCCCGAAAAGAATTATTCCACACCTAAAAAGGCTTATGTTAATACCCAAGATGACCCCCTCACAATGAGGTCAAATCCCAGCTCGTCAAACTATGTAACAATTTTGAAGATTCCGAAGGGCGCCGAAATTTCGGTAAAGGGCGAAACAGGCAGCTTCTATTTCGTCGACTATAACGGAAAGCTCGGCTGGGTTAGCGCCGCTTATGTAAAATTTGCTGACAGCGCATCTTCTACCCCTGCTTCCTCCGAGACTTCGTCCGAAGCATCCAACGCGGCATAAACCGGTTTATCCTTTTCGGTAAAATGCACCGAATCGGTATATTCATTTCTCCAAATGTAAAATTTGTCGAATTGTTGAATTTTTTGGTATATACATTATGCATATTTAACATTGATGCAACCAGCAATTAGTTAAAAATAGTGTAAAACATTGAATTTAATTTATACAGTTTGACATATGGGTTTATATTTTTTATAATATTAATATAAATACTAACAGGAGGAATAGTAACCATGACAAAAACCATTTGCAAGGTAGTTTACGATACCGAAAAGTCAACTGTTATCAAAAAGTTTGTTTCAGGCCAGTTTGGCGACCCCACCGGCTACGAAGAAACACTTTATCAGACAGAAAACGGTTCCTACTTTATCTATGTCAACGGTGGCGCTGACTCAATTCACCCGACCGAAGACATCAAGAGAATCGCAAAAACCAAGGTTGACGCTTGGATTAACGAACACTAAACTATAAAAAAAGAATCCGTTGGGCCCGTTTTGCCTGACGGATATTTTTTCCTTAAAATAACAAATTATGCGACAGAAAATTTATTAATTCGTTTTTTAAATACTTGAAAGCGATTATTTTTAGTGGTATAATCGAACAATAGAACATAAGGAGATGAGCTAATTTGAATATTTGGCACGATATTTCACCCGAAAGAATTACGGCAAAAAACTTCATGGCAGTAGTCGAAATTCCAAAGGATTGTAAAATCAAATATGAGCTCGACAAGGAAACCGGTCTTCTTCGAATGGACCGCGTTCTTCACACCTCTACCCATTACCCCGCCAACTACGGATTCATTCCGCGCACATACGGCGACGATAACGACCCCCTCGACGTGCTTATTTTAAGCTCGGTTTCGGTATATCCGATGACCCTCATTCGTTGCTACCCAATCGGCGCTATAAAGATGACCGATAACGACGAAAATGACGAAAAAATTATAGCAATTCCCTTCGACGACCCTAACTATAATGTATATAAGGATATTGCCGAGTTGCCCAATCACCTTTTTGACGAAATGGCTCATTTCTTTTCGGTTTATAAGGCGCTAGAACATAAAAAAACGACCGTTCAGGAAATTGTTGACCCGAAAACAGCCGTCAGCATTATAGAAAAATCGATTGAAAAATACAATCTCACATTTGGTGAAAACGAAAAATAATTTATCTTTACGAGGGATTATATGAAAAAAGCATTAATCATCCTTAATCCTTGCGCCGGTGTAAAAAAGGCAAATAAGTTTTTGACCGAAATTATTGCGCTATTTTGCGAAAGCGGCTACACCTGCACGGTACAAATAACAACACGTGAGCTCAACGGACACCAAATTGTGTGTCAAATCGGTGAAGGGCACGATTTAATTGTATGTATCGGCGGCGACGGCACCTATAACGAGGTAGTTTCGGGAGTTATCGACGCAGGGCTCAAATGCAAAATCGGATATATTCCTGCCGGCTCGACCAACGATTTTGGAGCCTCACTCGGTCTTTCAAAGGTTATTATGACCGCTGCAAACGACATAGTTTCGGGTAGGGCACAGAATTTTGACGTCGGCTCCTTTAATGGGCGTAAATTCACCTACGTCGCATCCTGCGGCGCGTTTACCGACACGTCATATTCCACCCCGACAAATCTCAAAAACGCGCTCGGTCACCTTGCCTATATTATTCAGGGACTTTCCTCCGCTCTTGACCTAAAGCCGATTCATTTGACAATCACCGCCAACGGCGAAACATACGATGACGATTATCTTTTTGCCGGAATTTGTAATTCGACCTCACTCGGCGGAATAGTTAAAATTGACGAAAAATACGTTGATATGAACGACGGCCTTTTCGAAGTTCTGCTCGTAAGGTCGCCCAAAAACATTGGCGAATGGGCGGCTGCGCTCCACGACCTTAACGCTAAAAAATACGAGGATAGCGATATTTTAACCCTTTTCAGCGCAAGTAAAATCGAAATCACCACCGACAGCAGTGTCGACTGGTCACTCGATGGCGAAAAGCAAAGCGGATGCGAAAAAATAGTTATCGAAAATATTCGCGACGCAATCGAGCTGATAGTCCCGAATAAAAAATAAACGCGTATAAATAATGTAATAGAAAAACGGTTGGCAATTATGCCAACCGTTTTTTGCTATATACTACTCGCTGAATTGCCATGCCTTCGGTGATAATGTAATATCCTCTTTAGGCCATGTCGCTGTATATAAAATATTGTTACTACCTTGTTCAATAATAGTAACTTTTACCGATATATCCTCCGGTTTTGTTCCGTTAAACAACTGCCTAAAAGCCAATTCATCAATGGTCAAAATACCAAATTCATTTGCAACGATATCGATTATCGCTTCCTTGTCCCCTGTTATTGTAAAACCAGTATAATCATCCAATACTTCAACTTCGGGAATTTTATCAAACTCTTCTAATCCGCTATCATAGTATTCCAGCGTTGCCTTTTCCTGTGCGCTCGTCAGTTTCAAAACCAGATTCCCATTCTCGTCAATTTCAGCATGCTTACGAAAATCTTCGCAATAATCATATAATTTGCGATTGGTTGTAAAAAAATCTTCAGGTTCTGTTCCAAAAAAGGCCAATGAGATATTGGAAGAAAGCACATATTCGGTTCGAGGTTCACTCTTTAACATGCAGGATGCTAACATAATAACCAATAGACTTATTATGAATATCAATATCGATTTTTTTCTCATATAATATTTCTCACCTGATTTTTTCATTTTAACCTTCCGCCTTCATTCTAAGAAGAGCTCCCACCTTTATTTCGCGGTGATACGGAATTTTTATTATCTGCATGGGGTGAGGCGCACTTTCAATAATATTATCCTCGCCGTCATAAAGAGTGTCGGTTTTTACCATAAACGGAGAATTACCGGGTTCAAGACAGTCAAGCTCGGTGCCGCTAAAAAACTTATTCTTCAGCCGAGCAATAACAAGCCCGTTTTCGTACCCTTCGACAACTGCGGCAACGGCATAATCGCGAATATATCCGCCGTTTTCATAGGTTTGCATATTCGGCTGACGGCCAAAGTAAAAGCCGGTTGAATAGGTTCGATGGCTAATCTTATTAAGCTCGGCCATAACCCATTCAGGTACGGGTGCCGAACTGTCAGCATAATAGGCATCGATTGCGCCGCGATATGCGTTTGTCGTAACTGCCACATAATAATGCGACTTTGCCCTTCCCTCAATCTTGAAAGAGGTTATTCCCGCATTCGCCATGTCGGCAATATGCTCGGCCATACACATGTCGTTTGCGTTAAGGATATAGCTACCCTTATCGGTTTCTGAAATATCATAAAGCTCGCCGGGACGCTTTTGCTCAACAAGTGAATAGCTCCAACGGCAAGGCTGGGCGCAATCGCCTCGATTGGCATCGCGACCCGTCATATACATCGAAAGCAAACAGCGTCCAGAATAGGACATACAAACTGCGCCATGCGCAAAGGCTTCAAGCTCGAGCGATTTTGGCGTTTTTGCTCGAATTTCGGCAATTTCATCAAGGGTGAGCTCACGCGCAACGACAACCCTCTTTGCGCCCATTTCGTGCAAAACGGTTGCCGCTTCGGCATTCACAACCCCCATTTGAACGGATGCGTGAATTTCGGTTTCGGGCGCAATTTCGCGTACCATTTTCATGGCGCCAAGGTCGGTTACGATAAACGCATCCGCCCCCGCATCACGTGCAGTTGCGATAAAATCGGGCAGCTGCGCCATTTCACCCGGATGCATGAGGGTATTCACCGTAATATGCGCTCTTACTCCGCGCGAATGGGCATATTCGATACCCTCAGCCATTTTTTCGGGTGTAAAATTCTCTGCTCCTGCTCTCATTCCGAATTCGGTTCCTGCGAAATAAACCGCATCCGCACCGAAATCGACGGCACATTTAAGTCGGGTTATGTCGCCGGCAGGACAAAGCAGCTCTAATTTATTTGCCTTCATTTATGCCCACTTTCCTTCGCGTCTGAGCTTAGCGATTGTATTAAGATGGGCTGTATACGACTTGTTATAATAGAAATTCATTTCCTTATCGGTCACGAAATAGGTATAGCTCGTGTCAGCCGGCTGTAAGCAGGCAAGTATCGACGCTTCGGTAAGCGAGCACTGCGGTCCTGGAGGAATTCCCTCGCTACCGGCAGGATAGGTTTTCTTTGTTCCGTCCTCGTTGGTAACGGTCATCGGTCCCGCATTTGTATTATAACGGTTATCGGGATAGTAATAGGTCGGGGTTGAACCGAGGAATTTCGGCTCTGACCAAGTGAGGCGGTTATAAAATACAGATGCTACGTTTCGCATTTCGTTGTAGTTGCCGCTGGCTTCAAGTTCGAGAATAGAGCCAACTGCCATACAATCGTTGAGGGTCATATCATTTTTACCCAAGCGTTCGCCTACAGCCTTTACAAGCTCCTTCCAATTCTCGGGCAGGCGCGAATTAAAGCCGTTGAGCATCTTGTCAATAGCCTTTTTCGCGTTATCCACAGAGGGTTCTCCTCCATAGAAATTATAGGTGTCGGGGTAAAGATAACCCTCGAAACGATAGCGTACACTGTTTTCGGGAATTTGATTTACCCACGAATATTTGTATTCCATATCCTCCATAGCGGTGATAAACTGGTCGCGGGTGCATACGCCGTTTTCTGCGAGAAGGGTAATAATATCGTCAACATTGGCACCTTCGGGAATTCTCACCTTTACGGTTGAGGCTGTGTTACCAAGTTTAAGATTATACATAATTGTGCTGTAATCCATTTCGGAATTAAGCTCGTAGTTACCCCACTGATATTTACCATCGTTGCCCTTTAACTTTGAAAAAATACGGAAAAGTGTCGGATGATTGATAATTCCTTCTTCGTACAATTCCTCGGCAATTTTAGCCGTTCCCCAGTTTCCGTCCTCGGGAATTGTAAAGTCGGAAATGGTTCTTCCTCGGCTGATGCCAAAAAAGTCGCAAACGCCGCTTAGCACAAATGCCGCAAAGCTTCCTGCAATAATAAGCACAACCAGCACCCAAAGTATGCCATGAATAAAGCGGTGTCTTTCCTTTGTGAAGGTGCAAAGCACCATAAGCACAACGGCAAGAATAAGTATAAGCATCATGTAAATATTATTCGTAAAGCCGAAAATATCCATTCGCATGTCGCCAAATACAGCAACTATTCCGATAATTGCAATTGCCGCTAAAACGAGGGTTGTGATAACCTTTACCTTATGGGCGGCGAAATATCCTGCTATACCGCCTTTTTCCTCGCGATGAGGAGCAGCTTTTCTTCTTATATTGTTTGAAGAAGGTCTCTTTCTTGCAACAGGCGCATTATTAGTTTCAGGAGCCTTTTCGGGTTCAGACGGAACCATATTCTCGATTTGAAAATCGTCATCAAGCTCGATTCCCTGAATTTTTTCAGCCTCGGGCTTCCGTTCGGGGACAATATTTTTCTCCACCTCAGGTTTAATTTCGAATTCCGGCTGGATTTCAAATTCAGGCTTAATTTCAACCTCAGGCTTGATTTCGAATTGCGGTTGTATTTCAAGTTCAGGCTCTATTACAGTCTCCGACTCGTTATCAAAATCAATATCGGTCGGAAGGCTTGCAGATGCATTTTTTTCGGTGTTTTTTATCGGCTTTCTGCGAGCTGCGCTTTTTTCGCGACGAGCTGCCTCACGCCTTGCCTTTGCTTCTTCTTCCAATCGTGCGTTATCAACCTTTTTTCCTCTGTTTGCGGTAAAAAGATCGAAATTGTATTCTTTTTCAACCCTTTCCACTTCGGCGTCATCAACCTTTTCCAATTCGGCATTAACAACCTTTTCCGGCTGAAACTCGAACTTCTTTTCGGCATTATCAACCTTTTCGGGCTGAAATTCGAACTCCTTCTTCTCGTCCATACTAATCCTCCTGATTTCTCTCTTTTTTCTTAAAAAACGGCTTACTTGGTCGCCGTATAAAGCGGTCGGTAACGATAAGTCCAAGCGGACAATCATATCGACCGTGCAACATTCGGTACATATAATCCTCGGCATAGCATATTCCAACGGTATCAAAATCATACCGAGCTAAGTAGCGGTCGTAGTAACCGCCGCCATATCCGAGCCGATAGCCAAAGCTGTCCAGCGACAAGGCAGGTACAACCATAAGCGTATCGCTGTAATCGGTGACAATTTCGAGCTCCTCCTTCGGTTCGAGGACGTTGAAGGAACCTCTTTCCAAATCGTCGAGGCTCGAAATATAATGAAACTCCATGTTTCGCGTACCCTTTATGCAACGGGGAAGCGCAATTTTCTTTCCGTCGGCAAGGGCTCGTTCTATTATTTCAAATGTATCAACCTCAATCGCCGTTGAGGCATATATCATAACCGTTTTTGCATTTTTATACTGGTAAAGGGAGGTTACCCTTTCGGCAATTCGGCGGTCACGAACACCCTTTTGCTCGGGTGAAAGCGCCTCTCTTCGCCGTCTTCGTTTTGCTCGCAATTCGGCCTTGTATTCGCGTAAATCTATTGGGGACATTTCATGCCCTTTCTGAGTATCTTTGACTCTTTTTCACCCTTGAGGTAGGCAACCATCTTAAGCCCAAACTCAATAGCAGCGCCGGCACCCCTTGCGGTAATTATGTTTCCGTCGGTAACCGCAGGCTCGTTGACAACTTCGGCACCCTCCAAAAAGCATTCAAATCCGTCGAAGCAGGTAGCCTTCTTTTCCGAAAGGAGTCCCTTTTTGCCCAAAATTGAGGGTGCGGCGCAAATAGCTCCAATGAGAGCTCCCTTTTCACTTGCCTTTTCGATAAAGCGGGAAACGACCTCGCTTCTTTCAAGATTCAAGGTGCCCGGCATTCCGCCTGGTAAAACAACCGCCTCAATATCATCGGGAAGTCCAACCTCGCTATCGGTTATATCGGCGCCAACGGCAATTCCGTGTGAGCCGACAATGGCAAGTCCACCTATTCCAACTACGGTTACGTCAAGCTCGGCTCGGCGAAGAATATCTATCGGGGCTATTGCCTCGATTTCCTCAAATCCATTAGCCAAAAAACAGTATATCATTTATAATCTCTCCTAATCACTAAAGCAACCCGACCGCTTAATAAATATTTCTTACTCAGCCAGTGCCTTTTCGACTATGCCATAAATTTCGTCGGCTATGTCATCAATCGGTCGCATATTTTCGCCGTCGGTGCAACGAATTACATTCCAACCAAGATATTCAGCGGCAAAAAGCGCGCATCTGTAACAATGCTCAAGATAGTCAACGTCTTTTTCGTGAATATCCTTTTTTCCCTCGTCGCCGAGATATCGCTCACTCATAAGTCGCTGTGACACCTTCACCGGCACGTCAAGGAATATTACGGCATCGGGTCGGGGAATTGCGACCTTTTTAAACTCGGTTTCGTACAGCCAATCAAGATAGGTTTCCCATTCCTCACGTGGCATTTTTGACATCTGGTGCACGGCATTGGAGGTTGTGTATCGGTCGCATAAAATCGACCTTCCGTTTAAATAATCCTCTCCCCAATGGCGCTTAAAGCTGGCAAATCGGTCAACCGTGAATAAAAGCGAGGTTGCATAGGCATTCACCTCGTCGGCAGATGAACCGAATTCACCCCTCAAATACATTTTAACCAGTGTACTCGACGGGTCGTCATAATCGGGAAATTTTACAAATCGGACAGCGTCGCCGAGACGCTTTTGCAATATTTCGGTTTGGGTTGACTTTCCGCTTCCGTCAAGCCCTTCTATAACAATCAGCTTACCTCTCATTTTTTAGCCGCCATTTCTTCAAAAAGCACCTTTACCTCAGCCGCTTTTCCGCAGGTCATTTTTCCCTCGGTGCATTTTCCTCTTACGCAAGAGGGTCCCGAACGTGAAAAGAGATTAGGTGCAACCTCTACACAAAGGCGGTACATTTCGGTAGCAAGCTCACGAATTTCCCACTGAGCTCGGTTACAGCAACGATGCGAGAAAAAGTTAAAGAGGCTACGAGCGTTCATTGTGACAATCATCTTTGTCGTGCAGGCATTGGGAAGCACAAAGCGCGCATCCTCTATAGCCTTCTTTTCGGCCGCGCGTGATGCCGCCTTTTCGTCCATGCCGCCGTCCATCATCTCTTTTTTATGCTTTTGCATGAGAATTTCGGTAAGACGGTCGTAATCCTTTTGCGCGTTTTCCATCGACTGAATGAATATTTCCTCAGCCTCTTTATCCCCCGCAATTTCGGGAGGAAGCACGTATTCAAACTGCGCCTCTTTTACATAGCGCTGACTTTGAACGCTGAATGAGGCGATTCGGTGACGGGTAATTTGAGCCAAAAGAGCTCGTGACACCCCTTCGATTCCGAAGGTAAATGTGGCGTGTTCAATCGGGCTTTCGTGTCCGATTTGCGCCAGCATATCTACAAATCCTGCCGCCTTTTCTTCATCCAAACCATCGTGAATGGTATCAATATCAGCCGCAGAATAGCATAATTTTGCCGCCATGGCAACGGTTATTTCGGGATTCGGTGTATGAGCAAGCAGGGCAACCTTCATTTTTTCTATCCTTTCCTCTCACAAGCGGCAATAATCCGCCAAAATATATTTTTACCCATTATAGCAAATATAGATATATATATCAAGTAAATAAATAAATTTTATACACTTTGAATTGACAGAGTTGAAAAAGGAAAATATAATTACTGTATCAGACTGAATTTGTTAAAAACAAACGGAGTAAAAGGCAACTATGACAACCGAAATAAAGCTCGATTTTAAACCCATCACGTCCGGCGACACCGACACACTCAAAAAATACTTTGAATTGCAGGATTATCGCACCTGCGCCTTTACCGTCGGCAGCGCAACTATGTGGCAAAAGCTATATAATTTACAGCTTTGCGAAAACGAAAACACCCTCACCCTTTCGGCCGATTACGAAGGTGAAGGTCACTGCTTTTCGGTGCCGGTCGGAAACGGCGATTTGGCGGCAGTGACAAGAGCGATTTATAACGATTGTAAGCAAAAAAATGAACGGTGCATTTTCAGCGACGTGCCCGAAGCGGCACTTGGCTTTTTGCGCTCGGTTTTCGGCGAAAAAAGAGTTATCGCCGAGCATTTCGAGGACTGGGACGACTATGTTTACGAGGCGACCGACCTTATCGAATTTGCAGGTAAAAAATTCAGCGCTCAGCGGAATAACGTCAATAAATTCAGCCGAGCCTGTCCGAATGCAGTTTTTAAACCGATTACAAGAGAAAATTTCGATATTGCCGCTGAATTTCTCAAAAAATACGTTGCCGAAAATTGCGACGAAACACCTTCCGGTCAGGATGAATGTTGCGCCGATTTGGAGCTGATTGACAGGTATTTCGACCTCGATTTGAGGGGCGCTATTATGCTCGACGGCGATAAGGTAATTGCCATTTCGATAGGCGAAAAAATCGGCGACACGCTATTCATCCACGTTGAAAAGGCGCTCACCGAATATCACGGAATTTATCAAGCGGTTGTCCAAAGCTTTGCAAAAATGTATGCGACCGACGTAAAATATATCAATCGCGAAGAGGACGACGGAATTGAGGGGCTGCGAAAATCAAAGCTGTCATACCGCCCCGTTTTTATGCTAAAAAAACATTCCGTAGAAATTATGTGACATAATAACAGAAAATATTGTATATAATACCATATTTCTTTTTTTACTAACCTGTGTTATACTGTACTTGTGAAATACTGCAGACATCTGCTAAAACAAATTAATTAAAGGGGACGAGAAAAAATGGCTGACGAGATTTTTGGCAAGCTTGGTATAATCAGTATGCCCGGCTGCGACACTCTTTCAGGAAAGGTTGACACATATCTCACAGAATGGAGAGAGGCTGAGGAGGATACCTTTGTTATCCCGTCTGTTTGTCCGAGATTCGGTTCAGGCGAAGCAAAGGCACTTATTAAACACACCGTAAGAGGTTACGACCTTTTCATTATCTGTGACTGTTTCAATTACGGCGTTACATACCGTATGTACGGAATGGACGTTCCGATGAGTCCCGACGATCACTTCCAGGATATTAAACGAATCATTGCCGCTATGGGCGGTAAGGCAAGACGTATTACCGTTATTATGCCAATGCTTTACGAAGGACGCCAGCATAGACGAGTTGCTCGCGAATCGCTCGACTGCGCTCTTGCATTACAGGAGCTCACCGCTATGGGCGTTACCAACATTATCACCTTCGACGCTCACGATGCCCGCGTTCAGAACGCTATTCCTCTCGAAGGATTCGAAAACGTTCACCCCACATACCAGATGATAAAGGCTCTTATCAAAAACGTTCCCGATATCAAGCTTGACCGTGACAATGTTATGATCGTTTCCCCTGACGAAGGTGGAATGAGCCGTTGCATTTATTATTCATCGGTACTCGGTCTCGACCTCGGTATGTTCTATAAGAGAAGAAATTACTCGGTTATCGTAAACGGACGCAACCCGATTGAAGCTCACGAATTCCTCGGTCAAGACGTTGAGGGCAAGGACATCATCATCGTTGACGATATGATTTCTTCGGGCGACTCGGTTATCGACATCGCCGAAAAGTTAAAGGCAAAGAAGGCAAGACGTATCTTTGTATTCGTTACCTTCGGTCTTTTTGTTGAGGGCTTTGACAACTTTGACAAGGCGTACGAAAGCGGCTATATCGACAAGGTTTTCTCAACCAACCTTGTTTATGCAAAGCCCGAATTACTCGAAAAGCCCTGGTACGTTCAGGTTGACATGTCAAAGTATATCGCACTCATTATCGACACCATCAACCACGACCGTTCAATCAGCGACCTTCTCAGCCCGATTAACAAGATTAAGAAGCTCCTTAATCTTAAATAAATTACATAACTTTATCCGCCTGATTCACATATCGGGCGGATTTTTTTGTTTATAATTGTAATTTCGACAACTGTGTAGTATAATCTGATAAAGGTTTAATAACTTAAAAGGAGTATTTTTAATATGAACAAGGTAACACTCGTAGTAATGGCGGCCGGAATGGGTAGCCGTTTTGGCGGCTGTAAGCAGATTAGCCCCGTCGGTCCTAATGGCGAAATTTTGCTCGATTTTTCGGTATATGACGCTATTGCCGCCGGATTTACAAAGGTTGTTTTTATCATCAGAGAGGAAAACGAGGCCGATTTCCGCGCAGTTATCGGTGACCGCCTTTCGAAAAAGATTGAGGTTGAATACGTTTATCAGAACACCTCGATTCTTCCAGAAGGACGAAAGAAGCCCTTTGGTACAGGTCACGCCGTTTTATGCTGCATGGGTAGGGTAAACGAGCCCTTCGCCGTTATCAATGCCGACGATTATTACGGAAAGAGCGCATTTCAGCAGATTTATAATCACCTCAAGGATGCAAAGGGTACCGATTTTGCTATGGTCGCATTCGACCTCAAAAACACCCTCACCGATAACGGCACCGTTTCGCGCGGAATTTGTGAGCTTGACGGCGATATGCTCAAAAGCGTAACCGAAATCACAAAAATCAAGGATATGAAATACACCGAAGACGGCGAAAGCTGGACCGAGCTCCCCGAAGACACCCTCGCATCAATGAATTTCTGGGGCTTTACGACCGAGCTTTTCCCCGCGTTAAAGGCGGATTTTGATAACTTCTTGGCAACAGCCGACCTTCAAAAAGACGAGTTTTATCTTCCCTTTGCCGCCGACAAGATGCTAAAGGAAGGCGCCGCAACCGTAAAGGTGCTTCAAAGCCACGATAAATGGTACGGTATGACCTATCGTGAGGATTCCGACTCGGTAAAGGCCGCTCTCGCAAAGAAAATCGAAAACGGCGAATATAACGGAATTTAACCGACGAATTTTCAACTTTTTCATAAAGGCAGGTGACGAAAAATGGCTGATGAAAGGCTGAGCCGACTGCTTGCAAAGGCAAGGAGATTGCCGCTTACTCCCGGCGTTTATATTATGAAAAACGCGGCGGGAAAAATCATCTATATCGGCAAGGCGAAAAAGCTCCAAAACCGCGTCAGTCAATATTTCGGCACCCAAAGCCGTCACGCCGAAAAGGTGCGTCAAATGGTCGAAAATGTCGAGGACTTTGACTATATCCTCTGCGACAACGAGTTTGAAGCGCTTGTTCTCGAATGCTCGCTGATAAAGCAGAATATGCCAAAGTATAACATACTTTTAAAGGACGCAAAGGGCTTTCACTATATCCGCGTGACACCGCCGCCATACACCACAATTAAGGCGGCAAAAATGATAAAAAATGACGGCGCCGAATATCTCGGTCCGTATTATTCCTCATACGTTGTAAAAAGGTCGGTTGATGCGGCGCTAAAAACCTTTAAGCTGCCCCAGTGTAACAAAACTGCCTCCGATTTTATGAAAAAAAAGGGTGGCCGTCCCTGTCTCAACTATCACATCGGTCAATGCTCGGCACCCTGCTGTAATAAGATTAGCCGAGCCGATTACGACGAGGCGGCAGCGGCTGCAGTAGACTTTCTTAAAAAAGGCAGCACCGATACGGTAAAGCTGCTCACAGCTCAAATGAATGAAGCCGCCGAGCGACTGGAATTTGAAAGGGCGGCTCGGCTTCGTGACCAAATAAGCGCCCTCAAAGGAATGGGCGAAAAGCAGAAGGTTGTCGAGTCATCAGTTGCCGAGCAGGACATCATCGCACTCGCAAATTTTGATGAAAAATGCTGCATTGAGCTGTTCCGTTTTCGTGGGGGACTGCTCACCGATAGAGAAAACTTTTTCTTTGACGGATACGATGACGATAGCCAAATACGATATGAATTTATCCTCGGTTTTTATTCGGGTGGCGCAGAAATTCCACGACGGCTTACTCTTGACGGAGAGGTTACCGACCGCGAGCTCATCGAGCGTTTTTTGACCGAAAAGCTCGACAAAAAGGTGGCCATAACTGTACCGAAAAAGGGCGAACAGCTGCATCTTGTAAACATGTGCAAGGAAAATGCCGAGGAGCACCTTGCCGAAAAGCTCGGCAAGCGTACCCACAGCACAGCCGCACTCGACGAACTTAAAAAGCTGCTCGGACTCAAAAAAATCCCACGAATTATTGAATCGTATGACATTTCGCATACCGCAGGTGACGATATTGTCGCGGGAATGGTCGTATTCAAGGACGGCGTACCTTTCAAAAGCGGGTATAGAAAATTTGCAATAAAAAGCCTTATTAATCAAGACGATTGCGCCGCCATGGCCGAGGTTGTCGAGCGGCGAATTCTTGAATACAAAAAGGGCGAGGACAGCTATTTTAAGACGCTCCCCGACCTCATTTTACTCGACGGTGGACGCGGTCAGGTTGATGCGGTTTGCGCAGTTTTGGCCAAACACGAAATTGACCTTGCGCTATTCGGACTTGTCAAGGATGACAAGCACCGAACACGTGCGGTTGTTTCGACAAGCGGCGAAATGGCACTCAAATCGACAAGAGCCGCCTATACCCTTGCCGCCACAATTCAGGAAGAAGTGCACCGCTTTGCCATCGGCTATCACCGAAAAAAGCGTTCGGCAAAGGTCGGCTCCTCGCTGACAAAAATCGACGGCATCGGCGAAACGAGAGCAAAGGCGCTTCTGCGCCATTTTGGCACAATTGAAAATATTAGTCATGCCGAAATTGATGACATTCTTCGAGTAAAAGGCATGAACTACACAGCGGCAAGGTCACTCTATGACCATTTCAGAAAAAACGATTGACAAGTTGTTTTGTTTAATGTATCATAAAAAAAGTAATATAAAATCTATAAAGGAATGAATATATATGGAAAAGTATTTTGCACCCGAAATGACCCTCGTTGAATACGAAACCGACGATATCATGACCGCCAGCACAACCTTCCCCGGAATCGAAGACGCAGAAGACAACATCTAATTCAGTTCCGATAATTAAAAAGAACCTCAAAAGCCTTAATCGGTTTTTGAGGTTTTTTCTGTTTATCTTTGAATTTTAATTTATTTATCCCTATTTCGACGGAATTTTAACCCCGACGAGAGTAAAATCATTATCTGGGACGGAATTCCAATCGCAAGAACGAGCCAAAAATACGCCTTTTGCAACGAAAGAAAAAGAACGAGACAAAACGAAATAAGCACCGTCCATAAAAGCAACGAAATAATAAGAAAATTTCTCTTTTTCTTTCCCCAAATGGAGTTGAAAACAAGGGTAATTACGCATGAAACCGGAACAGCAAAAACAAAAACGAGCCACGCTTTTGAAAGGCGAAATTCAGTAGAAAGGCTGATAATGACGTAAATTATCGTCGCAACCAGCCACACAATAGTGGTGCTAAGAAGGGTAATTATTAAATGATTTCGGCGCTGACGCTCGGAAAATTCGCGCTTTATTTGATTTTCGGTTTCGTGCTCGGCTGAGATAAGGTAATCAACCGTAACTCCAAAAAGGTCGGCAATCTCCTTCAACGTTGTGATGCCGGGAATTGCTTCGCCACGTTCCCATTTTGATACAGCTTTATCGGAATAATTAAGCTTTTCGGCAAGCTGAGCTTGGGTAATGTCGGCAGCTCGGCGTAAATCAATTATATTTTTGGCGATAATCGGCTTTAAATCTTCCACAAACTCATCTCCTTTTTACATTCTGTTTTAATTATAACACAGTGCGATTGTTTTCGCAAGTCCCTCATTTTATTAACTCTCCTAACGGTAGAAACGATAGATTTTTTCTCTACCGACCGTAATTTTCGATATAAAGATAAGCAAAAAGCCTTTAAAATAGGCTCTTTCGCCATTTCTACTACAAGGAGAGTCGGAATTTCTTAGCTCTACCGCATGAAAATTAAGCTTAGAGCCAAAAAAGTATTATGTAGGGTGACTTTCATTTTGCGATGGTTTAATATTAATATATGAGGATTTTGAACCACGAGCAAAAAAAGTAAAGCTGCCACCTCGTATAAACAAATTAAACCGGATGAAGTTTGAGCAAAAACACGATGCCCCCCTTTACCACCCGCAGCAGCTACGATTTTTCGACTTTTTGAAATTATAACAACTCCGAAAGGAATATAACGTCATGAACAAATTCAAGATTATTACCGATTCCTCCTGCGACCTTACCGCAGAAATTGCCGAACAGCTTGAACTCGATGTGCTCTGTCTTTCGGTGCTTGCCGAAGACAAGGTGTACAAAAACTATCTTGACGGGCGCGAAATCAGCCCCACCGACTACTACAATATGCTTCGTGGCGGACTTATGGCAAAAACAGCCGCCGCAAACATCGAGGATTTCAACACAATCTTCACAAAATGGCTTGACATGGGCTACGACGTGCTTTACCTCGGCTTTTCGTCGGCTCTCAGCGGCACATTTAACACGGGAAAAATCGTCGCCGACGAAATGAGCGAAAAATATCCCGACCGAAAGATTTACTGCGTCGATACCCTTTCGGCATCACTTGGTCAGGGAATGCTGGTATATTACGCCGCAAATATGCAAAAAAACGGCGCCTCTATTGACGAGGTTCGCAACTGGGTGGAGGAAAATAAGCTCAGCCAGTCTCACCTTTTCACAGTAAACGACCTGCATCATTTACAAAGAGGCGGTCGCGTTTCAAAAACAACCGCTATCATCGGCAGTGCACTCGGCGTAAAGCCTCTTATGCACTGTGACAACGAAGGAAAGCTGGTCAAAACAGGGGTTGTTCGTGGACGTCAGGCGTCACTTGATGCGCTTGTTAAGCGAATGAAGGAAACCATCATAAATCCCGACGGTCAAACGGTTTTCATCAGCCACGGCGATTGCATCAACGATGCCGAATACGTAAAGGCCGAAATTCTCAAATCCTTGCCGGTAAAAGAGGTTATTATCAACTTTGTAGGTCCGGTAATCGGCACCCACTCGGGACCGGGAACAATGGCTCTCTTCTTCTTCGCAAGCGAAAGATAAAAATAAAGGAGCGTTCACATAGGGATAATTCGCCTAATACAGGGTTGCTTTTTTCGAGGCAACCCTTTTTTATGCACAAATTCACCTTGATTTTTTGATACGGCTGTGATAAAATCGTGCTGTAAGTAAATAATTGGCTATATTAAGAGGGAGTAGCTTGCGGTGAAAAAAGCTTTTTTCACCGCGACAAATCGGCGTCAATACGGTTTTTTTATAAAAAAGCCCGCCTTTGTATTAAAAAGCAAGACTCTTATTACTCAGGCTTTGCTTTTTTAAACGCAAAAACGAGTAATAAGCGTCTTTTTTTATTTTCAAACCACATTAAAAAAGGAGAAACGATATGGAAATCCTGTACGAAAATCTGCTTCATGTCTCGTGGCAACAAATTGTCATGTGGGCAATCGGCGGAATTCTCATCTACCTCGCAATAAAAAAAGAAATGGAGCCCACCCTTTTGCTCCCAATCGGCTTTGGCGCAATTCTCGTCAATCTGCCGCTTTCGGGCGCAATCACAAGATATTTTCAGGGCGAAACGGCCATCAGCCAAGCCTCTTATAACAAGCTGCTTGCCGAAGGCGCTACCGACATCGGCGTTGAGGAAGGCGCTCTGACCACCCTCTTTGAAGCAGGAATTTCTAACGAGTTGTTTCCCCTTATCCTGTTTATCGGAATCGGCGCAATGATTGACTTCGGTCCCCTTCTTTCTAACCCGAAGCTCATGATTTTCGGTGCCGCTGCCCAGTTCGGTATCTTCTTTACCCTCTGTGCCGCATCGATGTTCTTTGGCATTGACGATGCCGCTTCAATAGCAATTATCGGTGCCGCTGACGGTCCTACCTCCATCGTTGTAGCCAACAAGCTCGGCTCAAACTATCTCGGCGCAATCATGGTTGCGGCATATTCGTACATGGCCCTCGTGCCGATTATTCAGCCGCCTGTAATTAAGTTGCTTACAACTAAAAAAGAGCGTCTTATCCGTATGCCTTATGAACAAAAAGAGGTTAAAAAGAGCACCCGTATCCTCTTCCCGATTGTAATTACCGTTATCGCAGGGCTTGTTGCTCCCGCATCGGTTTCGCTGGTTGGCTTCCTCATGTTCGGAAACCTCATTCGTGAATGCGGCGTTCTCAATTCGCTCTCGGAAACAGCACAAAAAGTGCTTGCAAACCTTATTACCATCTTCCTCGGTATCACCATCGCATCTCAGATGCAGGCCGAAAACTTCCTTGCAGTTGACACACTGCTCATTCTCGGACTTGGTCTTTTCGCCTTTATTTTCGATACCGCAGGTGGCGTAATTTTCGCAAAGATTCTCAACCTTTTCCTCAAAAAGAAGGTAAACCCGATGATTGGTGCGGCAGGTATTTCCGCATTCCCGATGTCAGGACGAATTGTTCACAAAATGGGACTTGCAGAAGATCCACAAAACTTCCTGCTCATGCATTCAATCGGCGTTAACGTTTCGGGTCAGATTGCCTCGGTTATCGCAGGCGGACTTATCCTAAACTTCTTTATGTAAGAGGAGGTAATAAAAATGAATATAAACATAAATCCAATGAACTTTTTAAATAATATGCATTATATGGGAACAGGAATGCTCAGTATATTCCTTGTTATCGGTGTAATAATTGTGGTGACATACATTATAAATAAAATAGCATCAAGAAATAAATAAAAATGGGATGTTAAAATGTTCCAGATTGCAAAAAGATCGAGTAGGGCGAAATTAATCGCCCTCTCACACCACCGTACGTGCCGTTCGGCATACGGCGGTTCAATTCAAAATTAAATATGTGCTACTTTTTTGGTAGTAATCCGAAATACTGATTAAGACTCGCTTAGTCAGTATTTCTTTTGATATTGCTCTTGTCACAACTGATTTTGTTGCAACAAATTGATAATGATTGCCCCAATTTGCAACCTTGTGCGCTATCCATTTTTCAACTCCGAGTTTTAGTAATCCCCATTCTCTTTTCTTGGCTGTTTTCCACTGCTTCCATATTATCACCCTTATCATTGTCCTTAGGTGTTCGTCTATGCTTTGTAGTCTTGTTTTCATCGAACCTATACGAAAGTAGTTTATCCACCCTCTTGTTACCTCATTAATCTTCTTAATTCGGTATGTTAGGTCAATGCTTAGGCTCCGTTTGCATAATGCTTTGAGTTTCCTTTTGAATTTCATTACAGAGCCCTGATGGGGTCTTGCTTTCCATCCTTCTTTGTCTTTCCAAAAGCCAAATCCAAGATATTTAAGTTTACTCGGTGGTGTTATCTTTGTCTTTGTTGCATTTACCTTTAATCCTAGTTTCCTTTCTATCCAATCAGTTATGGAATACATTACCCTTGTTGCTGCGGCTTTGCTTTTTAACACAATCACTACATCATCTGCATATCGTGTAAAGCGTTGTCCTCTGCTTTCAAGTTCCTTGTCCAACTCATTTAACATTATGTTACTGAGTAATGGTGATAAATTCCCACCTTGCGGTGTGCCAATGTCTGTTGCTTCGTATCTGC
>JAFQSP010000015.1 GCA_017409475.1 Clostridia bacterium
ACATCACAGCGTACAAGGACGGCGTAGCAGTAAGCAACACCGTACGCGATTCAATCGAGTCATATGCACAGATGAATCAGACCGTATCAGGCTTAGGCGAGCTTGTAATCAAGATGATGCAATACGGTAACGCTGCAAAGGTATATGCAGGATAAATAATTTTTACCTAAGTTTTTTGAATATTTTTGTTCAAATGAATCAATTTACCAAATTGGTATTGATTTTTTGAAAAAAAAGGTTTATAATTAATCAAAATGGAGGTGAATTAAATGTTTGAAATGCCGAAAATGGAAATGGTAGAATTTGAAGTTGAGGAAATCATGACATCTTCTGTTACCACCAACCCCCGAAGCCCCGGAATTGAGCTTCCTCCTGTTGAAATGTAATTTTTTATCATTAATTGTAGCAAAAAAGCAGGTGTAACAACCTGCTTTTTTGCTATTTATATACATCGGTCTATATATGTTATGTTTACGGTAGGATTTAAGTGTGCAATTTGTCATAGTGTTTTATTAGTGTATAAATGCTAATAATGGAAATGATAAAATTTCAAGTTAAAGAATTGATCAAGTTATTTAAGCTTTGTTTACCGATAGCTTCTTTTCGAATATATTATTAACTTGTGATTAGTTAATTATACAAAAGATTAATTAAATTAATAAAAAGCGCAGGTTATGTCTGTAATTCATAATTGTTTATATACATAAAATCGACAATTGTTTCAAATTTGTTATAATTTGTTATTAAAAAGAGTGGATTTTTTATAAAACAAATTATATAATTGAAATATAATATATATGTATTATAGGGTGTGAAGGAATTGAAGAGATTTTTAATATTCAGCTTCTGCTTTGTGTTAATTTTGTCACTTCTTTGCGGTTGTGGCGAAGAAGGTACGTCAACCGAAATTGTTAGTAGTGTAGAAGAGCAGGAAGAGGTATTTGACATCTCAACCGTAAAAATTGATGAATTGCCGACAGAGATGTTAAATTCAGATCTTTCAAACTGGGATTATTTTAATCTTATTGCCGAGCTGCCGGATGAAAATATCAGCTTCTACGGATTATCTGCAAACGATGATGGCACCGGCGTTATTTTCAGAAAAAACGATAATTTATATTATTACGATTGGGCATGGTTCACTACACAGGCAAAGCTACCGGAACTTGCAATGATTGATGTTGACGGCGATAAAGAAAAAGAAATCGCTATTTCTCTTTATGTCGATTACAATACAGATGTTTCGATCGAAGAACTGCATATAATCGATTTTGAGTCAGATAGTCCTGTTGATAAGTGTTTTTCATCCGATTCGATTAAAAATGAGCTTTTGAGTAAATTTGATATTCGTTTTGAAACCGATGAAGTTGAGGAGGAATCTTCTAAGGAGTCTTTGAAAGAATCGTCCAAGAATTCGTCAAAGGTAGAGAGCGAAACCGCTTCCATGTCATGGCTTATTGACCATACCTCCGACCTTGGTAAACGAATTATTTTTGAACAAAAGGCTGACGAGGTAAAAGAAGGCAAAAAAGCGAAAAAATATTTCACCTATGACGCAACACGCTTAATACGTGAAAACGGCGAGTATAACGGAATTACCGCATATGACGAAAATGTTGATTACACTTTGTCTGCAAAGGGCGGCGTTTCGATTAAGTTAAAGCTTGCCTCCGCTTTTAAGGATAGCGATAAAATAAAGTTTATTTGCTCGGTAACAGCACCTGTAACGATTGAAAACGGCGAATTTAAACTTGGAACATTGAAATTTTCAAAGATTTAATTATACAACAGATAAATGAGGAATAAAAATAAATGAAGTGGCTTGATATTTTCAAAAGAGCGGTTGGTGCAGGAGTTGCAATTGGAATTGGCGCAACTGTGTATATTTCATGTGATAATAAGGTTGTCGGCGCCGTAATGTTTTCGGTTGGTCTGTTTTGCATTTGCGCCTTTGGTCTTAATCTTTTTACAGGAAAAATCGGTTACATAATTGATAATAAAAACGACCCGGAATGCTTCACAATTTGGCTTGGAAACCTTGTCGGCATTGTTGCGACCTCTGCTTTGGTGCGAATTGCAAAGCCGCAAATGGTCGATGTAGCGGCTCGAATGGTAGAAAAGAAGCTGGCGCTTTCGCTTTCGCAGGCGTTTATTTTAGGTATATTCTGCGGAATGCTTATGTATCTTGCCGTTGATAATTATAGGAATTTTGACGGTACGTTTGGTAAGTGTTTCGGAATACTTTTATGTGTGCCTACCTTTATTCTTTGCGGTTTTGAGCATAGTATCGCCGATATGGCATACTTCACCTTTGGAATAACATCAGCAAATCAGCTTCTGGATTCGTTTATCTTTATAGCGGTTGTATCGGTTGCTAACGGTGTCGGAGCTCTTGCTATCAAATTTTTGGCAAAACCGCTTGTAAAAAAAGCATAAAAAAATTACAGCCCTGTTGAGTAGTATCAACAGGGCTGATTTTTTTATAGAATAGCTGAATATATTGGTGGCTTATAAAATTCAGTTTAGCTCGTCGAGTGACAGCGAATATGCGGGTAAAAATTCCTCGATAAAGACATTAGCCGCAGGGAGATTCATTTCTTTTATTGCCTTCATTTGAGTTTCTTCAGCGGCAATAAATTCGCGGTTGCCCGTTTTTCTTTCTTCAATGCATTTAATAATTGCGCTTAAGCGATCGGCTGCCTTTATAAACGGCATATATTCATCATCGCAGACCGGGTCAATATAGCCGCCGATTTCGATTTTCATATCATCGGGAAGATGATTTATAAGCTTTTCGGACGCCGATTTTTCAGCCGCCTTGTATGCTTTTTTGAGGTCGGCGTTAAAATATTTAACAGGGGTAGGCATGTCTCCTGTAAGAATCTCACTGACATCGTGATACATTGCAAGTACGGCTGCGTGCTCGGGATTAAGCTTTCCGCCGAAGTGATTTTTATCAATTATAACGAGAGCCTGTGCAATATAGGCGGTGTCGAGGGTATGCTCGCTTAAATTTTCGTTATGTGTGTTTCGCATAAGCGCCCATCGATTTATGTATTTAAGTCGGGAAAGTATTGCAAAAAATTTGCTTGCCATTAAATTTTCCTCCCATTCATTAAAAAAACTGTTAAAACTGTAAAAAAGTGAATATTTTACTTTATTATTATATCAAAAAATGTTATAATATCAATAATTATAATTAGATGTATTATGCGATTTTTTTACTTTAATTCATTCGGAGGGAAAAACAATGCTGTTCTCAAAGCAAAAAGAAAGATATAAAGAGTCCTTTTTTATCGCTCTTTTTATCTCATTTATGTTTTTTATACCTTATATTTTGATGAACAAGGGCTATTTTCTGTTTTATGGTGATTTCAATGTTCAGCAGGTGCCCTTTTATAAGCTTGCTCATAATGCTGTAAGAAGCGGAAATATTTTTTGGAACTGGAACACCGACTTGGGCGCAAACTTTATCGGTTCATATAGCTTTTATCTTATCGGAAGTCCGTTTTTTTGGCTGACCTTGCCATTCCCGAATGAGATGGTGCCTTATTTAATGGGTCCGTTGCTTATGTTGAAATTTGCTTGTTCGTCGCTTGCGGGATATTGCTATCTTCGTCGCTTTTGCAGAAATAAGGATAATGCTCTTATCGGTGGATTGCTTTATGCGTTTAGCGGCTTTTCAGTTTATAATATTTTCTTTAACCATTTTCACGAGGCTATCGTCTTTTTCCCGCTTTTGCTTTTGTCTCTTGAGGAGCTGGTATGTGAAAACAGAAAGGGCTTCTTTGCTTTTATGGTTTTCGTGTGCTCGATGGTGAATTACTATTTCTTTGCGGGAATGTTTGTTTTCCTTATAATTTATTGGGTAATTAGAACATTGTCCGGAAACTGGGAAATGAAATTTTCCACATTGGGAAAAATTATTCTTGAAGGTGTTTTGGGCGGATTAATGGCCTGTGTAATTTTGTTCCCGAGCTATTACTCTGTTATCCAAAACAGCCGAATAAACGGATACCCTATCGGCTGGAATGCTATTTTGTTTGGTAGAAACCAGCGTTTCCTGAATGTTATTCAGTGCTTCTTCTTTCCGCCGGATAATCCCGCTCGACCGGTCTTTTTCCCTGATGCAGAAGCAAGATGGTCGTCGCAGGCCGGTTGGTTGCCGCTTTTTGGCATGACAGGAGTTATTGCTTGGCTCCAAAACAGACGAAAAACATGGCAGAGAAGAATTATCATCACCCTCTTGTTTATGGCACTCATCCCGATATTAAACAGCGCTTTCCAGCTTTTTAACTACATATATTATGCGCGTTGGTTCTATATGCTGGTGCTGATGATGGCTCTTGTAACGGCTCAGTCGCTTGACCGACCCGATTTTGAATGGGCTTCGGCGTTTAGATGGAATACAGGGGTTGTAATAGCCTTTATGCTGGTAATAGGCTTCTATCCTACCGAGCAGGAAGGAAATATACCAACTAAATTCGGACTTTATAACAAAAGCGCCGATTATTATAAAACGCGCTTTTGGATTACCTGTTTAATATCGCTTGCTTGTGCAGTTGCACTTATAATCCTTTTCACATATCGAGGAAGCATTTTTTCAAAAAAGAAAAAGCGCTCGGTGGGCGAAATTATTCATACGGTGAAAAAGAAAACACCCGCGTTTACTACAATGTGTATTTGCCTTTTGACAGCGGTGTCTATCGGTTATTCGGCAATATTCATATATTTCGGAAAGCAATCATCATATGATGCGAATAATTTTATCATTCCCGATTTAATAGAGACCGATTTTGAATTAGAGGGAAGCGACAATTATCGAATTGACGACTATGACGGAATGGATAACACGGGTATGTTCCTTAACATGCCAACAATTCAGGCGTTTCACTCAATTGTTCCCGGCTCAATAATGGATTATTATAAGTTTATAGGCGTTGAACGCGGTGTTGGCTCACGTCCCGAAACTTCGGTTTACTCAATTCGCTCGTTCCTTAATTGTCAGTATTTAATCGACAGCACAAAAAACGGCAAGGATTTTGATTCGTCGGTTATGCCAGGCTGGTCATATGTTGAGCAGAAGGATAACTTTGAGATATGGCAAAACGATTACTGTATTCCTTATGGCTTCACCTATGATTATTGTATAAACGAAAACGATGTAGTTAATAATTACAACGAAAATAAAGCGCTCGTTATGCTGAAAGCGATGGTTGTTTCGGACGAAACGGAAGCAAAAATTTCATCCGTTTTAAAGAAGGTAAACGAGCTGCCAAATGAGGACTTTTCATATAACGGCTATTTTGTCGATTGCCTCGAACGACGCGAAACCTCGATTAACAACGGATTTTCGGTTGATAATAGGGGGTTTACATCTACTGTAACCCTTGATAAAAAGAACTATGTTTTCTATGCCGTTCCGTATGAGGAAGGTTGGTCGGCGTATGTTGACGGCAAAAAGGTAGATGTCGAGAGGGTTAATGTTGGCTTTATGGCGGTGCTTGTTGGTGAAGGTGAGCATACCGTTCGCTTTGATTACATGACGCCCGGACTTGAAACCGGACTTCTGGTTACAATCGTCGGCTTTGCGCTGCTTATGGTTTACGTGATAGCCTACAGCATTTATAAGCGTAAACATCCTGAAAAGCTTGCCGTTCGTTATCCCGAAGGGGAAAAGATGCTCAAACAATGGGCAAGGGATGACGCGCATCTTGCCGAATACGAAAGAGCTCTTGCCGAAAAAGAGGCAGCTGCTATTGTCCAAGCCGAGCTTAATGAAGGTGACGGCAAGGAGGAAAAACCGAGTAAAGTTGATAGTAATGATACTTTAAAAAATGAGGAAGTGAATGAATAAAATGCCGGTTCTATATATTGTAGTACCTTGTTATAATGAGCAGGCGGTTATCGGCGAAACGACAAGACGCCTCTTATTAAAGCTTGATGAAATGATAATATCTGGTAAATGCTCCGAAAAATCGCGCATTTTATATGTCGATGACGGCTCAAAGGATGATACGTGGGAGATAATTACCCGTATTTTTAGTCAAAACGAGCGTGTTTGCGGACTTAAACTTGCGCATAATAAGGGGCATCAGAATGCCCTTTACGCAGGGCTTATGACGGCGCGTAATTTTGCCGATTGCGTTATTTCGATGGATGCCGATTTGCAGGATGATATTAACGTTATGGACGACTTTTTGGATAAATTCGCCGATGGCTGCGAAATCGTTTATGGCGTGCGTTCGAATCGCGACACCGATACAAAGTTTAAGAAGGCTACGGCACAGGGCTTCTATAAATTTATGAAATTTCTCGGTGTCGAAACGGTTTATAACCATGCCGACTATCGTCTTATGAGTAAAAAAGCGCTTGATGCACTGGCTCAATATGACGAGGTAAACCTTTATTTACGCGGAATCGTGCCCGACATGGGATTTAGGAGCGATTGTGTTTATTACGAGCGTGGCGAACGCTTTGCAGGCGAGACAAAATATCCGCTTAAAAAGATGATTGGCCTCGCAATTCAAGGGGTTACTTCATTCAGCGTAAAACCGCTTACAATGGTCAGTGGACTTGGACTTATTCTTTCGGTTTTAAGTGCAATTGCGCTTTTGGTTTCAATTATCGTAGGAATTTGCGGAACTAATGTGTCTACTGCGCTCATTCTTTCGACAATATGGCTTGTCTGTGGAATTATAGTAACATGTTTGGGCATTGTAGGCGAATATGTAGGCAAAATTTACAGCGAAACAAAGCGCAGACCGAAATTTATTCCCGAAACCTTTCTTAAAAAGTAAAAAACAGTTGAATAGTTGACCGCTGTGTGATAATATCAAAGGGTATTTAAAACAAAAATTAAGGAGAAATAAAATGAAAAACGGAATTATTTTCATGCCCCACGGAAATCTGCAGTATTCACAGCTCCCGATTGAAAAAAGAGCATGGGTATCACAGGTATCGTATGACAAGATTTTCGATTTACCCGAAAAATTGGGCATAAAAATTGCCTTTGAAGCATCGGGAGAAACCCTCGAAATCGTCGCTAAGGAAACCCCCGAAGTAATGGCAAAGCTTATTAAGGGGATTAAGGAAGGACGAATCGAGCCGGTTGCCTCGCCCCAGACTCATATTATGCTTGGCAACATCGATGCCGAAATCGGCTACCGTTCACTCGTTGAGGGACTTAACACATGGGAAAGACTTACCGGTGTTCGCCCGACAACCGGTTGGAACCCCGAATGTTCATGGAATTCATACATAGTTGATATTTATAAGAGAGCCGGATTTAAGACACTTATTGCCGACGCCGACTCATATTTCCTTTCTACTGTTGAAGGTGTAAGAGAAAAGACCGGACTCAAGTTTGACGTTCGCGGTCACTCGAATAAGAATGAGCTTTTCAAGCTTGAGGATATTGTTGCAGGCAGCGACGATTTACTTAAAAAGTTCACCCACGCAAACGTACTTCCCAACGGCTTAAAGGTTATTTTACGTTCGGATATGCTTTGCAATATCATGCTTTGGTACCTTATGGGCGCCACCGAAGGAAACCGTCCTAACCCCGTTACAATCGAGGAGGTTAAGGAGGTTCTTTCAAAATGGCAGGCAAGAATCGCCGAAAAGGGCGGCTTCATCATGCCGTATGCCGAGGATGCCGAATATGTTGGAACAACCGCATATTTCTATGTTAAGCAGTTCGGTCAGGCACGCTTCTTTGAAAGTGAACCTGCCAGCGCAGAAAGATTTGAGCAAATTCTCACTGCTGCAAAGGAAATGGGCTTCGAATTCGTTACTCCGAGCGAAGCTGCCGAAAAATACGAGATTAACGAAATTGATAATTTTGACGAAATTGAGACCGGCTGTGCTTGGCACGGTGGTACATCACGTGCTTGGGCAAATACTCCGTATTCGAGAATGCTCGACCCCGTGTGCAAGTCAATTTTCGACGGACTTAAGAATGTTGCAGCCCATCTCGGCGTAGACCCGTACGAAAACGAGGCAATGAACGCCGTTATGAAGGCTGTTACAACAGCTTACGTTTCCGATGCACGTTGGCCACCGGCACCGACATCTCCCGGACGCTTCAACGTTCGCGAAGCTCTCGACGCTCTTTACAAGGCTAACGAAGGGCTCAAAGCCGTTATGGAAGCTAACGGAATCGGTAACAAATGCTCACTTTACTCATACAATATCATGCTCACTCAGATAAAGGCAATCGACGATGAGCTTATGGCTATGCCGTATTTCGAAGAAGAAAACTAAATTGAAACAAAAAAACTCAGCGTGTCCAAACTCGGACACGCTGAGTTTTTATATATAAATTATTTTTTAATTGAATTGTTCTTTTCCCACTGTTCCTTTGTTATAAAGTTCGTGTGACCAATCCGAATTTCGTTCATCAGTGGTACGGGAACCTTTTCGCAGGTGTGATGATAAATAAAACCGACCTTTTCTTGAACACGCTTTGACCTTTCGTTGCCGTCATAATAACCGCACCAAATGGTGGTAATTCCAAGGTCTTCAAATCCATGACGCAAAATTTCTTTTGCCGCCTCGGTCATATATCCTTTGTTCCAAAAAGGTTTTCCAAGCCAATATCCGAGTTCGCATTCATCATCTCTTTCGGTCATATCTGTACGACCTTTTAATTTGAGCTCTATTGCACCAATGGCTTTATTATTTCCTTTTTTGCATATAGCGTAGCATTCACTACCATTGAAAACCGTTCTAATTATGTTTAAACTTTCGTCAACGCTTTTATGAGGTGGCCAACCTGCGATTGGGCCTATATTCGGGTCCTTTGCGTATTCATATAAGCTTTCTGCGTCTGATTCAGTCCAATGACGCAGAATCAATCTGTCTGTTTTCATTTTGCATTCTCCTTAGCGGTTTTGCAGGATGCAATCAGCAATCTGCGGATGTTGCCGCAAAGTTTCTCTGTATGCTGATATGTGGTGATATCGATTCTTTTGGTTTCATACATCAGTTTTAACCAATAACTTGTTTCGTTTGATTCTTTGAGCGCAATTTCTAACTTTGAAACAAAGTCCTTTTTGCTTTGTGCATACTGTGCTTCGTGTATATTTGCGCCAACTGATGTGCCTGCTCTTGCAAGTTGATCGGTCATATAGGAGCTTTTCGGTGCAGTTACGCCATCAACCAGAGTTACAATAGCGACAGCAAATTCAAAAGATAAGTCGAGTAGTTTGTTTTCAAACATAAATACGCCTTCTTTCATTCGTATTATATCACAGCTTGCTTGGGCTTTCAATGATATATCGCTTGCGCAATATGATATACGGCTGGGCCGCATGATATATTTGCTCTCGCAAATATGATATAATATTCGTTCCTTCATATGCCGAAGACATATATCATCCGTTCCGAAAGGAACGGATATCATTAAAAAGAACCCACACTTGTCATAGACAAATGTGGGTTCTTTTTATGGCGCGCTTGAAGGGACTCGAACCCCTGACCTACTGGTTCGTAGCCAGTCACTCTATCCAACTGAGCTACAAGCGCATTTATTCGTGCCAAAGTATAATATCATAAATAATATATAAATGCAAGTATTTTTTTCAAAAAATATAAAAAGCTTTATTTTCCGTCTATTGTTAAATGGGGAAGAATGTGTTAAAATGGGAAATATCAATCAGAGAAGGACATGAACGATGGTAATTTTGACCGCGGATAAAATTTCGAAGGCGTTTGGCGGAGACGAGCTTTTTGCCGACGTCACCTTTGAAATAAAGGATAATGACAAAATCGGTCTTATCGGCCCAAACGGCGCAGGAAAGACCACCCTTTTTAAAATACTGACCGGTCAGTACGATACCGACAGCGGCGCAGTTGTCAGGAAATCGGGGCTTCGTGTTGGCTATATGCGCCAGATGGTGGCCGCCTCAGGCTCAATCAGCGGGTATGAAGAAACTCTTTCGGTCTTTTCCGACCTTATCGAAATTGAAAATCGTCTACACGCCCTTACCGTCCGTCTTGAGATCGACCATTCGACCGAGCTTATAAACGAGCATAGCGCATTGCAGGAAAAATTTCATTTACTCGGCGGACTTACTTTTAGAAGCAGGACAAGGTCGGCGCTTATCGGACTCGGCATTACCGATGACCAAATGAAGCTGCCCCTTACCTCGCTTTCGGGCGGCCAGCTGTCAAAAATTTCGCTTGCAAAGCTGCTTTTATCCCCAAGCGACCTTTTACTTCTCGACGAGCCGACCAACCACCTCGACACCGCCTCTTGCGAATGGTTGGAGGAATTTTTGCGAGGGTACAAGGGCGCGCTTGTAATCGTTTCTCACGACCGTTATTTTCTTGATGCGGTGACAAATCGCACCTTCGAAATCGAGGGCGGCAGGGTGTTTATCGCCAACGGCGACTACACCGAATATATGAAACTGAAGGAAAAGCGGCTTGAATCCGAGCTCCACGAATATGAAAACACCCTCAAAGAGATTGAGCGAATCGAGGGCATAATCACCCAGCAACATCAGTGGAACCGTGAAAAGAATATAAAAACGGCCGAATCAAAGCAGAAGCAGGTTGACCGCCTTCGTGCGGCCTTGCGCAAGCCGATTATTGAAAACAGCGAAATTCACTTTAAATTCAGTCCCCAGGGGATAACAGGCAACGAGGTTTTGCACATTAACGGCGCGTCAAAAAGCTACGGCGACCGACTTCTTTACGAAAATGTGCGGCTCGACATTATGCGCGGTGAAAGGGTGTTTTTGCTCGGCTCAAACGGCTGCGGCAAAACAACTCTTATGAAGGAGATAATAAACGGTACTGCGGTTCGCTTTGGCGCAGGGGTAAAGTGTGGTTACTTTGACCAAACCCAGCGTACCCTCCACGATGAAAAAACAGCACTTGACGAAATTTGGGACGAAAACAGGAGCATGACCAGAACCGAAATTCAAAATGCGCTCGCACTTTTCCGTTTCCGCGGAGATGACGTTTTTAAAAAGGTGGGTGACCTTTCGGGAGGGGAGAGAGCAAAGCTTTCGATACTTAAACTGATGCTTTCGTCGGCAAATTTTTTGCTCCTCGACGAGCCGACCAATCACCTCGACATTTATTCCCGTCAGGCACTCGAGGATGCGCTGATTGCCTTTGGCGGCACAATGCTTATAGTGTCGCACGACCGCCGATTTATAAACCGACTTGGCGACAAAATCTGGTCGATGGAAAACGGCACCGTTATCGAATATATCGGAAATTACGATTACTATCTTGAAAAAAAGGCGCCTGCACCCGAACAGCAACGAGTACAAAAAGCTGTTGGTAGCGGTGGACTCGGTTATAAGGAGAAAAAAGAGCAACAGTCGCGCATTAGAAAACTGAAAACAGCGGTTGCCACCTTTGAAAAGGAGATAGCTGAATTAGAGAGTGAAACCGAGCTTTTGAACCGGCAGCTTGTCACCGACGAGGTTTCGGCCGATTACAAAAAGACAATAGAAATCACCGAGCGTTTAGCCGAAATCGAGGGATTGCTTGACGGTAAAATGACCGAATGGGCAGAGGCAACCGAGCAGCTCGAATCGGCACAAAATAGTATATAAAATAATGGGCTTAACCAACATCGGTTAAGCCTATTTTTTATATCTCAAAATCGGGGATATAGCTTTCTTTTGCCGTTTCACCCTCCTGGATAAAGGCGTTTTTTACCCCGATGCTTACGGCGAAATCGACCACATCGTTGTACTCTTCCTTGCTTAAAGGCCTTGTCAGCTCGTCAAAGGGCAGGTCGGGAGAGGGGGTGAACTGATTCATAATGCTTAAATAAATACTGTCGCCGTAGGTATTGTATAAATAGCTGATAATTTTCTTTGAATCGTCGGTGTGACCGGGAAGCACAAGGTGACGAACAATAACCCCGCTTTTTATCATTCCGTCGGCATCAAATCGAGGTTTACCAGCTAACTCAAACATTTTTCTTATGGTCGACTTTGCTATCTTGGGATAGTCCCTTGCCGACGAAAATTTTTGCGCAAGGTGACTGTCCATATATTTAAAATCGGGGAGAAAAACTCGAACCTTTCCGTCGAGCATTTCGAGCGCATCACAAAGGTCGTAGCCGCTCGAATTATATATAACGGGAATGCTAAGCCGGGCTAAATCGAGCGCCTCGTTAATTTGGGTTACATAGTGGCTCGGCGTGACGAGATTAATGTTATGCACACCGCTTTCCTGCAACTGAACGAAGATTTCGGCAAGCTCGCTCACGGAAACCGCCTCTCCGACGGCAAAACGGCTTATTTTGCGATTTTGGCAGTAAACGCAACCGAGATTACATCCGGAGAAAAAGACGGTTCCTGAGCCGTTTTTGCCCGAAATACAGGGCTCCTCCCAGTAATGCGGTGCCGCCCGTGAAATATATATTTTATTGTTGGTTTTGCATACACCTGCCATGCCGCTTGTGCGGTCTGCACCGCATTTTCGCGGACACATTCTGCAATTTGCCATATCGAACATAAAATCACCTTTTGTCCAGTATAACATTTAATTCGCCGCAGTTCAACCCGTCGAACGAATGAAAAAAACGATGCTGAAAAGCATCGTTTTTTATCTGTGTGTTATTCGGTGCGGAGTGCTTCGACGGGGTCTTTTTTAGCGGCAACTCTTGACGGAATAAGTCCGGCAATAAAGGTCAGAAGCATGCTTATCAATACCAGCGCAACCCCTCCGACAAATGGGAGAGAAGCGCTTATAATATTTATACCGGTGAGAGCACGAACAATATATGTTATCGGTATACAGAGAAGTACGGTGGTCACAATTCCGATAATGCCTGCCGTAAATCCTACAATAAACGTTTCAGCGTTGAATACTCGTGAAATATCCTTTTTAGACGCACCGATTGAGCGGAGAATACCAATTTCCTTTGTTCTTTCGAGTACCGAAATGTAGGTGATAATGCCAATCATAATCGACGAAACGACAAGGGAAATGGCAACAAAGGCGATAAGAACATAAGAAATTGCGTTAATAATGGTTGTTATCGACGACATAATTATCTTCACAAGGTCGGTGTATTCAATTGTATCATCGTCATTCGATTGCTCTTTATTATACTTTTCGATGCATTCGGCGATTTTGTCCTTGTTATCAAAAGAGGAGGCGAAAATATTTATCTGGGTCGGGTTGTCGAGGCTAACATAGCCGAGGTTCAGAAGTGCCTCGTTATATGTGATAATCGAGTCGGTCGGCATATTGTTATCATAAAATTTTGCAAATTCTTCTTCGGTGAAGTTACCGAGTGCGTGGGTCAGAAGCTGATTGAGCGCCGAATCGGTCATTGCGCCGTAATAAGCCTTTTTCTCGGCGGCATATTTTGCCTTAATCTGCTCGGCGATTGCCTCCCGTGCATATTCATTGAGGGTTTCGTTATCCATTTTTTCAATATAGTCGCTGATTTCGGACGAGTTTGTGCCCATCTGCTGCGAATATGCATTGGTCAGCATTTGGCGCAGATATTCGGTGGTCATATTGGCCATCTGGGCGTCAACCTGGGCGGTAACGTAGCTATCGTCAGGAATCGACATCATCTCGGTATAAAGGTCGGCTCTTTCGCTTAACGAAAGGTTTTCTGCGTATGATTTAAATGCCTCAGCCTTTGATGCCGTGGCGTTTTCACCGCTGTCCTCAACCTTAAAGGGAAGCCCAGTAACAACGTCAAAGTTCTTGTTTTCCATCTGCTTTTTGACAATGGGGCTCTTTTCAGCCGTGTTAATCATATATTCGGTTAATGCGCGAGTGTATCCGATTGAGCCGCTCATTGAGGTTGAAATAGCATCCTCATTCGGTCTCACAATGCCCGAAATCTTAATATCAATTCCGTTATCATAAACGAATTTCATTCCGGCATCGCTTTCACGAAGGTCCTTTATGCTGTCATTGCTTTCTTGATAGCAGCTACTCGGTAAAACGAGCTTAAAGGTCTTTGAACATATATCCTCATACGACCATTTTTTCTCGGCTGTGTCGAGGGGCTCCTTTTTCATAGCCGCTTCAAGAACGGCTGTCAGCTCATCTGAGGTTTTGAGCCCGAGAGCATAAAGGCAAAGGTCGCTGATTTCGTTGTTTTTGTCGACAATCAGCACAACCTCGTTATAGCTTGTCGGCCAGTTTCCGTAAATGCAGTCATACTGCTTTTTTGTAAGCTGGTTAATTTCGGTGCCGTTTTTATCGGTGAGAATTTCGCTCCAAACGTTAAGCTGGGCAAAGCTTTGCTGATAGCCCGCCGACATAATGCTGTTTTCGGCTCCGTAAATTCCGCTTAACAGCTCTGTTACGTCCGATTTAACTATTTTTCCGTCGCTGTCTTTTGTATAAATGCTCATGTCAACACCGTATGAATACTGAACAGCGCTGATGTACTGATTAATTTCGCTGTTTTCGTTTTCAAGATGCTTCTTGAATTTATTGAGATTATTCTTTTCAACCTCGGCGTTATTCAGCGAGTTTATTAGCTCATACATAATCGAGTTTGAATAAACGGCGTCAAGCTCGTGACTTGTTGCCTTTTTATTAGCGCCCATGAGATTGGTTACAAGGTTTGTCATATCTACCGATTCGGCCTGAATGCTTATCGGATAGCTCGAAAGAGTATCCTCCTGAACGCGGTTTATGTATGTATTAATTCCGTTTGAAAGGGACATAATCAGTGCAATTCCGATAATACCGATGCTTCCCGCGAATGAGGTCATAAAGGTTCTCGCTTTTTTGGTTAAAAGGTTGTTGAGCGAGAGTGAAAGCGCGGTTAAGAACGACATTGAGGTTTTTGCTGTTTTTCTGCGACCTTTTTTCTTTTTATCAGGGACATTAAGCATAAATTCCGATTCATACGGATTCGAGTCGCTTGTAATTCTTCCGTCAAGAAGACGCACGATTCGAGTTGAATATTTTTCGGCAATTTCGGGGTTGTGCGTTACCATTATGATAAGTTTATCCTTCGAAATTTCCTTTAAAATTTCCATTATCTGAACCGAGGTTTCGCTGTCGAGAGCGCCTGTCGGCTCATCGGCAAGCAGAATTTCGGGGTTGTTAACGAGAGCTCGCGCGATTGCAACGCGCTGCATCTGACCGCCTGACATTTGATTAGGTTTTTTATTAATCTGGTCTGAAAGGCCGACCTTTTCGAGCGCTTGTATGGCTCGTTTTCTTCGCTCAGCCTTTGAAACGCCCGAAAGGGTAAGGGCAAGCTCAACGTTGTTTAGAACGGTCTGGTGCGGAATAAGATTATAGCTCTGAAAAACGAAGCCTATGGAATGGTTGCGGTATGAATCCCAGTCCTTGTCGCTGAAATCCTTTGTCGAGCGATTATTAACCGAAAGGTCGCCGCTGTCATATCGGTCAAGTCCGCCGATAATATTGAGAAGGGTAGTCTTTCCACAGCCTGACGGGCCGAGAATCGAGACAAATTCATTCTTTCTGAATTCAATATTAATATCCTTGAGCGCTTCAACCTTTGAGCTACCTGAAAGATATGACTTCACGATGTTAGTAAGTTTTAGCATTATATAACCTCTTTTCTAACACATACTTAGATACTTATAATATACAAAAAAAATTTGTCAATATCAAGGGAATAAAAATCGACTTTACTGATTTTTTACATTTTTACAGTGATTTTGAAACATTTCTCTTTACTCAAAGCCGCCATCACTTGTTAATCGATACCATGCATACGGCAAAAGCGCCTATTGCACCGCCCAAAAACATACCCGAAAGCATACCGGTCCAGAACATAAAAATCATTCCTTTTTTGAAAAAATTAAGCTGTTATATTATGCCCCGAAAAATAAGAAATTTAGCCTTGTTGACAAAAGGGATATGGTTTGATATTATCTTAATTGGTGAGTTTTTTATGAAAAAGGATTATCAAAAGGAGCTGGATAATTTATTAAATCAGCTTGATAATAAAAATAAGCCTAAATTACTGCTTCACAGTTGTTGTGGCCCTTGCAGTAGCTATGTTCTCGAATATTTGTCAAAGTATTTTGACATAACGATTTATTACTTTAATCCGAATATTTTTCCGAAAGAAGAGTACGAAAAACGGCTAAAAAATCAGCTTATTCTTATTGAAAAAAGCGGATGGACGAAATTTTTGCCTTGCGAATATAATCATGACGAGTTTCTTTTGGCGGCAAGGGGACTTGAAAAGGAAAAAGAAGGCGGCGAAAGATGCACCGAGTGTTTTCGCATACGCCTTCAAAAAACGGCAGAAACGGCGAAAAAAGGCGGCTTTGATTTTTTCGCGACAACCTTAAGCGTAAGTCCGCATAAAAACGCGCAGTTACTTGGACAGCTTGGTGAAAAAATAGGTGAAGAATACGGAATAAAGCATCTTCCGTCCGATTTTAAAAAGCGTGAAGGGTACAAGCGGTCGATTGAATTGTCAAAGAAATTCGACCTTTATCGTCAGAATTATTGCGGCTGCGAATTTTCAATTCGCGAACAGGTATAAAAAATCAGGGTGTATATTAATGAGGAATACCGTTAAAAATATTTTACGGTGAAAAAGGATAGAATAAGGGACAAAATGAAAAAGAGGAAGAATGGGAAATTTAAAATTCGCTTAAAATATTGGTGGCGAAACATAAAGAAATGGACAAAAAAGATAGTCAGCTTTTGTCTTAATCCGCGAATGGTACTTTGTTTCGGAATCGCGTGGGTTATTACAAACGGCTGGTGCTATGCCTTTATCGCCATTGGCGGCTGGTTGGGTATAAATTGGATGCTTGCGGTTGGAACGGCATATGCCGCGTTTTTATGGTTCCCTTTCACACCCGAAAAATTGGTTACGATAATAATTTCGCTCTTTTTACTTAAAAGGCTGTTTCCAAATGACGAAAAAACGCTTAAAGTTCTTCAAAAGGAATTGGACAAGCTAAAGGCGGCAATTAAGAGAAAAAAGACCGAAATTAAAGAGAAAAAAGAAGAAAAGAAAAAGGCACGAGAAGAGTGAAAAATCTCTTATCGTGCTTTTTTATTTACTGCTTTTCTAAATAAAGCTCGGCTTCAAGCTCGTTTTGAATATCCGCGTGGTACGAAAGCAGCGGCTTTATATCCTTGTATTTAATCTTTCGGTCGATATAATTTTTTGTGACCTTGATAACCGTTTTTGAAAGAAGGATAACGCCGATAAGGTTTGGAATCATCATCAGTCCGTTGAAGGTGTCGGAAATGTCCCAAGCGATTGACGAGGTCATAATCGCGCCCAAGGCTATGGTCGCAACGAATATAATTTTATAAATTACCGTGTACTTTGTGCCGAAAAGAAATTCAAATGCCTTTGCTCCGTAATGCGACCAGCCGATTAGCGTAGTGAAAGCGAAAAGTAGGATTGCCACAGCTACAAAAATGCCGCCAAAATCGAAATTGCCAACTGAAAGCACCCTATTAAATGCGGCGGCAACAAGGGTTGAGCCGGTTGCACCGCTTTCGGCGACAGCGCCTGCTTTAAGGTCATAAACCCCCGAGGTGAGAATGGTAAGCGCAGTGATCGTACACATGATTATGGTATCTATAAATATCTGAAAAATGTTCCACATGCCTTGCTTGACAGGTTCTTTTACGTTTGAGCTTGAATTGATAATGGTCGACGAGCCGAGCCCGGCCTCGTTCGAGAAAACGCCGCGTTTAATGCCCGAGGTGATAACCATGCTTATCGTATAGCCGCAGGCACCGCCGAAAATTGCACTCGGATTAAATGCGGTTATGAAAATAGCCTTAAACGCGTCGCCGATTTTATCGAATTTCGAAAGGATGATAACGAGGCTGCCCGATATAAAGAGTATGACAATTACGGGAACAATTTTTTCGGCAAAGGAGGCGATTCGCTTTAACCCGCCGATGATAATGAGCCCTGCCGCAATCATTATAACCAGCCCGATTGAAAGGGAATAGAGGGTAATGGATTGACCGCCTGAGGAATAGATGACGTGGCTTGACAGCGCCGGAATATCTAATGCCTGCTCAATATTTGCGACTATTTTATCTACTTGACCCATGTTACCGATTCCAAGCGATGCGAGAATGCAAAACAAGGCGAATAAAATGGCGAGAATTTCACCGAATTTTTTGAATAGCGACGAGATTAGTTTGCTTTTACACTTAATGCTGCCGAGCCCGTATTTGAGATAATACATTGCGCCGCCCGACCATTCGCTGTCATGATTTTTTCGTCTGAAATAAACGCTGAGCAAATTTTCTGAATAGCCGGTCATCATGCCGAAAAATGCCGCAACCCACATCCAAAAAACCGCACCGGGACCGCCTATTACAACCGCATCGGCAACACCGGCTATGTTACCGACGCCTATGGTTGCGGCAAGGGTGGTGCAAAGCGCCTGAAACTGCGAAACCGAGCCGTTTGATGACGAGTAGCTTTTTTTATTAAAAAGGCTGCCAATGGTTTCTTTAACCCAGTGACTGATATGAGCGACCTGAAAAAATCTTGTTATCACGGTCATGAAAAGTCCCGTACCAATCAGCAGGAAAATACCGATTTTAAGCCAAACAAGGTCGTTTATATGACTGTTTACGCTTTCGACAGCCTTCAGAATTTCTTCCATTGAATACACCTCTTTAATATAAAAACAAAAAGGGAATCGGTAACAACCCAATTCCCTTTTAATTTTATGTATTGAATTTGTTTTTTTATGACTTTTTGGTGTTTTTATTTAGCCTTTTTTGTGTCTGTGTTATCCTTTGAATCGCCTTTGCTTTTGCTCTTATTTACAGCCAAAAGAACGGTAATTACAATAACAATCAGCGCGGCTATGCCGATTATACTGTAGATTACAAAAGGATTTTCTCCGCTTTCACTTGTCGGATTTTTCGGCAGTTTGGTAGGCTCATTGATATACGATGAGGTGGCACCGACGTCGCTGCTCATGTCGTCAGATTCTGCTGACGAATCGGTTGATGACGGGTTTGACGAGGTTATATATGTAGGAGCGTTTTCTCCGCGCAGGTTTGAAAAATTATTGAGGCTGAAGGTATAAAACTGCTTTGTGTTATTATAGCTTCCGGTGTGATTGTTGTTCATAAATACCATGGCCGAAAGATTTGCAATTTCGTCGGTGGCGTCATTTATAATGACTGAAGCACCAAACTTTGCTTCCTTGAAGCTGTTTAAATGGGGAATCGCAATTTCGAAATTATAGCCACCTTGGTTTGCATCAGAAACAACGCATTGGATTTTATCCTTTATTGCGAGGAAAAACGGCGAAGTGTTAGCCTCTGCAACCGAGACACTACCCGAATAACGAATTACGCGAAAAAGACCGGTGTATCCGCTGCCAACGGCTTGACCGTCGGGGTTGCAGTCGAGGTCGAGCTGAATTTCGACGCTGTCGGTTATCCAATCGTATGTAGGCGGTGTCGATACCCTCGTTTTATCCTCAACCTTGCCAAAGACATAAATAAAGTCGTTGTCATAGAGAAAATATACCGATGCGGTTGTGGTGGAATCGCCGTTTTGCTTGATAATTTGGTCGACGACGATATTTCCGGAGGAATTGTATGCCTGGTCCATTTGACCGTCGACGAAAACAATTTCTTTGTTAACTGCGGTTGATTTTTGGTCGGCATAGACGGCGGGAGAAGCCGAAATTAAAAGTATGATTGCCGCTACGGCACAAATAAGCTTTTTTAACATTTTTTTTATTTTCCTCCGATATTTGCTGTTTTTGAAGCTCTTGGTTAATTTTTTTTTCTCAATTTCTTAAAAAAATCGCTTAAAAGATGGGCGCATTCTTCTTCCATAAAGCCGCCCGATAATAGCGGTTTGTGATTATACGGCAGGTCAAAAAGATTGATGAGTGAGCCGCATGAGCCTGCTTTTTTATCATATGCGCCGAAAACAACACGTTCAATTCGTGAATTGATTATTGCCCCGGTGCACATGGGGCACGGCTCTAAGGTGACGTACATTGTGCAGCCAATAAGCCGCCAACCGCCGAGCGTTTTGCATGCGTCATTTATTGCCTCAATTTCGGCATGACCAAGCGCATTTTTATCTTTTTCGCGTCGGTTTCTGCCGCGTCCTACGATTATTCCGTCACGCACGATAACGGCGCCAATAGGAGCCTCGTCATCAGTGGCCGCCTCTTTGGCAAGAAGGATGGCCTCGCTCATAAATTTTTCGTCAATCGTGTTCATTTGAGCTGTCCTTTTAAAAAAATAATTACACCAATAAAATTGCGCCAATAACGAGAATTGCGGTTAGCGCAATGATAAACGGGGATGAGAAAAACGCTCCGAATGCCATGGGCGCCGAGGTTAAACATTCGGGCTTATACAGCTGCTTGCTGAGCATGTGTTTTTTACTCAAATATTTAAGGCTGAGCGCACCGAGAATTCCAACAACAATTATTATTCCGTAACTTACAAGAACCTGTACATACAGAGGAAAATTCTTGCCAATCAGCGCCATAATACATGAATTGAAATTATTTAAAAAATGGATGATTATAGCGGGGATGACCGAGCCTGTATTGATTGTAACATAGGCAAAAACAAGACCGATGAGGAAGGCAAACGGAATTTGAATAAAATTACCGTGAACCAGCCCGAAAAGCGCCGCCGATGCAAATATCGCAAAGCTGTCTGAAAATCTTCTCAGCGAGCCGAGAACAACCACACGAAAGGCGAATTCCTCGACAATAGCGGGCATAACCGAAATGGTAAATATCCATATAATTGTTTCGTAAATGGTTGCAGGTTCGGGTAGACCTGAGTATTGGGTATTCATGCCAAGCGATTCGAGAAACTGAACCCAATAGTTTGTAACAATATTGATTGCAAGACAAAGCATAAATCCGCTCAAAATGATAGATGTATTTGTTAAAAACGGTACTTTTTTTCTTACAAAAAGGTCTCTTACTCTAAAGCCTTGCACATTCGCCATGATGAAAAACGGGGGCACAAAAAGCATTGCCGAAAGGGCAATTTGAAGGGCGTATGACGTGAGGGTGTAGTCGATGATATAATATTCACTAAAAGCGATGATAACTTCGCCTATGATTTCGCTGATTATATCGATAAAGAGAAGAGCGGCGAGAATAATACCGCCTATAATATTGCCGCTTTTTCTGATAATTTTTCGTTCCTGTTTTGCGTAATGGGAGCGAAGAAATTGGTTATTAATTTGGTGCATTTTTTCATCTCCTTAGTACTTGTTATAATACAGTAAAATATCTTATATGTCAATTGCGTCTTGTAAATGCTGACGAAATATGTTATATTTTAAATCAGCAAAATTTATGCGATGAATTTTCAAAAAAAGTAGGTGCAAATTATGCAGGTGTATAATATCTTTTTGCTTTTGCTTACGACAATACCTATTCTTATCGGCGGAATATCGTCACGCGGTATATCAAAAAATCGAGCAACACGCGTTGTTGCGGGAATGGCAGCGCCCATGCTTATTCTTACGGTGATGTGTATTTTTGTCGAAATGGTCGTCGCAGGATATGAAGAAACGGCAACCCTGCTCGGTGGCGAAAAAATGCCGTATATGACCTTTCCGCGTTATGTGTTTACGGCAGTGATAGTTTGCTTTTTTGTCCTTTCCTGCCTTTCGGTGCTCGCGATTAAAAAGAGGGAAAGTATAAAGCCGCTTTTGTCCTTTTCGGTGCTTTCGGGTTTTACGATTGTATTCACGTTGGCAGCTGTTTGCGTCTCTCTTTTGGAAAAATTCAGCGACCATAGTCTTATTGTCGTGCCAGTTTGTATAATCTTCGCGATAGGCGAAATTTTTGCTATCGCGGCAACCGTTTTAAACGGCGAAAAAAGGCTCGAAAATTTCATTTTATATCTTACAAACATCATATATCTGGTTGTTTGCGCCTTTTTACTCTGGTTTGCTTATACGTCGGGATTTGCAAGCGAAATTGAATCAGCAGGCGAAATTACTTCGGGTGCAATTGCATTCATTGTTTTAGGGGTTGTAATTGTCGCAGGGCCTGCGCTAATCAGCTTTTTTGCGCTTTTGTCAAACAGTATCGGCTCATTTAAGTATATTAAAAAAGATAAAAAATAATCGGTTAATTAGATTTTTATAGCTTTCATAGGGGATAATATCAAAAAATTGTAGGAGTTTTTTGATGTTGTCTCCTTTTTTAGTTTTAAAGGGCGCGTTTCGGGCGCTAAAGGATAATTTTTTGATTATAATAACCTCCTTTTCAGCGCTTTTTTGTGTTTTTTCATTCGTGCTGCTGATTGATTCGTTGGCGTCGACTTTTTTTATTTCTTCGGTTGTGGATACCGTGCCTGATATAAGCATTTTACGGTTTAAAGAGGTGGCTTTTTTGCCGTCGTCGCTGGTGTCCACACTAGCTTTTATTGTCCTTTTTTTACCGCTCGTTTTGGGAATAGAAAGAATGGCGCTGAAATGGGCAAATGGCGAAAAAACGGGAATTGGCGAACTTTTTTGGGCGTTTGATTTAGGGCGGTTTTTTAGGGCTTTTGTAATTCATTTGTCCCTCTTTTTGACCCTGCTGATTTGGTCGGTAACAATGATTTTTTTCGCTCACTTTTTTTCATCCGGTTTGAGTGAATTATCGGCGGTGTTTTTGAGATATATTTTTTATGGAATCGGTGTATGCGGAGTGGTTGTGATTTTTGCTTTTTTTCTTGCTGTCGACCTGCTTTTTGCCTGCGGAAAATCGCTTAAAGCATCGCTGATTTCAGCCTTTGGAAAGGGTGAGGTAAAGGGGCTTTTTTCGTCGCTTTTGCCGCTTGTTGCTGTGTTTTCTCCTCTTATGCTTTTTAGCGGTCTATTTATGCTGTCGGTTCCGTTTTTTATCCTCTTTTCAGCGGTTATTTTTGACCGAATTTATTTCAAAAAATCACGCAAAAAGCCCCGTCACGTATAGTATATTAACGGCTGCCGAAAAAATCTTTCGGCAGTTTATTTATTTATACTTGTTATGATAGATATAAAGTGTTATAATAAGCTGATTAAATATATACATATTTTTGTAATTGAGATATTGGAGGCTGGCGGAAAAGGTGAACCGCAAAAAATGGATTATAGCAAATAATGATAAAGAACTCGCACGTCAGCTTGCGGAGGAATGTGACATTGACCAGTTAATTGCCCTCATTCTTACTGCAAGAGGATACTGCGACCCTTTTGAAATAGATGAGTTTTTGTCCAATGACCAGCAGATGAGCGACCCGTACGAGCTAATCGATATGGATAAAGCCGTTGCGAGAATCAGAGCCGCTATTGAAAAAGGGGAGAGAATAGCTGTTTACGGCGACTATGACGTGGACGGCGTAACTTCAACTGCGCTTATGTACAGCTACCTTTCGGATAAGGGTGCCGACGTTATCTATTCCGTACCTGAGAGAGAGGAAGGTTACGGCATGAGTATTGCTGCCGTCGACCGACTTAAAAACGAAGGGGTAAAGCTGATTGTCACCGTTGATAACGGCATAAACGCGAATGACGAGGTCGATTATGCGAAAAAATGCGGAATTGACGTTGTCGTAACCGACCATCATCTTCCTATGAATGAGCTGCCTAATGCCGAGGCGGTCGTTGATCCTCATCGGCTCGATTGCCCCAGTCAGTTTAAGGATTACGCAGGTGCAGGTGTCGCCTTTAAGGTGATTTGTGCATTGGAGGAGGCGTCGGGGGAAGAAATGTCACTTCGCTACGGCGACCTTGCCGCAGTAGGTACAATTGCCGATGTAATGCCCCTTTGCGGTGAAAACCGTCTGATTGTAAAGAATGGGCTGCCCCTTGTTGAAAACGGACGCGAGGGCTTTTTAGCAATAATCGAGGCGGCAGGTCTTTCATCACGTCCATTTACCTCGTCGAGTGTTTCGTTTGGAATAGGACCCAGACTTAATGCCGCAGGGCGAATTGGCTCGTGTGAAAGGGCTGTGCGACTTCTTCTCACTAATGATAAGAGTGAGGCATACGAGCTTGCTCGCGAGATTAACGAGGATAATGCACGCCGTCAGCAAACAGAGAGAGAAATTTTTGACGCAGCGGTAAAAATTATTGACGAAAAGGGATATTATAACGATAGAGTAATTGTGGTATGCGGCGACGGCTGGCATGGCGGAGTTATCGGTATCGTAGCGTCGAGAATATGCGAAAGATACGGAAAGCCCGCATTTGTCCTTTCGGTCGAAAACAGAGAGGCAAACGGCTCCGCACGAAGTATCGGTAATTTTTCTGTCTTTGATGCTCTTACTGCAACAAAGGATATTTTGCTTCGTTTTGGCGGCCATTCAAGAGCTGCAGGAATGTCGGTCGAAACCGAAAAGGTCGACCTTTTCCGTAAAATGATTAACGAATGGGCGGCCGAAAACTATGACGAAATGCCCTTCGCTGAGATAAAAATTGATTGCCGTTTGGCGCCGTCGGCGTTTACGCCTGATATGGCCGAGTCGCTCGAAGTATTTGAGCCCTGCGGCGTAGCCAACCAAACGCCTGTTTTTGGGCTTATGGGGGTCCGCCTTGATAAGATTACACCGGTTGGCTCGGGTAAGCATCTGCGCCTTACCGTTTCGAAGAACGGAAATATAGCAACCGTAATGCTCTTTATGACTGCTGAGCAGGATTTTGGCTTTGTACAGGGAGCATTGCTTGACTTTGCCGTAACTGTAGAAACGAATGAGTATATGGGAACAAGGTCGGTTACTCTTATAGCAAAGGCATTTAGACCTACCGTAATTGATGAAGAAAAATTGCTTAAAGAAATTCGTCTTTACGAGCGTTTTTGCCGTGGGGAAGAGATGACCCACGAGCAAAAGGAAATCTGCAAGATAAGTCGAGACGATGTTGGCGCAATTTATCGCACTATAAACAAAAATAACGGATTTTCGGGCGTTTTTGAGGCGCTTATGACTCAATCGGGCATTTCGTCGTATTTGAGAACCCGATTGGCGCTTGATATTATGAACGAGCTTGGAGTTATCGACTGTTCATACTCAAAGGACGGCGTCTATGCCTCAAAACATCCAACCGAAGAAAAATTTGATTTAGAGAATTCGTCCGTTTTCAGACGGGCAAATGGAGAGGAGGAATAAAAAATGACGGTTAACTACGACGGAAGGTTCGAAACCCTTGTCAGCCTGCTCAAAAAACAGGGAGACTCATTCGACCGCGACCTTATCAAAAAAGCGTATGACGTGGCAATAGAAAAACATGAGGGGCAAAAGCGCCTTTCAGGAGAGCCGTTTTTTATTCACCCTTTTTCAGTAGCATGTATCACAGCGAAGCTCGGTATGGACTCGGAATCGGTGGCCGCCGCTTTGCTTCATGATGCGGTCGAGGATACTGACCTTTCGATAAATGACGTAAAGCGTGATTTCGGCGAAACGATAGCAATGCTTGTTGACGGAGTTACAAAGCTCGGAAAAATCAGCTACGTTTCGAAGGAAGAGCTCCAAGCCGAAAATGTCAGAAAAATGTTTATCGCGATGTCGGAGGACATTCGCGTTATTATCATCAAGCTTTGCGACCGACTTCATAATATGCGAACTATCGACGCCCAAACCGAGCTTAAACAGCTCGATAAATCGCGCGAAACACTCGAAATTTATGCGCCTATTGCTCACCGACTCGGTATCCGAGCCGTAAAGGAGGAGCTCGAGGACCTTGCTATTAAGCACCTCGACCCTGTTGCCTATGCCGATATCGAAGGTCAGCTTGAAAAAAATAGGGAATACCGCCTCAGATATATTGAAAGCATAAAAGATTTACTGCGCGAAAAGCTCGACGGAAGTATTCCCAACCTTTCTATCGAGGGACGAGTAAAGTCAATTCACGGCATATACCGAAAAATGTATATGCAGAGCAAGCAGTTTGAAGAAATTTATGATATTTATGCTGTTCGAGTTATCGTAAACACGGTTACCGATTGCTACAACGTGCTTGGAATGGTTCACGAAATGTTCCGACCGATTCCGGGACGCTTTAAGGACTATATTTCAACGCCGAAATCGAATATGTATCAGTCGCTTCACACCACTGTAATCGGTAAAAAAGGTGCACCATTTGAGGTTCAGATTCGTACCTGGGATATGCACTATACCGCCGAATACGGTATTGCTGCCCATTGGAAGTATAAAGAGGGTGTCAGCGGCTCTGACGAACGCTTTGAGGAGCGTCTTGCTTGGATTAGACGAATGCTCGAAAATCAGAGCGAGTCGGATGATATTGAAGAAATTGTACGTACGATAAAGACCGACCTTGCCCCAGAGGACGTATTTTGCGTTACTCCCGGCGGTGATTTAATAAGCCTGCCTGCCGGCTCAACGGCAATCGACTTTGCCTATGCCATTCATTCGGCGGTAGGAAACCGAATGGTCGGAGCAAAGGCAAACGGTCGAATTGTACCCATTGATTACGTTATTTCGACGGGTGACGTTGTCGAAATTCTGACCACCAATCAGCAGGGCCACGGCCCAAGCCGAGATTGGCTTAAAATAGTTAAAACAAGCGAAGCCAGGTCAAAAATTCGTGCCTGGTTTAAGAAGGAACGCTATGCCGAAAACGTCGAGGAAGGTCAGAAAGAGGTTGAGCGCGAGTTTAGACGTGCGGCAATCAATCTTTCCGACAAGGAAATGGAAAAATTTATTGCCGATATTGCCGAGCGTCAGCATTGTTCTTCAATAGACGATTTTTATAATAAAATCGGCTACGGCGGTATAATTCTTTCGCGCATAATGCCGAGGGTTCGCGAGGACTATCTGCATAAAATCAAGGTTAATCATCCCGTCGACGTTTCGGGTGCCGTTATGGATAACCGAGCAACCAGCCGTTCGCATGACGGAGTCGAAATTGAGGGAATTGATAACTGCCTAATCAAATTGTCCCGTTGCTGTAATCCGATTCCGGGAGATAATATCGTCGGCTTTATTACAAGGGGTCACGGCGTTTCAATTCATAAGAGGGAATGCCCTAATGTGCCAAAGGATTTAGAAGCCTGCGACCAGCCGGAAAGATGGATTCCTGCACGCTGGGGTGAACAGTCGGCAAAGGAATTTGTCGCAGGACTTTATATATTTGCATTCGACCGATTTGGACTTCTTGCCGACGTTACAACGGCAATTGCGAATATGCGAGTGCTTATTAACCGAATCAACACTCACGCGCTTAAAAACGGCAACTACGCGATTGAACTCGAGGTAAAAATCGAAAGCCAGGAGCAGATAAAGGCGATTATTGCCAAGCTGTCAAAGATTGACGGAATCATCTCGGTAGATAGACAGAAAGGTTGATAATTTCGAAATGAAATGTGTAATTCAGCGGGTTTTAAGCTCGGCTGTTTCGGTCGACGGAAATATTGTCGGCGAAATTCAAAAGGGGTTTTTAATTCTTCTCGGAGTTGCCGAGGGTGACACCGAAGCCGATGCCGAAAAACTTGCAAAGAAAATTTCTCTTATGCGTGTTTTTGAGGACGGCGAGGGAAAAATGAATTTATCGGTGCAGGATATCGGCGGCGAAATTCTCGTTGTCAGCCAGTTTACCCTTTGTGCCGATTGTAAAAAAGGGAATAGACCGTCATTTGTCGGCGCAATGCGCCCTGAGGGAGCTACACGTCTTTACGAATTGTTTATGGCTATGCTCAAGGATAACGGAGTGAAAAAGGTGGCCCACGGAATTTTCGGCGCCGATATGAAGGTGTCACTTGTAAATGACGGACCCGTGACAATCATTCTTGATACGGAGATGCTTTAATGAAAATCGAAACCATTTGTGTTAACGATATAGCCTGCAACACCTATATCGTCACCGATGAAAAAAGCGGTGACGTTGCGATTATCGACCCTGCGTTTTTTCTTGATAAACTGAAAAATGTGGTTGAGCCGATAAAGGACAGGGTGAAGTATATTCTCCTTACCCACCGCCATTTTGACCATATTTTAGGCGCTGCAGGAATAAAGAAAATGTGTCCTAATGCGAAAATTGCGGTTCATTTTCTCGATGCCGATTGCCTTATTTCAAAGGAAGAAAGCGCATTTAACGAATTTGCCCATATGATTCCGCACGACCAGGAATACGTGAATGCGGATATTCTTCTTTCCGACGGGGATGAGATTCGCCTTGGCGAAACGGTGTTTAGAGTTATGCATACGCCAGGACATTCGGCTGGTAGCGTAATGTTTATTTCGGACGGAATTATATTCAGCGGCGATACCATTTTTGACGGTGCAATCGGCCGCTGCGATTTAAAAACGGGAAGCATGCGTGAAATGCGCTCATCGCTGAGAAAAATTCGCAGTATGGACGGCGAATATACCGTTTATTCAGGACATGGAAACTCGTTTTCACTCTAAAAAATCTGATTTTTAAGGAAATTTTATGATTTTATATATCGAAGGACATGGCTTTAAATACGAGCTTGAAAATATTTGTCGCCTTTTCTTTCCGTTCGAGAAAATAGAGGTTTTATGCGACCAAAAGGTTGCTGACACCGACCGAATGGCTTTTGCGATGAGAAGAATTATTGACGATAAAGCAGAACTTTACGTCAAATTTTGCGACAAGGAATATAAAAAAGAGGACAGCATCACCCTTTCGCTCGAAACTCCCGATTTTGAAAAGGAATGTGAGCGAATTTTAGCCGTTATGCTGTATAAGCAGCTATGCGAATTTACCGCAACCGAGCCTAAATGGGGCATACTGACTGGGGTTCGACCGGGTAAGCTTATGCGCCGAATGGCCGACAGCGACGGTGAAGAGGCGGCGATAAATTATTTTTCCGAAAAGCTCCTTTGCAGCAGGGAAAAAATTGACCTTGCACTCGAGGCGTCGCGTACCGAGGAAAGCATCATTAATCTTTCCCGACCCGACAGCTTCAGCCTGTACGTTTCGGTGCCTTTTTGCCCGACAAGATGCAGCTATTGCTCCTTTGTTTCCCACTCGATTGAGCAGGCAAAAAAGCTGATTGACCCGTATGTTGACCTTGCTTGTAAAGAAATTGAATATACCGCCGAAATAGCAAAACGGCTTAATTTACATTTAGAAACGGTGTATATCGGCGGAGGTACTCCTACCGCCATTTCGGCCGACCGGCTCGACCGAATCATGAAGGCGATAAACGGCTCGTTTGACTTAAGCGGTTGCCGCGAATTTACGGTTGAGGCGGGACGTCCCGATACAGTCACCGACGAAAAATTAGCGGTAATAAAGAAAAACGGAGCCACCCGAATAAGCATAAATCCGCAAACCATGAGCAACCAGGTTCTTGAAAATATCGGTCGCCGTCATACCGCGGAGGAAACCGTTTCGGCGTTTAATATGGCTCGACGGCATGGTTTTGATAACATTAATATGGATTTGATTGTCGGATTGCCCGGTGATACATACGAAAGCTTTTGCGAAACGATGGAAAAAATTCGTTCACTCGACCCCGAAAGCGTAACCGTCCACACCCTTTCAATGAAACGCTCGTCGAGAATGACCATGGGCGGAGACCTTCCCGAAGCGGAATTGGGACGAGTTGCCGAGGAAATGCTCCGCTTTGCAAAGCAAGAGCTCAAAAAGAGCGGAATGAACCCATACTATCTCTATCGCCAGTCAAAAACGGTAGGAAATCTTGAAAATACCGGCTTTGCAAAGGCGGGATACGAGGGACTTTATAACATATACATAATGGACGAGACCCATTCAATACTCGCCTGCGGTGCTTCTGCGGTCACAAAACTGCGGTCGCAAGGCGGATATATCGAGCGGATTTTTAATTATAAGTATCCGTACGAGTATATCGACAGATTTGAGGAAATGCTAAACCGTAAGCAAGGTATCGAGCAGTTTTATGCATCATATCCGATTGAATAAAGTTTAAGGAGAATGTATTATGACATCATTCGAAAACGCAGTAGCAAAGACAAAGGAATATTTCGATATTGCCTGTAAAAAGACGGGCGAATTTGTTGATTTGCAGAAATTAAAGGTTAATGCGGCGTCCATTCGCAACGCTATTGAAAAGGACTATGCAAGCATTGGAAAAATGTATTATGACGGACAAAAGAGGTCAAAGGACTATTCCGACGCAATAAATGCCGTTATGGCCGACATCGACGGAAGAAAGAATGAGCTTGCCGAAATTGAGGATAAAATCAGACAGGCGCAGGGAGAAAACTTCTGCGACAGATGCGGAGTGCAGAATTCTGATGACTCGGATTTTTGCCGAAAATGCGGCAAAAAACTTTAATAAAATCGGGAGAAACTAAAATGAATGTTAAAAAAATCGGCATAATTATTGCCGACGATATGGAATATACCCCTTTTGAAAAGAGAATTGCCGACCTTTCGGCCACCCAATCAACCCTACTTGGTAGAAAATGCCACACCTTTATTTTAAAGAGCGGTGAGCGCTCGGTTGAGGTGGTTACAGTACATTGTGGAATTGGAAAGGTGAATGCCGCGGCGGCAACAGCCTTCATAATTGCTAATGGTGCCGATTGCATTATCAATACCGGTCTTTCGGGCGGAATTAATCATATCGGACGCGGAATGATAACCCTTCCCGACCGACTTATTGAGCATGATTTTGACCTTACCGTGCTCGGCTACGACTTTGCCGCAAAGCCGCAAAAGGACTATATTTATACCGCAAGTGACGAGCTTAATCGTGCGTTTTTATCGGTCTGCCCTAATGCAAAGGTTGGAATGATGGTTACGGGCGATTGCTTTGTCAGCAACAGCGAGCTAAAAAATACGCTTATCGACCGTTTTGATGCCGTCAGCTGTGATATGGAATCGGCTGCGGTTGCGTCGGTTTGCCATTTTGCAGGGGTGCCCTTTACCGCTGTTCGTCGAGTTTCCGACGATGCGGGAGAAAACGCTAACGAGGCATATTCCGATATGAATAATAGGGAAGAGGATACCCTCGCAGAAATAGTAATTGACGGACTTATTGCCGCCCTCGACAGCTACATAATTTAAGGAGACGCTCGGTTTTATGAAAAAAACAGCAACAAGAAAACATCAAAATTTATTACAAGGCTCGCTTATTTTAGGTGTAGCCGTCCTTCTTGTAAAAATAATCGGTGCAATTTATAAAATTCCGCTTGGCTGGGTGCTCGGCGGTGTAGGAAGTGGCTATTTCAGTATAGCCTATGATATATATCTGCCTATTTTTTCGATAGCTATGACGGGCTTGCCGGTAGCAATTTCGCGACTGGTAGCCGAAAGTGTATCGGAGGGAAGATTCAGAGACACCAAGCAAATTTTAAAGGTGTCAAAGCGACTATTCTTCGTTGTCGGATTGGTTTGCTTTGCTATTCTTGCGGCGGCAATTCCGATTTATATTAAATATATTGACGAGCCGAATGCCTTTTGGCCGATGATGGCAATAGCGCCGTCGCTCATTTTCTGTTGCATAATGTCAACCTATCGCGGCTATTATGAGGGACTGCGAAACATGTATCCAACTGCATTTTCTCAGGTTATCGAGGCGCTCGGAAAGCTTGGTATCGGTCTTGTTTTAGCCTATGTGGCGAAGATTTTTCTTACCAACGAGTTTATCGCAAGCGGTACCATTCTCGGCCGTGAGGTAGTCCTTGACGGAAGTACGGCTACCTTGACCGAGGTTGCAAATAAAATGATGATGCCTTATGTTGCATCCTGCGCAATTCTCGGGATTACGCTCGGCTCGGTGTTTGGCGCGCTTTATCTTGTTATCAGGCATAAGGTTAGCGGCGACAAGATTACAAAAGAGGAGCTTGAAGCATCACCCGAGCCTCAATCAAGCAAAAGCTATTTAAAAATGCTCGTTTTGATTGCCATACCGATTGTTCTCGGCTCGCTCACTACTCAAATTGCATCACTCGTTGACCTCACAATAGTAAAGGTGCAGCTAAAGTCGCTTATGGAAACCGATGCCGAGGCTGTTCGCGCCTGCTATGGCGAGGTTTTAAGCGGTCTTACTGATAAGGATATACCGACATTCCTTTACGGTTGCTACCGCAATTATGCCCATTCGCTTTATAATCTTGCGCCAACCATAACCTCGGTAATCGGTGTCAGCGCAATACCCATAATTGCAACTGCTTGGAAATCGAAGGATAGACTTGCGGTTAAAGAAAATCTCGAATCGAGTATAAGAGTTACTTCGCTTATCGCGTTCCCTGCCGGTGTAGGACTTTTTGTTCTGTCAAGTCAGGTTTTGTCGCTTCTTTATCCGAATAATGTGTCGGAGGTAGCGGTATCCTCCCCGATTTTACAGGTGCTTGGAATAACCTCTATCTTTGTCGCAATTACAATTCCCGAAACGAGTATGCTTCAGGCAATCGGAAAGCAAAAAATTCCGGTTTACAATATGCTGGTCGGCGTAGTATTGAAGGTAATGATAAATTATTTCCTTGTGGCGATTCCCGAGCTGAATATTGTTGGAGCGCCGGTAGGAACGGCTGTTTGCTACGCTTATATTTTCACCGCCAATCTCATTGCGCTGAGAAAGTATTCCGAGGTTAAGATAAATATAATCAGCACTATTATAAAGCCTCTTTTGGCGGCGCTTGTATGCGGCGGTGCCGCTTACGGAACCAATTTGATTTTGACCTCGTGGCGTGGACAGGGAAGCTTTACAACGATAGTTTCTGTTGCCGCGGCAGGTGTAGCGTACATTCTTGCCTTAGGATTCACAAAAACTCTTACAAAAAATGATGTTACCATGCTTCCTAAGGGCCAAAAAATCGCAAAACTACTTGAAAAAATTGGGTGGATAGGTTAAAATAATAAGCAAAAAGTGGAATATATGGGAAAAATATGTGCAAAATTCATATATTTTGTGCCTGATTATTATTAGAACGGCTGAAAATGGTGTTTATATGATTGACTTTAAGCAAAAAGAGAATTATGATATATATGACCTGATAAAAATTATGGAGCTTCTCCGCTCCGAGAACGGTTGCCCTTGGGATAGGGAACAGAATCACGAATCAATCCGTTCCAACGTTATTGAGGAGGCGTATGAAGTCGCCGACGCTATCGACAGCGGCTCAAAGGAAATGTTGGTTGAGGAGCTGGGCGACCTTTTGCTACAGGTTGTTTTTCACGCCCGAATGGACGAGGAAGCAGGCGGCTTTAATTTCGACGATGTTTGCGACGGAATTTGCAAAAAGCTTGTTTACCGCCATCCCCATGTTTTCGGCGACATAGATGCAGATACATCCGACCAAGTGCTGAAAAACTGGGACGCACTTAAAAAGAAGGAAAAGAAGCAAGAAAGCTTTACCGATACGCTTAACAGCGTACCAAAGGCGTTTCCCGCACTTATGCGCTCCCAAAAGGTTCAAAAGCGTGCGGCTCGTGCCGGGTTTGATTTTGATAACAAATCGGACGTGTACGACAAGGTTGCCGAGGAAATGGTCGAGCTTAGCGATGCCGATACACTTAACGATAGCAAAAAGGTATTTGAGGAATACGGCGACCTGCTTTTTTCAGTAGTTAACCTTGCCAGGTTTTTAAATATCGATGCCGAGGAAGCACTTGCCGCATCGACCGATAAATTTATATCCCGATTTGAAAAGGTCGAGCAGCTCGCAATCGAGAGAGGCATTGATATGCCCAATACCCCGATAACCGAGCTGGACAAGCTCTGGGACCAAGCAAAGGGAAAGTAATTTAAGTAAACTTTCTGACTGTAATAGGTTGGATAGAAATAAATAATTTTTAATTGGAGGATTTACTCATGAACAAGACAGAACTTATCGCTGCAGTTGCAGAAAAAGCTGCTATTTCAAAGAAGGACGCTGACAAGGCTATTGCTGCTTTCGTTGATTCTATCACCGAAGCTCTTAAAGCCGGTGACAAGGTTCAGCTCGTAGGCTTCGGTACATTCGAGGTTCGTGAACGCGCAGCTCGTACAGGCCGCAATCCTAAGACAAAGGAAACCATCACAATCGCAGCTTCAAAGGCTCCCGCTTTCAAGGCTGGTAAGGCTTTCAAGGAAGCTATTGATAAGTAATTAACCTTATTAATGACAAAACGGCTGCCAAAAGGCAGCCGTTTTAATTCTTTTTTAATTGGAGTAAAAGGAAATGCGACTCGATAAATTCTTAAAGGTGTCCCGACTTATAAAACGTCGCACAATCGCAAACGAGGCCTGCGACGCAGGAAGAGTTTCGGTCAACGGAAAGCAGGCACGAGCATCCTATGATGTAAAGATTGGCGACGTAATCGAAATGACCCTCGGCGCCAGAACGGTGAAGGTAAAGGTAGAAAAGGTCACCGAGGTTGCAAACAAGGAAACAGCACCTTTAATGTACACAGTGATATAAAATTAAGTCATATATTCTTCCGTACGGACATATTTTTAGTATGAAACCGTATGGGAGGATTTTTTTATGACAGAGGAAATAAGACAGCAACCGAAAATGCAACCAAAGCAACCGCATAATGTAATAATGGAGGACAGGCGTAACCTTACCGTTTCGGGTGTAAAGGACGTCGACTCTTTTGATGAACAGACCATGATAATCTATACTGATATGGGAGAGCTGACGGTGAGAGGTACCGAGCTGCATATAAATCGGCTCAATACCGATGCAGGTGAGCTTAGCGTATCGGGCAATATTTACGGACTTGCCTATACCGACGACCGAGATAAAAAGACGGGCTTGCTCGGCCGATTGTTCAGATAAACGTGAGCGAAATTACCTTTTTCGGACAAACGGGCGGACTTTTTTCAGCAATTGTAACGGGGGTAGTGCTTTGCCTCGTTTATGATTTGATGAGAATATTTCGCTTGGCGGTGCCTCCGGGTAAAGCTTTGGCCTTTTTCGAGGATGTTTTGTGGTTTTTTATAGCCGCCGTGGCAACCTATCTCGTTTGCCTTGCCAAATGTAACGGCGAGGTGAGGGGCTATGTTTTAATCGGTGAGGTGGCGGGCTTTTTGATATGCCGATTGACCGTAAGCCGAGGAATAATGACGGCAGCAAAACCGTCTGTTCGTGCGGCAAAAAAAATTATAAGAAGGGCAAAAACTATATTTTTGCGCTTTTTAAGGTCGATTGTTAGCAGTATAAGAGAAAAAATAAAAAAATTTTTACACGAAACCCGAAAAAATGGGAAAAAGCACTTGCACCGAAGCAGGCGACTGTTGTATAATCGTAAAAAGAAAAATATATTTAAAAATACAGATTCGGAGAAGTGATTATGAGACAGCCAATTTCGGCAGAGACGCGTCCTGCCCGAAAGAGAAGCATAATTCTTCGATTCGGAATTTTTGTTTTTGCCGTTTTTATGGTTATATCAATGGGTAGATTGCAGGTTGAGCTTGTTCAAAAAAAGGACCGACTCAGCGCAGCAAAAAAGCAGCTCGAAGCAACCGAATTAAAAATTGAGGAGCTTCAAAATCTTCTCGAAAACGGGGAAGAAAGCGATTTTATCGAACGGGTTGCACGTGAACGGCTCGGATACGTTTATTCCGATGAAGAGGTTTATACCGATATTTCGGGAAAATAAAGATAATTTTTTTAAAAAATCACAGGAGGTTGCACAGAGGGTATGCAGCTTGACGTAGGCGCAATATTCAGCGGTAAGGTAACAGGAATTACAAAATTCGGAGTATTTGTCGATATCGGCGAGGGAAAGACGGGAATGGTACATATTTCCGAAGTAGCCCAGACCTATGTCGAAAACATAAACGATTTTGTAAAAAACGGCGATGAGGTAAAGGTAAAGGTTCTTTCCATTTCCGAAGAAGGAAAAATCAGCCTTTCGATAAAAAAGGCGCAGGAACAACCGAAACGAAACGGACCGCGTCCACCTGCACCCGTACCCGACCGTCCGACAGCTCGCGAATGGACGCCGAAACGAAATGAAAATATGTCATTTGAGGACATGATGTCAAAGTTTAAGCAATCAAGCGATGACAAGTTTTCTGACCTCAATCGTAAAACAGGCGGCGAAATCAGACGTTCATCAAAGCGTGGACAAAAATAATTTTACTTAAAAAATCGGCGGAGCATACTTTGCTCCGCTTTTTTTGCAAAAAGGTAACGCCCTTTTATTAAAAAGAAAAAACCGATATAAAAAAAGAAAAAACCGCCGAGATTCACACGGCGGCATCGCGACAAAAATAAGGTCGCAAGGTGTATATTGAGGTATGAAGGGAGTTGCAAAATCATAATACAATAATTTCCAGTTTTTGTCAATAAGCTTGTCCGATTTTTGCTTAAAAATCGTTCGACAAAAAGGGACATTTTTTAAATAGGAGAAGGTAATGAAAGAAATTGACGTATCAATAATAAAGGAGAGCATAGCGGCTCTTTGTATAAAAGCGAATAAGAGGTTGACACCCGACCTTGTCGATGCGATAAAGAGGGCAACCGAGACCGAAACAAGCCCACTTGCTAAAAGTATAATGAGCGACATTGAGCTTAATCTTGAGGCAGCGGATGAACTGTCGCTCCCGATTTGTCAGGATACCGGAATGGCGGTTATATTTCTCGAAATCGGTCAGGATATTCATTTCGTCGGCGGGTCGCTTGAAGATGCTGTAAACGAGGGAGTGCGCAAGGGATATACCGATGGACTTCTTCGAAAATCGGTCGTAGCCGACCCAATTCGTAGGGTGAATACCAATGATAATACCCCTGCGATTATTCATACGCGAATAGTTGACGGCGATAGTGTCAAAATTACCGTTGCGCCAAAGGGCTTCGGCAGCGAAAATATGAGCGGAATAAGGATGCTTACCCCTGCCGCCACTCGTGAGGATATAATCAATGCTGTGGTCGATATTGTAAAAACGGCAGGGTCAAATCCATGTCCACCGATGGTAATCGGCGTTGGTATTGGCGGCGACTTTGAATATGCCGCAATTTTGGCGAAAAGGGCGCTTTGCCGTTCGGGCGACGAGAGAAACAGCGACCCGTATTATGCCGAGCTGGAAGCGGATATGCTTTTGTCGGTCAATGCGCTCGGCATTGGACCGCAGGGCTTTGGCGGAAACACAACAGCGCTTTACGTTAATATCGAAAGCTTCGCTACGCATATAGCGGGTCTGCCTGTGGCGGTTAATATTGGCTGTCACGTTACCCGCCACGCAACCGTAATTTTATAAAGGAAAAGAAAATTTATGAAGATGTATAACTGTGTTGCACCCTGCCTTTTCGGACTCGAAAAGCCGGTTGCGGATGAATTAAAGGAAATGGGCGCTGAAAATGTCGTTGCCGAAAACGGTCGTGTGCTTTTCAGCGGCGACGCCGAAATAATTGCAAGAGCGAATATCCGAAGCCGCTTTGCCGAGCGTATTCAGATACTTGTCGGCAGCTTCGAGGCAAGGAGCTTTACCGAGCTTTTTGACGGGGTAAAGGCGCTGAGTTTCGAGGATTATATCGGGGCCGACGATGCATTTCCCGTCAAGGGAAGTTCGGTTAATTCGGCTCTTTATTCCATACCCGATTGCCAGTCGATTGTAAAAAAGGCGATCGTCGAGCGGCTTAAATCGGTGTATAAAATTGATTGGTTTGATGAGCTCGGCAACGAGCGAAAAATCTCGTTTTTTATATTAAAGGACCGTGTTCAGATACTTATTGACACCTCGGGAGAGGGGCTTCATAAGCGCGGCTATCGTGCCAATTCGGGTGAAGCACCGCTAAAAGAAACTCTTGCCGCCGCTATGGTCAAGCTGTCGCGAATTTATCCTGATTCAACCCTCTATGACCCCTTCTGCGGCTCGGGAACAATTCTTATCGAGGCGGCGCTCATGGCACGAAATATCGCACCCGGGCTTTTCCGTTCATTTGCCGCCGAAAGATTTGATTTTATTCCCGCTTCGGTTTGGCAGCGGGAAAGAGCGGCCGCAAGGGACATGATTGATAACAGCGTTCCGTTTAGAGCGGTCGGCTTCGATAAGGATGCCGAAATGGTCGCACTCACCCTTGCTAATGCAAAAAAAGCAGGTGTAGATGCGTGCGTAACCGCCTCGGTTGCTGATGTAAAGGATTTCAAGATTTCGACCGAAAGAGGAATAACCGTAACAAATCCGCCCTATGGCGAAAGAATGCTCGACATCGATACAGCACGTGACCTTTATAAAGTTATGGGTAAGGTTTTTGAGCAAAAGCACGGTTATAAGTATACCGTAATCAGCCCCGATGAAAATTTTGAGAAGCTTTTTGGAAGGGTTGCAGACAAGCGTCGAAAATTGTATAATGGAAGCATAAGATGTCAGCTATATTTTTATTATAAATAGAGAAACGGATAAAGATAACTGACAAATCGGCTTAAATAACAATTTTGATAATGTGAGGTATAGGGGATATGCAGCATATTTTTATTGTTAATAGAGCGGCCGGAAGCGGAAAGGTCACCGAAAAGGTAATTTCCGATATACGCGACCATTTCGAAAAGCATGGCGGCAGCTATAAAATCGAGTTTACGAAGTATAAGGGTGACGCTACCGATATTGCCTTGCGTTATGCAAAAGGCGGCGAAAAGGTGCGAATTTATGCCTGTGGCGGCGACGGTACCCTTAACGAAACGGTCAACGGAATTGCCGGATACGATAATGTAGAGCTGGGGGTAATTCCTTGCGGCTCGGGAAATGATTTTGTTTCAAGCATTTGCGGCGATGAAAGGGATGTTTATTTTAACATAAAGGCGCAGGTTGAGGGTGACAGCGCCGAAGCCGACCTTTTGCATATAGAGGACGGTCCTTATGCCATTAACCAGATTTCGATGGGCTTCGATGCCGCAGTTGCCAATAATTTTGTAAAGTTTAAGAATAAGTCGAATGTTTCGGGAAAATTAGCGTATATTATATCAGCCCTTTATAGCTTGGCGGGTGACCTTACCAACGAAATGACGGTCGAAATCGACGGAAATGCACTCCAAAAGGACCGTCTGGTACTTACCACAGCCGCAAACGGAAGATTTCAGGGTGGCGGAATGCTAAACGTTCCCGATGCTGACCCGTTTAACCGAAAGATTTCGGTTATGATGATAAAAAATGTGTCGCGGTTCAGATTTCTGCAGCTTTTTCCCCTGTATATGAAGGGAAAGCATGTTAAATACACCGACCTTGTGGCATTGGTAGGGTGTAAGAATATTAAAATTACGGCATCAAAGCCGATACCCGTTACATATGATGGCGAAATTCTCATGACCGAAAGCATAAATATCAGCGTTGTTGAGGGTGGAGTGAAGATAATTTTGCCGCAGTACGCGATGGAAAAAAGCGATAAAAAAGAAATTTTAAAGAGAGCCGTATCCCTTAAAAAATAGAAAAAACAGAAAAAATTTAAAAAACCTATTGTAATTTCAAAAAAAGGTGGTAAAATACAATTAGCACTCTGAATAATAGAGTGCTAATTTGTTTAAACTAAGTTAATTTTGATTGGAGGAATATATATGACAATTAAACCGCTTGCTGACCGCGTGGTTGTAAAAATGGTAGAAGCCGAGGAAACAACAAAGAGCGGAATTATTCTTGCAGCAGCCGCACAGGAAAAGCCGCAGGTAGCCGAAATCGTTGCAGTTGGACCCGGTGGAATGGTCGACGGCAAGGAGATTGCAATGTACGTTAAGGTCGGCGACAGAGTAATTATGAGCAAATATTCAGGTACTGAGGTTAAGCTCGACGGACAGGAATATACCATTCTTCGTCAGGCTGACATTCTCGCTATTGTAGAATAATTTTTTTAATAGTTAGGAGAGATTTTTGATATGGCAAAGAGTATTCTTTACGGCGAAGATGCCAGAAAAGCATTACAGGCAGGCGTAGATAAGCTCGCCGATACAGTAAAGGTAACCCTCGGTCCAAAGGGACGCAACGTTGTCCTCGACCGTAATTTTGGCGCACCGCTTATTACAAATGACGGCGTCACAATTGCAAAGGAAATCGAGCTTGATGACCCGTTTGAGAATATGGGCGCCCAGCTTGTAAAAGAGGTTGCTACAAAGACAAATGATATAGCCGGTGACGGAACAACAACCGCAACCGTACTTGCTCAGGCGCTTATTAACGAGGGAATGAAAAACGTTACCTCGGGCGCAAATCCGATGGTAATTCGCAAGGGAATGAAAAAGGCGGTTGACGCCGCAATTGAAGCGGTAAAATCAAATTCACAGAAGGTAAACGGCTCATCCGATATTGCGAGAGTAGCTACCGTATCTTCGGGTGACGAATTTATCGGTAATCTTATTGCCGAAGCAATGGAAAAGGTATCTGCCGACGGAGTTATCACCGTCGAGGAGTCAAAAACGGCAAGCACCTATTCCGAGGTTGTTGAGGGAATGCAGTTTGACCGCGGATACATTACTCCCTATATGGCTACCGACACGGATAAAATGGAAGCCGTCCTCGACGACCCCTTTATCCTTATTACAGATAAGAAAATTTCTAATATTCAGGATCTTTTACCCCTCCTTGAACAGATTGTTCAGACGGGTAAAAAGCTCCTTATCGTAGCCGAGGACATCGAGGGTGAAGCCCTCACCACCATTATCCTCAATAAGCTCAGAGGCACATTTACCTGCGTAGCGGTAAAGGCTCCCGGCTTTGGCGACAGACGTAAGGAAATGCTCCGTGATATTGCAATTCTCACCGGTGGAGAGGTTATTACCGACGAGCTCGGACTTGAGCTTAAGGATACTCAGCTCACCCAGCTCGGTACAGCCCATCAGGTAAAGGTGACAAAGGAAAATACAATCATCGTTGACGGCGCAGGAAACAAGGAAATGATTTCTGCACGTGTAGCTCAAATAAGAGGTCAGCTTGAAACAACAACCTCCGATTTCGACCGCGAAAAGCTGCAGGAACGCCTCGCCAAGCTTGCCGGCGGAGTAGCAGTTATAAAGGTTGGTGCGGCTACAGAGGTCGAAATGAAGGAACAGAAGCTTCGTATCGAGGACGCTCTCGCATCAACAAAGGCAGCCGTTGAAGAAGGTATTGTCGCAGGTGGTGGTGTTGCCCTCATCAATGCGGCATCGGCCGTCGAAGCTATTGTTGATACAGTTTACGGCGACGAAAGAACAGGCGTTAATATCGTGTTAAAGGCTCTCGAAGCTCCTATGCGCCAAATCGCTCGAAATTCGGGCATAGCCGGCTCGGTAATCGTTGACAAGATAAAGAACAGCGGAAAGGTAAATTACGGCTTTGACGCGTATAATGAGGAATATACCGACATGATTTCGGCAGGTATCGTCGATCCTGCAAAGGTTACCCGTTCAGCCCTTGAAAATGCGGCATCAATCGCGTCAATGGTACTCACCACCGAATCCCTTGTGGCTAACACAAAGGAAGATAAGGCGGCAGCAAACGCAGCAGCCGCAGGTGCTATGGGCGGAATGTATTAATAAACTGATAAATAAAAAAGATGCAGTCGAATCTGACTGCATCTTTTTTTGTTATAGTAAATATTTCATTACCGAATATAAAAGAAAGATGAAACCGATTAGCAGGGCGGTGTAAACGCAGGTTTCTACAATAGTCTTTTTCTGTTCCTTATTCAGCGTTAATTTACCCTCGCCATTATTCATTTCAGCTTCTTTAAATTCGTCTGCGTGCGCTTGTTTTGCGCCGCATTTGTAGCAAAATTTTTCTCCGTCATTAAGTGACGCTCCGCAATTTTGACAAAACATTGTATCAATTTAGCGGCTTTTGATTAGCCAACGTAATTCTGGGGAGGTGCTACAAAGGTTTGAGCGGGTGCTACAAAATACTTTTTAATCCAGATAAAGAGGATGATGTATGTAGCCGACTGAGCTGCGCCTGCGATGAATCCTGTAAAGCCGCCGCTAAATGAGCCAAGCACGTTGATAATGCCCATGACAAGAAGCCAAATGCTGCAAGAATTAGCCTTCACAATGTTTTCGAAGCCGTTCTGTGCGCTTGTATAAATTGATTTCGCAAACTTGTGAAGTCCGCCGACGAAGAAAATATTAAATACTGCAAATACACCAGCCATAAGTAATATAACAATCGCGATGAAGGTGAATGCTGCTCCGGCAGAGCCGAGTCCTAATTCATAAAAAATAGCGGCATCGCTTCCCAGTTCATCTACAAGGCTACCCATAATGCTGCCGCCTACTGCGTTTCCGGCAACTAAAACAAGTAATCCGCATACGCCTAAAATACCAACGGCAACCCACATAACTATGTACATGGCAAAGGTTGTACCGCTTGTTGAACGGAGGGATTTAATGTTAATGTTACCTTTTTTAGCTGAAGAATATGTCATCCAAAGGAAGATTGTAAAAAGAATTCCAAAAACATCGGGGCTAAAGCTTGTTGAGGTTCCACCCCATACGTTTGTGCTTACTTGAATGGATGAGAAGAGGGTAGAAACGCTTACTAATATACATACAACCATAAACAGTACGTCGGAAAATACCGAATTAAAACGTGCTGTTACCGGATTTAAAGCGTAGCCGGTGAACACCTGCTGAGGTGCTGTGTAGTTCTGCTGGGGTGCAGAATAGGTTTGCTGAGGAGCAGTGTAGGTCTGCTGGGGAGCAGGCGTTTCAACAGGGGCAGTGTATGTCTGCTCGGGTGCGGGTGTAGCAACGGGCGCTGCTACAACAGGCTGGGGTGCAGCGGTCTCTGCCTTCGGTGCTGCCGCGCCACAGTTAGGGCAGAAGGCGGCATTGTTATCTAAATTGGAGCCGCAATTTTGACAAAACATAAATAAATTCTCCTTATGTATATATTTTAAGAGAGTTACTCTTAGGTTTAATATATCATTATATGCCGCATATTTCAATAAAAAAACTGAAAAATTATGTCGATACGCCTAAACTTTTTTCAAAAAAGCGCAGTCGTGACGACATACGCTTTTTTAAAAATTTATAAGTTTGGTTAAAATACTGTCAACTGATTTTCTTGGTCACATAATCCTAAGAAAATCTCCTTTTCGCTTTTATATCCCTGTTCGTTAAGCTGATTTTTGAGCCATTTTTCGTTAAGTCCCATTCGTTTCAGGTTCTCGCCCATTATTCTGCCGTCCATAATGACTTCTGTATTGATGCCTTCACTCTTAGGTGAAATACCAATATCCTCGGGAATAACCGGTCGCTTTGATGCCTTCGGGAGAATAGTCAGCCGTCCGTTGTATTCAAAAATTGCTGTTTCAATATCGTTTAGGTTAAAATAGCCTTCCTGACGGCACATAACCATAAATTCGCTAAGGTCAATCTGAGCCTTTTTCATATTTTTGCGATAAATTTTTCCCTTGCTCATGATAATGGTCGGTGTGCCGTTGATAAATTTTCGTGCTTTCGGCAGCTTGCTTGTAATAAGCGTCAGTCCAACTGCAATAATTCCGTAAACTGTCATCGCAATAAGTGGCTGCAACGGATTTTCGAGTTCGGTTGCAAGCTCAGCCGCAATTGAGCCGATTGTAATTCCCGTAATATAATCGAAAAAATCGAGCTGTGACATCTGTTTATGCCCCATGATTTTCGCGATTATAAAAAGGACAGCCGCCGACAAAATTGATGTTAAAATCACGTTTAATATTTCCATTTTTTGTCCCTCTCGGTTTGACTTTTTGTTTTAAGTGTACCCCAAAAGGTTTATTTTATTTGCTTACATTCATTTTTGCATAATGCTCTTTGCGAAACGATGGTAACGAGAGTATCACCGAGCTGTACCAGCACCGAAGCCAGCAGGGCAAGCTCCTCGTTGGTCAGCTTGCAGGAAATGGCGTTGGCAATCGCTGTTACCGATGCGGTAATTTCACAAGCGTTCATTTTATCACCCCGTGACTATTATATTCAGCAGGTGACAGGGGCTCTTTTTATTGTATTCCGTAGGTGTCTGTCATTGGGTCCTTGAATAGCGGAATTTTTGGCGGGAAGAAGGTAAATATGATGAATACAGCGGCTATTATTACTAATATGAATATTGCTAAATTCGGCTGGATAAAGCGGCAACGACCGCTTTTTATAAGTCGTGTTTCGACAATATACGAAACGGCGGCGGTGATAAAAAATATGATGATGTTGAACCAGTCGGCGTTAACCCCGAATATGCCTGTGTATGTGTAATAAATTACGGGAATAAGCCCAACACCAATCAAAATTCCAATTAGCTTTGAACACCAATAATTATCGTAATCTTTGCCGATATATTTTGTCTCGATAACCGCAAATAGCAGCATTGGGAAAAGCAGCAGCTTCATATGCTCAAATATTGATTCATTGACGGCCGAAAAAAGACCGACTATTCTACTTTTTCCCGACCATTCGTACAAAAAGTGAAGCAGTGTGCCTATCAGCGAAGTGAAAACAAAGCCTGATAATTGCCAAAAGGATAATGACTTTTTCATATTAACTCCCTAAATGTTTGTTTTTAATTTAAGTATATTCGTGTTTTGTTGGATTATGAAAAATCAAAAAAGGGCGTACATGTTGCTATAAATGTACGCCCGATTTTTTTATCCTTGAATGTGAACGAGGTGACAAATTCCCGGTATGCTTTCGCCTTGCTGGGACGAGGTTGTTGACATAAGCGCCCCGGTAGCGCAGAAAAGAATATTTTTCATTTCACCGTGTTTCATCTTGTTCAGAAAATAGCCGCAAAGCATACTTGCCGCACAGCCGCAGCCCGAACCGCCCGAATGAACGTCCTGCTTTTCGCGGTCAAAAATCATCATGCCGCAATCCTTGTGAACCGACGAAATATCAATTCCGTCACTTTTCATCAGCTCGTATAAAAGTGATGAGCCGACACAGCCGAGGTCGCCCGTGATAATTGCGTCATAGTCATTGGGTGAGGTTTTTGACTGACGTAAATAATGCGAGATGGTATCCGCGGCGGCAGGTGCCATGGCGGCGCCCATGTTGTTGGCGTCCTTCTGGCCGTAATCGACAATTTTTCCGAGCATAACGTCTGGAATGTGTAAACGCCCACCTTGCTGTACCTTTCTTTCTTTCGATAGGATAATTGCCCCCGAGCCGCATACCGTCCATTGTGCCGACGGAGTACGCTGACCGCCGTAATCGACAGGGGTACGAAACTGACGCTCGGCGGTGCAAAAATGGGAGGAGGTGACGGCGGCAGCCGTGTTTGCGGCGCCGCTCATTACGGCGACCGAAGCCATAGCAAGCGACAGCGCCATTGTTGAGCAGGCGCCGAAAAGTCCCACAAACGGAATACCGAAATCACGTAGTCCAAAGGTCGAGCTCATGCTCTGATTAAGCAGGTCGCCTGCATAAAGAATGTCAATATCATTCGGCGAAAAACCACCCTTTTTGAGAGCGGTGTGAAGAGCCCTGCGCTGAAGTGAGCTTTCCTCATTTTCCCACGAGCCGTCGGGTGACGGGGAGGTGTCAACGCAGTCAAAATATGCGGCAAAGGGACCTTCACCCTCCTTTTTACCAACTGCGGCGGCAAAGGAAATGACCTGCGGCGGATTTTCAAAGCGGATAATTTTATTTTTATTTACGGCATTCATAGCGTTCATCCTTTGATTTTTTTGTTATATTATCCGCAAAAATCAGGTGCAATATTCTTTTTTATAAAGAAAAGGGGAAAATAGCGCAAAAAAATAAAAAATGCTATTGACTATAAGAATGCGGTGTATTATAATTCATTACATTAGCGCATTAGTGGAGTAAAGTATTTTTGGAGGACATTATGAGCAATTGGCATAATAAAAGCACAGACGAGCTTTGCGAAGCATTATTATCACTTAAAACAAAGGACGAAATTTATGCCTTTTTAGAGGACGTATGCACAATAAAGGAGGCGCTCGATATTTCACAGCGCCTTTCGGTAGCAAAGATGCTTGACGAGGGTATCAGCTATGCAAAAATAACCGCAAGTACAGGCGCCAGCACCGCCACAATCAGCCGCGTAAGCAAATGCCTCGAATATGGCACAGGCGGATACAAGACAGTTATCGAAAGAGGAAAAAAGTAATATGAATAATATTTTACGAAGCGAAGAAAAGGCAATTTTTGCCCTTCGTACACTTTATCAGCAGTATGGCTATATGCCCTTTAAAATGAGTAAATTTGAGGAATACGAATTTTATATTCAGAATAAGGATTTTCTCGTCAGCGACCGTATTATTTCCTTTAACGATACCAACGGAAAGCTCCTTGCGTTAAAGCCCGACGTTACCCTCTCGATTATCAAAAACGGCGAGGATAAGCCCGGCGAAAAACAAAAGGTTTGCTATAACGAGAATGTATATCGTGTTTCGGATAATACCCATCAGTTTAAGGAAATTATGCAGACGGGAATTGAATGTATCGGCGAAATCGACCTTTACGACCTTTACGAAATGGTTATGCTCGCGTCAAAGAGTCTTTCGCTCATTTCTGATAATTTCGTAATCGAAATTTCGCATTTGGGCCTTATTTCAGCCCTTCTCGAAGATGCTTGCCGCAATAACAATTTTAAGCAGGAAGCGCTAAAATACATAGCAGAAAAAAATTCGCATGATTTAATAAATACCTTTGACCGATATGAAATTGCCGATGAAAAGCGAGAGTGCATTTTAAAGCTTATCTCGGTCTATGGCGAAAGAAAATCGGTAATAGCCGAAATTGAGCCGAGCTTAAAGGGGGTTGCCGACGAATTTTTAGCCGAGTTAAAGGCATTGTCCGATATGCTCGATGTTTTACCGTTTAGTGAAAAAATTCTCTTCGACTTTTCGACGGTGAATGATATAAATTACTATAACGGAATTGTTTTTCGCGGCTTTATTTCGGGCATTTCTCAGAGTGTTTTGACAGGTGGTCAGTACGACAACCTGCTTAAAAAGATGAAGAGAACATCCGGTGCAGTCGGTTTTGCGATTTACCTCGATTTGCTTGACGAGATGCCGGCCGACCGAGCCGAATACGACGTTGACACGGTGATAGTATACGACCAAAATACCGATAAATGCCGCCTTGCCGAAATGGTGGAAAGGACGGTCGGCGAAAATAAAACCGTGTCGGTGCAGAGTGGCGATAGCGCAAATATTCGCTGTAAGCAGATAATTGATTTAAGAAAGGAAGGATAAATAAATGCTTAATGTTGCCTTGCCAAAGGGACGCCTCGGCGAAAAGGTTTATGCCATGTTTGAGGCGGCCGGCTTTGAATGTCCTTCCATAAAGGAAAATAACCGAAAGCTGATATTTGAAAATGAGGAAAAGCAGGTTCGCTATTTCTGGGTAAAGCCGTCGGACGTTGCCATTTACGTTGAGCGTGGAGCGGCCGACATCGGTGTTGCGGGAAAGGATATTCTGCTCGAATATAATCCTGATATTTACGAGCTTCTCGACCTTAATTTAGGAAAGTGCAGAATGGCGGTAGCAGCACCCGACGATTTTTATGACGACGGGAACAGAAGATTAAAGGTCGCGACAAAATTCACTAATATTGCCGCTGATTACTATGCCTCGATTGGACGCGAAATTGATATAATCAAGCTCAACGGCTCAATCGAAATTGCCCCGATTTTAAAGCTGTCGGACGTTATCGTTGACATTGTCGAAACGGGAACTACACTTAAAGAAAATAATCTTTCGGTAAAGAATACGATTGTTCCCATCAGCGCTCGTCTTATAGCCAATAAATCGAGCTTTAAATTTAAAGGAACCCAAATTGAAAAAATCGTTCAATCGATAAGAGAACAGGTGAAAGCAAATGATTAAGATTTACAATTACGGTGAGGTTTCGAACGATGAAATTTTTGCCCGTGATAATATCGATGCCGGAGTGGCCGACGTTGTAACCGAAATAATTGAAAACGTAATAAATAATGGTGACAAGGCGCTTTTTGAATATGGAAAAAGGTTTGACCGAGCCGATTTGAGCACTCTTGAAGTTACCGCTGACGAAATTGAAGAGGCGATTGCCTCGGTTTCGCCCGAATTTATCGAAATTATCCGTGAGGCAGCCGCAAATATCCGTGCTTTTCACGAAAAGCAGGTTAGAAACAGCTTCATCCTCAACGAAAAGGACGGCGTTGTAACCGGTCAAAAAATTATCCCGATTGAAAAGGTCGGATTATATGTTCCGGGCGGCACAGCGGCATATCCGTCCACCGTTTTGATGGATAGCATCCCTGCTAAAATTGCCGGCTGTAACGAAATTGTTATGGTTACGCCGCCGAGCAGTGACGGAAAGGTGAACCCTGTTATTTTGGCAGCGGCAAAAATTGCGGGAGTTGACCGTATTTTCAAGGTCGGTGGAGCCCAAGCAGTTGCCGCACTTGCTTACGGAACCGAAAGCGTGCCGAAGGTTGATAAAATCGTCGGTCCCGGTAACGCATACGTAGCCGAGGCGAAAAAGCAGGTTTTCGGCAAGGTGTCGATTGATATGATTGCGGGACCGAGCGAAATTCTGGTTGTAGCCGACTCGACCAGCAACCCGAAGTTTGTTGCCGCCGATTTACTTTCTCAGGCCGAGCATGACAAAATGGCAAGCGCAGTTTTAGTTACCGATAGCGAGGAGCTGGCAAAAAAGGTCAGCGAAGAATTAGAGGCGCAGATTCCGCTTTTACCGCGTAAGGAAATCGCAAGAGCATCGATTGATAATAACGGAAAAATTATTGTCGCAAAGGATAATCTCTCGCTTGCGATTGATATTGCTAACGAAATTGCACCCGAGCATCTTGAGCTTTGCGTAGATAACCCATTCGATTATCTTGATAAGATTAAGCATGCCGGCTCGGTATTTATGGGAAAATACTGTCCCGAGGCGCTCGGTGACTATTTCGCAGGACCGAATCATACTCTGCCTACAAGCGGCACGGCCAGGTTCTCGTCACCCCTTTCGGTTGACGATTTTGTAAAGAAAACACAGTTTATTTATTATTCAAAGGATTCTCTGTCGGGGGTTGCCGATAAGGTGGCATATTTCGCCGAAAAAGAGGGACTTTCCGCCCATGCAAAGAGCGCAACAATACGTTTTGAGGACTGAAAATGAGTAAATTTTTTAGTAAAAAATATTCGGCGCTGACTCCCTATACACCGGGTGAACAGCCAAAGGATATGCAGTATATAAAGCTTAATACCAACGAATCGCCCTTTCCGCCGTCCGAATCGGTTTCGGCGGCGGTTAGTGAGGAAAGCGGTCGTTTGCAGCTGTATTCCGACCCCGAAAATTTACAGCTGAGGAAAAAGATTGCCGAGCTGTATGGGGTGTCGTCCGATGAGGTCATTGTGACCAACGGCTCGGATGAGGTGCTGAATTTTGCCTTTATGGCCTTTTCGGACGAGGAAAGACCGCTTGTTTTTCCTGACATAACCTATGGATTTTATCCCGTTTTTGCCGAGCTGAATGGTATTCCTTATACCGAAATATCGCTTAAAGACAACTTTTCGATTGATATAAACGATTATATGGCGAATAACCGCACCGTTGTAATCGCTAATCCGAATGCACCGACGGGACTTTGCCTTTCGCTCGAGGAAATTGAAAAAATCGTAGCCGCAAATCCCGACAATGTGGTTATAATCGATGAAGCGTATATTGATTTTGGCGGCGAAAGTGCAGTTGCCCTTGTGGATAAGTATGACAATCTTCTTGTCACCCAAACCTTTTCAAAATCAAGGTCAATGGCGGGGGCAAGACTCGGCTTCGGCATAGGGAATAAAAAGTTGATTGCCGACCTCAATACCATCAAATACTCGACAAATCCGTATAACGTAAACCGAATGACCGAGGTGGCAGGCGTTGCCGCTCTTTGCGATAACGGATATTATATGGATAATTGTAAAAAGATTATAAAAACGCGTGAATGGACGGCAAACGAGCTTCAAAAACTCGGTTTCACAGTCCTGACGTCAAAGGCGAATTTCATTTTCGGAAAAAGTGAAAAAATTGACGGAGAAAAGCTTTATTTAGAGCTTAAATCACGCGGAATCCTTGTCAGACATTTTAAAAAGGCGAAAATTAGCGACTATGTACGAATCACCATCGGCACAGAGGAGCAGATGAGGACACTTATCGAAAGGATAAATCAAATTTTAGAGGAGTGCTGCTGAATGAGAAGCGCAGTTATAGAAAGAAAAACGGCCGAAACCGATATTAAATTGACCCTCAACCTCGATGGAGAGGGTAGTTCGGTATGCGATACGGGCTGCGGCTTTTTGGACCATATGCTTACTCTTTTTGCCCGTCACGGTCACTTTGACCTAAAGGTCAGCTGTAAGGGTGACGTAGAGGTTGATTATCACCACACCACCGAGGATATCGGCATTTCTCTTGGACTTGCCTTTAAGGAGGCTCTCGGGGATAAAAAGGGTATTTTGCGTTATGGCGACACTACTCTTCCGATGGACGAGGCGCTTATTCTTACCGCCGTTGACATTTCGGGACGTGGCGGCTGCTATTACGAGGTCGAAATGCCGACCGAAAAGGTGGGCGATTTTGATACCGAGCTTTGCAAGGAATTTTTTGATGCCTTTGCGTATAATTCGGGAATCACAACCCACATGGTGAAATTCGCAGGACTTAATTCTCATCACATTATCGAGGGCTGCTTTAAGTCGATTGCCCATACATTAAGAGAGGCGGTCACAATTGACCCCGCTTTTGCAAACGAAATTCCGTCAACAAAGGGTGTACTTTAATAAAATGATTGCAATTATTGATTACGGAGTCGGCAACCTTTTTTCGCTGACATCCTCTTTTAAAAAAATCGGCATTGACGTAGTTGCCACCGCCGACAAGGAAGTAATAAAATCGGCTGAAAAGCTTATTTTACCCGGCGTAGGTGCATTTGCCGACGCGATAAAAAAGCTGCGTGACAGCGGACTTGATGAGGTTATCATTGACGAGGCAAAAAAGGGAAAAAAGATAATGGGAATTTGCCTCGGAATGCAGCTTTTGTTCGAAAAAAGCTACGAATACGGTGAGCATGACGGGCTCGGTCTTCTCAAAGGAAAGGTAGTCCCGATGGAGAATAGAATTCACGCTAATCTTAAAATTCCGCATATCGGCTGGAATGCGCTTAATTTCAAGCGGGATAGCGAAATTTTCCGCTACATAAATGACGGCGATTTCGTTTATTTCGTTCATTCCTTTTACGCTGACGAATGCGACGATAGCGTAGTTGCTACTTCCGAATACGGAGCCGAAATCACCGCCGCAGTTCAAAAGGAAAATGTTTACGGTTGTCAATTCCATCCCGAGAAAAGCGGTAGCGTAGGACTGAATATTTTAAAAGCTTTTTGTGAAACGGAGTAAAGTTTAGATGCTTATTTTCCCTGCAATAGATTTATATGAAAAAAAGGCGGTCCGTCTTTTTAAAGGCGATTACGAGAATATGACCGTTTATTCCGAAAATCCTATCGAAATCGCACAGGATTTTGTGAATGCCGGAGCAACTCATATTCACGTTGTCGATTTAGAAGGGGCAAAGGACGGCACAACACCGAATATATCGGTTGTACGTCAGATTGCCGCCGAAACCGACCTTTTTATCGAAATTGGCGGCGGTATAAGAGATATGGATACCGTCGACGCCTATCTTTCGTCGGGAGTTTCCCGTGTAATTCTCGGCACAGCCGCCGTAAACGACCGCGAATTTTTGACCGAGGCGGTTAAAAAACACGGTGACAAAATTGCCGTTGGTGCCGACGTAAAGGATGGCTATATCGCGATAAAGGGCTGGCTCGAAAGCTCGGCTCTCACCCTCGACGATTTTCTGCAAGAGATGGAAAAAATCGGGGTTAAATATATAATTTGTACCGATATTTCAAAGGACGGCGCCATGAGGGGCACCAACCTCGAGCTTTACAGCCGCCTTTCAGAAAAATATTCGATGAATATAACTGCATCGGGTGGCGTTTCGACCCTCGATGATGTGAAAAAGCTTAATGAAATGAACCTTTACGGTGCAATCATTGGAAAGGCATATTACATTGGCGCAATTGATTTAAAGGACGCTTTGGAGGTGACACGGTGATTACAAAGAGAATAATTCCTTGCCTTGATATAAAAAACGGCAGGGTAGTAAAGGGTACCAATTTTAAGGGACTCAGCGACGTATCATCGCCGGTTGAGCTTGCGCGACTTTATTCCGATTGCGGAGCAGATGAGCTTGTTTTTTATGATATCACTGCTTCATTTGAGGAAAGAAAGCTCTTCACCGATATACTTAAAGAGGTAGCGTCAGAAATATTTATTCCCCTCACTGTTGGCGGCGGAATAAACACGGTGGACGATTTTGACCGCGTTTTAAAATGTGGCGCAGACAAGGTGAGCGTAAATTCGGGAGCAATAAAAAACCCCGACCTTATTGGTGAGGCGGCTCAAAAATACGGTAACCAGTGTGTTGTTTTGTCGGTGGACATAAAGCGTGTTGACGGCGAATTTCACGTGTTTGCAAAGGGTGGCCGCGAGGACACCGGACTGGACGCAATCGAGTGGATAAAGGACGGCGTAAAGCGTGGTGCAGGCGAGGTCGTTGTCAATTCAATTGACACCGACGGAGTAAAAAACGGCTTTGACATTGAGCTTCTTAAAATCGTTTGCGACGCGGTAAATGTGCCCGTAATTGCATCGGGCGGCGCAGGCAGCGTGGAACATTTTATTGAGCTTTTCAAGGAAATTCCCAATATTGATGCGGGACTTGCCGCATCGGTATTCCACTTTGGCGAAATTGAGATAAATAAGCTCAAAGCCGAGCTTCGAAATAATGATATTATTGTGAGGTTATAATGATGATAAATATTGATGAACTGAAATTTGATGCAAACGGACTTATTCCTGCCGTAGTTGTCGATTCGATTACAAAAAAGGTGCTGACCGTTGCATATATGAATAAAGAAAGTCTCGAAATTTCGATGGAAAAGGGGCTTACTTGCTTCTGGAGCCGTTCGAGGCAGGAACTTTGGCTCAAAGGGGACACAAGCGGAAACTATCAGCATATTGTCAGCATAACTGCCGATTGCGACAAGGACGCTCTGGTCGTTGTCGTCGAAAAGGACGGCCCCGCTTGTCACTTAGGCACCGATTCTTGTTTCGAAAATCCCGTATGGCAGAGTGAAGAAAAGCAGGAATTTTCGCTTCAGGGACTTTACGATATGCTGGTCGGACGAAAAAAAGACAAGCCGGAGGGCTCATACACCACCTATCTTTTCGAAAAGGGAATTGACAAAATTCTTAAAAAGGTCGGAGAGGAATCGACCGAGGTCATCATCGCCGCAAAGGCGGATGATAGAAATGAAACCGTTTATGAGCTTGCCGATCTTGCCTATCACGCAATGGTGCTGATGGTTCAAATGGGTATCACCGTCGAGGACGTTCATAAGGAATTGGCATCACGCCACATAATTGACCATAAGGTAAAACAGGAAAAAATGACAAAGTAAAAATAAAAACCGACCTTTTTCGAGGTCGGTTTTTTTTATCATATTATTACCTTATCAGGTTGTATAGTTGTCAAAATAGCCTTGAACAAGAACGACGGGTGTACCCTTGTCTCCCGAACCGCTTGTAAGGTCGCAGAGCGAGCCGATAAGGTCGGTGAGCTGACGAGGAGTTGTTCCCTGGGAAGCCATGTTTCCTACAAGGTTGTCACCCTTTGCCTTTATGCTTTCGGAAATGGCCTGTTTAAGCTCTTCGCCCGATAAATCCTTGTAATCGTTGTCGGCCAAATATTTAAGCTTAAGCTCGTTAGGTGTTCCAACAAGTCCGTCGGTGAATGCAGGAGAAACAACCGGGTCGGCAAGCTCCCAAATCTTACCCTTCGGGTCCTTGAAGGCACCGTCGCCGTAAACCATAACCTCAACGTGCTTACCGGTTGCGTCCGTAACGCGCTTTTGTACGTCGAGAACAAATGGCTGACAGTTATGCGGAAAGAGTTTAATGCTTTCTTCGGTCGATTTATTCGAGCCGAGAAGTCCGTAATTTTCGTTATATCCGCTTCCGTTAACCGAAGCGTTGAGAATATCGTCAAGTCCGCAAACTGTTTTTGCTCCGGCGGCCTTTAAGATGCGCTTTGTACGAGCTCGTGTATGAATGTCGCAGGTGAGGACTGTGTCGGTGTATTCGAGGATAGCTTTCGGCTGGTTTGCGAAAATGATTTCAACCTCGGCGCCGCATTCGCGAACGAGATTTCCGTAATATTCAACGTAATCGACGCCGGTGAACTCGTGAGCATTTTTACCGAAAAGCTCGCGGTAACGAGCGAGGGTCAACACGTCAGAATAGGGATTTACCCCTGCTTCGTCGAGTTTATCGAGGCTTACAAGCTCGTTTCCAACCTCGTCGGAGGGGTAAGAAAGCATAAGAACAATCTTTTTAGCAGCCATGGCGATACCGCGAAGGCAGATTGCGAAGCGGTTACGCGAAAGAATGGGGAAAATGACGCCGATTGTTTCGCCGCCGAGCTTATTTTTAACGTCGGTTGCAATATCGTTTACCGAGGCGTAGTTGCCCTGAGCACGTGCAACGATTGATTCGGTTACCGAAATAACGTCGCGGTCGCGAAGCTCAAATCCTTCGTATTCGGCAGCCTCGATAACGCTGTCTGCAACGATTTTTGCGAGGTTGTCACCTTCGCGGATAATGGGGCAGCGGATACCGCGTGAAACGGTACCAACTCTTCTGTTGCTGTTTTCCATTTCGTTTCAGTTCCTTTATAATTGGATTTTTAACTGTGTCATTATATCATACAAGAAAGGTCATTTCAATATTTTTAATTAATTTTTACCTTATATTTTTAAAAAATTCTTTGTAATAAAAAAGATAAAAGTCATCTTTTTCAAAAAATTAAGTCAGCAACAATCTAAACAGTCGATTGTTGCTGACCTTTTTGTATAACGAAAACCACGCGATAGTCGCGTGGTTCAAAAGAGGTTTACCGATGAAAAAATCCTCCGATTGTGATAAAATGGGAACGACCTGCCAGTCGAACCAAACACAATCGGAGGATTTATCTATGAAAAATGAACG